>NC_017384.1:0-1200000 GCF_000223375.1 Ketogulonicigenium vulgare WSH-001 | reverse complement strand
GCATGGCGACGGACAGATAGGCCCCGATCGCAACCGCAGCCTCGGCGGCAGATGCACCGCGTTCCAGTAGATCATTGCCGATCGCCGTGGCAATCGGGTGGGGGCTGACGGCACAGGTCTGCATCAAAAGCCTCGGGTCAGGGGGGGCTGCGGCGCCCATAGGCGGATGCGCCCGCCTTTGACGATGCCCATAACGGGCCTGTTCGCGCGAATGGTGTCGGACCGGCTTTGTGCCGCGATCAGGATGAAATCGGCAGGCGCGCCCACCGCAAGACTGACCGGGCCGCCCCGCACGATATGGGCGGGGTTCTCGCAGATCATCTGGAACACATGCTCCATCTGCGCATCCGAGGAAAGCTGGTCGAGATTGGCGTAATAGCCACCCATGCGGATCAGACTGGCATCACCAAAGGGCGTAAAGGGATTTTGGACATTATTGCTGGCCAGCGCGACCATGACGCCTTCGCTGGCAATATCGGCCGCGGGTGCGATGCCGCGCGGGCGCAGCGGGTCCGTGCGATCACCGTTCAAAAAGCTGTCCGTGCTGGGCAGAACCACCAGCGCAATGCCCGCTTCAACCATCGCCTGCGCCAGTTCCGCGCGGCGCGTTGGCGTGAACGCGGCAAATTTGGTCGCATGGCCGACTGTCACCCGTCCGCGCCAGTCACGGGCCGTGGTCTGGGCGATGATCTCGGGCAGGATGGTGCCTGCGGGATCTAGGTTGAAGTCGATGTGAAAATCGACGTCTGCATTAAATTCCGCCGCAAGATCAAAGATCAAGCTGACATGCGCCACGGGGTCCGGGTCGGTGTAGGGGCAGCCGCCAACGACATCGCCGCCCAAGGCCATCGCCTCGCGCATCAATGTATAGGTCTCCATTTCCTGCGTCAGCCCGTCTTGGGCAAAGACGCAAAGCTGCAGGTCGATCATATCGGCCCAGTCTGATTGCAGGCGTTTGAGGGCGTGAAAGCTGCGCAGACCGGCGCGCGGGTCAACCTCGACAAAACTGCGCATACTTTGGGTGCCGGCGCGCACGGCCATCTCCAGCACTTTTTCGGCACGGGCGTAGACGTCATCCTCGGTAAAGGCGGATTTGGCGGCGGCGGTCAGGCGCACGGCCTCGGGCAGGTTGCCTTCGCAAATCACGCAGCGGTCGAGGATCAGGGCCTTGTCCAGATGCACATGCGCATCGACAAAGCCGGGTGTATACATCGCCCCGGCGGCGTCATAGCGCTCGGTGTCCGCAGGCATCGCGCTATCTGTGCCAATGGCCGCGATCACGCCATTTTCGATATGCAAAGAAAAGGGCAGATCGCCATTTTGGATATTGTCGATCACAAAGGACATCAGACCCCCCTCAGGTTGCGATAAAGCGCGCGAAATGCGGCATATCCTTGATCATAGACCGCTTTATTATCTGCGCGCGGCGTAATCAGCGGTTGGGCGGTGGTGAAGGTGGAGATCCCCGCCCAATCTGCCGCGCCAGTGCCGACCGCCGCGACCCAAGCAGCCCCAAGGCAGGTGCCGGGATGGCCCGTCAGGCGTTGCAGCGGCTGTTGCAGCACATCCGCCGTGATCTGCATCCAGATATCGCTGTTTGCACCGCCATCCGACACAAAGAACCGCTGCGGACGGTATCCGATATCGGTAAAAGTCTCGATATGGTGGCGGATCGCATAGGCATAGGATTCCAGCAGCGCGCGCCAGATATGGCCAAGGTCATGCGACAGCGTCAGCCCAACCAGCGCGCCAGTTGCATCTGGATCATGCAGCGGCGTCTTTTCCCCCAGCAGATAGGGCAGGAATGTCAGTCCCATCGCACCCGCTGGCCGCTCCGCCGCCATCCTGTCCAAGGCTTTATGGCGTGATCCATCCACCGGCGCGACGCCGCCCGCAAAGGTGTTGACGAACCAGTTCAACACCGAGCCGCCCGTCGACATGCAGCCGTTCGGCATCCACAGGCCGGGCACAAGGTGATAATCCAGAAACAGCCGCGCATCGGGCAGGGCCTGATCGGTTGCGGTTAGAATATCGACAGCGCCCCCGAATTTCAGCAGCACATCGCCATCGGCCACCACCCCGGCCCCAAGGGCAGAGGCGATCATATCCGCCGCGCCGCCCATCACCGGCGTGCCCGCGACAAGCCCGGTCGCGGCGGCGGCCTCTGGCGTGACATGGCCAATAATCTCGGTCGCCGCGACAAGACGTGGCAGCAGGCGCGCGGGCAGGCCGGTCATTTCCGCCTGCGCGGGGTCGATCTGATCGGTGGCGACATTGATGACGCCCGCCTCGAGCGCCCAATTCTGTTCTATGACGCGCTGACCGGTCAGGCAGAAGTTGATGTAATCATACGATCCCATCACGGTGGTCGCGCGGGCGATGACATCGGGTTCATGTTTGGTCAGCCAGCGGATCTTGGCGCCGACCAACTGCTGGTTCACGCCATTGCCCGCGGCTCGCAAAAACGCGGTCTCATCAATTGCGGCGCGCATCTCATCGACCTCTGCGCCGCAGCGGCCATCGCTTTGCTGGATCGCGCGGCGAAGGACGGTGCCATCACTGTCCAGCAGAATCGTCGCAGGTAACATGCCACCTGTGCCAATGCCTGCAATCTCCTCGGCCCGGCAGCCGCTCTCGGCCAGCAGGCGCGGGATCAGCGCGCAGGTGTTGCGCCACCATTGCTGCGGGTCTTCCTCGGCCCAGCCGGGATGATCGGTGTAAAGCGTCACGGGCAGCGCCGCGCTGGCCAGCACATGACCCTGCGTATCGATCAAAATCCCGATGGTCGATGTCGTCCCAATATCGAGACCCAGAAAGACAGGCATGGCGGCTCGTGGTTCAGTTTGTTCATATTGAAGCAAATCAGAACGAGATCATTCGCGCAATAGAACATTTGCAAACATTTTTCTTGAGCTTGCATCCGAAACATGGTTGCAATCGCCTGTAGGTGCAAAGTGGTGAATTGATGAGCGCGCAGGATCTGGCAGAACAACAACATCCGGGATTGGCAGGGAAATCTGCATTCATAACGGGCGCTGCAACGGGAATCGGCTGGGCCATCGCGCGGGCGCTCGCTGCCCAAAATGTGCGCGTTGTGATCGCTGATCTAAACATCGCGGCGGCAGAGCAGGCGGCATCCGCGCTGGGCGCTGGGCACCATGCGGTGCAAATCGATGTACGCGAGAGGAATTCAGTGCAATCCGCATTTGATGCGGCGCTGGCGCTGATGGGCGGCATCGATATTTGTATCGCCAATGCGGGCGTCTCGACCATGCGACCGGCGGTCGATCTGACTGATCGGGATTGGGATTTCAATATGGATGTGAATGCGCGCGGCGTCTTCCTGACCAATCAGATCGCGACCCGGCATTTCATCAGTGAAAACAAAGGCGTGATCGTCAACACCGCCTCGCTTGCGGCAAAGGTCGGTGCGCCGCTGCTGGCGCATTATTCGGCCAGCAAGTTCGCGGTGGTGGGGTGGACGCAGGGCCTCGCGCGCGAGCTTGCGCCCAAGGGCATCCGCGTCAATGCGGTCTGCCCCGGCTTTGTCCGCACCGGTATGCAGGAACGCGAATTGGTTTGGGAGGCCGAGCTGCGCGGTATGAGCACCGCCGAAGTTCAGGCGGATTACATTGCGCAGACCCCTTTAGGCCGGATTGAAACCCCCGAGGATGTCGCCGGTGTGGTGGTTTTCCTTTGTTCGGACGCCGCGCGTTTCATGACCGGCCAGGCGATCAACGTCACCGGCGGCGTCTATATGACTTGATACCCCCGCAATGACAGGGGATTTTTACGGAGAATATGAATGACGAAATTCGCGCAGTTGTTTCCGGGGATCAAACCGGTCATCGCGATGGTGCACCTGAATCCCATGCCCGGAACGCCGCTTTATGATGCGGATGCGGGGATCGAGGGGATTTACCGGGCCGCGCTGCAAGACCTGACGGCGCTGCAGGATGCCGATGTCGATGCGGTGATGTTCGGCAATGAAAACGACCGTCCCTATGAGCTGCAGGTCGATGTTGCAACGACCGCCGCGATGGCTTTTGTCATTGGCCGCCTGCGCGATCAGATTAAAAAACCATTTGGTGTCAACGTGCTGTGGGACCCTGATGCGACGATTGCGCTGGCCGCCGCCACCGGCGCGTCCTTTGTGCGCGAGATTTTCACCGGCACCTATGCCTCGGATATGGGGCCGTGGACGCCCAATGCGGGACGCGCGATGCGCTATGCGCGCCGGTTGGACCGCAAGGATCTGGTGATCCTGAACAATGTTTCCGCCGAATTCGCTCATTCGCTAGACGGGCGTCCGCTGGCCGATCGGGCACGCTCAGCGGTGTTTTCGTCGATCCCTGATGCGGTGCTGGTGTCGGGCGCAATCACGGGCGAGGCGGCAAAGATGCAGGATCTGGAGAGTGTGAAAAAGGCGCTGCCGGACGTGCCGGTGATGGCCAATACCGGCGTAAAACATGCTACCGTCAAAGATGTGCTGGCCATTGCGGATGGCTGTATTGTCGGCTCGTCGCTGAAGGTCGAGGGGCACACCTGGAACGCCGTTGATCCGCAGCGCGCGAAAGATTTTATGGCCATCGTCAAAGCAACGCGCATTTAAGCTGCAAAAAGCATCACTTGCGCAGCCGGGCATTGGATGATGTCCGGCTTTTGTGTTTTTACTGCGCAAAACGCACGCCGTAATGTTCGAATGCGGCGGAATATGTTTGATTTTGGTCTGCAGCGCATTGTGCTTTCATCACTTTATTGCCGCGCCCGCGCGCGCGGGTTAACCTGTTCCCGACGCTTCCGGGCAGATCGCACAGCAGGTGCATAGGCCGGGACGGCATGTTGGACTATTGTCGTCACACCCAAAGGGACCCCAGATGAAACCCGCCCTCTTTTCGCTGCCGCAGACCAGCGTGCTTGCCATCACACTCGCTGGGGCAGGGCTGCTGCCGTTGGCGGCGACGGCCCAAGATATCAGCCCCGACCGCTGCGCCGCGAACCAAGCGCCGGGCGAAGTGATCTTTCTGACATCCTTTGGCTATGCGGCCTCGCATGGTATTCTGGATGTGCTGGCCGCGCAAAAACTGGGCCTGTTCGAGGCGCTGTGCATCGATCTGACGATGCAGCCGGGCGGTGCAAATATCCAACTGATCTCGGCCAATACCGCGCAGTTGGGCGGCGTGGGTGGTGCCTCGGATACGATGTTGGGGATTGATAACGGCGCCGATATCATCGGCATTGCGACCTATGGCAATGTCGGCGCGATCGAGCTGTTGACCATGGCCGACAGCGGCATTGAAAGCCTTGCGGATTTCGCTGGTAAAACAGTTGGTTACAAAGGCGCCATCCCGCCGCAATTCTCGGCCATGTTTCAGGACAATGGCGTGAACCCCGAGGATATCAATTGGGTTTCGGTCGGCTATGATCCGATCATTCTGCCCAATAGTCAGGTGCAGGGTCTTGCCGCCTATAAATCGAACGAGCCCTATGATCTGGCGCGGCAGGGTTTTGCGGTGACCGAATGGAATCCCGATGCCTTTGGCATCCATTCGACCTTTAACACCCAGATCGCGAACGCCACCTTTGCCGCCGCCAACCCGACCGTGATCGAGGATTTCTTGCGCGCCTCATTCAAGGCCTATGAATGGATGCGCGAAGATCAGGCGCATCTTGATCAGGCCCTCGCTTGGGCGGCCGAATTATCGACCGCTGGCTATGACATTGATATGTCGCGTATTCGTTTCAACGCCGAGGCTGCGATCATCGCCGAAAGCCAGCCCGACGGTTGGGGTTTCGGCCAGCAAAGCGTCGCGCAATGGCAGCCCGAGGCGGATATGCTGCAACGCTTTGGCATTGTGCGCGCGGCGCCCGATATCAGCCGCGCCATGACAACCGCCTATATTGATGCGATCTATGATGACGCGGGCGCGCTGATCTGGCCCGCGCCCTAAAGCTGGTCATTGACAGAGGCTGATGGTTAGACGATCTGCCCGTGGTATGGGCAGATCGGCGCCAAGTGTATTTTTTGGAAAGACCCTCACATGCATGACGGCGTCAGCGCTGACAGCGGCCAGAAAATCGCGATCCATAACCTCAGCAAGACCTATACGCGTGGGGATCAGACCGTGCGCGCGTTGTCGGATGTGAATCTGTCGTTCAGCGAGGGGACATTTGTCACCCTGTTCGGGCCATCGGGTTGCGGCAAGACCACGCTTTTGCGCATCCTGGCTGGGCTAGAGACGCATGACAGCGGCGATGTCAGCCTGTTCGGCGAGACGCCGCAGCAGGCGACGCGGGCCAAGAATATTGCCTGGGTGCCGCAAAGCGCGGCGCTGCTGCCATGGCTGTCGATCCGCGCCAATGTGAAATTGTCGCAGATGGTGAACCGTGCGGCAGATCATTTGGCGGGGGTGCGTAAACGTCTGCCCGAGGATGCCGATCAGGTGCTGGCCGATCTTGGCCTTGCCGATTTTGCGGATGCGCGGCCCGCGCAACTGTCGGGCGGAATGCGCCAGCGCGCCGCGATCGCCCGCGGCTTTGTGCAGGGCGCGCCGCTGATGTTGATGGACGAGCCCTTTTCCGCCCTGGACGAGCTGACCCGCGATGCCGTGCGCCTGCGGCTGCTGGATGTCTGGGAAAGAAAGCGTAAAACCGTCATTTTCGTGACACATTCCGCGCTCGAGGCTGTGTTGCTATCGGACAAAGTTGTGGTTATGACCCCGCGTCCGGGGCGTGTTCATGCGGTGGTCGACATTGACCTGCCGCGCCCGCGCGGGCGCGCGGTGCTGGATAGCCCTGAATTCGCCGCCAAGGTGCGCGAAGTGCAGCATATCCTGCGTCAAGGTTGGGAGGCGGATGAATGATCAGCCGCGACGTGATCTACCGCATTATCGCGCCTCTGCTGGTCTTTGGGGCGCTCTATCTGGGGTGGGAGTGGGTGGCGCAGAACCTGCGGTCAATCCTGCCGCCGTTTGGCGATATCACGGCGGAATTCGCCCGCAGGCCCTTGTTCTACGCTGTAAACCTATGGGCGACACTGTCGAATGCTTTGATCGGATTCGCCTTTGGCGCGGGCGCTGCGGTGATATTGTCGGTGCTGATGGTCTATTTTGGCTTTTTGCGGATGG
Organism: Ketogulonicigenium vulgare WSH-001; assembly: GCF_000223375.1. Classification (NCBI taxonomy): domain Bacteria; kingdom Pseudomonadati; phylum Pseudomonadota; class Alphaproteobacteria; order Rhodobacterales; family Roseobacteraceae; genus Ketogulonicigenium; species Ketogulonicigenium vulgare. Next base: position 1,192,873 of record NC_017384.1, on the reverse strand, counting down.
CGATCATTCCGGTGGCGCTGTTGCTGAATGTGACGCCGGTGGTCGCAATTTCGCCTGCCTTGATCGTCGCTTTTGGCTTTAACGCGATCCCGCATATAATCGTCGCTAGCATCGCCGCATTTTTCCCGATGTTGATCAATGCGATGGCGGGCCTGAGCGCGATTGACCGCGAGGCGCATGACCTGTTCCGCGCCCTGTCGGCAAGCCGCACCGAGATTTTCCTGCGCCTGCGCCTGCCCAGCAGCCTTGGCCATCTGTTCGCGGGGGCAAAGCTATCGATCATCTCGGCCATGGTCGGCTCGGTCGTGTCAGAGTTCATGGGCACGTCGAAGGGTCTGGGCGCGACGATTGTGCTGGCGACGAACTTCCTGAACCTGTCGCAGATGTGGGCCGCGATTTTCATCTCGGCGCTGACATCGCTGGTGCTGGTTGGGATCGTCACCTTGATCGAGCGTTTGGTGATCCGCTGGTAGGTCAGGGCGTCAGCAAAAGCTGACCGTTCGCAATCTCGATCCGTTGGAAATGGCGCAGATAGCCCATGCCCAGCAGGGATTGGTTCAACTCACCCTCGTTCACGACAGCCGATTGATTGCGCTGGATAAAATCGCCCAATACCACACGATCTAAACGCACGGGTGCAAGGCGCACGGTGCCATTCGCGGTCTGCGCGCGCCCGGTATAGACGAGGCGGTCAACCTCGATCCCGACACGCTGGGCATCATCGGCGCTGAGAACCATATCGGTCGCGCCAGTGTCGACCACGAATTTCACAGGCGTATCATTGACTTGCAGCACCAGCTGATAATGGCCGCTGTTATCCGCAGGCACGGATATCACACCGCCTTCTAGCTGGGTTTGGCGCGGTATGACTGTGGCGGAAATCACCGGCCAAAGACCGATGACCGCAATCGTGCCCAGAAAGATCAGCCCCCAGATCGCGGCATATTGCGTCAATTGCCCAAGGCGTTGGCGCGATCCCATGAACAGTGATCCGCCGACCGCCAAAACGATCAGCAACAGCGCGCTCAGGCGAACAAGATCATCGCCGGTCATCCTGCCGCTCCGGTCAGGCCGGCGGAAATGATGCCGTCGATGATGAATTGCACCGCGAGCGCTGCCAGAAACATGCCCAAGAGGCGGGTCATCACGCTGAGGCCGGTCGTGCCCAGAAAGCGACCAATGCGCGGCGCCGCAAGGAAGGTCACAAAAACGATGGCGATATTAATCAGCGCAACCGCAACCACCGTCGCAAGGCCAAGCGGGCCGGAGGCGGTTGATGCCAGCAGGATCAGCGTTGTGATCAGCCCCGGCCCGACGATCAGCGGAATGCCAAGCGGAAAGACCGAAGGATCGTGGCCGGGGTCCAGCGCATCCTCGGCACTGGTGCGGCGGCGGGTTTGGCGGCGTTCAAACAGCATGTCCAGCGCGGTGATGAACAACAAGATGCCGCCCGCGATGCGAAACGCCGGGATCGAGATGCCGATAAAGTCCAGCACAGCCTGACCCAGAAACAGAAAGAACATCATCAGCCCTGCGCTGACGATACAGGCGCGGATTGCCACGGTGCGGCGCTGTTTCGGCGTCATGCCATGGGTCAGGGCCAGAAAAAGCGGCACCAATCCGGGCGGATCGATCATCACGAAAATCGTGGTGAAGGCGGTGATCGTGGCGGCTGTTGTTAGCATTATGACCGTCGCGGTTTTACCAAAGCTGGGGCGAGGTTAACCGCAGCTTTGGTAAAATGCACCATGGTGCATGGGGTTAAACGGCGGAAACCTGCAAATCCGTAAAGGCAGGGGCAATGGCGGGGCGCCCGAACAGATAGCCCTGCACCTGGACGCAGCCTTCGGAGGCGACGAATTGCAATTGTTCCTCGGTCTCGACACCTTCGGCGACGACGGGCAGGTTCATCGAATGGCCAAGCCCCACGATCGCCCGCATGATGGCCCGCGACGACGAATCGCTGTCAATCGTGGCGATAAAGCTGCGGTCGATCTTGATCTTGTCAAAGGCATAGCTTTTCAGATTGGACAGGGACGAGAAACCCGTGCCGAAATCATCCATAACAATAGAGACGCCAATTTCGCGCAATTCGTCCAAGGTGCGCACGACATTCTCGCTATCGCGCATGACGACGCTTTCGGTGATCTCCAACTCGAGCCGGTGGGCGGGCAGGCCACTGATCTGCAGCGCGTTGCGCACCGTGTCGACAAGGCTGGGGATCCAGAATTGCACGGCCGAGACATTCACCGCGATGCTCAGCTGGTTCGGCCAGCCCGCAGCCTCAGTGCAGGCCTCGGTCAGGACCCATTCCCCAATCGGGATAATGGCACCGGTTTCTTCGGCCAATGGAATAAAGCGATCGGGTGGCACGGCGCCCAGACGTGGGTGGTCCCAGCGCAGCAGTGCCTCATATCCGGTGGTTTGGCGGGTGCGGGCGTTGACCAGCGGCTGATAGGCCAGCCAGAATTCACCGCGCGCAATCGCATGGCCAAGATCATGTTCCAGCTCGCGACGCTGCTGCTGTTCATTATCCATATCAACATCATACGAGCAGATATTGCCGCGCCCGATAGCTTTTGCGCGATAAAGCGCAAGGTCGGCGGCGTGATGCAGGCTGGACGGATCGGCTGCATCGTCGGGAAAGACGGCTATGCCAATACTGGTGCCGACCGTGCGCAACTTTTTCGCCTCGGTCTGGTCGCGGGCGAACATGGCGATGATCCGTTCCGCCAGCGCGACCGCACCTTGGGGTTGGATCGCCCCGGTTTGGATGATCAGGAATTCATCGCCGCCAAGGCGCGCAACAAGATCGGTGGCCCGCACCGCGGCGCGCAGATAATCTGAGACCTGACACAGCACGCGGTCACCTTCTTGGTGGCCAAAGATGTCGTTCACGGCTTTGAACCGGTCCAGATCCAGCGCCAGCACGGCCACTTGCTCGCCATTCAGCGCCGCAATCTCCATCGCCTGCGCCATCGCCTGCATGGCGGTCGCGCGGTTCGGCAGGCTGGTCAGCGAGTCGTGTTTCGCCAGATGTGTAATGCGGCGCTGGCTTTCCTTGATCCGCGTCAAATCGCGTACAGATATAACCTGACAATCCCGGCCACGATATTCGATCACATGCGCCGCAATTTCGACCGGGCGATTCTCGCCATCGGCCTGTTGCAGCAGCCCCTCGGTCGCCGCTTTTGAAAGAGTTGCCAGCGGCGAGCCATCCTGCACAGACAGCAGGCTTGTCACGTCGCGGCCCATAACAGCCTCGCGCGCGGCGCCGACCAGCAACAAAAAGCGGTCATTGGCGTCGATAATGCGCCCATCGCGCAAGATCGCAATCCCATCCAGCGAGGCATCAGCCAAGCCGCGCAAGTCATTGAGATACCGGTCAATAAACGAGGTTCCCAGCGCGATCAACGCCAGCATGATGGACGCCGATACGGTCATGGCCGCGATCAGCGTGCGGCCGACGCCTTCCTCGACCGCTGGCCGTGCCGGGTCGGGCACCAGTTGGGTCGCGGACATTGCGGTGAAATGCATCGCGCCCACGGCCAGCAGCGACAGGACAATTGCCATGACGACACCGCTGCGGCCAGCTATGCGGTCAAAAGCCGCAAAGGCGAGGATCGCCAGGACGCTAGCAGTCAACTGCCCGCCGATCACAAGGCCCCAGTTATAGTGGATTTGGGCCGCGACCTGCATGGCAGCCATGCCGGTGAAATGCATTCCCGCGATTGCAAAGGCGATCAGCGATCCGGTAACAACCGATTTTCCCGGCATTTTCAGCCAAAAATGCGCCTGTAGCGCGACCCAGAACAGCACAATCGCAACAGCGATCGATAGTAACGTCAATGGGATTTGAAAGGTGACGGTCATCCCGCCATCATAGGCGAGCATGGCCACGAAATGGGTGCCCCAAACGGCGACACCGGCGCTAATCGCGGCAATTGCAATCCATTGGCGCTGGCGCCGCTGGTTGCTTTCCTGTGCGCGGCGCATCAGCAAGAACAGGCTTGCCCCGCCAATCGACCAAATCGACAATGCCAGAGCGACCATTGTCGGATCATGCATTCCGGTGATGCATTCAAGTACGTAGAACATGCTGACGACCGCTATCCAGTGTTGAATGCCTGACTTCACCATGAAGGCGGTTGATTAATTGTTACCAGTTAAAGCAACATTGCGCCGCCGCTCATGCTAGAGCGTAGTTTTGTACAAGAAAAACCATCGAATTTACGAAAAATTATAAACAACTGTGACGTGTAATTTGAATAGCGCAATGAAAATCTGCGCAAAACGACCCGTTTTGCGCAGTAAATGCAAAAGTAACACGCTGTTATCAAGCGCGGCTGCGTGCGGCCTCTAACTTTTCACTGGCGGCCATCCACAAATCTTCGGCGCGGGCCAATGCGTCCATGACTTCGGCGTATTTACGATTCCAAACAGCAAGGTCGCCTTTGCGATCATCTTCGTAAAGTTCGGGGTCAGCCAGCTTTTTGGCCAGCTTGTCGCGCATGTCATTGATCTTGGTCAGACGATCCTCGCATTTGCGCAGCTCGGTTTGCAGACCCGAGATCTCTTCGCGCGTGGCTTTCTTGACCTTGGGGGCCTCGGCCTTGGGTGCGGCAGGCTTTTCGCCCTCCAGCAGCAGGCGACGATAGGCGTCCAGATCCTCGTCATAGGGGCGCACCGCGCCACCTTTGACCAGCCACAACCTATCAGCGACCATCGACAGCAGGTGCATGTCGTGGCTGACCAGAATAACAGCGCCGGAATAGGCGGTCAGCGCCTCGACCAAAGCCTCGCGGCTTTCGATATCAAGGTGGTTGGTCGGCTCATCGAGGATCAGCAGATGCGGCGCGTCAATCGTCGCCAGCAACAGCGACAGACGTGCCTTTTGGCCGCCCGACAGCTTGCCGACCAGCGTTTCGGCCTGATCGGCCATCAGGCCAAAGCCAGCCAAACGCGCGCGCAGACGGGATTGGTGCTCGCCAGGGCGGACGCGCTGCAAGTGTTGGATCGGTGTCTCGTCGATGAACAGCTCATCCACCTGATGCTGCGCAAAGAAACCGATGCGCAGTTTATTCGAGCGGGCGATCTTGCCGCCAATCGCGGGCAGGCGGTCGGACAGCAGTTTCGACAGGGTGGACTTGCCCTCGCCATTGCGGCCCAGCAGCGCGATGCGGTCATCTTGGTCGATGCGCAGGTTCAGGTTGCGCAGCACGATGTGATCGCCATAGCCGACCGAAACGCCCTCGGTCGCGATGATCGGGGGCGACAGCTCCTCGGGTTCGGGAAAGCTGAAGACTGTGGCGGCGGCTTCCTCGGGCGAGCGGATCGTCTCCATCTTCTCCAGCAGCTTGATGCGGCTTTGGGCCTGTTTGGCCTTAGACGCCTTGGCGCGGAAACGGTCGACGAATTTTTGCAAATGGGCGCGGCGGGCGTCCTGCTTTTTGGCGGCGGCTGTTTGCACGGCGCGCTGCTCGGCGCGCTGACGCACGAATTGATCGTAGGGGCCGCTCCAATAGGTCAGCTTGCGCTCGTCCAGATGCAGGATGCCGTTGACCGAGCGGTTCAGCAATTCGCGGTCGTGCGAGACGATCAGCACGGTATGGGGATATTTCACCAGATAGGCTTCGAGCCAGAGCGCCCCCTCGAGGTCGAGGTAGTTGGTCGGCTCATCCAGCAGCAAAAGGTCAGGGGCCGAGAACAGCACCCCCGCCAGCGCGACGCGCATCCGCCAGCCGCCCGAAAACGCCGAGCAGGGCATCCGCTGTTCTTCATCGGTAAAGCCAAGGCCGCGCAGAATGTTGCTGGCCCGCGCCTCGGCCGACCAAGCGTCGATATCGGCAAGACGGGTCTGGATCTCGCCAATGCGGTGCGGATCGGTGGCGGTTTCGGATTCGGCCATCAGATCCGCGCGTTCGGTATCTGCGGCGATCACCGTATCCAGCAAGGATACCTCATTGCCCGGCACTTCTTGGCTGACGCCGCCGATACGGGCGCCTTTGGGGATCTCGATCAAACCGCTATCCAGCGTCAGCTCGCCCTTGATCAGCTTGAACAGCGTGGTTTTGCCCGCGCCGTTGCGTCCGACCAGACCAACTTTATGGCCGGTCGGGATCACTGCGGATGTGCTTTCGAACAGGGGACGCCCTTCGACGAAGTAGGAAATGTCAGAAATCTTCAACATAAGTGCGGCCCCTTTGATACAGCGGCGGGTTTGCATCATGCGCGCTTGCGGGTCAATTGCCGCAAGTGGCTTTTCAGCCGATAAATCGCGTGATAGGGCACGCGCAATCGCAACCCGGGGCCTTTCCTCCCCAAAGCCCGAAGAGATGTGAAAATGGCTATTCAACGCACTTTCTCGATCATCAAGCCCGATGCAACCCGCCGCAACCTGACTGGCAAAATCAATGCCAAGTTCGAAGAAGCTGGTCTGCGCATCGTCGCGCAAAAGCGTATTCACCTGACCAAAGCCCAAGCTGGCCAGTTCTACATCGTGCACGCTGCACGTCCCTTCTATGACGAGCTGTGCGAGTTCATGGCTTCGGGCCCGATCATTGCCCAAGTTCTGGAAGGCGAGAACGCTGTTGTGCGCAACCGCGAAATCATGGGCGCGACCAACCCCAAAGACGCAGCAGCCGGCACCATCCGCGCTGAATTCGCTGAATCGGTTGGCGAGAACTCGGTCCACGGTTCGGACGCCCCCGAAGCTGCTGCTGAAGAAATCGCTTTCTTCTTCGCAGGCCTCGAAATCGTCGGCTAATTTTTAGCCCGATTGCAGACAATAACCCGCGCTGTTTCGCAGCGCGGGTTTTTTTATTCGACGGGCGTCCAGATCACATCATCGATGCGCGGCGCGCCTGTGGCCAACATGACCAGCCGGTCGAAGCCCAGCGCGATACCGGCGGTGGGGGGCATCAGGGGCAGGGCCGCCAGCAGGCTTTCGTCGATCGGGTAACGCTCGGCATAGATGCGTTCTTTTTCATCCATCTCGGCTGTAAAGCGGCGGCGCTGCTCGTCCGCGTCGGTCAATTCGCCAAAGCCATTCGCCAGCTCGACGCCGCAGGTATAGACCTCGAACCGTTCCGAGAGGCGTGCATCACCTGGCAGGCGGCGGGCGAGGGCAGCCTCGGCGGCGGGATATTGGTCGAGGATGGTGATGCGGCCATGGCCCAGATGTGGCTCGACCCGTGCCACCAGCACGCGCGACAGCATGTCCGACCATGTGTCGTCAGCACAATGGCTGATCCCCGCCTGATCCAGCGCGCGGGCAAGGGCGGCGGCATCGGTGCTGCCATCGGGTTGGATGCTTTGCAGCAGGTCGATCCCGGCGTAACGCTGGAAGGCATCTGCAACCGACAGCCGTTCGGGCGCGGCGTATGGATCACAAGCCACGTCATTATAATAAAGCTGCGCCGCGCCGGTAATCTGGGCCGCGCGGGCGATCATGGCGCAGGTGTCATCCATCAACTGGGTATAATCCGCGCCCGCGCGGTACCATTCCAGCATGGTGAATTCGGGACTGTGCAGGCGGCCGCGCTCGCGGTTGCGCCAGACGTGGGCAAAGGCGTAGATCGCCACCTCGCCCGCCGCCAGCAGCTTTTTCATCGCAAATTCCGGCGAGGTATGCAGATACATCTGCCGCGGCGCGCCGTCATTGCCGATGGCGGTGGTGGCAAAGCCGTGCAGATGCGCCTCGTTCGAAGGCGTCACCTGCAGACCTGCGGGGTCAACCTCGATAAAATCCTGCGCATCCAGCATCTCGCGCAGCGCGCGCTGGATGCGGTTGCGCGCCAGCAACAAGGTGCGACGTTCGGCATGGCGGTGGGGCGCCCACCAGTGATCGGCTGGATTTGTCATCATTCTGCCTTGCGGGCCGGTATTGCGGGCTAGAAATTCAGGTGAAACCGCGCTAGCAGCACGGCAAAGCTGCCGCCTAACTAGGGCGCGGCGGAACCGATCACAAGGATGAACCCCGTGAAAGTCATCGCCTCTAGCGTCCGCAAGGGCAACGTTCTGGAAATCGACGGCAAGCTTTACGCTGTGCTGACCGCGCAAAACTTCCACCCCGGCAAAGGCACGCCCGTCACCCAGGTCGACATGCGCCGCATTTCGGATGGTGTGAAAGTCTCGGAGCGTTGGAAAACCACCGAGACGCTGGAACGCGCCCATGTCGAGGATGTCGAATACGACTTCCTGTATGAGGACGGCGAAGGCTTCCATTTCATGGAGCCGAACAGCTATGAGCAGATCACCGTCGATGGCGACGTGATCGGCGATCAAAAGCCCTTCTTGAAGGATGGCGTGCGCGTTTTCCTGAAGATCTATCAGGACACCGCCGTCGCGATCGAGCTGCCGCAGCGCGTCACCGTCGAGATCACCGAGACCGAGCCGGTCGTCAAAGGCCAGACCGCATCCTCGTCCTACAAGCCCGCGATGACCGATATCGGTCTACGCGTGATGGTGCCGCCGCATATTTCCGCCGGCACGCGCATCGTGATCCTGACCGAGGACAATTCCTACGTCGAGCGCGCCAAAGACTGATCCTCTTTTGTTCTTTTCTGTTTCGCCGTGATGTGCCATATTGCACCCATGGCGGAACAGGTTCTTGATGTTGATTTGCTGCTGGAAGGCAGCGACTGGTTGGCGCAGCGCGAGCCGCGCTTTGCCCATGCCCTGACGATCATCGGCCCGCTCGAGCTGCGGCGCGATGTCGAGGGCTTTCCCCGGCTTTTATCCGCAATTGTCAGCCAGCAGGTCTCGACCGCATCGGCGCGTGCAATCTGGGCGCGGGTCGAGGGGGCGGGGCTGCATCTGCCCCAAAGCATCCTTGCCGCAACTGATGACGAGATGCGCGCCGTCGGACTCAGCCGTCCCAAGGTGAAATACGCGCGGGCACTGGCGGCCAGCGGGATTGATTTTGAGGCGCTGCCGCATCTGACTGACACAGAAGTGATTGACCGGCTTGTCGCCGTCTCGGGCATCGGGCGCTGGACGGCCGAGATTTACGCCATGTTCTCGCTGGGGCGTGTCGATGTGCTGCCTGCCGCCGATTTGGCGCTGCAAGAGGCCGCACGCGACCTGTTCGGGCTGGAAAGCCGCCCTACAGAAAAAGCATTCCGTGCGCTGGCCGCGCCGTGGCAACCCTGGCGCTCGGTCGCCTCGACGCTGCTATGGCGTTGGTATCGCGAGGTGAAGGGTCGCGCGGGCGTCTGATCACTCTGGCCATATCGGGGGGCAGCGACTAGGCTGGCCGCGACATTTTCAGGAGTGACCCATGACACGCGCCCTCAATGCCCTTCGCCAAGAACCCGCCAGTGGCGAGACCCGCTCGGCGGTGATTTTCCTGCATGGCTTTGGGGCGAATGGCGAAGACCTGATCTCGCTTGCGAATCTGCTGGCCGATCATATGCCCGATACCTTGTTCATTTCCCCCGATGCGCCCGAGGAATGCGCCGGTCGCCCCGGCGGGTTCCAATGGTTCCCGATCCCTTGGGTCGACGGCGCGAGCCAAGAGGAGGTCGAGGAATCGGTGACCCATTCGCTGGCCGATCTGCAGGCCTTTATCGATGGCGTCATGGTGGACGAGGATCTGCTGCCCGAGCAGGTCGTGCTGTTTGGTTTCTCGCAAGGGGCGATGATGGCGCTGCAAGCTGCGCCGCGCCGCGAAGAAGCGATCGCGGGCGTTGTCGCCATTGCGGGCCGGATGCTGCGCCCGACCACTCTCGCCGAAGAAGCCGAAGTCTATCCCGCGACCCTGCTGATCCACGGCGATCAGGACAATGTGGTGCCGCCCGAAAATATGCCGACCGCCGTGCAGGTTATGCAAGAGGCCGGTTTCAAAGAAATCTTTGCCCATATCCAAAAGGGCGCGGGCCATACGATTGCGCAAGACGGGTTGCAGGTCGCGCTGGCGTTCATGCGGGATCGGTTGGGCTACGCCTGACCGAATCCCCTTTCCGCTGCGTTAATTCCCGCATATGGTGGTCGCAAGCGGCCGCTTCGCAAAAGCTGGTGCGGCCCAATCCAGATGACAGGCGCAGATGCGCCGCCGGAGGGCCTATGCAGGATCTGTCCCATCACGATGATTTCCGCACCCATTTCGTGCGTGAGGAGGCGGATCTGCGCCGCCATCCCGCGCTGGTGCTGAACGCCGATTACAGGCCGCTGTCCTATTACCCGCTGTCGCTGTGGCCGTGGCAGGAAGCTGTGAAGGCGGCGGTGATGGAGCGAATATCGATCGTTGCCGAATATGACACGGTCATCCATTCGCCCAGTAGGTCGATCAGGATACCATCGGTCGTCGTGCTGAAAGATTATGTAAAACCCAGAAAGCGCGTGGCCTTCACGCGCTTTAATCTTTTTTTGCGCGATGGGTTCTGCTGCCAATATTGCGGCGCGACCAAGGATCTGACCTTTGACCATGTCGTGCCGCGGATGCGGGGCGGCAAAACCAGTTGGACCAATGTCGTTGCTGCCTGCCAATCGTGCAACCTGCACAAGGGTTCGCGCAGCTTGCGCCAAGCGGGCATGCAGTTGATGCGCCCCGCGCGCGAGCCGACGACATCCGAGCTGCAAGGCGTCGGGCGCAGGTTCAAGCCGCGTGCGCTGCATGTCACCTGGCAGGATTATTTGTACTGGGACAGTGAGTTGGAGGCGTAAGCCGCCGAAAGTCTGACAAATATTTGCGTATCGCAAGACGAGGGTTTGAGCCTGCCAAAAGCCGGTGCTAAGGTGAAATCTGGACCCGCTGCCGCTAGGGCGTGCAGGGGTAATATGTTCGGCCTAGCCGACTTTCTTGCGGAGGCATCTCATGGCATCTCGTGTCATCCCGGTCGCTCCTTTTGATCTTGTTGTGTTCGGAGGGACGGGCGATCTCGCAAAGCGCAAGATCATCCCGGCATTGTTTCGTCGTTTCGTCGCCGGCCAATTCGAAGAGGACGCGCGTATCATCGGCGCCGCCCGCGCCGCGCTGTCTGGCGCGGAATATCGCACTCTGGCCGAAGAGGCTCTGAAAGAATTCTCGGCAGAATATGTCGAAAATTCAAAGGAAGTAGCCGCCTTTCTTCACATGCTGGATTATGTCTCGATTGACGCGACAGGCGATGGCGGCTGGGAAGAGTTAAAGGCGAAAACCAGCACTGACCGCGTGCAGGCTTTCTATTTCTCGGTCGCGCCCAGCCTGTTCGGTGCCTTGGCCGAACGTCTGCATTCCTATCAGATCGCGGGCCCCGAGGCGCGCGTCGTTGTCGAGAAACCCTTTGGCCGCGATCAGGAAACGGCCAAGGCGCTGAACGCGACACTGGCGGAATATTTCGACGAGACTCAGATCTATCGGATCGACCACTACCTTGGCAAAGAGACAGTGCAGAACCTGATGGCGCTGCGCTTTGGCAATATGATGTTCGAGCCGTTGTGGAATAACCACTATATCGACCATATTCAGATTACTGTTGCTGAAACCGTGGGCGTTGGTGGGCGCGGGGCCTATTACGACAAATCGGGTGCGATGCGCGACATGGTGCAGAACCACCTGATGCAGCTTTTGTGCCTGATCGCGATGGAGCCTCCGGCGATTTACGACGCCGATGCGGTGCGCGATGAAAAGCTGAAGGTGATCCGCGCGCTGCAACCGGTGGCGCCGCATCACATCGTGCGCGGCCAGTACGAGGCGACGGATACCGCTCCCAGCTATCGTGATGACGCGGAAAACCCACGCTCGTTCACCGAAAGCTTTATCGCCATGCGCTGCGAGATTGCGAACTGGCGTTGGGCGGGCGTGCCGTTCTATTTGCGCACGGGTAAAAAGCTGCGGGCGCGTTCGTCGGAAATCGCGGTTGTCTTCAAGGCTTTGGGCCATTCGATTTTCGAGGGCGATACCGGCCCGCACCGCAATATCCTGTCCATTCGCCTGCAGCCCAATGAGGGCATCGACATGACCGTCACGGTCAAGGAACCCGGCCCCGGCGGGATGCGTCTGATCGACGTGCCGCTGGATCTGACCTTTGCCGAGGCGATGGCCGGGACCGATTCCCCCGAGGCCTATGAGCGGCTGATCATGGATGTGATCCGTGGCAACCAGACCCTGTTCATGCGCGGCGACGAGGTTGAGGCCGCATGGCGCTGGACCGACCCGCTGATCAATGGCTGGGAGGCGCGCAATGATGTGCCCAAACAATATGTGCCCGGCTCGTCCGGCCCGGAAGATGCGCTGATGCTGCTGCATCGCGATGGGCGTCGCTGGCGCGATATAAAGGCGTAAGACGATGGAATTTATAGAATATCCCGATTCCGACATTATGATGATCACGCTGGCCAACCAGATTGCTGGCGAGTTGCGTCAGGCCCTGACAGGGGGCGAGCGTGCCAGCCTTGCCGTCCCCGGCGGCACGACGCCCGGGCCGGTGTTTGACAGCCTGTGTGCCGCGGATCTCGATTGGGGCCGTGTCGATGTCATGCTGACGGACGAGCGCTGGGTGCCCGAGGGCAACCCCCGTTCTAATACCCGTCTGGTGAAATCGCGCCTGCTGACCGGCCGCGCCCATGATGCGCGCTATATCCCGCTTTATGCCGAAACGCCCGAGCCCGAGGAATCGCTCGACGCCCTGTCACAAGGCATCGCGGCCAGCCTGCCGCTGACCGTCTGCCTGCTGGGCATGGGCGAGGATATGCACACCGCGTCCCTGTTCCCCGGCGCCGATCGTCTGGCCGAGGGCTTGTCGGGCAGCGATATCTTGTTGCCCATGCGCGCGCCCGGTGCGCCCGAAGTGCGCATGACGCTGACCGCAAATGTGCTAAACGGCGCGCTGCATCGCCATATTCTGATCATTGGCGCAGGCAAGCGTGATGCGTATGAACGCGCGCGCCTCTTGACCGCCGAACATGCACCCGTCGCCGCAGTTTTGCGCGGCGCGACAATTCATTGGGCAGAAAAATGATTGATTTTAATGCATTAAAGACCCGTGCTGCGGCGGCGAAACCGATTGTCGCGCAGCTGGAAGATAGCAAGCGCGTGCCCGATTTTTCGATCATGCAAGACGGGCTGTTGTTCGATTATTCGAAAACCACCATTGACCGCGACAGCCGCGATCTGCTGCTGGGCCTCTTGGAAACCGCAGGCGTCGCGGCCAAGCGTGATGCGATGTTCGGCGGCACTGCGATCAATGAAACCGAGGGACGCGCGGTGCTGCATACGGCGCTGCGCAATCTGAACGCGGGGCCGATTGTGGTCGATGGCGAAGATATCATGCCCTCGATCCTCGAGACTTTGGCCGCAATGGAGGCCTTTGCCGCCGATGTGCGCACCGGTGCCTATCAGGGGCAGGGCGGCACGATCACGGATGTGATCAATATCGGCATCGGCGGCTCGGATCTGGGGCCGGTGATGGCGGTGCGGGCGCTGTCGCCCTATCACGACGGGCCGCGCTGCCATTTTGTCAGCAATATCGACCCCGGTGATGTCGCCGAAGTCCTGAAAAATTGCGACCCGATCCGGACGCTTGTCATTGTCGCCTCGAAAACTTTCACGACGATCGAGACGATGACCAACGCCCGCACCGTCCGCGACTGGATGGCGAAATCGGTCAGCGATCCGGCGGCGCAATTCGCGGCGATCTCGTCCGACCTTGATAAGACAGCGGAATTTGGCATTGCGGCCGAGCGTGTGTTCGGTTTCGGCAATTACGTCGGTGGCCGCTATTCTGTCTGGGGGCCGATTGGCCTGTCGGTGATGCTGGCGGTTGGCGCTGCGCATTTCCGCGACTTTCTGGCGGGCGGCGCGGCGATGGATCAGCATTTCCGCGATGCGCCGTGGCAGGAAAACTTGCCCGCGATGCTGGCGCTGGTTGGCCTGTGGCACAGCCACGCCTGCGATTACGCCACCCGCGCCGTGCTGCCCTATGACAACCGCCTTGGCCGGTTGCCCGCGTATTTTCAACAGCTTGAGATGGAAAGCAACGGCAAGGGCGTCTCGATGGATGGCGCGCCGCTGCCGTTCCACAGCGGCGCTGTCGTCTGGGGCGAGCCTGGCACCAATGGCCAGCACGCCTTTTACCAGCTGATCCACCAGGGCACCCGCGTGATCCCTTGCGAATTCATGATCGCCGCCCGCGCGCATGAACCTGACCTGCAATATCAGCAGGAACTGCTGATCGCCAACTGCCTCGCCCAGTCCAAGGCGTTGATGGAAGGCCGCGGCATGGATGTCGCGCGCAAGATCGCCGCCTCCAAGGGGTTCACCGGCGATGAATGCGAGCGTCAGGCCAGCCACCGCGTGTTCCAAGGCAATCGTCCCTCGGTGACGCTGGCCTATGAGATGATGACGCCCTTCGTGCTGGGTCAGATCATCGCGCTTTATGAACATCGCGTCTTTGTCGAAGGGGTGGTGCTGGGCATCAACTCGTTCGATCAATGGGGGGTCGAGCTGGGCAAGGAACTTGCAACGGGGCTAGAGCCTGTCGTGACGGGTCGCCAGTCCACGGATGGGCAGGATGCCTCGACCACCGCGCTGGTCGATTTCCTGCGCGGCAAAGGGGCCTGACCCCCTGATGCCCGAGGTCAAGCGGCGCAAGGTGTTCTATATCGCCGGGTTCGACCCGGTGCCGCCGCGCCGCTACCGCGAGTTCTATCGCCGTGAGGGGGCAGAACAGGCCGCGATTTCGGGCTATCACTTTACCATGCACCCGCGCCGCAAAGATGGCGCGGGCTTTGGTTGGCAGGCCGCGCTGAGCGTGGATGGCGAGACCACCGAGGCCGATTTCACCTTTCTGCCCTGGGACGATATCGTGCGGGCCGAGATGAAAAACAGCATTGCCGCCACCTATGGCCAGATGGCGCGGACGCTGTGGATCTATCTGTCGACAGGCGCGCTCTATCGCATGGTGCGTCTGCGCCGGAACGCCGCGCTGCCGCTGCTTTTCCCTATAGTGATCTTGATCTTGCAGGCTTTTGTTGCAGTGCTGGCGGGCGGGGCACTGGGGGCGCTGGCGGGATGGACGGCGTCGCTGCTGCTTGGCGTATGGGGAATGGGCATCGGTATCATTGCTGCTATCGCCGCCGCCATTGCCGTCTTGCAGTGGTTCAAGGCGCGTGATGGCAAGATTATGGCCTATTACCTGATGCATGATTACGCCTTTGCCACGCGCTGGCGCGGCGCCTATGCCCCCGCGATGGCGGCGCGCATCCGCGATTTCGCCGCCCAGATCCGCGCGGCGACAGGTTATGACGAAGTGCTGGTCGTCGGCCATTCCTCGGGCACCCAAATTGCGATCTCGACCATGGCCGAGGTACTGCGCGCAGGCCCGCCGGATGTGCCGCTAGCGCTGCTGACCCTTGGGCATGTGGTGCCGATGATGTCATTCTTGCCAGATGGGCAGCAGTTGCGCGCGGATCTGGCCTATATGGGCGGGCAGGATCGGGTGTTTTGGCTGGATGTGACCGCCCCCGGCGATGCCTGCTGTTTCGCGCTGTGTGATCCCGTGGCAGTGACGGGCGTTGCGCCGCAGCCGCAAACCGGGCCGCTGGTGCTGTCGGCTGCGTTCACGCAGACTTTGTCGTCCGAAAAACAGGCGGCGCTAAAGGGGAAGTGGTTTCGGCTGCATTTTCAGTATCTGCATGCCTTTGACCGCCCCGGCGATTACGATTATTTCTTGATCACCGCAGGGCCGCAGCGTCTTGCCAGCCGCTATCGAGGACGGGACAGCTCGGCCTCGCGCATCGCCAAAGTGTGGTCAGCATACCGGGATTACTGATGAAGCCACCCAAGCCCGAGGCGAGAGAGGGCAAAGTCTCGATTTGGCGTTACCTGCGCCTGTTCCGCCAGGACATCCTCTCTGCGCAAAGCGGCAAGCTCTATCGCGCCTGGATGGCAGAGATGAAAACGCCGTTCTTTCATTCCTTTATGATCAACGACCCTGCGCTGACGAAAACGGTCCTGCGCGAGCGTCCGGATGATTTCCCCAAGTCGGGCCGCATCGCGGCGGGGTTGATCCCGCTGCTGGGCAAGGATTCGGTGTTCCTGACCAACGGGGCGCAGTGGAAGCAACAGCGCCGCATCATCGACCCTGCGTTCGAAGGCGGGCGTTTGCGTCACATTTTCCCCGTAATCTGGGATGCCGCCGAATCCGCCACGCATCGTCTGCAAGAGGCTGTGGGGGATGAGGCGACCGAGATCGACATGCACGCCAGCCACGCCGCCGCCGATGTGATCTTTCGCACGCTGTTCTCCATTCCGATTGAAAGCGACACCGCGCGCGAGGTGTTTGACGCCTTTCGCGAACACCAGCGCAGCCGTCCGGTGGCGAACCTTGGGGCCTTCGTGAAACTGCCCGCTTGGGTGCCACAGTTTCCATCCTTTCACACCCGCCGCACCGCGCGGCAGATCCGGCGCCTGATCACCGCGATTGTCGAGGAACGCCGGGCCCAGATCGCCGCAGGCACCGCGCCCGATGATCTGGCGACCAAGATTATGACGACGCCCGATCCCGAAACCGGCACGCTGTTCACACCCGCAGAGATGGTCGATCAGGTCGCGATTTTCTTCCTTGCGGGGCACGAGACCAGCGCCTCGGCCCTTGCGTGGTCGCTGTATCTGGTCGCGCTTTATCCCGAATGGCAGGAACAGGCCGCATCCGAGGCGGCAGGCATGGCGCCAGCATTCTCGGCCCTGTCAAAGCTCAGAATCAACCGCGATATCTTCCGCGAAACCCTGCGCCTCTATCCGCCCGTCCCGATGATGGTGCGCGAAGCCACCCAGCGTGAGGATTTCCGCGGCCGCACCGTGCCCGAAGGCGCGCAGATCGTGCTGTCGCCATGGCACCTGCACCGGCATGAACGCTTTTGGGACACGCCCGATGATTTCGACCCCGGCCGTTGGTCCCGCCCCGAGGCGCGCCTCTCGGCCCGCGATGCCTATATGCCATTTTCCGAAGGGCCGCGCGTCTGTGTTGGCGCGGGATTTGCGATGCTGGAAGGGACGCTGATCCTTGCCATGCTGCTGCGCGATTACCGGTTCGAGCTGGTCGCGGGCCGCGATCCGGTGCCCGTGGCCTATATGACCGTGCGCGCGAAAGACGGGATCTGGCTGAAAGTCACGCGCCGCGCGGCAATTGCGCCTGCAGATCCGCCAGCACAAACAGACGGATAGCGGTCGCAAGGCCGATATCGCCGCGCGCATCATCAACCTCGGCCACCAGCGCATTCAGCGCCATCTCGCGCTGTGCGGCAATCGCGCGGAACGCCTCCCAAAAGGGCGGTTCAACCGCGATCGAGGTGCGGTGGCCGTGCAATGTGACGGAATGTTTGGCGGGACGCAAATCAGTCATTGTCGCGCCTCACCGCATCCAGCGCGGCTTTCGCCTTGGCTGCCTGCTGGTCTTCCAGCGCGCGCTGCGCCTTGGTGCGGCCAAATTTCGCCGCGTTCTCATCTGCCCGCGCCTTATCTTCGGCGCGGGTGCGGGCCTTGCGGGCCTTGTTGAGGTTCACAACCTCAGTCATGTGGCCCGATCATGTCTTCGGGACGCACGATGCGGTCGAATGTCTCGCCATCGACAAAGCCAAGCGCGATCGCTTCTTCGCGCAGCGTCGTGCCGTTCTTATGCGCGGTCTTTGCGACCTTGGTCGCGTTGTCATAGCCGATGGTCGGGGCCAGCGCTGTCACCAGCATCAGGCTTTCTTTCATCAACTTGTCGATCCGCGCCACATTGGCCTGCGTGCCGACGACCATATTATCGGTAAAACTGCTGGCGGCATTGCCCAAAAGCTGCATCGATTGCAGCACGTTATAGGACATCATCGGGTTATAGACGTTCAGTTCAAAATGCCCTTGGCTGCCGGCAAAACCGACGGCGGCATCATTGCCCATGACATGGGCACAGACCATGGTCAGCGCCTCGGCCTGCGTCGGGTTCACCTTGCCGGGCATGATGGACGATCCGGGCTCGTTCTCGGGCAGGATCAACTCGCCAAGGCCCGAGCGCGGGCCGGACCCCAACAGGCGCAGGTCGTTTGCGATCTTGAACAGGCTGGCCGCCACGGTCTTTAGCGCGCCGCTGAACATCACCATCGCATCATGCGCGGCCAAAGCCTCGAATTTATTCGGGGCGGTGACAAAGGGCAGGCCGGTGATGGCCGCAATCTCGACGGCGACGGCCTTGTCATAGCCCTTGCGGGTGTTCAGGCCTGTGCCAACGGCGGTGCCGCCTTGGGCCAACTCGTAAATATCGGGCAGGGACATTTTGATGCGGGCGATGCCCTTGTCCACCTGGGTCGCGTAGCCGCTGAATTCCTGGCCCAAAGTCAGCGGGGTCGCATCCTGCGTATGGGTGCGGCCGATCTTGATGATCGCCTTGAACTCATCCGATTTGGCCCATAGCGCCGCCGACAGCTTTTCTAACCCTGGCAGCAGCACATCGCGTGCCAGCATACCGATGGCGACATGCATTGCGGTCGGGAAAGTGTCGTTGGACGACTGGCCCATATTCACATGGTCATTGGGGTGGACGGGCTTTTTCGATCCCATCACGCCGCCCAGAACCTCGATCGCGCGGTTCGAGATGACTTCGTTCGCGTTCATATTCGACTGCGTGCCCGAACCCGTCTGCCACACGACCAGCGGGAAGTTATCGTCGAACTTGCCGTCGATCACCTCTTGCGCGGCATTCTTGATCGCCTCGGCCAGATCGGCGGCCAGATCGCCCTGTGCGGCGTTCACGGTGGCAGCCGCCTTTTTCACCACACCCAGCGCGCGGACGATCGGGATCGGCTGCTTTTCCCAGCCAATCGGGAAATTGATGATCGAGCGCTGCGTCTGCGCCCCCCAATATTTATCGGCAGGAACGTCCAGCGGACCGAAGCTGTCGGTCTCGGTGCGGGTGGCAGTCATCATCAATGTCCTGAATTCTAGGGATTAACGGCGGAATTTGTCGAGGCTGACAATCTCGGCTTGCGGGCGGGGGGTGTCATCAGGCTCGACCATCTCGGCCATCGGGGCCTCGCCGTCCTCATCCTCGTCGTCCTCATCCTCGTCCTGTGCCTCAAAGCGCAGGCCGAATTCGACCGACGGATCAACAAAGGTGCGGATCGCGTCATAGGGGACATAGATCGGTTCGGGGTTGTCGCCGAAATTCAGCACGACCGAGAACCCTTCGTCGGTGACGTTCAGATCCTGGAACCAGTGCTGCAAAACCACCGTCATTTCATGCGGATAGCGATCAAACAGCCAATCAGCCAGTTCGACATCGGGATGGTTCGTGTCGAAGGTGATAAAGAAATGGTGCTCGCCCGGCAGACCCGTTTGGGCGATATCGCCCAGAATCTCCTGAATCAAGCCGCGCATGGCGCGATGCATCAACTTTCCATAGTCGATCGAGCGGGCCACATCTTCCTCCACCGTAGAATGCAGGCCTAGAATAGACCGATTTGCCGGGGGGATGAAAGAGGGAAAGGGACCTGTTCATTTGCGCCCATTCACCTGTTGATCGCCGCACAGAACCAAGGGTGTGCGGGCACCGATAGCGTGGTGAACACAGCCTCGAACGGCGGGCTGCTGGGCGCGCCGGGGATGAGCGCCTATGCCGCCTCGAAACATGCGGTGATCGGTCTGAATAAGACCGCGGCGCTGGAAGCCGCGCCTTATGGCGTGCGCGTCAATGCGGTTGCCCCCTCGGGTGTCGACACCCGAATGATGCGCAGCATCGAAACCAACGCCGCCAAGGGCCACGAGGACGAGGCTCGCAAGAATTTCGAGGCCGCCGTGCCGCTGAAACGCTATGCGACCGCGGATGAGATCGCGGATCTGATGGTGTTCCTTGCCTCGGACAAAGCCAGCTTCATCACCGGCGCTTACTACCGTATCGACGGCGGCGGCGCTGCAATGTCGGCCTGATAGCCAAAGGGCGGGGAAAGTGCAGGTTTCTGTTGCCAGGTACCTGCGAACCCCGCCTTACGCGGCTAAGCGCAAGGACTTAGTTTCGGCGACTCGAACTGCTTAAGCAGCCAGAGCCATTGCCGGAGCACGGTTGTTATTGGCAACTGTACAAAACGGACCGATAACGGTGGTACCTCACCGAGCCAAAGCTAACATCTTTAGACGTTCGTCGATCCTGTTTCGACCCCCTGATCCCCCAATAAAGGAATATGGTGGAGTCGCCGGGTACCGCCCCCGGGTCCGATCCGCTTATTACATGCGCGTTTATGTCCATAGTCCCGAAGGACAATTGCTAGATAAGGCGGCGCATCGGCAGGTTCAAGTGAAAAGGGCGGCAGGTTGCCCCGCCGCCCTTTGGTCACATTGGAAAGGTGCGGTTTAGAAACCGGCTTTGATCATCTCGAACGTTTCGGCGTGCAGGGCGCGCTGTTCAACCGTCATCGGCAGCTGTGCCAGGATCGGCGCGTCGATCTCGCCAATGCCGCCTGCGGTCAGCTCCTCTTCGGTGATGCCTTCCATGCCGACGGTGTTCGACTGCGCGAAACCGGCGCCCACCAGATAGCTGGTCGAGGCGGGCGAGAGGAATGCGTTCAGATAATCATAGGCTTTGTCCTCGGAACCCGGGCCGTTGGCCATGTTCAGGTAACCGCACAGCCACAGGCTGGAACCCTCGACAGGTTCGCGCTGAAAGCCGATCGGGCGGCCTTCGGCGACCATGGTCGGGAAGGTCTCGTTCCACGCCCAGGAGACCAGAATCTCGCCCGAAGCCATCAGCTGTGCCAGCTCGGACGGGTCAACCCAATAGGTGCGCAGATTCGGGTGGGCTTCGCGCAGCCAGTTCGATGCGGCCTCGAACTGCTCGGGCGTTGCATTGGTCCAATCGGTGACCCCGGTCGCCAGATAGGCCAGCGCATAGGCGTCATCGACATTGTCCGGGATCGTCATGCGGCCCGCATAGGCGGGGTTGTGGAAGACGCTGAGCGAGGCGACATCCTCTTCGGGCACTTGTTCGGGGTTATAGGCGATAGCCGAGGTGCCAAAATCGGTCGGCAGGAAGAACAGATCGCCATCTGCCTGCATATTGGTGCCCAGAAGGTCGGCGTTCAGGCTGCCGAACGCCTCGATCCGCGAGGTGTCCCACGGCTCGATCAGATGGGCGGCGCCTTCGGTGAACAGCGGCACGGTGCCGGCGCAGATATGGGTGACATCGGTTTGGAAACCCGCATTCAGGCGCTGGAACGCCTCTTCCTCATCGCCAAAGAACGCAAAGGTCGGCGCAACGCCATATTTGTCAATATAGGGCTGGTGAAAACCCGGAGCCTCGAACGCCGGGTAATCAAATACCAGCAGTTCGGGGTCCTGCGCATGGGCGGCGGTGGCAAGTGCGACCAGCGAGGCTGCGCCGAGGATCTTAGCAAGTCTCATTATCATCTCCGTAAATGACGGGGTGAGGAAGTTGCAATCAGCCTATCGCCCGACCGGCCCGCCGCGCAAGATTGCAATTCCCCCGATGACTTCGGGGCGCGTGCAGATTTCGCTAAATGTGCCTAATTTATCAGCGGTTTCCTGCGTGTGCAGCACCCGTAAAACCTGCCTCGGTGAAATTAACCTGCTGCGGATTGCCACAGCGGGCGTGACATTGGCGGCTCGGCGGATAATCTGCACCTGATAAGCTAGGATAGACCCCGAGGGGCCGACGAGGTTGAGGGAGTAGTTAGAATGATCCTGACAGAGACGACGGGTCAGCCGAACCTGCCGCGCTATTTCACGCATGTATTCAATATCGCTAAGAAATTGCAGCGCGGCCGGCTGGACTTTGTATTGCCGGATGGACGTGTTTTCCGCGCCGAGGCAGGCGCGCCGGGCTATGTTGCGCAGGTCGATGTGCATGACCCCGAGGTTTTCGCCCGCCTGCTGCGCGAAGGCGATTTGGGCTTTTCCGAGGCCTATATGGACGGGCAGTGGTCTTCGCCCGATTTGCTGGCGTTCTTTGACCTGATCAATGATGATTTCGAGATCGTCTTTGACAGTTTCCGCGGCCTGCCGATCATTCAGTTCCTCGAGAAGGTGCGCTTTTGGCTGCATTCGAACAGCCGCCGCGGCTCGCGTAAGAATATCGCGCATCACTACGATCTGGGGAATGATTTCTACAGCCTGTGGCTGGATGACACGATGACCTATTCATCGGCGATCTATGAGGACCCGCAAGAAAGCCTTGAGGTGGCGCAGACCCGTAAATATCAGTCAATGGTTGATCTGATCGGCGCGCAGCCGGGCGATCATGTGCTGGAGATCGGTTGCGGCTGGGGCGGCTTTGCCGAATATGCGGCGAAAGAGCGGGGTCTGCGCGTCACCTGCCTGACCATCAGCCAAGAGCAGTTCAAATTCGCAACCGCCCGTATGGCGCGCCAAGGGCTGTCGGATCGGGTCACGATCAAGCTGCAGGATTATCGCGACGAGACCGGCACCTATGACGGTATCGCCAGTATCGAGATGATCGAAGCGGTCGGCGAGAAGTTCTGGCCCACCTATTTTGGCAAGATCCGTGACTGCCTGAAACCCGGCAAAGTCGCGACCGTGCAGGCGATCACCATTCGCGATGACCGCTTTCAGGATTACCGCAGCCGGATCGACTTTATTCAGCGCTATATCTTTCCGGGCGGCATGCTGCCCAGCCACGCGGTGATGCAAGATCAGATCGCGCTTGCGGATATGGAATATGGTGGCGCAAGGCCCTTTGGCGAAAGCTATTCGCTGACGCTGCGCCGCTGGTATGAGCGCTTCAACGCGGTCTGGCCGCAGGTCAATGCTCTCGGCTTTGATGAGCGGTTCAAACGGATGTGGGATTTTTATCTGACAAGCTGCGCCGGCGTGTTCCACGGCGGCGGCTGCGATGTCATGCAAGTGTCGATGGTAAAGCCGAAATAAATGCAACGATTTGAACTGACTGGCCTTTGGGCCGACCCGCAGTTGGCCGGTGCCTTTGGTCAGGTGGAAGATGGCGTGTTGAGTGCCGATGCGGATGGGTCGGCGCGCCTTGTGGCCTTTGTCACGCTGATTGGCGGAAGGGTTGAGGGGGGTGTCGTGACCGGCACGCCTCCTGTCAGGGTCGATGCGCTGCTGTTGGCATTGGCCGAACTTGGGCCGCTGCCCTGGCCCGATACCCTGCGCCGCACCATGCCGCGTGTTCTGGCACGGGCGACCAGTTTTCTGGATGCGGCGCAGCAAACGCGACCGCTGACCATCACCCGCGCGCCTGCTGATGATTATCAATGGGAAGATGTTGGCCCGCTTTTGGGTGTTTACCACCGTCTGGCGCAGGTTGGCATGGATTACACCCGCTTTGACGGCACGCGCTCTGATCGCCAGTTGCGCGATGTGCTGGTGGTGGGTGATGCCGCCCTAATGTTACCCTATGACGCGCAGCGTGACCGCGTGCTGCTGGTCGAGCAGATCCGCCCCGGCCTGATCCGTCGCGGCGATCCGCAGCCGTGGATTTTGGAACCCGTCGCGGGCCTTGTCGACGCGGGCGAGAGCGCCGAGGCCACCGCCTTGCGCGAATTGCACGAGGAGGCGGGGCTGGACAATGTCACCCTATTGCCGACGGGCGGTTATTACCCCTCGCCGGGCGGTAGCAGCGAATATTTCCATGGCTTTATCGCCCTGACCGATCTGCCCGACAGCCATCCGGCCTTTGGCGGTTTGCTGGAGGAGGCCGAGGATCTGCGCCTGCATATCATCCCCTTTGATCAGGCCATGGCCGCGATGGACAGCGGCGAGATCAATGCCGGCCCGCTGCAATTGTTGTTGCTGCAACTTGCGCGAAAGCGCGACGCGCTGCGCCGTGACTTGATTTCCACAGCCGCACAGCCGTAAAGCTGAATGACGCGATAAGAATAAAGGGCATCCCATGACCACGCGCCGCGACCTTGCCGAAACGGTCGGCAATACGCCATTGATCAAACTCCGCGCGGCGTCAGAGGCGACCGGATGCACCATTTTGGGCAAGGCCGAGTTTATGAACCCCGGCCAATCGGTGAAAGACCGCGCGGCCTTGTTCATCATTCGCGACGTGATTGCGCGCGGCACCTTGAGCCCCGGTGGCACGATTGTCGAAGGGACGGCGGGCAATACCGGCATTGGCCTTGCGCTGGTCGGCGCCTCGATGGGGTTTCGCACTGTCATCGTCATGCCCGAAACGCAAAGCCAAGAGAAAAAGGACATGATCCGCTTGGCTGGCGCGCAGCTGGTGCTGGTGCCCGCCGCGCCCTATTCCAACCCGAACAATTACGTGCGCTATTCGCAGCGGCTGGCCGAAAGCCTTGCCGCAACGGACCCGCGCGGGGTGATATGGGCCAATCAATTCGATAATATCGCCAACCGTCAGGCGCATTTTGACACCACCGCGCCCGAGATTTGGGAGCAGACCGGCGGCAAGGTAGATGGCTTCGTCGCGGCTGTCGGGTCGGGCGGCACGCTCGCGGGTACCGGCCTTGCGCTGCAACCAAAGGGCGTCAAGATTGCGCTGGCCGATCCCGATGGCTCGGCCCTTTATAACTGGTATCAAAATGGCGCGCTGAAATCGGCGGGCAATTCGATCACCGAAGGGATCGGGCAGGGCCGGATCACCGGCAATCTCGAGGGGTTCACCCCCGATTTCGCCTATAATATCCCCGATACCGAAGCCCTGCCGCTGATCTTTGATCTGCTGCAGCACGAGGGCCTGTGTGTCGGCGGCTCGACCGGGGTGAATATCGGCGGCGCGATCCGTTTGGCGCGGGAACTGGGGCCGGGCCATACGATCGTGACAATTCTGGCCGATGGCGGCACGCGCTATCAGTCAAAGCTGTTCAACCCCGATTTCCTGCGTGCCAAAGATCTGCCGGTGCCGGTGTGGATGCAGGCCGAAGGCGCGCCCCTGCCGGATGTCAGCGCATGATGCTGCGCCACCTGATCGCGGGCTTTGCCCTGCTGCTGGCCAGCGGCGCGGCTTTGGCGCAAGAGGCGCCTGTCGCCGTTCCCGAGGAGACTGCGACAGATGTCGCAACCGAGGTTGCGCCTGATCTCGACCCCCGTATCGTCTACGGCATTATGAGCGGCATCGACTATTCCGCTTGGGCCGATCGCGCCGCGCGGGTCGAGGCATTGGTCGCGCTGCCCTCGCCATCAAGCTTTGCCTTGGACCGCGCCCGCACCGATCTGGTGGCTTGGCGCGATATTTTTTCGCCGCAGCGCAGCCAGAATGTGGCGCGGATCGCCACGGTTCAGGCACAGATTACCGCGCTGGGCGATACGGCAACCGCTGCGCCTGCGATTGTCGCCCGCGCGACCGAGCTGACGGCGCAACTCTCGGCGCTGCAGGCGCCTGCGCGTCTGGCGGATGAGGCCTTTGCACAGGCTGATGGCCTGATCGCCGAGATCGACCGCTTGCTGCGCGAGCGCCAGAATGCGGCGCTGATGGTGCGCGCCCTCTCGCCGCTGTCACCCAGTGTTTTGTCGCAAACATATGCGGAATTCACCAGTCGTATAAGTGGCTTGGGTGCCGAAGTTTATGCATCGGTTCAAAATCAGAATCGCCTTGCGACCTTTGCGGATCGTGCCGGGCTGGTGATTTTGATGCTGCTTGGCAGCCTTGTGATGATCTTTGGTATCGGCCCCTTCACCCGCCGCCTGCGCGTGGCGCTGGGCCAGCGGTTTCCCGATGCCGATAGCGTCACGGGCTATCTGATGGCACTGTGCCGCGCCGTGGTGCAATTGCTGGGCGTGCTGCTGCTGACCAATGCGCTGAAGGAAAGCGGGCTGTTCGGCTATCGCGCCTCGATCTTGATCAATGCGCTGCCGGGGGCTGGCGGCGTGATCATCATGATGAACTGGGTTGGCGGTCGCTTTTTCACGCAGGCCCGCGCCAACCCGCCGCCGTTCGATTTCTCGCCCGAGGTGCGTCAAAAGGGCAAGCATCTCACGTGGGAGCTGGGCTGGATGATGGCCGGCGGCTTGATGCTGCTCGAGCTGGTCAGCACCAGCGAAACGCCCGAGGCTGTGCGCAACGCCTTTAGCCTGCCGGTCGTGCTGATGGTCGCCTTTACGCTGTTCCGCTTTGGCCGTCTGATCGCGCGCGCGGCCCAAAGCGAGACAGCTACTGCCGCGGACACGACGGCCGCTAATCCGATCTGGTCCTTTGCGCTGCGGATTGTCGGGCAAGGTGCGATGGCGCTGGCGGTGCTTGCACCTGCGATCATGTTGATCGGCTTTGGGCAGGGGGCGGAATGGCTGCTGTACCCGGCGGTGATGACGCTTGTGCTGCTGGCCGCGCTGGTCGCGCTGCAATGGTTCGTCTTTGACGTGTTTGCCCTGATCATGCATTCGCGCGATGTGGCGCAAAGCTCGCTTTGGCCGGTGCTGGTTGCCATCGCGCTGATGGTTCTGTCGCTGCCGGTGTTGGCGCTGATCTGGGGCGCGCGCGTCGATGATCTGGGCGAGCTGGCTGCGCAATTGGCCGAAGGGTTCGATATTGGCGGCTTGCAATTGTCGCCCATGGCCGTGCTGACCTTTATCATCGTCTTTGGCATCGGCCTGATGCTGACGCGGCTGGTGCAGGCGGTGATGGCGGGCACGGTTCTGCCGCGCACGCGGCTGGATCGTGGCGGGCAAACCGCGCTGGTGTCGGGTATCCGCTATCTGGGTCTGACGGCGGCGGCTTTGGCGGCGTTCAGCATGGCGGGGTTGAACCTTTCTAGCCTTGCTGTTGTCGCGGGTGCGCTCTCGGTTGGTATCGGTTTTGGTATGCAGAATATCGTGCAGAACTTTGTCTCGGGCATCATCTTGCTGGCGGGCCGCGCGATCCGGCAGGGCGATTGGATCGAGGTTGGCGGCGTCTCGGGTTATGTGCGCGAGATTTCGGTGCGCTCGACCCGGATCGAGACTTTTGACCGCAGTGATGTCATCGTGCCCAACGCCAGCCTTGTCGCGGGCCAAGTGGTGAACTGGACGCGCGGCAATGCCGTGGGCCGGATCACCGTTGCCGCCACCACCGCCTATGGCACCGATCCGGTGCAGGTGATGGAGATCCTGCGTGCCGCCGCTGAATCGCATCCGATGGTACTGCTATCGCCAAAGCCGACCGTTCTGATGACCGGATTTGCCGCAGACACCATGAATTTCGAGGTGAAGGCGCTGGTGCGTGATATCAACGCCGGTGGCTCGGTGCGATCCGATATCACGGTCGAGGTCGCGCGCCGCTTTAACGCGGCAGGGATCCAAAGCCGCAATGGCCTTGCGCCCCTGCCGGTTGCCTAGATGTGAGGCTGGCGGCGCGATTCCAGCGCCGCCTTTACCACCAGCGCGATCAGCGCGATGATGGTCAGGGTCGATGCGGCGGCAAAGGCGCCGGTGGTGTTCAGATCGTTGAACAGCAGCTCGACATGCAGCGGTAATGTATTGGTCTGGCCGCGAATACTGCCCGAGACGACGGATACGCCGCCAAACTCGCCCACCGCGCGCGCCGTGCACAGCACCGCGCCATAGAGCAGCGCCCAGCGGATATTGGGCAGCGTGACACGGCGAAACACCTGCCAGCCCGATGCGCCCAGCGTGACAGCCGCTTGCTCTTGCTCTGACCCCTGCGCCTGCATCAGCGGCAGCACTTCGCGCGCCACAAAGGGCGAGGTCACGAACATCGTCACCAGCACGATACCGGGTAGGGCGAACATCACCTGTAGATTATGTTCCAGCAGCCACGGCCCCAGCAGGCCCGAACGGCCATAAAGGAACAGATAGGCAATCCCCGCGATAATGGGCGAGATCGAAAACGGTATCTCGATCACCGTCATCAGCACGCCGCGCCCCGGAAAGCGGAATTTTGCAATCGCCCAAGCGGCCGCAATGCCAAAGGCGATATTCAGCGGCACGGTAATCACGGCGACAGTTGCGGTCAGGCCAATCGCATGCAGCGTCATCGGATGCATGATATTGGCTGCATAGACCTGCCAGCCATCCGCCAGCGCGCGGCTGAAAATATAGACCAAGGGTGCGACGACCAGCAGCGCGGTCAGAACAAAGGCGGTGGCGATCAGCCAAATTGCGGTGCGGTTCGGTTTCATCGTGTCGCCTCGCGATAGCGCGATGCCCAAGCCTGTAGCAGGTTCGACACCACCAGCAGCACCAATGCAATGACCAGCAGCGCCAGCGCGATCACCGCCGCGCCATTGTAATCGTATTCGGCAAGGCGGATGAACGCCAGCAGCGAGGCGATCTCGGTCTTCATCGGGATATTGCCCGCGATAAAGACCACCGCGCCGAATTCGCCCAGCGATCGCGCAAACGAGACCGTCGCGCCGGCCAGCCATGCGGGCAGGATCGCGGGCAGAATGATGCGGCGAAAGACGGTAAAGGGGCTGGCACCCAGCGTCACCGCCGCCTGTTCAAGGCCGGGGTCCAGATCCTCTAGCACCGGCTGCACCGTGCGCACCACGAAAGGGATCGAGGTAAAGGTCATCGCGATAATGATGCCCCACAGTGTATACACGACCTGGATGCCCATCGCATCCAACAACCCGCCGAACCAGCCATTGGCGGAAAACAGCGCTGTCAGTGACAGGCCAGCGACCGCCGTCGGCAGGGCAAAGGGCACATCCATCAGCGCATCCAAAATGCGCTTGCCGGGAAACTCATAGCGCACCAGCACCCAAGCCATCAGCAGGCCGTAAAGCGCGTTGATCACCGTCGCCACACTCGCGGCAATCAGCGTGATCTTGAACGCGGCCAGCGTGCGCGGCGATGTCATAATCGTCCAGAACCGGTCTGGCCCGATCGACGCGCCTTTCAGCACCAGTGCCACCACCGGCAGCATCACAATCAGCGCGACATAAAGCAGCGTTGTGCCGAGGCTGAGCGACAGCCCCGGCAACACGTTCTTACGCCGGATCGGTTTGGCGTGGGCGATCATCTGTTGACGAAGACCTGATCCAGAATCGCGCCTTCGGCCAGATGCTCGGCGTTGATATTGGCCCAGCCACCAAAGACCTCGTCCACGGTTTGCAGATTGACGGCCGGAAGGCTGTCGGCAAAAGCCGCAGCCACATCCGCATCATTCACGCGGTAATGGTATTCTGCGGCGATCTGCTGCGCTTCGGGCGAATACAGCCACTCGAGATAGGCATTCGCCACCTCGGTCGAGCCATTGCGGGTCGCATTCTCGCTGACCAGCGCGACCGGAAAGGCGGCGAACAGGCTGCTGGAGGGCGTTACGCGGACAAAGCCCTGATCGGCATAGCTTTCGGCGATGCCGGCGGTCTCGGCCTCGAATGTCACCAGCACATCGCCGATGCCGCGCTCGGCAAAGGTTTGGGTCGCGGCGCGGCCGCCAGTGTCAAAGACGGGCACATTGGCCAGAATCTGGCCGACAAAGGTCTGCGCCGCCGCCTGATCACCACCATTGCTGCCCAACGCATAGGCATAGGCGGCAAGATAGGTATAGCGCGCATTGCCGCTGGTCTTGGGGTTGGGGAACACAGGTTCGACGCCCTCGCGCGCCAGATCATCCCAATCCTCGATCCCCTTGGGGTTGCCCTCGCGGACAAGGAAGGCGGGCAGCGAATACCAGGGCGAGGCGCCATTCGGGAGCGCGTCGCGCCAATTGGCATCGACAAGACCGCCATTCGCCAGCACGTCGATATCGGTCTCTTGGTTAAAGGTCACGACATCGGCGGGCAGACCCTCCAGAATGGCACGCGCCTGTGCCGAGGAGCCGCCATGCGACTGGTCGATGGTCACGGTGCGGCCCGTGGTTTCCTGCCAATGCGCGGCAAAGGCGGGGTTCAGCGCCTCGAACAGCTCGCGTGCGACGTCATAGCTGACGTTCAGCAGGCGGTCTTGGGCAAAGGCGGGGGCGGTGCCCAGCACAGCTGTCAGGGCCGTGGCGAGTAGAAGATGCGTTTTCATAGATGGCTCTCCTTGCGGGGGATGGGCTGCGCGGCGCTGGCTGTTGCGCTGCGGTGATGGGCGGTGGTTGCGAAAATCGTGCCGGCGGCGATGCGCAGGCGGGACGGCGCGCCGGGGACCAACCCCTCGGGCGCGTCGCGGCGGGGCAGGTCGGCCTCGACCTCGCCCAGGGTTGGATGGGTCAGCAGCAGGCGCAATTGCGCGCCGGTGCTGCTGCGGCGTGTAACCCGCCATGCGCCAGCGGGGTCAGGCTGCGGCGTGATATCTTGGGGGCGGGCGAACAATGTCGCCGCGCCATCGGGAAGCGGGCGGCGGGTCAGCGCGGTCAGATCCAACCCATCGGCGGTCGGGCGGCCCGCCTGCAGATGCACCGGCAGTTCCACTGTCGCGCCCATAAAGCGCGCCACAAAGGGCGAGGCCGGATGATCATGGATTTGATCCGCCGTGCCGATCTGTTCGATCTGGCCATCGCCCATGACGACGACACGGTCGGCCAGCTCGAACGCTTCTTCCTGATCGTGGGTCACAAAAATCGTGGTCGATCCGGTGGCCTCATGCACATCACGCAGCCAGCGGCGCAGGTCGCGGCGGATGGCGGCATCCAGCGCGCCGAACGGCTCGTCCAGCAGCAGCACGTTGGGCGTGATCGCCAGCGCGCGGCCCAGTGCAACACGTTGCTTTTGCCCGCCCGAAAGCTGGGTCGGAAAGCGGTCGGCCAGATGCGGGATTTGCAGGAATTGCAGCAGCTCATCCACTTTGGCGCGGATCACATCCTTGCCGGGTCGCGCGGCGCGCGGGCCGACGGTTAGACCAAAGGCCAGATTGTCGCGCACCTTCATATGCGGAAACAACGCGTAATGCTGAAAGACAAAGCCGATGCGGCGATCTTTGGCGGCAAGCTGCAGCCAATCAATGCCGTCGACGTGCAAGCCGCCCGCATCGGGCCATTCCAGCCCGGCGATGATTTTCAGCAGCGTCGTCTTGCCCGAACCCGACGGGCCCAAAAGGGCGACCAGCTCGCCCTTTTCGACCTTTAGATCAATGCCGCGCAGCACATTCGTCTGGCCAAAGCGTTTCGCAAGCTGGGTGATTTCAATGGACATGGCGCTGCCTTATGGGGTCGTGATGTCGATCGGCCACACGGTCGTGGCCTTGATCCGCTCCATCGAAAATTTCGAGGTCACATTGCGGCAGGGCAGAGTCTCGGTCAGTTTGACGTAAAAGGCGTCAAACGCGGCCATGTCGGGCACAGCGACTTTCAGCAGGTAATCGACATCACCGGCCATGCGATGCGCCTCGATAATCTCGGGGAAATCTTTCACCACGCGGGTCAGCGCGCCGCGCCATTCGGCGGTATGTTCGGTGGCCTCGATCTCGACAAAGACGCTCAGGCCAAGGCCGATGGAATTGGGATCGACCACCGCGACGCGGCCGGTGATCACGCCTGCCGTTTCCAGCTTGCGCACACGTTTCCAGCAGGGCGTTTGCGACAGGTTCACCCGATCTGCAAGTTCTGCAATCGGTAATGTCGCGTCGCGCATCAGCTCATGAATGATCTTGCGGTCAATCCGATCGAGCGTCTGTTTTACCATGGTCAAGCCTTCCGTCATCGCGTTGCGGAAGGTGAAATCCGCCGATGGCGAAATATCGACCCGAACTGTCGTCTATTTCAAGCGAAAAGAATGGGCGATTTTTGCGGCCTAAAGGGAATATGGTTCTACTTTTTGCGGGTCACCGTAAAACGCCCGCCCTAAATCAATGGGGCGGGCGTAGGTTTGTAGAAGATTATCCCTGATTCGGGCCTTCGCGGGACAGCCGAATGATATGGCCATTCCATTCATAGGTGCGTTTCAACAATCCGATTACCCAGATGACCGGCAGCAGCAGATCACGCACCGGCAGGCAGGCCACCTGCACCGCGTTCAGATGCCAGCCGCACCGGCGGATCATCACGATCTCGATCAGATACCACAGCGCGGCAAAGGCCAGCGCCCACCAGCCAAAAGCGATGGCAGCGGCGACAAAGGGCAGAAACGCGCCGGAAAAGATCTCGGCCAGATATTGTGTCGAAAAGGAATTCCAGCGCAGCTGCGCCCAGCGTTCCTGACGGCCCCAAATGCCGCGCAGCTTGCGCTTGCCGACGATCTGGCTGACCGGCGGCAGCATCAGCACGACACGCATCCCCTGACGGCGAATGACTTTGGTCGAGGCCGCGTCCTCGGCATATTCCACCGTCAGTGCGTTCAGGCCCATATTGCCCAGTTGTTCCTTGCGCAGATACAGCAGCTTGCCTTGGGCAAAACCGTAACCCAGCGCATCCGCGAACAATTGCCAGCGCAGTTGGTGCGAATTGAGGAAGGCCGTTTCCAGCTCGGCCGCCAGCCCCTCGGGCGCGACGGCAAGCGGGGGCGAGGTGACAAGGCCCACATCCTGTTGCTGGCGCAGCCCTTCGGCGACCATCAATGTGTCGGGCGACAGGCGGACATTGCTGTCAACCATCAGCACCTTTTCGTATTTCGCCGCGGCCCAGCCCTTTTGCAGATTGTCGATCTTGGGGTTAAAGCTGGCTTCGTCCAGACCGACGAGCAGCTTGGCATCCTGATCAGGATGCGCCGCAAGCGCGGCCTGCACCAGCGGGATCGCCGGATCATGCGGGTCCGAGATGCAGAAGATCACCTCATGCGGACAACCTTCCAGCGTAAAGCTGGAGGCGATCGTGTCCTCGATCCCCGGATGCAGCCCAGATACAGGGCGCAAAACGGTGATGCCATCGGGTGCGATGCCAGCGGGGACGCGTTTGTTCGCGTGGCGCGCCGTGACAGCGCAGGTGACGCCCTGGGCGATAAGGCTGCCGATGGCGTAGGCGGCTAGTATTGTATACATGTGGTGCTATGTCGTCTTTGAACAGGCGGCAATGGGATCAGGCAACGCGGTTGTCGGCAAGCTGCAACATATTCGAGCGATTCCAGTAGATCACTTCGAATTCGCCGCTCTCGTGTTCCACAAGGGCGGTGCATCCGTCAACCCAGTCACCGGTGTTCAGATAATGGACATCGCCCATCATATGGTTTGCAGCGGCGTGGATATGGCCGCAGATGACACCATCAGTGCCGCTGCGCTGCGCCTCGACCGAGAGGGTGTCTTCAAAGTGGCCAATAAAATTCACGGCTTTTTTCACTTTGCTTTTCGCAACAGCCGATAGCGACCAATAGGACAGGCCCATGCGGCGGCGCACAAAGTTGATGATCGAATTCAGCCCCATCGCCCAAGTGTAGGCCCAGTCACCGACATGGGCGAGCCATTTGGCCTTGGTGATGACGGCATCGAATTGGTCGCCATGGATAACCAGATAGCGTTTGCCATCGGCGGTGACGTGGATCACGCGGTCGATAATCTCGATCCCGCCAAAGTGGACACCGGGGTAGTCACGCAGGAATTCATCATGGTTGCCGGGCAGATAGATGATGCGCGTACCGTTATCAGCCTTGCGCAGCAGGGTGCGGACAACCTCGTTATGGCTTTGCGGCCAATACCAGGATTTCTTCAGACGCCAGCCATCGACGATATCGCCGACCAGATAGATGGTCGGGGCGTCATAGGCCTCTAGAAATTCCAGCACCATCTTGGCCTGCGCGCCGCGCGATCCAAGATGCAGGTCCGACAAGAACAGTGTGCGCATGGTTTTGGGCGTTTGTGCGGCGTTATCCGCGCCAGAGAGGGGGGTCGTGCTTCTCATCAAACCGCCTGTGGCTGTTGCAATCATCGTCATATTGCCAAGGCGTATACGCGCAAATCCTGCCTTTGCCTATTGCTCGGGTGCAAATTGTTACCAGCGCCGCAGCGAAAAGCGGGCACCTGCCCATGAAAACAGGGCCTTATCCATCGGATAGGCCCCGTTTCCTGCCGCTATGGCCGCGTTAAATGCTGGCCAGATCGCGGAAAATCACGCGCGGTGGATAGCTGTCATCCACCGATGCCGCGCCCATTTGCGACGGCGATTGATCATAGGATTGGATTTGACCGCGGGTTGCGGTGTCGGGGCGAGACGACGCTTGGCTTTGCCCCGGCGATACCTGTTGCAGTTGAACGCCCTGCTGTGGCACCGAATCAGACATTTTGCACCTGAATTGCATTGCTGCGAACCGGATAACCCGGAACTGATGGCTGGGCAGCTATACCTGTGCCCGATACCAATCAAGAGATATGTGCTGAAAATTTAGTCTATTTTATGTGATGTCGCGGGCCGTTGCTGGCCCGCCACATTGTTAGCGTATGACAGTGATCTGCCTTAATCGACATAGCTTTCCAAGGGTGGGCAGATGCAGATCAGGTTGCGGTCGCCATGCACGTTGTCGACGCGGCCCACCGGCGGCCAATATTTGTCAACGCGGAAGGCGCCGGGCGGGAAGCAACCCTGCGCACGGGGATATTTGCGTGTCCAGTCGGCAACCAGATCTTCGACCGTATGGGGCGCAAAACGCAGCGGGCTTTCCTCGGCACTGATGACGCCATCTTCGACATCGCGGATTTCTTCGCGGATGGCTTTCAGTGCGGTGACAAAGCGGTCGATCTCGGCCTTGGTTTCGGACTCGGTCGGCTCGACCATCAGCGTGCCGGTGACGGGCCAGCTCATGGTTGGGGCGTGGAAGCCGTTGTCGATCAGACGTTTGGCGATATCCTCGACGGTGACGCCGAATTCGGCAAAGGGGCGGGTGTCGATGATGCATTCATGCGCCACGCGGCCACGGTTGCCTTTGAACAGGATCGGGTAATCGCCGCGCAGGCTGTCGGCGATGTAATTCGCGTTCAGGATCGCGACGCGCGTCGCCTGCGTCAGCCCTTCGCCGCCCATCATCAGGCAGTAAGCCCATGAAATCAGCAAGATCGAGGCCGAACCGCTATAGGCCGCCGAAACCGCACCCTCGCCGCCATCCGCCGGATCGCCGGGCAGATAGGGGGCCAGATGCGCCTTGACGCCAATCGGGCCCATGCCGGGGCCACCGCCGCCGTGGGGAATGGCAAAGGTCTTGTGCAGGTTCAGGTGGCTGACATCGCCGCCAATCTCGCCCGGTTTCACAAGGCCGACCATCGCGTTCATATTCGCGCCGTCGATATAGACCTGACCGCCAAACGCATGGGTGATATCGCAGATCTCGCGTACGGTTTCCTCGAACACGCCGTGGGTCGAGGGGTAGGTGATCATGCAGGCGGCAAGGTTGTCGCCATGCTGCGTGGCCTTGGCGCGGAAATCCTCGACATCAACATCGCCATTGGGCGAGGATTTCACCACAACTACCCGCATACCGGCCATTTGCGCCGATGCGGGGTTCGTGCCATGCGCCGACATCGGGATCAGGCAAACGTCGCGGTGACCCTGACCATTGGCGCGGTGGAACGCCGAAATCGTCAAAAGACCCGCATATTCGCCCTGTGCACCCGAATTCGGCTGCATGGAAAACGCGTCATAGCCGGTGATCTGGCACAGCTTTTGCTGCAGATCGCTGATCGCCAAATGATAGCCAGCGGCCTGATCAATCGGCGCATAGGGGTGCAGTTGGTTGAATTCGGGCCAGGTGATGGGCATCATCTCGGCGGCGGCGTTCAGCTTCATCGTGCAGGACCCCAGCGGGATCATCGCACGGTCCAGCGCCAGATCGCGGTCGGACAGGCGACGCATATAGCGCATCATTTCCGACTCGGCCCGGTTCATATGGAACACGGGATGCGTGAGGTAAGCCGTATCGCGCAGCAGCGTTTCGGGGAAGCCAAGGGCAAAGCCCTCGGGTGCGGCGTCGGTGATGCCAAAGGCTGCCAGCGTGCGGGCAATGACATCGGCATTCGTTGTTTCGTCGACACTGATCCCGACGCGGTCGCGGCCCACTTTGCGCAGGTTGATGCCACGCTGCTCGGCGGCGGCCAGAATGCCCGCTTGGCCGACGCCAACCTTGACGGTGATCGTGTCAAAGAACGCGTCGGGGGCAACCTCGGCCCCGGCGGCTTTCAAGGCGGTGGCAAGGCGGGTGGCATTGCCGTGGACGCGTTCAGCGATGGCGCGCAGGCCAACGGGGCCGTGGAACACCGCATAGAACGAGGCCATCACCGCCAGCAGCGCCTGCGCCGTGCAGACGTTCGAGGTCGCTTTTTCGCGGCGGATATGCTGCTCGCGCGTTTGCAGCGACAACCGGTAAGCGCGGTTGCCACGCGCGTCGATCGACACACCCACGATCCGCCCCGGCATCGACCGTTTCAGATCATCGCGGCAGGACATGAAGGCGGCATGCGGGCCGCCATAGCCCATCGGCACGCCAAAGCGCTGCGACGAGCCGACGGCAATATCGGCGCCCATCGCGCCCGGCTCTTTCAGCAGGGTCAGCGCCAAAAGGTCGGTTGCAACGACGGCAATCGCCTTGGCCGCATGCAGCGCGCTGATCGCATCGGTGAAATCGGTCAGATGGCCATAGGTGCCGGGATATTGAAAGATCGCACCAAAAACCGCAGTGGGATCAAGGTTTTCGGGCGCATCCTCGATAATCTCGATGCCAAGGGGCAGGGCGCGGGTGCGGATGACGGCAATGGTCTGTGGGTGGCAGTTGCGATCCACGAAAAAGGCGCGCGCCTTGGATTTCGCGCTGCGCTCGGCCATGGTCATCGCCTCGGCGGCGGCGGTGGCCTCGTCCAAAAGGCTCGCGTTCGCCACCGGCAGGCCGGTCAGATCGGCCACCATGGTCTGATAATTCAACAACGCCTCAAGCCGGCCTTGGGCGATTTCGGGCTGATAGGGCGTATAGGCCGTATACCACGCCGGATTTTCCAGAATATTGCGCTGGATCGCGGGGGGCGTGACGGTGCCGTAATAGCCCTGACCGATCAGCGAGGTCAGGACGCGGTTCTTGCCTGCAACCTCGCGCATCCGCGCCAGCAGATCGTGTTCGGAAAGCGGCGCCCAGTCCAGCGTGTCTTTTTGACGGATGCTGGCAGGGATCGTCTCGTCGATCAGCGTGTCCAGCGACTGGGTGCCGACAACGCGCAGCATTTCGGCCATTTCATTCGGAGAGGGCCCGATATGACGGCGGTTTGCAAAGTCATAGGGATCGTAAGTGGTCGGCGTATAGGACATTGAAAACCCTGTCAGAAATGCTGCGCTTTGCCGTTTAGGCGATGTGGTCGTTGTATTCGTCTTCGCTCATCAGACCATCGAGGGCGGCCAGATCGTCGATTTTGATCTTGAAAAACCAGCCAGCGCCCAACGGGTCTTCGCTGACCAGCGCGGGGTTATCGATGAGTGCCGCATTCACTTCGACAATCTCGCCGTTCAGCGGCGCGAGGATTTCGGATGCGGCTTTCACGCTTTCGATCACGGCAACCTCGTCACCGGTTGCGACAACGGTCTCAACCTCGGGCAGTTCGACGAAAACGACATCGCCCAGTTGCTCGGCAGCAAAGGCGGTGATGCCGACGGTGATGATTTCGCCATCAGCGCGCAGCCATTCGTGTTCTTCGGTATATTTCATCGCAGGATTTCCTTAGCGTTTGTAACGGTTGGGCTGGAAAGGCAGGGCGGTCACGGTGGCGGGGGCGGCGCGTCCGCGCAGCTCGGCCGTAAGCGGGGTGCCTTCCGCGGCATGGGGGGTGGGAACATAGCCCATTGCAATCGGCCGCTCGCCCGAGGGGGAAAACCCGCCCGAGGTGATCTGGCCGATCACGGCACCATCCTCGACCAGCGGCACGCCTTCGCGCAAGGGGGCGCGACCTTCGGGCAGCAGGCCGACGCGCAGACGGGCGGGACCATGTTCTAATTCGTGCAAAATACGGGCGGCACCGGGGAAACCGCCCGCGCGTGCGCCGCCGGTGCGGCGCGATTTCTGGATGGCCCAGGTCAGGCCAGCCTCGACGGGCGAGGTGGTGGTGTCGATGTCATGGCCGTAAAGGCACATGCCCGCTTCCAGACGCAGGCTGTCGCGCGCGCCAAGGCCGATGGGCAGCACGCGCGGATCGGCCAGCAGCTTGCGGGCAAAGGCGTCGGCCAGATCCTCGGGCAGAGAAATCTCATAGCCGTCCTCGCCGGTATAGCCCGAGCGCGAGATCCACAGATCGCCAAAAATCGCCACATCCATAAAGCGCATGGCGGCGGTGCCGGGGACGATGGCCTCCAGCACAGCCTCGGCCTCGGGGCCTTGTAGGGCCAACAGGGCGCGGTCGGTGACGGGGATGACATCGGCCACATCCGACAGATGCGCGGTCAGATGGGCGATATCGGTCTCTTTGCAGGCAGCGTTGACGACGACGTAGTAATGATCACCGCGGTTGGCGAACATCAGATCGTCCAAAATACCGCCCGCCGCATTGGTCAGCAGGCCATAGCGTTGGCGACCGGGCTGCAGGGCCAGCACATCGACCGGCATCAGTGCCTCGAACGCCAGCGCGACGGTGGCCATATCGCCCTTGGGCTGCAGCAGCACCTGACCCATATGGCTGACATCGAACAGACCGGCATGGCTGCGGGTGTGCAGATGTTCCTTCATCACGCCAGCGGGGAAGTTGATCGGCATCCGATAGCCGGCGAAAGGGCACATTTTCGCGCCACATTCTTGATGCAAGGCATCCAGCGGCAGCAGCCGCAGCGTATTCAAGTCGGCCATTGCCCACCCCTATTTAAACGGCTGGCGCATAGCCAAGCACAGCAGCAGGTCAACGCCTGCCTGTCGTGCCCCCTCTGTCTTTACCCTTTGCAGGGCGCCTGAGATCGTTATCCCTTCGGCGGGCCAGATGGCCACTCTCCAGAGTCCGTTGTCAGGATGGTCCCGTTTGCCTGAGAGTTTACCGGGGCGGTTGCTCCTTCGGCACCAGCGTTTGCCAAATGACTGCGCTAGCTTCTCCCGATCCTGACGAGGGGCAGTTAGCAAAGCAGATGCGATTCTGACAAGAGCTTTCGTGCAAGCGAAAGATCATTCGCATAAGGTTTAATCAGTTCGAAGAATCTTCGAACATATTGCAATAAATACGATGATTATACGTCTGACCCGGACGGCGCAGCGCAACTTTGCGAACCTCTCCCATCTTTGCGCATTAAAGTTGATCCATCGTAATTTTGTCTACAGCAGGGCGCCTATGAAAGTAATTATCTTGGGGTCGGGTGTGATTGGCGTCACAACCGCATGGTATCTGGCGCAAGATGGCCATGAGGTGACGGTGATCGACCGCCAAGGCGGCCCGGCGCTAGAGACCAGCTTTGCCAATGCGGGCGAGATTTCTCCCGGTTATTCCACGCCTTGGGCCGCGCCTGGCATTCCGCTAAAGGCGATCAAATGGATGTTCAGCAAGCATCCTCCGCTGATCATCAACCCCATGCCCGAGCCGCGCAAGATCCGCTGGATGTGGCAGATGCTGATGAATTGCACCACCTCTGCCTATGCGCTGAACAAGGGGCGCATGATGCGCCTTGCTGAATATTCGCGCGATTGCCTGATTGCTTTGCGCGCCGAGACCGGCATCCAATATGAGGCCCGCCAGCAAGGCACGCTGGAGGTATTCCGCAACCAGAAAACCATCGACGCGCTGCAAAAAGACATCGACGTGCTGCGCGCCGAAGGCGTGCCGTTCGAGTTGCTGGACCCCGCTGGCTGCACCCTGCGCGAGCCGGGCCTTGCCGCGTCGCAAGACAAAATCGTCGGCGGGTTGTTCCTGCCGGGTGACGAGACCGGCGATTGCTATCTGTTCACCAATGCGCTGGCCGCGATGGCCGAGGCTGCGGGCGTCACCTTTATGAATGGCGTCACCATCAATCGGTTGATGACCGAGGGCGGCAAAATCTCGGCCGTGGATACCAGTGCGGGACTGCTGAGTGCCGATGCCTA
Source organism: Ketogulonicigenium vulgare WSH-001 (assembly GCF_000223375.1). Classification (NCBI taxonomy): domain Bacteria; kingdom Pseudomonadati; phylum Pseudomonadota; class Alphaproteobacteria; order Rhodobacterales; family Roseobacteraceae; genus Ketogulonicigenium; species Ketogulonicigenium vulgare. Next base: position 1,153,153 of record NC_017384.1, on the reverse strand, counting down.
TGTTGTGGCGATGGGTAGCTATTCGCCCTTTATTCTCAAACCCTTGGGTCTGGATCTGCCGGTCTATCCGATGAAGGGCTATTCGATCACCGCGCCGATCGCCAACAGTGCGCGCGCGCCTGAATCGACCGTCATGGATGAGGCGCATAAAATCGCGATCACCCGTCTGGGTGACCGTATCCGCGTCGGCGGCATGGCCGAGATCAACGGCTTTGACCGCAGCTTGCCGTCAAAGCGCCGTGCCGCGCTGGAACATTCGCTGACCGATCTGTTTGGCAATGCGGGCGATCTGGAAAAGGCGACGTTCTGGACGGGCTTCCGGCCGATGACGCCCGATGGCACGCCCGTGGTCGGCCCGACCAATGTGCCGAACCTGTTCCTTAACACCGGCCATGGCACGCTGGGCTGGACGATGTCGGCAGGCTCGGGTCGGGTGCTGGCGGATATCATTTCGGGCCGCGCGCCGGCTATTCAGGCGGATGATCTGGCGATCGGGCGTTACCGCTGAAACATCAGCTCGAATATGAATCGGCCTGAGACTGTCAGCAGGAACAGGCCGAAACAGACCTCTAGCGTGCGGCGCGGCAGCGTATGGGCCAGCCATACGCCGATGGGCGTGACCAGCACCGTCGTCGGCACCGTCAGCACCAGCGCAAGGGTCGAGACATAACCCAGCGCATCGGGCGGCAGGCCGGGCTTGCCCCAGCCCGCGATGACATAGCCAATCGCGCCGGGCAGGGCGATCAACGTGCCGACCCCCGCCGCGGTCGAGATCGCGCGGCGAATGTCGATGCCGTAAAGCGTCAGCACCAGATTGGTGATCGTGCCGCCGCCAATCCCCATCAGCGATGACAAAAGACCGATAATCAGCCCATAAATCCGAATGGCAAACCGACCGGGCAGGCTGTCGGCGATCTGCCAGCGCGCGCCACCGCTCAGCAATTTCAAGGCATTAACCGAGGCCACGATCACGAAAACGATCTGGAACACGGCCGCATTGGCATAGCGTGCGATCACAGCACCGATGGCGACGCCCAAGATCACAGGCACGGCCCAGATGCGGATCAATTCCATATCCAGCGTGCCGCGCAGGTAATGCCCACGCGCCGAGGTAAAGGATGTCGGCACAATAATCGCGAGCGACGTGCCTACCGCCAGCGGCATGCACACTGCGGGATCGACGCCGATCAGGCGAAAAATCTCATACAGCACCGGCACTGAAATCGCGCCGCCGCCGATGCCAAATAGCCCCGCCATAAGGCCAGAAAGCGCGCCGGCAATCACCAGCGCGCCTATCATGGGGATCAATGCGTCAAGGCCAAGTGCCCCAAACAGCATGGACTAGAAGGTCCAGTCATCGTCCTGCGTCGGCACGGTGCGTCCGATCACATAGGACGATCCCGAACCCGAGAAGAAGTCGTGGTTTTCATTGGCATCGGGGGCCAATGCTGCCAGAACCGCCGGGTTGAAATTCGTGATCTCATCCGGGAAGATCGGGTCAAAACCAAGGTTCATCAGTGACTTGTTCGCATTGTAATGCAGGAACTGCTTTACGTCCTCGGTCAGGCCGATGCCGTCATACAGATCGGCGGCATAGCTGCATTCGATCTCATAGAGTTGCAGCAGCAGGTCATAGGCAAAGCCCTTCAGCTCTTCCTTTTCTGCCTCGGGCAGCAGTGCATAGCCCAGCTGGAATTTGTAGCCGATGTAATAGCCGTGAACGGCCTCGTCCTTGATGATCAGACGGATCAGGTCAGCCGTATTGGTCAAGCGCGCGCGCGAGGCCCAGTGCAGCGGCAGGTAGAAACCCGAATAGAACATAAAGCTTTCAAGAAAGACCGAGGCGATCTTTTTCTTTAGCGGCTGGGTGTCATCGGTATAGCAGGCCTCGATCAGCTTGGCCTTGCGCTGCAGGTCTTTGTTCAACTCGGCCCAGCGGAAGGCTTCGTCAATCTCGACCGTCGTGCAAAGCGTCGAAAAGATCGACGAATAGGACCGCGCGTGCACGGCCTCCATAAAGCAGATATTGGCGAAAACCGCCTCTTCATGCGGGGTCAGGGCGTCCTTCATCAGGGCGGGCGCGCCGGCCTTGCTTTGGATCGTGTCCAGCAGCGTCAGGCCCGTGAAAACACGGATCGTCAGCTGCTTTTCAGCCTCCGTAAAGCTTGACCACGATTGAATGTCATTCGACAGCGGCACCTTTTCAGGCAACCAGAAGTTCGAGGTCAGGCGGTTCCAGATCTCCAGATCGCGGTCATCCGCGATCCGGTTCCAGTTGATGGCGTGAAATGTCACTGTTTGGCCTTACAGTTGGCAGGAGACGCAAGCCGTCACTTCGGTGCCCGCAAGGGCAGCTTGGCGCAGGCGGATGTAATAGATCGTCTTGATCCCTTTCTTCCAGGCGTAGATTTGCGCCTTGTTGATATCGCGTGTGGTGGCGGTATCGGGGAAGAACAGGGTCAGCGACAGACCTTGGTCGACGTGACGCGTCGCCTCGGCGTAAAGGTCGATGATCGCCTCGGGGCCGATTTCATAGGCATCACGGTAATATTCCGCATTCTCGTTGGTCAGATAGGGCGCGGGATAGTAAACGCGGCCGATCTTGCCCTCTTTGCGGATTTCCACCTTTGCCGCGACCGGGTGGATCGAGGCGGTGGCATGGTTGATATAGCTGATCGAGCCGGTCGGCGGGATCGCTTGCAGGTTGCGGTTGAACAGGCCGTCTTTCATGACCCGCTCTTTCAGCGCGCCCCAATCGGCCACGCTGGGCAGGGCGACGCCGAATTTTTCCAGCACTTCGCGCACCTTATCCGAAGTCGGCGCAAAGCTTTCCTCTAGATACATGTCAAAGAAGCTGCCGTCGGCATAGCGCGACTTTTCAAAACCGTCGAAGGTCTCGTTCCGCTCGACCGCGATCTTGTTCGAGGCGTTGATCGCATGGAAGGCGACCGCCGCGAAATAGGCACGGGTGAAATCAAGCGCCTCGGGGCTGTCGTAATGGATACGCTCACGCGCCAGAAAGCCATGCAGGTTCATTTGGCCAAGGCCAATGGCATGCGAGCGGTCATTGCCCGCACGCACCGACGGCACCGAGTCGATCGCGCTCATTTCCGACACAGCGGTCAGGGCGCGGATCGCGGTTTCAACCGCGACACCGATATCGCCATTGTCGATGACCTTCGCCACGTTCAGCGAGCCAAGGTTGCACGAGATGTCCGAGCCGATATCCGCAAAGGTCAGGTCTTCGTTCAGCACCGAGGGGCTGTTGACCTGCAGAATTTCCGAACACAGGTTCGACATATTGATCCGGCCGTCGATCGGGTTGGCGCGGTTCGCCGTGTCTTCGAACAAGATATAGGGATAGCCGCTTTCGAACTGGACTTCGGCCAACGTCTGGAAGAACTGACGTGCCTTCATCTTGGTCTTGTGAATGCGCGGATCGTCCACGAAATCGTAGTAATGTTCCGAGATCGAGATATCGCCAAAGGCCTTGCCCGTCACCTTTTCAACATCATGGGGCGAGAACATATACATATCGGCGTTGTTCTTCGCGAGCTCGAAGGTGATGTCGGGGATCACGACGCCCAGCGACAGCGTTTTGATCCGGATCTTTTCATCCGCATTCTCGCGCTTGGTATCAAGGAAGCGCATGATATCGGGGTGGTGGGCGTGCAGATAGACCGCACCCGCGCCTTGGCGCGCGCCCAGCTGGTTGGCATAACTAAAGCTGTCTTCCAGCAGTTTCATCACCGGAATGACGCCCGACGACTGGTTCGCGATGCCTTTGATCGGGGCGCCAGCCTCGCGCAGGTTCGATAGCAGCAGGGCAACGCCGCCGCCACGCTTGGACAGTTGCAGCGCCGAGTTGATGCCGCGACCGATGGATTCCATATTGTCTTCGAAACGCAGCAGGAAACACGAGACCAACTCGCCGCGCGACTTTTTACCTGCGTTCAGGAAGGTCGGGGTGGCGGGTTGGAAACGGCCGGTCAGCACTTCGTCGACGATGCGGCGGGCCAGCACTTCGTTGCCGCGTGCCAAAGCCAGCGCAACCATGACGACGCGATCTTCGAAACGCTCAAGATAGCGGTTCCCGTCGCGCGTTTTCAGCGTGTAGCTGGTGTAATATTTGAACGCGCCAAGGAAGGTCGAGAAGCGGAATTTATGCGCCCAAGCCTGCGCCCAGATCGATTCCTTGAAGGGCGTGGAATATTGCTCCAGCACCTCAGCCTCGTAATAGCCCTCATCGACAAGGTAATCGAGCTTTTCAGCAAGGCTATGGAAGAACACGGTATTTTGGTTCACGTGGCGCAGGAAATATTCGCGCGCCGCATGGCGGTCCGCCTCGAACGAGACGCGGCCATTGGCGTCGGGCAGGTTCAGCACGGCGTTCAGAGCGTGATAGTCCAAACCGCTCCAGACCGAGGGGATCGTATGGTGTTTGGGTTCTTGGTCGAGCATCACAGCCTCGCTAATATATCGTTGATGGCGCGAACATCGGCTGCGGTGCCGGCAAGTTCAGCCATGTGAAGGACAGGGACGCCGCATTTTTGGGCCACGATCCGTGCGGCCTGACAAAACAGCGTCCCGAAATTTCGGTTCCCAGTGCCAACGACCCCGCGCAAATATTTGCGATTCTCGGGATCGTTCAGAAAGTGAATCACCCTTTTGGGCACGATGCCGCGCCCATTCCCATCACCATAGGTTGGCACCATTAAAACAAATGGGCCATCCGGCACCGGCAGGGGATCGTCCTGCCGGATGGGAATACGTATCACGGGCCGATCCAGTTTCTCGGCCAGTTTCAGCGTATTTCCCGTGCCCGAGGAATAGAAGTAAATCGGTATCATCGTGGCGCCGAAAACTTGGAGAGGGGGAAGGCCCCCTCACATGACGGGTTGTCGGCTAGGGGTGGGCGTCTTGGACTGCGCGATCTGTTTGCCTGCGATCAGGCGAGGGCCGCAATCCGGTCGGGGCGAAAGCCAGACCAATGCTGGTCATCAGCCACAACGACGGGAAGCTGGCGGTAACCCAGGGCTTCGACGGCCGCAAACGCATTGGCGTCAACAGTGACATCAACCATCTCGAACGAGATGTCACGGGCGTCCATTGCGCGTGCCGTTGCGGTGCATTGCACGCAGCCGGGCTTGGAATAGATCATGATCGACATGCCTCGTGTCCCTTTGTTTTGGGGCGTTCTATCCGGTGCGGCCCGAACGGATTTCGGGTCACCGGATGAATGCCATGACTGTCTTAATATCGGTATGGTGTCGGCTGACTTCAACTGAAGGACAGTGACGGTGGCGGCAAGGGGCGACCTAGCGTCATGTCTGTTGGTAGTGTGCGTTCATCATTTCGTCTCAACATATTGCGTTTGGTGCGCGCCAAGGTCAACGGAAAATTGTCAGCGGTCTGCGAGAATGTGGCACTTATTTGCCTTCATGCAATTGGTCGAAAATTAACCTTCGAAGGTCCGCATGAGACGGCGGCAGAACACTGCCCTACAAGCACCCTAATTCACGTATAATTTTCTATCACGCAGGGCCAGACGAAGATGACCCCCCTGACGCCGCGTGAAATTTCAGTGCGTTCGCTATGATGAAAAATAGCGCATCTGCTGCGGCATGGGGTCTAGTGCCGGTGCGCCCATTCCAGTCCCAGCCAGCCGCCCTTCACCAGACGCAACAGAATCAAGGTCAGCACCAGAATCGAGCCCGAGACTGTGACGGCAAGCGTTAACGGATCGGGCAAATAGATAAAGCCCAGCCACAGGGCGGGAATCAGCAAAAGGCCGACGATGGACATAGTGAAGAACGCCGGACCATCAGCGGTGCGCAGCTGCGAGAAATCTTCGCCGCAGGCCCCGCAGGCGGGGGCGGTGGCCAGATAACCGGCAAAGATCTTGCCTTCGCCGCATTTGGGGCAGCGGCCCAAGGTGCCACGGGTGATTGCTTGACCGGTGTTTCGCGTCAAAATCTGATCCGGCATCGCAGCGTCTCCTTTAGGCCCGCTGAATGCGAGCGGTCGCCACCTTATAAAAGCCTTGCCCCAAAGCCTCAAGCGCTGCGCTATGATGCAGTTGTGAAGGTGCGCCGCGCCGCCAAGGGATGACCTTTTGCCGATAACGCGCTAGAGCGGTCAGAACATACAATAAATCTTGGGCTTTCCATGTTAGACGCGGCCACTTTCCTTGATGCGGGTTTCATGTTGGCAGCGGCGATTGCCTTGCTGGCGGGGGCGCTGTCATTCCTCAGCCCCTGCGTGCTGCCGATCGTGCCGCCCTACCTGGCCTATATGGGCGGGGTGTCCGTCAATGACATGAGCGAGGATAAAGCCGCCCGCCGCGCGGTGATGCTGTCGGCGCTATTTTTTGTCATGGGCCTGTCGACCGTCTTTTTGCTGCTGGGCTTTGCCTTTTCCGCGATGGGGCGGGTGTTCTTGCAATATCAGGATGTGACGCTGCTGGTTGCGGGCATCGTCATCATGTTTTTTGGCCTGCATTTCATGAACATCTTGCGCATTCCTTTCCTCGCGCGTGAGGCGCGGCTGGATGCGGGGGATCGCGGCGGCTCGGCCTTGGGGGCCTATGTGCTGGGGCTGGCCTTCGCCTTTGGCTGGACGCCCTGCCTTGGGCCGATTCTGGGGGCGATTCTGGGGCTTGCGGCCTCGGGCGCGGATATGGGGCGCGGCACGCTGATGCTGGCGTTTTATGCGGCGGGCCTGGGCATTCCGTTCCTGCTGGTCGCGGCGTTCTTCCCCAAGCTGAAGGGCCCGATGGCTTTCCTGCGCCGCCATATGGAACGGGTCGAGCGTATTTCCGGCCTGATGCTGTGGACGGTCGGCCTTTTGATGATCACCGGCCAATTCACCGCCTTTAGCTGGTGGCTGCTGGAAACATTCCCGGCCATGGCGGTGATTGGGTAAGCGCGCGCGGGCGTCCCGCGCACGCCTGCATCTTACACCGCAGCGGTGACGATGATCTCGACTTTGTAATCGGGTGTGGCCAGTGCGGCTTCGCCGGTATAGCGGGCAGGCGTATTGCCGGCCGAAACCCAAGTGTCCCAAACCGCGTTCATGGCCGCGAAATCGGCATTGATATCGGCCAGCCAGATTTGCGCGGTCAAAAGGCGGGTCTTGTCGGTGCCAGCCAGCGCCAGCAGGCGGTCGATCTCGGCCAGAACTTCGGTGGTTTGGGTGGTGATATCGGCGCCGGGCGCCTCGCATTGACCGGCCAGATAGGCGACGCCGTTATAGACGACGGCGGCGCTCATGCGGGGGCCGGTTTCGATGCGCTTGATCTCGGACATAGGAACTTCCTGTTTGGACTGTTGATACCCGGGGGCGGGCGTGCATTTGTTGCACCCCCGGCGCAGGGGTGCAAGCCCGCGCAAGGGGCAAAACCCTCGGCGATGCTAACCGATTTTTAAGCGATCCCGGCGCAAGCTTTCTTCACGATATGATCCGCGGCGCTGGATGATCCCGCTGCGGCCTGACAGGGGGCAAGGATGCGGGCTGGACGGATGGCTGTAGCGATCATGCTGATCGGATTTTGGGCGGGCATCGCGGGTGCACAGCAAACCGATGGGGCGCTGGGGGTCGAGGCGGGTGTCTCCTCGCTTGGCGCCTATGTCGCGCCCACCATGAGCCTCAGCGATCAGACGCGTTTGCGGCTGCCGATATATGGCGGCGCGCTATCGGGGGATTTTGACGCCGATGGCACGACAGTGCTGGGGGATCTGCGCAGTCGCCAGATGGGTTTGGTGGCGGATTATGATGTCTACCACGGGTTGTATCTGTCCGCCGGGCTGCTGATTGGTGGGTATCGCCTGTCAGGACAAGCCGATCACATCAACGCCGATGGCCGCGATATTGCGGGGCATTTTCTGATCGAGGTCAAACAGCAACATCAGCTCGCCCCGGTGGTGGCACTGGGCTATCGCTATGGCTTTGGCGGCGGTGTCAGCTTTCGGGCGGAACTTGGGGCCAAGATCGTCAAACATACACTGCAAGTGAACGGGCTAGAGCCGCTATCCCCCGTTGATCGCAGCGATGCCGAGGCCGAGATTGCAAGGCTGAACGACGATTTGCAGGATTACCCCGCAATCCCTTATTTGACGCTGGCCTTTGGGATCGTCTTTTAGGGCAGAATTAGCAAAGCCCTGAAATCATTCACATTCGTAAGTGTAGGGCCGGTGCGGATCAAATCGCCGGTGGCGTCAAAGATGCTATAGCTATCATGCTGTGCAAGGCTGGTCTTTGGGTCCAACCCCAGCGCGGCAGCCTTTTGCAGGACATCGGGGCAGATGATTGCGCCTGCGGCATCTTCGGTACCATCAATGCCATCCGTATCTGCGGCAAGCGCATAGATATTTGCGGCGCCGTCCAGCGCGATAGCGCAAGACAGCAAAAATTCCGTGTTGCGACCACCGCGACCGGCATGGTCACGGACCGTGACAGTCGTCTCGCCGCCAGAGAGCAAAACGACAGGGGCTGCAGCGGGCGTGCCATGGCGCGCCGCGGCACGGGCAATCCCGGCCATGACAATGCCGACAGTCGCCGCTTCGCCCTCTAGGGCGTCGCCCAGTAAAAGGGGGGTGATACCGGCCGCGCGGGCAACCTCGGCCGCCGCCTCCAGCGCCATTTGCGGCGTTGCAATCAGGCGGTAATCATAATCAAAATGCGGCTTTTCCGGTGGCGCGCCCAGCAAGATGTCTCGCGCCGCGGCGGGCAAATCCGGGCCAAGGCGTTGCACCAGCGGGGAAAGATCCTCGGCCGCGCTGGGGTCGGGAACGGTCGGCCCCGAGGCAATCGCGGCCGGATCATCACCCGGCACATCGGAAATCGCCAAAGTCACCAGCCGGGCGCCTGCACCAACAGCCTGCGCCAAACCGCCGCCTTTGACCTGCGACAGGCGACGGCGGATTTTATTCATATCCTCGATCGCAAGCCCACTGCGCAGCAACAGGCGGTTCACGGTGATTTTGTCCGCGAGGGTCAGATCAGGGTGGGGCAGCGTCATCAAGGCCGAGCCGCCGCCCGATATCAGTGCCAGGACCAGATCGCCATCGCCCGCGCGTGCCGCAACCTCCATCACCTCACGCGTGGCGGCGGCACCGGCGGCGTCAGGGACGGGATGGGCCGCTTCGCGTACAGTTACATGCGTGGTCGGCACGCTATGGCCGTATCGCGTGATCACAACGCCCGACAGATCCACATCGGGCCAAGCGACTTCGACCGCGCGGGCCATGGCTGCCGCTGATTTTCCCGCCCCAACCACAATACAGCGCCCTTGCGGTCTATCGGGCAAGAACTGCGCCAAAGCCCGCCCCGGATCTGCCGCTGCAACCGCTGCCATGAACATATCGTGCAGCAAAGTGCGGGCGGCATCAGGGGTCATATTCAACCTGCAGCGAATGGGTTACGCCGCCCTTTCTGAGCGAAACCAGTTATAGGCGTCAAGCGCCGCCTCGCGCCCGCCGCGCAGGCGCTCGTCGCTGGCATCCTCGCGCCAATGTCGGGCGACATGCCAATCGGTCGGCAGGCTATCGTGATAGGCGATCGCCTCGGGGGCGGCAGAGCCATCAAACCCGGCCAACCATTTGCGCCGATAAATCCCTTTTTTATCAAATTCTTCCGCCTGTTTTACCGGATTGAAAATCCGGAAATAGGGCGAGGCATCGGGGCCGCATCCCGCCACCCATTGCCAGTTCATCGCATTGGCGGCGGGGTCCCAATCGGTCAGGCTATCGGCAAAATGCTGTAGCCCCAAACGCCAGTCGGTCATCATATGTTTCGTCAGCCAGCTTGCGACGACCATGCGGACGCGATTATGCATCCGCCCCGTCACCCGCATTTCGCGCAGGCCTGCATCCACCAGCGAAATGCCGGTCGCGGCCTGCTCCCAGCGCGACAAGGCGGATGTGCGCTGTTGCCACGGGAATTCTGACCATTCCTGCCGCCAAGGCTGTGTCGGCAAATCAGGGTTGGCGATCAGCAAATGCCAGGAAAACTCGCGCCAGATCACTTCGGACAGGAATTTCGTGATCCCGGGGGCAAGGGCGGGTTCGGCTGCTGCGCGCAACGAGGCAATCGCCCAGATCCGGCGCGGGCTGATTTCGCCCAGTGCCAGATGTTCGGACAGGTTGGATGTGGCGGGTTGATCGGGGTGATCGCGCCCCGCCGGATAAACCGCCGCTTGGTCAAGGAAGGTGTCAAGCCGCGCCTCGGCCTGCTGCGCGCCGGCGGGCAGGGCAAATTTTGCCAGCAAGGCGCGGCCACGATGCATATCTGGTGCCAGATCAAGCGTCTCGATCGCCAGGCCCTGATGGTCGTCGGCGCAAGGCGTAATCCGTGCAGGCGCATCGCGACCCGGCCGATCCGCGCCATGTTGGCGCAAAGCCCGCGCAAAGGGTGTATACACGCGATAGGGCGTGCCCGCCCCGCTGCGCAACATGGCCGGATGGGCCAGCAGATGGCCGCCGTGCAATTCCAATCCGGCCCCAAGGGGGGCCAGGGCCGCGCGCAATCTGTCTTGCACAGCCCGCATCCCTGCTGTCGGCCAGTCCGATTGGTGAATGCGCTGCGCCCCCGTGTTTTGGACCAGCGCAGGCAAAATGCGGTCGGGCTCGCCGCGCAGCACCAACACGCCGCGCCCGCCGGTGCGTTTGCGCAGGGCCGCATCAAAGGCGCGCAGGGCCTGTTCCAACCGCCAGCGACTGGCGGCGCCTTGGCTCATCAACAGATCATCAACGCAGAACACGGCCAGCAGCGGGCCATCCGTGCAGGCAGCGGCCAGTGCCGGATTATCCGCGAAACGAAAGTCGCGGCTTAGCCAGAATAGCCCCGGCGCGGTCATGATTGCGCCTCTGCGGTATGGGACAGTTCAAATTGCACGACATCCATACGGGCAGCGGCAAAGGCGGCGGCGCATCCCTCGAGGTAGAATTGCCAGCCGCGCAAAAACCGAGAGCTATAACCAAGCTGTTGCAAGCGTTCGGTTTTATCCTGTAACTGCGCCCGCCACATCCGGCAGGTCAGCGCGTAATCGGCCCCAAAGTCATGCTGCGCCCGCAGGCTGAGACCCGCGCCGGCTGCATCGCGCATGATGGTCGCATTGCACGGCAGCACGCCCCCTGACATCAGATGCTGTCGAACAAGGTCGGCCCGGCTGCGGTGCATGGAAAACTCTGCATCAGGCACCGTCACCGACTGCACAATCGCACGGCCACCGGGGGCGAGGTTGGCCTTGATCAGGCTAAAGAATGCGGGCCAGTCGCGTTCCGGCAGCGTCTCTAGCGCCTCGATCGCGACGATATTGTTGAAGGCGCCATAGCTTTGCGGGTGACGAACCGCGCGGGCGAGAGGTTGCAGCGCAACCTGTGCCCGGCCATCCAGACGCGCATCGGCATAGCCCTTTTGCGCGGCATTTCCGGCCAATGTCGTCACGTGATAGCCGCTGCCGGCTGCGGCCTCGGCAAAGGAGCCCCACTGACCGCTGATGTCCAGCAGGCGCTTTCCAGGGGACAGGCGGCTGATAATACGTGCGTTTTTGCGCGCCTGAGCCGCGGCCAGATCATCCCCTTCGGCAAAAAGCGCGCCCGACAGCGACATGCCGGGGTCCAGCCAAAGCTGGAAAAACTCGTTTCCTGCCCAGCCGGGCGCGCGTGTCGCACGCCGCAGCACGCGGCCCGCAAGGCGTCCGCGCAGCGCGGAAAAGGGGCCGGGGGCGCTCCAATCCGGGGCGGCGTTGCGCAGCATCAGCGCCAGCACGTTTTCCAAGGACGAGCCATGCCACTGACCGTTGATCCAAGCCTCGCCCAGACCCACATTGCCGCGCGCGGCAAGGCGCGCCAGCACCGACCAGTCGCGGATTTCGATATCCGCCTCGGGCCCGGTCGAGCCGAATTGATACTGCTGCCCCTCGGGTGTGCGCAGATGCAGGCGGCCATGCTCCAACCCTTCGAGCGCGACCAGATGGCGGGTGCGGGTAATTTGGGTCATTGGCTGATCTCATGCGTCGGAGGAGGGGGAAGTTTGCGCCATTTCGCGCCTTTCAGGCGCAGGCGGATCGCGTGCCAGAGGATGAGGAACGACACGCGCAGCGCGCCGCCCGGCCGGGCGAGGGCGGATTGCAGGATCACGCGGGCCGTCAACGGCTGGAACCTGCCCGTCAGCCCCGCATCCAGACCGTTCTCACCGTCGATCTGCTGGATGCGGATCGCCACACGGTCGGGTTTTAGACTGAAATTAAAGAAATACTGCCCGCGCACGTCTTGGAAGGGCGAGACATAGAATATCTTTTCCGCCGTGATCTGCGTGTTGGCCGTCATCGGCGCGAATTGGTCCAGATGGCACAGATAGCTGTGGCGCTGGCCAAAGGTATTATTCACCTCGGCAATGACCGCGACCAGCGTATCGTCCTGCAGCACCATCCAAAAGCTGACCGGGTTGAACCCATAGCCCAGGAATCGCGGCTGGGTCATAAAGGCCAGCACCATATCGGGGGTGCGGGTCAGGCCAGAATCGGTGAGCTTTTCCCAGGCCCAAGCTGCGCCTGTGCCCGTGCCGCGCACGCCGCCATGATCGCTGTCGTAAAACGAAAACAGGTTAAAGCGGTTGCGGCTGAAAAAGGCAGGGGGCTGGTGTGTCACTTCGGGTGCGAACAGCAGGTAATCGACCCGATAGCGGAAGGCGTGATGCAAGCCGCCGCGCCGGGCATGGCCGACATGGGCGCGCATATGCAGCAGCGCCCCATCGGCCAGTCGCGCGGCAAGCGTGGCTGTCATAATGTGACCCCATGCGGCGCAAGGCGGCGCGCCACGCGCATGGCGCTGGCACAGCCATCCTCGTGAAAGCCGTTGCGCAGCCATGCGCCCGTGAACCATGTGTGGTTCTGGCCTTGCAGCGCCGCAATCTCGGACTGCGCAGCAAGGGCGGCGGTGTCAAAGACGGGATGGCGGAACACAGCCTCGTCGTAGATCTCTGCCTCGGGGATCGGTGTTTCGGGGTTCAGCGTGACGAACATCGGATCATCCTGCGGCAGGCCTTGCAGGCGGTTCATCCAATAGCTGATGCTGACCTGACGTTCCGCGTCCATGGCGCGATCGGTACGGTAAACCCATGCGCTCCAGCAGCTTTTGCGCTTGGGCATGACGCCGGTATGGCGATGCAGTACGGCACGATTGGGCTGGAACTGGATCGCACCTAGCGCGCGGCGCTCGGCCTCGGTCGGGGCGGTGAGCAGCGCCAGCGCCTGATCGGCGTGGCAGGCAAAGATCACCTGATCGAATTCCATCGCGCCATCGCCATGGGTCGAAAAGGTGACGCCGTTTGCGCCGCGCGTCACGGCGCGAATGGGCGTATTTTGCCGCAGCACCACGCCCGCGGTTTGCAGTGCGGCCGTCAGGCGACTGACATAGGCGATGCTGCCGCCATCCACCGTCCACCACTGATGCTGCCCACCCGCAGATAACAGTGCGTGATTGCGCAAGAACCGCAGCAAAGCCTCGGCCGGGAAATCGCCGATCTGGCCGCGCGGTGTCGACCAGATCGCACCGCATAGCGCATAAAGGTAATGGGCGCGGAACCGATCACCCAGCTGCATGATGTCAATCAGGCCCGCGATGCTCAGGCCAGGATTTGCGGTGATCACCGCCTCGGCCCGTGCGTTAAAGCGCAGGATATCGAACAGCATCCCATAAAAGCGCGGATCGGCCATATTGCGGCGCTGGCCAAAGATGCTGGCCAGCGTATCCATCGCAAATTCAACGCGCCCGCCGTCCAGCGAGACGGCAAAGCTCATATTGCTTTTCTTGACCGGCACATCCAGCGCGTTGAAAAGGGCGGTCAGATGCGGGTAATTGGCATAGTTAAAGACGATAAATCCGGTATCCACCGCCACATCGCCGCGCTTGCCCGCCATCACCGTGCGGGCATGACCGCCAAGACGATCCTCCGCCTCGAATACGGTCACGTGATGATGGCGCGACAGGAAATAGGCCGATGACAGACCAGAGATCCCACCGCCGATAACGGCAATCCGTTGCGGGGCACCTTTGCTTGCATCAAACGGCATGGTGGGTCCTATCTTGCTATTTGATGTTTATACGTCACGCCGTGCCGCTTGGATCAGAAGAAATCTTTGCCTTTTTTGATCCGCCTGCGCGGCGGGGGCGTAGACAGTGTATGACGTTACAGCTCGCCATGGACATTATTGTCTTACAGCCGCACGATATGGACTTGCTCCCCGCGCGATCGCGGGGGATCATCGCCCCCATGACCGATCTTGCGACTGCGCAAACGCCTCCCTATTCGACGCTGACGGCCGCACTGCTTGCCGTGCGTGATCAGCGTGACCGTGCAGCCTTTGGCCTGCTGTTCGACCATTTCGCGCCGCGGCTAAAGGCGATGTTGCTGCGCGGCGGGCTGCGCGATGGCAGCGCCGATGATGTCGTCCAAGATGTGATGCTGAACGTCTGGCACAAGGCGGCGCAATTTGACCCCGCCCGGGCCGAGGCGTCGGCCTGGATCTATCGCATCGCCCGCAACCGGCAGATTGACCTGTCGCGGCGCAAACCGCTGCCGCTGCCCGAGTTGCTGGTGGTGACCGAAACCCGCACCGATGACGCGACATTTGCCCTGTCGCTGCGCGAAGAGGCCGCTTTGCTGCATGATGCGCTGGCGCAACTGCCGCCCGAACAGCAAGGCGCGATCCGCCAAGCCTATGTCGACGACCTTCCCCATAGCCAGATCAGTGCGATCTCTGGTCTGCCGCTTGGTACGATCAAATCGCGGATCCGACTTGCGCTTGAGCGCCTGCGCCACGAGTTGCGAGATCTAAAGCCATGACCGCGATTACGCATCATATCTCTGACGCCTTGCTGCGTGATTATGCCGATGGCCGCCTGTCCCATGCGTTCAGCGTGGCGATTGCGGCGCATATTTCCCTTTGCGACGAATGCCGCGCGCAAATCGAGGCTACCGATATGCTGGGCGGCGCCGTGCTGGACGGCTTGGATCAGGCGCCGGTCGGGGCTGATCTGCGCGCGCGGATGATGGATGCGCTGGACTTGCCACCGCCCGTTGGACGGCTAGAGCAGATCCGCAGTTCCGGTATTTTCCCCGAACCCGTCATGCGCGAGCTGGGTGGCAACCCTCCCAAATGGAGCATGCTGGGCGGCGGCATCCGCCAGCAGATCCTGTCGGCGGACGAGGGCGGCTCGCTTAGGCTTTTGTATATTCCACCGGGCGCTGCGGTGCCGGAACACGGCCACGGCGGGCTCGAGCTGACGCTGGTGTTGCAGGGCAGTTTCTCGGATGTGCTGGGCCGGTTCGGGCGCGGCGATGTCGAGGTGGCGCATGACGACGTCGATCACCAGCCGATTGCCGATCCGGGGCAGCCTTGCATCTGCCTTGCTGCAACGGATGCGCCTTTGCGGTTTTTCTCATTCCTTCCAAGGCTTTTGCAGCCGCTGTTTAGGATCTAGATCATGTCATTCTTTGCCGGAAAGCGGATTTGGGTTATCGGCGCCAGCGCCGGCATTGGCGAGGCGATGGCGCGCGCGCTGCAAGCCCAAGGCGCGCAGTTGATCCTGTCCGCACGCAGCGCAGATGTGCTGCGGCAGAATTTCCCTGATGCGCAAGTGCTGCCGCTTGATCTGCTTGATCCGGCGAGTCTGCCCGCCGCCTGCGCGCAAGTGACCGCGCCGCTCGATGCAGTGATTTGCACCGCCGCGCTTTATGATCCCGCGCCTGTGGCGCAGCTTGACCCCGATCGCACGGCGGATCTGGTGCGCGTCAATGTGCTGGGCACGCTGGATGTGGCGCGGCTATGTCCGCCACTGCTGCGCGATGGCGGTCAGTTGGTGCTGTTCGGATCGGTCGCTGGTTATCTGGGGCTGCCGAACGGCCAAGCCTATTCCATGACCAAAGCGGCCGTGAACAATCTGGCCGAAACGTTGCGCGTCGAACTTGCCCCCCGCGTTGATGTGCGGCTGGTCTGTCCCGGTTTTGTCGCCACGCGCATGACGGCCCGCAACGACTTTCCAATGCCTGGCATCATCACGCCCGAAAAAGCCGCCCAGCTGACGCTGCGCGGCCTGCAATCGAAAGCGTTCGAGATTCATTTCCCCAAACACATCACCTTTGCGCTGAAAGCGCTGGCGATGATGCCGTATTTCATCGCCTTTGCCGTCACGCGCCGGATGAAGCTTTAGGCCAGCTTGCCGCTGAACACCGCAACACCGACCCAAGCCGAAAATCCGGTCAGCAGCGTGCCCCAAGTCAGATCGACCGCGACCTGATGCCAGTGCCAGTCCTGCAGCGTCGCGTAATTGGTGAATTCATAGGTGCCATAGGCCAGCAGACCCAGGATCAATCCGCTGATCAATGCCTGCATCGGCGCGCCTGCACGCAGCGCGGGCAGGGACACCAGATAGATCACGCCCGCCACATAGCCCAAATAGAACAGCGCCGCGGGCACCACGCGCAGCGGATCGGCGAACAGATGGCCGATATGGCGCGCAAACAGCGGCTGGATCATCCGGGTAATGCCGATCGCATCAAGGCCCAGAAAGACCACTGCCGTCACAAGGTATAGCCCAATCACCTGTCCCATATCCGCCTCCGCTGCTGGGTTGGTTTTGCTTGTATTACGGCGCGGGCGGCAGGCTGGATCACAGTCTATGTCACCAGACGCCTAAAAATTGATCGTCATATGCCGATCTGCCCATTCTCCTGCCTTCGCATTCGCGTTACAAAGGTAAATCAGTTGCGTTGTCCCAAAGCCGCGACTATCGCGTGGCCAGTCTGTTTTGCCAGTCCCCTTTGCAGGAGTTGTCCCTGATGAAATCCCTTACCAGCCTTTCGGCCATTGCGATTGCGCTCAGCGCGGGCATGGCCCAAGCCCAGACCCTGACCATCTCGTGGTGGGGCTATAACGGCGACAAGCTTGACGCGAATATCATCCAGCCGTTCAAGGAAATCTGCGGCTGCGACATCGTGTTCGAGACCGGCAACAACGCGGACCGTCTGGGCAAACTGGCTGCCCGCGGCGGCGCAGGCATCGACGTGATCTATCTGGCGGATTCGTTCTCGCAAACCGGGATCGAGCAGGGCCTGTTCCAAGAGATCGACGCCAGCCGTCTGCCGAACCTGGAAAACATCTACGATCTGGCCCGTAATCCCCAAGGTCCCTACGGCCCGGCTTACACCATCGGCCGCGTCGGCGTCGTCTATGATTCGGCCCGTACCGAGCCGCTGACCTCGTGGAACGATCTGTGGCGTGCCGATCTGGCGTCGTCGGTGACGCTGCCGGGGATCACCACTACCGCTGGCCCGATGGTCGTCATGCTGGCTGGCCAACATGCAGGCGTTGACGCTTTTGCGGATGCCGACGGCGCATTCGCCGCGATCGAGACGCTGAAGGCGAACTCGGCTAAGAACTACAACACCGGTTCGGAAATGGTGAACCTGATCTCGACCGGCGAAGCGTCGGTCGCAGTTGCACAGGACTTTACCTTTGCCTCGCTGCAAGCCGCTGTTCCGACGATGGTTTGGGCTGATCTGGCTGAGGGCGATATTGCCACGCTGAACACCGTCAACATCCCCGTTGGCGCAGAAAACACCGATCTGGCCTACCAGTTCATCGACTTCATCCTGTCGCAGGAAGTGCAACAGATCAACGCCGAGCAGGGCGTCGATGCGCCCGTCAACACCGGTGTTACGCTGACCGACGAACAGGCCGCGGCCTGGACTTACGGCGCGGATGCGATTGCATCGCTGAACCGTGTGGATTATGCGCAGATGAACGCCGCTAAAGGCGACTGGATCGAACGCTGGAACGAAATCTTCGGCATGTAAGACGCCGAAAATTATGATACGACGTGGGTGCCCCTTTGGGGCACCCTTTCATTTAGGAAGGACCACGAATGTCCAATCGCCTTCGCGCTTGGCTGCTCAGTGTGCCGGCATTGCTGCTGGTGTTGCTGTTCCTTGGCTGGCCAGTTCTGGCCACGCTGGGGACATCATTTGAACATGCCACGAATTTCTTCGGCAATTATGTTCAATTCTTCAATTCGAACCTGCGGCGCACCGTTCTGATGCGCACGTTCGAGATTGCGGCAATTACCACGGTAATCTCGGTTGTTATCGGCTTTGCGACCGCTTGGGTCGTGGCGCGCGCGCCTGCAAAGCTGAAAAGCCTGATGATCATCGCGGCTGTTTTCCCGCTGCTGACCGGCGTTGTTGTGCGATCCTTCGCATGGCTGGTGCTGCTGGGGCGCAACGGGATCGTGAACAACACGCTGATGAACACCGGTATCATCAACGAGCCTTTGACGATGCTTTATACCAAAGGCGCGGTCATCTCGGCGATGGTCTATCTGTTCGTGCCGCTGATGATCCTGACGCTGGTTGGCGTATTGGAAAGCATTCCCAAGGACTTGACCGAGGCTTCTGCCTCGCTGGGTGCAAAGCCCGGCGCGACTTTCCGTCAAGTGATCCTGCCGATGGCCGTGCCCGGCCTGATCGTGGGCGCGGTGCTGGTCTTTACCGGCGCCTTCACCTCTTATGCCACGCCACAGCTTTTGGGGGGCGAGCGTCAGATGATGATGGGCACCTTCTTGCAACAGCGCGCGATGGTGATGTTCGACTGGGTCGGCGCCTCGACGATTGCGGCCATTATGGTCGTCATCACGCTGATTACTGTTCTGGCGATGTCGCGACTGGCGCGTCGTCTCAATCCGGTGGCCGCTTGATATGACACAAAAAGTCCATCCGCTTCTGATCGCTTTCACGGTGATCGTGTTTATCTTCCTGCTCGCGCCGCTGATCATCATCCTTGGCGCGGCGGTGTCGGATACGACCTATCTGACCTTCCCGCCGCAGGGGTTCACGCTGCATTGGTTCCAGAACGCCTTTGATATCTCTGCCTTCCGGCGCACGGCGATCACCTCGTTCACGCTGGCGATCGTCGGCACCGGTATCTCGATGTTGATCGGTATTCCGGCGGCCTATGCGCTGGCGCGTTACCGTGTGCAGATCCCGAAATTCCTTGGCAATATCTATGTGCTGCCGATCCTCATCCCCGAGATCGTGCTGGGCTTTTCGCTGATGAAATCGGTCGCCATCGGGGCAAATGTGCCGCTGATGACCGTGCTGGTGCTGGCCCATGCGCTGATCGTGCTGCCCTATTGCGTGCGCGTCGTCGGCGCCTCGCTGAACAGTTTCGACTTTTCGATCGAAGAAGCAGCCGTCAGCCTTGGTAGCCCGCGCTGGAAATCCTTTTTCACCGTCGTTCTCCCTAACATTCGCGCGGGAATCATTGCAGGTTTCATTCTGGCGTTCATCACGTCGCTGAATGATGTCTCTGTCTCGATCTTCCTGACGGGGCCTGGCGTGTCGACGCTGCCGATCCAATTGCTTGCGCATATGGAACAGTTCTTCGACCCGACCATTGCTTCGGTTTCCGTATTGTTGATGTTCGTCACCGTCATTGTCATGGCACTTGTCGAACGCACCCTTGGCCTGACATTCCTGACAAAATGACCGTATCCCTGACCCTAGACCGCATCTCCGCCCACTACGGCACCACCAAGGTGCTGGAGGATCTGTCCCTGCACGTCAAAGAGGGCGAGCTTGTCTCGCTGCTTGGCGCCTCGGGCTGTGGCAAAACGACAACCCTGCGCCTTGTGGCTGGTTTCCTGGAACCCAGCGGCGGCACGATCAAACTGGGCGAGCGTGACCTGACGCGTCTGCCGGCCCATGCGCGCGATATCGGGCTGGTGTTCCAGACCTATGCCCTGTTCCCGCACCTCTCGGTGCGCGACAACGTCGCCTTTGGCCTGAAACAGCGCGGCATCCCCGCGGCCGAGCGTAAGCGCCGCGCCGATGAGATGGTCGAGCTGGTGGGCCTGACCGGCTTTGCCGACCGTTACCCCGCGAATCTGTCGGGCGGTCAGCGTCAGCGTGTTGCGCTGGCGCGCGCGCTGGTCATCCAGCCGCCGCTGCTGATGTTCGATGAGCCGCTGTCGAACCTTGATGCGAAACTGCGCGTCGATATGCGGGTCGAAATCCGCCGCCTGCAGCAGGCGAATGGCACCACCGCCCTCTATGTGACGCATGATCAGGAAGAGGCCTTCTCGATCTCGGATCGCGTCGCGATCATGAACAAGGGCCAGATCATGCAGCTGGATGCACCCGAAGTGCTGTATTCCAAGCCTGCAAACGCCTTTGTCGCGAAATTCGTAGGCTTTGAAAACCTGCTGAAGATGACCGTCGTGTCCGAAGACAGCACTGTCGTCCGTGCCGAGGCGGAAGGCGGTATGATCGTTGACCTGCCCAAAGCCCGCTTTGCGGTGCCCGGCAAGCAGTTCATTCTGGCCACGCGTCCCGAAGGTCTGATCGCCACGCCCGCCGTGGGCCAGCCCATTGGCACCGGCCTGCCGGTCACGCTGGGTCTGCGCACCTATTTGGGCCGCGCCTATCAATACCAATGCGCAACGCCCGCCGGTCAGATCACCGCGAATGGCCCGCTGGCCGCGCCGTATGAGCTTGGCACCGCCGCCATTTTGGTGCCTGACGCCGATCAATGCTGCCTGCTGCCGGTCGAAGGCTGATGTCGGCAGAGGTTCTGGCGCATATCGACGCCACTTTGGATCAGCGGCTGCAGTCGCTGTTCCAACTGATCCGGATACCGTCGGTTTCGACCGATCCGGCCTATGCGGATGATGTGGCGCGCTGCGCTGCATGGCTGGTGAACACGCTGCGCGAGATGGGGGCCGAGGCCTCTGTCCGCGAAACCGCCGGTCATCCGATGGTCGTGGGTCATCTGCCGGGCCCTGCGGATGCGCCGCATGTGCTGTTCTATGGCCATTACGACGTACAGCCCGCCGATCCGCTGGATCTGTGGAACAGCGACCCGTTTGAACCTGTTCTGGTCAAATCGGGGGACGAGACCCATATCGTCGCGCGCGGCGCATCGGACGACAAAGGCGCGCTGATGACCTTTGTCGAGGCTTGCCGCGCCTATATCGAGGTCAAAGGCGCCTTGCCCTTGCGCGTCTCGTTCCTGTTCGAGGGCGAGGAGGAAAGCGGCTCGCCCTCGCTGGCGGGTTTCTTGGAAAGCGCCAAGGACGAGCTGGACTGCGATCTGATCCTTGTTTGCGACACCGATATGTGGGGCAGCGACACGCCTGCGATCACCACCAGCCTGCGCGGCCTTGTCGGGCAGGAGTTGACGGTGACAGCGGGCGACCGCGATCTGCATTCGGGCATGTTCGGCAATGCGGCGACGGTTCTGGCCCAAGCGCTGGCCAGCCTGCGTGCGCCTGATGGTTCGGTCACCATCGCCGGTTTCTATGACGATGTGCAAATGCCGCCCGATGATCGCCGCGCCCAGTGGGCCGCGCTGCCGTTTGACGCGACGGCGTTCCTTGGCGGTGTCGGCCGTTCGGTGCCGGCGGGCGAGGCGGATTATTCCGTCATCGAACAGATCTGGGCCCGCCCGACCTGCGAAGTGAACGGTATCTGGGGCGGTTATACCGAACCCGGCTTCAAGACCGTGATCCCCGCAAAGGCACATGCCAAAGTCTCGTTCCGCTTGGCGGCGGGGCAGGACCCGGTGAAAATCCGCGACGCGTTCCAAGCGCATATCCGCGCCCAGATGCCGGGCGATTGCACGGTGGAATTCACCGATCACGGCCTGTCACCTGCTTGGGCGGCGTCTGCGGATAACCCTTACCTTGCGCCTGCGCTGGACGGCCTTGCGCAGGAATGGGGCAGATCCACCACTTGCGGCACCGGCGGCACCATTCCGATCATTGGTGCGCTGAACGGCATCCTGGGTGTCGATGCGCTGCTGGTGGGCTTTGCCCGCTTTGATAACCGCATCCATTCGCCGAATGAAAAGTATGACTTGTCGAGCTTTCACAAAGGGATGCGGTCCTGGGTTAATGTGATGGATAAGCTGGGACAGGTCTAACGCAGCTCTTCCTCGACCACGGCACACCACCATGCGACGCCTGCCGGAATGCAGGCGTCGTTAAAGTCATAATTGGTGCCGTGATGCTGGCCGCCCGGCCGCATTGGCCCCATGCCCAAATGCACATAGCAGCCCGGCACGCGCATCCCGAATTCCGAAAAATCATCGCCCGCCATCACCGGATCAATCGCGGTGATCACCGCATCCTCGCCCAGTGCGCGGGTAATGGCGCGGCGGGCGACCTCGGTCGGGGCGGCTTCGTTCACCACGGCAGAAATCCCGCGCGTATAACGGACATCCACCGCGATCCCGAGGCTGGCGGCAATGCCCTGCGCATGGCGAGCGATCGCCTCTTCCAGATAGGTCCGGACGCCCTCGTCATAGCTGCGGGCGGTGCCGCCGATGGTGGCCTCGGCGGGAACGACGTTCAGCGCTTCGAAATCGCCCGCCTGCATGGCGCAGGCGCTGATGACGGCGGTTTTCAGCGGGTTCACCTCTTGCGCGACGATATTGTGGACCTGCGCCAGAAACAGCCCCGCCGCCGTCATCGCGCTGCGCCCGTTATGCGGCTTTGCGCCATGCGTGCCGATGCCGCGGAAGGTGACCCACCAGCGGTCCGAGCTGGCAAGCTGCGGGCCTTCAACCGCCGCGATATGGCCCAGCGGCATATCGACCGCATTATGAAGGCCGTAAGCCGCATCGACCGGAAAGCGGTCAAAGAACCCGTCGCGCACCATCGCCGCGCCGCCGCCGCGGCCTTCCTCGGCGGGTTGAAAGACGAAATGGACGGTGCCGGAAAAGTCGCGCTGCGCCATTGCCTCGGCCGCGCCCAGCAGCATGACCGTATGGCCGTCATGGCCGCAAGCATGCATCTTGCCGGGGCTTTGGCTGGCATAGGGCAGGCCGGTCACTTCCGTCATCGCCAGCGCATCCATATCGGCGCGCAGCAAGATCGCGCGATTGCCGGTACCCTTGCGCAGGGTGCCGACGACGCCAGTGCCGCCCAAACCGCGCGTGACCTCTAGCCCCGCAGCCTCCAGCCTGCGCGCGACGATATTCGACGTGCGATGCTCTTCGAACCCCAGCTCGGGGTGGGTATGCAGATCGCGGCGCAGCGCGGTCAGATCGGCATGGGTATCGGGTGAAATCATCTGGGGTTTAAGGGCTGTCATGGTATGGGCCTTTCCTTTCCTTGCATGTTAATGAGGGCCAACCCGAGTGCAAGGAGAGCGCGGATGCGCATTGATGTCTGGCAGCAGCTTTACACCGATTTGACGGGCGGCGTGCAGGCCGATCAGGAAACTTTCGCGGTGCCCTTGGGGCAGCAGCAGATCCTGTTGCCGATCCGCACTTTGCCTGATGGGCGCGGGGTTGCCTCGCTTATCCTGAACCAAGCCTCGTTCGCGGTGCTGGATGCGCTGGCGGATGCGGTCGCCGCGCAGCTTGCCCCCTTGCAGCCCGATGTGGTGGTCGCCGTCCCGACGTTGGGCCTGCCTTTGGCCGAGGCTGTCGCGCGGCGTTTGGGTCATAACCGTCTGGTCCCTTTGGGATATTCGCGCAAATTCTGGTATGACGAGGCGCTATCGCTGCCGCTGTCCTCCATCACGACGCCGGGCGGCGGCAAAAGGATCTATATCGACCCGCGTATGGTGCCGCTGCTGGCAGGTCGGCGCGTGGTGGTGGTGGATGATGTGCTGTCATCGGGCGCATCCATCGCGACGGTGCTGCAATTGCTGCAGATCGCGGGCGTGCGGCCCCTCGCGGTCGGGGCGGCGATGTTGCAGGGCGAGGCGTGGCGCGCCCGTCTTGATCTGCCGGTGATGGGGGCGTTCAGCACCCCCATCTTGCAGCAAACGCCCGCTGGCTGGCAGGTTACCTGACGGTTTTGCGGATATCGCCTGTAGTGCCGTCGCAAATGCCCATATCGGTGACATGCGGGCCGGGGTTGCAGGCGAGCGACGCCCCCACGAGCGCCTTGAATGTGCGCAGGGGCGGCAGCCAATCGGCCACCTGATCCGCCGCATCGCGCAGGGCCGCAAGGGCCGCGCCGACATCGGCGGTCTCTGTATCCGACAGCAGCCCGCAGACCGGCAGCGGCAACAGGCCGATGACCTTGCCGCCTTTGGCCACGGCCATACCGCCACCGCAGGCGATCAGCGCATTGGCCGCCGCCGCCATATCGACGGGATCGGCGCCAAAGACGTTCAGATTGTGGCTGTCATGCGCGATAGTCGTCGCAATCGCGCCCGTCCAGCTGCCCCATTCTTGCAACAGGCCCACCATGGGCGTGGGGTCCGCCAACCCGTGACGATGGACAACGGCCATGCGCAGCAGATCGGCGGGCACTTGAACAATGCCCTCCTCGACCTGCAGCGTGGCCTCGCCCCAGGCGGTAAAGCGCGGCTTGACCACGGTATTGACCTGCACCTGATCGCCAGCCGCGCGAATCTCGAAATCATCGGCGGTCAGCGGGGCAAGCTTCACCGTATCGGCAAAGGGCAGGGCAGCAGCGGGGTGTTCCGCGCGCAGCGCCACGCCGTCCCGCGCCACGATCCGGCCCGACGCCAGCACCACGCTGGCGCGGAAATCGCTAAGATCCCTGAATACCGCGATATCGGCGCGGCGACCGGGGGCGATGGCGCCCAGATCGGCACGCCCAAGGCGCATGGCCGCGTTCAGCGTCGCGGCGCGTAGTGCATCTACGGGTGCCATGCCATAGCCCACAAGGCGGCGCAGCACGTCATTCATGCCGCCCTTTTCCGCCAGATCATCGGGGAACACGTCATCCGTGCAGATCGTCAGTGTCTGCGGCAGATGCGGCAGCGTTTTCAGCACGGCAATGACGTCGGGCAGCACATAATCATGCGAGCCGCGCAGCTCGATCGTCAGGCCCGCGCGGATCTTTTGTAGGAAATCCACCGCGCCGGTGATCTCGTGATCGGATGAAATGCCAGCGGCGACAAAGCCTTGCAGCTCGGCATCCACCAGCCCGCGCCCATGGCCGCAGACCAGCTTGCCCGAGGCGAGCCCCGCATCAACAATCCCGCGCATCTTTGATGCCCGCGTCAGCACGCCGCGCATATCCATGACCTCGGCCACACCATAGATATCGGGATTGGCCAGCATCTGCTGCATTTCAGGCGGATCAAAGGTCGCGCCCGCACGCTCGATCCCCGGGGCGGATGGCACGCAGCTGGGCGCAAGGGTCAGCACCCGCAGATCAAGCCCGCGCGCCGCAGCGATCGCCCAATCGACGCCCGCAAGGCCCGCGACATTGCCGACTTCATGGGGGTCCCATACGACAGTGGTGGTGCCCTGCGGCACAACCGTCTGCGCATAGCGGCGCGGCGTGACCATCGAGCTTTCGATATGCATATGCGTGTCGATCAGGCCGGGGGCGATGAATTGCCCCGCCAAATCCACGACTTCGGTGGCGTCACCCCGCAGGCCGGGGGCGTGCACCGAGGCGATCAGCCCGCCGATGATGCCGATGTCCGCCGCATAAATCTCGGAGGTCGCGACATTGACCAATTGGCCGCCGACGAGCAGCAGGTCGAACGGCGCGCGGCCAAGCGCGGCGTCAACCGCGCGGTCGCGCAGGGCGGCATCGTTCAAATCTTGGGGTTCGCGGATCATGCTGCACCTTTTGCCATAGCGATCAGTGCGGCGTGGAAACGCGCGCGGATCTGATCGGCACGCGGGTTCACCGCCACGTGCATATTGGGGGTCGATTTATGGGCGCGCCACTCGATCACGGTCATGCCGCGCGTATGGGTGCCGTCTTCTTCGGCGTGCATCTGCACATGTTGCAGATCGCATAGGGTGGGATCGAGGATCAGCGCCGCCGCGACCGGATCATACAGCGCCATAGGTCGCGTGCCATTGGCAGCAATGCGGATATAGCCCTCGTAAATATCGGCCAGCAGTTGTGCGGCCTCGCCGGGGATCGCGCGCAAATCGGTCAGATCGTCCAGCGTCACGCAGACCTCGCGGCAGCATTCCAGGCCCACCATCACCAGATCGACACCGCCTTGCAGGGTCACATTGATCGCCTCGGGATCGACAGCGGCGTTGAATTCGGCCACCGCGCTGTGGTTGCCGCGCGCAAAGGCACCGCCCATCCAGATGACGCGCAGGCCGCGCGCCAGATCGGGATAGCGCTGTACCAGATGGGCGATATTCGTCAGCGGCCCAAGGGCCAGAACCTCGCGCCCGCCCGCTGCGATCCAATCGGCCAGCGCCGCAATCGCGTCCGTGCCAATGTCGCGGGTCTTTGGCGCGGGCAGGCGGCGACCGGCGGTTGGCATGCCGTCATCGCCCAGCACATAAGAGGCGGTATGCAGCGGCCCTTTCAGCGGTGCATCCGCGCCCGCATGGATCGGCATGGTCCAGCCGTATACATCCGCGCTGGCGCAAGCATTGGCGACGCCGCGATCCAGTTCCACATTTCCCGCCACAATCGACAGCGCGTCGACCTGCACGCCCTCGGCCAGACACAGTCCAATCGCGGCGAGGTCGTCAAACCCCATATCGGTGTCGATCCAAATGTGTTGCATGGCGGGGTCCTTTGCTGCGGCGAATAAAGCCAGCCTATAGGCCCCTTGGCGCATCGGCACAATTCCGCGTGGGTGGAAAAGCGGGGCCATGTTGTCCCACCGCTTGCGGCGGGCTAAACCTGCGCAAGGATGAGGGAAAGTGAATGCGCAAGTTGAAATGCACCAGTTGCGGCGGACGCCTGTCGCTGCAAACCAACGCAGATGGCCATGTGATTGGTCAGTGCAGCCATTGCGGCGGCGAATATGTGGTTGATGCAAAAAGCAAACAGCATGTGATCTTGGAACATCGCTTTCCCGATGGGCAGCCCGCGCGGGCGACCCGCCCGACGCGGCGCGCGGTGGTGGGCCTTGGTCTTGCCGCTGGCGGGATCATCGGATTTGGGGCGGCGCTGCAATTCCTAATGGGCGCCAGTCGTCCTGCGGCGGATGATCACCTGCGCGGCACCGCGGTCTTTAATGTCGGCGGTGAGGGCGCGGCCCCCGGCCAGTTCCGATCAGATGCGCAGAGCGTGATGGTTGATTCGCAAGACCGCGCCGTCGTTATGGATAGCGAAGAACGGTTCTATATTTTCGCCCCGGACGGCGCATTTTTGACCCATTTTCCGATGCCGGTGCAGGGCCGTTTGATGGCGGTGCTGGCGGCGGGCGATATTATCGTGAATGCGCAGAACCGCTTTCATCGCCTCGATCTCATGAATGGCCAGATCCTCGAGACGGTGGACGAGCCAAAGCGTGATTTCTGGGTGGCCAGCAGCGGATCTTGCCCGACGCCCGACGGCGGCTTTGCGACCTATACGATGGAAGATGCCGCCCGCGATAGCGCCACCTCAAGCCTGCCCGGCCCGGACGAGCTGCTGATCTTTGGCCGCGATATGAAACTGCGCCGTCGCCTGACGGGGCTGATGGCGCAGGCGCTGGCCGCCGATCCGATGATTGCGGATGCGCCGCGGGCCTCTAGCATCGTGATCGATGCAGCGGGCAGCATCTTTATCGACATCACCGCTGCGGGTGATCTGGACCCGCGCTGCGGCATTTTTGAGTTCAACGCGAACGGTGTTTTCCAGCGCCGTATCGCGATCGAACAGGCCTATTGGGGCCAGATTGCCGGCGCGCCTGATGGCAGCTTGTGGTATGCTGATCCGTGGATGTCCGCGCTGCAACAGGTCCATGCCGGCGGCGTGCGCAAGATTTATGCGCCCACAGCCGCGGGGCGCGAGATGCAGCTGGGTCAGCCCAATGCGATTGCCTTTTACAACAATGGCGATCTAGCGGTTCTGGGTATGTACAATCGCCTGATCCGCATGGTGCCGCCGCCGCTCTAGGCGGATGCGCTGTGCCGCGTAAATCTTTGGCGTCCCAACGGTCCCTATGCGCGCTGCGCCAGAGCAAAGGCAGCGGGACTTGAAAGGCCCGGGGGGTGCCCCCGGGCCGCTTGATTATTGCAGCTCGACCGGAATGACCGCGCCTTTGTAGTTTTCATTGATAAAGGTGCGGATCGCATCCGAATGCAGCACCTCGACCAGCGCCTGGATATCGGGGCGGGTCTCATCGCCCGCACGGACGGTGATGATGTTGGCATAGGGGTTGTCGGTTGCGCTCTCGACCGCGATGGGATCTGCGACCGGATCAAGGCCCGCGCCCAGCGCGTAATTCGCGTTGATCGTGACGGCATCGGCCTCGTCATTGAAATAGACCTGCGGCAGCAGGGCGGCTTCGATATCGGGCAGGAAAGTCAGGTTCTTTGGGTTGTCCACGATGTCCGAGATACGGATATCGACGGGGGCCACGCCCTCGCGCAAGCCTACGACGCCTTCGCGCTGAAAGATCGACAGGATGCGGCCTTCCTCGGCCACGGAATCGCGCAAGATGACGCGGCCGCCTTCGGGCAGGTCCTGCAGGCTTTCAAAGCGGCGCGAATAGATGCCGATCGGCTCGATATGCACATCGCCCGCGTTGACGAAGTCGAAATCGGGGTTCTCGGCCAGAACCGAGGTCAGATAGGGGACGTGCTGGAAATAGTTGGCGTCGATATCGCCGCCTGCCAGCGCGGTGTTCGGCAAGATGTAGTCCTGGAAAATGATGATTTCCAGATCAATGCCTTGTTCGGCCAGAATGGGCTTTGCCTGTTCCAGAATTTCGGCATGGGGCACGGGCGAGGCACCAATGCGCAACGTGTCGGCGCTAGCGGCCATGGCGATGGTCGAGAGGGCGGTGGCGGTCAGGATGGTCTTCAACATGGGGCTTCTCCGTTTGTTGAAACTACCGCTTGTCGATACGCCGCGTGGTGCGGTCGCCGACAAGCTGGATGGCGAAAACGATGATCAGGATCACGCCGGTGGCGGCAAAGGTGACCTGTTGGTTGTTGCGCTGGAACCCTTCGAGATAGGCGTAATGGCCGAGGCCCCCCGCACCGATCACGCCCGCCATCGCGGTATAGCTGACCAGCGCGATCAGCGTGACCGTCAGGCCCGAAATCAGCGCCGGGGCGCTTTCGGGGATCAGGACGCGCAAAAGGATGGTGGGCAGGCCGCCGCCCATGGCACGGGTCGCCTCGATCACGCCGCGATCCACCTCGCGAAAGGCGATCTCGACAAGGCGGGCATAGAATGGCGCGGTGCCAAAGATCAGCGCGGGCAGCGCGGCATTGGTGCCAAGGATCGTGCCGACCACGGTTTTGGTGAACGGGATCAGCAGCACCAGCAGGATGATGAACGGAATGGCGCGGGCAATATTCACCACGACCGAAATGACGCCATAGATCACGCGGTTGGCCCATAATTGTCCGGGCGAGGTCAGGAACAGCAGCGCGCCAAGGATCAGACCCAGCAGCATCGTCGCCACGCCCGCGAAGGCGGTCATGTACAATGTGTCGAGTGTGGCTTGCCACAGGCGGGCGGGATCGACGCGGGGAAGGAGGGTTTCAAACATCATGTACCTCGATACCGGCGGCGTTCAGATCAGTGACAAAGGCAGCAATCTGTTCAGGCGCGGCATCCACGCTGATGACCAATTCGCCCAAGGGGCCATCGGCCAGTTTATTCGTGCGTCCGCCGTGGATGGTGACGGGCAGGCCATGCTTTTGGATGGCGGCGGCCAGCAACGGCTCGGATGCCACAGCGCCGCGATAGACCAGCACCAAGCGGTTCGGCGCGTCTGCGCTGTCATCGGGCAGGGTACGCAGCAGGCTGCGCGTGACGGCACTTTGCGGATTGGCGAAGATGTCGGATACAGCGCCAGCCTCGACAATGCGGCCGTTTTCCATCACCGCGACATGGTTGCAGATCCGGCGCACCACATGCATCTCATGCGTGATCAGCGCGATGGTCAGGCCGAAATCGCGGTTGATCTGAGCCAGTAGGTCCAGGATCTGGTCGGTCGTCTCTGGGTCCAGCGCCGAGGTTGCCTCGTCGCACAGCAGCACATCAGGGTTATTGGCCAGTGCACGGGCGATACCGACGCGCTGCTTTTGCCCGCCCGACAGTTGCGACGGATAGGCAACTGCGCGCCCCTCAAGGCCGACAAGGCGGATCAACTCTGCTGTGCGGGCCTCGATCTGGGCGCGAGGGGTGCCGGCGATCTGCATCGCAAGACGGATGTTTCCCGCGACCGTGCGCGACCACAGCAGATTGAAGTGCTGAAAGATGATGCCGATCTTGGGCCGCACCGCGCGTAAGGCCCGCTCTGGCGCGGCCGAGATCAGCGTGTCTGCAACGGTGACGGTGCCCTGATCCGGATGCTCGAGCCCGTTCATCAAGCGCAGCAGGGTGGATTTGCCAGCGCCGCTATAGCCGATAATCCCATAGATATCGCCCTGCGCCACGTGCAGCGACACATCGTCAAGTGCCACCACAGGCCCGTCCCTGCGTGCGAAAGCCTTGGATACGTGCGAGATAGAGATCATCGAGCGCCTTTCTTTTCCGCGTGTTTTTACACAAACTGCTATAGATAGCGGCGTTTTATTAACAAGTCACGCGGAGAAGATTTCGGTTCTGCGCCGTGGGGTAAGGCAGAAGATCCTTGTTTTACGGGCGCTGCGTGAACAGCAGGGCCACATTGCCGGTCTGATCGGGCGAGACGGCAAAGCCCTCGTCCGTGTCGGTGACGATCAGGCCGTTTTGCGCCAAAAGCTTACGTGCCTTGGCCAGATCCTGCACTGCCAGCACCAGTCCGAACAGCGATGGCGCGGGCGGCGCGTCGACGATGGCAGTTTTAAAGCGGTCTTGCAGGGCGGCGGCCTGTTGAAAGCGGATCTTGGCGCCGCCCACGCGCAGGGCATCCGCGCTATCCAGTTCGGTGCCGGGGATCAGCGCCAGTGGATCACGCTGCGCCGGATCGCCCAGCACGACGACCTCTAGAACATCGGTGACGCCATTGGGGTGCGTCTGGTCATCGGCGCGCCAGACCAGATCGGGCGTATTATGCTGGCAAAAGAACAGCCGCCCGCCCGCCAGGCCCGCGCCTTCATAGGTAAAGGTGCGAAAGCTGGCATCGCGGCGCGCAATGGCCACGGGACGCGAGAAATCCCGCGTCTCACTGACCGCGCCGCCCGCATCGCGCAATCTGCTGTGCAGGCGCGTGGCATCAGCGGCGCGCAGTGCGACACCCGTCAACCCATCGCCAAAGGACAGCAAATCTGTGCGTGCCGTCCCGTTTCCCTGTCCCAGCAGTTCTAGGTAGGTGTCGCTAAAGATCGCCAGATGATTGGCCGATCCCAGCGTGTGATAGCCGCGTGGCGTCAGGTTGAAGCCAAGGCGCGTGAACAAATGCTGCAGATCATCAAGATCGCGGGTGGTTGTCACGACAACATGGTCAAGGGGGATCTGGTCAAGGGGCATGGCGTCCTCATGCATGAATGGCGCCTGTATCATCCGCGCGCTGCACGGATCGGTAAATGGAAGGAACCCTGTTTTCGCGCCGCCCGCTTTAGCGGTTGGTCTTCGATTTTCGCGCCAAAGACGCGTGAATTTTCTACTGCGATGTGAATCCCGCCAAAACAGCATGGTTTGGAGAATAAAATTCCACGATCAGCCGGAATTCTTGCCCTGATAGGGACAGATATTTTGATTCTGCTGCGGGTCTGTGGGGCGAAATAAGGTGCTTGGGAAGAATATATGCGTGCCGCAGGGTCAAAGGGGAACGCGGCTGCTGTTGCCCCAGAAAGAATAAACGATCCATATTATCGACTTTTAGCAGCGCGAGAGTAGCGTTGAGGGCAATTCATCCCTTCAGCTCTTGGAGCCCACGATGTCCCTCAAGACCCTTTCCCTGACCCGGCGCACCTTTGGCTGGATCGCCACCAGCCTGCTGCTGTCCAGCACGGCCAGCATTGCCTTTGGCCAAGAGGCGGGCACATTTGGCGGCACGCTGACCTATCTGGAACAACAGCCCCATACCGTCCTTTACCCCCCTGCGGGCGGCTTTTACCCCAATGGCGGCATTCTGAACCAGATCACCGATAAGCTGACCTACCAGAACCCCGAAACGCTGGTGATCGAGCCGTGGATCGCCGAAAGCTGGGAAATCAACGATACCTATACCGAATTCACCTTTCACCTGCGGGACGGGGTGACTTTCTCGGACGGAACGCCGGTTGATGCGGCGGCGGTTGCACGCAACTATGATGTTTACGGGCTTGGCGATCCGACCCGCCGCTTCCCGATTTCCGAGGTGCTGAACAACTACCAAAGCTCTGAGGTGATCGACCCGCTGACCGTGCGCTTTCATTTCAGCGCCCCCAGCGCCGGTTTCCTGCAAGGCACGTCGGTGATCGGTTCGGGCCTGGTGTCGCTGGCGACGCTGGATCGCGCCTTTGACGCGCTGGGCGATGCGACGCTGATCATCGGTTCGGGCCCGTTTGTGGTGGAAAGTCAGACGACCGGCACCGAACTGGTGCTGAAAGTGCGCGAGGATTACAATTGGGGCCCCGCGCTGCATCCGCATCAGGGCCGCGCCTATCTGGACGAGATCCGTTATATCATCGTGCCCGAAGACGGTGTCCGTATCGGCGCACTGCTGTCGGGGCAGGCCGATTTCGTGCGCCAGATCCAGGCATACGACGAAGGCCAAGTCACAGCCCGCGGCTATCAGCTTTATGCGCCCTCGACCCGCGGCGTGAACAACCAGCTGACCTTCCGTCCCGATAATGATCTGGTATCCGATATCAACGTGCGCCGCGCGCTGACGCTGGCCACCGACCGGCGCGAGATTGTCGACACGCTTTATTCGGCGAATTACCCGCTGGCGACATCGGTGATCGCCTCTACCGCACAGGGCTATATCGACCTGTCGGATCAGCTGGAATATAATCAGGAAGAAGCTATCGCCCTGCTTGAGGCCGCAGGCTGGCATCTGAACGCCAATGGCCGCCGCGAAAAAGACGGTGTGGTATTTGAACTGACTGCCTATGAATCGCTGCCGCAGCCGCAAAACCGCGCGGCGCTGCAATTGATCTCGCAGCAGTGGGATCGCATCGGCATCACGCTGAACGTGCTCGCTGGCGATGCAGGGACGGCTGTGCAGGACAATCTTGATCCGCAGCGCACCGGCGTTGGCCCCGCGATGGTCGGGCGCGCCGATCCCGATGTGATCAAAAGCCAGTATTACCCGCGCAACCGCAATGCGCTGCTGCAAACCGGCGGTGTCAGCGACAAGGTGCGCAATTTCCACGATGACCAGTTGAACGGTCTGCTCGAGGCGATTGCCGCCGAGACCGACCCCGATCAACGCCTGTCGCTGGTGGCGGATGTGCAGCGCTATATCCTTGATCAATCCTATACGATCCCGATTTTCGAGGAACCGCAGGTCTTCGGCGGTGCGCCCTATGTCCATGGCGTCGGCTTTGAGGCGGTTGGCCGCCCCAGCTTTTACGCGACCTATATTCAACGCTAAGGCCTTGCCGCGCTCGGCGAAAATCCCGGCGCGGCCCGCTTTCAGGAGGGTTCCATGACAGGATATCTTGTGCAAAGGATCGGGCAGGCGGTGGCGGTCCTTTGGGCTGCCTTTACCGTTGCGTTCATCCTGCTGCAGATGATGCCGGGCGATGCGGTGCTGATCCGCTTTTTGGGCAGCGATTTTGGCCTCAGCCCCGAACAGATCGCGCAGTTGCGTGTGGTTTACGGCGCCGATGCGCCGGTCTGGCAGCAATATCTGGCGACGCTTGGCAATGCTTTGTTTGGCAACTTCGGCTTTTCCGTGGTCTCGGGCACGCCTGTCAGTCAGGAAATCTTGACCAACCTGCCACCGACGTTACGCCTTGCGGGGATCAGCTTTGCCGTGGCGGTGCTGCTGGCGCTGGGCACGGCGCTGCTGGCGACATTGCCGCGCTTTCACTGGTTGCGTGACCTGTTCCAGGCGCTGCCGGGGCTGATGATCTCGGTGCCGGTGTTCTGGCTGGCGATTGTGCTGATCCAGATTTTCTCGTTCAAGCTGGGCTGGGTGTCGGTCATCAATCCCGGCCCGGTCGAGCGGATGATCCTGCCGATCATTGCCATCGCTGTACCGATCTCGGCCCCGCTCGCGCAGATCCTGATCCGCAATATTGATCAGGTGTCGACCAGTGGTTTCGTGCCTGTCGCACGGGCCAAGGGGGCCTCGCGCAGCTTTGCCATTCTACGCCATGTGATCCCGAATGCCTTGCTGCCCACCTTGACCATCGCGGGCGTGCTCTTTGGCGAATTGGTCGCGGGCGCGGTGGTGACGGAAACCGTCTTTGGCCTGAACGGGCTGGGCCGTCTGGCCGAACGCTCGGTCCGGTTCCAAGATGCGGCGGTGCTGCAAGCGGTGGTGCTGATCGCAGCGGCTGGCTTTGTCATCGTGAACCTGATCGTCGATCTTCTATATCCCATTTTGGACCCACGCCTGCGCGCTGGGCGGAGGCTGCCCGCATGACATTGGAAACGATTAACCTTCGGGTTGCTGGGCGCGGTCCGCGTGATCTGCGCTTGCCGCATCTGGGCCTTGCGCTGGCGGTGCTCGTGCTGGCTGTCGCCGTCGCTTGGGCGCTGTTTCCTGGCCTTTTCACCGGCTTTTCCGGCACGCAGGGCATTCCGGGCAATCAGCTTAAGGCGCCGAATGCCACCCATTGGCTGGGCACGGACGAGCTGGGCCGCGATGTGCTGGCGCGGATCATTTATGGCGCGCGCCAAACGCTGGTCGGCGCCTTTATCGCCGTCTCGGTCGGGTTGATCGTGGGCGGCGCGCTGGGCCTGCTGGCGGGGGCGATTGGGGCATGGGCCGATGATCTGCTGATGCGCATCGTGGATGTGATGCTGTCGATCCCCTCGCTGCTGCTCGCGTTGTCGTTCATCATCATCCTTGGCTTTGGCAATATTCAGGTCGCGATTGCGGTGGGGATCACCTCGATCGCCGCCTTTGCACGGCTGATGCGGGCCGAGGTCGTCTCGGTGCGCCGCGCCGATTATGTCGAGGCGGCGTTCGGATCGGGCGGACGTTTTCTGGCGGTGTTGTGGCGCCATGTGCTGCCGAATGCGCTGACCTCGGTGCTGGCGCTGGCGGCGCTGCAATTTGGATCAGCGATTTTGCAGATCTCGACCCTTGGGTTTTTGGGCTATGGCGCGCCGCCACCCACGCCCGAATGGGGCCTGCTGATCGCCGAGGGGCGCAATTACATGATGACCGCCTGGTGGCTGACGATCATGCCCGGCCTTGCGGTGATTATCGTGGTGCTATCGGCCAACCGCCTTGGCCTTGCCATTCAAAGGAGCCGTCGATGAACGTGCAAGTGAACCCAGCTTTGCTGGAGATTGACGGCCTCAAAGTCGCCTATGGTGGCAAGCAAACCCTGCATGGCGTCAGCCTGACGGTGAAAGCCGGCGAGGTTGTTGCGCTGGTCGGTGAAAGCGGTTCGGGCAAATCCACCACCGCGCAATCGGTGATCGGCCTGCTGCCCGAAAGCGGCCGCATCACCGAAGGCGCGATCCGCCTGAACGGCGAGGAGATAAGCCGCTGGTCGGACAAGCGCCTCGATAGCCTGCGCGGCAAGCAGATCGCGCTGATCCCCCAAGATCCCGGCGGCTCGCTGAACCCGGTGCGCACCATCGGCGCACAACTGGAAGAGGTCTTTCGCCTGCATGGCTGGCGCGACAAAGGCGCCATCCGCGCCGAGGCGCTGGCGCTGCTGGATCGCGTCGGCCTGTCAAACCCCGCGCTGCGCTTTAACCAATACCCGCACGAGCTGTCGGGCGGCATGAAACAGCGTGTGCTGACCGCGATTGCGGTCGCGCTGAAACCCGCGCTGATCATCGCGGACGAGCCGACCTCGGCCCTCGATGTGACGGTGCAGCGGCGGATTCTGGATCTGATCGACAGTTTGCGGCGCGAAAACGGCACAGCGGTGCTGTTCGTCACCCATGATCTGGCCGTTGCGGCGGAACGTGCCGACCGTATCGTCGTCATGCAAAAGGGCCGGATCGAAGAGGCGGGCGAGACCCGCGCCGTGCTGGATGCACCCGCGCGCGATTACACACGTCGCTTGCTGTCTGATGCGCCATCGCTGGCAGCACCTGTACTGCGCGTCCAGCGCGATTTGACCGACCTTGCAATTCAAGTCACGGATCTGATTCAGGATTTCGCCGTGCCGGGGCAAAAGGCGTTTCGCGCTGTTGATCGCGTCAGTTTTCAGGTGGCGCGCGGCACCACCCATGCTTTGGTCGGGGAAAGCGGCTCGGGCAAGACGACCACCGCCCGCGCTGTCACGGGGCTGACGCCGCCTGTTGCGGGGCGGATTGTGGTGGACGGCATTGATGTCACCCGTTTGCAGGGCGAGGCTTTGCGTCAATTCCGCCGCAAAGTGCAGCTTGTCTATCAAAATCCGTTCCAATCGCTCGACCCGCGGCAAAGCGTACGCAGCATCGTTGAAGAGCCGCTGTGGAACTATGACAAGCTGGCGAAAGCCGAACGCCAGCGCCGCGTCGCCGCGATCCTCGAGCGGGTGGCGATCAGCCCCGACCTGTTCGACCGCCGCCCCGGCGCGCTGTCGGGCGGTCAGCGTCAGCGCGTCGCCATTGCCCGTGCGTTGGTTTTGCAGCCCGAAATTCTGGTGTTGGACGAGGCGGTTTCGGCGCTGGATGTGACGGTGCAGGCGCAAATCCTGCGGCTGCTGGATGATCTGCAGCGCGACCTTGGCCTGACCTATCTGTTCGTGTCGCACGATCTGGCGGTGGTGCGGGCGATTTCGGACACGGTGTCGGTTTTGCAGGCCGGGCGGCAGGTCGAAAGCGGGCAGGTGGCGCAGGTCTTTGACAGGCCCGCCCATGATTACACAAAGGCCCTGATCGCAGCCATCCCCGGCGCACGGGCCCTAGAGCAAGGACGAGGGGCATGACCCAGACCAAAAACATCGGCTTTTTCACCCGCGTTCTGGATGATCTTCCCGCCGCCGCCCGTTATGCCGCGGCAATCGAACAGATCAAGACGGCGGAAAGCTTTGGCATCCATACGGCGTGGATCGCGCAGCACCATTTCGATCCGCAGGAGGGCGGTCTGCCGTCGCCCTTCGTGTTGCTCGCCGCCGCTGCGGCGCAAACATCAAGCATTCGACTGGGCACGGGCGTGATCACGCTGCCGCTGGAAAGCGCCCTGCGCGTCGCCGAAGATGCGGGCGTGCTGGATAAGTTGTCGGGCGGGCGGGTCGAGTTGGGTCTGGGCACTGGGGGTACCCCGGCGACATTCGAAGCCTTTGGTGTGTCGTTGGCCGATAAAGCGGCCATTTATGCCGCGCAGCTAGACACGCTGCGCAAGGCCTTTGCGGGCGGGCAGATCACCGAAAGTCGGCGGCTCTATCCCGCAGTTGATGATCTGGGGCAGCGGATCTGGCAGGCCACATTCTCGGTCGAAGGGGGGCGGCGCGCGGGTCTGGCCGGTGACGGCCTGCTGCTATCGCGCACCCAGCCGCGCCCGAAAGACCGCCCCGATCTGCCCCTGCATGAGGTGCAGCGACCCATTGTCGAGGCTTACCTCGCCGCGCTGCCACAGGGTGTCCCGCCCCGCATCCTCGCCTCGCGCAGTATTTTCGTGGCCGATAGCCGTCATGAGGCGATCAGCCTGGCGCAAACGGGCCTCAGCCGGGTGGCCGCGCATTTTCGTAAAACCGGTCATACCCTGCCCAGCGACGATATCCACGATCTGATCCGCCGCCTTGATACACATGTGGGGACGGTTGATGATGTTGCGGCATCGCTGGCAGAGGATTCCGTGCTGGAATTCGCGACCGAGGTCGCCGCGCAGGTGCATTCGGTCGACCCACCGCCGGAATACACGCTGCGCTCCATCGAACTTTACGCAACCGGCGTTGCGCCTGCCCTGGGGTGGGTGTCGCCCGCACCCGTGCGTGCGGTTGCCGGACATTGATGCCCCGAAATTGAACAAGGAAGGACAACATATGACTGATATTATTGACACTTTGGCGGGTATCCCGCCGGGCGGGGCGCTGGATCAGGCCCGCCGCGCGCGTCTGCAATCGCGCGAGAATGCGCAGCTTAGCTATGATCTGCTGCTGCACCCGCAGGAGGCGGGCGATCTGCCGCTCGAGACCCGCCGCGCCGTCGCGCTGTTTGTCGCGGCGCTGCATGGCGATACCGGTATTCAGGCCCATTACCGCGCCCTGCTGGTCGAGGTTGCACCCGATCTGGTGCCGGTGATCGAGGGGCTTTCTGTCCAAGGCAAGGGCGTCGGGCCATTCGGCCATTATCCCGCAGGACCGCTTTCTGCCGAGAATAGCGAAGGCGTCAGCTTTACCGCCACTGGCGTCGCGCCGCCCTTGGCCGCCGCGCTGAACCATGCGCATTTCCTGACACTGCATCCGCGCGATGCCTCGCCCGAAAAGCTGCAAACTCTGCTTGATGCGGGTTGGACGACGCCGGCCATTGTCACGCTATCGCAGCTTGTCGCGTTCTTGGCCTTCCAATTGCGGGTTATTGGCGGCCTGCGTCTGGCGCAAGCGGTCAGCCCCGCCGCGCAACCCGCGACAACCCATTGATCAAAGGGCGATAAAATGACCGATACCATCATCACCTATCCCGATAATGTCGAACCCGTCGCCTTTACCCGCGACGAATTGGACTGGCTGCCCTGGCTGCATCCCGTGGCCGAGGACGCGCTGACCGATCGCCACTACACTGGCCTGATCGACCGCAGCCGCGCGAAATCGCCCTATTTCCGCCTGCTTGCCCATGATCCCGAGGTACTGGGCGCGCGCACTTTGGCCGACAAGGATATCTTTTATAACGCCAAAGACGGCCTGCCGCGCGCCGAGCGCGAGCTTGCCGCCGCCGCCGTCTCGCGTTTCAACGGCTGCATTTTCTGCGCCTCGGTTCACGCGCGCTTTGCCGCGACCTATTCCAAGCGGCCTGCCGATGTCGACCAACTGCTGGATCAAGGCGTGGGCACTGCAATCGACCCGCGCTGGGATCTGGTGATCCAGACCGCCACCACGCTGACCCGCACGCCAAGCGATCTGCAAGAGGTTGATATTTCATCGCTATATGAGGCGGGCCTGTCCGACCTTGAGGTGGTCGACCTGATCCAATCGGCTGCCTTCTTCAACTGGGCCAACCGCCTGATGCTGTCGCTGGGCGAGCCGACCGCGTAATTCGAGTGGCCCCGCCTGCAGGGCGGGGCCATCGCCTCAGGCGGCAATCCGATCCATAACAGCGCGCAACTGGCGCACCACCTCGCGTTCGAAGCTCAGGCCCGCATCGCTACGGTTGTTCACATGCCAGACGTATTTTTCATGCGGATAGGCATGTTCGACAACGTGAATGCCACTCTCGCCGATAACTTTCGGTGCACAAATATGCTGGGCACCATGTTCGCGTGTCGACACGCAGATCAATGCGAGGTTCCGAGCCGCAGATTTGTCGCGGATAAATTGCAGTAGTTCCGCGGTCTTATGCCACTTTTCATCATCAGCCTTGTGAATGCGTACAATGTAGCAGACCTTACCGTCGTCCTCAAAATCAGCCCGAAAACGCTCAACACGTGGTGTTATTACATTGCGCAGCTTTTCAAAGTCATTTTCTGCATATTCCGGACCCACTTCGTGATTGAACACTGAGCGATATCTCGTGTTCATACAGTATTTCATATTTCCAATGTATTTCAGATTGGAAGGATCCATATAGCCGTCAAAGTCGTTTTGCAGAATGGACAAAAGCGCTGCGGGTGGATGAACCGCCAGATCGAAGGGACCAGATTTTGCGCCTAGCGCAGCAGATTTCTTGAAACCCCATCGCGTCGCAAGTGAGCGCACAAAGCAATCTTCGCCCAGAGAGATATATTTCCAGTCTGCGTGATGTTTGAAATTGTCGTGCCGAATTTTGGCTTCGTCGATCATGCGCGAAAAGGCTTGATCCAACAGTGACACACTGCGCTCGCGCATTGAGTAAAGCTCATACATATCTGTACGAGAAAGGGCCAATCCCTTGTGGGAATTGAGACTCGACCACTGGCCAATCAATCTGCGCAGTTGCTCTTCGGCCGTGTTCGCGTTGAACTTTTCGTTTACTATAGAATCTAGATCCATATTAAAGCCCAAACTTTACAATGATTTAAAAAGAATAGCCGCGACCACTTAGTGAAAAAGCTAAATGGCTGTTTATTGCTGGCAGCGTATCTTGGATAAATCTAATGCGCGATGCGCGACGCAGCCTAGATCCGAGGCTTGTATTTATGACTGCGCAAGGGCGATTTTAAATATGCGATGTAAAAATAGGCGACCTTTAATGTGTAAATGATCTAACTGGGTCAAAGATTTTACGATATCTTATTCGCTCAGCTGCTCGATCAGCGCGGTTTTCACGCGTTCGATGTGTTGGATCATCGTCTGGCGGGCGTGTTCCGCGTCGCCGCTGGCGACCGCATCGAGCAGGGTGAAATTCTCGGTATCGGAAAACTTCTGCGCTGTGGGCGAGCGGTAGGCGTTAAACACATGCGTCCGGCGGCGTAGGTCACCGATCATTTCGGCCAGCAGTGGATTGCCCGAGGCGGTGGCAATCGCGCCGTGCAATTTGTTATCCACCTCCCACACTTGGGCGAGCGTGGGCTGCGCGATGGCGGCAAGGCCTGTCAGCGCCGCGCGCAAATCTGCAATCTGCGCCTCAGTCAGCTTCCCAGCCGCGAGGCGCGCGGCTTCGGCCTCTAGCAGTTTGCGCACATTGAGCAGATTGACGAAATTCTCGGTCGAAAAGGGGCTGACGATCACGCCGCGATTGGCCTGTTTATAGACCAGCCGCTCGGCCTCGAGCCGCCCAAGGGCCTCGCGGACGGGGGTGCGCGAGGCATTAAGGAAGCTCGCCATGCGCCGCTCGACAATGACATCGCCGGGGCGCAACTCGCCGCTGACCAGCAGATCGATCAGCTTTTGGTAAACCTGTTCAGAGATATTGGGGCCTTCGTCCCATGTCTGACGTTCGCCGATTTGCGATGCTTCGCTTGCCACCAAAACCTCCGGGTTCAACCTGTGGGTGATCATAGTCGCTAAAGCGGGGCAGGGAAAGTAGGCAACCGGACGCCTGCGCGTCACAGTGCTGTCGTCAAGGCCTTGGAAATGGCTGGAGATATGATTATTCCGATGGTATACCGTTGGAACGCATAGCTCTGGCGCGATAGGGAACGCTCCGATGTCGCCCGCGTGGCCAAAACGATAAAAATAACAAAGTGACGAGATGAAAACGACGGATCACGCGCCTGCCAAAGTTGACCGAAAATCCCATTTTTTGATCATTTCAACCCTGATCGCCATGTTCATGTCGGCGCTGGAACAGACGATCACCGGTCCCGCGATGGGCAATATCGCGGCCGAGCTGGGCGGCGGCACGCTGCTGACCTGGGTACCGACGGCCTATCTGATGGCGGCGACCTGCTCTGCC
Organism: Ketogulonicigenium vulgare WSH-001; assembly: GCF_000223375.1. Lineage (NCBI taxonomy): Bacteria > Pseudomonadati > Pseudomonadota > Alphaproteobacteria > Rhodobacterales > Roseobacteraceae > Ketogulonicigenium > Ketogulonicigenium vulgare. Next base: position 1,111,733 of record NC_017384.1, on the reverse strand, counting down.
TCGATTTTGGGCGCGCTGGCGGATATCAAGGGGCGGCGCTTTGCCATCAATCTGTCGGTCGGCACTTTTGTCGTCGGATCGGTGATGGCGGCGATGTCGAGCAGCCTGACGATGCTGGTCGTTTCGCGCGTGGTGCAGGGGATCGGCGCAGGCGGTTTGACCGCGCTGCCGCATGTGGTGATTGCCGACCGCATCCCGATGCGCCAACGCCCGATCTACAGTGCCTATACCTCGACGATCTATGCGATTGCTGCTGTCATGGGGCCGATCGCGGGCGGCGTGCTGTCGCAATATTTCCACTGGAGCGCGATTTTCTGGATCAACCTGCCGCTGGGCGTGCTTTGCCTGATCGGTGTCGCGGTTTTTTACACGAAAGAGGGGGCGACGACGCCGCGTCCGGTCGATGCTCTGGGCGCGGGGCTGATGGTCGGTGCGGCACTGTCCAGCGTCATGGCGCTGAACACGCTGACATCCGGCCAGCCGGGCGGGCTGATCTGGTTGGCGGTGGCGCTGGTGTTCTGGGCCGGTTTTGCGCTGCGTATGGTGCGCGCAGCCTATCCGCTGCTGCCGTTTCCGGTGCTGACCAATCCGACGATCCTGCTGTGCGGCGTGGGCCTTTTGTGCTGCACCGGCGCGAATGTGGCTTTGTCGGTCTATTTGCCGCTCTATTACCAACAAAGCTTTGGCCTGACGGCCAGCCAGGGCGGCTTTGCGGTGATCGGCTTTTTGATCGGCGTGACCGCTGGGGCCTATATCCCGCCGCGTTTCCTGCGCAATAACCCGTATTACAAGCCGGTCGTGGTCAGCTCGACCGCCGTCGCGCTGGCGGGGACTGTGCTGCTGTGCCTGACACTGGCGCAAGCGCATAATTTCGTGCTGCTGGAAATGGTTAGCATCCTGCTGGGCATGGGGATCGGGGCGTCCTATCCGATCTTTACGCTAGCGGCGCAGAATGCGGCGGGGGCGAGGCGCGTGGGCGCCGCTTTGGGCCTTTTGGGCTTTGCCCGCGCGATGGGCGGCACGATTGGCGTGGCTGTGGCAGGGGCGGTGGCGCTGGCCTCGGGCCTCGTTTACGCCCACGAAGGCGTCGATGGCCCGATGGGCGAGGCGACATGGGTCATCGCACTGGTGCCCGCAGGACTGATCGCGGTGGCGTTCATCGCCATGCTGTTGCTGCCGCCAAAGGCGCTAGAGGGCTATGGCGCGAAACGATAAAAAGGGGCCCCGCCGCGATTGCGACGGGGCCTTTTCATTATTGCGAAACGGGGGTGTAAACCACATCCGCAGGCGTAAGCGCGGTATTCGCCAGATCATGCACGCGGCCGGTGGCGGCGATGTTGTTGGCGACGCGGTCCATATCCCAGTTAAAGCCATTGGCGGCGAACACCGGGTTATTAAAGGCGAAATCCAGCGCGAAGGGGACGGCATCGACCTGGGTGTCGCGGATCATGCCCTCGACATGTTTGGTGACAGCGTCGATGGTCGCCTCGGGGTTCTCACGCGCGGTATTATAGCTGCACTGCACCGCCGCCGAAAAACGCGCCACCAGATCGGGGTTTTCCGCGATCAGCGCATCCGAGGTAAAGACCGAGGCGTTATAGATGTTCAGCGCATCGCCATAGTAAATCGCGCGCACGCCCTGGCCGGTAGCCTGGCCGATGGTGTTCAGTTGCACGACCGAGGTGACATAGCTGGCGAGCGCGTCGATCTGGCCGCGGAACAGCATGCCGTTCAGGGCCGAGCCGTCAGCGGTGATATGTTCGACCTTTGTCAGATCCGCGCCTGCGGCCTCCATGCCCAGCGGCAGATATTCAATCGCAGCATTGCCGACCGACGTGCCGATCGAGCGGCCTTCCAGATCGTTCAGCGACTGGATCGGGCTGTTTTCCAGCACGGCGATGCCAACAGGCGACTGCTGCACGATCGGCAGAATCGCTTTTACAGGTGCGCCGCTGTTGGCGATGGTACCGACGATGACGCCAAGGTCGGTGACCGAGAAATCGGCCACGCGGGTTGCCACTTTTGTCACCGCATCCGCTGCGCCATAACCGCGCGAAATTGTCACATCAATGCCTTGGTCGGTAAAGCATCCTGCTTCCAGACCCATGTAATAAGCGGCGGAAATCCCGCCCGGAGTCCAGTCCAGCTGGAAGTTTACAGCGTCATTTGCCGCGGCCGCCGATGCGGTCGAGACCGCAGCCGCAATCAGGGCGAGGGTAGAGCAGGATTTTGCCACGAAGAGGTTCCTTTTACGTATAGGGCAGGTGTTTACATTAGGCATACCATTAGAATACCGTCTAGTGAGATGTTACAAAACGCGTAAAATAACGCGTTCTCGCACTGCAAGGAGTTAAAAGATATGCAGATGGATAAGGTGCTGGCGGCGCTGCGCGCCCAGCAAGATGAGATGGTCGCGATCCGCCATGACCTGCATATGTATCCCGAGACCTGCTATGAAGAGGTGCGGACCTCGCAGATCGTTGCGGACAAGCTGACCGAATGGGGCATCACCTTTGAACGCAACATCGCTGTCACCGGCATTGTGGCGACGATCAAAGGGAACAAGCCCGGCAACCGCGCCATCGGCCTGCGCGCCGATATGGACGCGCTGAACATTGTCGAGACCAGCACCTTTGCCCATGTCTCGAAAATTCCGGGCAAGATGCATGGCTGTGGCCACGACGGTCACACGACGATGCTGCTGAATGCCGCGCGCTATCTGCAGAACAACCCCGATTTCGCGGGCACGGTATATTGTTTCTTCCAGCCCGCCGAAGAGGGCGGTGCCGGCGCGCTGAAGATGATCGAAGAGGGGCTGTTCGACCGCTTCCCCTGCGACGCCGTCTATTCGCTGCACAACAAGCCGGGCATCGAGATCGGCAAATTCGTCACCCGCAACGGCCCGCAACTGGCCTGCTCGGATAGCTGGACAGTGACGTTCAAAGGTACCGGCGGCCATGGCGGTGCGCCCGAAAAGTCGACCGATACGACCGTGCCGCTGGCGCATTTCATTCTGGGCATTCAGGGCATCATTTCGCGCAACGTACCGGCGCTGGATTCGGCGGTGCTCAGCATCGGGTCGATTAATGGCGGCCTCAGCTTTAACGTCATGCCGTCCGAGATTGTCGTGACCGGCACCACGCGCTGCCACCGCCCCGAGATCCGCGACCTGCTGGAAACCCGTCTGCGCGAGATTGCCGAACTCTCGGCCGCGATGAGCCGCTGCACCGTGGATGTGAACTATGATCGCGGCTACCCGCCCTTGATCAACACCCGTCTGGAAACCGACAAAGCCGTGGCGGCCGCCAGCGCGCTGGTGGGGGCCGATAATGTCGATGGCGACAACCCCCCGATCAATGCGGCAGACGATTTCGCCTATATGCTGCGCGAGCGCCCGGGCTGTAACGTCATGATGGGAAATGGTTTTACCGCCAATAACCACATGCCGAACTATGATTTCAACGACGACGCGATCCCTTACGGGTCGGCCTATTGGGTGTCGATCGTGGATCAGGAACTGAACGCCGAGGCCTGAACGCAAAACGCCCCGCCAGATCGGCGGGGCGTTCTTTTATCCGGCGTTGCCGTGACGCTTAGTCGTTCGACTTGCCGCGAATGGACCAGCCAAAGAATGTGCGGTGAATGACATTCACCAGCTCGTACAGGATCACGCTGATCAGCGCGAGCATCACGACACAGGCCATCGCCGTCGGGATCGCAAACTGCGCGGTGGACGAGGTGACAAGGAAACCAAGCCCCCGGTTCGCATTGACGAATTCCGCCACAACCGCACCGATGACCGCAACCGTCACACCCACGCGGAGGCCCCCAAAGATGAACGAGACGGCATGGGGCAGGCGCACCGTGATCACCGCGCGCAGGGGCGAGGCACCGGCCACGCGGGCCAAATCCATCATCTCGTCCGGCGTATCCATAATGCCGGTCGCCGTCGCGACCATGATCGGGAAGAACGCAGTCAGCGTCACGATGATCAGCCGGGTGGTCTCATCCGGCCCGAAAATCACCACCAGAATGGGCGCGATGGCGACGGTCGGAAAGGCGTTCAGGAAAACGATCAGCGGATAGATCGCCTCGGATGTCAGACGGTTCACCGATACAGCGACGCCCAGCGGAATGCCGACCAGACAGGACAGCAAAAAGCCCATCAGAATGGTTTTCAGCGTGGCGAATGTATTGCTGAAAATCCCCGTGCCCAGACGCGCGCCGCCGAAATAGATATCGATGGGCGAGGGCAGCAGATAGACCGGGATTTTCAGCGCCCAGCACGCCAACTGCCAGACAGTCAGCAACAGGATCAGCGCGATGATGGGCAGGATGATACGGCGCTGCGTCGGCGTCATTTGCTGTCTCCTTTGGCGCGGTCGCCGTAGATGCCTTCGCGGATGCGCAGCGCATATTCGCCAAAACGCGCATGGGTCGGGGTTTCATGGGTGCGCGGCTTTTCAATATCGATGCTCAGCAGGTCCTTCATCCGGCCGGGGCGGGCGGACATGACGGCGACGCGGTCGGATAGCAGCACGGCCTCGTTGATCGAATGGGTGACGACAAGAATGGTTTTTTGCGTCTGCGCGTGGATTTTCAACAGATCCAGCTGCAGATCCTCGCGCGTGAGGGCATCGAGGGCACCAAACGGTTCATCCATCAGAAGCAGCTTCGGGTCAAGGATCAGGCTGCGCGCGATCGAGGCGCGCTGCTGCATCCCGCCCGACAGCTCGTTCGGCATACGCTCGGCCATATCGGCAAGGCCGACCATCTCCAGCAGCTCTTGCGCGCGGGCTTTGTCAGCGGGGGTGACGCGGTTGTTCAACACGCGCACGGGGTAGAGCACATTGCCCATGATCGTCAGCCACGGCAGCAAGGTCGGGCGTTGGAACACGATGGCGATGCCGGCAAAGCCCTTTTTCGCATGGGCCTCGCCAAAGGTGATGCTGCCGGTGGTCGGCTTTTGCAGGCCCGCCAGCATCCGCAAGATTGTCGATTTGCCGCATCCTGACGGCCCAACCAGCGAGATGATCTCGCCCTTTTTGATGCCAAGGCTGAAATCCTGCAACGCCACGACCGGGCCGCCTTTCAGCGTCTCGAACGTCATGCCGACATGCGAGAGTTCGATTAAGTTTCCGGCCGACAAGCCTGCCGCAGGGGCGGGGCTGATGTCCTCGTGTCGTTCCATTCTTGTCCCTGTTCGTATTTTATCGAATAGGTATACCATTAGTGCGCCAATGTCGAAAAGAGCAAAAATGCCGCATCGCACGGGCTATGTTTTTGACCGTTCGGCAGAAAATTTCCTATTAAGACGCTTGCAAATCAACGCACTGGAGAAGGTAACGCGGCTGTGAAAAGTCAGTGCAGCATTAACTATTTTCGGGTCTCTCATGGCTTTCACGAAACTTGAACTGCCCCAACGTGCGCTGTCCATCACCCCCAATGCTATCGTCCCGCCGCGCGGCGTGATCTTTGGGACGGTGGTGTTCATGGCGATTTTCGGGTTCTTCGCCTGGCTGTATACACCGAACCTTGTGCGCGATTGGATGATCAGCCAGGACCCGGTGGTTATTCAGGACGCGCGCGTCAGCAACGGCGAATGCACCACGCGGCAGGGCGTCTTTGTCAGCTGCAGCGCGGATGTGACCTATGGCGCGCGCGAAAATCCCTATAACCGTCACATCGAATTGGCTTTTTTGGACCTTCATAGCGGCGATTATCAGGTCGATGTGGTGGTGAACCGCAACGATCCGGGTATGGCGACATTGTCGCTGGGCCTCGATATGCTGTGGAGCCGCACCGCCACGCTGGCGGTCATCCTGTTCTTGCTGTTGGGGGCGCCGATTATCGGCGGCGGCAATATCCTGCGCGCGCGCAAAGCGCAGCGTGCCAGCACGACGCCCGCACGGCTGGACCTTGTGCCGCTGCATATTGCCAATACGCAGACAAGGCGTGGCGTCACAGTGGTTAATTATCACGCGCTGCTGCCGAACGGCAAACAAGGCCCGCAAGGCACCGCAACCTTCGCCGCGGGCGAGGCGCCACTGACCCAATTTGACGACAAGGGCAAGCTGATCGGTGTCGGCGTCAGGCATCCCGATAGCCCGCTGCCCGCGCTGCTGGACGAGGGGCTTGCCCGCATCTCGCTGACCGAGCGTGAGCGCCGCGAGGCGCTTGCGCAATTGGCTGTCACGGCCGAGGCTGCGCCCGCTGCCGCGCCTGCGAATAAACGGATGCCCGCGCCGCTGCGTGTGATCCTTGGCGTGGTCGTGATGCTGGTGGTGATGGCTGTTGCCGCCGGTGGCTATTGGCTGTGGTATGTTACCAGCAGTAATAACCGCTTTGACGCATTAGGCATGGAAATCAATGCGATACTGCCAGATCCGTTGAATGCCTGGGGCTGTGATCAGCTACAGCAGCGGTTTATGAAAGAGCGCGCGCCCTTTGGCTGCACGGCGGCTGATCACACAAGCTGGAAATAGGCGCTAAAGACCGGCGGCGTCGTGAATGACGGTGCCGGTAAAGCTGCAGGCGGCGCCGTGGTAATAGCCGCAGCCGCCCAGCTCTTCCAGCTGCACAGTATATTCCCCGTCAAAACTCAGGCTGATCTCGCACAGCTTCGCATTGCTGAGCGAAATGGGCGAGGCGGGGTCATAGCCCTCATTCTCTACCTGCAACAGCGCCTGATTGTCGGTGATCGTGATCGGGCCGCTGATGCCGCCACCGCAGCCGGGCTGATTGCCTACCATCGCCACGGTGGTCGACAGGTCCAGGTCATAGCTGTCAGGGCCGGTGCTGCTCAGCGAAAGCTGCAGCGACTGTCCGGTCTCGCTGGTATAAAGCCCCTGATAGTCTTGGGCGTGTGCTAGGGCGGGTATCAAAAGCAGCGAAAGTGTCAGCAGGTGGATCTTGCGCATCGTGATTCCAATGAAAGTTTCACGGCGATCTTAGGGCGAAAGCCTGCCGCAGATGCGATAGGAATGCTGCGCGGGATGCGTATCGGCAATAAACGGCTAAACAGGCCAAAGAAACCCTAGAACTGCCATTCAATTGCGGAAAACTGGTGGGTGATAAGAGATTCGAACTCCTGACATCTTCGATGTGAACGAAGCGCTCTACCACTGAGCTAATCACCCTTGGGCGGCTGATTATCCGCCCTGCGCATAAGGCGCAACAGTTTATTTTGGCTCTTTCTCGGGGGTTGGGATAAGACGTAGGGTCAGCACTGGCCCCTTTTCGCGTTCTTTGCGGGCTTTGACCGCGACTTTGCCAAGTGGGGCAAGAACCAGCTCTTTATCTTCCGCCAGCGCTTCGGCCATCGCGGCAAGGGCGGCTTCCATCACCTTGCGCACAGTGCCTACGGGCAGGCTCACTTCGGCGGCGACTTGGCTCACCAGATCGGCCTTGCGCAGCTGGTTCTTTGCGGCCTTAGGCTCGGCGGCGGCGCTGTCTTTCACCTCGACCTCGTCGTCGGCATCCTCATCATCATCCTCGGGCACCTCGTCAAACTCAGGCTCGGAGGCGGCGGCAGAAGCCTCGGCGGCCGCGCGCACGCTGCCGGGCACCACTTCCTCGAGGAAGATGCCCGAGCGGGTCATCACGGTTACAAATTTCACGCCGCGGGCCTGCGCCGAAGGCGGCAATTTTGCCTTTGGCTGGGCAACGGGCGCAAAGGTTACCTCGTCATCGACGGGTCTGATCTGGTCAATTTGTGACATGGTGTCTTCCTTGGCCCTGTTGCTGATATTTTTTCCGGTCGGGTTCTGGGACTTACCTTTGGGCATAGCGGTCACCTTTGGTCGACTGATGTGCGTAGTGTGACGCGACTAACGCAATGGATCAAGAGATTGAAGTCATCCAAATTTACTTATTCGAAGATATAGATCGCGCAGACTATAACCATAGCGCCAGTTAGGCAGAAAATCGTAAACCAACCGTTAATTCTAAAGCTGACATCGGTGGTGCTGCGCCCGATGCAGCGGCCGGTAATCAGCGACATCGCCGAGATGGGCGAGATTGCAATCGCCATGCCCCAAGCGAACATCAGCGCGATGCCCAGCGACAGGGGATGGTTCTGCCCGATCACGCTGCCGCCAATAATTTGCGCGACCATCACGAATGAAATCGTATGGGGGATATAGAAAATCGCCAGCAGCGGCACCAGCAGCAGCCCCGCCAGCACGAAGACCAAGGGTGGCACCACGCCGGCGGTAAAGATCACCTCTAGCCCCAGGCTTTGCAGCAGCAGCGCGACGGGGGTGCTGATCAGCGTCGCGGTCAGGAAAATCGTCGCTTCGGACGCGGTCGCGGCCGAGGCTTCGCCCATCGCCTTGGCCGGGTTGCGCACCGCAGCGCTGCGGGTTGCAGGCTCGACCAGCGGCCACAAAAACGCCATCGCGGGCAGGATGATGCAGGCGGCGACGAGGAAGCTGATATGCAGCAATGTATGCAGCAGCAGCGTCGCGCCGATCAGTGCGGCAACCGCGACAAGCAGCCCGATCAGCGCACGGGCCGAGCCGCCTGCGCTGGTCGGGGCAGCAACGGGCCGCCCCTCGATCAGGCGCCCGACCCATAGGCTGCCAAGCGCCACGACCAGTGTCGCGATCACCGCCGCTGCTAAAAATACCCCCGGTGACAGGGCCGAGATCGACGCCAGCACCACCGCAAAGCCGATGCCGATCGGGTTCCAAAGCGTCGCGAACAATGTGCCGCGCAGGGCGGCGATGGTGATGCTATCGGCAGCGCGGCTGTCGCTGCCGCTGCGGGCGGCATGGTCGCGGGCGATATCCGACAGCAGGCTGATCGTGCCGATATTGAACAGGATGGTCAGAAACTGTGCGCCAAATGTGACCGCCGCCGTGCGCATCTGCGCGGGAAAGGCGAACAGATAGGCCGCCGCATCCGCCACCAGTTTTGACGCGCGCACCGGGCCGCGCACCAGACCAAGCGTGGTCAGAAAGGCTGAAAACGCAGTGCCTTGTTGCAGGGCATTGCGCAGGCTGGGCATTTGCGCTGGCGCAAAGATCCACAGCGAGATCGCCGCAATCAGCGCAAGTCCGACGAAAACCTGCGCCGCGCGGCGCACATGCGGCAGGCGCAACAGCGCCAGCGTGATCGCCGCGACCGAGGCCAGATCATTCAGCGGCCGCAGCGAAGGCAGATATTGCCCACCAATCTGCCCGATCAGCAGGCTGATCAGCATCAGCAGCGCAACGGCACCGCATAAACGTTCATAAGCTGAAGGCGGTGCGTCGAAAACGGGAACGGGGCGTGACATGGGGGACTGCAGGGGATGAATGCGGGAACTGCAGCACCTATCTACCCGAAGCGCGCCCGGCACAAGGCACCGTATCGTGGGGCGCAGCGGGAAAACGGATCGAAAAACAGGCGGATTGATGCGGTATTCGGGGTGTTGCGCCTATACAAGACCCGCGCCTTGCGGCTATAGCGGGTTGACCGCCGCGCGGGGCCTTGTGCGGCCCCATCTGCCGCCCGCACTAACAGACGAGAACGACAATGGCTGACGAGTTTGAACTAGATACCGACGATCTGACCCGCCGCATGGACGGCGCGATTGCTGCGCTGCGCACGGAATTCGCCTCGCTGCGCACGGGCCGCGCCTCGGGCTCGATGCTCGAGCCGATCGTGGTCGATGCCTATGGTCAGACCACGCCGATCAACCAGCTGGGCACGATCAACGTCCCCGAGCCGCGCATGGTCACGATCAACGTCTGGGACAAGGGCATGGTCAGCAAGGTTGAAAAGGCCATCCGCGACAGCGGCCTTGGCATCAACCCGCAGACCAACGGCACCATCATCATGCTGCCGATCCCCGAGCTGAACGAAGAACGCCGCCGCGAGCTGACCAAAGTCGCCGCAGGCTATGCCGAACACGCCCGCGTCGCCGTGCGCAACCTGCGCCGCGACGGGATGGACAAGATCAAAAAGGCGAAATCCGACGGCCTGTCCGAGGATGACGTCAAGTTCTGGGAATCCGAAGTGCAAGAGCTGACCGACAAGTTCATCAAGCTTGTCGATCAGACGCTGGACACCAAACAAGCCGAGATCATGCAGGTCTAAGCCTCCCCACCGGGGCGTTTGGGACAGCAAGCAAGGAGCCATTATGGCGCGCGACGAAAAGGCGGGTTCGACCGCCGGTGTGCAGGCAGGCGCGGGTGTTGTGCCGCAGCATGTTGCCATCATCATGGATGGCAACGGCCGCTGGGCCAAACTGCGCGGTCGTCCGCGCCTATTCGGCCACCGCGCCGGCGCGCGCCGTGTGCGCGATATCGTGCAGGCTTGCCCGCAGCTTGGCGTGAAATATCTTACGATCTTCGCCTTTTCGACCGAGAATTGGAAACGCACCCAGACCGAGGTTGCGGGCCTGATGGGCATGTTCAAGCGCTACATTATGAACGAAGCGAAAACCCTTCATAATGCTGGTGTTTGTGTGCGTTTTATCGGTGATCGCCTGCGTCTAGAGCCCAGCCTACAGCGCCTGATGAATGATTTGGAGGCGCTGACCGCTGGCAATGATACGGTCCACCTGACCATCGCCATCAATTATGGTGGCCGTGACGAGGTGACCCGCGCGGTGCAGCGTATGGCGGTCGAGGTTGCGGATGGTCGTCTGCATCCGCAGGACGTGACCTCGGACACGCTGACCGCCTTTCTTGATACGCATGTGCTGCCCGATCCTGATCTGGTCATTCGCACCAGCGGCGAGGCGCGGATCTCGAATTTCCTGCTGTGGCAATCGGCCTATGCGGAATATGAATTCATTGATACGCTCTGGCCCGATTTTACCCCCGACGAATTCGCCCGCGTGATCGGCCGTTTCGCCGCGCGTGACCGCCGGTTCGGCGGCGTGCGCGCCTGATCTGCCACAGGAGTGTCCCTATGGTTCAGCGCCCATCCGGCCAGTGGAATGACTTAAGACAGCGGGTTCTTTCCGCCGCAGTGATGGTCGCTTGCGCCGCAGTGGCGATCTGGGTCGGTGGGCCGCTGCTGCTGCTCGGTGTGGCCGCGCTTGCGGGTGTGGCGATGTGGGAGCTGTGGCTGATGGCGCAGCCCGGGCGCCAGAATACCGGCCTGCGGCTGGCGATCGGTACCGCACTGCTGGTTGGCGCGCTGGGGTGGTCATTCGGCCATCTGCGCCCGTTTGAAGAGCTGTTGTTCATAATCGCCCCCGGCGTTTTGGCTGCCATCGCAACCCGTCCCGTCGAAGGCGGGCTGCCGCGCCGCGTGATCGTGATCTATGCCACGCTGATCGTCTTTGTGTCATGGGGCTTGGTCGCGCTGCGCGCGGATGGCGTGAACGAGCTGCTGTTTCTGATCTCGGTCGTCGTGGTCTCGGACAGTCTGGGCTATTTTTGCGGCCGCATGATCGGCGGGCCAAAATTCTGGCCACGCATCAGCCCCAGCAAAACATGGTCGGGCACGATTGGCGGATGGGTCGGCGCGGCGGTAGTCGGGCTGGTGTTCTCGCCCTGGCTTGGGCTGGCGGTGATCCCGATTGCTGTGATCTTGGCCTTTGCCGCGCAGATCGGTGATATGGTCGAAAGCGCGATCAAGCGTCGTACGGGCGTCAAAGACAGTTCGGACCTGATCCCCGGACACGGTGGCGTGCTGGACCGGATTGACGGGATGATCGCGGTCGTCGCGCTGTATCTGATTATCCGTCTGGCCATCTCGCTGATGCAGGGACAAGGATTTGCGTAAGGTTTCTATTTTCGGCGCGACGGGGTCGGTGGGGCAAAGCACGCTGGATCTGATTGCGCGTGCGCCGGGCGACTATGCGGTCGAGGTGCTGACCGGCGGTCGCAATATCGCGCAACTTGCGGATGATGCTGTAAAATTCCACGCAAAACTTGCGATCACCTGCGAAGATGATTTGCTGCCTGACCTGCGCGCGGCGCTGGCGGGCACTGGCGTCGATGTTGCCGCAGGCGCCGCCGCCATTGCCGAGGCTGCAACCCGTCCCGTCGATTGGGCAATGTCTGCGATTGTCGGTGTTGCGGGGCTGGTGCCGGGGCTGAACATTATCGGGCAGGGCGCGACACTCGGCCTTGCGAATAAAGAAACATTGGTTGCCGCAGGCCCCTTGGTGGTGGCGCGGGCGGCCGCGCATCATGCCACGATCATCCCCGTCGATAGCGAACATAGCGCCATCTTTCAGGCGCTGCACGGCGAGGATCTGGCCGCGGTCGAGCGTGTCATCATCACCGCATCGGGCGGCGCATTTCGTGATGCGACGCTGGCCGAGATGGCACAAGCCACCCCCGAACAGGCGGCAACCCATCCCAATTGGGCTATGGGGCAGCGGATCACGATCGATTCCGCCTCGATGTTCAACAAAGCGCTGGAAATGATCGAGGCGCGCGAATTCTTTGGCCTTAGCCCCGATCAGATCGAGGTTGTCGTCCATCCCGAAAGCCTGATCCACGCTTTGGTCGGCTTTCAGGATGGCGCGCTGATGGCCCATGTCGGCCCGCCCGATATGCGTCACGCCATTGGTTATGCCCTGCACTGGCCCGCGCGTAAAACGCTGCCGGTTGAGCGGCTTGATCTGGTGAAAATTGGCCAGATGACGTTTCGCGCGGCTGACCCAGACCGCTATCCTGCGCTGCGCCTTGCGCGGCAGGTGATGGCGCAGGGCGGCTATGCCGGTGCTGTGTTCAACGCCGCCAAGGAACGCGCGCTTGACCGCTTTCTCAATCGTGATCTGGCTTTTCTGGACATGGCCGCTGCGGTGGAACATGTGCTGGATCAGATGGATCGTGCAGGGCTTTTGGCGGGCGATAGTCTATCGCTTGATCAGGTCTTGGCCATGGACGCCGAGGCGCGCGCCCGCGTCGATGGATATAAAGGATAGATGATGGATATGGCCGCAATGTTCCCACAGTTTGGCAATCTGCCGGTGACTGTTCTGGGCTTTTTGCTGGCGCTGACGATTATCGTCGGCATCCATGAATACGGCCATTACATCGTCGGTCGCTGGAGCGGTATCCACGCCGAGGTGTTTTCCATCGGTTTTGGCCCCGTGCTGTGGTCGCGTGTCGATAAACATGGCACGCGCTGGCAGATCGCGGCGCTGCCTCTGGGTGGCTATGTGCGGTTTTTGGGCGACGCGAATGCGGCCTCGGTGGGCGGGGATGGTGTCAGCCATCCAAACCCGCGCCGCACGATGACCTGGGCGCCGCTTTGGGCACGCATCGCCACTGTTCTGGCCGGTCCAGTATTCAATTTCATCCTAAGTATCGTGATTTACACCGCGATCTTTATGTATAGCGGCACCATGACAACGCCGCCGACTATCGCGAGCCTGCAGCCGTTGCCGCCCGCGATGGGCGTCACACTGCAGCCGGGCGATGCGATTATCTCGATCGCGGGTCAGCCGGTGGACGAGGGCGTGTCCGTCGCAAATCTGTCGGTTGAAAACCCGCTGCCCTATGTGGTCGAGCGGGACGGACGCCAGATCGACGCGATGGGGCCTTATCCGCAATTGCCGATCGTCGGATCGCTGATGCCGAACCTTGCCGCGCATCAGGCCGGCTTGCAGATCGGCGATGTGGTGATGGCGGTGGATGGCGCACCTGTTGCCGCGATCGGCGATGTTATCTCGCGGGTCAGCGCCTCGATGGGCGCGCCGGTGACCTTTACCATCTGGCGCGCGGGCCAGACGTTTGATCGCGAATTGCTGCCCCGTATGATCGACCTGCCGCTGCCCGAAGGCGGCTATGCGCGCGACTGGAAAGTCGGCTTCAGCTCGACCTTGCCCTATACGTTCCAGACCGAGCCGATGGGCGTCTTGCCCGCCATCGCCCGCGCGGGCGATACCGTCTGGTATCTGGTGACCCGCACTCTCGAGGCGCTTGGCAGCATGATCACGGGTGTGATCTCGGCCGAGGATAATCTGCAAGGCATGGTCGGCATGGCGCAGTCCACCGGCATGGTGGTCGAGCAAGGGCTGCTGGAATATGCCGCGTGGATCGCGCTGCTATCCGCGTCCATTGGCCTTTTGAACCTGCTGCCGGTGCCGATGCTGGACGGCGGCCATCTGGTTTTTTACCTGTGGGAGGCCGTCACCCGCCGCCGTGTGCCCGACCGTGTGGCCTGGGCTTTGATGCTGATTGGTCTGGCCATGGTGATCACGCTGATGGTCTTTGCCCTCAGCCTTGATATCCGCCGCCTCATTTCGTGGTAGAATAGGCAGAGTGTTGCCGTATATCTTGTATCCAAAGTTAAACGTCATTTTGACAAGCGCCGCGCCAGCGGTTACGCCAAAGCAGACCATAACGGCGCCAAAAATGCCGCCGGCCGAATGAAGGGACGCCGCATATCGCGTATGCAAGTGAAATTCAAGCGAAATGTGGCACTTGTGGCCCTATTGGCCGCGCTGCAAGCCGTGCCCTCAGTCGCACAGCAAAGTTTTGTGTTTAATACGATCACGGTGCAGGGCAACCAGCGGATTGAAACTGGCACGATCCTGACGCAACTGGGGATCCAGCGCGGGCAGGCGGTCTCGGCCGCTGATCTGAACGATGCGATCCAGGCCGTGCGTGCCAGCGGATTGTTCGAAAACGTCGATGCTGATCTGCAAGGCGGCACGCTGGTGCTGCGTGTGCAGGAATATCCGACGATCAACCGCATCAGTTTCGAGGGCAACAGCCGCATTTCGGCCGAGCAACTGGCCACGCTTGTCAGCTCGACCGAGCGGCGCGTGTTCAACCCGACCCAAGCAACCGAAGATGCCAATCGCATCATTCAGGCCTATGCGAACGAGGGCCGCATCAACGCCAGCGTCACCCCCAGCTTTATCAACCGCACCGACAACCGCGTCGATCTGGTGTTTGAAATCGTCGAAGGCGCCGTGACTGAGATCGAGCGGATTTCCTTTGTCGGCAACAGTGCCTTTGGTGATGGGCGTCTGCGCCGCGTGCTGGATACGAAAGAGGCGGGGCTGCTGCGCGCCATCGTGGGCCGCGACACCTATTCGCCCGACCGCATCAACGTCGACCGTCGCCTGCTGACCGACTTCTATCAGTCGCGCGGCTATGCCGATTTCCGCGTCCAGAACGTCGATGTGGCGCTGACCGCCGCGCGCGACGCCTATGTCGTGACGTTCAACGTCGAGGAAGGCCCCCGCTATCGCATGGGCAATGTGACCCTTTCCTCGACCTTGCCAGAGGCAGATGGCGCAGCCTTTGGAAATATCCTGCGCGTCAGCCAAGGTGATGTCTATTCGCCGACCTCGATCGATGCCGATGTGCAGCGGATCGAGAATCAGGCGCTGCGCCTTGGTCTGAACTTTGTCCGCGTGAACCCGATCATCACGCGCGATCCCGCATCGCTGCGCCTGAACCTTGAATACCGCCTCGAGCGCGGCGAGCGTCTGTTCATCGAACGCATTGATATCGAAGGCAACACGACCACGCTGGACCGCGTTGTACGCTCGCAATTCCGCACGGTCGAAGGCGACCCCTTTAACCCGCGCGCGATCCGTGAAAGCGCCGCCCGTATCCGTGCGCTTGGCTTCTTCTCGGATGCGCAGGTTAACACCCGTCAGGGCAGCGCGCCCGACCAGGTGGTGATCGACGTCGATGTGGTCGAGCAGCCGACAGGGTCGGCATCCTTCGGGGTCAACTTCGGCTCGGACGATGGCGCAGCGCTGGTGGCATCTTATCAAGAGCAGAACTTCCTTGGCCGTGGCCAGTCGCTGGGCCTGACCCTGTCGACCGGCGAGACCAACCAAGTGCTGTCGTTCTCGTTCGCCGAGCCGATGCTGTTCGGCCGTGATCTGCGCGGCGGCATTGACCTTAGCTATCGCCGTACCGAAAGCGACTACGCCCTTTATAACACGTCGAATTTCCGCTTTAGCCCCTCGCTGCAATTCCCGATCAGCGAACGCGGCCGCATCGGTGTGAACTATGCGCTGACCTATACGGATATCTTCAACGTCGACGATGACGCCAGCGAGCTGATCAAGGAAGAGGCGGCGCTTGGTGAGCAGTGGTCCAACTCGGTCGGCTATAGCTATACGTGGGATTCGCGTCGTAACGGCGTCGACGAGCGGACATCTTTCGGCTTCCGCTTTAGCCAGGACTTTGGCTTTGGCGATACCACCTATATTCGCAGTGCTGCGCTGGCAACGGCGCAAACCCGCGTCTTTAGCGACGAAGTTCTGCTGCGTGCGACCTTGGAAGGTGGCTATCTGCACTATTCCGACGGCGAAAGCCGCGTAACGGACCGCTATTTCATGGGCAGCCGTGTGATGCGTGGCTTCCGCTCGGGCGGGATTGGTCCGCGTGACGAGAATAGCGATGATCCCTTGGGCGGTAACGCCTTTGCCGTCCTGCGTCTTGAGGCTGAATTCCCGCTGGGTCTGCCCGAGGAATATGGCATCTCGGGCGGGGCCTTTTTGGACTACGGCTCGCTTTGGGATGTCGGCAAGCAGGTCGATGGTGTCACGATTATCTCGGACGACGCCATCGCGCGCGCCGTGGCCGGGGTCTCGCTGTTCTGGACCACACCGCTGGGGCCGCTGCGGTTCAACTTCTCGACTCCGATCACGGTCGAGGATTACGACAATACGCGCGGCTTTGAACTGACCGTCTCGACGGCGTTCTGATCGGGCGATGCGGGGTCTGCTGCGCATAGGGATATTGGGTATGGCGGCGGTCAGTGTCGCCATGCCCGCCATGGCGCAGCCCCTGAACCCACAAACCGCACCGCAGCAGGTCGAGCCGCAATTGCGCAGCCCGATCCTGACGCTGGATACCGAACGGCTTTATGCGGAATCGCTGTTCGGGCAGGATGTGCGGATCGAATATGATCGGCAAGGCGAGGCGCTGGCCGCCCAAAACCGCCAGATCGAGGCGGATCTGACCGCCGAGGAGCAGAGCCTGACCGAGGCTCGCGCCGCGATGGAGCCGACGGATTTTCGTGCCGCCGCCGATGCGTTCGACGCCAAGGTGCAGCAAATCCGTATCGAGCAGGACGCCAAGCAAGAAGACCTGCAAGATATTCTGACCCGCGGGCGCGAGCAGTTTTTGGTCTTGGTCACCCAGGATCTGATCGGATTGATGGCCGAAACCGGCGCGGCGGTGATCCTAGATCGACGCAGTGTTTTCCTGTCGGCGGGTGTGGTCGATGTGACGGATGAGGCGATTGAACGGGTGAATGACGGCTATCGCGCGCGCCGTGACGCTGCGCAGGGCGCGAACGCCCCGGCGTCCGGTAACTAGCCAATCCCTTGCCCGCAGGGGCAGGAGTTGTTAGTCAGGGCGAAATTTTTGGTTCGGAGCCAGATCATGAGCGATACTTCAACCCTGACCCCGGTGGATGCAGAAAAGACCCTGCTGACCGCCGATATTCAAGTGATCCAGTCGATCTTGCCGCATCGCTACCCGTTCCTGCTGGTCGATCGGGTGATTGATATTGATGGCACGACCTCGGCCGTTGGGATCAAAAACGTCTCGATGAACGAGCCGCATTTTCAGGGGCATTTCCCCGGCAACCCGATCATGCCGGGCGTCACCATTGTCGAGGCCATGGCCCAGACCGCGACCGTGATGGTCGGCGCCGCGCTTGGCAAGACCGACAATAGCATCATGGTGTATTTCATGGGCATTGATGAGTGCAAGTTCCGCCGCAAAGTGGTGCCCGGTGACCAATTGCGGATGAAGGTCACGACGCTGCGCGGCAAGCCCGGCGGCAAAGTCTGGCGCTTTCGCGGCGAGGCAACCGTCGATGGCGAGCTGGCCTGCGAATGCGAATTCACCGCAATGACCGAGGCAAAGGCCTGATATGACCGAGATCCACCCCTCCGCCGTTGTTGAAGAGGGCGCTGTCATTGGCGCGGGCTGCAAGATCGGCCCCTTTTGCCATGTCGGCCCCGAGGTTGTTCTGGCGGCTGGGGTGCATCTGCAAAGCCATGTCTATGTCACGGGCGATACGCATATTGGCGAGGGCACGGTGGTGTTTCCCTTTGCCTCGCTGGGCACTGATCCGCAGGATCTGAAATTCGCGGGCGAGAAAACCCGCCTGCGCATTGGCGCGCGTAACCGTATCCGCGAACATGTCACCATGAGCACCGGCACCGCCGGCGGTGGCGGTGTGACCACAGTCGGCAATGATGGTCTGTTCATGGCAGGCTGCCATGTGGCGCATGATTGCGTTGTGGGGGATCGCGTGGTCATCGTGAACCAATCGGCTTTGGCCGGGCACTGCCAGATCGGCGATGATGTGATCGTGGGCGGCCTCAGCGGTATTCACCAATGGGTGCGCATCGGAAATGGCGCGATTATCGGCGCTTTGTCGATGGTGACGCGCGACGTCATCCCTTATGGTTTGGTCGCCGGTCCGCGTGCAGAACTTGAGGGTCTGAACCTTGTGGGCCTCAAACGTCATGGCGTTTCTAAGGCTGATATCAATGCCTTGCGCCACGCTTTTGAAGCTTTGCGTGATGGTGATGGCGCGTTTCGCGACCGTGTGCAGGCCATCGGCGCGGGCAATGACAGCGAATATGTGCAAAAGATCGTCGCCTTTGTCATGGGCGATACCGACCGTCAGTTCCTGACGCCTGCGCCATGATCGCGCTGATTGGCGGCACAGGCGCATTGCCGCCCGCGCTCGCTGCCGCGCTGCAGGCGGCGGATCGGCCATTCCTGCTGTGCGAGATGGCGGGCTTTCCCTTTGACGACATGGCCGACCTGCCGCGCCATACGTTCCGCGTCGAACAGATCGGGACTCTGCTGGCCGATCTGCGCGCCAAAGGCGTGACCGAGGTCTGTCTTGCGGGTGCCATCCGTCGCCCCGCCTTTGACCCCGCCGCGATTGATGCTGCAACCGCACCGATCCTTGCACGCCTTGCGCCCGCAATGGCGCAGGGGGATGACGCGCTGCTGCGCGCGGTGGTCGGCGTGTTCGAAGGCGCGGGCTTTATCGTGCGCGGCGCGCATGATCTGGCACCGGCGCTGCTGCCAAAGGCGGGCGTCTTGGGCCGGGTGCAGCTGCGGCCCGATGGCGATGCGACCCGTGCGGCTGCCGTCCATGACGCGCTGGCCGCCAGCGATGTCGGGCAGGCTTTGGTCGTCCGGCGCGGCCAAGTGCTGGCGATCGAGGCCAGCTTTGGCACCGATTTCATGCTGGATACGATGGAGGGTCGCGCAGGCGGCGCGCTGTTTTACAAAGCGCCAAAAGCGGGCCAGGACCTGCGTATCGACCTGCCTGTCGTTGGCCCCGATACCGTGGCGCGCGCGGCCAAGGCGGGCATCGCCTGTATCGCGATTGCGGCGGGCGGTGTGATGATCCTTGACCAGACCGCGACCATTGCGGCTGCCGATGCGGCTGGCATCAGCCTCTGGGTGCGCTGATGCGGGTGTTCATCATCGCAGGCGAGGTTTCGGGCGATATGCTGGGCGGCGCGGTAATGGTCGGCCTTCGCAGCCTGCGCCCCGATATTGAATTCGCCGGGATCGGCGGTGCGCAGATGCAGGCGCAGGGGCTGCAAAGCCAGTTTCCCATGAGCGAGCTGTCCGTCATGGGCATCGCCGAGGTGCTGCCAAAGTATTTTCACCTGAAACGCCGTATCCGCGAGGCCGCCGCCGCCGCCATCGCCTTTCAGCCCGATATCCTGCTGACCATCGACAGCCCCGATTTCTCTTTGCGTGTGGCAAAGATCGTGCGTGCCGCCGCGCCGCAGATCCGCAATGTGCATTATGTCGCGCCCTCGGTCTGGGCGTGGCGGCCAAAGCGCGCGCAAAAGATGGCCAAGGTCATCGACCATGTGCTGGCGCTGCTGCCGTTCGAGCCGCCCTATATGACCGCCGCGGGGATGGATTGCGATTTCGTCGGCCATCCCATTGCGACGCTGCAGATCGCTCCCCCGCGCGAGACGCCCGCAGGCCCGCTGGTTTTAGTGCTGCCCGGATCGCGCCGCGGCGAAGTTGAACGCCTGTCCGAGCGTTTCGGTGCCGCGATTGCCTTGTTCGCGGCGGATCATCCGGATGCGCGTTTCATCCTGCCGATGGCCGCGCCAGTGGCCGATCTGGTGCGCGAAAAGGTGGCAAGCTGGCCTGTGCAGCCGGAACTGGTGCTGGAGGCGGGAGCGAAGGCGCAGGCATTTCGCGATGCGGATCTGGCACTTGCGGCGTCCGGCACGGTGTCACTGGAACTTGCGGCGAACGCCACGCCGATGGTCATCGCCTATGATATGGGCTGGATCAGCCGCAAGCTGATAGGCGCGCTGATGCGGATCGACACGGTGACGCTGGTGAACCTTGTCAGCGACACGCGCGCTGTTCCCGAATTCATCGGTGACAATTGCCGTCCCGCACCCATTTCCCGCGCCATGTCGCAGGTCTTGGCCGCGCCGCAAGCGCAACTTGATGCGATGCGCGTGACGATGGAGCGTCTGGGGCGCGGCGGCGAGGCACCAGGCCTGCGCGCCGCCAAAGCCATTTTGCAAGGATTGGAAAAGGCGCGCGGTTAAACCCCGCGCCAAATCCAACCGCCACCCAAGACGCGGCTGCCTTCGGTCTCGTAAAACACGCAAGCTTGCCCGATCGAGACACCTTCCTCGGGGGTCAGCAGCTCGACCTCGGCCGTGGTGGCCGAGAGGGGGCGCAGGATCGCCTCGGCAGGTGGGCGGGACGAGCGGACGCGGACGCGGATATGACGCTCGGCCATATCGGTGAATGCACCATCGCCCAGCCAGTTCACTTCGCGCAAAGGCACGCGGCGGGTGGCCAGCGCCGATTTCGGGCCGACGATGACGCGGCGCGTATCGACATCCAGACGCACCACATAGACGGGCTCACCCAAACCGCCGACGCCCAAGCCGCGACGCTGACCCACGGTGTAATGGATGACGCCTGGATGCTGGCCCAGCACTTTGCCGTTCATATCGACGATCTCGCCAGGCTGCGCCGCATCGGGGCGCAGCTTTTCGATGACCGCCGCGTAATTGCCATCGGGCACAAAGCAGATGTCTTGGCTATCGGGCTTATCCGCGACGCCAAGGCCGAATTCGGCCGCGAGGGCGCGGGTTTCGGCCTTGGACTTTAGGTGCCCTAGCGGAAATCGTAGATAAGCCAATTGCTCGGGCGTGGTCGAGAACAGGAAATAGCTTTGGTCGCGATTGGGATCGGCCGCCGAATGCAATTCGGGCGCGTAATCCCCCATTTTGCGTTGGATATAATGGCCGGTCGCCATGCAATCCGCGTCCAGATCCTTTGCCGTTTGCAGCAGGTCCTTGAATTTCACGCGCTCATTGCAGCGAATGCAGGGCACAGGTGTTGCGCCCGCCAGATAGCTATCGGCGAATTCGTCAATCACCGCCTCGCGGAAGGTGTTTTCATAGTCGAGGACGTAATGCGGAAAGCCCATTTCCTCGGCGACGCGGCGCGCGTCGTGAATGTCGCGGCCCGCACAGCAGGCGCCCTTTTTGGCCAAAGCTGCGCCATGATCGTAAAGCTGCAGCGTCACGCCAACGACATCATATCCCTCACGTTTAAGCTGGGCCGCCACGACAGAGCTATCGACGCCGCCTGACATGGCGACGACGACACGGGTTTCCGCGACGGGCTTAGCAATTCCCAGCGAATTGAGCGCGGGATCAAGGGGCATGGCAAAGGTCCTGAGTGATGGTGGGGGCGCAATACCCCAAGATATCGCGATAAAATATAGGAAAATGCGATGAATCTACAAGGGCAGGTTTCATGCCGCGTTAATCCAGCGCGCCCCAGAACAAGCGAAATATCCGGCTTGATGGGGAAAGTCATGTATTTGCATAAGGTTGATGGCCCGCGTCTGGTGACATTGCCTGACGGAACAGTGATGACGCGCGCCGATTTGCCGCCGGCGAACACACGCCGTTGGGTCGCTTCGCGCAAAGCGGCGGTGATTCACGCGATAAGGGGTGGACTGATTTCGCGCGAACAGGCAATGGAGCGCTATGCGTTATCCAGCGACGAATTGTGTGAATGGGAAAAAGCTGTTGAGAATTTTGGCACTGCTGCCCTGCGTGCGACAGCTTTGAAAAAATATAGACAGCTTTAAGTTGTAACATTTGTCATTTCCACGCGTTGCGGTAACAATGGATTAACCAATTCGAAGCTAGCGTCGCCTCATTGGAACAGGTGGAGAACTTAAATGCGCATCCTTCTTGTAGAAGATGATCCGACTACGTCGCGCAGCATCGAGATGATGCTGACTCATGCCAATTTGAATGTTTATGCGACCGATCTGGGCGAAGAAGGCATCGACCTGGCCAAGCTGTATGATTACGATTTGATCCTGCTTGACCTGAATTTGCCCGATATGACCGGTCATGATGTGCTGCGCCAATTGCGTCTTGCGCGCGTGGATACGCCGATTTTGATTCTGTCCGGCTCGGACGATACAGACAGCAAATTGAAGGGCTTCGGCTTTGGCGCCGATGATTATATGACCAAGCCGTTCCAGCGCGAGGAACTGGTGGCGCGTATTCACGCGATCATCCGCCGCTCGAAGGGGCATGCGCAGTCGGTCATCAACACCGGCCGGATCGCCGTCAATCTGGACACCAAGACCGTCGATGTCGAAGGCGCGCCTGTGCATCTGACCGGCAAAGAATATCAGATGCTGGAACTGCTTAGCCTGCGCAAGGGCACCACGCTGACGAAAGAGATGTTCTTGAACCATCTTTACGGCGGCATGGACGAGCCCGAGCTGAAGATTATCGACGTGTTCATCTGTAAGTTGCGCAAGAAGCTTTCAGTCGCAACGGGCGGCGATAACCATATCGAAACCGTTTGGGGCCGTGGCTATGTGCTGCGCGATCCCGAGGGGCGTGCCGCTCATCCGGAACGGATGGCCGTCGGGGCCTGACGTCACCTCCGGCTGTTCCACTGGACGCAGCGGCTTTGCCAGATTATTTGTTGGCAAACCGCTGCTAAGCCAAGGGAATAGGCCATGTCGACATCCAATATGACGCCCGAGGCACAGGCCCAGCTTCTGCTGGATCAGCCGGTTGAACAGGTTGAACATGCGGATGCCGCGGCTGTTTTGGACCAGCTTGCGGCGCTTTTGTCCGATGCGAACACCGCCTATCACCAGAATGACGCGCCCGATTTGACGGATGCGACCTATGATGCGCTCAAGCGTTATAATACCGCACTCGAGGGAAAGTTCAGCGATCTAAAGCGTGCCGATAGCGCCAGCGATCAGGTCGGCGCCGCGCCTGCCGATGGCTTTTCAAAGATCCGTCATCGCGTGCGGATGCTCAGCCTCGAGAATGGTTTTACGCTCGAGGATATCGCCGAATTCAACAGCCGTGTCCGCCGCTTTTTGAACATCGCAGATGATACACCGCTCGCCTTTACGGCCGAGCCGAAGATCGACGGCCTGTCACTGTCCTTGCGCTATGAAGGCGGTACGCTGGTCTATGCGGCGACGCGCGGCGATGGTGAGATGGGCGAGAATGTCACCGCGAATGCCCGTACCATTGCCGATATCCCGCATCACATCGCAGATGCACCCGCGGTGCTGGAAGTGCGCGGCGAGGTCTATATGGCCGAGGCGGATTTCCAACAGTTGAACGCACGGATGGAGGCGGCGGGCAGCAAAACATTCGCCAATCCCCGCAACGCGGCTGCCGGATCTTTGCGGCAACTTGATGCGAATATTACGAAAACCCGCCGTTTGCATTTCTTTGCCTATGCGTGGGGTGAGCTTAGCGAACCGCTGGCGGCGACTCAATTCGGCGCGGTCGAACGTCTGGGTGCGATGGGGTTCAGCATCAACGCCCGTATGCGCCGCTGCACCACATTGGACGAGATGATTGCCGTTTACGACAGTATCGGGGCCGAGCGCGCCGTGCTGGGCTATGACATTGACGGCGTGGTGTATAAGGTCGACGACCTCGCGCTGCAAGAACGGCTTGGGTTCCGTTCGACCACGCCGCGATGGGCCCTGGCGCATAAGTTTCCGGCGGAACTGGCCTGGACGCAGCTGATCGGCATCGACATTCAGGTCGGTCGCACGGGGGCGCTGTCGCCCGTGGCAAAGCTGCATCCTGTGACGGTGGGCGGCGTCGTGGTGCAGTCGGCGACGCTGCACAACGCCGATTACATCGCCGCGCTTGGCCGCGACGGCCAGCCGATCCGCGAGGGTAAAGATTTTCGTATCGGCGATTGGGTCGAGGTGTATCGCGCGGGCGATGTGATCCCAAAGCTGCGCGATGTTGACCTGTCGCGCCGTGCGCCCGATGCGTTGCCATTTGTTTTTCCGACTGAATGCCCCGAATGTGGCTCGCCGGTGGTGCGCGAGGAGGGGGACGCGGTGCATCGCTGCACCGGCGGCCTTGCGTGCCCGGCGCAGGCAGTTGAAAAACTGAAACATTTTGTCAGCCGCGCGGCCTTTGATATCGAAGGTCTGGGCGCGAAGCAGATCGAGATGTTCTTTCACGACCGCGATCTGGCGATCCGCGAACCTGCCGATATTTTCACACTGGCCGCCCGCGACGGCGCGAACCTGACCAAGCTGAAGAACCGCGATGGCTTTGGTGAACGCAGCGCCAGTAAACTGTTTCAAGCCATTAAAGATAAACGCAAGATCCCGCTGCAAAAGCTGCTATTCGCCCTTGGTATCCGTCATTTGGGCGAGACGGGCGCCGCGCTGATCGCGGCGCATTATGGCAGTTGGGCCAACCTTCATACAAAACTCAGCACGCCGTTTGATCCGCATATTCTGGATGATCTGACGACGTCCAAGGCGAATAACGACCGCGTTTGGGCGCCGTTTCCCGAGGCTTACGCCGTCTGGCAGGATCTGACCTCGGTCGATGGGGTCGGGGGCACGCTGGCAGGCTCGCTGATGTCGGCGTTCAACAATCCGATCGAGCGTGCGATTTTTGACCGACTTGCGGCCGAGCTCTCCATCGAAGACGCCGCGCCGCCTGCGGTGGGTGACAGCCCTGTGGCGGGGAAAACCATCGTCTTCACCGGCACGCTAGAGAAAATGACGCGGGCCGAGGCCAAGGCGACAGCGGAATCCCTTGGCGCGAAGGTCGCGGGATCGGTCAGCGCCAAGACCGATTTTCTCGTCGCGGGCCCCGGCGCCGGCAGCAAGCTAAAGCAGGCGACCGCTTTGGGCATCACCAGCCTGACCGAGGACGAATGGCTGAGTCTGATCGGTCGCAATGACTGATCGCACGCCTCTGCGCCCCGAAGTGCTTTGGCCGCTGTTTGCCTCGGTCGAAAAGCTGGATGGGATTGGGCCAAAGACGGCGGTTGCGATGGCCCCCGCGATTGAAAAGGTGCGCGATCTGCTGTTTACGCTGCCGCAATCGGTCGTCGACCGCCGTTTGCGCGATGATCTGGCGGGGGTGCAGTTGCCCGGCGTCATCACCTTGCGCGTGACCGTGCTGTCGCATCAGCCGCCCAATGCCAAGGGCCGTCCGTATCGTGTGATGACGCGGGCGGGTGACGATCTGGTCACGCTGGTGTTTTTCCACGCGCGCGGTGACTATCTGGAAAAGCAACTGCCGGTCGGCAGCCAGCGCATCGTCTCGGGCAAGGCCGAAAGCTTTGATAATGGCGCGCAGATGGTTCATCCCGATCATATGCTTGGGGTGGATGACGCGGGGCAATTGCCTGATTTTGAACCGGTTTATCCGCTGCATGGCGGCGTCAGCCAAAAGGTGATGGCACGGGCCGCAACCTCGGCGTTGGCGCGGGTGCCACAGGTGGTGGAATGGATCGACCCCGCGCTTGTGCATCGCGAAGGCTGGCCTGATTGGTCGGATAGTCTGCATCGCGCGCATCACCCGCAAGGCTATAGCGATATCGACCCGCACAGCCCTGCGCGGCAGCGGCTGGCCTATGATGAGCTGTTCGCCCATCAGTTGACGCTGGCTATGGCGCGCGCGCGGCGGCGCAAGCAGGCGGGTGTGGCGACGTCGGGCGATAATCGCCTGTGGTCGTGCGTGCTGGCGGCGCTGCCCTATCAGCCAACCGGCGCGCAGACCCGTGCGCTGGCCGAGATCCGCGCCGATATGGCCCAACCGTTGCGCATGAACCGCTTGCTGCAAGGCGATGTGGGCGCGGGCAAAACGCTGGTCGCGCTGGGTGCGATGTTGACTGTGGTCGAGGCGGGCGGGCAAGCGGCGATGATGGCCCCGACCGAGATCCTTGCGCGCCAGCATTACCAAAGCCTTGCGCCGCTGGCTGAGGCTGTCGGCGTGCGCGTCGCCTTGCTGACCGGCCGCGACAAAGGGCGCGCACGGCAGGCCTTGCTGGACGATCTGGCGGCGGGGCAGATCGATATTTTGCTGGGCACCCACGCATTGTTCCAGCCTGATGTGGTGTTCCATGATCTGCGTCTTGCCATTGTGGACGAGCAGCACCGCTTTGGCGTCGCGCAACGGCTAGAGCTGTCGTCCAAGGGCGCGGCGGATGTGCTGGTGATGACAGCCACGCCGATCCCGCGCTCGCTGGCGCTGGCGCAATATGGCGATATGGATCTGTCGGTGCTGGATGAAAAGCCGGCAGGGCGGCAGCCAGTGCAGACCGCGCTGGTCGATAACCGCCGCTTGGATGAGGTCATAGGTCATCTCCAGCGCGCGCTGGCCGCCGGGCAACAGGCCTATTGGGTCTGTCCGCTGGTGGATGAAAGCGAGGTCAGCGACCTGACCGCGACCGAGGCGCGCTTTGCCCAATTGCGTGCCCGCCTTGGTGACGGGGTGGTCGGCATGGTGCATGGCCAGATGCCGCCCGCCGACAAAGATCGCGCCATGGCCGCGTTCGAGGCAGGCGAGACCCGCCTGCTGGTCGCGACCACGGTGATTGAGGTCGGGGTGAACGTGCCCAATGCCTCGATCATGGTGATCGAGCGCGCCGAGGCTTTCGGCCTTGCGCAGTTGCACCAGTTGCGTGGCCGCGTCGGGCGGGGCAGCGCGAAATCCAGTTGCCTTCTGCTGTATCAGGCCCCTTTGTCCGACAGTGGTCGCCGCCGCCTGGATATCATGCGCGAAACCGAAGACGGCTTTCGGATCGCCGAGGAGGATATGGCGATCCGCGGTGCGGGCGATGTCATTGGCACGGCGCAATCGGGCCTGCCGCGTTTCCGAATCGCTGATCTGGAACGGCAGCCGAAACTGATGCAAATCGCGCAAAGCGACGCCCGCAACCTGCTTAATAGCGACCCGAATCTGACCAGTCCGCGCGGGCAGGCGGCGCGTGTGCTGCTGTGGCTGATGGAACGTGACGTAGCGTTCCGTTTGATTTCAGTCGGTTAGGCGTGAATCTCATTTTGTTCTTTTCGTTCTTAATATGTTCTTTACTTGAGGGGTGAAATTTGGAACAAATAGGAAACGATTTTTGCAGAACTTGGGGGTTCCAATGGCCGCATATGTCAAATCCGTTATCCTATACTCGCCGCGCGCCCTGATTGCAGACACGCTGGGCGTGATCTGCATCGGGATCATCTTTGTCGGCGCGCTTTTTTTGCCCGCGATGTTCTAGTTTTGTTTCCGCTATCCGGCTCGGTTTCAGATTGCCGCTGAAACAAAGTCTCCCGTCCCAGGCCGGATCAACTGCCGCCGCGCGGCACGCGTGGCGGCATTTTTAGGCGTCAAACGCCGCAAGTGTCGCATCAAAGACCAGCAGCATCGCACCGTGGCGTTCGCGCAAACTGGCGGCGGGGCGCAGGATATCAAACGCGGGATAGGGCGCGCCTTGCGTCAGCATCGCCTGCATATGTGCGCGCATGGCGGCCACATCTATGCGCGAAAGGCCGATCACCCGATCGGCGAACAGGCTGGCACTGGCTTGTCCCAGGGCGCAGGCCTGCACGTGCTGGGCGAAATCTGTGATACGTCCGTCCGCAAGATTCATCGTCACAAAGATCCGCGATCCGCAGATCGGCGCGCGCGCGCTGGCGCTGGCCATCGCAGCGGGCAATTGCCCAAGGCGCGGAATATCCGCCGCAGCGGTCAGCACTGCGGTTGAATAGATCTGAGCGAGCGAGATTTCGGACATGCTTTGCGCTTTACCGGCTTTCATGCGATAGGTCCTTGCTAGCTGACGCGCTGGACAAAGCCAAGGAACGGATATGCCCTTTGATCCATCACAATTGAATTACAACGCCGACGGCCTGATCCCCGTCATCGCGCAGGAACAGGCGACGGGCGAGGTTTTGATGCTGGCCTGGATGAATGCCGCCGCTGTCACACGCACGCTCGAGACCGGGAAGGTGACCTATTGGTCGCGCTCGCGTCAGGATTTCTGGATCAAGGGCGAGACCTCGGGCCATACGCAGCAATTGATTGAGCTGCGCTATGATTGCGACAGTGATGCGCTGCTGGCGGTGGTGCATCAGCATGGGCCCGCCTGTCATACCAACCGCCGTAGCTGTTTTTACACCGCCATTCGCGGTGATGACCTGGTCGAGATTATGCAGCCGATGGCGTAATGCCGATCATGGCAAAAACCTGCGCCGGGGTTGCGCCCTCGGCGCGATAGGCCGCAATCGCGCGGGCATCGTCGCGTTTCGCAAGGCGTTTGCCGCTTTCGTCGCGGATCAGGTCGTGATGGTGATAGGCGGGCGTCGGCAGATCCAGTAGGTGCTGCAGCAGCACATGGATCGCCGTCGCATCGAACAGATCGGCGCCGCGCGTCACCAGCGTGATCTCCTGCTCCGCGTCATCCACCACCACCGACAGATGATAGCTGGTGCCCATGCCGCGCCGCGACAGGATGATATCGCCGACACCTGTGATGTAATCCTGCACCGATGTATACACATGGCGATCTTGTTCGACGAAACAGGTCGCGATGGCCGCGCGTTCCATATCCAGCCGCAACGGCAGGTCCATGGGCATTGCAGCGGGGCGCGGCTTGTGGCGACAGGTGCCGGGATAGATCAGCCCGTCGGGGCCAAAATGCGGCACGCCTTCTTGCGGAGCGCTGGCCGCCGCCTCGATATCGCGGCGATTGCAGGTGCAGGGATAAAGCAGGCCGTTATCCCAAAGCTGCTGCAGCGCGGCACGATAAGCAGGGGCGCGATCCGATTGACGCATCACCGCGCCGTCCCAGTGCAGACCCAGCCAGTTCAGATCATCGTAGATCGCGTCTTCCCATGCCCGGCGGGCGCGGCTGTGGTCGATATCCTCGATCCGCAGCAGGAATTCCCCGCCCGCCGCCCGCGCCAAGTGATGCGCGACGGCCGCTGCATAGGCATGGCCCAGATGCAACGGCCCCGTGGGCGATGGCGCGAAGCGGGTTCTTATGCCTGTTCCAGCCATGCCAGCCAATCGGCCTTTGCGCGGTCGGTATAGGCCTTGTACCGCGTCGCGCGACCGCGACGGCCGCCTTTGGCGTCAATCGGGGGGAACAGGCCAAAGTTCACATTCATCGGCTGGAAGCTTTTGGCATCCGCGCCGCCAGTAATATGGGTGACCAGCGCGCCCATGGCGGTGGTTTGCGGCACCGGTGCCAGCTCGCGCCCCTGCATCTCGGCCACCGCCAGACGCGCGGCCAAAAGGCCCATGGCCGAGGATTCAACATAGCCCTCGACACCCGTAATTTGACCTGCAAAGCGGATATTCGGACGCGATTTCAGGCGCATTTGCCCGTCCAGCAGCGTCGGCGAATTGATAAACGTATTGCGGTGAATGCCGCCCAGTCGGGCAAAGCTGGCATCGTGCAAACCGGGGATCATTTTGAAAACATTGGTTTGCGCGCCGTATTTCATCTTGGTCTGGAAACCTACGATATTATACAGCGTCCCCAGCGCATTATCCTGACGCAGTTGCACCACCGCATAGGCTTTCTCGGTCGGGTTATGCGCATTGGTCAGCCCGACGGGCTTCATCGGCCCGTGGCGCAGCGTCTCGCGCCCGCGTTCGGCCATTACCTCGATCGGCAGGCAGCCGTCGAAATAGCCGGCGGTTTCGCCCTCGTGGAAGATGGTTTTGTCGGCTTCGAGCAGCGCGTCGATAAAGGCTTCATACTGCTCGCGCGTCATCGGGCAGTTGATATAGGCGGTGCGCTCGGCCTCGGTCTCGCCCTTGTCATAGCGCGACTGCTTCCACGCGACCGACATGTCGATGCTTTCGGCATAGACGATGGGCGCGATGGCGTCGAAAAAGGCAAGGCTGTCGGCACCGGTTTCAGCGCGGATCGCCTCGGCCAGCTTGCCAGAGGTCAGCGGGCCGGTCGCGATGATCCACTGGCCCTGATCGGGCAGCTCGGTCACTTCCTCGCCGCTGACCTCGATCAAGGGATGCGCGCGCAGGCGGTCGGTGATGTCTTGCGAAAAGGGATCGCGGTCAACGGCCAATGCGCCGCCTGCGGGCAGGCGGTGGCGACCGGCGGTTTCCATGATCAGGCCATTGGCCCGACGCATTTCCCAATGCAGCAATCCGACGGCGTTTTGTTCGTCATCGTCCGAGCGGAACGAGTTCGAGCAGACCATCTCGGCCAGATTGCCGGTGCGGTGGGCGAATGTACCCACGCTGGGGCGCATTTCGTGAATAACGACGCGAATGCCTGCATTGGCCGCCTGCCAGGCTGCCTCTGATCCGGCCATTCCGCCGCCGACGATATGAAGAATCTTATCCATGGCCCTGCTGATCGCAGGGCCATGGGCAATCGTCAATAGCCGCGGAAAATGTCGGCGATGCCGCGACGGCTAAAGCTGGTGCCGGGCGTATAGCCAAGGGCCACGCGCGCACCGACGGTCAGATAGTTTTCGCTGCCGTCATCGTTGGAAATACGGCCGATTTCGCCATAGGCGACGGGCCCTTGGGCAAAGCGATATTTACCGCCAAAGCCGACGCGGGCCAGATCATCGTCGTCACGCGTGCCATAGGCCGCGATACCGGTCACAGCGATCTCTGGGCTGATGCTGAAATCACCGTCAAATCCGAACATTTTGATGTCGCGGTCACCCTCGGCATAGCCCAGAAAGCCCTGCAGCGAGGCACCGGCCATGTTGAACTTGCCCTCAACGCCGTAAACGGTGCTGTCGCTGGAATCAAAGCTGTCAAAGCCGACGAAAACGCCGCCCATTATGTCATAGCCCGTGTCATAGATGCCGTGGACGGTAAAGTTGCGCGCATTGGAATCAATCGCGCGATAGCCGTTGAACGAGAAATCACCCGCCACGCTAAAGGGCCCAGCGACCTGGAATTCCATCGCGCCGGTATAAGAGGTCGCGCCAAAAACGTCGCTGCCGGTGGTGTAGCTGAGTTCAGCAGACAGCTCGGCGCCGGTAAATTGTTGTGCGAATGCGGGAAGGGGCGCGGCCAGAGCCAGCGCGAGTGCGATCTTTTTCATGATGACTGCCCGATTGTGGTTTTTATTTTGCCGCTACAATGCGGAACGGGGCACAGGCATGCAAGCCTTGATTGCGCGGGGTGCAGATATGGCAAGGGGCCGCGCATTGGCGGCCCCTTGCATATTTGGCTGAACTGGTGCGATCACTCTTCGGTGATCGCATCGTCTTCATCGCCGCCAGCCTCGGCAATGCGGGCGACCGAGACGACATGCTCATCCGTGCCGGTGTTGAACACCCGCACACCGCCCGCGCCGCGCGAGCGGAACGAGATACCTTTGACCGGCACACGGATCGACTGTCCGGTCGAGGTCACCAGCATGACCTGATCGTCCATCTCGACCGGGAAGGCCGCGACCAGATCGCCGCCGCGCATCGCAGCATCCATGGCGCGTACGCCCATGCCGCCGCGTCCGCGCACCGGGTAATCGTGGCTCGAGGACAGCTTGCCCGCACCCGAACGCGTGATGGTCAGGATCAGGTTCTCGAAGGCGGACATTTCGGCATAGCGCTCTTGGGTGATCGCCCCGGCTTCGACCTCGTCCTCGTCGGTCTCGGCCTCCTCTAGCACGCCCTCGATCGCACGGCGCATTTTCAGATAGGCGGCACGCTCGGCCGGATCGGCCTCGAAATGCTTGATGATGTCCATCGACACCACGCGATCGTCGCCTTGCAGGCGGATGCCGCGCACGCCGGTTGAATCGCGGCCCTTGAACACGCGCACATCGGTCGTCTGGAAGCGGATCGCGCGGCCAGAATTGGTGACCAGCAGCACGTCGTCATCCTCGGACGCGATTTTCACATCGACCAGGCTGACACCCTCGGGCAGTTTCATCGCGATCTTGCCGTTGCGCATCACATTGGTGAAGTCCGACAGCGCGTTACGGCGCACATCACCGTCCGAGGTCGCAAAGACGGCTTGCAGCTCGTCCCATTCGCTATCGGGGCGGTCGACGGGCATGATGGCGGCGATGGTGACGCCCTGCGGGATCGGCAGAATGTTCACAATCGCCTTGCCGCGCGCGGTGCGTGCTGCCAGCGGCAGGCGCCAGCATTTCAGCTTATAGACCATGCCGTCGGTCGTGAAGAACAGCAGTTGAGTGTGGGTATTGGCGACGAACAGCGCCGTAACCACATCCTCGTCCTTGGTCTGCATGGACGACAGGCCCTTGCCACCGCGTTTTTGCGACCGGAATTCGGCCAAAGCGGTGCGCTTGATATAGCCGCCCGAGGTCACGGTCACGACCATGTCTTCGCGCTCGATCAGGTCTTCGTCGTCCAGATCACCGGCCCAATCCGCAATCTCGGTGCGGCGCGGCACGGCGAATTGGTCGCGCACTTCGGTCAGCTCACCCTCGATAATCGCAAGGATGCGCTCGCGCGAGGACAGGATGTCCAGATAGTCGCGGATTTTCGCGGCCAGTTCCTGCAGCTCGTCGGTGACTTCCTTGACGCCGATCTGGGTCAGGCGTTGCAGGCGCAGCTCCAAAATGGCGCGGGCTTGCAGATCCGACAGGTTGTATGTGCCGTCGTCGTTCATCGTATGCGACGGATCGTCGATCAGCTTGATATATTCCGCGATATCCATCGCGGGCCAGCGGCGCGTCATCAGCTTTTCGCGCGCCTCGGCGGCATCGGCAGAGGCGCGGATCGTTGCCACAACCTCATCCACGTTCGAGACAGCAACCGCCAGACCGCACAGGATATGGCTGCGCTCGCGTGCTTTGCGCAGCTCGAACGCGGTGCGGCGGGCGACGACTTCTTCGCGGAAGTCGATGAAACATTGCAAAAAGCGATAAAGCGTCAGCGTCTCGGGGCGTCCGCCGTTTAGCGCCAGCATATTCGCCCCGAACGAGATCTGCATCGGGCTAAAGCGATAGAGCTGGTTCAACACGACATCTGCGGTCGCATCGCGCTTCAGCTCGATCACGACGCGCACGCCATTGCGGTCGGATTCGTCCTGAATATGGGCGATCCCCTCGATCCGTTTGTCGCGCACCGCTTCGGCGATCTTGTCGATCATATTCGACTTGTTCACCTGATAGGGCACGTCATCGACGATGATCGCGTAACGGTCTTTGCGGATTTCCTCGACATGGCTGCGCGCGCGCATCAGGATCGAGCCGCGACCCTCAAGATAGGCTTTGCGCGCGCCCGAACGGCCCAGGATCATGCCACCCGTCGGAAAATCCGGGGCAGGCACGTATTGCATCAGATCTTCGGATGTCAGGTCGGGGTTCTTGATCAGCGCAATCGTCGCATCAATCACTTCGCCAAGGTTATGCGGCGGAATATTCGTCGCCATACCCACCGCGATACCGCCTGCGCCGTTCACCAGCATATTGGGGAAGCGCGCGGGCAGGACGGTCGGCTCTTTGTCCTTGCCGTCATAGTTGTCTTGGAAATCGACGGTGTCTTTGTCGATATCGGCCAGCATAAAGGACGCGACCTTCGCAAGGCGCGCCTCGGTATAGCGCATCGCGGCAGGGCTATCGCCATCCATCGAGCCGAAGTTGCCCTGACCCTCGATCAGTTGCAGCGACATCGAGAAATCTTGCGCCATCCGGGCCAAAGCATCGTAGATCGAGCTATCGCCATGCGGGTGGTATTTACCCATCGTGTCACCGACCGCACGGGCCGATTTGCGGAAGGCTTTGTCGTGGGTATTCCCCGACTCGTTCATTGCAAACAGGATCCGCCGGTGCACCGGTTTCAGCCCGTCACGCAGATCAGGAATGGCACGCGAGACGATCACGCTCATGGCATAATCGAGATAGGCGGTGCGCATTTCTTGGGCGATCGAGATGGTCGGACCGGCGTGGATCGGGCGCTCGGGCGTCTTTTCCGCGTCGGTCTCGGGAAGGTCGGGGGTATCGCTCACGTCGGGTGCCTGCTGCCGTTATTATCGTCTGACAGCTATAGCACCTTGGCGTGTGGTTTCGCAATGAAGGAAGCCCCTTAGCGGCCTTTGATTGCAGCGCGCAGCCAGATCATTGCGATGAACAGCGAAATAATCGCGTTCCAGCCCGCCATCGAGATCCCCATGAACGCCCAAGAGACTTGGTCGCACATAATAATGCGTGGCCCGTCCATCGACAAAAGGTCGCCGCCGCTGAGGCCGCCCAGACCCGAGCCGGTGCAGCTTTGGGGGCCCGGCCACCATTTCAGCTCGACCCCGGCGTGGAAAAAGCCGATGCCCGAGGTGGTCAGCGCCGCCAGCGCCCCAAGGCCAGCGAAAACCCGCTTTGCGGTTGTCTGCGGCAACAGCAGGGCGATGATGCCGATGACGATCGCGGTATAATGCGGCCAACGTTGCCAGTGGCACATCGCACAGGGTGCGTAACCGATCGATTGGAAGAACAAAGCGCCTGCAATCAGCGCGACCGAACCGGTCGTCGCGATCAGGATAAGGCGGTTAAGGGTCATGAGAGCCTCGGGATGATGTGCCGCAAGATGCGCGCTATGTCGCCACGAACAACGCATAAAATCAAATGGCAATAGCTCTATGTGTATTATCACGCAGGCGTGGTTATGATGGGGTTAGGGAATCTGGAGGGCAAAGCCATGAAATGGCAGGGTCGTCGTCAAAGCCGTAATGTGCAAGACCGCCGCCGCAGCGGTGGCGGCGCTGTCATCGGCGGTGGCAGTATTGGTGTGTTGGCCATTGTGGTGGTCGGCTATTTTCTGGGGATCGATCTGACCCCGCTGTTGCAAGATCAGGGCGGCACCAGCAGCCAGCCGCGCGATCTCTCCGCGCAAGAGGAGGCGGCAGGCGATTTCGCCGCCGTGACCCTCGCCGATACCGAGGAGGTCTGGGCGCAGATTTTCCAAGACCAGCTTGGCACCGCCTATCAGCCCGCGACGATGGTGCTGTTTTCGCGCGCAAGCCAAAGCGCCTGCGGCGGTGCCAGTGCCGCGACTGGCCCGTTCTATTGCCCGACCGACCAGAGCATTTACCTTGATACCGATTTCTTCAACGTGCTGGCGCAGCAGTTGGGGGCGACGGGCGATTTCGCGGCGGCCTATGTCATCGCGCATGAGGTCGGCCACCATGTGCAGGACCTGCTGGGCGTGCTGGACCAGACCAATGCCGCCCGCGCGCAAATGGGGCAGGCGGATGCGAATGCAGTTTCGGTGATGGTCGAGCTGCAGGCCGACTGCTTTGCCGGTATCTGGGCCGCCCATGCTGAAACCAGTCTTGGCACCATCGAAGTGGGCGATGTGGCCGAGGCGATGAATGCCGCCGCGCGCATTGGCGATGACGTGCTGCAAGGCGCCGCAGGGCAGGCCGTGCGCCCCGACAGCTTTACCCACGGCAGCGCCGCCGCCCGCCAGCAGTGGTTTACCACAGGTTATGAGGCCGGGACGCTAGAAAGCTGTAATACTTTTGCAAACTAGCCTTGCGAGCGGCCGATCTATCCGCTAGATCGGCCCTCGGCGGGCGGTTAGCTCAGTTGGTAGAGCGCTTCGTTTACACCGAAGATGTCGGGGGTTCGAGTCCCTCACCGCCCACCATTTTCAATGACTTGCGTGATATTTGCGAAGATATCGACAGTTCATTGAACCTTATGTACTCCACCAAAGTTCAGAATACCCGCTGCAACACGCAGGTGATCTGGCGCAAATCTGCCATACACGCGCTTGGTGATGATCGTGTTCGAGTGGCCGAAATATTGGCTCACCTTGCTCATGGGAATGCCTCCGGCAACCATGTGCACGGCCGCTGTATGTCGCAGGACATGGGGCGATACATCGGTAAGACCGGCGCAGCCGACCATCACTGAAAATCCCTTATTGATCGAATTCACACCGCCGCGAGATCATGCGATGACAAAGGCCGAAAGCGCTGCCTTTTCGTGGAAACCAGGGCCGCGCACGACAAGCCGTTGATGGAAGTCACTGCGCGACCCTTTCGTGACCCTTTGGCATCAATGCGCAGGTCGATCTGAGCGCGAGCGAGGTCCACGCGATCCCAGGTAATAGCCCCGACGCGCGTTGCGGTGGTTACACCCGCTTCACATGTGGCTCGGCCTCCGCCGATAGACAAATAAAGACCGGCATCGGATGCCGGTCCCTTAGGTAAAACGCGGTAAATACATTCTGCTAGAGCGGTCGTAGCCAGATGTTGCGGTATGATACGTCCGCATTGTGGTCCTGCAGCAGGATCGGGCCGCAGTCATGCGGCGAATAGGTCGGATAACCAATGTATTCGGTGACGCCAGCCAGTTCGGCATGGTTTTGCACCAGAACGCCGTTATGGAACACAGTCATATAGGCAGGCTTTCGCAGGCGGCCGTCCTCGGCAAAGATCGGGGATTCGAATACGATATCATAGGTCTGCCATTCACCCGGCCCGCGCGAGGCGTTCACAAGGGGCGGGTGCTGCTTGTAGATCGACGCTGCTTGGCCATTAACGTAGGTCAAGTTGTCGACGCTATCGAGCACTTGCACTTCATATTGTCGGTGGAACATGATGCCGCTGTTGCCGCGGTCCTGGCCATCAAAGCCTTCGATCTCTGCAGGGGTCCGCCATTCGATGTGAAGCTGAACATCGCAAAAACTATCGGCAGTCACGATGTCTCCTGATCCAACGGAGACAATGCCGTCGCTGACCGGCCAGTTCGCTGGCCCACCGTCTTCAGCCGCCATAATCCAGCTATCCATCGAGGTGCCGTCGAACAGAACGATTGCATCAGAGGGCGGAGCATCCTCGGGTGTCGCAACCGTTCGCGGCACAGGTTCCCAGATTTCACTCACATGTGCCTGCACGCGCGATGGCACCTCACTGAGCGCCTCGGCAGAGGCTTCTGGTGACTGGGCGGGTTGTTGCGCGAAAGCGCCACCGGTGAGAAGCGCGACAGCAGATGTGGCGGCGGCCGCGTAAGTCAGAATTTTGATCATCAAAACATGTTCCTCCCATGATTCGACGTAAGGTTAACACCGCAGGGTGAAGGCGGAGGAACGCTAAGTGTTGGCGCTAACTGTAGCAGCAGAATGTCGCCAGTTCGACCTGCTTAGGAGATATCAAGCGAAGGTTAATGTGATCAAAATCTACGATGATTTGTTTTGAGTGATGCCAAACATTAGATCTCCCTTTCGCCACCGCATCAAAGAGCGGTCCGCGAGAAAATTATGAGTATGCACCTGAGATGTGTAGGATCTTGCCCACAGGGGGGCAGCATCATGTGCGGGCGCCTTGCAGATGCCAATATGCGCATCGAGGGCACGGACACAGCAGCTCTGGCCGCTGCACCCTTCGCCAGCTTCGACCGACTGGTGTTGTGGTCGCTGCGCCGGGGGGGGCAGGGCAACAATTGGTCGTGGTTCGGGGGCATTTACGAGGTGCTGGCGCCAGCATCCGAACCCGATGATATGACCCGCTAAATGATCAAGGGCTGTCTCACCCGTCGCAACGGCTTGGCGGCGCAGCTGCCCCACATGCCCTTACAAAGTCCTTGGGCCGAGGAAACAATGATGCCGACATATTGGACGGGCGCAGCCGCTGCCGCCGCGCTGGTGACGGGCCTGCCGGAATACCGTGACGGGCATAGGTCGCGCCCGAGGCCCGCGTCACCGCCCGCTGGGCCGAGCCGCGCGAAACCGCGGACGCCGGCGCCTTCGCGATCCCCGCCTATCCGGGCATGGATGTGCTCGAAGGGTATGAGGCGGTTGAGGTTGTGGCATGGCCCGAGGTTGAAAACTACGATGAGACGCTTTGAACCCGAAGCTGCCCGTCGGACAGCGTAGACCTCAGCGCGCTTGCACTGGTAACATTTACCAGTGGCCCAAATCCCTCCTGCATCGTTTCAGGTAGGTGATTTTTAACCTCGAGCTGGGCGGTGGCTAAAGGGCCGTCGGGAACGAAGGCAACGTAGGGGCCTTTACTCAGGAGTAAGAAAATCTCCGAATAGAGGCGGTCATTATCAGTGGGTCTATCAATGCAAAGCGTTGTTAGACAATTGTCTTCTATCCATGTGCTCATCTCGAGCGTGACGTCGCATGGAAGCAGATATGCTCCCTTGCTCTCATCCGCCTCGGTCAGTCCGAAGACTGCAAGCGCATCTGCTACGGGCAGTCCGGCAGCCTTTCCGCGATGAAAGCCTGCGACAAATAGTTGGCTGCCCATTGCATACTCCTTGAAGGGGGGATTCACCGCCAGATCACTATTGGTACCAGCGTTAGATACATCCGCACATATGTTGCAAAGAGCTCATTGCCGACTGTGCCGCCATCAGAGGCTCATCAGTTACGCGTAACAAGACACAAGCAGTAGAGGAGGATCGCCCCTCTCAGCGCGGCGCCAATTACAGAAGGCTGTCATCTCTAAGGTCGCCGTCAAAATATCCGGGGCGATGCGCTTCAGTTCGTTTGCATTTGACAGTTCAAGGATCACGATCTCATCTGGCAAGGCCTTGAAATCTGACATGCCATCTTCATCCAGATGGGTCATGCAGTCGATCCACGCATTTAGGTTCCGACCATACCACCCCGGGAACCCAAATGCCTGCTCGAACGCATCATGGAATGTTTCCCAATCTTGGATTGCGAGGCAGTCGATTGCGACTTTCCTTAACAACTAGCACCCCTCCAGAGCCATCTTCGTCAGTACGAGAATAATGCTCTGCCCACAGCTTCGTCCACATAGCTGACAGTCATCCAAGCATTAATTCAACCTCAACCCGCTCTTTGAGGCGGGTTTTCTTTTGCTCCATGCTCATGTGAGGAGTCACCACGGAAGGCGCCTTTCAGAACCATGCCATTGGCATGGTCAGCCCGGCATCCAATGCCGCCAGCATCACGCCCTCGCCACAGATGATCTGCCGCATGTCCCGCGTGCGCTCTATGCGGCTGGGGCAGGGTAATGTGCGGGTGACGATGCGGGACGGTGGTGATCCGGTGGTGCTGCCCATTCTGGCAGGGAGCCCGGCTGGTTGCGCGTGATGCGTCGCCTGATTGGATGCATGCGACGACCGAAGATCCCACGGTGATCGAGGCGGTCGCGCAGGGAGTCGGAGCGCTACCGCTCGCGTTGCAGGTGGTGCGGTAGCACATCGCCCGCCGCAGGCGCTGGGCCACCCGGTGGATTGGCTGATCGGGATGGTCATCGGCGCGCGGGGCGTGTGGAGGAGCGGGCGAAGCAGGCAGAAGCCGATGACCAAACACGCAAGCGCATGGATGACGTGGACATCCCTCGGGATGCTGACCGTGGATGACGCGCCACACCTGATCATGGGCCAGTCGAAAAAAGGGGAGGGGAGGGTTAGTCTGCCGAGCGCGCAAAAGCTGCGGGCGCGGCGGGCGGCAAAATGCGCAGGTCCTGTTCGTCATTGTAACCTGCGGTACGTGCCGCAGTGATAAATGCGTGACGGGCGCCGATAATGCTGCCGATACAATCGAGGGCCGATGAAATAACGGATACCGCATTCGCGCGGTTAAAGTCGTTATTTGGCCATTTTCGTTCAAGCAAATATAGCGCCTGCTCGAATGTCGTGACTTTTATTCTGCTTCCCGAAGTCGGGTGCTGAAGTGTGATGGGTGAACCCATGTGAATTTCTATCATACGATACTTTGCTCCTGTAAAATAAATAGTGGGGGCGAACCACCATTCGCCCCCACTCATTGCTCTCGATTAAAATGAATTAAGCGAGAGTAATGTTGATCGCGTTTTCGCGGCCGTCACGGCCTTCTTCGATGTCGAACGAGACTTTCTGACCATCAGCAAGGTCGGAAATGCCCGAGCGCTGCATGGAAGAAATGTGCACGAATACATCTTTCGAGCCGCTTTCGGGCGCGATAAAGCCGAAACCTTTGGTTGCGTTAAACCATTTAACGGTGCCGTTAGCCATTTTGATGTTCCTGAGAGATATGTCGCCCACGTGGTGCAGCGACCTGGCAAAGCTGAGAAGAGGAGCTGAGCCAGAAGCAACAGGCCGACCAACAGATAATGCTCCGCCAATATATTGTATATATTTGAAGAAGCGAGCGCTAAATATTGGGTTCTCGTGAAATCGTGCTAACAGCATGATAACTATAGGATTATTTATTCCTTAACATCATCATTTGCCGGGGCATCCGCCACGGTTTCGGTGGTTTCGTCGGTTTCAACGCGTTGATTCGTTCTGGTATAGCTTGTCCAGATACGCTTGCGTTTCATGGACTTTTTCGCGGGTTCATTCAGAAATGCAGTCAAATCGAATGGCTTCTTAGGGGTCGAGTATCCCATGGAGGATCCTTTCTTCCGAATTTATAATCAAGCCAAATTGCCCGTTCCCATCACATCATTGCGCGGCAAGAACAGGTCATGAATAAGTTCACATATCTACGATTTAGACGGATTAAGCAGCCGTTTCGCTGACTGATATGGCCCGAATGGATCTTTATGCAGATGCGGCCTAACAGTTAGATGGGGGCTGTATGTGTCAAAGTCAAAGGAATAATGCGAATTAATGTCGTTTGGGCGTGATCGAGCGGACAATAGGCGGTGATTTTGTCAGTGCTGCGGATGCGGATTCCACGGATTTGGCCAATATCCAGTGCCATAATGGACGGCACAGCCCCGGCACTTTGGACCATTATTCTGAGGGTGCGGCAAGATCAGTCAAACGGGGGATGAAACCCGCGTAGGGCATCGCGTCGCCGCATCCACACGCGTTTGCAATGCGATCGTTGCGGGCAAAGCGCTTGGCTGCGCCAATGCGGCGTGGTTTTCGGCGCGGCAGTTCTCCGCGCCGAAAACGGGCGTGTTACATTGCCGGCAAAATGGCGATGTCGCGCACATTCGCGCCCTCGATCATGCCGACTTCGGTGGTCTCGCCGGTCTCGAGGTTCACCGAATGGAAGCCGCCATCAACGACCAGCCAGGCCTCGTTGCCGCCCATGCCGTCGGACATGATGTCGAAACCGGCTTCGGTCGGCATGACGCCGATGCTGCCGATTGCGGTCAGCGTGCCGTCATTCGGCGGGTCCTGCAGCACCAGCCAGCCCGCCGCGCCGTCGATATTGAACAGCTGCGTCGCCTCGGTGCCCGCGTAAGAGTTGGTATAAGCACCTGCGATGATATTTGGCGTGGTGCCGTCGGCATAGGCATGGCTGCCGTCAACCGTGACTTCGCCGGTTTCGACATTGACGCGCAGGCTGGTGCCGTCGCTGCCCATGACGCGCAGGCGGTCGGCGACCGGGTTAAAATCGACCGTGGCCGACACACCTTCGGCCAGCGTGGTCGTCATCGTGCTGACCGGGGTTGCAACGCCGGTCTCAGCATCGATCGTCGCCAGCGTGCCGTCGGCAAAGGCGCCATAGAGCATGCCATCCGCCGGACGCACATCAATGCCCAGCAAGCGGCCCTCGACACCCGAGACCGTCACGCTGCCGGTATGGGTCCAGCTTTCGGTATCCAGCCAATGCAGTTCATTCTCGTCCGAAAGGCCAACAACAGTGGCCGCCATCGCGGGCAGGGCGAAGGCCGAGAGCATCAGCGCGGCTGCCGTGGATTTCATCGCAAACATGGGAATTTCCTTCTTTGATTGGGGTTTGCCGTGACCGGCGTTTAAAGCCGGACCCACGCGGGAGGGACAAAGACCGCGCAGGTCCGGTTCGTCATGATGCGTGCCTAGGCGGCGGGCATCAGAACTTTGTCGATGACGTGGATGACGCCATTCGATTGCACGACATCGGCGATGGTCACATGTGCGACACCGCCGGTCTCATCTGTCAGGGTGATCATGTCGCCATCAACGCGTGCCGTCAGCTTGCAGCCGCCCAGCGTGTCGATGACATGTTCGCCGCTGCCGTCCGCGATCATCTGCGAGACATCTGCGGCCATTGCGGCAGCGCCGACGACATGACAGGTCAGGATCTGGACCAGCATATCTTTGTTTTCAGGCATCAGCAGCGTGTCGACCGTGCCAGCGGGCAGGGCGGCAAAGGCTTCGTTTGTCGGTGCAAAGACGGTGAACGGCCCGTCGCCCTGTAGCGTCTCGACCAGACCAGCGGCCTGAACGGCGGCAACCAGCGTGGTATGATCGGCAGAGTTCACCGCGTTTTCAACGATGTTCTTGTCGGCGAACATCGCCGCGCCGCCAACCATGGGATTATCTTGAGCCGAGGCTGCACCCGCTGTTGCCAGCGCAAAGCATCCTGCGAAGACGGCTTTGGTAAACATCTTCATCTGACTTCCTCCCAGAAGTTCGCCCGATTGTCGGGGAACATGGGAAGACACGATGGCGGCGCGGGAAAGTTTCAGCGCGCCGCAAATATTTTCAAATTAAATGTCCAGCAGGTCGCCGACCGCCAGCACCGGGCCGGTCGGCAGGCCCGTGGGTGATCCGCCCGGCGGCTCGAGACTGATGGCCATATGCGCCGCGCTGGTCATCAGGGCGCGCGTCGCCGCATCCACCGCCACACGGGTCGAGACCGCCGCCGGAATAACGCCAAGCGAGGTCGGCGCCTCGTCGCCGCGCGCGACCCAGAGTTGAAAGGCATGTCCCTCGACCGCATCGCCGCTGAGGTGCGCAAGGCTGACCTCGCCCGTCGCGGAATCATAGACGGCCAGATAGGTGACGCTAGTGCCCTCTGCCGTCAGCGATCCGGCCAGCCGTTCGGGGACAGGTTGTAGGGCTGGCAGCGCCAGCGCAACGATGAACGCGGCGGTTGCCGCGCCCGCAAGCCCGCGCCACAACAGCAAGCTATCCCAAAATCCACGCCGCGCGGGTCGCGCACCAAACAGCCGCTGATCAATGGCGCGTTTGACCGCAGGCGGCAGATGTTCCGGCGCAAATTCGGTTGAGAGCGGGTCAAGCCGCTCCTCCCACTGCGCCACAAGCCGTGCAAAGGGCAGGTCGATTTCCACGCGCCGCGCCAGTTCGGCCCGCTGATCATCAGGCAAAACGCCCAAAGCAAATTCTGCGGCGAGGATGTCGTCGCTGTCCTCATGAATGATGTCGGTGCCGCTCATCGCTGCATGCACTCCTTCAGTCGCATCAGGCTGCGCCGCAGCCATGTTCGCATCGTATTGAGAGGGACAGAATGGCGCGCGGCAAGATCGGCATAGCTGTCGCCATCCAGATAGGCGGCGCGCACCGCATTGGCGCGATCCGTCTCCAGCTCATCCAGACAGCCGTAAAGCTGTCGCCGCTCGCCCGCGGCAACCGTTGCAGCCTCGGGACCTTTGGCGGGGTCGCGCACATCCATTGCGGCATCATCCAGCGCACCGGTGGCATCGCGCCGCAACCGCAGGCGGTCAATCGCGTGATAGCGCGCAACCGCGATCAGCCAAGACATCGGGCTTTGCTGTGTCACAGCAAAGCGATCCGCTTTCAGCCAGATTTTCACATAAATTTCCTGCACGGCATCCTCGGCCTCTGACCTGCTTTTCAAGACACGCAGGCAAGTGCCAAAAAGTTTCGCCGAGGTTGCTGCATAAAGCCTGTCAAACGCATCACGATCGCGCAAAGCGACGTTCATGATCAGCTTTTCAATATCCGCCTGCGCGTCTGCCTGTGCTTGCGTGCGTGGCATGAACCCTCCCGAGGTGCTGTGATCAGCATGCGGGCAAGCGACAAATGAAGCAACCCATCCTATCGCGTATCATAGGGTTTGAGCGGCCCTTATTTGGGTGCTGGCGCTGATCAGCACCTTTGCGTCATGACGGGGCACAGGATCAGCA
The DNA here is from genome assembly GCF_000223375.1 of Ketogulonicigenium vulgare WSH-001. Lineage (NCBI taxonomy): Bacteria > Pseudomonadati > Pseudomonadota > Alphaproteobacteria > Rhodobacterales > Roseobacteraceae > Ketogulonicigenium > Ketogulonicigenium vulgare. The sequence continues at coordinate 1,067,746 of NC_017384.1, read as the reverse complement.
ATTGCAGCTCAGCTCGATCGCGATATCATCCAAAAGCAGTTTCTTTGCCATCGGATGCGACAGGACCAGGGCCTGTCGTAAAATGAACGCTGTTTCATTCACGCCGTCGCCAAGCGCGTCATCAATCACGCCCTCGTCCAGCAAGGTCCCATCCACACGACTGTGCGCCTTAAAGCGATACCTGAGCATGATTTAACTCCAGTTGCTTTGATTTCAGGCTAGCACGGCTGACCTCATTCGCATCATAAAATTTTCTAGATGTTGTGCTGCGCAGTGAAAATGGTCAGAAAACAGGCCATTTGTGGTGTTTTCCAATGCGCGCCGTGGGAAAAGCCACAAAAGACTTTGCGCAGGTCCTGATAACCGTCAGTCAGGGCGCTGCGGGGTCGCCGCGATGGGGGGCCTTGCCGCACCGCGTTTCATTTGCAACAGCGCAGCGTCAGCCTCGGCGATCATGTCTGTAAGCGTTTTGGCAGTCTGCATATCCCAGGCGCTAAAGCCGAAAGTCATGCGCAGATAGATCACATTTTCATTCCAGATCAACGGGTTTTGCGCAACAGCTTGCGCAATCCTATCCGCGACGGCCCGGGCCTCGTCGCGTGATCGGCCGGGCAGCAGGATGCAGAATTCGTCACCGCCAAAGCGGGCGATAATATCCTCGCGCCGCAAAACTTTACGGATAACCGCGCTGATATGGGCCAGGGCGGCGTCTCCGGCGGCATGGCTATAGGTATCGTTGATCGCTTTGAACTTATCCAAATCGGCCATCATGATCGCCATTTTCTGATGCGCGCGCGGGCTGGCGTCGAATGCAGCCATAATCTCGCGCAGGGCGCGGCGATTAAGCAGGCCTGTCAGCTCATCCGTTTTGGCGATCGCGTCTAGATCGCTGCGGAAACGATCCGTCACCATCAGCACAAAGCCAAGATTCCAGATCGTGCCCCCAATGATAGTCGCGACAAGGAACAGCGGTGCGGCCGTATAATAGGCCGCATCCTCAAGATGGCCTGTCAGTCGCAGCAGGTTTGAGAGCGCCTCGCTGCCCTGACCTGCAAGGATCAGATAGCCGGCGCCATTGCTGGTCAGCGCCCCGCTGGTCCGTTGGCCCGATTTGGAGATTGTCATGATGGCGGCTGAAACCGGCATCACCTGCGAGATCGCCGAGATCACGTTCACCGCGCGTTGCTGTCCGGAAAAAACAATCAGGAACAAGAGCGTCGTCACGACAATTCCTGCGGCCTGTGTCCAGCGCGGCGGCAGCCCCAAAAACACGCGCATCCCCAGCCACATCATGCAAAACCCGGCGCAGACCATGGTCAAGGCGAGTGTGCCCAGCGGCGCAAAGGCATCGCTTGCCATCAGCGCCAGACCGCTTGCGCCGGTAAGTGTTAAGGCAAGCAGCCAGTATCGCGCGGCGACCATTGTCGGGTAAGAGGTGACAAAAATCGCCCACACAAAAATAAAACTAAGTGAATTCAGTAGTATGATTGCATAAAGGGTGGCGAAATCCAGCACTTTGATCGTCCGGTTTTTAAGATGCGCAACTATGACTGCGCTGATCGCTGTGCTGTACTCTCTTAGGAATTAAAAGGCACGATTTGCTTGCAGCGCGGCGAAAAAGCCACAAATCCTGCGATGGATTGACCCCGATACCAATGTGGCAGGCTCAGGCGTCGGCATCTTGTGCGGCAAACTTGCGGCGGCTTGCCTCGATCTCATCCACATGATGCGCCGACCAGTGACACAATGTGTAAAGCGGCTGCACCAGTGAGTGCCCCAGCGGCGTCAGCCCATATTCCACCTGCGGCAGGTTGCGATCGCCCGTGACGCGGCGCCAGACCATGCCGTCGCGTTCCAGCCCGCGCAACGTCACCGTCAGCATCCGCTGCGAGATCGACTCAATCTCGCGCCGCATCTGGTTATAGCGCAGCGGGCCGGCGGATAGCACCAGCACCACCAAAACCGTCCATTTATTGCCAACGATGCCCAGAATCGGGGAAATCCGTTCGCAATCACCGGGCACAGACATGTTCCCTAGCTTCATAAATGTGCCTCCTTGAGGTGTTTTTCGCATCCTTTATGTAACCAAGGAACGAAAAGTTCGTTAAGGAGATAACTGAATGTGTGAGCTTTGCAAAGGCGGGTTGAACCTGCATCCGCAGACCCGCAAAATGACCCCCTCGCGCCGTAGCTTTTTGCGTGGCGCAATGGCGTCAGCGGCGGGCGCGGCGTTCCTGCCGGCCTTTATGACGCGTGCCGCAAAGGCGCAGGCCCTGCCTGTTGGCGTGGGCGAGGCGGGCCGCAAGACACTGATCAAGGGCGGCTATATCCTCAGCCAGGACGCGTCAGTCGGCGATTTCATCGGTGACGTGCTGATCGAGGGCAGCAAGATCTTGCAAGTCGCGCCCCAGATCGACGCGCCTGATGCCACCGTGATCGAGGCTGCGGGCCGTGTGGTCATGCCCGGATTCATTGACACGCACCACCACCAGTTTGAAACTAGCCTGCGTTCCTATCTGCCCAACGGCATCATGTTCGCCGACCCCACGCGCGAGGGCGAGCCGAACTATCTTGATGACATCCTTGGCAAATTCTCGATGGTTTACCGTCCGCAAGATGTCTATATCGCGCAGTTGTTCGGCGGCCTCAGCCAGCTTGATGCGGGTGTCACAACCGTTCTTGACGTCTCGCAAATTCACCACTCGCCCGAACATTCCAACGCGGTGATCGAGGGGATGCGCGCGGTTGGCCGCCGCGGCGTGTTCGGCTATTTCGAGGGCTACGGCGATGATCTGCAATATCCGCAGGACGCCCGCCGTATTCGCAACGAATATTTCGGCTCGGACGACCAACTGTTGACCATGCTGATGGGCGGCGAGGCCTATTTGCCGAACGTCAATCCGCTTGATCTGTGGAACATGGGCAAAGAGCTGGATCTGATGGTCGGCCTGCATGTCGTGGGCAGCCTTGGGATGCGCGAGGTGATGGACAACCTGATCCCGCATTACACCGATAAACATTTGTTCATCCATATGACCGGCATGTCGGATGCGGCATGGGAGCGGGCGCGCGATGTGGGGGCGCATATCTCGCTGTCGGTGCCGATTGAAATGCAGATGCGCCACGGCCAGCCGCCCATTCAAAAGGCGATTGATATGGGGATGGCACCCTCGCTGTCGGTCGATGTGGAATGCACGATGACCGCCGATTTCTTTACCCAAATGCGCAGCGCGATCACATGGCAGCGGGCGCTGGCGAACCAAGCGGCGCTGGAAAACGGCCCTGAAAATGCTCCGGCCCTGCTGTCGGTGCGCGAAGTGCTGGAATTTGCGACGATCAATGGCGCGAAAGGCCTGCGTCTGGATCACAAAACCGGCTCGCTGACCCCCGGCAAAGAGGCGGATATCATCCTGCTGGACGCCACCGCCTTGAACGTCGCACCGCTGAACAACGCCCCCGGCGCCGTCGTGACGCTGATGGAGCGTTCGAACGTGGAAACCGTGCTGGTCGCCGGCCAGATCAAGAAATGGCAAGGCGCATTGATCGGTCAGGATATCGCGGCGCTGCGCGATCAGATCATCGCTTCGCGCGATTACCTGTTCGAGGCAGCGGGCGTAGAGGTGCCGCTGTTCGACTAACGGCTGGTCGCAGCCGAAAAAGGGGCGGCCTTCGCGCCGCCCCTTGCTATTGCCGCGCAATCCGCGCCTGATCGGTGCAGGTTTACTGCGGAGATACATATGACCCGTCTGATCTCTACGCTCGCGCTTTGCGCCCTGATCCCCTTTGCCGCCAGCGCCGCGACCGAGGAGGCGTGGGACCAGTTCCGCGCCGATGTCCAAACGGCTTGCGCGGCGCTTGCGCCCGAGGATGGCCAGATCCTGGTCGAGGTGAACCCCTTTGGTTCGGAAAAATATGGCGCGGCGATTGTCTATCAGCAGACCGATGCAGGGCTAGACCGCTATGTCTGCATCTATGACAAACAAGCGCAAACCGCTGAAATCACGCTGGCTTTTCCTGCGGCAGGGAATTGATCGCGATCTGATCATCTGCCCGCAGCGCCGCCAAAAAGGACGGATCGTGGCTGGTTGCAATGATCGCGCCGTCATAATCCGCCAAGGCCTGTTCCAGCGCCGCGATACCGTCCAGATCGAGGTGATTGGTCGGCTCATCCAAGATCAGCAATTGAGGCACCGGACGGCCGCCCATGGCGCAGGCGAGCGCGGCGCGCAGACGCTCTCCGCCGCTGAGATCACGTGCGCGGCGCTGGGACGCGCTTCCGCGAAAGCCGAACCGGGCGAGGGCGCTGTGACGCCCCTCGGCATCGACCGCCGGGTTCAGCCGGGCGAAATTTTCAGCAAGGGTCTGGTCGGGCTGCAAGGCATAGGCGTGCTGATCGAGGTAAGCAAAGGGCACCATCCGCTCGATTTGACCCGATTGCGGCGCGATTGCCCCGGTGATCAGTTTTAGTAATGTCGTCTTGCCGCTGCCATTTGGTCCTGTAATCGCGATACGTTGCGGGCCGGTCAAGGTCAGGGAAAAGCTGCGAATGATCGGGGCGGCGCCATAGCCGCCGGTCACATCCGCCAGACGCAACACCACTTTACCCGCGGCAAGACCGGTGCGCGGGATGTCCATCGCGATGGGTTGCAGCACTTCGATCACGCTGCGCGCTGCAGTTAATGCCTCATCTGCAGCGGCGGCGCGGGCCTCGCGCAGACGGGCACCCGCACCGCCCGAGGCCTCAGAACGGCCTTTGGCGGCGTCCAGCATGATCTTTGGCGCATCACCCTTGCCGCGCGCCGCGCGACCCGCGCTATCCTTGCGGGCCTTCCGCTCGGCCGCTTGCTGGGCGCGTTGGGCGGCTTCGTCCTGGGCCTTTTCGGCATGGGCAAGGCCGCGCGCGGCGGCGGCGAGGGCATGGTCCTTCATCGCGCGGTAAGCGCTGTAATTGCCGCCAAATGTGGTCGCGCCGAGGCTGGAGAGTTCGACAATCGCGTCCATTTCCTCCAGCAGCAGCCGGTCATGGCTGACCACGATCGCGCCGCCGGACCAGTGGCGCAGCATCTGCACGACCGCCGCACGACCATCGGTATCGAGGTTGTTGGTCGGCTCATCCAGCAGCAGCATATCGGGCGCGGCAAAGATCTGTGCCGCCAGCGCCGCGCGGGTGCGCTGCCCGCCTGAAAGCGCAGCCAGAGGCGTCATTGGCGCGCAATCCAGACCCGCTTGCGCCAGCGCATCCGCCAGCCGATCCTCTTGCGTCCAATCAATCTCGGTCAGATCCTCAAGCGTCGCAAGGCCCGCTGCCGCACGATCCAGCCGTGCCAGCATATCGCGCGCGCCAAAGAGGTCCGCGATGGTTTGACCGGGGGTCTCAGCGACTTCTTGGCGCAGATAGCCAATGGTGCGCGGGCGTTGGATCTGTCCGGATTTGGGTGCAACCTCGCCCGCGATCAGGCGCAGCAGCGTCGTCTTGCCGGTGCCATTGCGCCCGACAAGTCCGGTGCGATGCGCGCCGAATTGCAGGTTCAGATTGTCGAAAAGCGCTTGGCCGTCAGGCTTGGCAAAGGACAGATGGGAAAGGGTGATGGATGCAAACATGGGTCAACTCGTCTCGCAGCGAAGCCAAAGGGTTCAGATATGCGAGGGTGAAATCCATGTTTTGCGATACTCCTGTCAGATCAACTTACTATAAGTGCCACGCAGCGCGCGATCAAGTGTCGCCTTTGCCGCTTCGCGATCAAAGCTGTCCGCATCTCCGATCATCACCAACTGGCAACCCGCGGTGGGCGCGCTGAACGGGGTCAGGCTGGCGCGCGGCCCTGCCAGTTGCAGCAACAGCGCGCGGTCGGGGCGGTCGGTAAAGTGCAAGATGCCCTTGGCGCGCAGCAATTGCGGTGCGGTGCGGGTCAGGATTTCCATGAAAGCGGCGCGATCAATCGGATGCTCGGCCGCCCATTCCAAGGCGGTGAATCGTGCGCCGTGGTCGGATTTGGGTTGCGGCACCTTTGCCCGGCGCGGTTGCGCCAGCAGCAAGTCGAACGGCAGCGGGTCGCGTGCATCCAGGACCGGCAGGCGCGCCATCAGCGCGAGCTTTTCGCGCATGTCATCCACGGCCAGATCGGCCTTGGTCACCACCAGCAGATCGGATTGCGCCACCTGCGCCTGCCACAGCGGATCGTGCATCTGCGCGGGCGCAGCGCCGTCAACCACCCCCAGCACCAGATCGAGCGAGACCGCCCCCCAAAGCATCGGGTCCTGCACGACCTCGACAATGCCCTGCGGCTCGGCCACGCCGCTGGCCTCGACGATGATCAGATCGGGTGCGGGGTCTTGGGCCAGCATCAGACGCAGCCCGCGCAGGAAATCACCCTGCAACGCACAGCAGATACAGCCGTTTTTCAGGCCCAGCACCTCGTCCGCCGCATCGCCGAGGATTTCGGCGTCAATATTGATCGCGCCGAAATCATTGACGATCGCCGCGATGCGCAAGCCGTGATCGCCGCGCAGCAGGCTGTTGATCAGCGTGGTTTTGCCCGCCCCCAGAAATCCTGTGACGACGATAACGGGGGTGGGGGCCATTACGCGCTGACCTTGCCGCGCACGGGGCGGCCGGGCGCCGCATCCACGTCCAGCGCACCATCGCGGATCAGCGACACGCCGTTCACCAGCAGCGTTTTCACGCCTGACGCGGGCCGCGTCATATCGGTGAATGTCGCACCATCCGTGATGGTCGCGGGATCAAAGACCACGATATCGGCGCATTTTCCAACCTGCAAACGGCCTTTCAGATGGCCATCCGGTGTCATCTTTTCCAGCAGTTGCGCGGGATATAGCGCGCATTTCGCAATCGCCTCGGGCCAATCGACGGCGCCGCGCTCGCGCGCCCAGATGCGCAAGAAACGCGTGAACGTGCCGGACGAGCGCGGATGCGCCGACAGATCGCGCGGCAAAGGCCAAGCGTCGCCGTCATAGAATGTGCCATCGGGCGCAATCCATGGCATCGCATCCGAGGCGATCAACCCGCCCGGATACAGCACCGAAGCATCCATCATCGCGGAATGGTCGGGGTTCTCGTCCACATCCAGATATTCGGTCAGGATGAACTGGCGCGGGTCGCGTTGCCGCTCTGCGATCAGCGCCTCTTGCGTGCCGAAACGCTTGCCTTCCAGGTTCATGATCGAGCTGTAACCTTTTGGATTACGGCGCATATATTGCGGATCAGTCAGGAATGCAGCGGTGATGGTGGTCGAGGAAATCCCGTAAGGATAGGCCTCGGTCGTGATGGGCAGGCCCGCCGCTTGGGCGCGCTTCAATATCTCGACCGCTTGCAAGATATCTGTGCCCGATGACGAATTCAGGTGGCAGATATGCATATGCGCGCCGGTCGCGGCGGCATAGCCGATGATGCGGATATAGGCCTCGATCGCGCTGCGGGGGTCGTGGACGGCGGTAAAGGCGACATGGGTAAAGGTCGGCGCGCCATGCGCGCCTGCCATTTCGCACAGGGCGACCATTTCCTTGACGCCGCTGCCGGGGGCATAGCCGTTTGGCACGCCGATCCCCAGCGCGCCCTCATGGATACCGGCCTCTACCATGTCAACGATGGCGGTGACCTCATCCCCCTCGGCGGTGCTTTGTTGCCAGCGGTCATTGGGCAGGTTGCGGCCCATGATATTGGGGCCTTCCAGCGTCGCGCCCGACAGCACGACCTGACGCGCCAGCAGCCATGCCGCGCCTGCGCCATAGTTCAGCGCACGGGGACGCTGCGCCTGTTCATCGTACCAACGCGCCACGGGCAGCACGCCGACCTCGAGTTCCAGCGAAGTTGTCACCCCATCAAAGGCCTGCATCCGGTCTGCGGCGAGGGACTGGCCATGGGCGTGAATGTCGATAAAGCCCGGGGCGACGATACAGCCACTGGCGTCCACCGCCTCGCGCCCCGGCGGCAGGCCGGGGGCGATGGCGGCGATCCGATCGCCCGTGATCCCGACATCGGCGATGCCGTCAAAGCCGGTTTCAGGGTCGATCACGCGACCGCCGTGCAGGGTGATATCATACATCAGGCGGCATCCTCGGGTTTGAAATCGCCAATCGCATGGCGGGCGACACGGTGGCCATCGCCGATATCGACCAACGGTGCCATTGGAACCGTTTCCCCAACCGGCAGGATCGCGCCTTTGGGTTCGGACATGTCCAGATTGAACGGCTTGCGCTTGCCCGGCTCGGCAATCGGCACGGCCGACAGCAGGCGGCGGGTATAGGGGTGCTGCGGGTTCTCGAACACCTGACGGCGGGTGCCGATTTCGACGATCTGCCCCAGATAAAGCACCGCAACACGGTGGCTGACCCGTTCGACCACCGCCATGTCATGGCTGATGAACAGCATGGCAATGCCGGTTTCCTTTTGCAGATCCAGCAGCAGGTTCACCACCTGCGCCTGTACCGATACATCCAGCGCCGAGACGCTTTCATCCGCGATGATGATCTTTGGCTCGGCCGCAAGCGCCCGCGCGATACAGATACGCTGGCGCTGCCCGCCCGAGAATTGATGCGGAAAGCGGTCGAACATATCGGCTTGCAGGCCCACGCGTTCCAGCAGCGCCTCGGCGCGTTTGCGGGCCTCGGCACCACTGGCCAAACCGTTGATTTCCATCGGTTCGGTGATCGACTTGCCGATCCGCATCCGCGGGTTCAGCGAGGCATAGGGGTCCTGAAAGATGAACTGGATATGGCGCTGCAGCAGGGCCATGCCAGCGGTATTGCCCGGCAGGATCGCCTGGCCATCGAACAGGATCTGGCCGCCCGTGCGCGGCGCCAGCGACAAAAGCGAGCGACCGGTTGTCGTCTTGCCCGAGCCGCTTTCGCCCACCAGCGCCAGCGTCTCGCCGGGGAACAGATCGAACGAGACCTTTTCGACCGCATGAACCTCGCGCTGGACGCGGCCCATCAGGCCCCCCTTGATCGGGAAGCGGACCTCCAATTCGCGGGCGGACAGGATCGGCGCGCCCTCGTGCTGCGGCGCAGAGACCTCGGCCACTGGCGCGTCGGCCTTTTCCTCGATCAGGTCAAAGCGCAGCGGCAGGTCGGTGCCGCGCGTTGCGCCAAGACGCGGAACGGCGGACAGCAGGCGGCGGGTGTAGTCGGCCTTTGGCGCCTCGAACAACTCGGCAATGCCGGCCTGTTCGACCAACTCGCCGCGGCGCATCACGACGACGCGGTCGGCGACCTCGGCCACAACGCCCAGGTCATGGGTGATGAACATCATGCCCATGCCCATTTCCTTTTGCAGATCGCGCATCAGGCCCAGAATCTGCGCCTGAATGGTCACGTCCAGCGCGGTCGTCGGCTCGTCCGCGATCAGCAGGCTAGGGCGGCAGGACAGCGCGATCGAGATCATCGCCCGCTGCCGCATCCCGCCCGAAAACTCGTGCGGATAACGGGCCAGCGCCGCGCGCGCACCGGGGATGCGCACCAGATCCAAAAGGCGCGCGGCCTCGGTGCGGGCCTCGGCCACCGATTTGTCCTGATGCAGGCGGATTGCCTCGACCAATTGATCGCCAATGGTCATCACCGGGTTCAGCGATGTCATCGGCTCTTGAAAGATCATGGCGATATCTTGGCCGCGCACTTTGCGCATCACCGATTGTTCGGCGCTATCGATATCCAGCACCGATCCGTCGCGGCGGCGCAGTTTGATCGTGCCGCTTTCAATATGGCCACCGGCGAAATCATTCAGGCGCATGACCGCCATCGAGGTCACCGATTTGCCCGAGCCGCTTTCACCCACGATGGCCAGCGTCTCGCCCGCATCCACATGCAGGGAAATGTCGCGTACGGCGGGGCTGGGCGATCCGTCAAAGCGGACGGTCAGGTTCTGCACCTGAAGAAGGGGGAAAGTTGTGGTCATATCAGGCCCTCTTCTTCATGCGCGGATCGAATGTGTCGCGCAAGCCGTCACCGATCAGGTTGATGGCAAGGATGGTCACACTCAGGAATACGGCGGGGATCATCACCAGATGCGGTTTCACCAGCCACAGGGCGCGCCCCTCGGACATCATATTGCCCCAGGTCGGCGTGGTCGGCGGGATGCCGACACCCAGGAACGACAGGCCCGCCTCGAACAGGATCGCCAGCGCGATCTGATAGGTCACGGTGACGATGATCGGCGCGGTGGCGTTCGGCAGCAGGTGTTTGAAGATGATCCGCGTCTTGCTGGCACCCGATGCGGCGGCCACCTCGACATAGGGCTGTTCACGCAGCGACAGTACCGAGGCGCGCACAAGGCGGACAAGGCGCGGCACTTCGGCCAGCGTGATCGAGATGATGACATTGGTTAGCGAGACGCCCGCAACCGCGATCATGGCGATGGCGATCAGAATGGTCGGAATGGCCATCAACCCGTCCATCACGCGCATGATCAGCGGATCAGCCCAGCGGACAAAGCCCGCGATCAGTCCCAGCGCGACGCCGACGACGGTCGACAGAAACGCCACGCCAAAGCCGACGATCAGCGAGACACGCGCGCCATAGATCGCCCGCGAATAGATATCGCGGCCCAGCATATCGCCGCCCAGCCAATGTTCGGCCGAGGGGTTCGCGCCGCGCATTTCCGCGCGGATCAATGAGGGATCAACCGTGCCAAGGAAAGGCGCGAAGATCGCCATCAGCACGATCAGCAGCAGCATGATCGTTCCGATTGTCAGGGTCAGATTACCCCGAAAGACAGAGAGAAACCCGGCCATCAGTATTTGATCCTTGGGTCGAAGAAAGTGTAGGCGATATCAACCGCAAGGTTCACCAGCACATAAAGTGCGCCGAACAGCAGGATAACACCTTGAATAACGGGGTAATCATGGCGCAAGACGGAATCGACCGTCAGGCGGCCAAGGCCCGGAATGGCAAAGACGTTCTCGGTGACGACCGATCCGCTCATTAATACGCCGACACCGCTGCCGATGATCGTGACGATCGGCACAGCCGCGTTTTTCAGCGTGTGGCGGAACAGAACTACGCCCTCGGACACGCCCTTGGCGCGGGCGGTGCGCACGAAATCAAGGCGCAGGTTCTCGAGGATGGACGAGCGGGTGATCCGACCAATCAGCGCGATATAGACCGACGATAGCGCAAGTGCAGGCAACGTCAGGCTGCGCACCGAGGCCCAGAAGCCGTCCGACAGCGGCGTATAGCCTTGCACCGGTAGCCAGCCCAGTTTCAGGCTGATGAACCATGTCAGCACATAGGCGACCACAAAGTTCGGCACCGAGAACAGCAGCACCATGACGACCATGATCGCCTGATCGGTCAGCTTATTCTGGCGCCAGGCGGAAATCACGCCCAGTACGATGCCAAAGAGCACCGAAATGATCAGCGTCAGCAGCATCAGCGAAAAGGTGGGCGCAAGGCGTTGGAAGATCATCTCGGCCACGGGCTGGCGTGTATACATCGACAGGCCAAGATCACCGCGCAGCAAGCCACCCACCCAGGTGACGAACTGGGGAATGAAAGGCTGGTCAAGGCCAAGGTCACTGCGGATTGCGGCGATCATATCGGGCGTTGCATTGTCGCCCGCGATCATGATCGCCGGATCACCCGGCGCCAGACGCAGCACGGCAAAGGCAAAGATCGCGATCAGCGCCATGACCGGAATGGTCGATATCAGTCGTTTCAGGATATAGCTTGTCATCTCGCCCTGCGAAAAAGAAGGGTGATGCTGGCCCGCATTGCGTTGCGGGCCAGCGGATAGGGCGGTTTAGCCGCGCAAAGTGTAGAAGGTCGGCATATTCGTCTGCACGCCGGTCCATTTGTCGGTCACGGCGGTGACGCCATAGATGCAACCAAGCGGGATATAGGGCACGTCGACGAACATCTGTTCCTGCATCTGAGCGGCAATCTCGATCCGCTCGTCTTGCGTCGCGGCGGCCATCCATTGGGCATACAGCTCTTCGATCCGCTCGGATGTCGGCCAGCCGAACCAGCCTGCTTCACCGCGACCACGGATGGCCAGCTGACCGATCGGGTCAAGGTTGTTGGTGCCCGAGATGATGGTGAAGAACACGTTCCAGCCGCCTTCGCTCGGCGCGACGCGCACTTCGCGTTTTTGCAGCGATGCACCCCAGTCCAGCGTCTCGACCTTGACGTCAAAGTCCAGACGGCGCAGCAGATCCGCACCGATCAGCGCCATCGAATGCAGCGAGGCGATCGAGACGGAATCGATCAGTGTGATCGTCGCGCCATAGGCACCGGCCTCGCGCAGCAGCGCTTTTGCGGCTTCCAGATCGCGGGGGCCGTCCAAAGCCGCCATGCCACGGTCGCTGGCCATCGGTGTGCCGGGCACAAAGGCACCGGTATGCACATCCAGATAGTCGGCGTTTTCCGCACCGGCCAAAGCATACATGAAGTCTTGCTGGCTGACGGCCATCTGCACCGCTTGGCGCACACGGATATCGTTGAACGGCGCATGCAGTTGGTTGAAACGCAGCACACCCATTTGCGGCATGGCATTACGATAGAGGGTAAAGCCCGGCATCATTTGCAAGATCGGGGCAAAGTCCAGCGACACGCCCTCGATCCCGTCGACCTCGCCGGCCTGCAAGGCCGCGACCGCAGTGGCGGCATCGGGGATGACCAGCCATTCGATACGGTCGACCATGGCGATCTTGGCGCCGGCGGTGAACACGGCCTCGCCGCCTTCGCGCGGGACGTAATCCTCGAAGCGGGCAAAGACGACCTTGGCGCCCTGCACCCATTCGTCCCAGACCATTTTATAGGGGCCGCTGCCGGTCGGGCGATCAATGCGGTCAGCAGAGGCGGCCTCGGACGCGGGCATGATGGTGCAGCCGTTTTGCGGACGGGCCAGTAGCGCGGGCAGCAGCGGGAACGGCGTGTTCAGCGCGAAGACAAAGGTCTTGTCATCCACGACCGTCACGCTATCGACAGCTGCCGCCAGCGAGGTCGCCGTGCCACCGCGCACGAACCAGCGCTCGATCGAGGCCACGCAATCCGCCGCCGTCACCGCATCGCCGTTGTGGAACTTTAGCCCGTCGCGCAGCGTGATCGTGTGCTGCAGCCCGTCGTTCTCGACGCTATGGCTTTCAGCCATCTGCGGCTGCGCCTCGTAGTTCTCGTCCAGACCAAACAGCGTGTCAAAGGTCAGCAGCGAGTAAAGCTGCGTGATCAGCGCGGTCGAATACATCGGATCGACGACCGACAGATCGGCATGCGGTACCCATTTGAACACGGGGGCGCGGGTGCCGGTCTGAGCCATAGCAGCCTGCCACGGCATTGCAAAAGCGGCCGACAAAAGCGCAGAGCTGCGCAGGAAGTCACGTCTTGTTTGTGTCATTGGAACCTCGATGTTGGTCGTTTGTTATGGTTTTTCAGGCTTTCAGCTCTTGCTCGACCAGCGTCGCCCAAAAGGCGATACCGGGCAGCAGCGCTGCATCGTTAAAGTCATAGCCGGGGTTGTGAACGGCGATGCCGTTGGGGCCTTCGGTGCCGTTGCCCATGAAGAAATAGGCGCCCTTGTTCTTTTCCAGCATGAACGAGAAATCTTCCGAACCCATCATCGGACGGGCGGCGCGCTTGACGTTCGCCTCGCCCAATGCTGCGACAGCGGCGGTGCGGCCGTGCTCGGTCGCCTCGGCGTCGTTGATCAGCGGCGGATAGGGGTTCGGCGCGGCGATGACGGTGGCGGTGCAGTTATAAGCATCCGCGACATCGGTGATCAGCTTGCGCACGCGGGCATTCACCAGCGCGCGCACGGCGGGGGTGTGGGTGCGCAGCGACAGTTTCATCTCGGCCTTTTGGGGAATGACGTTGAACGTCTCGCCCGCGCGGAACATGGCAACTGAGACGACCGCCGAATCCAGCGGATGGACGTTGCGGGAGACGACCGATTGCAGCGCCTGCACGACCGCGCTGCCCGCGACAATCGGGTCAAAGGTGGTGTCGGGCTGGGCCGCATGGCCGCCTTTGCCTTCGATCACCACATCCAGACGGTCGTTTGCGGCGGCAAACGGGCCGGGGGCAAAGGTCAGCTCGCCAACCGGCGTGCCGGGGCCGTTGTGGATGCCGTAGACGGCCTCGCAGGGGAAGCGCTCGAACAAGCCATCCTCGATCATCGCTTTCGCGCCTGCTTTGCCTTCCTCGGCCGGTTGGAAGATCAGGTTCACGACGCCCGAGAAGTTGCGCGTCTCGGCCAGATATTTCGCAGCGCCCAGCAGCATCGCGGTGTGGCCATCATGGCCGCAGGCATGCATCTTGCCGGGCACTTGGCTGGCATAGGGCAGGCCGGTCGCTTCAACGATCGGCAGCGCATCCATATCAGCGCGCAGGCCGATTGCCGTATTGCCGCTGCCCGCGCGCAAGGTGCCAACAACACCTGTGCCACCAATGCCGGTTGTCACCTCGTAACCCCATTCGCCCAGCATCTTGGCCACAAGGGCGGCGGTCTCGAATTCCTCGAACGCAAGTTCAGGATTCGCGTGAATCTGCTGGCGCACCGGCACCATTGCCGTAGCATAAGGTGCGAAACGTTGTTGGCCGTTGTCCATGTGGTGCTCCTTCTGGTCTTGCATCTGAAGAATTTGGGTAGACACCGTAAAAAATTGCGGCAAGACAATAGGCAGCTATCCCGATAACCAGAGGTTTTCATGAAGCTTCATCAACTGCGCGCGTTGGATGCGGTGGCGCGCCTTGGCGGCATCCGCGCAGCGGCCCGTGAAATGCACCTGAGCCAGCCAGCGTTGACCAAGGCCCTGCGCGAGTTGGAGGGGGCTACAGGCTTGAAATTGCTAGATCGTGGCAATGCAGGCGCGATCTTGACCGAGGCCGGATCGCGCCTGTTGCTGCGCAGCCGCGTTGTGTTCCGCGAGTTGGAATATGCCGAGATGGAGATGCGCCAAATGGCCGGGCAAGAACGGGGCCGCGTGTCGGTCGCGCTGTCACCGGTTCTGGGGCAGTTGATACTTTCTAAGGCATACCGCACATTTAATAGGCAGTTTCCAAATATCAGCCTGCGCGTAGAACCAGCTTTTACCCGCACATCGCTGGCCGCGGTGGCGGACGGTCGCGTCGATTTCGCGGTTGTGCTGTTGCAAGGCGTGCATGCGGCCGCGAATGTGGTGGTCGAGCCATGGTTCGATGTCGCGCATCGCGTGCTGGGCCGCGCGGGGCATCCATTGGGTCAGCGCGCCACATTGGATCAGGTGCTGTCGCAAGATTGGGCGCTGACGAACGCCACCGCCGGCGGGCAATTCGATTTGCTGGCCAAGCTTTGCGCCGATAATGGCCATGCGTTGCCCGAAGTGATCCACGAGGCGGCCTCGACCACGTTGCTGGTGGCGCTGGTGTCGGGCACCGAGTTGCTGACCTTTGCGCCCATGCTGAACGCCGCCACCCTCAATTCCGGCGAGACGCAGATCATCGAATGCGAGGAAGTGCGCGGGCTGACCCGAAAATTCGGCCTGCTGCGCCGCGCCGACAGCTATCTCAGCCCCGCCGCAAATGCGCTAAAGGACGAGATTATGCGCCTCAGTCTTGATCATGTCAGCCGTATGCCGCCGGTGCCCTAGGGTTTTCAGGCGCGCCGCACTGGGGTAGATGAGATGGAAAAAGGGGGGGGTGATGCAAAGCATTGATCTACATGCGGTGACATTTGAACATGCGGGGGCAAAGCTGGGCGTTGCGATGACGCAGCCCTTTGGCCCCGGCGCGGATGTGTTCAAGCTGCGGGACAAGATGTTCTGCATGACCATGACCTATCAGGGCGCGCCTGCGGTGACGCTGAAATGCGACCCCGAGCGGTCTCGTTTCCTGCGCGATATTCACCCCAGCATCATCCCCGGTTATCACATGAACAAACAGCATTGGATCACGGTGACGGCGGGGCCCGGGGTGGATGCGGATCTGCTGCGCTTCCTGCTGGACGAGGCCTATACGCTGATCTGGCAGAGCCTGCCAAAGGCCCAGCGCCCGCCCTTGGCGCCAGGCTGATGCGGATTCTGGATGGCGTGATTGCGGATCGCGGCTCGAAATACGCGGTGGCGGGCGGGCCTTGCGCCAGCGAGGATGCGGCCAAGGCCTTTATCAAAGAGTTGAAAAAGAACAAGAAATTCTCCAAGGCAACCCATAACACCTGGGGGCTGCTGCTAGAGGGTGCGCCCATCAAGAATGACGACGGCGAGGCAGGCGCGGGTATGGTCATCTTGCGGATGCTGGAGCGCGAGGGGCTGCAAAACCATATCGTCGTCGTCACCCGCTGGTTCGGCGGCAAACATCTGGGCGGCGACCGCTTTCGCCATGTGCAAGAGGCGGTGCGGATCTATCTGCAAGACCTAAATGAAAACGGCGGCCCCTAAAGGCCGCCGCATTTCATTCCACCAGTGCTGACAGGCGTTTCTTGCGCCGCCCCGACAGGGCCGAATACATCGTCCACAGCAGCAAGATCGCGGTAATCGCCAGCACCGTGGCGGAAATCGGCCGGTCGATGAAGGTGCCGAAATTGCCGCGCGACATCAACATGGCGCGGCGGAAATGCTCTTCCATCAGCGGGCCCAGCACAAAGCCCAGCAGCAGCGGCGCGCCCGGCCAGTCAAAGATGCGCATGACATAGCCCAGCGCGCCAAAGAACAGCACCAGCCAGACATCAAAGGCCGAATTGCTGACCGTATAGACGCCGATACAGATGAACATCAGCACCGCCGGATAGAGCAGGTGATAGGGGATCATCAGCATCCGCACCCAGACCCCGATCAGCGGAATGTTCAGCACCAGCAGCATCAGATTTCCGATCCAGAAGCTCATGATCAGGCCCCAAAACAGCGAGGGCTGCTCGGCCACAAGGCTCGGCCCCGGCGAGATACCGTGGATCATCAGCGCGCCCAGCATCAGCGCCATGGTCGGGCTGCCGGGGATGCCCAGCGACAGGGTCGGGATGAAACTGGTCTGATCGGCGGCATTATTGGCGGATTCGGGGGCCATGATGCCCTCGATCCGGCCCTTGCCGAATTCCTCGGGGTTTTTCGACGACTTCTTTTCCACCGCATAGGCCATAAAGGCGGCAACAGACGGGCCGGTGCCGGGCAGGGTGCCAAAGAACGAGCCGATCGCCGATCCGCGCCCCATCGCACCCCAGGACCGTTTTACATCCTCGCGCGTGGGTTTCATCGCCCGCAGCTTGACGCTTTCGGGGTCGATATCGCCCTTTTTGATGCGGCGCACGGAGGCGATAATCTCGGCCACGCCAAAGATACCCATCGCCAGCGCCACAAGGTTGATGGCATCGGTCAGCTCCAGCTGGCCAAAGTCAAAGCGCGGCATACCGGTATAGATATCCGATCCGACGCAGCCAAACATAATGCCCAGCGTCACCATCGCGAGGCCCTTGACCGCCGATCCGTCCGATATGGTCGATGCGGCCACCAACCCCAACACCATCAGTGCGAAATATTCCGCTGATCCAAATTGCAACGCATAGGATGCGATGACCGGCGCGAACATCATCAGCAGGATGATCCCGATTGAGCCGCCGATGAACGAGGCAATCGTCGTCATGAAAAGCGCGACGCCGCCGCGCCCCTGACGCGCCATCGGATAGCCGTCAAGACAGGTCACCGCATTGGCCGGAGAGCCGGGAATATTCAGCAGGATCGAGGCGGTATTGCCGCCATAGCTCGACCCATACCAGATGCCCGCCAGCATGATCAGCGCGGTGGTCGGATCAAGGTAGAAGGTCAGCGGGAACAGCATCGACATCGCGGCCAGATGCCCGATGCCGGGGATCACGCCGACCAGCGTGCCCAGAAAGACACCGATGAAACAATACAGCAGGTTCTGCCATGTCAGCGCGGTGTCCAGCCCAAGGGCGATATTGGAAAGCATATCCATCTGTCATCCCCCTCAGAACGGCCAGCGCAGCATGGCGATGGGCACATTCAGCCCAACGCGGAAGATCAGCCACGACATGACGCATAGAAAAACAATGCTGATCACCAGAGAGACGGGATAGATCTTCAACTCGGCGCAGGACGAGATCACCACGAGTGCGATGATCGCCGGGATCAGGCCGAACGGAAAGATCAGCGCGGCAAAGGCCGCAACACCGCCAAGGACAAAGATCGGCGACCAGATGCGGATCTCGGGCATTTTGCCGGTGCGGAAAAAGGCAGGCACCGCCTGCAAAACGCCGAAAATGGCAAGGATCACACCCAAACAGGTCGGGAACATTCCCGGCCCCATGCGGGCGATGGTGCCCAGCGGGTAATGGGTCGCGGCATAACCCGCAAAGCTAAGGCCGACGACTATCAGCAGGGCACCGCCGACGATGTCCCTATAATCGCGTGACAGCATGACACACCTAAACGGGCGGCAAGCGCCCAATAATGTTGAAAAAATGGGAAAGGCAGCGCGCCTTTCCCATAGGGCTCGTTTAGTTGGCGAATTCGCCAGCAGCCTCGATCACCGGACCCCACAATGCGATCTCAGAGACGACCTTGGCTTGCAGCGCCTCGGGGGTCGCATCGCTTGCGGGCGAAGGCGCGGTGCCCAGATCGGCAAAGCGGGCGATGACGTTTTCATCCGCCAGCGCGATTTGCAGCGCCTCGGTCAGGCGGGCGACAATCTCGGGCGAGGTGCCCGAGGGCGCATAAAGCCCGTGCCAGATCGAAACCGAAAAGTCCGGCAGGCCAGCCTCGGCCGGGGTCGGCAGGTCAGGCAGGCTGTCAAGGCGGTCGGGCACCGTCACGGCATAGGCCTTGATCGAGCCGTCGCGGATCTGGTTGGTCGTATTGGTGGTCTGGTCGCAGAGCAGGTCGACCTGACCGCCCATCAGATCGGTGATCGCAGGGCCAGTGCCCTGATAGGGGATCACGGTCATCTGGGTGCCGATCGCCTCCATGAACAGCAGGCCGCACAGATGGCTGGCCGCGCCCATACCGGCATTGGCATAGAGCACGCCTTCGCCCTCGGCCTGCACCCATGCGATGACATCGGCCAGCGTTTCATGCTCTAGCGAGGGACGCGCGGCGATCACCATCGGCACCTCGGTCACAAGGCCGACATATTCAAAGTCAGTGGTCGGATCGAACGGCAGGTTTGGATACAGCGACGGCGCGGTCGACATGCCGATATGGTGCAGCAGCAGCGTATAGCCGTCGTTCCTTGCCTGCGCGACGCGCGCCGCGCCCAAGGTGCCACCTGCGCCGCCGACATTCTCGACAACGATGTTCTGGCCAAGCTCGGCACTCATGGACTGGGCGACAAGACGCGTCACCGTATCGGTGGGCCCACCGGCCGAGAATGGCACGACGATGGTAATGGGCTGCGTCGGATAGGCAAAGGCCATCGCGGGCACGGCAATGGCAGCCGCAGTCATCGCGATCGCAGAAATTGATTTACGCATGATGTCCTCCTCAGAACTGGCGTCTAGCTCCTCCAAGCCAGTGCTGATGAACCGATGCGAGAGGGCGGCTGACAACCTGCCATGACGCGCGCGGCGCGGAAAAAATGCGCCACGGGCAAGCGCATGTGTCAGCGGCGGCACAAACCCCCGCCTGCCATGTGTCACGCGTGACACAAACTAGCTGTCGCTTTCGTCAAAGCTGTATTCGCGCCGATCCAGCCCATAGCGGCGGATCTTCAGATACAGCGCCTTGCGCGACAGGCCGAGCGATTCATAAACCGATTTCAGATTGCCGCCATGCGCGACCAGCGCGTTTGCGATCGTCGTGCGTTCAAACGCGGCCATCTTATCGGCCAAAAGGCCAGATCCCGCATCGGGTGCGGCATTGTCGAAGCCGATGCCAAGGCCCATGCCAAAGCGGTCGGCAGCATTGCGCAGTTCGCGCACATTGCCGGGCCAGTCGCGGTCGGTGATCGCGGTGGTGATTTGCGCGGGGACATCAACCGGATCAAGGCGATAGCGCAAGGCGGCCTCTTGCGCGAGCTTCAGGAACAGCAGCGCGATATCCTCGCGCCGTTCCGACAGGGCTGGGACGCGCAGGGTCACGACATTCAACCGATAGAGCAGATCGGCACGGAACCGGCCAGCGGCGACTTCGTCTTCAAGGTTCTCTTTGCTGGTTGCGATAAAGCGCGCGTTCAGCGGCATGGAATCATTGGTGCCCAGACGGGTCGTCGCGCGTTCTTGGATGACGCGCAGCAGTTTGGCCTGCACCTCGAGGGGCATGGCCCCGATCTCGTCCAGCAAGATCGTGCCGCCGCGCGCCAGCTCAAATTTACCAAAGCGCGCGCGCATCGCGCCGGGGAAGGCGCCTGCCTCATGCCCGAACAGCTCGCTTTCGATCAACATCGACGGCAGCGCGGCGCAGTTGATCGCGATAAAGGGCTTGTCTGCGCGCGGTGACATATCATGCAGGGCGCGGGCGGTGACCTCTTTGCCGGTGCCGGTCTCGCCCATGATCAGCACATCGGCCTCGGTCGGGCCGACGGCGCGGATCTTGTCGCGCAGGGCAATCATCGCGGGTGAGCGGCCGATCAGCCGCTGTTCGATATCATCGGGATGACCCGCCGCCGCGCGCAGCAGCCGGTTTTCCAGCACAAGAGCGCGCCTGTCACAGGCCCATTTCACCACATCGGCCAGATGCGAATTGGTGAATGGCTTTTCGACGAAGTCATAGGCGCCCTCTTGCATGGCGCGCACGGCCAGTTGCACATCGCCATGGCCGGTCACAAGGATTACGGGAATATCGCGGTCAAGATCATGGATACGGTTCATCAGCGTCAGCCCGTCCATGCCGGACATGCGGATATCGCTGACGACGATCCCCTTAAAGCCAAAGCCGACCAGATGCAGCGCCTCGTCCGCGCTGGGCAGGGCGCGCACGTCAAAATCGGCCAGCTGCAGGGCGAGGGCGGTCGCCTCGCGCATGTGATCGTCGTCGTCGATCAACAGAACCTGTATCTGTGTCATTGGCCCCCGATATGTTGTTTCAGCCAAATGGTGACCTCGGCGCCGCCATCGATAGTGGCAATTGCCAATTCGCCGCCGAAATCCTTGATGATATTATACGAGATCGACAGCCCAAGGCCCAAGCCCCGACCGACGCCCTTGGTGGAAAAGAACGGATCGAAAATGCGCGCGCGGATCGTGTCGGGCACGCCGATGCCGGTATCGCGCAGCGTAAGGCGGATCTGATCGCCGCTCGCCTCGGCACGGATGGTCAGCCTGCGGGTGGGGCGATCCTCCATCGCGTCCAGCGCATTGGCGATCACGTTGACCAACACTTGTTGCAGCCGCACCCGCCCGCCATGCACGGTCAGCGGGGGCACATCTTGCACAATCTCGACCCCATCCGCGCGGATACGCCAATCCAACAGGGCCAGCGCGTCGGTGATCACTTCGGCCAGGGGAACATCGGTCAACTGCTCGCCCGGTTTGCGGGCAAAGCTGGACAGGTGGCGACTGATCGCCGTCATGCGTTCGGTCAGCCCGTCAATGCGCTGCAAATACTGCGCCGCATCCGCAATCCGCCCGCGCGTGATCAGGGTTTGCGCGCTTTCGATGAACGAGCGCAGCGCAGCCAGCGGTTGGTTGAATTCATGCGACAACTCCGCCGACATCTGGCCCAGCGCGGCGAGTTTCGCGGCTTGGATCAGATCGGTCTGGGTTTTGCGCAATTGCACCTCGGTGCTGCGCCGCTCGGCCACTTCGCGCTGCAGTTGGTCGTTGACCACGGCGAGGTCTTGGGTGCGCTGGGTCACGCGCCGCTCAAGCTGCTCTTGCACCTCGCGTTGATGGGATTGCCGCTCGCGCAGGGCGGCGCGCCGTTGCAGCCACAAAAGCATACCCGCGACCGACAGGCTGAACGCCAATAGCGTGATCGCCACGGCCACGCGGGCTTGCAAACGGGCAGGGCCGGTATCGACCAGCACTTGCACCGTCCAATCCGCCTCGGGCATAGCTTCGCTGGCGACCAGATATTCGATATTCGGGCCCGACCGCACCAACGTCATCAGCGCGCGCCCGCGCCGGGTTTCAGACCGCAGCAGCGGCAGCTCGGTCAGGTCGGCATCGGCATAGCGCCGCGTGGCTTGGGTGCGCACCAACCGCTCATCCGTCAGCGGCAGCAGGGCCGAGAACAACCAATCGGGCCGCCCCGACATAAAGACGATGCCACTGGGATCGGTCACGACGATCTCGTAATCCGCGCCGTGCCACGCGCTTTCAATCGCCTCGACATCGACCTTGAGGGCGATGACCCCCGCAGTGCCGGTATCGGTCTGGATATCGGCGCTGTAATAATAGCCGCGCCGCAGCGAGGTGGTGCCAAGGCCGAAAAACTGCCCGCGCCCGGTGCCGATGGCATCGATGAAATAGGGGCGATAGGCGAAATTCTCGCCCACGAAACTGGTCGGCAGATCATAGTTCGAGGCCGAGATCGTCGTGCCGTCGGTGCGCATGATATAGATGTCCGAGGCCTCGAGCACCTCGGCCGTCGTCTTGAGATAGGCATCCATCTGCGCGATGCGCACGGGGTCATCGGGATTGCCCGCCAGCATCTGGATATTCTGCTGTGCGGCCAGCAGATCGGGCAATTGCCGATAGCGATCGAGCTGGCCTTTCAGCGCCGTGACCGCCAGACCCAGTGTGTTATCGGCGCGCTGGGCGGTCTGTTCCAGATAGAAATCCGTCATCACCCGAAAGGACGCCACCGCTGCCGCAACCCCAAGCGCCGAGACAAGGGTCAGGATAACGGTCTGTTTTCGCAGGCGATTGGGCAATAGGGCAGGTCTCCAGATCGTGACTGCGGCGCGGGCTTGCGCGAGGATGACCCGAAATGCGCCCTTAAGGCAAGCTTGCCTCGATCTCGTCCAGCCGCTGGTTCCACGGTGGCTCGACCCCCACGGCGCGCAGCATCAGCAGCCCCTCGACCGCAAGGAAAGCGATCCGCGCGGCCCGTGCGCCGGGGCTATCGCCCTCTAGCTTTGCCAGCACGCTGATATACCACGCGCGGGTGTCCAGCAGGTTCTGGTGATCTTGATAGAACGCGATCAGCAGGCCGGCCATCTTGCTGTCCATCGCATTTTCCGAGGCGCGCATCGTATGGATATAGCGGCGCACCAGCGCCACCGGGTCGGTCTGTTGATCCAGCTCGAGCAGCGCGTCGATCTGCTCGGTCCAGCGGCTGACCAGCGCGCGGATCAGATCATCTTTGGATGAGAACGAATATTGCACGCCGCCCTTTGATATCCCCGCCGCCTTTGCCAGCGCGTCGATCGTCAGGGCGCGCGCGCCGTCATTGCGTAAAATTTCAGTCGCAACATCCAGCAAGCCTTCGCGCGAGATGGTTGGTTTTCTACCCATTCGAAAGTCCGTCAAAGCTGTAGTGGTGACACATTTCAGTTGAAATCCATACGTATGTATTTATATAGCCGCTTGCAATCAATAGGTGTATTATGTCTGCCCGTCCATCCGATCCGAAACGCTGGTTTATTCTGCTTGCGGTGATGCTGGCATTTTTGCCGGTTGTCATCGATATGACAATTCTGCACATCGCCGTGCCCACGCTGACGCAGGCACTGGGCGCGTCGCATACGCAGGTGCTGTGGATCATTGATATCTATCCGCTGATGATGGCGGGTCTGCTGGTGCCGATGGGCACGTTGGCGGACCGCATCGGCACGCGGCGCATCTTGCTGACAGGGCTGGTCGTGTTTGGTGCGGCCTCGACCCTTGCAGCTTTTGCACCCAATGCGCCGATGTTGATCGCGGCGCGGGTGATGCTGGCGCTGGGCGGGTCGATGATCATGCCCTGTGTGCTGGGGGTGATCCGCAAAACCTTTGACGACCCGGCGGAACGCGCGATGGCACTGGGTCTGTGGGGCACGGTCGGCGCGGCGGGCGCGGCTGTCGGCCCGCTGGTGGGCGGCGCGCTGCTGGCGCATTTCTGGTGGGGCTCGGTCTTTTTGATCAACCTGCCGGTGATGCTGATCGTCGCGCCAGTCGCCTATGCCCTGCTGCCACGGGCCGAGGCGCGCACCCCCGGTGCTTGGCGATTTGGTCAGGCGATCTTGTTGATCATCGGCATGATTTCGGTGGTTTACAGTATCAAAGCGGGCTTTGGCGGCAAGCAATCCATCGGCACCGTGCTGGCGATCCTTGCCTTTGGTGCGCTGATGCTGGGCCTGTTTGCCCGCCAGCAACTGCGCGCTCCGGAACCTATGCTGGATCTGTCGCTGCTGTCGCGCCCGGCGATTGTCGCGGGCATGATCATGGCCGTGGTCGCCACATCCGCGCTGGCCGGGGTCGAGCTGACGCTGGCGCAAGAGCTGCAATATGTGCTGGATCGCACGCCGCTGCAGGCCGGGATTTTCATGATCCCGATCATGCTGGCCTCTGGCGTCGGCGGGCCTGTTGCGGGGTATCTGAGCAACCGGTTCGGGCTGCGCAATGTGGCCACGCTGGCGCTGCTTTCATCGGCGGCCTCGCTGGCAACTTTGGCGCAGCTTGATTTCCACGATCCGGGTTGGGTGGTGCCGATGCTGCTGGCGCTGCTGGGCCTTGCCCTTAGCATCGGGCTGACGGCCTCGTCCATCGCGATCATGGGCGCGGTCGAGGCCGAAAAGGGCGGCGCTGCCGGCGCGCTAGAGGCGACCAGCTATGAGCTGGGCAGCGGCCTTGGGATCACCTTGTTCGGGGTGTTCATGTCCAGCATCTTCACCCGCATGATCGTCCTGCCCGAGGGGATTGCCCCCGATATGGCGGATGCGGCCATGCGCTCGATCGGTGACAGCTATCTTGTTGCGGCGCAGATGGCGGATGGGACGGCGCTGATTGCGGCGGCCAAAGCGGCCTTTACGGACACACATGCCGTGCTGCTGACCACATCGGCGGCCCTGATCGGCGCGCTGGCCTGCCTCGTCTTTGTGTTGCTGGCGCATTATCGGGCGCCCAAACCGGATCATATCGCAGGCTGAACACCTTGCGCTTTGTGCGGGGGCGGCGCAACCTGCCCCCGCAAACAGGAGCCACAGAATGACCAAGCTGACGCATACCCAAGACATCTGGCAGGCGCGTTATGCGCAAAGCAGTCCTCTGTCGCAGATTGATCCTTTGGTAGCGCGGCTGATGGGGCATCGCTCGGTCCGGGCCTATAGTGATCGCGCGGTCGAGGATGATGTGCTGCTGCAAGCCATCGCAGCGGCGCAATCGGCATCGACATCGTCGAATTTGCAGGCCTGGAGCGTGGTGGCCGTCCGTGACCCCGCCAAACGCGCGCGCCTGTCCGCGCTTTGCGGCAATCAGCGCCATATCAATGATGCGCCGGTCTTTCTGATCTGGCTGGTGGATTGGTCGCGTCTGCGCCGCATTGCGGCGACACAGGATCAACCCAGCGACGGCACCGACTACCTTGAAAGCTATACGGTCGGTGTGGTCGATGCCGCGCTGGCCGCGCAGAACGCCGCCGTCGCGCTTGAGGCGCTTGGCCTTGGGCTGGTCTATATCGGCGGCATCCGCAATCACCCCGAGGACGTCGCAGCTGAGCTGGGCCTGCCGTCCGGCACTTTCGCGCTGGTGGGGATGAGCATCGGCTATCCCGATCCGGCGCGCCCCGCCGATATCAAGCCGCGCCTGTCGCAGGCCACGATTTTGCACAATGAAACCTATGACAGCGCCCCAGAGCAGGCGGCCGTCGCCGCCTATGATGCCGCGATGGTCGATTTCCAACGCGCGCAGGGCCGGGGCGATCTGCCATGGTCGGCAACTGCCGTGCAGCGCGTTAAAGGCCCCGGGTCGCTATCGGGGCGTGAACGGCTGCGCGATGCGCTGCAAAACCTTGGCCTGCCGCTGATCTAGCGCGGCGGTTTTTCTCATAGTGGGATGAAATCAAACACTATTCCCCTGCGTGGGCCATAGGTCTTAGCAGGGGCGCACTGTTCTGACGTGATCGTGAATGAATGGCTTGAGCGGGGCCCGCGCCGGTGCCACTATGATGCGAACCCCCGCCGCCCGCGGGGCCGCGCAATATGAGGTGTCGCTATGACTTTCGCTCTTTCCCGTCGTGGTTTCCTGCTCAGTTCCGGCGCGCTGATGGCGCTGGCCCCGCAATTTGCACGGGCGCAGGCAGGCGGGCGCATCACCATCGCCGCCGATAGCGAGCCGCGCCAGTTGAACCCCGCGATTGTCGCCTCGAATGGCGTGTTCTTTGTCGCCTCGAAGGTGATCGAGCCTTTGGCCGAGGCGTCCTATGATGGCGAGGGCCTGACCCCGCTGCTGGCCACCGGCTGGGAGGGCAGCGAGGACGGGCTGTCGATCACCTTCACCTTGCGCGAGGGGGTGACATGGCACGACGGCCAGCCCTTTACCTCGGCCGATGTGGCGTTTTCGGCGCTCGAGGTTTGGAAGCCGCTGCAAAATATCGGCCGCAGCCTGTTCGCCAATCTGGAAAGTGTCGAGACGCCGGATGATCACACCTCTGTCTTCATCTTCTCGCAGCCAACGCCGCTGCAACTGATCACGCTGGCGCTGCCAACGGTCTCCTCGGTGCTGCCGCGCCATATTTACGAGGGCACGGATATCGCCGAAAATCCGGCGAACCGTGCACTGATCGGGACGGGGCCTTATACGTGGGGTGACTATCGCCCCGGCGAATATTTCCTGCTGCGGCGCAATCCGAATTACTGGCAGGCGGATTTGCCGGTGACCGAAGAGCTGGTCTTCCGCGTGCTGCCGGACCGCGCCGCCGCCGCCAACTCGCTCGAGGCGGATGAGATCCAATTGGCCGCCTTCTCTGCCGTACCGCTGGTCGATCTGGCGCGGATCGGGCAGGTGCCCGGCCTGCAGGTGATCACCAAAGGTTACGAGGCGCTTACCTATCAACTGGTGGTCGAGATCAACCACCGCAACGAATATCTGTCGAACCTTTCAGTGCGCCGCGCCATCGCCCATGCGATTGATAAGCAATTCGTGCTCGATACGATCTTCCTCGGCTATGCCGCCGCCGCGACCGGCCCGGTGCCTGCGAATGATCCGACCTTCTACACGCCCGATGTCACCACCTATGATTTCGACGTCGCCGCCGCCAATGCGCTGCTGGACGAGGCGGGCTTTGCCGCTGGCGCGAATGGCGTGCGCTTTGCACTGCGCCTGCTGCCCGCGCCCTATTTCAACGAGACGCGCCAATTCGGCGATTACCTGCGCCAAGCCCTTGCCGCCATCGGGATCGAGGCGACGATCATCGCCAATGACAGCGCGGGCCATCAGCGCGCCGTTTATACCGATCACGCCTTTGACCTTGCCGTCGCGCCGCCGGTTTTCCGTGCAGATCCCGCGATTTCCACGACGAACCTCGTGCGGTCGGGTCTGCCTGCGGGGGTCACATTCTCGAACCAAGGCGGCTATCAGAATGCCGATCTGGACGCGCTGATCGATACCGCGCTGACGACGCTGGATACGGCGACGCGGGTTGATCTGTATCACCAGTTCCAGCAAAAAGTGACCGAGGATCTGCCCCTGATCAACGTCGCCGACTGGTCCTTTACCTCGGTCGCATCCGACCGGCTGCAAAACATCGCGACCAATCCGCGTTGGGCCGTGTCGAACTGGGCTGATTTCGCCTTGGCCGAATGAGCTTCTTGCTGAAACGGATTGCACAGCGTCTGATCGGCAGCATTCCGGTGCTGCTGATCGTTGTCGTTGGGGTGTTTCTGTTGCTCGATCAGGCGCAGGGGGATGCGGTTGACGCTTATCTGGCGTCGATCGGTGGCGGTGATGCGGGCCTGGCTGCCGATATGCGCGCGCGCTTTGGCCTAGACCAGCCGCTGGTCGCGCGGCTGTGGTTTACCCTGTCGCAACTGGCGCAGGGCAATCTGGGCTGGTCGGTAGCGCTGAACCGTCCCGTTGCCGATGTGATACTTGAGCGTCTGCCCAATACATTATGGCTGATGGGCAGTGCGACGGCGCTGTCGTTTGTGTTTGGATCGGGCCTTGGCATTTTGGCAGGGCGCAGGCCCGGATCGGCGCTGGACCGGCTGCTGTCTGGCGGCTCGCTGCTGCTGTATTCGCTGCCCAGTTTCTGGTTCGGGCTGGTGCTGTCGGTGATTTTCGCGGTGCAACTGCGGTGGTTTCCGGTCTCGGGGATCGAGACGATTGCCTCGGGCAAGGCCGGTTTGGCGCGCGCGCTGGATGTCGCATGGCATCTTGCGCTGCCTGTTTCTGCGCTGGGAATGATCTATCTGGCGCTGTTTCTGCGTATCATGCGGGCAGGCATGGCCGAGGCCTGGACACAGGATTACCTGCTGGCCGCCCGGGCGCGCGGGCTGTCAGATCGGCGCCAAGTGCTGAACCATGCTGCGCGCAACGCGCTGATGCCGCTGATTACGATGCTGGGGCTGCAAGCGGCGGCGATGCTGGGAGGCTCGGTTGTGATCGAAAGCGTGTTCGGCATCCCCGGCTTTGGCCGTCTTGCGCAAGAGGCGGTCGCGGGGCGTGATACGGTGTTGCTGCTGGGGGTGATCGTCGTCTCTGCCGTCATGGTCATCATCGCGAACCTGCTGGTCGATCTAACCTATGGGCTGCTCGACCCGCGCGTCAGGCAGGAGGGGTGATGCGGTTTGATTTTGGTGCCATGGCTGGCGGGGTGTTGCTGCTGATCGTGCTGGGCGCGGCGCTGTTTGCGCCCTGGCTGTCGCCGGGCGATCCGCTGGCGATTGTAGCGCGCCCGTTGACACTGCCGTTTCAGGATGCACATCACCCTTTAGGCACTGACAGGTTGGGCCGCGATTTGCTGGCGGGGGTGATCCACGGCGCCCGCACATCCGTCATCGTCGGGCTCTCGGCGGCGATTGTGGCGATTGCGGCAGGGATGCTGGTCGGCACCATCGCAGGTTTCGCCGGTGGCTGGGTCGAGGCTGTGCTGATGCGCGTTGTCGAGGCGTTCCAGATCGTTCCGGGATTTCTGCTTGCGCTGGCCTTTGTCGCGGTCAGCGGGCCGTCCCTTGGGATGCTGGTGCTGGCCATTGCCATCGGGGCATGGACCAGCCCCGCGCGGCTGGCACGGGCGCGTGTCTTGGCGTTGAAACAGGCGGATTTCGTCGCCGCCGCGCGCGTCATCGGGATGCATCCGGCCGAGATCGCCCTGCGCCAGATCATGCCGCTGGCATTGCCGCCGGTGTTGGCGCTGACTGCGGTGATTGTCGCGGGGGCGATCTTGACCGAATCCGCGCTGTCATTTTTGGGCCTCGGCGATCCGAATGTCGTCACTTGGGGCGGGATGATCGCCGAGGGGCGCAACCAATTGCGCGCCGCGCCGTGGCTGTCGATCATCCCCGGCCTTGCGCTGGTGGTGACGGTCATCGCGACCTATCTGCTAGGCGAGGCGATCAGCGACCGCGTCACCGGAAAGGTCAGAAGATGAGCGTTCTGCTGGACATCCGCGACCTATCCGTGCGCTATCCGCGCAGCGCCGCGCCCGCGCTGTCGGGCCTTTCCCTGTCACTGCACGCACAGGAACGCCTGGCCGTGATCGGAGAATCCGGCTCGGGCAAATCGACCTTGGCGCGCGCGATTGCGGGGCTGTTGCCTGCGGGCACCGCCCAAGGCGGCACCTTGGACTGGCAGGGTGATCAGATGCGCCTTGGCCGCGATATCGGCTATGTTTTCCAAGATCCGGGCGGCAGTCTGAACCCGCTGCTGTCCATCGGGGCGCATCTGGATGAGGTGATCAAGGCACATCAGGGCGGCACCCGCGCACAGCGGCAAGCGCGGGCACTTGCGCTGCTGGAACAGGTGCAATTGCCGCAACCCGCGCTTGCGCGGCATGCCTTTCCGCATCAGTTTTCCGGCGGGCAACGCCAACGCATCGCGATCGCGTTGGCCATTGCCGCCGCGCCGCGCTTGCTGATCGCGGATGAGGCAACCTCGGCGCTGGACGTGCTGGTTCAGGCCGAGATTGTCGCGCTGCTGCGCCGCCTTTGCGCCCAGAACCAGATGGCGCTGCTGTTCATCACCCATGATATCGCGCTGGCGGGCAGTCTTGGGCAGCGGATCGCGGTGCTGCATCAGACGCGGTTGGTCGAAATCGGCACGGCGGAACAGGTGATCCATCATCCGTCCCAGATGTATACACGGTCACTGTTGGCGGCGACAATCGACCTGAACAGCCCGCGTCGGGTGTCAGTATGACGTTGCTGACGGTTAACGGTCTGACGAAATCCTATACCGGCGCGCGGGGCGTTCTGGCACTGTCGGATGTGTCGCTGGCCATTGCGCCGGGTGAAACTTTGGGCCTGATCGGGCCTTCGGGTTGCGGGAAATCAACCCTCGCGCGGGTGCTGGCGCGGCTGGTGCCTGCAGATCAGGGCAGCGTCACATTTGACGGGCAGGATTGGCTGGCGCTGCACGGCGGGGCGCTGCGACGCGCCCGCGGGCGCTTGCAAATGGTGTTTCAGGACCCCGCCGCCGCCTTTCACCCGCGCGCCACAGCAGGCGGCGCGATTACGGAGGCGCTGCGCCTGCAATCCCCGCTTGCTGCGCCCGCGCGCCGCCTGCGCATGGCCGAGCTGTTGGCGCAGGTGGGATTGGATGCCGATTTTGCCCATCGCCCGCTGCGCGATCTGTCGGGCGGCCAGCGTCAGCGCGTGGCCATCGCGCGCGCCATTGCAACCGGGCCAAAGCTGATCATTCTGGACGAGGCGGTCTCTGCGCTTGATGCAGGCGTGCGCGGCCAAGTGCTTGATCTGCTTGTCGATCTGCAAAAGCGTCTTGGCCTGTCCTATCTGTTTATCGGCCATGATATCGCGGTCGTGCGCGCCATCTCGCACCGGATCGCAGTGATGGAGGCGGGTCGTATCGTCGAAGAGGCCGACGCCGAGGCGCTGCTGCGCGCGCCGCAATCTGATATGGCGCGCCGCCTGATCGCCGCCGTTCCATCTATAAAGGGGACCATCCCATGACCACGCTGACCGATATTCCGCCCTTTCCGGCGGATGGCTATGCGCCACTTGCCGATCAGATCGCCCAGATTCTGCACACCCAAAACGACGTGCTGCTGATCCAGGCCGAGGCGGTGGTGGCTCTAGAGGCTTGCGCGATGTCACTGGGGCGGCCGGGCGCCAGCGCGCTGAATATCGTGACCTCGATGTATGGGCAGTGGTTTGGTGGCTGGCTGCGCCGCGCGGGGGCGGATGTGGTGGATCTGCAGGCCGCGGCAGGCCAGCCGATTGCGCTTGCGGCGGTGGCTGATGCGCTGGCGCAGGGCGATTTCGATCTGGTGGCTCTGGTCCATGCAGAAAGCGCCTATGGCATCCTGAACCCGCTGCCCGATATCGCGGCGCTGGCGCGTGCGCATGGCGCGTTGGTGGTGGTGGATGCGGTGGCCTCGGTCGGCGGGCACGCGTTGCGCGTTGACGAATGGGGCATTGATCTGGCGGTGATCGGCCCGCAAAAATCCTTGGGCGGGCAGGCGGGCACCTCGGCCATTGCCGTGTCAGATCGCGCCTGGGCCGCTGTTGCGCCGCAGGGCGAGGCGCCGTCGATCCTGTCACTGGCCGATCAGCGCGCGCTGTGGCTGGATAGGGGGCGCGGCGCGCTGCCGGGCACGCCCTCGGCGATCGAGTTTCACGCCTTGCACGCGGCGCTGGCGCGTGTCGCGGATGAGGGGGCGGCGGCGCTCATTGCACGGCACGCCGATACCGCTGATCGCGCGCGCCGCGCGGCCCTGCTGCTGACAGGGCGCGCATGGGTGCGGCCTGATGCGGCGTCCAACCTTGTGACAGCGGTGGCTTTGCCCGATGGGATCAGCGCGGCTGATGTGCTGGCCCTTGCCCCCAAGGACACGGCGCTATCGGCCGGGGTTGGCCCCGCGGGCGATCGGATCATTCGTCTGAACCACACCGGCCCGCGCGCCACGCCTTGGGTGATTGAGCACGATATTTCAGTGCTTTGTGATGTGTTCCTAAAGATTGGCTTACCGGTCGATCGCGCAGCGGTGCTGGAGGCTTTGCGATGAATGCCCGCGCTGTGATCTTTGACCTCGACGACACATTGCTGACCGCTTATCGCACGCCGGGCAAGACCTGGTTCGCGATCATCGCAGAAAATGCCGAGGCTTTGGGCGAGCATGACAGTGCCTGGGTAACGGCTGGCGTGCTGGATAAAGTCCTCAGCTTTTTGGCGCGCGAGGAAGGCCGCAAGCTGTGGCGGCTTGAGGGCGATGCGACGCGGCGCAAGGTCGTGCGCTCGGCCTTTCATCACCTGAACCTTGCACGGCCTGGCGGCTCTGAACCGCTGCATGGGGTTGACGCCGACCGTATTGCGGACCGGTTCGAAAGTTATCTGGAAGAAACGATTTCCCTCAAACCCGGCGCGCATCATGTGCTGGGCCTGTTGCAGCAACGCGGGCTGCGGCTGGCGCTGCTGACCAACGGATCTGGCGCACGCCAACGCGGCAAAATCCAGCGCTTTGATCTGGCGCGCTATTTCGATGCCATCCAGATCGAGGAAGAGGTCGGCATCGGCAAGCCCGAGCCCGCCGCCTATCGGCTGCTGCTGGCGCAGTTGGACCTGTCCGCCGATCAGACATGGATGATCGGCGATGACCCGATTTGGGATATCGCAGCGCCCGCGCGCCTTGGTTTGCAGACGATCTATTACACCGAAGACCGTCGGGCGCGAAAACCCGAAGCGGCGCGCCATATGGTTCATCAGTTGGATGAAATACCTATGTTAATTAACTGATATAATTATATATATTGGTATATTTCAGATGGGGTGAGGGAAAATTTAACTGATTTCGACCCTGAAGCAGTCATTTTCTTCCAAATGCGGCACAAAAGATGGCAGACTGCCTTTATCGACAGGGCATTCCGCCTCGCATATGAAGGTGGGATATTTTCGGCGCTGCACGGAATATGCGGCTAATAACAGGTGGATATCATGCGTCTTGGCACTCGAACGACTTTGCTTTTGGCGACCGCGCTTGTGGCGGCCGGCAGTGCGCAGGCGCAGGACGCGCCCAGTGCCGGCGGGATTTTGCGCGTCGCGACATTCGAGCCGCTCTGCCTCGATCTGAACGAGGGCAGCTCGCGCAACAGCCAGACGGCGATGCAGGATGTCTATGATCGCCTGATCTCGAAGAACCTCGATGGCACGTTCCATCCGTGGATCGCCAGCGCTTGGGAGATTTCCGAAGACGGGCTGACCTATACGTTCACGATCCGCGATGGTGTGATCTTTCACGACGCAACCCCGCTGGATGCCGAGGCTGTGCGCGTCAACCTGCAGCGCTGGGTCGATGACAAGAATGCAGGCGGCGTGCCCGTCGCCTCTGTCGCCGCCGATGGCGCGACCGTGACCCTGACCCTGTCTGAGCCCTACAGCCCGCTGCTGCATGACCTGAGCGAGCCGCAATTGGGTCTCGTCTCGCCCACCTCAATGACGGAATTCTCGAAAGAGGCGCGTTGCGAGGGTGGCCCCGGTGTCACCGCAGGCTCGGGCCCGTTCCGCGTGGCGGCCCGTGCTGTCGGCCAAAGCCTGACGCTGGAGCGCAACCCCGATTATAACTGGGCGCCCGCCGATGCCGCGCATGAGGGCCCGGCCTATCTGGACGGGGTCGAGCTGCGCTTTTTGGCCGAGGATGCGGTGCGCGTCGGCGCGGTTGAATCCGGTCAGGCCGATATCGCGACCGTCATCCCCGCCATCGCCGTCCCCGCGATCGAGGCGAACAGCGCGCTGCAATTGCTGCGCACCGAACAGCCGGGCATCCCGTGGTCGTTTTGGCTGAACCAAAGCAAAGCGCCGCTGGACGACCAGCGCGTGCGCGAGGCGTTGCGTATCGGTGTCGACTTCGCCGGCCTTGTGCAGGCGGTCTTCCTTGGCACGGCAACGCCCGCTTATGGCGCGATCACGCCCGGCATTCCATGGGCCTATGTCCCTGAATTCGAAGGCGCTTGGCGCTTTGACGCCGCCGCCGCACAGGCGCTGCTGGACGAGGCGGGCTGGGTGCCGGGTGCGGACGGCATTCGTGTGAAAGACGGCGTGCGCCTTGCGCTGCGCGATGTGTCGGCTGTGAACTGGAACAACCAGCAGCGCGAGCTGTTCGCCCAAGGCATTCAGGCCGGTCTGCAGGCGATTGGCGTCGAATATACCCGCGATGTGCTGGATTTCGCGTCA
The DNA here is from genome assembly GCF_000223375.1 of Ketogulonicigenium vulgare WSH-001. NCBI lineage: Bacteria > Pseudomonadati > Pseudomonadota > Alphaproteobacteria > Rhodobacterales > Roseobacteraceae > Ketogulonicigenium > Ketogulonicigenium vulgare. The sequence continues at coordinate 1,033,614 of NC_017384.1, read as the reverse complement.
GTGGATCAGATCTTCAACAATAATGAATATGATATCGTTGATACCTCGCAGGCGGCAGGCGATCCGAACCTGTTGTTCGGGGCCTTCTTCTCGACGCAGACTTGGGCGGTCAGCAATACGAACTGGGGCTTTGTGAATGACCCCGCGCTGGATGCGGCGCTGGAAACTGGCCTGCACAGCGCAGATCAGGACGCCCGCGCCGCTGCTTACCGCGAGGCGCAGCAGATCATCAACGACAACGCCTATCTGTTGCCGATTGCGAATAACCAAGTGCTCGTCGCCGCGCGTAGCAGCGTGAACGGGGTGATCTTCCACAACTCGGGCCAGATCGGCAGCTATCACGGCACCTGGCTGGCTCCGTAATCTATGCGCGAGATTCTGGTAAGAATTCTTGCCGGTGTCGCGGTCCTTTGGGCCGCGGCATCTTTGGCATTCGTGGTTCTGCAATTACTGCCCAGCGATCCCGTGCAGGTGATCTATGGCGCCGACAGCACCGTCACGCCCGAGATGCGCGACCGTATCCGCGCGGAATACGGGCTCGATCTGCCGGTACATCAGCAATATGCGAATTTTATCAGTCGCTTGGTGCAGGGGGATTTGGGCGAAAGCTATCAACAGCGCCGCTCGGTCGTGTCGATCATCACCAGCGAGCTGGGATCAACCATCACCATGGCGGTGCTGGCGGTGGGCTTTGCGGTGACATTGGCGGTGCTATCGGCGCTGCTGACGGCGGGACGGCGCGGGTTCTGGCGGTGGCTGATCTCGGGGATCGAGCTGGTGGCGATTGCAACGCCTGCCTTTTGGATCGGGATTCTGCTGCTGACGTTCTTTTCGTTTCGCTGGGCGATCTTTCCGGTGATGGGCGATAGCAGTTGGCGCTCTCTGGTGCTGCCGGTCGCGACGCTGGGGCTGTCGCTGTTCGGCACCCTCAGCCAAGTCATGCGGCAAGAGATGGATATGGCGCTGGAACAGCCCTTTGCGCTGACCGCCCGCACGCGAGGCCTGTCGGAATGGGCGCTGCGCTGGCGTCATGCGCTGCGCCATGCGCTGATCCCCGGCCTGACCATTTCGGCCGAGATGTTCGGCGCGCTTTTGGGCGGTGCGATCATTACCGAGACGGTCTTTGGCCGCCCCGGCCTTGGCCGTATCACGCTGCAAGCGGTGCGCAATCAGGACATTCCGGTGGTGATCGGCGTCGTTTTGTTCGCTGCCTTGGTCTTTGTCACCATCAATATTCTGGTTGATCTGCTCTATCGCCTGATTGACCCCCGCGTGCAGAGGGCAGGCGCATGAGCAACCTTGTTCTAGAGGCGACCAGCCTCGACCGTCACCGCCCCAGGGCTATCGGGTTGGGCCTGATCCTGTCGGGACTGGTCTTTGTGTTCATCGTTTTTTGCGCGCTGGCGCCGCAGGTCATTGCCACGCATAACCCGTTGACACCCGATCTTTTGGCCTCGCTGAAAGCACCATCGTGGGCGCATCTTTTCGGCACGGATCAGCTGGGCCGCGATATTTTCAGCCGCACGATCTATGGCGCGCGCCACTCGCTGTATATCGCGGGCGGCGCGACGCTGATCGCGGTTACGGTTGGCATTCTGATCGGCCTTTTGTCGGGCGCGATTGGCGGCGTGGTCGATATGGCGCTGATGCGTGTTATCGACATTCTGATGGCCTTTCCCAGCCTGCTGATGTCGATGGCCGTGGTCGCATTCCTTGGCACCAGCAGCACCAATATCCTGCTGGCCATCGCGATTGCCATGGTGCCGGGCTATGCGCGGATCGTGCGCGCGCAGGTGTTGGTGATCCGCAGCGCGGGCTATGTCGAGGCCGCGCGCATCCTAGGTCAAGCGCCCGCAGTGACACTCTGGCGGCACATTCTGCCCAATACGATCGGGCCGCTGGTGGTGCTGGCCACCTTGGGGGTTGGCAGCGCGATCTTGCAGTCGGCGGCGCTGTCTTACCTTGGCCTTGGGCCAAAACCGCCGACGCCGGAATGGGGCTTGATGCTGTCCGAGGGGCAAAATTACCTGCGCGTCGCGTGGTGGATCGGCGTTTTTCCGGGGCTTTTCGCGACGATGACGATTATTGCGACCACTGTGTTGGGCCGCAGCCTGAAAGCCTTGTCCGAGGGACGCCGCACATGACCCTTTTGGATGTGAAAAATCTGCATATCCGTTTTGCGGGTCGCACGGCGGCTGAGGATGTCCATGCCGTGCAGGGCCTGTCCTTTACGCTGCGGGCGGGCGAATGCCTTGCGATTGTTGGGGAAAGTGGCTCGGGTAAATCCGCGACGGCCCGTGCGCTGGTGGGGTTGTCGGGCGAGACCGCCGAGGTCCGCGCCGATCACATGCGTCTTGGTGCGTCGGATCTGCTCGCGCTGAACCCGCAGGAATGGCGCGGCGTGCGCGGCCGCCATATCGGTTTCGTATTGCAGGACGCGCTGGTCTCCCTTGATCCTTTGAAACGGATCGGCGCCGAGGTGGGCGAGACGCTGCGCGAGCATCGCCTTGCCCCCCGCAGTGCAATCCCCACGCGCGTGGCCGATCTGCTGACCTCGGTCGGTATCCCCGATCCGCGCCCGCGGATGCGGCAGTTTGCGCACCAACTGTCGGGCGGTTTGCGGCAGCGGGCGCTGATCTCCTCGGCCATCTCGGGCGCGCCCGAGGTCCTGATCGCGGATGAGCCGACCACCGCGCTGGATGTGATCGTGCAGGACCAGATCCTGACCCTGCTGGCGCAAATGAAGGCGGCGGGGCAGGCGATCATCCTGATCTCGCATGATTTGGCGGTGGTGGGGCGGTTGGCCGACCATATTATCGTGCTTAAACAGGGCGAAGTCGTGGAATCCGGCCCGCCTGCGCAGGTGCTGGGCGCGCCGCAGGCGCTGTATACACAGCAATTGCTGGCCGCGATCCCGTCCGAGAAAACCCGCGGCAAAGCATTAACTTTGGGGGCCGCTGCGCCCGCGCGGGCGGCGGCTGGCGCGGATGTGGTCATCGCTGCCGATGGTGTCAGCAAGGGTTTTGGCGGCAAGCCCATCGTCAAAAACGTCTCTTTTACCATCCGGCAGCGCGAGACTCTGGGCCTGGTTGGGGCGTCCGGCAGCGGGAAAACAACCCTTGCGCGGCTGGTGCTGGGATTGGAACGCCCCGATAGCGGCACGATCACCCTGCGCGGCGCGGCGTGGTCGGAACTGCCCGAGCGCGCGCGCAGGCCCCTGCGGCCAAAGGTGCAACTGGTCTCGCAAGATCCTGCCAGCGCCTTTGACCCGCGCCACACCGTCGGCCAGATCATGGCCGAGGCGCTGGAACTGGCGGGCGTGCCTGCAAAGGACCGCGCCCCGCGCGCGGGCGCGCTGCTGGGATCGGTTGGGCTGACGGCGGCCTATCTGTCGCGGCGCCCGCGCGCTTTGTCTGGCGGCCAGCGCCAGCGCATCGCCATTGCACGTGCCTTGGCGATGGAGCCCGATATCCTGATCTGCGACGAACCTGTCTCGGCGCTCGATGTCTCGACCCAGGCGCAGGTGCTGGATCTGCTGGAAAAGTTGCGCCATGATCTGCGTCTGACGATGCTGTTTGTCAGCCATGATCTGGGCGTGATCCGCCATGTCAGCGACCGCGTGTTGGTGATGAATGCGGGCGAGATTGTCGAGGAGGGCAGCGTTGATCAGGTATTCAACGCCCCCGCGCATCCCTATACGCAAAGCCTGCTGGCGGCGCTGCCAGATTTACCAAAGTGGGTGTCATGATGAGTTACGACGACTGGCGCGCGGCGCGCCTTGCCGGCCTGCAGGCTGATGCAGGTTGGCTGAATATCACTGACCGCGTGGAATATGGCCAAGGCACGTTCCGCATTGGCCGCGCGGCGGATAATGATCTGGTGCTGTCGGTTGGCCCCGACCACTTAGGCACAGTGACCCGCACGGGCAGCGCGATCAGTTTTGCGAATGCTGACGGGCAGGCGCTGCCGCTTGACCATAACCGCGTAACGATCAGCGACCTGCTGCTGGAATTCACCGCGCTCGAGGGGCATTATGCCATCCGCGTGCGTGACCTTTCGGATCAGGCCCGGTTTGCCTTTGACGGGTTGAGTTATTTCCCCGCCGATCCCGCATGGCGTATCCGCGCGGATTGGGTGGCGCTGGATGCGCCGATCCAGCAACCGATTGATACAGTGGCGGAAATCGCGACATCCGTGACCGTTACCCATAAGGCCGTCTTTCACCATGGCGGGCAACAGGTGGAACTGCTGGCGACCCATGGCAGCGCGGATCGCCCGATGTTCGTGCTGCGTGATCTGACGGCGCGCGACAGCACCTATCCGGCGGCGCGGTTCGTCTTTGGCGAGGATGTGACTGCGGATAGCGTGACGCTGGATTTCAACAAAGCGGTCACGCCGCCTTGCGGCTTTACGCCCTTTGCCACCTGTCCCTTGCCGCCGCCGCAGAACATTCTGCCCTTCCGGATCGAGGCGGGCGAAAAGCGGCCGCGGCTTTAACCTGCTTTAGGCTGGGCAAAAAGCGATGCGATAATCGGGGTGATCCGGGGCAGTCAGATTGTGATCGCGCCGGATCAATGACACCTGACCCGCCATCGCGGCGCAGGATGCGGCAAAGGCGGTTTCAGGTTCGTCGAAATATTCGATGGATAACATGTGGTTGCCATAGGTCTCGCGATAGGCATCGCATTCGTTAAACACCGCGCAAGATTCCGCGATGACGAAATCGAACCCCAGCGCGGGGCCCTCGGCCCCCAGATCCAGCGTGTTTTTCTGGCCGGAGGCCATGCCGAAGCCATGCGCCGCCCCATTGATCATCCGCGCCAGCGCGGCGTTGCCCGCGCGCGACAAAAGGCCGTTTGTGCGGGTGAAACTGTCCAGATTATCGGTCTCGATTGCGTTGAAACCTTTGGCGGCGCAATCGGCGATCCATGGCGCGAGCACCACAAAAATGGCGGCGCGCTTGCCCTCGCTGCGGGTGTCCAGAAAATACTCGCCCGCCCAGTTCGGGTCCTCCATCACATGATCGCCATCGCGCAGCAGCAGATCGGGATGGGTGTTCAACCAAAAGTCCTGATGTTCGGGCTGTGTCTGGAAGCCGTTGATATAGCAGATATTATAAAGACCCGCAGCAATCTGGTCGCGGTAATCGCGGATGACGATCCGTACCTGCGGATCAGGCGCATACGAGGTGCCGATCTGGTAATCAAAGGGCGCGCCCGTAGGGGGCAGCACGATGTCCTGCGCAAAAACGCCAGCGGGCAGGGCGGCGACAATTAGGGCAAGGCACAGACGCATATCATCCACCACTGATGTGTTGCTGCATTCGACCACGGCGGAAATACCCTTGTCCAGCGCGCCATCCAGCGTCTTGGGCATTCATGTCATGCTGATATGGCCCCTATCACATTCATCGCTCTAATCACGGGGCGCAAGACGGCTTAGATCAGGGTCCTGATCGATAAGTATGAGGACAAGATGCTAGGAACAATTCTGCACGCCCCCGGTGATGTCCGCTGCGTGCATTTGCCCGAGCCTGAAATTCTGGCCCCCACCGATGCGATCATTCGCCTGTCGGCCAGTTGCGTTTGTGGCTCGGATCTATGGCCCTATCGCGGCTTGCAGGATATCGGCGCGCCGATGGCGATGGGGCATGAATATTGCGGCGTGGTGCTGGAGATCGGCGCGGCGGTGAAAAACGTCAAGGTCGGCGATTTCGTCGTCGGATCATTCGTGCTGTCGGATAATAGTTGCCCGCATTGCAAACACGGCTTTCAATCGTCGTGTGAGCAGCGCGCGTTTATGACCGGCGCGCAGGCCCAGATCGCGCGCATTCCGCTGGCCGATGGCACGCTGGTCGCGACCCCGACCCATCCGGACGAGGATCTGATCCCCAGCCTGCTGGCGGTGTCGGATGTGCTGGGGACCGGCTGGTATGCGGCCGATGCCGCGCGTGTGCAGGCCGGATCGACCGTTGTGGTCGTGGGCGATGGCGCCGTTGGCCTGATGGGCGTACTGGCGGCCAAACAAAAAGGTGCCGAGCGGATCATTATCATGAGCCGCCACAAGACCCGTCAGGACCTGGCGCTGGACTATGGTGCAACGGATATCGTCTCGGAACGCGGCGATGACGGTGTGACCCGGATCAAGGCATTGACCCAGCGCATCGGCGCCGATGCGGTGCTGGAATGCGTCGGGACGCAGCAGTCGATGACACAGGCGCTGCAGGTCGCGCGGCCCGGGTCAATGATCGGCTATGTTGGCGTGCCCCATGGCGTGCAGTTTGACGGCGCGAACCTGTTTTTCACGCAGGTTGGCATGTTGGGCGGGCCCGCGCCGGTGCGTCGTTTCCTGCCGCATCTGATGGATCTGGTGCTGTCGCGCAAGATCAACCCCGGCAAGGTCTTTGACCTCGAGCTGCCGCTGCAGGATGTGGCCGAAGGCTATAAGGCCATGGACGAACGCCGCGCGATCAAGACCTTGCTGCGGGTCTAATGCTTGTCCGTCCCTGCAATCGCCTTTAACCAAAGCAAAGGGCTTTGCGGGGAGACTGGCGATGAGTGATCTGTTTGACAGCGGCGCGCGCCATTCCCGCGCGCCACTTGCGGCCATTTTGCGCCCGACCTCGCTGGACGATGTGATCGGACAGGACGAGATCACCCGTGCGGGCAGTATTTTGCGCCGCCGTATCGCTGCGGGCGCATTGGGGTCGGTGATCCTTTATGGCCCGCCGGGGGTTGGCAAAACCTCGATTGCGCGGGCGGTTGGGGCGATGCTGGGCAAAAGCTTTCGCCCGCTGAACGCAACGCGCGCTGGCGTATCGGACATCCGCAAGCTGGCGGACGAGGCGCGCATGACCCCGCTGCTGATCTTTGTTGACGAGGTGCAGCGTTTCAGCGCGACGCAAACCGATGACCTGCTGGCGATCTGCGAAGAGGGTCTGGTCGATTTCATGGGCGCGACCACCGGCAATCCTTACCATGTGCTGACACCGGCGCTGGTGTCGCGATCGACCATCCTGAAACTGGAACCGCTTGACCTGACGGCGATGGAACAGGTGTTGCGCCGCGGATTGCAGCATCTGGCTGCGGGCGGCACCGAGGTCGCGATCAGCGATCCGCATCTGCGCATGATTGCAGGACGTGCGGGCGGCGATGCGCGCCGCGCGCTGACGGTGCTGGAAAGCCTGTCGGTTGGGCATAGCGGCACGGTGCAGATCACCGATGCCATGCTGGACGAGGTGTTCGCCGCCGCGCCCGTCAACCATGACCGCACGGGCGATGCGCATTATGATATCATCTCGGCCTTTATCAAATCGATGCGCGGATCGGACCCTGATGCGACGCTTTATTGGTTGGCGCGGCTGATCCATGGCGGCGAGGACCCGCGCTTTATTGCGCGGCGGATGATGATCCATGCCTCGGAGGATGTCGGGCTTGCGGATAATACCGCGCTGCAAACGGCGGTCGCAGCGGCGCAAGCGGTCGAAAAGATCGGCTACCCCGAGGCGCAGATCGTCCTTGCCCATGCCGCCCTGCATATCGCCCGCGCGCCAAAATCGATGTCCAGTTATCGCGGTATCGCGACGGCGCTGGCCTATGTTGCGGCAAATCCTGCGGTTCCCGTCCCGCTGCATCTGCGCGATGCGCATTACAAAGGGGCCGAGGCGCTGGGGCACACGGGCTATCGCTTGCCCCATGATGATCCGCGAGGCTGGCTCGATCAGGATTACGGGCCATTCCCGCCCGGCAGCTTTTACCAAAGCGATGCGCGCGCCGCGGCCACATTCGAAAAACGCGCCGACAGCTATTGGCAAGATGTCACAGGCCGCCCAGCCGCGCGCCGGCTGGACGAGCCATAGGTCACGCAGCCAGCTTGCGGCGCAGGAAGTCACGCACCGTCGCGCGCCACAGATCGGCCTCTTCGACCTGCGGCGAATGGCCGGAGTTTTCGAAAATGACCAATTCGCTGCCTGCGACCAGATCATGGATCTTTTCGCTGCAGGCGACCGGCGTGATCCAATCATGCCGCCCGACAGTGATCAGCATCGGCACATGCAGCTCGCGCAATTTGTCCTTTAGGTCATAATCGCGCAGGTTCACCGAAAAGGCATAATTATGCGTTGCATAGTGATAGGGGGTATGTTCGACCCGCTGGCGCACCTTTTCCATATCCAGATCGTGATCATAAAGCGGCAGGATATGCGCCCAGGCCTTTTTGAAATCATCATTGTCGATGATCTTGCCCTGCATCATACGATCAAACAGCGGCAGGTCGATCTCGATCCGCGATGAGGATTTGGCGTTTTCATTGGCCAGATCTTCGTGGCTGTTGTCGGGGGAGGTATCGCGCAGCACGATGGCGCGCACGCGAGAGGGATAGCGCGTTGCATATTCCATCGACATGAAGCCGCCATAGCTGCCGCCGCCCATGATAATCTGTTCAGCCCCCGCCCATTGGCGCAAAGCGTCGATATCAGCCGCCCATTGTTCATGGGTAAAGGGGCCGATATCGCCGCTTTTGCCCGATCCGCGCGCATCGAACACCAGCACACGATATTCGTCTGCCAGCGCCCCGAACGAGGCCTTGGGTTCGGTGTGACTGCCAAGGCCCGGCGCGCCGTGGTGCGTGATCATCAGCGGTTTTGCAGGGTCATCGCCGCCCAGCATTTCGACATACAGCGGGCAGCCATTGATTTCGACAAACATCAGGTGACCTTTCAGATGTGACGGCGCAGGAAGTCGCGCACGGTGGCGCGCCACAGATCGGCTTCCTCGACTTGCGGCGAGTGACCGGAATGTTCGAAAATCTTCAGCTCGCTGTTTTCCAGCAGCTCGTGCAGTTTTTCGCTGGCGGCCACCGGCGTGATCCAGTCATGGCGACCCACGGTGATCAGCACCGGCACCTTCAGATCTTTCAACTGCGGCTTCAGGTCGAAATTCTTTTGGTTGACGGAAAACGCATAGTTATGTGTGGCATAGTGGTAGGGGGTGGTCTCGATCCGCTCGCGCACTTTGTCCATGTCCAGCTTGTGGTCGTAAAGCGGCAGGATCATACCCCAGGATTTCTTGAACTCCTCGTTATTGCGCACGCGGCCTTCGCGCTGGCGCAAATACAGGTCCTCGTCCTCGGCCGAGATGGTGATCCGGTCAGAGTTGCGCGCCCGCGCGTCTGATCCCGCCCGAAAGCTGTTGTCGGGCGCGGTGTCGCGCAGCACCATGGCGATCACATGTTGTGGATAGCGGATCGCATATTCCATCGACATATAGCCGCCATAGCTGCCGCCGGCGATAATGATGCGTTCCTCGCCCGCCCATTGGCGCAGCGCGTCGATATCGGCGGCCCATTGTTCATGGGTGAATGGGCCTTCATCGCCGCTGGCCCCTGATCCGCGCGCGTCGAACACCAGCACGCGATATTCATCTGACAGCGATCCAAAGGATTTCTTTGGCTCGGTATGGCTGCCAAGGCCCGGTGCGCCGTGGTGAGCGATGATCAGCGGTTTTGCCGGATCATCCCCGCCCAGCATTTCGACATAGAGTTCACAGCCGTTGATGGTCAAAAACATGGGTTTTCCTTAGAGTATCGTGCAGCTTGCCAGATCGCGCGGATAGGTCGTCAGGCGTTCGGGGCCGGCGTCGGTGATCAGGATCGTGTCGGAAATCCGATAGCCGGCGTGACCGGGCACATAGATCCCCGGCTCTGACGAGACGACCATGCCAGCGGCCAGCGGCGTGCTGTCGCCATCCGAAATCCACGGCGCCTCGTGCAGCCAGACGCCGATGCCATGGCCTTGGCGATGGCGGATGAATTTGCCCATGCCTGCGTCGCGGATCACATCCAGACAGATGCGGTTTGCCGCCTCGCATGGCGTGCCGACGGTCAGGGCGTCCGATCCGATCTGCTGCGATCGCATCGCAACGTCGTAATAGTCCCGCTGCTGGGCCGAGGGTTCCCCCAGCACGAAGGTGCGCTCGCTTTCGGCAAAACGCCCGCCCACCGCGCAGCCCAGTGACAGGATGAACGTGTCGCCATGCGCAAGGCGTTGCCCCGATGGCAGGCCGTGCGGATAAGAGGAATTCTCCCCTGTATACACGAGCCCGCCCGACATTGACTTGCCGATCACGATATCCGCGTGTTCGGCGAACATTGTCCGCACACCCACTGCCTTTACATGGGTCGCAAGTTCGGATTCGCTGGGCAGGGGGCTGCCCTTTGCCAGCGCTTCGCGGATCAGCTCGATCCCCGACAGCACCATCAGATCGGAAATCCGCGCCGCCTCGCGGTGCAGGGCGATTTCCTCGGGCAGTTTGATCAGGCGCGCATCACCCACGATATCGGCCATGATCCATTCGGCCGCCGGTGCATAGGATTTGAACTTTGCCACGCGACCCGCCGGTGTTTCGGGCGAATAGGCACAGGTGCCGCGCGGCGCAAGGCGGCGCAGCAGGATCGAAAACGCATCCTCGACCCCGGGAAATTCATCATAGACCACAAAGGTCGCCAGCGCCTTTTGGCGGGCGGCATTGTCGGCCTCAAGCGCGGGCACCAGCATATAGGTCTCGTCCAGCGTCATATAGACGGCGCAGGGGCGTTCATTGGCCGAATGGAAAAAGCCGGTCAGATAGGCGACATCGAAATCACCCTCGACGATCAGCGCATCGACCCCCGCCTTGCGCATACCGTCGCGCACGCGGGACTGGATTTTTTCGTAAACCGCGCGGGATAGCGTTTGGCGCATGGTCAGGACTCTCGTGTTTTGGGGTTGCGGGCGTCGTTATAGGCGATCGAGACAAGCGTTGCCGCGACGACCAGAATGAGGATCGCGATCGAGGGGAAGAACGTCGCCCACCACGCGATGGTCAGCGAGCCAGAGCGTTGCGCGTTATACAGCACCGTGCCCCAGGACCATGTTTCCGGATCGCCAAGGCCAAGGAAGGCGAGCCCGGCCTCGGACAGCACCGCGCGCGAGGCGGTCAGCACCACCGCCACGATAATGATCGGTGCAACAGCGGGCAGGATATGGCGGATGATAATCCACAGATGCGAGCCGCCAATCGTCCGCGCCGCATCGACATAGGGCAGTTTGGTAACCGACAGCGCCTGAGAGCGCACCACGCGCGCAACCTCCGGCCATGAGAACAGCGCGATCACCACGATCAGCGTTTGCAAAGACGGGCCGACCAGCGCCGCGATCAGGATCATCAAGGGCAGGACGGGCAGGGCAAGCGAGACATCGACCAGCATCGACAGCGGCGCATCCAGCCGTTTGGCATAGGCGGCCAGCACGCCCACCGCCACGCCGATCATAATCGCAAGGCTGGATGCGGCAAAGCCGATGGTCATGCTGATCCGGGTGCCCCAGATGATCTGGGCATAGATATCGCGGCCCAGATCATCGGTGCCAAACCAGTTCTCGGGGGATGGCGGCATCAGGATATTGCGGCCATAGCCGCTGGGAAATTTCGCCAGATAGGGTGCTAGGATGGCAATTGTCGCCAGCACCAGCAAAATGATGGCCGATGAGATCCCAAGTGGGTTTTTGCGAAAGGCGCGCCATGTGCGGGCCGCAGGGCGAATATCGGCGGTTGGGGTTATATCACTCATCAGCTGCGCACCCGTGGGTCAAGAATGCCGTAAATCAGATCGGTCAGCAGGTTGGCGACCACGACAGTTGCCGCCAGCAGCACGAAGGCGCCCTGCAGAACGGGAAAGTCCATTTGCCCGACCGCCTCGTAGATCGCGCGACCGATGCCGGGATAGGCATAGATCGTCTCGGTCAGCACGGCGCCGCCGACCAGAAAGCCCAGTTGCAACCCGATCAGCGTGGTCGTCGGCAGCAGCGCATTGCGCAGCGCATGTTTCCAGACGACGCGGCGCTCGCTGGCACCTTTGGCGCGGGCAAGGTCGCAATATTCCTCGCCCAGTGTCTCGATCAGGGTCGAGCGCAGCGTCAGCACGTAACCGGCAAGGCTGGACAGCACCAGCGTCATGCACGGCAGCACCATGTGATGCGCGATGCTAAGATAGCGGTCAAATCCAACAGCGCGGGGGTTTACCGCACCGCCGATGGGAAACAATCCCGCCATCAGGCCCAGCGTATACAGCAGCAAGATGCCGATCGAGGGGACAAAGATAGATTGACCCACGATCCCAACCACTTGGACCGCGCGATCGGCCCATCCCCGCGCACGCGTCGCCGCCAGAACCCCCAATGGAATGCCCAACAGGATCGTGAAAACCAGCGCACTCGAGGTCAGCAGCAGCGTCCACGGCAACCGTTCAAACAGCACTGTCGTCACGGGCTGCGAGCGCAGGAATGACACCCCGAGGTTGCCCTGCGCCAATTCGCGCATATAGGCGACATATTGTGTGGTCAGCGGCTGATCGAGACCGAAATCCGCCAACATTTTTGCACGAATTTCCTCGGTCATCTCCGGGCCGGAGACCACCAGAACGGGGTCCCCGGGCAGAAGGCGCACCAAAAAGAAGGTCACAGTGACCGCGAACCAGAACGTCAACAGTCCGCGGCCAACGCGCCATCCGATATAGCCAAGTATTTGCACGAAGGCCTCAGTTCACGGGCTTGATCGAGGCAAGCGACAGCGGGTTGATGATCGACAGCAGATCCGAGGGCTGCGGCACCACGCCTTCCCAGTTGTCGCTGTTATAGGCGAACTGGAATGTCTGATAATACAATACGTTATCATAGACATTCTCGGCCGCGTAGCGTGCGATTTCATGCGCGATCGGGCGGGCGGCATCGGGGGTCGGGGCGGTTACCAGACGGTCCAGCATTTCCTCGATCACCGGATCGTTGATATTGCCGTAGTTGATATTGCCATTCGCGCGGAAGATCAGCGGCATATACGAGGGCGGCGCCTCCATCACCCCCCACGAGCCGGCATAAAGGTCGAAATCGCGGTCACGGGCGCGTTGCAGATAGGTGTTGCGCTCCATCCCCGACAACTCGATCCGGATACCCGCCTCGGCGCTAGAGTCCTTGACGATCTGCACCCAGTTCGCGACCTCACCCGCGGCCTGATCATAGATGACCGAGAAGGTCAGCCCATCATAGAACCCATCGCCATTGGCATCGGTATAGCCCGCATCCTCGAGGATCTGGCGCGACAGCGCCGGGTCAAAGGCGTATTCCTGCGCGTCGGGATCGGCCCAGAAGGCAAGCGCAGGCGAGATGACCGACGAATTCGTAGATGTGCCAAGACCTTGCAGCGCAATGGCGCGGATCGCATCGTAATCAACCGCATGGGCCAGCGCCTGACGCACGGCAAGTTCGTCCAGCATGTCGCGGCTAAGGTTATATTGCAGATGCGCCCATCCCAGCGAGGGCACCTCGACCAGTGAAATCCCCGGCGCAGTGGCCAATGTGCGACCGATTGCGGGCGGGATCGGGTTCGCGATCACATCCAGCTCGCCCGCGCGCAGGGCAAGAGCTTGGGCGTTCAGATCGGGGAAAACACGGTATTCCAGCTCGTCGACATGGGCCGAGCCATTCTCGACCAGCGGATAATTCTCGACTTTCACAAAGCTATAACGCTGACCGCGTTCGAACCCGGTCATCACAAAGGGGCCGGCAGACACCCAATTGGCGTCATTGGCAAAGTCCTTTACGCCGGTCTCGGGGAAAACATGGCTGGGGACGATGGGCATCCAAAAGCCGATGTAATCCAAAAAGATCGCATCGGGGCTGCGCAAGGTGAATTCGACGCGGGTATCCGAGACGGCGTTGACAGCCTCCATCCCGCCCAGCTTTGCGGCGAGGTTGCCAAGGGATTCGGCCTTCACCACCGTCACAGTATAGGCGATGTCGGCAGCGGTCAGGGGCGTGCCGTCCGACCAGGTCATATCACCCCGAATCTCGAACCAAGCGGTCAGGCCATCCTCGGAATAGCCCCAATCGGTGGCGACCAGCGCGCTGGTCGTGCCGTCATCATGCATTTGCATCAGGCGCGGATACATCAGATTCGTGACCCAGGTGTCGGTTTTACTGTTTCCGACCAGAGGGTTGAAGTTGACGACATCTGTCGTTGTGCCAACCGTCAGCAGGCTTTGCGCCTGCGCCGCCCCTGCAAAGGCCAGTCCCAGCACCGACGTTGCTGCCAGCAGAGCCAACCGGCGGCTTGCTGCATGATTTTTCACAACTTCCATAAAAATTCTCCCGTTGGTTCATCTGTTGAAACATATTTTTATTGAATGCATCGTGCGCTTGAGGAAATGTGGCTGTCAAGCTCCCGTTTGACGCCACGTGATTCACCGCAGCGCTGGAAAGGCTGATTGATGACAAAAACAGCGACGAAAGATCTGGCTTTGCAGGTCGCGGGGTTGAACGTCCGTTTCAAAACCCTGCGCGGCGTGGTCGAGGCGGTGTCAGATGTCTCATTTGATCTGCCATCGGGATCGGTACTGGCGCTGGTTGGCGAATCCGGTTCGGGCAAGTCGGTCACCGCGAAATCCATTATGGGACTGGTGCGTGCAAACCATGCCGAGGTATCGACCCGGACCTTGCAGCTTTGCGGTCAAGATCTGAAAACCATGAGCGAGGAGGGCCGCCGCCGTTTGCGCGGCGCGCAGATCGCGATGGTGTTTCAAGATGCGCTGTCCGCGCTGAACCCGGTCTTGTCGATTGCCGATCAGTTGGGCGAGCTGTTTCGCATTCACCGTCAGGCCAGCCGACGCGAGGCGCGCGAGCGGGCAATCGAACTGCTGCGCCTTGTCCGTATTCCCAATGCGGAAAAACGGGTGGATGACTATCCGCACCAGTTCTCGGGCGGTATGCGCCAGCGGCTGCTGATTGCGGCGGGGATCGCGCTAAAGCCGCAAGTTTTGATCGCCGATGAGCCGACAACCGCGCTGGATGTGACGGTTCAGGCGCAGATCCTTGATTTGCTGGATGAATTGCGCAGCGCCATGGGCATGTCGGTGATGATCATCACCCATGATCTGGGTGTGGTCGCCCGTATCGCCGAGGAGGTCGCCGTGATGTACGGCGGCCGCATTGTCGAGCGGGCAGGGGTCGAGGAGATATTCGATGCGCCGCGCCATCCCTATACGGCGGCGCTGCTGGCGTCGGCACCGCGTATTTCCTCACGTGCGCGCCTGACGCCTATTCAGGGCACGACACCGGTGTTGATCAACCCCAAACCGGGTTGCGCTTTTGCGCCGCGCTGTGCCTATGCGACGCCGATCTGCGTCAACGAACGCCCGCTGCTGACACCCGATGGCGCGCCCCATTGCTATGCTTGCCACCATCCCATGCCCGAGGTCGAACATGCTTGATCACACCGACGCCCCCTTGTTCGAGGCGCGGGGCCTCAGCAAAAGCTTTCGCGCTGGCGGCCATATCACCGGCAAAAAGTTCAACGCCGTCAAAGACGCGTCGCTTAAGCTCTACCGCGGTGAAACATTGGGAATCGTGGGGGAATCCGGATGCGGTAAGTCGACATTGGCCCGCATGTTGGTAGGGCTAGAGGTGCCGGACGGCGGGGATGTGTTGCTGCGGGGGCAGGCGCTGGTGCGCGATAAGGCCAGCCGCCGGGCGGTGCAGATGGTGTTTCAGGACCCCTATCTGTCGTTGAACCCGCGCCTGACGGTGATGGATATTATTGCCGAGCCGTTGGATGTGCATGGTCTGGCACGCGGCGCGGCGCGCAAGGCGCGCGTTGGGGAATTGCTGGATGCGGTCGGCCTTGATCCGCAGGTCTCCAGCCGTTTTCCGCATGAGTTTTCGGGCGGCCAGCGCCAGCGGATTGGCATTGCGCGCGCACTGGCGGCAGATCCGCAAATTTTGGTTTGCGACGAGCCGGTATCGGCGCTGGACGTCTCGGTGCAGGCGCAGGTGGTCAACCTTTTGATCGACTTGCAGGCCCGGTTCGGGCTGTCGATCATCTTTATTGCGCATGATTTGGCGGTGGTGCGCGCGATGTGTCACCGCACGATGGTGATGTATATGGGGCGCGTGGTCGAGGTGGGCGACACTGACACGGTGATGCAGCATCCAAACCACCCCTATACCCAGATGTTGCGCCGCTCTGCGCTAGAGCCCGACCCGCGCGCCGCGCGCCTCGCCAGGGGCACGACGCCAAAAGGCGAGCCACCAAACCCCGCAAATCTGCCGCAGGGCTGCGTCTTTCAATCACGCTGTCCGCTGGTTTTCGCAACCTGCCACCAGGCCGAGCCTGACCTGTTGGCGGTGGGGGATCAGGGAAAAGCGGCGTGCTGGCACCTAGAGGCGCGATGATATAGCGGCGCGGCCCGGCGGGTGTCATACATCTGCATTTAGCGATGCGATGACCCTATACCGCAAGCCTATGGGCCCGCGTGATAAATGGCGTTCATCGCATTTCACGTATGCATGGTCATATGGGGAGGCAGCCTGCTTTACGCCGCATGGCTCCGGCGGTAGGGATCGAACCTACGACCAATTGATTAACAGTCAACTGCTCTACCGCTGAGCTACGCCGGAATATGCGGGGTGGGCTATTTGATGTCAGCCGTAGCAGCCAACGCACCACCTTGTTTTATATTTTCAAACCAAATCCTTGGTTGAAAATGGCTCCGACGGTAGGGATCGAACCTACGACCAATTGATTAACAGTCAACTGCTCTACCGCTGAGCTACGTCGGAACATGTGGGGTGTATAGCTAGGCTGTTCCGGCCCGTCTAGGGCATTTTCACGAAAAATACGCATAACCTAAAGTCAGTGACACTGAAACTTACCCTTTGCAATCTTTCAAGAATTCCGCAGATTCACCGTAAGAGGAGGGATCGGTCATGTTCGAATTTCTAAAGCGGTATATGCCACGCAGCCTTTACGGGCGGGCGGCGCTGATTTTGCTGCTGCCGATTCTGACGTTGCAGGTGACGATCTCGTTGGTGTTCATCCAGCGCCACTTTGAACAGGTCACAACCCAGATGACCGAATTTTTGATCGTCGATCTGGCGCATCTGGTCTCCTATTACGATGACGGCGATCCGTTGGCGCTGGCGCAGGCGGCGAATGTGGCGCGTGCCCTGCGGTTTGAAATCGAAGACCCGGCACTGGCCCAACAGATGCAGGAGGATCGCGTCGCGTTCGAGGATCTGTCCGGGCGGGCCCTGATCCGTACATTGCATGATAGCCCGTTGCCGATCACGCATATTGACCTGACCCATCCGCGCCGCGTGTTTGTTGCGCTTGATACCAACAGCGGCCCCTATGTTGTCAGTTTTGAACGGCGCCGGATTGCGGCCTCGAACCCGCATCAACTGCTTGTTCTGATTATTGTCCTGAGTGTTCTGCTGACCTTTATTTCCTATGTGTTCCTGCGCAATCAACTGCGCCCGATCAAACGCCTGTCCGAGGCCTCGTTGGAATATGGCAAGGGCAGGGTGATCCCCTATCGCCCCTCTGGCTCGACCGAGGTGCGCGCGGCCGGCGCCGCCTTTGTCGAAATGCGCAACCGGATCGAGCGGCAGGTACAGCAGCGCACACAGATGCTGTCGGGCGTCAGCCACGATCTGCGCACACCGCTGACGCGTCTCAAACTGGGCCTGTCGATCAGCGATGATCCCGAAGCGGTCGAAATGCTGAAGGATGTCGAGGAAATGGAACATATGCTGGACGCGTTCCTGGACTTTTCCCGCTCGGATGCCGAGGCCGCGCTGGAATATGCGGACCCGGTTGCACTGGTGCGTGATACGGTCGCCAAGGCGCAAAAGCTGGGACAGGTTGTGCTGACACAAACGGCAGGTGTCGGCATGGTGCAGTTGCGCCCCGATTCGATCCGTCGCGCGCTAGAGAACCTGATCGGCAATGCGCAGCGTTACGCCGATCAGGTCCAGGTTAGCGTGCTGCTGAACGAACGTAATCTGCGCATCATTGTCGAGGATAACGGCCCCGGTATTCCAGCGTCGCTGCGCGAGGACGCGATGCGGCCCTTCGTGCGCCTTGATCCTGCGCGCAATCAAGATCAGGGATCGGGCGTCGGCCTTGGCCTTGCGATTGTGGCGGATGTGGCGCGCAGTCACGGCGGGCAGCTGCGTCTGTCGCAAAGCGAGACCCTGGGGGGCTTGCGCGCCGAATTGGTGCTGGCGCGTTAAAGCGCCATCTCCCACGCCTCGAATTCCAGCGGACGCTCGCGTCGAAAGCGGGCCTCGATCTCGGGGCTGAGGCTGGTCTCGATCTCGGGCGAGATATTCAATCGTGGCAAGGTGATGCGCATGTTCAGGCGCTGTTCCAGAAATTCAATCAGCCCATCTTGGTTCTCATAGCGCGACAGCAGCGTCGTCTCGCGCTTGCCATCGCCATCGAACACGTAAGACGCCTGCTTGCCGACCTTGGCGTAAGGCAGCGGCTTGTCGTTTAGATATTCGGTGACGAAATGGTCAAATGTGATTCCGCGCGTCGAATTCGCATGGCCGATCAAATCCTCGCGGTGGCGATAGCGATACCAGCTAGAGAGCCATGACACCGGCTCGCGGATGACCGCTAATGTTTCAAATCCCTCGCCACCCGAGTTTTCAATTAAAGGATTAATTGTTCTATTATAGCGTGTTAGCTGCATATGCTTAATCGTGGGCGGATTGCGCAGGATCATCGCCGCGCGGGGGGCAAGGAACCCTTCGATGGCCGTCGTTCCCGTCTTTGGCACGGCAAATAGAACCAGCCGCTCTTGCCAGAATACCAGCATAAAATCTCCGTTCGTCATTGAGGCAAATATCGCGCCTCGACGTAAACTATCGGTTAACCAATCTGACGAAAAGCTAGGGATGTCGATTTTACTTGATTTGTTCTCATTTTGGACCGACAACATGAACACATAGTGAACAAACCTCCGATTGCCGCTTGGCAAGGGCTATGGGATAAGGGTGACAACAATGGCAACGGCAGATCTGATTTCGATGATGGACAAGAAGGCTTCCGACAAGCAAAAGGCACTCGATAGCGCATTGGCTCAGATTGAGCGTCAATTCGGTAAAGGTGCGATCATGAGATTGGGCGGGGCGAATGCGCTGCCTGAAATCGAAGCAACCTCAACGGGTTCGCTGGGACTTGATATCGCTTTGGGGATCGGCGGTCTGCCCAAGGGGCGCATCATCGAAATCTTTGGGCCGGAAAGCTCGGGCAAGACGACGCTGACGCTGCATGCGGTCGCGGAAGAGCAGAAAAAAGGCGGCGTCTGTGCCTTTGTGGACGCGGAACATGCGCTGGACCCGTCCTATGCCAAAAAGCTGGGCGTCAATCTGGACGAGCTGCTGATCTCGCAGCCCGATACGGGCGAGCAGGCGCTGGAAATCGTCGATACGCTGGTGCGCTCGGGCGCGGTCAGCATGGTCGTCGTTGACTCGGTCGCGGCGCTGACGCCCAAATCCGAGATCGAGGGTGATATGGGCGACAGCAGTGTCGGCGTCCACGCCCGCCTGATGAGCCAAGCGATGCGCAAGCTGACGGGTTCGATCTCGCGTTCGAATTGTATGGTCATCTTCATCAACCAGATCCGGATGAAAATCGGCGTCATGTTCGGCAGCCCCGAGACGACCACCGGCGGCAATGCGTTGAAATTCTACGCCTCGGTGCGTTTGGACATCCGCCGCATCGGTGCGATCAAGGATCGCGACGAGGTTGTCGGCAACTCGACCCGCGTGAAAGTCGTCAAGAACAAAGTCGCGCCGCCCTTCAAACAGGTCGAATTCGACATCATGTATGGCGAGGGCATCTCGAAACGTGGCGAGATCATCGACCTTGGCGTCAAAGCCGGTGTCGTTGAAAAGTCGGGGTCGTGGTTCTCGTATGGCGATCAGCGCATCGGGCAGGGGCGTGAAAACGCCAAGCAATTCCTGCGCGACAACCCCGCCATCTCGGACGAGATCGAGGGGAAAATCCGCGCGATGAACGGCCTTGATCTGGCGTTTTCGCCCGGTGCGGATGACGACGCGGGCGACGGAAACGATCCTCTGCTGGACTGATCCAGATAAATTTAGCCCCGGTTGAGACGTCAACCGGGGCTTTTTGTATTTCCTGCCCTGCGATGACACTTTACGCCATGGCGGTGCAACGATATGCGAGACATGCAAAAGATAAGGATCATTGGGACGCCATGACCAGCCTCGCCGATATTCGTTCAACATTTCTGAACTTCTACGCCCGCAACGGCCATACCATCGTGCCGTCGTCGCCGCTTGTCCCGCGCAACGACCCCACGCTGATGTTCACCAACTCGGGCATGGTGCAGTTTAAAAACACCTTCACCGGGGTCGAGACGCGCGATTACGTGCGCGCCACCTCGGCGCAGAAATGTGTGCGCGCAGGCGGCAAGCACAATGACCTCGACAACGTCGGCTATACGGCGCGTCACCACACATTCTTTGAAATGCTGGGCAATTTCAGCTTTGGCGATTATTTCAAAGAAAGCGCGATCCCCTTTGCGTGGGAATTGCTGACCAAAGATTTCGGCATCAACAAAGATCGCCTGCTGGTCACGGTTTACCATACCGACGATGAGGCCGCGAATATCTGGAAGAAGGTCGCCGGCCTGTCGGATGATCGCATCATCCGCATCCCGACCAATGACAATTTCTGGATGATGGGCCCGACCGGCCCCTGCGGCCCCTGCACCGAGATTTTCTATGACCACGGCGACCATATCGCCGGTGGCCCGCCCGGCTCGCCGGACGAGGATGGCGACCGTTTCATCGAGATCTGGAATCTCGTTTTCATGCAGTTCGAGCAGTTCGAAGACGGCAGCCGCACCGGCTTGCCCAAGCCTTCGATCGACACCGGCATGGGCCTCGAGCGGATCGGCGCGCTGCTGCAAGGCAAGCACGACAATTACGACACCGATCTGATGCGCGCGCTGATCGAGGCCTCGGCCCATGCGACGTCGAACGATCCCGATGGGCCCGGTAAGGTGCACCACCGCGTGATCGCCGACCATCTGCGCTCGACCAGCTTCCTGATCGCGGATGGTGTGATGCCGTCGAACGAGGGCCGCGGTTACGTGCTGCGCCGCATCATGCGCCGCGCGATGCGTCATGCGCATATGCTGGGTGCGAAAGATCCGGTGATGTACCGCCTTGTCCCGGCACTGGTGCGCGAAATGGGCGCGGCTTATCCCGAACTGAACCGGGCACAGGCCCTGATCGAGGAAACCCTGCGCGCCGAAGAAACCCGCTTCAAGCAGACTCTGGACCGCGGTTTGCGCCTGCTGGATGACGAGCTGGGCCAACTCCCGGGCGATGCCGCGCTGCCCGGCGCGACCGCGTTCAAGCTGTATGACACTTACGGCTTCCCGCTGGATCTGACGCAAGACGCGCTGCGCGAGAAAAACCGCACCGTTGACACCGACGGCTTTACCGCCGCAATGAACGAACAAAAAGCCAAGGCCCGCGCCGCTTGGGCGGGTTCGGGCGAGCAGGCCGATGCCAGTGTCTGGTTCGATCTGGTCGAGCAAAACGGCACCACCGAATTCCTCGGCTATGACACGCTGCAGGCCGAAGGGCAGGTGACGGCCATCGTCGCCCCCGCAGGCGCGCTGATGGAGCGGGCCGAGATCGGCGCACAGGTCCAAGTCGTGCTGAACCAAACGCCGTTCTATGCGGAATCGGGCGGTCAGGTCGGCGATGCGGGCCTGCTGCGCACCGATACCGGCGTGATCGAGGTCACCGATACCAAAAAACACGCGGGCGCTTTCGCCCATATCGGCACCGTGCGCGAGGGTTTTGTCGCAGTCGGCCAAGGCGCTGTCCTGACGGTCGATGCCACCCGTCGCGGCCAGATCGCTGCAAACCACTCGGCCACGCACCTTGTGAACGAGGCTTTGCGCGCAGCGCTTGGCGATCATGTCGCGCAGCGCGGCTCGCTGAATGCGCCCGACCGCCTGCGGTTCGACTTTAGCCATAACAAGGCGCTGTCGGCTGATGAAATCGCCAAAGTGCAGGCCGATGTGAACGCCTATATCCGCCAGAATACGCCGGTCGAGACCCGCGTGATGACGCCGGACGAGGCGCGCGATCTGGGCGCACAGGCGCTGTTTGGCGAGAAATATGGCGATGAAGTGCGCGTCGTCTCGATGGGCCGTCTGGATGGGTCTAACAAAGGTGTCGATAAAAACACCTATTCGCTAGAGCTTTGCGGCGGCACCCATGTCACCCGTCTGGGCGAGATTGGCGCCTTCGTGCTGCTGTCGGATTCCGCATCTTCCGCCGGTGTCCGCCGGGTCGAGGCGCTGACAGGTCAGGCCGCGCTGGATCACTTGGCCGCCCAAGAAGCCGCATTGATCTCTGTCGCCAGCTTGCTGAAAACCAGTGCCGCCGATGTGGTCGAACGTGTCCGCGCACTGGTCGACGAGCGCAAAGCCCTGTCGAACGAGGTCGCGCAACTGCGCCGCGATCTTGCGATGGCGGGCGGTGCCAAGAATGATGTCGCGATCCGCGACGCGGGCGGCGTTTCGTTGCAAGCGCAACTGCTGTCAGGCGTCACCGGCAAAGATCTGCCCGCGCTGGTCGATAGCTTTAAATCCGAGCTTGGCTCGGGCGTCGTGCTGCTGATTGCTGATGTTGACGGCAAGGCTGCGGTTGCGGCGGGCGTCACGGCTGATCTGACCGATAAGGTCTCGGCGGTCGAGGTGCTGCGCGCGGCTGTCGGCGCTTTGGGCGGTAAAGGCGGCGGTGGTCGTGCGGATCTGGCGCAGGGCGGTGCGCCCTCGGCCGAGAATGCGGAAGCTGCGTTTGACGCGGCCGAAGCCCTGATCAAAGGAGTCTGAGATGCCGACAGCTTTGTGGATCGGCCGCATCGACGTCAGTGATGCGGAACGCTACGCCGAATATGCGCGCCTTGCGCCCGCTGCGATTGCGGCCTTTGGTGGCGAATTTTTGGCGCGCGGCGGCAAATACGAAGTTCTCGAGGGCGAGGGCCGTTCGCGCAATGTCGTGACGCGCTTTCCGTCAATGGATGCGGCGCGCGCTTGCTATAACTCGGACGCCTATCAGGCGGCGCTGGCCTTTGTCGAAGGGGCCGCCGTGCGCGATCTGATCATTATGGAAGCGCTGGATTAATCCGCGCCACAACGATGCACGAAAAACCCGGCGGAAACGCCGGGTTTTTTTATTGGGTAAACCGCCCGCAGGCCGCCCAAAAGAAAAGGCCCCCCAAAAGAAAAGGCCCCGGAGTTTCCTCCGGGGCCCGATCATTCAACCGACCGTATTAGCCGATCGACTTGGCATTGCGCTTACGCTCGTTCGAGTCGAGGAAGCGCTTGCGCAGACGGATCGCGACCGGGGTCACTTCGACCAGCTCATCATTGTCGATATAGGCGATGGCCTGTTCCAGCGACATAATGGTGGGCGGCGTCAGACGCACAGCCTCATCCGTGCCCGAAGCGCGCACGTTGGTCAGCTTCTTGCCCTTCAGCGGGTTCACTTCCAGATCGTTCTCGCGCGAATGCTCGCCGATGATCATGCCTTGGTAAACCGGCTCTTGCGGCGAGACGAACATCTTACCGCGATCTTCCAGGTTCCACAGTGCATAGGCAACAGCGGTACCGTCTTCCATCGAGATCAGAACGCCCTGACGACGACCTTGGATCGCGCCTTTATAGGGGGCCCAGCTGTGGAAGATGCGGTTCAAGACGCCCGAGCCGCGCGTGTCGGTCAGGAATTCGCCTTGGTAACCGATCAGACCGCGCGAGGGGACATGCGCGATGATGCGGGTCTTGCCAGCGCCTGCGGGGCGCATTTCGACCAGATCACCTTTGCGCACGCCGGTCAGCTTTTCAACGACCGCGCCGGTGTATTCGTCATCCACGTCGATGACGACTTCCTCGATCGGCTCGATGCGCACGCCGCCTTCTTCTTTCAGAACAACCTGCGGACGCGAGATCGACAGCTCGAACCCTTCGCGGCGCATGTTCTCGATCAGAACGCCCATTTGCAGCTCGCCGCGGCCAAAGACCTCGAACGCTTCGCCGCCGGGGGTGTCTTTGATCTGGATCGCGACGTTAACTTCGGCCTCTTTCATCAGACGTTCGCGGATGACGCGCGACTGGACTTTCTTGCCCTCGCGGCCAGCCAGCGGGCTGTCGTTGATACCGAATGTGACCGAGATGGTCGGCGGGTCAATCGGCTGTGCGGCAATTGCAGTGTCAACCGACAGATCGCAGAGCGTGTCGGCCACGGTCGCCTTGGTCATACCAGCGAGGGTAACGATATCGCCAGCTTCGGCGACATCAATCGGCTGTTGCGACAGGCCGCGGAAGGCAAGGATCTTGCTGACGCGGAACTGCTCGATCCGGTCGCCATCGCGGGTCAGGGCCTTCAGCGTGTCGCCAGCGCGCAATGTGCCAGCCTCGACACGGCCGGTCAGGATGCGGCCGATGAACGGGTCGGCCGACAGCGTGGTTGCCAGCATCTGGAAGGGCTCTTCGCGGCGCGCGATTTGCTTGGGCGGCTCGACGTGCTTGACGATCAGATCGAACAGGGCCGACAGATCTTTGCGCGGGCCGTCCAGTTCCATATCCGCCCAGCCGTTACGGCCCGAGGCGTAGACAACCGGGAAGTCCAGTTGCTCGTCGGTCGCATCCAGCGCGGCGAACAGGTCGAACACCTGGTTCAGCGCGTTATCGGCATCGCCATCGGGCTTGTCGACTTTGTTCACAACAACGATCGGACGCAAGCCCAGGGCCAGCGCCTTCGAGGTCACGAATTTGGTCTGCGGCATCGGGCCTTCAGCGGCGTCGACCAGCAGGCAAACGCCGTCAACCATGCTGAGGATACGTTCAACTTCGCCACCAAAGTCCGCGTGTCCGGGGGTGTCGACGATATTGATGCGCGTGCCGTTCCATTCAACCGAGGTACACTTGGCCAAGATCGTAATGCCGCGTTCACGCTCGATATCGTTGCTGTCCATCGCGCGCTCGGCGACGGCTTGGTTTTCGCGGAAGGCGCCCGACTGCTTCAGCAGTTCGTCCACGAGGGTCGTCTTGCCGTGGTCAACGTGCGCGATAATCGCGATATTGCGAATGTCCATGGGTCTCTCTTTTCAGGAATTGATCGGCGCATAACGTGCTAGGCCTGAAAAGACCAGTAGAAAACGCCGCGCGCGCTGTGATGGTGTATCTAGTGTGTGCTGCTGCTGGAAAAAAGGTTGATGACCAAAACGCCGGCAAGGATCAGGCTGATGCCGATAATGGCCGCCAGATCCAGCTTTTGCCCGAACAGCACCAGCCCGACGCCTGCCACTAGCACGATGCCAACGCCCGACCAGATCGCATAGACCACGCCGACCGGCATGACTTTCAGCGTCATCGACAGCAGATAGAACGAGGCGCAATAGCCGATCACCACGATGACCGAGGGCCAGAGCCGGGTGAATTGTTGACTGGCGTTCAACGCCGAAGTCGCGACGATCTCGAACAGGATCGCCGCGATCAATGTGATGTAATGCGTGGGCATGTCTTTGACCTGTCTGCGGTTTCAGCCCGCGATATACCAATCTTTGCGATGATTGAAGGCAAGGACGAATGACAAAATAAAGGTGCCGACAAAGGAAAACGCGACTTGCGGGAAAGGCAGTAAGAAAAGTGCCACAATGAATATGACAGCATCCATGCCCATCTGCACCCAGCCCGCTTTGATCCCCCAGCGTTCCTGCGCCATCACCGCCAGCATCGATGTGCCGCCAAGGCTTGATCCGTGGCGGAACAGGCCAAGGATACCGACCCCCGCCACGATGCCAAAGACGACCGCCGCCAGCAGGGGATCAATCGCAGTGATGGTGATGTAATCCTGTGCGACCGCCGTCAGCAGGGACACGGCGCCGACGCTGATGATGCCTTTCAGCGTAAAGGACCAGCCGCGTGTGAACAGGGCAATGGCGTAAAACGGCACGTTGACCCAGAAAAACACCGCGCCGAATGACCAATGCGTCACATAGCTGAGCAGCAAGGCGATCCCTGCGGTGCCGCCGGTGATCAGCCCCGCCGCGCGCAGCAGGAAAATGCCCGTCGCGGCCCCGATCGAGCCGATGGCCAACCCCTGAATATCTTCGAAAAGCGTATAGCGGCGCATGATCATCCCATCCCCGACCTATGGGCCCAGTAAATCACTGTCGGGCCTCAGGTCAATATGGTCAGTACCGCTTACCTAAAATAAAGTCAAAAGCCGATATAGCGATCGCGGCGATGATTTACAGCGATGACGAAATTCAGCACCACCGCGCCGATAAAGCTATAGATCACCAGATGCAGTGGCATCACGATCAGCGCGACGACGAACAGCGCGCTATCGAATGCCATCTGGATGTGACCGGCGCGGAACCGCGTGTGTTCTTGCAAATAGACCGCCAGAATGCCGATGCCGCCCAGGCTCGCACCATGGCGAAACAGCGCCAGCAGCGCCGATCCCGCGATAAAGCCATAGATGACCGCACCAAACAGCGGGTTCAGCAGATCGAAGCTTACCCAATCGCGCATCAAAATGCTAAGGGCCGACAGCAATGAGACCGAAATCAGCGTCTTGACCATGAACCGCAGGCCCATGCGCTTATAGCCAATCCAGTAAAAGGGCAGGTTGATCACAAAGAACACCACCCCGAACGACCAGCCGCTGACATAAGAGATCAGCACTGCCAGCCCCGCCATTTGCCCGGTGATGAACCCCAGCGATGTCAGGATCACCATCCCGAACGCCGCCATCACCGTGCCAAAGGCAATGCCCTGCGCGTCATCGAACAGGGAATGGGGGCTGGCTTTGTCGGACATGGGGGCCTCGGTCAGGGACGTGTTTGCGCCATTCAGCGCAGGCGCGCGGCGGATGCAAGGGGCGGCCATGAAAAAGGGGCACCGGATCAGCGGTGCCCCTAAATTTTAAGCTTTCCCGTGGGATACGAACCACGGCTTGACATGTTCGCGCACCGCTTGCCACAAAGCGGGCAGGCCCCGCGCGACTTTGACGCCGACCCGTTCCTCGAGCTGGTCAAAGCTGACGTCATATTCGCGCCACGATCCGCCGCCGCCGGCATGGTTCAGCAGCACCGGCTGCACCCGATCAAGTGCGCGGGCATAAAGCGCGGTTGGCGTGACGCCCCCCTCGAACTCCAGCCAGATCGCTAGCATCTGTTCGGCTTGGCCCTCGGGCAGCAGGCCGAACAGACGCGCGGCGGCGCGTTCCTCGGCCTCTTTCACGGCGGCGCTGGAATGGGCGCTGCCGCCTTGGGCGTGGATCGGCACATCGCCGACATCGATCTCGACCAGATCATGCAGCAACAGCATGGTGATGGCGCGGGCAATATCGACGCCTTCGCCCGCCTGATCTTGCAAGATCAGCGCATAAAGCGCGACCGACCAGCTATGCTCGGCCGAGTTTTCGCGCCGCGACTGGTCGGGCAGTGCCGTCGCACGATAGACGGATTTCAGCTTTTCCGCCTCACGCAGAAAACCCAGTTGCTGCGCAAGGCGGTCGGTCATTAGCGGGTGCCCTCGGTCAGGCGGCGTTTGACATAGGAATTCACCGAACCCGTCAGCGTATCCATATGGGTATCTTCAAAGAAGTGGCCCGCACCCTCGACAACTTCGTGGGTGATGGTGATGCCCTTTTGTTCGTGCAGTTTGCGCACCAGTGCCGATGTATCAGCCGGGGGCGCAACGCGGTCGGCGGCACCGTTAATGATCAGGCCGGACGCCGGGCAGGGCGCCAGGAAGCTGAAATCATACATATTCGCAGGCGGCGCGACCGAGACAAAGCCAGTGATCTCGGGGCGGCGCATCAGCAACTGCATCCCGATCCACGCGCCAAAGCTGAAACCAGCGACCCAGCAATGTTTGGCGTTGGTGTTCATCGATTGCAGGTAATCCAGCGCCGCTGCCGCATCCGACAGCTCGCCAATGCCCTGATCGTATTCGCCCTGGCTGCGCCCGACGCCGCGGAAGTTGAACCGCAAAACGGTAAAGCCCATGTTATAAAAGGCGTAGTGCAGATTATAGACGACACGGTTGTTCATCGTCCCGCCGAATTGCGGATGCGGGTGTAGCACGATGGCTATGGGCGCATCCCGGTCCTTCTGAGGGTGGTAGCGTCCCTCGATACGGCCTTCGGGTCCGGGAAAAATCACTTCAGGCATCGTTACCCCTATCTTCGTCGTGTTACGTCTAAACTGCCGGGCAATTCTTGACGAATTTGCATAGGCAGTTTAGAATGATTCAAAATCCGCTAGACCCGGCAGCGTCATCAGGACATGGGGCCAGCACTGTCATACGCCAATGCGTAGCGCCAGTGCAAACCCCGCTGTTGCAGCCACTTCGGCAAAGCGGGCGGTTGGCGCTCAAGTAATCAGGCGCCGCCCCAAGGTCAATGGATGTGGTCATTTCAGCGGTTGGACGCAAGGCATGAAGCTTTCGACAAAAGGACGTTACGCCATGGTGGCGCTGGTGGATCTGGCTTTGCAGCCAGAAAGTGCACTGGTGAACCTTGGCGAGATTTCAAAGCGGCAGGATATCTCACTGCCGTATCTCGAGCAGCTTTTCGTGAAGCTGCGCCGGGCGGATCTGGTGGAATCCGCGCGCGGGCCGGGCGGCGGCTATAAGCTGGCGCGTCCGATGGATCAGATCTCGGTTGCCGATATCCTCGAGGCGGTCGATGAAACCGTCAGCGCTATGCACAAAGGCGCGGGCGTGTCGGGCGGATTGTCCGGCTCGCGCGCGCAATCGCTGACCAACCGTTTGTGGGAAGGGCTATCGGCGCAGGTCTATGTGTTTTTGCACCAGACCAAACTGTCGGATATTGTGAAAAACCGACTGGCCCCGTGCCCTGCGGTGCCGTCTTTGTTCGAGATTATTGACCAATGAGCCGTATCTATCTGGACTATAACGCAACAGCCCCCCTGCGTCCCGAGGCGCGGGCGGCGGCGATTGCGGCGATGGATGCGGTGGGAAACCCGTCCTCGGTCCATATGGAGGGTCGTGCCGCCAAAACGATCATGGAGCGCGCGCGTGCCCAGATTGCCGAGGCGATTGGCGCGATGAATGCGGATATTATCTTTACCTCGGGCGCGACCGAAGCCTCGAGCCTTGCGCTGGCCGGTCGCAATCTGCAAGCCGCCGCGATCGAGCACGAGGCGGTGCTGGCTTGGACATCTTCCGATCTGCCGGTGGATGCGAATGGCCTTGTCACGGTGACTGACCCCGCCAGCAGCACGCTGCAACTGGCGAATTCGGAAACCGGCGTGGTGCAGAACCTGCCCGGTGGCTTGGCCGTGATCGACGCCACCCAAGGGTTCGGACGCATTCCTTTTGCCTTTGAATGGTCGGGCGCGCGCGCCGCGATCATCTCGGCGCATAAGCTGGGCGGCCTGAAGGGCGTCGGTGCGCTGATCATTCCGCAGGGCACCGATGTTGCGGCGCAACTGCTGGGCGGCGGGCAGGAGATGGGGCGGCGCTCGGGCACCGAGAACATCACCGGCATCGCCGCATTTGGCGCGGCGGCGGCGGCGGCGGCGCATGATTTGAATACCGGGCGTTGGGATGAGATTGCGGAGCTTCGCGATCTGCTGGAACAGACCATTCTGGACGGCAGCCCCGGCACACAAATCGCGGGTAGGGGCGCCGCGCGCCTGCCCAATACCACCAGCCTGATCACCCCCGGCTGGAAGGGCGAAACGCAGGTCATGGCGATGGATCTGGCAGGATTTGCGATCTCGGCAGGCTCGGCCTGTTCCTCGGGCAAGGTGCGCACCAGCAAGGTGCTGGCGGCGATGGGATATGATGCGGATGCGGCGGCCTCGGTCATGCGCGTCTCGCTGACATTGGATACGACACGCGATCAGGTGCTGCGGTTTGCTGCGGCCTGGATTGCGAAAAGCGTCAAACACCGCCAAAAGGCGGCTTGAGCGGCGCGGGATTATGAAAAGGACGGGATGATGGAAGACCTACAGGTAAAGGAAGGCGTGGACGAGGCAACCGTAGCCGCCGTTCAGCAGCTTTCGGGCACATATAAACACGGTTGGGAAACCGATATTGAAACCGATTACGCGCCCAAGGGTCTCAATGAGGACATCGTGCGCCTGATCTCGGACAATAACGGCGAGCCGCAGTGGATGCTGGACTGGCGTCTGCAGGCCTTTGCGCGCTGGCAAAAGTTGGAAAGCCCGACCTGGCCGATGCTGACCCTGCCTGTCATCGACTTTCAGGACCAGTATTACTATGCCCGCCCCAAAAGCATGGCCGTCAAACCCAAAAGCCTGGACGAGGTCGACCCCAAGCTGCTGGCGACCTATGAAAAGCTGGGCATCCCGCTGAAAGAGCAGATGCTGCTGGCCGGTGTCGAGGGTGCGGCCGAAGAACGCAAAGTCGCTGTGGATGCGGTGTTCGATTCCGTGTCTGTGGGCACCACGTTCAAGGACGAGCTGGCAAAAGCCGGCGTGATCTTCTGCTCGATCTCTGAGGCGATCCGCGAACACCCTGAACTGGTCAAGAAATACCTGGGCACGGTCGTTCCGGTGTCGGACAATTTCTATGCCACGCTGAACTCGGCCGTCTTCTCGGATGGGTCTTTCGTCTATGTGCCGCCGGGCGTCCGTTGCCCGATGGAGCTGTCGACCTATTTCCGCATCAACGCGGAAAACACCGGCCAGTTCGAACGCACCCTGATCATCGCCGACAAGGGCAGCTATGTCAGCTATCTCGAGGGGTGCACCGCACCGCAACGTGATATCGCGCAACTGCACGCCGCTGTGGTCGAGATCATCGTCGAAGAAGATGCCGAAGTGAAATATTCCACCGTGCAAAACTGGTATCCGGGCGATGCCGAGGGCAAGGGCGGTATCTATAACTTTGTGACCAAGCGCGCCGATTGCCGCGGCGACCGCGCCAAGGTGATGTGGACCCAAGTGGAAACCGGATCGGCCATCACCTGGAAATACCCCTCGTGCATCCTGCGCGGTGACGACAGCCAAGGCGAATTCTATTCGATCGCCATCGCCAACAACGCCCAGCAGGCCGATACCGGCACCAAGATGATCCACCTTGGCAAGAACACCAAGTCGCGGATCGTCTCGAAAGGGATCTCGGCGGGCCGCGCGCAGAACACCTATCGCGGTCTTGTCTCGATGCACCCAAAGGCACAGAACAGCCGCAACTATACGCAATGCGACAGCCTGCTGATCGGTGATCAATGCGGCGCGCATACCGTGCCTTATATCGAAGTGCGAAACAATTCCTCGCGCGTGGAACACGAGGCGACCACCAGCAAGGTGGATGACGATCAGATGTTCTATTGCCGCTCGCGCGGGATGGACGAAGAACAGGCCGTCGCGGTGATCGTGAACGGTTTCGTCAAGGACGTGCTGCAAGCGCTGCCGATGGAATTCGCGATGGAAGCGCAAGCTTTGGTCGCGATCAGCCTCGAAGGTTCGGTCGGCTAATGGACGGCCCGCTGACCTTGCCCCAGCCCGAGACGACGGGCGCAGATTACTTTGACCTTGCTGCCGCGCAAAACGCGCGCGCGGCGGGCGAGGTGCTGCACTTCCCGCCGTTCGAGCTGGCGCATTGGGGCGGGCTGACCTTTTGCCTGAACTATCACAACGACCCGATCCAGCGCGCTTTGCGCGCCGGGACGTTCTATGAAGCCGATGTATTGGCCGAGGTGCTGCGCCATCTGCCCGAGGGCGCGCATATTCTGGATGTGGGCGCGAATATCGGCAATCACGCGCTGTTCTTTGCCACCCGCGCCAAAGCCGCGCGTGTCGTGGTGATCGAGCCGAACCCGCTGGCAATGGCGCCGCTGTTCGCCAATGTGATCGTGAACGGGCTCGAGGAGGTCATTGACCTCGACTACCTGGGGATCGGGCTGTCGGATGAGGACGCCGGCGGCTTTGCCATGCACCGCCACGACCGCAACCTTGGCGCGACGAAAATGCGCAAGGGTGGCGGTGATCTGCAGGTGCGGCGCGGCGATGATCTGTTTGGCGATCAGGTCTTTCACTTTGTAAAGATCGACACGGAAGGCATGGAAATAAAAGTGCTTTCCGGGATTTCTGAAATGGTTGATCGCTGTCAGCCCACGATTTTGGTCGAGGTGTTCCACGGCCATATTCCCGCGCTGATGAACTGGATGGATAGCCATCGCTATCAGCCCGTCGCCGATTGGCCCGTCGCCACCGATACATCGAATTACCTATTGCAGCCGCTTGGCTAATACCGAAAATCTCCTGTGCGCCAAGGCGGCAGGACAGACCAGATGGAAGACAAAATGCTGACGATCAAGAACCTGCATGTAAAGCTGGAAGAGGAAGACAAGGCGATCCTGAAAGGGGTCGATCTGGTGATCAAACCCGGCGAAGTGCATGCCATCATGGGCCCGAACGGTTCGGGTAAATCGACCACCTCTTATGTGCTGGCGGGCCGCGACGGCTATGAAGTGACCGACGGCGAAGTCGAGTTCGAGGGCGAGAACCTGCTGGAGATGGAACCCGAGGAACGCGCCGCCGCTGGCGTCTTTCTGGCCTTCCAATACCCGGTCGAGATCCCCGGCGTCGGCAATCTGACCTTCCTGCGCACCGCGCTGAACGCACAGCGCAAATCGCGCGGCGAAGAGGAACTTTCGGCCGCCGATTTCCTGAAACTGGTGCGCGCCCGTGCCGCCAGCCTCAAGATCGACGCTGAAATGCTGAAGCGTCCGGTCAACGTCGGCTTTTCGGGCGGCGAGAAAAAGCGCAACGAAATCCTGCAGATGGCCATGCTCGAGCCCAAGCTGTGCATTCTGGACGAGACGGATTCCGGCCTTGACGTTGACGCGATGAAGCTGGTGGCCGAGGGCGTGAATGCGCTGCGCTCGCCCGAGCGGTCGTTCCTTGTCATCACCCACTATCAGCGCCTGCTGGATCACATCAAACCCGATGTTGTCCATATCATGGCCAATGGCCGCATCGTGAAATCGGGCGGGCCGGAACTGGCGCTGGAAGTCGAGAATAACGGCTACGGCGACCTGCTGGCGGGGGTGTAAGATGGGTTTGCCGAAGATCAAGGCTGATACCACCACCGCGCTTTTGGCCAATCTGGTGCTGCCCAAAGGCGCGCCTTGGGCAGATGCCGTGCGCGCCGCCGCGCTCGCGCGGGTCGAGACGGATGGTCTGCCGTTCCGCCGCGACGAATACTGGCGTTATTCCAACCCCGAGGGGCTGACCGCCAGCGCACCCGCAACTGTTGCGCCCGCGACCGAGGATGACGCCTTTGCCGCGCGCGAGGTGCTGACCATTACGTTTGTCGATGGTGTCCTGGACACCAGCCTGTCGGATCTGCCCGCGCTGGAAGGCGTCGAAGTGGATACGCTGGCGACCGCACTATCCGAAGATGCCCATTGGGCCAAGGACTTGTTCGGCACTCTTGAAGCAAAAGGTCAGGTTCCAGTGCAGCGCCCGCTGGCGGCGCTGAACACGGCTTTTGCCTATAGCGGCCTTGTCCTGCGCGTCAAAGCCGTGGTCGAGACGCCGATCAAGATCATTTACCGTCAAAGCGCGACGGCCGCAGATGCATTCGTGCGTCACCTGATCTGGCTGGAAGAAGGTGCAGGCCTGACCCTGCTAGAGGTCGGCACCGGCGCCGCGCGTTTCAATTCGGTCACCGAGGTTGAAGTAGCCGACCACGCCGCCTTCCACCACATCCGCACCCAGGGCCGCACCGCTGATCGCCAACTTGCCACCCATATGTTCGCGCATCTAGGGCAAGAGTCGCTGTTCAAAAGCTTTACCCTTGCCGTTGACGGTCGTTTCACCCGCAATGAATGCGTGATCGAGATGACCGGCGACGATACCTCGGCGCATGTTGCGGGCGTCGCGGTCGGCGAGGGGCGTGACTTCCTGCATGATGACACGATCTTCATCACGCATGATGCGGTGAATTGCGAAAGCCGTCAGGTCTTTAAAAAGGTGCTGCGCAATGCGGCCACCGGCGTTTTCCAAGGCAAAATCCTGGTGAAACCCGGCGCGCAAAAGACCGACGGCTATCAGATCAGCCAGTCGTTGCTGCTGGACGAGGATGCCAATTTCCTTGCCAAGCCGGAACTCGAAATCTACGCCGATGACGTGGCCTGTTCGCATGGCTCGACCTCGGGTGCGATTGACGACACCGCTTTGTTCTATCTGCGTTCGCGCGGGGTGCCCCATGCGCAGGCGATTGACCTGCTGGTGCTGGCCTTCCTTGCCGAAGCGCTGGACGAAATCGCGGACGAGGATCTGGCCGACGATCTGCGCGAGCAACTGACGATCTGGTTGAAGCGCTGATGTTCGACATTGCAAAGGTCCGTGCGGATTTCCCGATCCTTGCGCGCGAAGTGAACGGCAAGCCGCTTGTCTACCTGGACAACGGCGCCTCGGCGCAAAAGCCGCAGGTGGTGATCGACGCGATCACCACCGCCTATTCCCATGAATATGCAAATGTTCACCGCGGCTTGCACTACCTTTCTAATGTTGCAACTGAAAAGTATGAGGGGGTGCGCGGGATCATCGCGCGCTTTTTGAACGCCGCGCGGGCGGATGATATCGTCTTTACCTCTGGCTCGACCGAGGGGATCAATCTGGTCGCCTATGGTTGGGCCATGCCCCGCCTGCAAGCGGGGGACGAGATTGTTCTGACCGTCGCCGAACACCACGCCAATATTGTGCCATGGCATTTCCTGCGCGAGCGCCAAGGCGTCGTGCTGAAATGGGTCGAGGTCGGCGCGGATGGTGCGATCGACCCGCAGGCGATCATCGACGCTATCGGCCCGCGCACGAAACTGGTGGCGGTCACGCATTGCTCGAACGTGCTGGGCACGATTGTCGATGTGAAAGCCGTGGCGGCCGGCGCCCATGCCAAAGGCGTGCCGGTGATGGTCGATGGCAGCCAAGGCGCTGTGCATCTGCCGGTCGATGTGCAGGATCTGGGCGTCGATTTCTATGCGATTACAGGGCATAAGCTGTACGGCCCCTCCGGCTCTGGCGCGATCTATATCCACCCTGACCGTCAGGCCGAGATGCGTCCCTTTATGGGCGGCGGCGATATGATCGATACGGTAACGCGCGATCGCATCACCTATGCCGCGCCGCCCATGCGGTTCGAGGCGGGCACCCCCGGCATCGTCCAGACCATCGGCCTTGGCGTCGCGCTGGACTATATGATGGCGCTTAGCATGGAAAACATCGCCGCGCACGAGGCGGATCTGGCGCATTACGCCGCCATTCGCCTGGCGCAGCTGGATTTCATCGAAGTGCAGGGCACGCGTCCGGACAAGGCGGCGATCTTTTCGCTAACGATGAAAGGCGCGCATCCGCATGACATCTCGACCGTTTTGGATAAACGCGGCATCGCTGTGCGGGCAGGGACGCATTGCGCGCAACCGCTGCTGGACAGCTTTGGCCTGACCGCCAGTTGTCGCGCCTCTTTCGCGGTTTACAATACCCGCGCCGAGGTCGACGCCCTGATCGACGCGCTGCATCTGTGCCACGATCTATTTGCGTAACGGCAGATGAATGATTGGTTGCAGGCCGTTGGGCCTGCGACTATAGCTAACCCCAAGCACCCGTAGCTCAGCTGGATAGAGTGTCGCCCTCCGAAGGCGAAGGTCACAGGTTCGAATCCTGTCGGGTGCACCAATCATCAAGATATTTTAATATAAGTACCTGATATTTTAGGGCTTATTTTTTGATCTGGAACTTTGCTGTTCGGTCGATGTTCCCATGAAGATCCGCCGCCGCTCTGCTTTCCGACTGTAGTGATCTATTCCCGACAGGGATTCATGGCCAGTCCACGCGCCGATCTGGCGGGTTGTAGCGCCGTTTTCCGAAAGCGACGTGTCCCGCGCTTCACGCAGGCCGCGCCCTCTATCGCGTCATCTCGACCGGTCTCTCGGCAATCTGTGCCGTGGCGGGGTCATAGCGATAGGCGATTGCAGCGCTTTCATCTTCCAGATCGCCAAGAGTAAAGACCGGCAACCCGTTTTCGACCACGTAATCGCCTTCCTCGGCGCAGGTGCCGAATTCGCCGCTGCTGCGCAGGATGCCGTCCGCATATGTGATCCAGGCAAACATAACAGGGCAGGCATTGCCACCTGTATACATTTCCAGCAGCGCGCTATCGCCCTCGACCACCAGCACGCGGGGCAGATATTGGCTTGCCAGCAGCACCTCTTGATCGCTGCCCGCATGGGCGAAGAGGCCAAAGCCCTCGACGGTGTTTTCGGTGATCTCGACCGCGCCCGCAGGCAGGTTCACATAGACGGTGCTGCCCGGCTCGGGGAAGGGATCGGTGCTGACCAAGGGCGCAGCCGCGCTAGCGACGGGCAGGGTCAGGGCGGCGATCAGGATGAATTTGCGCATGGAGCCTCGCATAAATTGGGTGTTTTGCCAATTCTGTCAAAGCTTTCGCGCTATGCCTAGCGCGGCGCCGCCCCATGCGCGGTTTATGGCCGCTTACAGCGGTGTGCTATGGGCGATATCGCGATAGGCGGGGATGTCTGGGTCGGTCAGGCTTTCGGCGGCCATGACCGCGCGGACAATCGCATGTGACATGACCACAGCGCCAATTGTCCCGATCGCGGTCACACTGGCGGTCACGCCATCCGATTTGCCGGTCGAGAGGCCGAAAATCGTATCGCCGTCCGACATCGTGTGGATCGGGCTGATCGCACGGGCAAAGCCGTCATGCGCCATTTCGGCGATCTTTGTCATCTCGGTCTTGGTAAAGGGTGCGTTGGTCACGACCGCACCGATCGTGGTATTCTGCCCGCTAGAGGTGATGACGTTATGACCGGCCAGGATCTGCTGCTCGGTATTGCGGAAGGCGCTGCGGTCCTCGGTCAAGGCACCGGCAACGATTTGGCCGGTGCGCGGGTCGATCACATCGCCAACCGCGTTTACCGCAACAATCGCCGCCACGACAATATTGGTGCCAGGTACGGTATAGCTGGCCGTGCCGAGGCCGCCTTTCATCGAAGATCCGCGGAACATCTTGCCGATGGTCGCACCCGCGCCTGCGCCCACATTGCCATTGGCCGAAGGCTGATCGGTGGCCGCATCGCAAGCCGCATAGCCCGCCGCCGCATCCGGCCGGATCGCGAAATCGCCAACACCCAGGTCGAACAGGATCGCAGCCGGCACAATCGGCACCACGCCGCGCCCGACGTTATGGCCCATGCCGCGTTCCTCAAGCCAGCGCATGACGCCGCCCGCCGCATCGAGGCCGTACGCCGAGCCGCCCGACAGCAGGATCGCATTGACCGTATCCACCATATTGGTTGGATTAAGCAGATCCGTCTCGCGCGTGCCGGGGGCCGAGCCGCGCACGTCGACACCGGCGCGGGCGCCTTCCTCGCACAGGATGACCGAACAGCCGGTGGGGCGACCCTCCATCAGCGCGTGACCCAGTTTGATGCCCGGTACATCGGTGATGCAGCCCGCCATCAGCGACGGCAAACTGTCTTGCGCGCTGGCCGAGGTGCTGTGCAGCATCGTGGCACCTGCAGCGCCAAGGCCGACCATTGCGGCGCCAAAACTTCTGCGATCCATATCCAATTCCCTGTTTTGATTTGATTATGGCGTCAGATGATCACGTAAGGTCAGATCATAACAGATCACAATCCGGTATCACAGTGACACGAAAATCGTGACACTAGAACGTCGGTGGCGTGCAGGCGCTGACCACTTCGCAGGGCTGCGCGCCGGGATTGCGAAAGCGGTGTGGCAAGGTGCTGTCAAAGGCATAGGCGTCACCGGGGCCGAGCAGTTTCTTTTGCCCGTCGACAGTGACCTCTAGCCGGCCGTACAGGATGATCCCGACTTCTTCGCCCGCATGGGTCAGGGGGACTTTGCCGGTATCGGCGCCGGGCTGATACACCTCGCGCAGCATCTGCAGGGCGCGGCCTGCGCCGCCGTCACCGACCTGCCGGAACGATATCTTGCCGCGCCCGATCTCGCGCAGCTCTTCGGCGGCAAAGAACACCTGCCGCTGCGCTTCGGGGTCAAAGGCAAAGAATTCCGCCATGCCGATCGGCAGCCCGTCCAGAATGCGTTTCAGCGACCCGACCGAGGGGTTGGCGCGCCCCGATTCAATCAGCGAAATGGTGGAGTTCGGCACGCCCACACGCTTGGCCAGCACGCGCTGCGACAGGCCGCGCGCCATGCGCAGCGCCCGCAGCCTGCCGCCGATATCCAACTGATCCATTGCAGTCCCGCTGTTAGTGTTGTTCGATATATCCAAACACTGCCAGATCACCTGCTGTATTTCAATGGCTTACCCTGATCAGATAAAGGCTTGTTCGCGCCCGTGATCCGTGACGAACTAGCGCCACAAATCCAACAGAGGCAATCATGAGCAACGATCTCTCGCATGTCGTCAGCGCCGACAAGGCGCATGTGTGGCACCACCTGACCCAGCATAAACCCTATGAGGTGGGCGAGCCGCGCATCATCGTCGAGGGGCAGGGCATCCATGTCTGGGACCAGCACGGCACCCGCTTTCTGGACGCTGTGTCGGGTGCGGTGTGGACGGTAAACGTCGGCTATGGCCGCACCGAGATCGGCGATGCCATTCGCGATGCCGTTGTGAAACTGAACTATTTTGCAGGTTCTGCCGGCACGATCCCCGGCGCTTTGTTCGCCGAGCGTCTGATCGAGAAGATGCCCGGCATGAGCCGCGTCTACTATTGCAACTCGGGCTCCGAGGCGAATGAAAAGGCGTTCAAAATGGTCCGCCAGATCGCCCATAAAAAATACGGCGGCAAAAAGACCAAGATCCTGTATCGCGACCGCGACTATCACGGCGGCACTATGGCCACTATGTCGGCGGGCGGGCAGGACCAGCGCAATGAACAATATGGCCCGATGGCGCCCGATTTCATCCGCGTGCCCCATTGCATGGAATATCGCGCGCAATGGGATCTGACGGGCGAGGCCTATGGCAAACGCGCCGCCGCCGCGATCGAGGAAGTCATCCTGCGCGAAGGCCCCGAGACGGTTGGTGCACTGTGCCTCGAGCCGGTGACCGCTGGCGGCGGCGTCATCACCCCGCCCGAAGGCTATTGGGACGCCGTGCAGGCGATCTGCAAGAAATACGACATCCTGCTGCATATCGACGAAGTGGTCTGCGGCATCGGCCGCACGGGTGAATGGTTCGGCTATCAGCACTACGGCATCAAGCCCGATTTCGTGACCATGGCCAAGGGTCTGGCCTCGGGCTATGCGGCGATTGCCTGCTGCGTCACCACCGAAGAGGTGTTCGAGATGTTCAAGGATGATCCGGCGGATATCCTGAACCACTTCCGCGACATCTCGACCTTTGGCGGCTGCACCGCTGGCCCCGCCGCTGCGCTGGTCAATATGGATATTATCGAGCGCGAAGGCCTGCTGGAGAACACCACCAAAATGGGTGCGCGGCTGATCGCCAATCTGAACGCGCTGATGGAAAAGCACGCGGTGATCGGCGATGTACGCGGCAAGGGCCTGTTCTGCGGCGCGGAACTGGTCAGCGACCGCGCGGCGAAAACGCCGGTGACCGAGGCGCAAATGGGCGCGGTCGTCGCCGAATGCGCAAAACAGGGCGTAATTATCGGTGCCTCGAACCGTTCAGTGCCGGGCCTGAACAATGTGCTGTGTTTCGCGCCCGCCCTGATCATCACCGCCGATCAGATTGACGAGCTGACCGCCGCCGTCGATTCCGCGCTGATCCGCGTTTTCGGCTGATCAGGGGTGATGGCGCCGTAAGAACGCCTCGATAAATTCCAGCAACCGTCGCGCCGCCAGACTTTGGTGGCGCGACACCGAATGGCTCAGCTCCAGCAGCGTTTCGATCCGGTCTTTGGGCTGGAAGGGGCGCGCGACAAGGCGGCCGTCGTCAATCTCGCGCTGCACCGCCATTTGCGGCAGGATCAGCACCGCCGCGCCGCGCATGGCGAGTTCCTTTTGCAGCTCCAGCGAGGATGTCGTAAAGCCTGTTTCGCGTGCGTCAATGCCATGCGCCCGCAAACGGGCATCAAAGGCGCGCCGGACACCGAAATTGCGGTCGGGCAGGGCAAGGCGATGGCCCATAATATCGTCGATACCAATCACATCGCGCACGGCCAGCGGGTGGTCGGGGGCCATGATCGGCTCGTGCCGCACGGCCATTTTGAACCGGTTCACGATGCGCCGGTCGATGGGGGCGAACATGGTCATCGCAAGGTCAGTTACGCCCCCCGCCACCGCATCCAGCGCACCTTGCGCCGAGGTGACCGAGACCTCGACGCTGATCGTCGGGTATTTATGCGAGAATTCATACAGCGCAGGCGCAAGGATCGAGCTGAGCGCCGCGCCATTGACATGCACCGAGACATTGCCGCGCCTGAGCCCCTTCAGGTCATCAATGCGCTGCTGCATCACGCGCAGTTCCCGCGAAATCTCGCGCGAGCCTGCGACCAGAACCTCGCCCGCCGCCGTCAGACGCACACCGCGCGGCGTGCGTTCCAGCAAGGTCGCGCCAAATTCATGTTCCAGCTTGTCGATCTGGCGGACAACGGCGGTGGGTGACATGCCCATGAGCTCGGCGGTCTGCCGGATCGAGCCGGAACGGGCCAATTCGTTGAAAAGATCAATCGCGTCGATATCCACGCTGGGCCGTCCAAGTTTAGTGCTACGATTTCCGTTGCACCCTAGACACATTATTTCAGATTTCAAAGCACCGAAAACTGGGATTTACTAGCAGTATCGTCTGGCAAAAAATGCCAACAGGGTCGACATATAAAAATAAAGGAATTCATAATGCCATTCGCACTGCGCCATTTGGCCAAGTCCGTGTCCGTCGCCGCATTATGTGCCGCCGCGCCTTTTGCTGCGCTTGCGGCGGGCGAGGTCACCTTCATCCAGCCGGTCGAGCCGACCGGCCTTGACCCGACCCAAGATTCCCCCGTGGCCGCAGGTCAGGTCACCTGGCAGAACGTGTTCGAAGGTCTGGTGACCATCGACCGCAACGCGGAAATCCAGCCGCAACTGGCTGAAAGCTGGGAGATTTCCGAAGACGGTCTGACCTATACCTTCCACCTGCGCGACGGCGTCACCTATCACAATGGCGCGGCTTTCGACGCCAATGTCGCCAAATTCAGCTTTGACAAGCTGCTGGGGCCGGATTCGACCAATGGTCAAAAGGCGCTTTATGCCGCCGTCACCAGCGTCGATGTTGTCGATGACAGCACGCTGACCATGACGCTGTCGGCGCCGAACTCGGACCTGCTCTATTGGCTGGGCTTTCCGGCGGCTGTGATTGTCGAGCCGACCTCGGCTGCGACCAATGCCACCGCACCTGTGGGCACCGGCCCGTTCAAGGTGGATGAATGGCGCATGGGCGACCGCGTGATCATGTCGGCTTTTGACGGCTATTGGGGTGGGCGGCCTGCGCTCGATACCGTGACCGCGCGCTTTATCGCCGATCCGCAGGCGCAGGTTGCGGCGCTGCGTTCGGGTCAGGCCAATGTCATTGCCGAGCTTGGCGCGCCCGAGCTGTTTGCCCAATTCACCAGCGACGCCAATTTCACCGCCCATGCCGGCGCAGGCGAGATGGAAGTTGTCGCAGGCATGAACAACGCCCGTCCGCCCTTTGACGACGCCCGCGTCCGTCAGGCGCTGATGATGTCGATTGATCGCAGCGCATTGGTCGAGGTTGTGACCTCGGGCCTTGGCACGCCGATCGGTGCGCATTTCTCGCCCGCCAGCCCGTTTTATGAGGATCTGACCGGTGTATACACCTATGATCCCGA
Organism: Ketogulonicigenium vulgare WSH-001; assembly: GCF_000223375.1. Lineage (NCBI taxonomy): Bacteria > Pseudomonadati > Pseudomonadota > Alphaproteobacteria > Rhodobacterales > Roseobacteraceae > Ketogulonicigenium > Ketogulonicigenium vulgare. The sequence continues at coordinate 991,874 of NC_017384.1, read as the reverse complement.
AGGCGCCAAGGCGCTGCTGGCCGAGGCCGGCTATGGCGACGGCTTCACCTTTACCTTTACCGTGCCGAACCGCACCTATGCGCAGCGCTCGGCTGAAATCATGCAGGCCTTCTTCCAGCAGGTTGGCGTTACCGCCAATATCGAAATCGCTGATTTCCCCTCGGCTTGGGTGACGCAGGTGATGACCGGCCGCGATTTTGACATGACCATCATCGGCCATGCCGAGCCGCTGGATATCAATATCTACGCCCGCCATCCTTATTACTTCAACTATGAGGATGCCAATTTCGACGCGACCATCGCCGCCATATCAGCCGCCACCACGCCCGAGGCCCGTGCCGAAGGCTATCAGGCCGCGCAGGAAATCATCGCCAGCACTGTGCCTGCGCTGTTCCTGTATTCCAACCCCAAACTGGGTGTCTGGAGCGCGGGTCTGGAAGGCGTATGGGAAAATGGTCCCGTGCCGTCGAACGACATGACCGACGTCCGCTGGGCGGAATAACCCAATAGGGGCGGGCGTTTAGCCCGCCCAATCCCGCCGCGGCCAAGGCCTGCGGCAAGACTGAAAGTCCCCTCTATGCCACGACTTCATAGGGCCGTCAGACAAGTATTGGGTTTGATACTTGTGCTGGCCATTTCCTCCTTTGTCATTTTTGCGCTGATCGAAGCTGCGCCGGGTGATGCAGCGACGATCATGCTGGGCATGAACGCGGCCCCCGATACGCTGGCCGCGCTGCGGGCCGAGCTGGGTCTCGATCAACCCTTCATGACCCGATATCTTGGGTGGTTGACCGGCGTTCTGCAAGGCAACCTTGGAAATTCGTATATCTATCAAACACCTGTGGCCGATCTGATCGGCGAGCGGTTGAAAGTCACCGTGCCGCTGGCCGTATTGGCGACCGCGATGTCGCTGGTGATCGCACTGCCGCTGGGGGTTTGGGCCGCAAACCGCCCCGGCGGCGCGGTTGATAATCTGGCCTCGCTTTATTCCCAGATCGGGATCGCTGTGCCGAACTTTTGGGTCGGCCTGCTGCTGATCCTCGGCGTTGCGCTGGGGCTGGGGCTGTTCTCATCGGGTGGTTTTCCCGGCTGGGGTGCGGGGTTCTGGCCTGCGATCAACGCGCTGATCCTGCCCGCCGTGGCGCTTGCCATCCCGCAATCCGCCGTGCTGACCCGCGTGACGCGCTCCTCGGTGATCGAGGTGGTGAACGAGGATTTCGTCCGCACTGCCCGCGCCAAGGGCCTCAGCCGCGCGCGCGCCCTGTGGCGCCATGCTGTGCCGAACGCGCTGCTGCCGATCATCACCATGCTGGGCCTGCAGATCCCGTTCCTGATCTCGGGCGCGGTGCTGGTCGAAAACGTGTTCACCCTGCCGGGCCTTGGCACCTTGGCCTATCAATCGCTGTCGCAGCGTGACCTGATCGTGGTGCAGAACGTCATCCTGCTGTTCGCCCTGATCGTGCTGGTCGCAAATACTGTCGTCGATGCGCTTTACGCGGTGATCGACCCCCGCCTGAAGGGCCGCCTATGAAGAAGATCCCACTCTCACTGATTATCGGCGGGGTGATTACCGGAACGCTCGTTGGCGCGGCGATTGTCAGCCAATTCTGGACGCCGGGCGATCCGACCGCGATGAATATCACACAACGCATGAAAGGGCCGGGCGTCTCGGGCCTTTTGGGCACCGATCAGATCGGGCGCGATGTGTTCTCGATCATCATGGCGGGGGCGTTTACCTCGCTGGGGATCGCGTTTCTGGCGACGCTGGTCGGCAGCACGATTGGCACAATCATCGGCGTCGCGGCTGCGGCTGTCGGCGGCGCGTTCGACCGCTTTGTCATGGCGGTGAATGGCGTGCTGTTCGCCTTTCCGCCGATCCTGTCGGCGATCTTGCTGGGCGCGCTGCTGGGCGGCGGGCCGCGCACGGCGATCATCGCCATTGGCCTGTTCATGGTGCCGGTTTTCGCCCGCATCACCCGCGGCGCGGCGCTGCAAATCTGGTCGCGCGATTTCGTGCAAGCGGCGCGTATGGCCGGCAAAGGCCCGGTGCTGATCACTGCGCAGCATATCTTGCCGAATATTTCCGCGCAGTTGATCGTGCAACTGGCCATCCAGACCGGCCTTGGCATCCTGTCTGAAGCCGGCCTTAGCTATCTGGGCATGAGCGTCGCCCCCCCGACACCCAGCTGGGGACGTATGCTGTTTGAATCGCAGACCTATATCAGCACCGCGCCGCATCTGGTGCTGGCCCCCGGCCTTGCCATCTGTATCGCCGTTCTGGGCCTGAACCTGCTGGGCGATGGGCTGCGTGATCTGACCGACCCGCGAAGGAGCCAAGCATCATGATGCTATCCGTTCAAGACCTGCGCGTGGCCTTTGCCCGCGAACGCGGCGCGCCTGTCGAAGTGGTGCACGGCATCAGCTTTGACCTGGAAAAGGGCGAAACCCTTGGCATCGTTGGCGAAAGCGGCTCGGGAAAATCCGTGTTGTCGCTGGCGACGATGGGCCTGCTGCCCCGCACCGCCCGCACCAGCGGCAAGATTCTGCTGGAGGGCGAGGATATCCTGACGCTGCCCGAAAAGCGGATGTGCGCGCTGCGCGGCCGCAAGATCGGCATGATCTTTCAAGAGCCGATGACCGCTCTGAACCCCGCCATGCGCGTTGGCGATCAGATCGCCGAGGGGCTGATCCTGCACAAGGGCCTGTCCAAATCCGCGGCGCGGGCCGAGGCGCTGCGCCTGCTGAACATGGTGCAAATTCCCCGTGCCTCCGAGCGGATCGACAGTTTCCCGCATGAAATGTCGGGCGGTCAACGCCAGCGCGTCGGCATTGCCATCGCCCTTGCGCTGCAGCCCGAGCTGCTGATCGCGGACGAGCCGACCACTGCGCTGGATGTGACCGTCCAGGCCGAAGTGCTTGATATTCTGGATGATCTGGTGACGGACCTTGGGATTTCGCTGATCCTCATCTCGCATGATTTGGGCGTCATTGGCCGTATCGCCGACCGCACCTTGGTCATGTATCGCGGCGATCCGATCGAGCAGGGCGAGACCGCCCGCGTGTTGCGCGCGCCCAGCCACGATTATACCCGCAAACTGATTTCGGCCATGCCGCGCCGCGTCCGCAACTCGCTGCAAGGGGTGCAACATGGATGATATCCTGAAAATCGACAGCCTGACGCGGCAATTCGTGCTGGGCACCTCGACCATTACGGCGGTCGATAACGTGTCTTTGTCGCTGGCGCCCGGACGCATTCTGGGTGTCGTGGGCGAAAGCGGCTCGGGCAAGTCCACGCTGGCCAAGATCGTCATGGCGCTGGACAAGCCGACCGCAGGACGCGTCACCGTCGCGGGCGAAAGCCTGTTCGACCTGTCGCCCGCCGCCTTGCGCGCCGCGCGCCGCAACTTTCAGATGGTGTTCCAAGACCCCTATAGCTCGCTCGATCCGCGCCATGACGTGGGCCGGATCGTGGCCGAGCCCCTGCATCTTGATCCCCGCGCGCCCAAAGGTGCCGCGCGGCGCGAGATGGTGGCCGCGCTGCTTGAGGATGTGGGCCTGTCTGGCAAAGACGTCTCGCGCTTTCCGCATGAATTTTCGGGCGGCCAGCGCCAGCGTATCGCCATCGCCCGCGCGCTGATCACCAAACCGCGCCTGCTGGTCGCGGATGAGGCGACCTCCGCACTGGATCTGACGGTGCAAAAACAGATCCTCGAACTGATCCTGCGCCTGCGCGATGAACATGGCATCGCTGTCATGTTCATCACGCATAACATTGGTGTTGTTGACGAAATTTGCGACGAGGTCGCCGTCATGCAGCATGGCAAGCTGGTCGAGACCGGCCTTGCCCGCGCCGTGCTGGACGCGCCGCAGCAGGCCTATACCCAGCGCCTTTTGGCCGCCGAGCCGACATTGGAAGTGATTGGACGCAAATCCCGCCGTCAGGCGTGACCTCGCGCACATTGGACAGAGTGACATGAGTGAAATTCTAGACAAAACGGCCCGTGAAACGATTGCCGCTTTCACGAACAAGCAGCTTTCCCCCGTTGAATATATGCAGGCGCTGATCACGAGGGTCGAGGCGTCCGAGCCAAAGGTTGGCGCGCTTTACGCCTTTAAGCCCGAGGAATCGCTCGCCGCCGCCCGCGCCGCCGAGGCGCGCTATATGGCCGGGGCACCGATGGGCCGTCTGGACGGGATGCCGATTTCAGTCAAGGAATTGATTGCGACCAAGGGCGATCCGATCCCGCTGGGCACCGCTGCCGTCGATCTGGTGCCCGCGACCGAGGACGCGCCGACCGCAGCCCGCCTAAAAGAAGACGGCGCGATCATTTTTGCGAAAACCACTTGTCCCGATTACGGCATGCTGTCCTCTGGCCTGTCGACATTTCACCAACTCAGCCGCAACCCGTGGAAGCTGAGTGAAAACACCGGCGGCTCGTCCGCGGGTGCGGCGGCTGCGGCGGCTGCGGGCTATGGCCCCTTGCATATCGGCACCGATATCGGTGGCTCGGTGCGCCTGCCTGCGGGTTGGACGGGCCTCTTTGGGTTCAAGCCATCGCTGGGCCGGATGCCGATCGACCCCTATATGACTGGCCGCTGCGCCGGGCCGATGACACCGACGGTGGATGATGCGGCTTTTGTCATGCCGACCGTCACGCGTCCCGATTGGCGCGACGCGACCTCGCTGCCCTATGAGGCGCTGGATTGGGACGTGCCAGCCGCCGATGTGCGGGGGCTCAAAATCGGCCTGATGCTGGATGCGGGCTGCGGTATCGACGCCGAACCCGAGGTGATCGCCGCCGTGCAGGCTGCCGCCGATCTGTTCGCCGCGCATGGGGCCGAGATCATCCCCGTCGCCCCCGTGCTGACGCGCGAGATGCTGGACGGCCTTGATGTTGCATGGCGCGCGCGCTTTTGGGGCAAGATGGAATTGCTTTCGCCTGAAAAGCGGGCGCTCGTCCTGCCCTATATCTATGACTGGGCGAAAAACGGCGGCGATGCCCGTGCCGTCGATGTGGCACGCGGCTTTGACCAGACGTTCGAGATGCGCCGCACCTCGGTCGAGGTGTTCCAAAAGGTGGATATCATCCTGTCGCCGGTGAACCCCAATGTCAGCTATCCGGCGGATTGGGCCTCGCCCACCAACGATCCCGCAAAGCCCTTTGAACATATTTGCTTCACCGTGCCGTGGAACATGGGCGAGCAGCCTGCCGCTTCGATCAACTGCGGCTATTCGTCCACCGGCATGCCCATCGGGTTGCAAATCGTCGCGTCTCGGTTTGAAGATCTGAAAGTATTTTCAATTGCCAAGGCCTATGAAAATTGGCGTGGCCCTATTTTGAACTGGCCTCGCCATGATTAAAACACGTGCAGAAACTTTGGTCGATCAACTGTCGCTGGAACAGCAGGTGCAATTGCTGACCGGCACCGATTGGTGGAACCTGCAGGGGTTTCCCGAACTTGGCATTGGCGCGCTTGGCGTGACCGATGGCCCCAGCGGCGCGCGCGGTGCGGGCGGCATTATGGGCGGCACCAAGACCACCGCCTTTCCCGTCGGCATTTCCATCGGCGCAAGCTGGTCGCCCGAGCTTGCGCGCGAGCTGGGCAGTGCGCTGGCCGATGAGGCGCTGGACAAAGGCGCGCGCGTGCTGCTGGGCCCGACGATCAACCTGCAACGCGGGCCGCTGAACGGGCGCAACTTTGAATGCTATTCCGAAGACCCGATCCTGACTGCCGAACTGGCGATTGCGATGGTCGAGGGGCTGCAAAGCAAACAGGTCGGCGCGACGCTGAAACACTTCATCGCGAATGAAAGCGAGATCCGCCGCACGGTGAATTCGTCGGACGTCGATGAACGCACGCTGCGCGAGCTCTATTTCGTCCCGTTCGAGCGCGCGGTGAAAGAGGGTGGCGCTTGGGCTGTAATGTCGTCCTATAACCGGGTCAATGGCACCTATGCTGCTGATAACGAATGGACTTTGACAGATGTGCTGCGCAAACAATGGGGCTTTGACGGCGCGGTTATGTCCGACTGGTTCGGCCTGCGCAATACCACAGCGCCGGTGAACGCTGGTCTTGATCTGGAAATGCCCGGCCCCTCGCGCTGGCGCGGGCAGGCGCTGCTGGATGCGGTGGCGGCAGGCGAGGTCAGCGCGGATGCTGTGCGCACCGCGGCGCTGAATATCCTGACCCTCGTGATCCGTACCGGCGCGATTGACGAGACTGCGCCCCGCACCGAGGTCGAGAATGAGCGCGACAGCACCCGCGCCCTGATCCGCAAAGTGGGGGCCGCCGCTGCCGTGCTGCTGAAGAACGACGGCGCGGCGCTGCCGGTGACCGGCACCCCGAAAATCGCCATCATCGGCCCCAATGCCAAAGCCGCGCGTGTCATGGGCGGCGGCTCGGCCGGCGTGAACGCCTATCGTCGCACCAGCCTGTGGGACGGTATGCTCGAGGCCTTTGGCGCAGATAACCTCAGCTATGCCGAGGGCTGCACCAATCACCGGTTCGAGCCGATCCTGCGCGGCAGTTTTACCCGCGAATGGTTCGGCAATGACACGCTTTCGGGCGCGCCGATCTACAGCGACAGCGATGCCAGCATGGCCAGCTTCCTTGAATATCTGCCCAAAGGTGTCGACAAGCTGGATCACTCGATCCGTATCAGCGGCAGCTTTACGCCTGCTGAAACAGGCACTTACCGCTTTGGCCTGCATTGCACCGGACGCGGGCGTCTGCTGGTGAACGGCGCCGAAGTTGTCGAGGCTTGGGACAGCTGGACGCGCGGCAGCACCATGTTCGAAGAGGGCTGCGATCCCGTCATCGCCGATCTCACGCTGCAAGCGGGTACGCCCGTCGAGGTGGTCTTTGAATTCGCAACCAAACCGACCTTTGATCTGCATTTCCACGCTTATCAGGTCGGCGTCGGCATCGTGAAAACCGAAGCCGCGATTGCCGAGGCGGCTGATCTTGCCGCTGAGGCGGATGTTACCATCCTGTGCATCGGACGTTCCGAGGAATGGGATACCGAAGGCTGGGATCTGCCCGGCATGGCCTTGCCCGGCGCACAGGATGCGCTGGTCGCCGCCGTCGCCGCGCGCGCCAAAAAGACCATCGTCGTGCTGCAAAGCGGCGGTCCCGTTGAAATGCCGTGGCTCGATCAGGTCGATGCCGTGTTGCAAGGCTGGTATCCGGGGCAAGAGGCGGGCCTTGCGCTGGCCGATGTGATCAGCGGCGCGGGTTATCCCGGTGGCAAACTGCCGCAAAGCTTCCCCAAAGGTCTGCGCGACACGCCGACGCTGGGCGGCAATGACGACAGCACCTATCCGGGTCGCGACGGCCATGTCGTGTATACAGAGGGGCTGTTCATCGGCTATCGCTATCACGAACAGCAGGGCATCGCGCCGCTGTTCCCGTTTGGCCACGGCCTGTCCTATACCGATTTCAGCCTTGGCCTGCCGATGGTCGATCTGGACGGCGAGGGGCAGGGCGCGCTGCGTATCGCGGTCGAAAACACCGGCGCGCGAACGGGCAGCGAGGTGGTACAGCTTTACATTGCACCCCTTGCCGCGCCGGTAGAGCGGCCTGTGTCCGAGCTGAAAGGCTTTGGCAAAATCGCTTTGACGCCCGGCACGACGGGCGAGGTTTTGATCCCGCTAAAGCCGCGCGATTTCGCCTATTTCGACGTCGCCACCCAGTCGTGGATCGTCGCGGGCGGCGATTACGAGCTGCGCATCGGCACCTCGGCCAGTGACATCGCCCATCGCGTGACGGTCACCGTCAGCGACCAAGTGCTGCCCGTCTAAGTTGAAGGCTGTGTAACTAAAAAATAGCGCGGTCGCGCTGGACAATGTCGGCCAGAAAATCCGACACCAGCGCGACCCGCCGCAAGGCCCGCAGATCTTCATGCACCACCGTCCAATAGGCGCGGCGCACGACATGCTGCGGCAGTACCGCGACCAGATCGGCATCGCCGCGCGCCATAAAGGCATGTAAAATGCCGATACCCGCGCCCGCGCGCACGGCCTCGCGTTGCCCCATCGCGGATGAAATCGACAGGCTTGACCGCCAATCCTTTGAAAATTCAGCGGTATAATCCAGCGTGCTGGCATAGATCAGATCATCGACATAGCCGATCAAACTGTGATCCCGCAGGCCCGCCAGATCAGCGGGCGCGCCGTGCCGCGCCAGATAGGCGCGCGAGGCGTAAAGACCCAAGGTGTAATCCGTCAGCTTGCGCGCGATCAGGCGGCCCTCGCGCGGGCGCTCGAGGGTGACGGCGATATCCGCTTCGCGCTTGGACAGCGAAAAGGCGCGCGGGACCGGCACCAGTTCGATCTTTAGGCTAGGGTGCTGCAAGGTCAGCGCGCCCAGACGCGGGGCAAGAAAGGCGACGCCAAAGCCATCGGGCGCGCCCACGCGCACTGTCCCCTCGATCGCACTATCGGCGCCCGCCATGGCGCTGGCGGCAAGGCTTGCGCTTTCCATCGCCTCGGCATGGATCAAAAACCGCTCGCCCGCCGCTGTCAGATCGGTGCCATTGGTGCGGCGATGGAACAGCGTGCTGCCAAGCGCGTCCTCCAGCGTGGACAGACGCCGCGCGACAGTAGCATGGTTCAACCCCAGCGCCTTTGCCGCGCCCAAAATCTGGCCTTGGCGCGCGACGGCCAAAAAGATGCGGGCGTCATCCCAATTCATGACTATACTTTCTGCACATCGGAACAGGAAAATTATGCGTTGATGTGCAAATATCATAGTGCGATCATGCTGCCAATTGCAGCTTTTGGAAAGAAGACCATGCGCACCATTGGCCATTATATCGACGGGGTCGAAACTAGCGGCGCCAGCACCGAATTTCAGGACGTGTTCAACCCCGCCACGGGCGAGGTGATTGCCCGCGTCGCGCTGGCCTCGCCCGCCGACCTTGCCGCAGCCGTCGCATCGGCCGCAGCGGCGCAGCCCAAATGGGCCGCGACCAACCCGCAGCGCCGCGCCCGCGTTTTCATGCGCTATGTCGCGCTGATCAATGAAAACATGGACGAGCTTGCGACGCTTTTGTCGCTGGAACACGGCAAAACGGTCGAGGATTCCAAGGGTGATATCCAGCGCGGTCTGGAAGTCGCCGAATTCGTCGCCGGTGCCCCGCATCTGCTGAAAGGCGAATTCACCGATGGCGCAGGCCCCGGCATCGACATGTATTCGATGCGCCAGCCCGTTGGTATCGGCGCAGGTATCACGCCGTTCAACTTCCCGGCGATGATCCCGCTGTGGATGCTGTCGCCCGCGATTGCCGCTGGCAACGCTTTCATCCTGAAGCCGTCCGAGCGTGACCCCTCGGTCCCCGTGCGTCTGGCGGAACTGGCAATTGAAGCCGGCCTGCCCAAGGGCATCTTGAACGTCGTCCATGGCGGCAAATCGGTCGTCGACGGCATTATCGAAAACGAGCTGATCGGCGCGATCAGCTTTGTCGGCTCGACCCCGATCGCGCGCTATGTCTATGGCAGCGCTGCCGCGAATGGCAAACGCGTGCAGGCCTTTGGCGGCGCGAAAAACCACATGGTCATCATGCCCGACGCCGATATGGACAAGGCCGCCGATGCGCTGATGGGCGCGGGCTATGGCTCGGCTGGCGAGCGCTGCATGGCGGTCTCCGTCGCTGTTCCCGTGGGCGAAGGCACGGCTGACCGTATCGTCGCCGCGCTGCGCCCTCGCATTGACAGCCTGAAGGTCGGCCCGGCAACCGATAGCGCCTCGGAAATGGGCCCGGTCATCACCAAGGCCAGCCAGGACAAGATCAAGGCGCTGATCACCTCGGGCATCGAGCAGGGTGCCGAGCTGGTCGTTGATGGACGCGATTTCAACCTGCAGGGCTATGAAGGCGGCTATTTCGTCGGCCCGACCCTGTTCGATCACGTCACCCCCGAGATGGATATCTATAAAGAAGAAATCTTTGGCCCTGTCCTCAGCGTCGTGCGCTCGTCCACCTATGAGGATGCGCTCAAGCTGGTCATGGACAATGAATATGGCAATGGCACGGCGATCTTTACCCGTGACGGCGATGCGGCGCGCGACTTTGCGGCGCGTGTGAATGTCGGCATGGTCGGTGTGAACGTGCCGGTGCCGGTGCCGCTGGCTTATCACAGCTTTGGCGGCTGGAAGGCCTCGGCCTTTGGCGATCTGAACCAGCATGGCACGGATGCCATCAAGTTCTGGACCCGCACCAAGACCGTCACCGCCCGCTGGCCGAGCGGCATCAAAGAGGGCGCTGAATTCCAGATGCCCACAATGAAGTAAGACTGTGAAATAAAGAAAAGGCGGGGTGAAAACCCCGCCTTTTTAAAGGACTGCCTTTAGCGCCGCGACGGCGGCACCGGATGTCGCCTTGCGCCCGGGGCCATCAAAGCCCAGCGCCAGCACTTTCCCATCAGGCGCAGGCAAAGCCGCACCGCCCGAGGCATGGACTTCGCTGACGCCCAGCGCCAGCAACCCCCTGACATTTTGCGCATTCACGCCGCTGCCCGGCATGATCGAAATGCGGTCACCGGCATAGGCGACAATATCCCGCAGCGCATCGAGGCCCGCGACAGCGCTGGTCGCGCCGCCCGAAGTCAGGATCCGCTCGAACCCCAGCGCTACTGCTTGATCCACTGCCGCATTGAAATCCGGCACCAGATCAAAGGCGCGATGCAGTGTCAGACCCATGCCATCCGCGCGCTGGATCAACCGCCCAAGCAATTCTGTATCAAGCCGGCCGTCAGCTAGGTTCGCGCCCAGCACGACACCGGCCAGACCCGCCGCGCGCGCCGCGTCGATATCGCCCTCCATCACCGCGATCTCGGCCGGGGTAAAGACGAAATCACCGGCGCGGGGGCGGATCATCGCATAGGTGGCGCAACCCGTGCTTGCGGCAGCAAACATCAGGCCAGCGGTCGGGGTCAAGCCGCCCACGGCCAGCGCGGCACATAGCTCGATCCGGTCAGCGCCCGCCGCGACAGCAGTTGCCAGCCCCTCGGCATCGTCGACGCAGATTTCCAGCAAAGCCATCAGCGCGCACCCGACAAATGCTGCTCCGCCAGAACCGAGACGCCGATCAGCCCACCATTGCCGCGATGCTGGCCGGGGACCAGCACAGGCGCCTCGAATGTGTTCAGCGTGCCTTTGCGCACGACCTGATCCAGCGCGGCGATCAGATCGGGACGGTTCGCAAGCCCGCCGCCCACCGGCACGATACTGGCGCCCAAGGTGTTCAGCACAAAGCCCAGCGGCCCGCCCAAAACTTGCGCCCAGATCGCGACGGTGCGGGCGGCATCGGCATTCCCTGCCTCCCACGCGTCCAAGATCTGATAGCTGGTCTCGTCGCGGCCGGTGTAATGCTGGTGCAGACGCTCCAACCCGCGCGCGCTGCCGATCGGGTCAAGGCAACCCTTTAGGCCGCAGCCGCAGGGGAACTGCGGCACAGCGACCATCTCGCCATCCACCTCGACCGCCAGCGGCGCGATGGGGCCGTGGCCCCATTCGCCGGTGATGCCGCGCATGCCTTGCACAACGCGGCCACCGATCACCAGACCGCCACCAACGCCCGTGCCAAGGATCGCGCCAAACACAACCTCATGCCCGCGACCAGCACCAACGACCGCCTCGGCCAGTGCAAAGCTGTCGGCATCATTGGCGATGACGACATCGCAGCCAAGGCCCGCCGACAGCTCGCCCGGCACATCATGGCCGTCAAAGCAGGGGATATTCGCCGCCGTAATGGCGCCCGAACGCGTGTCGTAAAGACCCGCCACGGAAATCGCCAGCGGCAGTGCATCCGCCGCCGCGCCGTGACGGGCGATCAGACCCGCCAGCGCCGCGACGAAACCATCCCAGCTATCCACGGGCGTTGGCACCTGTTCGATCAGCGCCACTTCGCCGGCGCCAAAGATCCGCCCGAATTTGATGAAACTGCCGCCAATATCGGCACCCCAGGCAATGGTGCGCACAGGCGCACTTGCGGCAGTTGCGGTGTCGGGCGCAGAAACAGTCATATTCATTTACGGGGGTCCAAAAGATCGCGCAGGCCATCGCCCAAGATGTTGAATCCCAACACAGTTATCATGATTGCGATACCGGGGAACAGCGACATCCAGATGTTGACGCCAAAGTAATTGCGTCCGTTGCTCATCATCGCGCCCCATTCGGGCAGTGGCGGTTGCGCGCCAAGGCCAAGGAACGACAGCGAGGCAGCGGCCAAGATCACCGTGCCTGCCGTCAGCGTCGATTGCACGATCATCGGACCAATCGAGTTGCGCAGGATATAGTTCACCAAAATGCGCCACTGCGGCACGCCCAGCGCTTGTGCGGCCTCGATGAATTCCATCTTTTTCAGGCCCAGCGTCAGGTTGCGCGCAAGGCGGGCATAGATCGGAATGGCAAACAGCGCGATGGCGATCATCATATTGAACAGCGAGCTGCCAAGGATCGACACGACCAAAATGGCCAGCACGATGCCGGGAAAGGCGAATAGCACATCCATGAACCACATGATGAACTCGTCCATCCACTTGCCCGCCATACCGGCGATAATGCCCAGCGGCACACCGACAATGGTCGCAATGCCGACCGAAACCGCAACCTCGGCCAGCGACAGGCGCGCGCCGTAAACCACGCGGGCAAAGATATCGCGGCCAAAGTCATCGGTGCCGAACGGATGCTGCGGGCTGGGGCCTTTTAGCATATTCATCAGGTTCTGCGCGCTGGGGTCATGCGGTGTCAGCAGCGGCGCAAAGATCGCGACCAGCACGATCAGCAGCACCAAAGCGCCGCCAACGACGACATTCGCATTGCGTCCCGACCAGCGCAGGACGCGCATCAGATTGGATCGACGTGCGGGGGGAGTTGTCTGTGTATCGGTCATTACTCGAACCTGATGCGGGGGTTAAGCGCCGCAATTAGCATTTCGGCAAGGAAGTTGATGAAGACAACGGCGCAAACTGCAACCATCGTCACGCCTTGGATCACCGGATAGTCGCGGTTGCGCACCGCATCGACCATCAGGCGGCCAATCCCGGGCCAGTTGAACACGGTCTCGGTCACGACAGCGCCACCGATCAGACCGCCAAAGTTCAGGCCCACGATCGTGACGATCGGGATCATGGCGTTGCGCAGCGCGTGGCTCCAATAGACAGCGCGGGGATCAAGGCCTTTGGCGCGCGCGGTGCGGATGTAATCTTGGCTGAGAACCTCGATCATGGACGAGCGGGTCATCCGCGCCAGCACCGCCATCGGCAGCACGGCCAAGGTCACGGCGGGCAAGATGTAATGGCGCCAGGTGCCAGCCCCCATCAGCGGCACCCAGTTCAGTTGCACCGCGAAATAATTCATGGCCATCAGCGCCAGCCAAAAGTTCGCCATCGAGGCACCAGCAATCGCCAGGATCATCACCAGATAATCGGGTGCGCGGTTCCGCCAGATCGCGCCGATCATACCGGCAGGCACGCCGATGATGATGGCCAGCACATAGGCCACAATCGCCAGCATGACGGTATTGGGCAGGCGTTCGGAAATTTCTTGCCAGACGGGCAGGGACGAACGGATCGAATTGCCGAAATCGCCTTGCAGCGCGTTGATGACGAATGTCGCATATTGCTCGGGGATCGACCGATCCAGACCCAGACGCACGGTCATGGCATCGACGGCCTCTTGCGTGGCCTCGGGGCCGGCCAGCACGCGGGCGGGTTCGCCCGGCAGCAAGCGGATCGAGACGAAGATCAGCATCGACACGCCGATCAGGATCAGCGGCAGAGAGATCAGTTTGCGGATGATATAGCGGCGCATCAGCTCCGTCCTGTTAAAGTCAGGGCCGCTTGAACAGCGGCCCTTCGTCATTTCCAAAAACCGGGCCGCAACATGCGCGGCACGGTAGCAAAATAGGGGCCGCGGGGACCGCGGCTCCCGTGGATGATTAGTTCTTGATTGCCGTATCGACGCGCACCATGCCGCCCGGCACAGTCCAGACGCCTTCAACGCCGTCGCGGTAGCCGACCAGATCCTTCAGAACATAAAGCAGCACCATCGGCGCGTCTTCGTTCACGATCTCTTGCAGCTGGCCGTAGACTTCGTTGCGCGCAGTCTCGTCGGTCATTGCAGCGGCTTCGTCCAGCAGGCGGTCAAACTCGGGGTTGTTGTAGAAGCCGAGGTTGGCGCTGGTGGGCGCGGCGCTTGCCGAATGATAGAGCGGACGGAACTGCAGATCCGGGCCGTTCACGCCCGACGACCACGAGGCGATGACCGCATCGGTGCCTTCGGTTGCTTTTTGGGCCGCATCAGCAAAGGCGGCTGCCGACCAGACACCGCTTTCCATACGGCGCACGTCCAGCGTCACGCCGACCTGTGCCCACATGGCTTGCAGCGCTTCGGCGATGCGCGATTCCTGCTCTTGCACGACGACCGACATGGTGAAGCCGTTCGGGAAGCCAGCCTCGGCCAGCAGTTCGCGGGCTTTGTCCAGATCCAGCGGATAGGGGTTCAGGTCAGGGTTATACCCTTCGGCAATGCGCGCGAGCGGCGAGTTTGCCGGGTCGGCATAGCCATTGGTGATCGCCTGCACCAGACCGTCGCGGTCGGTTGCAAAGTTCAGGGCCTGACGGACGCGGACGTCTTTCAGCTCTTCGGATTCGGTGTTCAGCGCAACCCAGAACACGGCCGAGCCGTCGGTGACCGACAGGTTCAGATCGGGGTTTGCCTGGATGACTTGTGCAAAAGCCGCAGGCGCGGGGTTGATCACATCTGCATCGCCAGTTTGCAGCGCCATCGCCAGCACCGAAGGCTCGGACGTCCAAGTCCAGCGGATGTCGTCAACGCTGGCGGCATTGTCGCCCCAGTAGCCGTCGAATTTGGTCTGTGCGACGAATTCGCCCGACTTGTATTCGACCAGCTCGTAGGGGCCGGTGCCGACCGAGAACGCGCCAACCGTGCCAGCCGCATCAGCGGTCGGGCTGACGATCATCGCGCCATTGGTGGTCAGGATGTTCAGGAACGCCGGGTAGGGGCTTTTGAGGGTGAATTGGACGGTGTAATCGTCCAGCGCCTCGATACCCGCCAAAATGGTGCGGATACGGCCCGAAGCGGCCAGACCGCGCTCGGTGCTCAGGTGACGTTCAAAGTTGTAAACGACAGCTTCGGCGTTGAAGGGGGTGTCGTCATGGAAGACAACGCCTTCGCGCAGCTTGAACGTATAGATCGTGCCGGTCTCGTCGATGGTCCATTCGGTGGCCAGCGCAGGCGCCAGCGACAGATCGGACGTGCGGGCCAGCAGGCCTTCGTAAACCGGCGCCAGCAGGGCGTTGGTATAGGTTGCGCTTTGGTCACCCGGATCCATCGAACGGGGGCCTTCGCTTTGCATCACGTTCAGCGTTTCAGCGAGAACCGCCGAAGATGCCAGAGCGGCGCCGGTAAAAACCGTCGCCAACAGCGCTTTGCGCCAGTTGGACAGAACAGCCATGTCTTCCTCCTGATTGGACATAGTTTGAAGCATATTATCTATTGTTAGTTTATTTGGTGAACTAACTATCTTGCATAGTCCAATTTGTAGACCTACTGTCAACCCAAAACAGGGGGTCAAATGCGCAATCCCAGCCTCGGGCCAAGCTTAGGGTCGACACATTATCAGATCCTGCGCCTGATCAGCGCGGGTGGCCCGACGACGCGTGCAGTGCTGGTACAGATGACCGGCCTCAGCAAGGCTGCGATCAGTGGTTTTACAAGGGATTTGCTGGATTCAGGCCTGCTGCGCGAGACGGATACCGTGCAAAAACAAGGCCGCCCCTCGATGCTGCTCGACCTTGCGTCAGAGGCGGCTTTTTTCGTCGGATTCTCGGTGATGACCGATCCCGCGCGGTTGATGCTGGTGAACCTTGAAGGTCAGGTCCTGGCGCAGCTTGAAATGCCCCGCAGCAGCGATCCGCAGCAACTTGCCGTGGCGTTAGCTGAAAATCTGCCAAAACTTTGTGCAATTGGTGAAATAACTCCGCAGGCGCTGACCGCAATTGGTGTCAGCCTGTCAGGATTGATCGATTCGAAGCAGGCAGTTTGCGTGCGCTCGACCCAGCTTGGATGGCGTAATGTGCCGCTGGCGCAGATGATCAGCGATGCCACCGGCCTGCCGTGCTATATCGAAAACGACGCCAAGGCGCTGGCCGTCAGTCGCAAGCTGTTTGGCGAGGCGCGCGATCTGCATTCCTATACGTTGATCTGGATCGGCAACGGCATTGGCGCGGCGCATTTCGTGCATGATCGCCTGTATCGCGGATCGCATGGCGGCGCGGGCGAGATCGCCCATATGACCATCGACACGGGCGGCAATCCCTGCCGCTGTGGCAAGATCGGCTGCCTTGATACCGTCGCCTCGATGATCGCCATCCGCGAGGCGATGGCGGCCGAGGGGATCGCCGCTGACACATTGGCCGATGTCGAGCGTATCGCCGCATCCGGCAGTCAGGTCGCGATCCGCACCCTGCATCGCGCGGGCAGTGCCCTTGGGCTTGCCATTGCGCAGATCATCCAGTTGAACGACCCCCAACTGGTTCTGGTAACCCATCAGGAACAGGCCTTTAGCGGCCTGTTTTCGACCGTGATGCACCAGACCATCGAAGCCAATGTCCTGCCATCTTTGTCGGGCGAGACGCCAATCCGTCTGCGCCGTCTGACCGAGGATGACTGGGCCGCCAGCGCGGCAGCCGTCGCCACCCATAACTTCCTGAACGGATCCATCTAGGAGAGTAAAATGCGCATCGTTTTCGGTGGCATTCATATCGAGTGCAGCACCTACAACCCCGTCCTGTCTCGGGACGAAAACTTTCGGGTGCAGCGCGGCCAAGAAATGCTGGACGCACCCTATTTCGCGTTCCTGAAAGAGTATGACGCCGAATTCGTGCCGACCTTCCACGCGCGCTGCATCCCCGGCGGCCCGGTGGAACGCGCGACTTACGAGGGCTATAAGGCCGAGCTGCTGGCCGGCATCAAAGCTGCGCTGCCCGTCGACGGCGTCTATCTGGCCATGCATGGCGCGATGTTCGTCGAAGGCATGGAAGATGCCGAAGGCGACTGGATCTCGTCCGTGCGCGATCTGGTTGGCCCCGATATTCCGATCTCGGCCAGCTATGACCTGCATGGCAACCTCAGCCAGCGCATCATCGACCAGTTGGACATGTATTCGACCTATCGCACCGCGCCGCATATCGACGTGACCGAGACGATGCAGCGTTCCGTCTCGATGCTGGTGCGCGCGCTGGAAACGGGCGAGCGTCCGCATGTCATCTGGGCGCCGATCCCCGTCGTGCTGCCGGGCGAGCGCACCTCGACCGTCGATCAGCCTGCCGCTGGCCTTTACGCCATGCTGCCGGGCCTTGACGCGCCAGAAGGCATCTGGGATGCCTCGCTGAACGTGGGATACGTTTGGGCCGACGAGCCGCGCGCAACCGCCGCTGCCATTATGACCGGCACCGACCGCGCCGCGCTAGAAGCGGCTGCAACCCAGATGGCACAGGCCTATTGGGACGCCCGCGATGACTTTGCATTCGGCCCCGAGACCGGCACGATTGAAAGCTGCGTCGCAACCGCCATCGCGGCGACAAGCCAGCCTGCCGTGCTGGCCGAGTCGGGCGACAACCCCACCGGCGGCGGCGTCGGCGATCGCGCCGAACTGCTGGCCGAGCTGGTCAAGCAGGGCGCGACTGGCGTGATTTTCGCAGGCATCGCCGACCGTCCCGCGACGGATGCGGCCTATGCGGCAGGCGTGGGCGCGACGCTGGAGCTGACTGTTGGCGGTTGGCTGGACAATAGCTCGGACAGCTTTACCGGCACGTTCGAGGTAATTTTCATCGCTGAAACCGACGTCGCTTTCGACCGTCAGGCCGTGCTGCGTATCGGCGGTATTGATCTGGTGGTGACCGCACGTCGCCGTCCGTTCCACAATATCGTTGACTTCACCTCGCTGGGCCTTGACCCTCATGGGGCAAAGATCATCGCGGTGAAATCGGGCTATCTCTCGCCCGAGCTTGCGCCCATCGCGAACCCCAGCCTGATGGTTTTGTCCTCGGGCGCCGTTGACCAATTTATCGAGCGTCTGACGAATACCCGTCGTTCGCGCCCGATCTATCCTTTCGACAAGGGCTTTGACTTCAGCCCGCGCGCGATCCCTTCGGCCCGCGCCGAATAAGCCAGAAAGTAGCTAAACCATGACCGAACCCGTTCTTTCGATCAAAAACCTGACCACCTCGTTCCTTGTGGATGGGGAATGGAAATCCGTGGTGCGCAATATCTCGCTGGATGTGATGCCGGGCGAGACTGTTGCCATCGTGGGCGAAAGTGGGTCGGGCAAAAGCGTGACCTCGCTTTCGGTCATGGGGCTGCTGCCCAAATCCTCGTCACGTGTCACCGGCTCGATCCGCCTGAATGGGCAAGAGCTGGTCGGCATGGACGAGGTCGCCCTGCGCCGCCTGCGCGGCGGCGAGATGGCGATGATCTTTCAAGAGCCGATGACCTCGCTGAACCCGGTCTTTCCGATCGGTCGCCAGATCTCCGAGGCGCTGACCACCCATATGAACCTGACCGCCGCCGAGGCGCGCGCCGAGACGATCCGGCTGCTGGAAAAGGTGCGTATTCCCAATGCGGCCTCGCGTCTGTCGGCCTTCCCGCACCAGTTCTCGGGCGGGATGCGCCAGCGCGTGATGATCGCCATGGCGCTCGCGTGCAAGCCCAAGCTGCTGATCGCGGACGAGCCGACCACCGCGCTGGATGTGACCATTCAGGGCCAGATCCTCGACCTGATCAAAACGCTGCAAGAAGAAGAGGGCATGTCCGTCCTGTTCATCACCCATGATATGGGCGTTGTGGCCGAGGTTGCCGACCGCACCGTGGTGATGTTCCGCGGTGATGCGGTCGAAACCGGCCCGACCGATCAGATTTTTGCCGAGCAAAAGCACCCCTATACCCGCGCCCTGTTGGCCGCCGTGCCGCGCATGGGTGCGATGGACGGGCAGGCGGTGCCGCTGCGTTTTGGCATCGTCGATAAGGAAACCGGCGTTGCGGGCGCTGAAATCCCGCTGGCCGCGCCCGTGGATACCAACACGCCTGTGCTGCAAGTGCGCAACCTTGTGACCCGTTTCGACATCACCGGCGGCTGGCTGGGTCAAAAGACCGGCGCCGTTCATGCGGTGGAAGATGTCTCGTTCGACCTGTTCAAGGGCGAGACTTTGTCGCTGGTGGGCGAATCCGGTTGCGGCAAATCGACGATTGGCCGCTCGATCATGCGCCTGACCGAGGCGCAATCGGGCGAGGTTCTGGTCGGCGGCAAGGATGCGCGCAAAATGCCGCGCACCGAGCTGAACAGCCTGCGCCGCGAGATCCAGATGATCTTTCAAGATCCCTTTGCCAGCCTGAACCCGCGCATGACCATTGCCGAGGCTTTGGCCGAGCCTTTCATCGTCCACAAGCTGGGCAGCAGGTCGGATGCCAAGGAAAAGGCCGCCGCCTTGATGCAGCAAGTGGGCCTGTCGCCCGATATGTTGCGCCGCTATCCGCATGAATTCTCGGGCGGGCAGCGCCAGCGCATCTCGATCGCGCGGGCGCTGGTGCTCGAGCCAAAGGTGATTATCGCGGATGAAAGCGTCTCGGCGCTGGACGTGTCGGTCAAAGCGCAGGTGGTGAACCTGCTGCTGGATCTGCAGGACCGCCTCGGCCTGTCCTATCTGTTCATCAGCCACGATATGGCTGTGGTCGAGCGTGTCAGCCACCGCGTCGCCGTCATGTATCTGGGCGAGATTGTCGAGATCGGCCCGCGCGCCTCGCTGTTCGCGAACCCGCAGCACCCCTATACGCGCAAGCTGATGTCGGCGGTGCCGGTGCCCGATCCCGCGCGTCGCCTGATCCGGCGTGCGATCTCGAACGACGAGATCAAAAGCCCGATCCGTCCCGTTGGCTATCAGCCGCCCACGCGGGAATACCGCGAAGTGGCTCCCGGCCATCTGGTGCGCATTGACGATCAAACCGCTGAGGTTGCAGCCTGATGCCCATCCGGGTGGTGGTTGTCGGACTGGGTCTGATGGGGCGCGCGCATCTGCGCGCCTATCAGGACGATCCGGCCTATGATGTCGCGGGTATCGTGACCCGCAGCGCACCGCCGCCCGATCTGGCTGACCTGCCGCATTGGACAGATTTGGATCAAGCGTTGCTGGACGCCGCGCCTGATCTGGTGTCGATCTGCACCTATACCGATACCCATGTCGATTACGCGCTGAAATCCATCGCGGCGGGGGCGGATGTTTTCGTCGAAAAGCCGCTGGCGACCACCGCGACCGAGGCCGCCCGCGTTATAGACGCCGCCCGCGCAGCGGGGCGCAAGCTGGTCATCGGCCATATCTTGCAACACCACGCCCATTGGCAGCGCTTTGTGCATGACGCGCGCGAAATGGGCGGGCCATTCGTGTTCCGCATCAGCCTCAATCAGCCGTCCGAGGGCGATCTGTGGCGCAAGCATCAGGCGCTGATGCAGACGACCTCGCCTATTTTGGACGCGGGCGTGCATTACGTGGATATCATGTGCCAGATCACCGATGCCGCCCCGGTCGAAGTGCGCGGCATGGGGCTGCGGCTGGCGGATCACCTGCCGGATGGCATGTATAATTACAGCCATATCCAGATTACATTCGCCGATGGCTCGGTCGGTTGGCACGAGGCGGGCTGGGGGCCGATGTTCTCGGATATCGCGAAATATGCGCGCGATGTGGTCGGGCCAAATGGCGCGGTGTCGCTGGAAGATGGCGGCGTGCTGACCCGCCGCAGCGCCGCGCTGGACGCGGGCGGCGCGCGATTGTCGCCCGATCAGGTGACCCTTATGCCCCCTATCGACCACGCTGCCATGTGCGCGGCGCAAGCCGCTTTCCTTGCCCGCGCGATCACCGAGGATTTTGATCTCTCGGCGCATCAGCGCAGCGTATTGATGGCGCTGCGGATCTGCATCGCGGCGGATGAAAGTATTCGGTGCGGCGCGCCGGTGCGGCTTTAAAGCACCGCTTGCTTGTAGCCGTCCGCGCCGATGCCGGTGCAAAGCTGTGCCCAATCACATGCGGCGCAGGCTGTGCGGATGGTGTGCTGCGCGAAAGCCGCCCGCAGCACTGTGATACGCGCAGGCGTCAGCGTGAGTTCCACGCCCACTTCAATCGGCAGACCCAATAACACGCTCGCATCCCGCGCCGCCGCCGCATCACGCGCCGCGATACTGCCCTCCAGACAATGACCCATATAGGGTGCGCAGATGTCATCAGGGCCATCCGTGATGCGCAAAGCCTCGCCGCCCGCCAGCCGCCCGGCGATCACGGCCATATTGGCCGTGAAAGCGGGGGTATAGCCTTTGCCGACAAAGGTCAGCAGGCACAGCAAATGATGCGGCCGGATCAGAACTGTCACTTGCGCGCCAACAGCCCAAGGCAAGCGGCACCCAGCGCCGATTTCAGCACGCCGCCGATGATGAACGGCAGCACACCGCCGGTGACTGCAGCAGATACGCCGATCATCAGCGACAGCCAGGCCGCGCCGACCACCAGACAGACGGCATTCCCCAGCAGCATGGCGGCAAAGGCCAGCAGAGCCCGCTGACCATTCCAGCCGCGCGCGACAAGCCAGCCGACCAGCGCCGCTGCCAGCGGAAAGGCGATGAGATAGCCCGCCGTTGGCCCCGCGAAATGCAACAGCCCCGCCGCGCCGCCCGCCAGCACCGGCAGACCCATCGCACCCTGCACCAGCCACGCCGCCACTGTCGCCGCGCCAAGGCGCGCCCCATACAGCGCGCCGATCAGCGTCACGGCAAAGGTCTGCATCGTGATCGGCACCGGGAACATCGGCACCTCGATATACGACGAGAGTGCCAGCAGCAGGCTGCCCCCGATGACAGCCAGCATTTTGCGCGCCGCGTTTTCGTGGATGAAGGGCAGGGTATATGTCGTCATATTGCACCTATTTGTAGATAATTTTATCTGATCGATAGGCGATCTACGCATCGCATCCTAGATTCGACAAGCGATAATGATAAATTATCTATAATTATAGATTATTTAGCCGGACGCTTACCGCTCCATAGAATATGACGGGCCAGCTTTGTGACCGCCGCATCCACATCTTTGGCACGCAGCGCGGCAAGGATGGCGCGGTGGTCGCGGTCGGTGGGGGTCTCCCATTCCGCGCGCCAGCCCGAGAATAGAAACCGCGCGCTGGTCGCCTGTAAATCGTCAATCGCGCGCAGCAGACGCGGCATTTTGCACGGCGCAAGGATCAGCGTATGGAACAGCCGGTTCTGTTCTTCCCAGGCTTGCACATCGGGGGCGTGATCCCCGGCGCGTGTCGCATCTTCCGCAGCATTTAGAATGCTTTGCGTCAAATGCGGCGCGGCATGGCGCAGCGCCAAAGCCTCGAGCGAGGCGCGCATTTCGGCAACCTCCCGCACCTCGGCGGGCGAGAATCCGGCGACCCGCACACCGCGGCGCGGCAGGCTTTGCACGAGGCCCTGCGCCTCTAGGCGGCGAAAGGCCTCGCGCACCGGGACGTGGCTTGCGCCGAATTCGGCGGCGATATGATCCTGGCGCAGGGGCGTGCCCGCCGCAATCTGGCCCGAGATGATCCGTTCGGCCAAAGCCTGCGAGATCCGAAGGGCGAGGGGTTCTGATTTAGCTGTGCTCATATTTTATAGATAATTCATTATCCGGCGCGACGCAAATGCCCTGTCGGCAAGGCCGTGGTATATTTGACCTGATCCAGCGCAAAGCTGGACCGGATGTTCAGCACCACCGGGATCAGTGTCAGGCATTCCAGCATCAACTCCTGATAGCGCAGCAGATCCTCGACCACGACGCGCAGCAGGAAATCCGCCTCGCCGGTCATCAGATAGCACTCCATCACCTCGGGGCGGCGGGCGATGGCATCGGTGAACACCTTCAGCGAGTCCTTGTCCTGCTGTTTCAACGTCACATGCACAAAGACGTTCACCGCCAACCCCAGCGCCAGCGGATCGACCAGCGTCACCGCCCCGCGAATGACGCCGCGCTCGCGCATATCGGCGACGCGCCGCCAGCAGGGCGAGGCGGAGAGGCCGACTTTCTCAGCCAGTTCGGCATTGCTGAGTTCGCTATCGGTTTGCAACAGATCGAGGATTCTTAGACTGGCCTCATCCAGCATGTCGCGAATGTTAGGCAAAACTCACCTCATGAAAAAATAATCTGGGTAAACTTATCCGATAATCTAGGAAACAACAGCGGTAATAGGCCGGAAATTCCGCCGACGATCGGTCAAACTGTCCAGTAAGAATAAGGGCAGTTTTACATGAGCGATACGCATCACACCCCATCCTTGGCATCGGCACGCGCGCCGCTGTTGGATCAGCGCGCGAAAACCGTGCTGTGGCTGCTGGCCATGGTGATGCTGTGGGGCCTCAGCTGGCCTGCGACGCAAGTGGCGCTGCTCAGCGTGCCGCCCGTGTGGTTGGCGGCGCTTCGCTTTGGCTCGGCCGGCATCTGTCTGTTCATCTTTGTCGCCCTGCGCGGCGAGCTGCGCCTGCCGCCCAAGGCAGACTGGCCTATCGTGATCAGCATCGGGTTTTTGCAGATGATGGCCTTTACCGGCATGGGCATGATCGCGATGACCACGACCGAGACCAGCCATTCCGTCCTGCTGGCCTATACGACGCCACTGTGGTCGGTGGTGATGGCATTCCTGCTGTTCCGCCAGGCGCCTACACATGCGCAATTTGGCGCGCTGGCCGTCGGCCTTGTCGGCGTCGGCCTGATCGTCTCGCCACTGGAAATGGACTGGAGCCAGCCGGGCGTGCTGCGCGGTGCGCTGCTGCTGATTGGTGGCGCGGTGTCATGGTCGGTCGTCATCTTGCATGTGCGCCGCCACCGCTGGCAGTCCAGCCCGCTGCAATTGGCACCTTGGCAAATGCTGCTGGCAACCGTGCCGCTGGCCAGCATCGCATTCCTGACCGAAGGCGCACCGGTTGGGATTAACTTTACCCCGGAACTCATTCAATTGCTGGTGTTTATCGGCCCGATTGCAACATCTGCCTGCTTTGTGATTTCTGCCGAACAGGGCCGCCGGATCACGCCCTTTGCCATGGCGAATTTCACGCTGGGCGTGCCGCTGGTGGGGATTACGGCCTCGGTCATCTTGCTGGGCAACCAGCTATCGCCGGTGTTTCTGACCGGCCTTGCACTAGTGACCTTGGGCATGGGCCTGGCGGCGCGGGCGGCACGAGGGCGCTAGGCCCCGTGCAACACGTCCGCCACGCGGCGGATCTGGCCTGCGGTGCGCGGGCCAAAACCGATCATCAGATTGTCCTCTAGCACGATCAGCGCACCATTGCGCGCGGCGGTGGTGGCCTGAAACGCAGGCAGGGCAAAGACATCCTGCGCGCGGGGCCCGCCATGGTCATCGGGCATCAAGATCACATAGGCGGGATCGCGTTCCAAAATCAGCTCGGGCGAGGCCTGCAGATAGCCATCGTGATCGGCAAAGATGTTCAGCGCCCCTGCCGCCCGCATAATCTCGCCCGCGGCGGTGTTGCGGCCGGCGGCGCTATAGCGCAAGAGGCCGTGGAAAAAGGCGGTGCGTGGCCGCGCCTCCAGTGGGATATCGGCGCTCAGCGCCTCGGCCGCCGTGTAATCTGCTGCGATCGCGGCGGATAGCGCCTCGCCTTCGGCCACGCGGTCCAGCGCGGCGGCGATAATCTCGACCTTGCGCAAAATCCCCGCCAGCGAGAAATCGCGCGGCACGGTGACAAAGGGGATGAACTGGCCCTGCAACAGTGCGACCACGTCAATCGGGCCGATATCCTCGGCGGCGATGATCAGATCGGCGCTGACGGACATGACCCCCTCGGGCGAGAGCGCGCGCCGCTGGCCCAGCGACGGCAATGCGGCAAGCGCGGCGGGATAGCGCGAGCTTTCATCCCGCGCCACCACGCGATCACCTGCGCCCAGGGCAAAGATGATCTCGCTGATATCGGGGCCAAGGCTGATGATCGTCCCAGCGCCGCGCGGGATCACGGGCTGACCGCCCGCGTCCAGCACCTCGGCGCGCGCCGCAAAGGGCAGCAGGCAAGCGCCGATGGTGAAATTTCGACGTGAAATCATGGGTTAACCTGCCATATGTCCCGATGCGCCGCGCCGCCAATAGGCCGCAACCAGCGTCGCATCGCGCCCAAGGCCCAAGCTGCCGCGCCAGTATTCGCGGATGCGTGTGGCATATTCCGCCTCGGCCGCGAACCAGCCAAAGGCATTACCGGCGGGGAAAGGCGTCGCCATCACCTTTGCTGCGAGCAGATCGCCCGCAGGCGCGCCCTCGCGATAGATCCAATGCAAGGTGATGCCGGTGCG
This sequence comes from Ketogulonicigenium vulgare WSH-001, assembly GCF_000223375.1. Taxonomy (NCBI): domain Bacteria; kingdom Pseudomonadati; phylum Pseudomonadota; class Alphaproteobacteria; order Rhodobacterales; family Roseobacteraceae; genus Ketogulonicigenium; species Ketogulonicigenium vulgare. Next base: position 966,477 of record NC_017384.1, on the reverse strand, counting down.
GTTGGCAATCGGCTGCACCTCGGCTTCGCTCGCCACCTCGATAAAGGCGTCGCCGGTGACATGGGATGGCAGCGTTTCGAGCAGCCGCGCAATCGCAGGCAGGCCGGTCTCGTCTGCGCCCAGCAGATAGTGTTCCGCAGCGGCTTTCAGCGGACGGCCGACCGGGCCGATCATGCCGACCTCATCACCGGGTTGCACAGAACGCGCCCAATCCGCGCCGGGGCCATCGGTGTCATGCAGCAGCAGGTCGATATCGACCCAACCGGCATCAGCGTCCAACTGGCGGATCGTATAGACACGCGGGGCAGGCTTGCGCGCCTCGTCCAACCACAGGGGTAGGCCATCGGGGCCAGCCACCGGCCAGACCGGATCGGGCACCGCCGCTGTCGGCAGTTGCAGACGGACATGCATCGCGCCAAAGGCGGCGAAACGGTCCAGATCCTCGCCCGACAGGCGCACGCGCTGCATATGAGGCGTGATGCGCTGGGTGCTGTCCACCCGCATCAGACGAAAGCTTTCCAGCCGCGCATCGCCCGCAAGGCTACCCTGCCAGACGACGGTGGGCGGGTTCGGGCGGGCATAGACGCGCAGGGCCGTCGCCATCAGGTCTTTCAGCCGCGCAAGGCCCGCCGGATCTGGTGCGCCGCCTTCCAGCAGCATATCGCTGTCGGTCCAGCCCAGTTGCAGCCAGCCAAAGGGATAGGACAGGCGGAAGCTACCCGCGCGGTCGTGCTCCACCACCGCCTGATAGCTGCGTAGCCGGTCGCGGATTTGCGGTATAATCGCCGCCGGATCATCGCGCAGCACCTGCGCATGACAATGAAGATCGCTCATGACATCATCCTAAAAGGCGGCGAGCCCGCTGGGGCTCGCCGTTTTCATCAACCGCCAAGGCGTTTGGTAAAGGCGATACGAACGGTGCGACCGCGACCCTGTTCGATATCCGTGGTCGTCGCCCAGCCCGATTGCGGGTCGGTGTAGGCCTTGTCGAACAGGTTATCGACGCCGAAATCGACGCGCCAGTCATTCGGGGCCTGATAGCTGGCAAACAGGTTCACCAGATCAACGGCCGGATAGTCAAAGCTGCCGGTCGACAGCACGCGCGTCACATCGCCAAGGTATTGGTATTCCACACCATATTCCAAACGATCATCCATCGCACGCAGGCCGAGGCGCGCGGTCACGCTATCCAGCGGCGTGTTCGACAGCGTGGCGCCAGTATCATCCAGCGTCGCATCGACAAAGGCACCGGCGAGGTTGAAATAGCCTGCGCCAAAATCATACGAACCCTCGATCTCGAACCCTTCAAGGGTGGCATTGCCGACGTTCACATGCGTGGTCGCGCCGCTGGCGGCGCGGGCGGTCTCGATATAATCCTGCACATCGGTGTGGAAGGCGGTGACCTTGGCCGTCAGCAGATCGCCCGTGCTGAACAGGCTGGCGAATTCCATATTCGCGCCGATTTCCCAGCTTTTCGCAATCTCGGGCCGCAGGGTCAGGTTCGGCTCGTATCCCGCACCATGCGCGCCATTGCGGCGGAAAGTTTCCTGCAAATGGGGCGAGCGGTAGCCTTCGGAATAGGTCGCAAAGACCTGCATCCCTTGCATAATATCATAGCCGACCGAGACGCGCGGCGACCAGCGGTTGCCCGACAGGCTTGCGGGTTCGGAGGCGGCGGTGGGCGTGGCTTTTGTCATGCCTTCCAGACTGTAGTGGTCGTAACGCAGCGCGCCAATCAGCTCCCACGCACCATGACGGCCTTGCCACTGCCCAAAGACGCCGCCGATCTCCTGCTCGCCGCCGCCAAAGTGATCGGCATCGGACGAGGCCTCGATCCGCGCGAAATCGCCGCCCAGCACCACGGTCTGATCCCAGCCGCCCGCATTGATGCGCGCAGTGTTTTGAAAGCTGAGGCCGGTCGTTGCCACATCGTAGTAGCGGCTGTTGCCGATCGAGGCGGTGGGCCAGACCTGCGATTGATCGTTGTCATTGCTGGCGTGATAGGCGCGGATCGTAAAGTCGATCAGATCGCTATCCAACGGATCGTAGCCATAGGACAGGGTATAAGTGTCGCTATAGGTCTCGGTCTCGTATCGGCTGAGGGTCGAGGACATCGAACCGCTAGAGCCCGAGATCACATCATCGGTAATCTGGCGCATAAAGCTGAATTTCAGCTCGTGCCCCTCGGCGGGCCGCCATGTCGCCTTGCCGAAACCGGATTGGATTTCCTCGCCCGTCCAGCGCACCAGATCGCCGTTACCATCGCGATATTCATCGCTATTGCGGTAGGATAGCGATGAAATCACGTCGAAATTCTGCCCAAAGCGCATGGCGCCCGTGGCGGTGGTCGAGAATCCCTCGCCATTGCTGCCATAGCGCAGGCGCTGGCTATAGGCCCAGGTCTCATCCGCCGCCAGCATGTCGCTGGCATCACGCGTCTCGAACGCCACAACGCCGCCGATCCCGCCCGAGCCATAGGTATTCGACGCCGGGCCGCGCACCACAGTCACCTGTTTCAACAGGTCAGGGTCCAGATAGAACGAGCCCGAGCCATGCCCGACGCGCCAGAAATCCTGCCGCGCGCCATCCACCGTGACGACCACGCGCCCCATCTGCTGCATCCCGCGCAGATTCACCGCAACCGAGGCGTCATCCCCGCTGGCCGTCGCGCCAACACCGGGCACGCGGCGCAGCACATCCGCGACCGAAGCCGCCTGCTGGCGCTCGAGGTCTTCAGAGGTGACGGCGCTGACACCGGTCAGCGATTGCAGGGCGGTTTGTTCGGTGCGCAGATCGCTAATCACGATTGTACCGAGTGAGGTCGTGGTGTCTTGGGCGAGCGCAGGCACCGTCAGCGCACAAAGCGCGACAGCACCGCGCAGCATGCCGCGCATTGAAATAATATGCATTATCATAGCCTTATGAATCGAACTGCCCGCAAAAGCAGAAGATGGAAGGGATGTTGGGGATTTGGCGGGCAGGCGACAGGCCGACTTGCTGCGCGCATCCTTGCGCTATCGCCGCCTAAGTCAAGCGCAACTGCGCAAATATTAAGCTATGTTGCCGCAAAGCTGCGCGCTTTGGCAACAGCGCTCACCGCGTCAATCACCACACGCAGACGCGGCAATATTGCGCTTTGTGTGGGCCACAGCGCATAGATAGGCAGATCGCCGGTCAGCGCCTCGGGCAATACTGCGACCACTTGGCGCGCGGCCAAGGCATCGCGCATCAGCCATGCGGGCACCATCCCAATACCATGCCCCGCCATGATCGCCGCGCGGGTCAACAAGCTGCCGTCAAGATGCAATGGTCCCGCAGGCAGCAGGGTTTCGACGTGATCTTGTGCGCTGAACTGCCACGGCATGCCCTGCGGCATCGCAATCAGCCGGTGCGCCCCCAGATCGGCCAGCCTGCGCGGCACCCCGCGCGCCGCGACATAATCCGCGCTGGCGCAGAGCATGACGCGCTGCGTCCCAATCCGCCGGGCCGTGATACCTGCCAGCGGCGGCGGCGCTCCGATCCGCACCGCAAAATCAATTCCCGCCCCAATCAGATCATTGCGCTGGGTCGAGGTGTCGATCTGCAACTGCAACAGCGGCCAGTCATCGGTCAAGGAAAACAAAGCGGGCGCAATGACTTCGGCCCCAAACAGAGGCGGCAGACTGATGCGCAAAAGGCCCGCAGGCGTGCTGTGAAGGGCGCGCAACATACCTTCGGTCCGGTCAATCTCTGCCCGGGCTTGGCGGCAAGTCTCGGCATAGATCGCGCCCTCGTCTGTCAGGGCCAGACGGCGCGTGCTGCGCGCAAACAGCGTCACCCCCAGCCGCGCCTCTAATCGCGCGATCGCCTTGGCAACGGCCGAGGGTGACAGGTGCAGCCGCGTCGCGGCGCCTGCAAAACGCCCCGCATCGCAGACCGCCAGAAAGATACCGATATCATCGCCAGGCGTATGCATTCGTGAACCACAGGCATGAAAAAGGTGAAAACATGTCGTTATGACCGCCTGACATTCACATTTAAACCGGAGCAATGGAACAGATAAAAACCTATGCCATCATTGGCGGCTCATCGGGCATCGGCTTTGCCACGGCCCAGCAACTGATCGCGCGGGGCGACCGCGTCTATATCGGCGGGCGCGATCCGGCGCGATTGCAAGGCGCGCTGGATCGGCTTGGACCGCGGGCAATGGGGCAGGTGGTCGATACCGGCGATCGCGCAGCCTTGGCCGATTTCTTTGCCGCCGCGCCGCAGCTCGTCGGCCTTTTCACCCCAGCCGCCAGCTATCAAACCGGCGCCTTTCGAGACGGCGATCCGGCTAGCAGCGAGGGGCTGTTTGCCGCGAAATTCTGGGGACAATATTGGGCGACTCTGGCGGCGCTGCCCGCGCTGCGCGAGGGTGCCGCGGTGGTTCTGATGTCGGGCGCCGCCTCGGCCCGGCCCATTGGCGCGCCCGCCTATGCTGCCTGCAACGCCGCGCTCGAGGGGCTGGCCCGCGGTCTTGCGATCGAGCTGGCGCCGCTGCGCGTCAACTGCCTCTCACCCGGCACTACCGATAGCGATCTGTGGCGTAACCGTGCGGAAGATATCAGAAATTCGGCCTATACGGCCTGGGCCGGCATGACGGTTCAGGGCCGTCCCGCGACGGTTCAGGAACAGGCCCATGCCGCGATTTTCCTGCTGGACAACACGCATATGACCGGCAGCACCCTCTATTGCGATGGGGGCTATACACTGCGCTAAGCTTGCGAGCCGCGACAATTTGCGCCATCAACCCGCAAACAGCCGCGGGCAAGGACGTGCAATGACCGATGTCGCAACCCCTACCACTCCCGCGCGGGCAGCCATTGCGGCCCGTGCGGCACAGGCCCGCGCAAGGCGCCGGGCGCTTATCATTTCCGCACAGATTGCAATCGCCGTTTTGCTGCTGGCGGGCATGTATGCGCTGAACGGCGCGCAGGGCAATCTGGTCATGCCGCGCCCCGATGCCGTCGCGCGCCAATTCGTGGCGATGACACTGGATGGCACCATTCCGCGCGCACTGGGGCAGACGCTGACGGTGCTGGTTGCGGGCTTTGTGATCTCGGCCGTGACCGGGGTTCTGGGCGGCATTATCCTTGGCGGCTTTCCGACCATCGGCCGCGTGATGGAGCCGTTCGTGAACGCGATCAACGTCACGCCCTCGGCCGCGTTTATCCCGCTGCTGATCGCCTGGTTCAGCCTGTATACCGAGGCGAAGATCGCCCTTGTCTGGCTGGCGGCGTTTTTTCCGATCCTGCTGAATACGACCTCGGGGATTGCCAATGCGAACAAAGACCTGACCGAAATGGCGCAGGCCTTTGGCGCGCGGCGCCGGGCGCTGTTCTGGTCGGTGATGGTGCCGGATGCGCTGCCCTCGATCCTGACAGGGCTGCGCATTGGCGTTGCGATTTCCACCATCGGCACCGTGATTGCAGAGCTGACGATGGCGCAATCCGGCCTTGGAGGTCTGCTGACCGCTGCCGGAAACCGCTTTCAAATGGATCGCTATTTCGCGGTGGTCGTCGTGCTGATGGCGCTGGGGATTCTGATCACATCGGGCATACGGCGGGTCGAGCGTCACTTTGGCCGCTGGCGGATTTCGCAGGCCGAGGGGCGCTGAACATGCTGATTTCCCTGAAAAATGTCGATAAAACCTTTAAAGACGGCAAGGTTGTCGCGCTGGAAAATATCTCGCTGGATATTCGCGCTGGCGAATTTGTCAGTCTGGTCGGGCCCAGCGGTTGCGGCAAAACCACCCTGCTGCGCCTGATCAACGGGCTGATCACGCCCGATGCGGGGCAGGTGCTGTACAAGGGCAAAGCGCCGTCGCCCGAGGCGGATATGGCCATGGTGTTCCAATCCGCGCGCCTGCTGCCGTGGAAATCTGTGGCGGAAAATATCACCTTCGTCCTTGGCCTGCGCGGCATGGCCCGCAAAGACCGCTTGCCCCGCGCGCAGGCTTTGCTGGGTGCGGTGGGCCTGCGCGATTTCGCGGACGCTTTCCCGCATGAACTTTCGGGCGGGATGCAGCAGCGCGTCGGCCTTGCCCGCGCTTTGGCGGTCGAGCCAGAGGTGCTGCTGATGGACGAGCCTTTTGCCGCACTCGACGCCATGACGCGCGAGACTTTGCGCGCCGAGCTTGCCCGTATGTGGGCGCGCAGACGCATGGCCGTTGTCTTTGTCACTCATGATATCGACGAGGCGATCCTGCTGTCGCAGCGCATCGTGATGCTGAAACCACGCCCGGGCCGCATCGATACCATTGTCGATGTCGATCTGCCAGAGGCGCGCTGGGACGGCGATATTCGAGCAAGCGCGGCCTTTACCAGCCTGCGCGCCCAGCTATGGGACCGGATTCACGGCATGGCAGGCGATGGCGCGGTGCTAGAGGAACTGGCGCGGGCGTTTGATGACACCCCATAGGATAATCCTATGGGGTGAATAGGGCGACAGTAGGTCGCAGGCGGATTAGGTCTTCGCGCGTCAGCCTATCAGGTTGATGCACAAGGGAAGACCAATGGATACGCTGCTTTCGCATAACCCTGCCGGGGCCGAGGATTTGACCCAGATCACCCCCTCGGACTGGACGGCGGCGCGCGCCAGCCATCTGCTGGAACGCGCAGGATTTGGCGGAACGCCGAGCGATATCGCCGATCTTGCTGCGATGACGCCCCAAGCTGCGGTCGAGCATCTGCTGCTGGGCGCGGGCACATCCGATCTGCAACCCTTTGACGCATCACCCATTTGGGATGAAACGCTGAAAGATTTTCCCGTCAGCCGTCCCGCCGCGACCGCATTGGCCGAACGCACCGGCTGGGCGATGGGGGTGGCCGTCAAACCCGGCGGCAGTCGTCCGCTGCAACCTGTGACGGATCGGTTCTTTTACTGGCTGCGCGCCACCGTGCTGGAAACGCACCGGCTGGCGAACTGGTGGATGGACCGCATGGTGCGATCAAACCATCCGCTGCAGGAAAAAATGGCGCTGTTCTGGCACGGCCATTTCGCCACCAGCGAAGAAAAGCTGCGCGATTACCGCAAGATCCAGCTGCAGCTAAAAACGCTGCACGCGGGCGGGCTTGGGTCGTTCCGCGATCTGCTGAGCGCCATCGCCAAAGACCCGGCGATGCTGGTGTTTCTGGACGCCGCGCAGAACGTCAAAGGCGCCCCGAACGAGAATTTCGGCCGCGAGGTCATGGAACTCTTCACCATGGGCGTCGGCAATTACACTGAGGACGACATCCGCGAGGCGGCCCGCGCCTTTACCGGCTGGGGCAATGACGATCTGACCTTCGTGATCGACCCCGAGAAACACGACGCGGGCGACAAGCATTTTCTGGGGCAGGTGGGGCCGTTTGACGGCGATGACATCCTGCGCATCATCCTGGATCAAAAGCAGACGGCGATCTATATCGCCCTGAAAATCTATCGCTTTTTCGTGCGCGAGGAAGTCTCGCCCGCTTTTGCCGAACGCTTGGGCGCGCTGCTGCGCGATGGCGATTACCAGATCACGCCATTTCTGCGCGCGATTTTCCTGTCGCAGGATTTCTATGCCGCGCCCTCGGTGGGCACGCATATCAAATCTCCGACCGAGCTGATCATCTCGACCTATCGCAAGCTGGGTGTCCGCGCGCTGCCCGGCGTGCCCGATGCGGGATCGGTCGGCAAGGTGCTGGGGCAGGTGCTGCTTTACCCGCCGACGGTTGCGGGCTGGGGCGAGGGGCGGTCGTGGATCACGCCGGGCCTGTTGTTCGAGCGCGGCAATTTCGCGCAAGACGTGCTGTTCCCCGATATGATCAGCTTCCGCGATCCGCAGCTGAACCCGGGCGCAGAGGTCCGCCGCGTGAACCGTAACATCAATGCCGGTATGGAAATTACCGCCGCAACGCTGGAAGATGGCGCCGCGCCCAGTTCCTCCGCCGGTCTGCGCGAGACATTCAACACCCGCTACGCCAGTCTGATGGGCTGGCAAGAGGCGATGCGCCGCGTGAAGCCCATACCCCGCAGCGCCGCCGATTTCAGCCTGTCCGATATGGTGCGCGACGCGGGCGCAACAACGACCGGCGACGCCGTCGATGTGCTGATGGTCCGCTTTCTTCAGGTTGCGCTGCCCGACAGCGTGCGCACCAGCCTGATCACATCGCTGAATGAACAGCTAGGCACAGAAAACCTCGCCGATGCACAGAGTTACATGGAACACCCGCTGCGGCTGATCGCACACGGGATCATGAGCTCGCCCCAATACCAACTCGCCTGAGCCAGGCGCAGCGGGAGACGACAGATGGCAAAGACACCCAAACTCACCAGTGCCGAACGCGATGGCCTGATCCGCGACGGCTATAGCAGCCTTGTGATGGAGGGGGCAGGCGGCATCACGACCTCGCCGGTCTTCTCAAAGGTCGCGGGGCGCGATCAGGGCGACAAGATCCTTGTGATTGTTGAACTTTCTGGCGGCAATGACGGGTTGAACACGGTCATTCCCTATCAAAACGACGCTTATTATAACGCGCGCCCCCATTTGGGTATCCGCAAGAACAACCTGATCCCCATCGACGACACATTCGGCTTTCAAAAGACGATGACCGGGTTCGAGCGGCTGTTCAAAGACGGCAATATGGGCCTGATCCACGGCGTCGGCTATGATCAGCCCAGCTTTTCGCATTTCTCGTCCATGGCCTTTTGGCAGACCGGCGCGCCCAATAGTGGCGAGGCCTATGGCTGGCTGGGTCGGATGGCGGATGCGCTGGACCCGCTGGGGCATAATGCCAATCTGCTGGTGAATATTGATGATCATCAATCCCTTGCGGTGCGGGCGATGAACCATGTGCCGCTGGTGTTCGACGCGCCCGAAAAGTTCACCCGCCGCGCCTATCACGAACAGGCCGATGTGATGGAGGCGATTGACCGGCGCAGCAACGGGGCAGGGAACGCATCGCTTGATTTCATGATGGATATCGCCGCCAGCGCCAGCCAGTCCGAACAGCTGGTGCGCGATGCGTGGAATGCCTATGCGACGCCGGTGGATTACGGCCTTGTCCGCTTTGGCCTTGAACGCGTGGCCGCGCTGGTCGCCGCCGACTTCCCGACCCGCGTTTACTATGTGCCGTATCGCAATAATGCTTTTGATACGCATGTTTACCAGGGCGATCTTCATGCGCGGCTGTGGTCCTATACATCCGATCACATCGCGGCCTTCGTCGCGGATATGGAGCGGCTAGGGCGGGGCGATGATGTCGTGGTCATGGTCTTTAGCGAATTCGGTCGCCGCGTCGCGGAAAACACCAGCCTCGGCACCGATCACGGCACCGCTGGGCCCGCCTTCATCATCGGCAAGCCCGTTTTGGGCGGGCACTATGGCGCAATGCCCAGCTTGAGTGATCTGGATGATGGCAATCTGAAATATACCACTGATTTCAGGCGGATATATTCAACCTTGATCAAGGGATGGATGGGGCATGACAAAGTCTCGCAGGTGCTGCACGACGACTTTTCACCCTTCAAAATGTTTAAACAATAACAACATCTAACCGTGTGATATTCACACGAGGAGTGAAGAATGAAGAAGCTTTCTCTTGGCGTGGCTTTGGCCGCTCTGGTTGCCGCTGGCCCGTTGGCCGCGCAGGACGCCAATCCGCAGCTGAACGTGGCGCTGGCCGTGATCGATGCTAACTTCAACGTGACCAATGCCTCGGCGTTTCGTCTGGCCGAAAGCATGGGGTACTTTGAGCGTCACGGCGTTGATGTGAACTTCATTACGCTTGACGGCACGCCGCAGGCTGTTGCGGCCCTGCGTTCGGGTGATGTGGATCTGGCCGATATCAGCATTGATGCCGCCATCCGTCTGCGCGCCGAAAACGACATCCCGGTGCGCGGCGTTGTGGCCGTATCCATCGGCAGCGCATTCCTGATTGCGGCGAAATCCGATATTGAAACCGTCGCGGATCTGTCGGGCCGCAGCTTTGCCATCGCGGACAACGGCAGCCTTGATCATACGCTGACCCAAGCCGTAACGCGCGGCTATGATGTGGATCCGGCATCGCTCAACTACGTCGCCATCGGTGCGCCGGATGTGCGCGTCCATGCGCTGGCGGCTGGCCGGGTTGATGCGACAACGGTGTCCTTTGGCACATATTCGTCGATCGCTGGCACCGAAGGCATCCATGTTCTGGTCAATCCGGATGACTTCTCGCAACGCGCGCCGGCGCTGTCTAAATTCGTCGCGGGTCTCGAGCCAGTGCTGGAAGAGAAAGCCGACGCGGTCGAGCGTTTTACAGCAGCTCTGATCGAAGTGTCGCGTGACATGCGCGCCAATCCCGAAGCATGGGTCGATGCCGCGGCAGCTGCGCGCAGCGATCTGTCGCGCGAAAGCCTGGAGCGGACGGTTCAGATCCTTGCTCGTCGCTGGTGCGTGAACGGCTGTCTTGGCGAGGAGGATCTGAGCGGGTCGATCGCGTTCATCTATCAAGGCGCCGATTTCGCCAACACGCCCGTGCTGGGCACGCAGGATCTTGTTGATTTCCGCTTTACCGATGCGGCGATTGCGCAGCTGGGCGTTGCAACGGGCGACGCATTCGACGCACGTAACTGATTTTAACTGGCGCTGCGGCCTATGCTGCAGCGCCAATTGCTTTAATATTACATAATATTGATTAGATGCAATTTTTTCGTAATTTCGTTGATTTCAAGGCAGGAGCGAGGGGTTCCTTGCCCTTCTAAGCCTATATGTTATTCGCATAATCAATATTATGTAATATTAACGAAAAACGCCGCGCAGGATGAACCCACGCGGCGCCTTATTTTCAACGCTTTTCAGCGCAAATCAGCCTTGCAGCGTCTTTGCAACTTCAGCAGCGAAATCTTCTTCGACTTTCTCGATGCCTTCGCCGACAGCGACGCGGGCATAGCCGGTGATCTCGACGCCCGCCTCTGCCGCAGCTTGCGCAACGGTCAGGTCGGGGTTGATGACGAAGGCTTGGTTCAGCAGCGTCACTTCCGACAGGAACTTCTTCATGCGGCCCGGGATGATGTTGTTGTGGATCACAGCATCAGGCTTGGGCTTGGCGGATTCGGCGTTCTCTTCCAGTGCTTTCTGGGTTTGAACAGCCAATTCGCGCTCGAGCACAGCAGCGTCGACGTCAGCTTCCGACAGCGCCAGCGGTGCAGTTGCAGCGATGTGCATTGCGAATTGCTTGCCGATTTCCAGCGCTTTGTCTTCGGGACCGTTCAGCGCAACCAGCACGCCGATACGGCCAAGGCCCTCGGCAGCAGCGTTGTGAACATAGGACACGATGGTCGTGCCTTCCAGAACGTGCAAGCGGCGCAGGTTCAGGTTTTCGCCGATACGTGCGATAGCGTCGGTCAGCACGTCAGCAACGGTCTGGCCGTTCAGCTGGGTGGCTTTCAGCACTTCAACGGTCTCGCCGGTTTCCAGTGCAACCTTGGTGATATCACGCACCAGGTTTTGGAAGTCGACGTTTTTGCCAACGAAGTCCGTTTCCGAGTTGATCTCGACAGCAACACCGCGACCGCCCGAAACGGCAACGCCGATCAGACCTTCAGCAGCGACGCGATCAGCTTTTTTAGCGGCTTTAGCCAGGCCTTTGGTGCGCAGCCAGTCGGTTGCAGCTTCCATATTGCCATCGGTTTCGGTCAGAGCTTTTTTGACATCCATCATGCCTGCGCCCGTCATTTCGCGCAGCTCTTTAACCATTGCGGCGGTGATCGACATGGTCATCTCCATCAAATGGGTTGGGTGCGGGTAGGAGTAAGCCCCCTACCCGACAGTTTCGCGAAAGCCTTAGGCTTGCTCGCCAGCAGCAGCGACAGCGGCGGCGGCAGCGGCTTCTTCAGCCACGGTTGCTTCTGCCAGCACTTCCATGGCGCCCAGATCGACGCCAGCGGCGCCCAGCTGTGCATCCATACCGTCCAGAGCCGCGCGTGCGATCAGGTCGGTGTAAAGAGCGATGGCGCGTGCGGCATCGTCGTTACCCGGGATCACATAGTCAACGCCTTCGGGCGAGCAGTTGGTGTCAACGATCGCCACAACCGGGATACCCAGCTTGTTGGCTTCTTTGATGGCCAGTTGCTCTTTGTTGACGTCGATGACGAACAGCAGGTCAGGAACGCCACCCATTTCGCGGATGCCGCCCAGCGAGGCTTGCAGTTTGGCCTGCTCGCGCTCAAGACCCAGACGCTCTTTCTTGGTCATGCCTTCAAAGCCACGATCCGAGTATTCGTCGATCTGCTTCAGGGCCTGAATGCGCTGGCTGATGGTCTGCCAGTTGGTCAGCGTGCCGCCCAGCCAACGGTGGTTGATGTAGTATTGTGCCGACTTTTCAGCAGCATCGGCGATTGCCGATTGAGCCTGACGCTTGGTGCCGACGAACAGCACACGGCCGCCACGGGCGACGGTGTCGCGCACGACTTGCAGGGCTTTGTCCAGCAGCGGGACAGTCTGCGTCAGGTCAAGAATGTGGATACCATTACGCGAGCCGTAGATGAACTCGCCCATACGGGGGTTCCAGCGCGAGGTTTGGTGACCAAAGTGAACGCCTGCCTCAAGCAGCTGGCGCATGGTGAACTCGGGAAGAGCCATGTTCTTTCCTTTCCGGTTTTATGGCCTAGACGAAGGGTTCAGGGTTTCCCCCAACCGGTGGACCTTGCAGGATTTCTCCCTGCTCGACCCGCCTTCGCCTGTGAAGTGACGCCCCATTAGCCGAAGTGCACGCCCTTGTCCATAGGCCCACTTGCGCAAATCCGCGCGTCGCGGCATCTAAAGCTATGGAAAAAACACCTGATATCCTTTGTATCGGCGCCGTCCTATGGGACATTATCGGCCGCAGTGCCAGCCACATGCGGCTGGGGTCTGACGTGCCGGGGCGCATTACCCGCCTGCCCGGCGGCGTTGCTATGAATATTGCCATGACGCTGGGCCGTTTCGGTATGGCCCCCGCCGTCCTTTGCGCCACCGGTCGCGACGCCGAGGGCGATGCCCTGCTGTCCGAGGCTGAGACCTTTGGCATCATCACCGATTATGCCTATCGCTCGGAAGATCTGCCAACCGACCGCTATATGGCGGTCGAGGGTGCAAATGGCCTGATCGCCGCAATCGCCGATGCGCACTCGCTGGAAGCGGCCGGCGCCAAGATCCTGCGCCCGCTGGAAGATGGCCGTTTGGGCACGCTTGATCGGCCTTGGTCCGGGCCGATTGCGCTTGATGGCAATCTGACGGTCGATCTGCTGCACACAATCGCGCATTCGCCGCTGTTTCGCGCCGCTGATCTGCGCGTCGCGCCCGCAAGTCCCGGCAAGGCCGAGCGGCTTTTGGCACTGGTCGGCCATCCCGGCGTCACCCTCTACGTTAATCTTGAGGAAGCCGGGCTTTTGTGCCAATGCGAGTTCTCCGACAGTAGCGCAGCCGCAATGGGGCTGATGCAACGCGGCGTAACCCATGTTCTGGTGACAGACGGTGGGCGTGCAGCGGCGGACGGGCTATCGGGTGATATCATCACCCATTGTCCGCCTTCGGTGCTGGTGACGCGCGTGACTGGTGCAGGTGATACATTCATGGCGGCGCATATCGTATCCGAACGCGCCGGAATGGACAGGGCCACCAGCCTTGCCCGTGCTGCGAAAGCCGCCGCTACATACGTTTCGGGAGATACACCCCTATGACGACCCTACCCATGGTTTTCGCCCCCGAGGTCGAAGCCGCCCGCGCCGCCGGTCAACCCATCGTCGCGCTGGAATCCACCATCATCACCCATGGCATGCCTTTTCCGCAAAACGTCGAAACCGCACGTCTGGTCGAGGCCGAAGTGCGCGCTCATGGCGCCACCCCCGCGACCATTGCGATCCTGGACGGCACGCTGCATATCGGCCTGACCGATGCGCAGCTTGATCATCTGGGCCAGTTGAAAGACGTGATGAAGGTCAGCCGCGCCGATATGCCGGTCTGCATCGCAATGGGGCGCAATGGCGCGACAACTGTGGCCGCCACGATGATCGCCGCGCATCTGGCGGGGATCAAGGTCTTTGCCACCGGCGGCATCGGCGGTGTCCATCGCGGCGCGGAGACCAGCTATGACATCTCGGCCGATCTGCCGGAACTGGCGCAAACGCCGGTGACTGTGGTTTGTGCCGGGGCAAAGGCGATCCTCGATCTGCCAAAGACCTTTGAATATCTGGAAACTTTGGGCGTGCCGGTGATCGCCTTCGGCCAAGACAACCTGCCCGCCTTCTGGTCGCGCGACAGCGGCATCAAGGCGCCCCTGCGCATGGATGACGCCGCCGATATCGCCCGCGCCGCCCAAATGCGCGCGGCCATGGGCCTGCCGGGCGGCCAATTGGTCGCAAACCCGATCCCGCTCGAGGCAGAGATCACCGCTGATATTCTGGCCCCTCATATCGCCGCCGCCTTGGCCGAGGCAGATCAAGGGTTTATCGCCGCAAAAGCGGTCACGCCCTTCTTGCTGCAACGACTTTTTGAACTGACGGATGGCGCGTCACTGGTCGCCAATATCGCGCTGGTGATGAATAATGCACGTCTGGCGGCAAGAATCGCCGCGGCGCATCACTGATTCGTAGAACTGGCGGATTTCAGCCACTTAGCGGGGGATTGGGATCAATTCCCCGCGAAAGCCAACAAAACAAAGAAAAAAACGCCGGCACAAGGCCGGCGCTAAGTCTTTGAGGCAGGTTTCATACAGGCAAGAAACCTATCGAGCAGTGACTTCTTCATAACCACTTTACCCCTGCGATTCCAGCTAAAAGTTTGAAAAGCCTCAGGTGAGCGGCTATCCTGCCCAAAACGACAAACCATCCATACGGGGCAAGGGAAATGATCACTTTACGCAGGACATGCACGCTCGCGGCCTTCGCGCTTTTACCCAGCTTTGCAGTGGCTGAGGCGCAGCACGGCATCGCCATGTATGGCGCACCTGCCCTGCCCGCCGACTTTACCCACCTGCCCTATGCCAACCCCGATGCGCCCACGGGCGGCCGTGTGGTCACGGCCGAAGTTGGCAGTTTCGACAGCCTGAACCCCTATGTTCTGCGCGGCTCGGTGCCGTGGCAACTGGCCTCGCTGACGGGCGAAAGCCTGATGGGCCGCACGCTGGACGAGCCGTTCACCCTGTATGGCCTGCTGGCCGAAAGCGTCGAGACGCCCGAGGATCGCTCTTGGGTCGAATTCACGCTGAATGCTGCCGCGACCTTTTCCGATGGCACGCCTGTCACGACCCAAGATGTGATCTGGTCGTTTGAAACCCTCGGCACCGCCGGCCATCCGCGTTACGCCACCTTTTGGACCAAGGTCGAAAGCATCGAACCCGTAGGCGAGCGCGGTGTGCGGATCACCTTTAACACGCCCGATCGCGAACTCGCGCTGCTGGCCGCCCTGCGCCCGATTTTGCAAAAAGCACAATGGGAGGGCGTCGATTTCGCCGCCAGCGACGGCTTGCAGCAGATCCCCGTCACCTCTGGCCCCTATGTCATCGACCGGTTTGAGGGGGGCCGCTATGTCAGCCTGCGCCGCAACCCCGATTACTGGGGCGCCGACATTCCGTTTCGCGAAGGCACGATGAATGTCGACGAGGTACGGTTTGAATTCTTTGGCAATGAAACCTCGGCGTTCGAGGCCTTTAAAACGGGCGAAGTGAATTTCACCCGCGAAACCAATGTGCTGCGCTGGAACACGCAATATAGCTTTCCCCGCGTGCAATCGGGCGAGGTTGTGCTGGAAGAGCTGCTGCATCAGCGCCCCACCGGCATGACCGGCCTTGTGATGAACACCCGCCTGCCGCAACTGGCGGATTGGCGCATGCGCGAGGCGCTGATCCAGGCCTTTAACTTTGAATTCATCAATGAGACCGTGAACGGCCAGCCGCAGCCGCGCATTGAAAGCTATTTCGGCAATTCGCCCCTTGGCATGACCGAGGGGCCCGCGACGGGCCGTGTCGCCGAACTGCTGGAACCCTTTGCCGCCGATCTGACCCCCGGCACGCTGGAGGGTTATGCCTTTCCCGTTTCGGATGGCACCGAGCGTAATCGCGCTGGCATCGCGCAGGCGCTATCGCTGTTCGAACAGGCCGGTTGGACGGTCGGCAGCGACGGCGTGATGCGCGACGGCAGCGGCACCGCCTTTACCTTTGAAATCGTCATTGAGACCGGCGCGGGCGAAGTGCAATCCATCGTCGAGATCTATGTGCAGGCGCTGAACCGTCTGGGCATCAATCCCACCGTCAGCGCCATCGACAGCGCGCAATATCGCGAACGCACCGACCGTTACGACTTTGGCATGACCTATTTCCGGCGCGGCCTCTCCCTCAGCCCCGGCAATGAACAATATCTGTATTGGGGGTCCGAGGGCGCCGACACGGTGGGTGGGCGCAACCTGATGGGCGCGCGATCCCCCGCGATTGACGCGATGATCGGCACGCTGCTGACCGCCGAT
This sequence comes from Ketogulonicigenium vulgare WSH-001, assembly GCF_000223375.1. Lineage (NCBI taxonomy): Bacteria > Pseudomonadati > Pseudomonadota > Alphaproteobacteria > Rhodobacterales > Roseobacteraceae > Ketogulonicigenium > Ketogulonicigenium vulgare. The sequence continues at coordinate 950,009 of NC_017384.1, read as the reverse complement.
AGCAACGGTGATTTTCTGGCCGCCGCACAGGCGCTGGACCGCGCGCTGACCGCAGGGCGCTATGTCATTCCGTTCTATCAATGGAACGTCGCCCGCATCGCGCATGATGCAACGCTGCATTATCCGGCACATCACCCGCTGTTCGGCGACTGGCCGGGCTGGATGCCCGACGTTTGGTGGTATGAGGCACCCTAACAGGCCCCAAACACAGCAATGTGACCTTGCAATACAGCCGTCAGGGGTCTAGCCAGAACCCACACCCCTGACGGACCGCTGTTATGATAAAGCTCGATATTCTGGGCGACCCGACCGATGCGTGGTCGATGATCGCCCTTGCCGCCTTGCAAGCCGCACTGGCCGAAAGTGGCGAGAACCCCTTTGTCATCGAATGGCATCCGCTGCGGCGTTTTCCCAAACTCGACCCAGCAGGCGCGCCGCGCCACGACGTCCTTGGCGAGGCCTTGGGCGGGCGCGAAGGCGTCGCGCAATATGACCGCGAGGTGATGGAAGCGGCCACCGCCCTCGGCCTCGAGGTGAATATGGACCGCGTCCTGCATCTGCCCAATGCGCTGAATGCGCTGCGTCTGATCCATTGGGCCGGACAAGAGGGCCACCAACTCGACATGGTCGAAGCCCTGCAAACCGCCTATTTTCGCGATGGCGCCGATATTGGCGACATCGACACGCTGGCCGCTATTGCAGCAACGCTGGATATGGACGGCGAGGCGGTCAAACGTCTGCTGTCCGGCCCCGCCGATGCGGCAGAGTTGCGCGAGCGCGAGGCGCATTCACGTAAAATGGGTGTCAAAGCCGTTCCGACCTTTATCGTCGGCAGCCACCACGTTCTTCCCGGCGCGCAACCTCCCGCGCTCTGGCTTTCAGTTATCAAGGATATCATCGCTGAGACCTCCGCCCCGCCGGATGGGACAGTGCATTAAAAACAATGGAAAAAACAGCCTCCTCCTCCACCTCCTCATCCAATCCGCTCGGGCTGGTCGAATTCGTCGCCCTGATGGCGATGCTGAGTGCCGTCGTCGCTTTCTCGATGGATTCGATGCTGCCGCAGATCACGCAGATCGGGCTGGAACTCAGTCCTGACCGCCCGAATCTTAGCTTGCTTATTATTACCAGCTTTACCATGGGCATCGGGATTGGCACGCTATTCGTCGGTATTCTGGCCGACCGCTTTGGGCGCAAGGCCGTCATCGTCGGCGGCCTTGTCATCTATGTCATCGGGGCGCTGATCTCGTGGCAATCGCAATCCATCGTGCCGATGCTGATCGGGCGGTTCATTTCGGGCATGGGCGCAGCCGCGCCGCGGATCGTCTCGATCGCCGTGGTGCGTGACCTGTATCAGGGCCGCGAAATGGCGCGGATCATGTCGATCATCATCACGGTGTTCGGCATCGTGCCCGCGCTGGCACCTGCGGTCGGCGCGCTGATCGCCTTTGCGGGCGGCTGGCGGACGATCTTTTTGTCCTTCTTGCTGCTGGCGCTGGTCTGCTATCTGTGGCTGACGACACGCCTGCCCGAAACGCTGGCACCCAAAGACCGCCGCCCGATCAATATGCCCAGCATTATCAGCGGGATGCGCCAGATCTTTAGCAACCCGATGGTGCGCCTGTCGCTGGTAATCCAAGCACTGCTGTTCGGCACATTGTTCACCATGCTCTCGGCGGGAGAGCCGATCTATCACCGCGTTTACGGTGTGACCGACACCTTCCCGCTTTGGTTCGCCGTCAGCGCGGTCGTCGGGATCATGGGCAGCGTGCTGAACGCGCGGATCGTCATGAAAGTGGCCGTGCGCAATATCGTCATGACCACGCTGGCGGTGCAGATTGCGATCTCGATCCTCTATCTGGTCATCTCGCATCTGAACGTGCCGCAAGAGGTCGAGTTCGGCTTCTTCGTCCTGTGGGCCTCGTCGATCTTTGCCCAAGGCGCGCTGACGATGGGCAATCTGAACTCGGTCGCCATGATGCCGATGGGACATTTGGCCGGACTTGCGGCCTCGGTTCTGGCGGCGGCGGGCACGATCGGCGGCACGATCATCGCGACGCTGATCGGACAACTGATGCGCGACAGCGTGACACCGGTGAATATCGCCATCATTCTGGTGGCCAGCCTGTCACTGTTCCTGGCACGCAAACTGCCGAACCGCGTGATGTAAAAGAAAAGGGGCCGAAAGGCCCCTTTCCTTATTCCGCCTTGCCCATGCCGTCGCGCATCTTATTGAACCGCGCGCTTTGCACCTGGGTCCATTTCAGCGACAGCGTCATGCCGAAATCGTCCCGCACCTCGCCCTCGACCACGCCCTCGGCATAAAGCCAGGCGCGCAATTTGCCGGCGGTATGCGGCAGGCGCAAATCCTCGATCAAGAACGGCGGCGCCAGCGCGGCCGAGATCTGCTCCAGCAGCGCCTCGACACCCTCACCCGTCAGCGCGGATACGGCGATCTTTGCATCCTTGCGCGCAGCCTCGGTCTGGAACGCCTCGCGGCCCGCCTCATCCAGCAAGTCGATCTTGTTCAGCACTTCCAGCATCGGCGCATCTTCGGGCACGCCGATCTGGTGCAGGATCTGCATCACATCACGGGCCTGCTGCGCGGTCTGCGGATGGCTGATGTCGCGCACATGCAAGATCAGATCGGCCTCTAGCACTTCTTCAAGTGTCGCGCGGAAGGCGGCCACCAGTTGCGTCGGCAGATCGGAAATAAACCCCACCGTATCCGACATGATCACCTCTTGCCCATCGGGCAAGGTCAGGCGCCGCATGGTGGGGTCAAGCGTTGCGAAAAGCTGGTCTTTCGCCAGCACATCCGCACCGGTTACACGGTTGAACAGACTGGATTTTCCGGCGTTGGTATAGCCGACCAGCGCCACAATTGGATAGGGCACTTTGGCCCGCGCGGCGCGATGCAGCGCACGGGTTTTCTGCACCTTTTCCAACTGCCGTTCCAGCCGCAAAAGCTGCTCGTCAATGGCGCGGCGGTCGTTTTCACGTTGCGTCTCGCCGGGGCCGCCAACGAAACCGAAACCGCCGCGTTGGCGTTCAAGGTGCGTCCACGCCCGCACCAGCCGCGTGCGCTGATAGGACAAAGCCGCAATCTCGACCTGCAACACACCTTCGCGCGTGCGCGCCCGATCCGAGAAAATCTCGAGGATCAGGCTCATCCGGTCGAGGATCTTGACCCCCCATTCGCGTTCCAGATTGCGCTGTTGCACGGGCGAGAGCGCGCCATCAATCAGCACCAGCTTGACGCCATGGGCTGTGATCCGTTCTTTCAATTCCTGCACTTTGCCGCTGCCGAACAGCATGCCGGCATGCACTTTGGGCAAGCGCACAATTTCAGCCCCCAGAACATCAAGCCCCGGCAGAGCATCTGCCAGGGCCTTTGCCTCATCGAGGGCAGCGTCCGCCTCGCGCCGACTGACATCCGATTTAATCTCGGGATGTACGATCCATGCGGGGGTATCTACCTGCTGGTGGTTCAGCAAAATCTATTCTTCGCCTTCATACAAAGAGATGGGCTGCGCGGGCATAATGGTCGAAATCGCGCTTTTGTAGACCAGTTGCGATTGGCCATCGCGGCGCAGCAGCACGCAAAAGCTATCGAACCACGTAATCACACCTTGCAGTTTCACGCCATTGACCAAGAAAATCGTGACGGGGATTTTGGCTTTGCGGACATGGTTCAAAAACGCGTCCTGCAGGTTCTGTTTATCAGAAGCCATGGATTTTTCCTTTGTTATTGCGGCTGTTTCAGCCGATTTGTTCTTATTCTGTGCAATCGCGCGCCTGCCGTCAAGCTGGCGCAGGATGCAAGGTAGGCGCCCCCGAAGGGGCGCCCCAGTTGGTTAATGGGCGATGCCGATACCTTCGCCGCCCGACCGCGATTGCTGCGCGGCAAGGGCTGCGGCTTCCTCGGCCTCTTCGTCCCATTCGATCGGCTCGGGCTGACGGGTCAGCGCACGGGCCAGCACTTCGGACACATGGTGTACAGGCACGATTTCCAGACCCAGCTTCACATTCTCAGGAATGTCGGCCAGATCCTTTTCGTTCTCAATCGGGATGAACACCGTCTTGACGCCTGCCCGCAGCGCAGCCAGCAGCTTTTCTTTCAGACCGCCGATGGGCAGCGCATTGCCGCGCAGGCTCACTTCACCCGTCATGGCAATATCCTTGCGCACCGGAATCCCGGTCATCACCGATACCATCGAGGTCACCATCGCAAGACCGGCCGAAGGCCCGTCTTTCGGGGTGGCACCATCGGGGACGTGCACGTGGATATCCACCTTGTCAAAGCGGGTGGGCTTCACCCCCAGCTTTGGCGCGATCGAGCGGACATAGCTGGCCGCCGTCTCGATGGATTCCTTCATCACGTCGCCCAGCTTGCCGGTGACCTTCATGCGACCTTTACCCGGCAGACGCAGGGCTTCGATCTGCAAGATGTCGCCGCCAACCGAGGTCCAGGCGAGACCGGTGACAACACCGACCTGATCCTCTTTCTCGGTCAGACCCCAACGGAAACGCTTCACGCCCAAGAAGTCATTGATGTTTTCCGCAGTCACCTCAATGGATTCTGCTTCGCCCTTAATGATCTTGGTCACGGCCTTGCGGGCCACTTTGGCGATCTCGCGCTCGAGGTTACGGACGCCAGCCTCGCGGGTATAGCTGCGGATGATTTCCTGCAGCGCATCATCCGAGATGCTGAATTCCTTGGGCTTCAAGCCGTTGTTTTTCAACTGCTTGTCGACCAGATACTGGCGGGCGATCTCGCGCTTTTCGTCTTCGGTGTAACCCGAAAGCGAGATGATCTCCATCCGGTCCAGCAGGGGCCCGGGCATATTGTAGCTGTTCGCGGTCGTGATGAACATCACGTTCGACAGATCGTATTCCACCTCAAGGTAGTGGTCGACGAAGGTGTTGTTCTGTTCCGGGTCCAGCACCTCGAGCAGGGCCGATGCGGGGTCGCCACGATAATCCTGCCCCATCTTGTCGATTTCATCGAGCAGGATGAGCGGGTTCGTCGTTTTGGCCTTTTTCAGCGCCTGAATGATCTTGCCGGGCATCGAGCCGATATACGTCCGACGGTGACCGCGGATCTCGCTTTCATCATGCACACCGCCAAGGCTGATGCGGATGAATTCGCGCCCCGTGGCCTTTGCAATCGACTTACCCAGCGAGGTTTTACCCACGCCCGGAGGGCCGACCAGCGTCAGGATCGGGCCTTTCAGCTTGTCACTGCGGCTTTGCACGGCCAGGAATTCGACGATGCGTTCCTTGACCTTTTCAAGGCCGTAGTGATCGGCGTTCAGGATGGCCTCGGCTTTGGGCAGATCTTTCTTGACGCGGGATTTCACACCCCACGGCACGCCCAGCAGCCAGTCCAGATAGTTGCGCACGACCGTCGCCTCTGCCGACATCGGCGACATCGACTTCAGCTTTTTCAGCTCGGCTTCGGCCTTTTCACGGGCCTCTTTCGACAGCTTGGTCTTGGCGATCTTTTCTTCCAGCTCGCCCAGCTCGTTGCTGCCGTCCTCGCCCTCGCCCAGCTCCTTCTGAATGGCCTTCATCTGCTCATTCAGATAATATTCGCGCTGGGTGCGCTCCATCTGCGATTTGACGCGCGACTTGATCTTCTTCTCGACCTGCAGCACCGACATTTCGCCGTCCATCAGGCCATAGACCTTTTCCAGACGGGCCGAGACGGTCAGCGTTTCCAGCAGTTCCTGCTTTTGCGCGACATCAATGCCAAGGTGTCCGGCAACCAGATCCGCCAGACGTGCGGGTTCGGTCGCCTCGACAACAGCGGCAATGGCCTCTTCGGGGATATTCTTTTTAACCTTAGCGTAACGCTCGAAATCTTCGGCGACCGAACGCAGCAAAGCATCGACCACTTCGCCATCGCCGAGGGTCTCGTCCAGCGGCTCGGCATGGGCCTCAAAGAAACGGTCGTTCTCGACGAAATCGGTGATGCGCACGCGGGTTTTACCCTCGACCAGCACTTTCACCGTGCCATCGGGCAGCTTCAGCAGTTGCAGCACATTCGCCAACACGCCTGTGCGATAGATTCCGTCAATGCCGGGATCATCGACGCCTGCATCCATTTGGCTGGACAGCAGGATCTGACGATCCTCAGACATGACCTCCTCCAGCGCCCGCACGGATTTCTCGCGCCCCACAAACAGCGGCACGATCATATGCGGAAACACCACGATGTCGCGCAACGGCAGCACCGGGTAGGAAGGGCTGAAGTGATCGTTCATCTTATTTCCTTTCCTAGGCAGGATGGACTTGGCCCCAAAAGTGGCAGCCCTTGCGCCATCCCCTCTTTCACTGACCAGATCTGGTAGCGCGGGGCTGCCAATTCAAGTCATCCCCTCCACCTTGAACAACGGGCGGAGGTTCTGCAAGTGTTCGATTGGTTCAAATTTAAAGCGGATCGATATCGCCTTGCGCGCGCTTGGCATGGAAATCAGCCTCGAACGCGGCAAAACGGCCGGCGGCGATTGCCGCGCGCATCCCTGCCATCAACTCTTGATAGTAATGCAGGTTATGCCACGTCAGCAGCATCCCCGAGATCATCTCTTGCGAGCGGAAGACGTGATGCAGATAGGCGCGGCTGTATTTGCTGCAGGCCGGACAGGTGCAGTTTTCATCCAAGGGGCGTGGATCATCCGCATGACGGGCGTTCTTGATATTGACCTGACCGCGATGCGTCCAGGCCTGCCCCGTGCGCCCCGAACGGCTAGGCAGCACGCAATCCATCATATCGACGCCGCGCTTGACGGCGCCCACGATATCATCGGGCTTGCCGACGCCCATCAGATAGCGCGGCTTGTCGGTGGGCAGCATATCGGGCGCGTAATCCAGCACGCCGAACATCGCCTCTTGCCCCTCGCCCACGGCCAGACCGCCAATGGCGTAGCCGTCGAATTCAATGGCGCGCAAAGCGTCTGCGGATTCGCCGCGCAGGCTTTCTGTCACGCCGCCTTGCTGGATACCGAACAAAGCATGGCCCGGGCGATCACCGAACGCATCGCGCGAGCGCTGCGCCCACCGCATCGACATACGCATCGACTGGGCCACGGTTTCCTCGGTTGCGGGCAGCGCGGGGCATTCATCAAAAGCCATCACGATATCCGAGCCGAGCAGCTTTTGGATTTCCATGCTGCGCTCGGGGCTGACGAAATGGCGCGAGCCGTCGACATGGCTGGAAAAGGTCACGCCTTCCTCGGTCAGCTTGCGCAAACCGGCCAGCGACATGACCTGAAAACCGCCCGAATCCGTCAAGATCGGCTTTTCCCAGTTCATGAACCTGTGCAATCCGCCCAGACGGTCGATCCGCTCGGCCGTCGGGCGCAGCATCAGGTGATAGGTATTGCCCAGCAAAATATCGGCGCCAGTGGCGGCGACAGACTCGGGCATCATCGCCTTGACCGTCGCAGCAGTGCCCACCGGCATAAACGCAGGCGTGCGGATTTCGCCGCGCGGCGTTGAAATAACGCCCACACGCGCCTTGCCATCCGTCCCGTTCAGGGTGAAACTGATACCGCTCGCCATAATCCGTCCTATTCGTTGAGGGCGCCTTTTAGACCGCAAGCCCGCCAAAGGAAAGGCACCCCGCCTTTACCTTTGCCCTGCCCGCACCTATATTTGCGACAACACGTTCTCAGAGGCTGCCATGTCCGATACAACCGTCCCGTTCGAGGGTGATCCCCTGATCGCCCCCTCCAGCACCGACCATCCTTTGTATGAGTCGATTGTCGAGGCATGCCGCACCGTTTACGATCCGGAAATCCCGGTGAATATCTATGACCTCGGCCTTGTCTATACGATTGATATCAACGACGAATCCGAAGTGAATATCGCGATGACCCTGACCGCCCCCGGCTGCCCCGTTGCGGGCGAGATGCCCGGCTGGGTTGCGCAGGCGATTGAACCTTTGCCCGGCGTCAAACAGGTCGATGTCAATATCGTCTGGGAGCCGCAATGGGGCATGGCGATGATGTCGGACGAGGCGCGCCTCGAACTTGGCTTCATGTAAGGAACGGATCATGTTCGCAATTCCCGGCAAGCAAGCCGTCTCGCTTACCCCCGCCGCCGCCACGCGCATTCGCGCGCTGATGGAGACTGCGGGCCATGCTGGCCTGCGCCTTGGCGTGAAAAAGGGCGGCTGTGCGGGCATGGAATATACGATGGAATACGCAGATCAGGTGAACCCGCTGGACGAGATCGTCGATCAAGACGGCGCGCGCGTCATGATCGCGCCGATGGCACAGATGTTCCTGTTCGGCACCGAGATCGACTTTGAGGACACGCTGCTGCACACCGGCTTTAAATTCAACAACCCCAATGTTGTCGAAGCCTGCGGCTGCGGCGAGTCGATTAAGTTCGCAGTTTAAGCCAACTGCCGGCTAAGTTTGCAGTTTAATCGCACTGCCGGTAAATTTGCAGTTTAAGCAAACTGTTAGGGTTAACCGTTAGGGTTATCAGGGTTTCTGACCCTCCCCGCTGCTGTTAGACGACCCAAAGACATATCGGAGGGGCTTATGCGTCGTAAAATTGCTGCGGGTAACTGGAAGATGTTTGGCACGGTGGCGGATCTGTCGCAGATCGCAGCCATCGCCACGGGCGCCGACAAAGCTGTCGATACGCTGATCTGCCCACCTGCCACGCTGATCGCCGCCGCCGCCCCCCATGCCGCAGCCAGCTTCGCCATCGGCGGTCAGGATTGCCACCCGTTGCAAAGCGGCGCCTATACGGGCGAGATTTCGGCCCTGATGCTGCGCGACGCGGGCGCAACCCATGTCATCGTCGGCCATTCCGAACGCCGCCGCGATCATGCCGAGACCAATGACCTTGTCCGCGCCAAAGCCGGTGCCGCATTGGAAGCGGGTCTGACCGCCGTGATCTGCGTTGGCGAAAGCCTCGAGCAGCGCGAAGCGGGCATCACATTGGACGCCATCACCGCAGAACTCGAGGCCTCGCTGCCCGAGGGATGCGTGGGCGGCAACACCATCGTCGCCTATGAGCCGCTCTGGGCTGTGGGTACCGGTCTGATCCCGACCCCTCAGCAAATCGCCGAAGTGCATGGCCGCATCCGCGCTATCTTGCGCGCGCGCTTTGGGCACGAGGCCGAGATGATCCGCATCCTTTACGGCGGCTCGGTCAAAGCCTCGAACGCGGCCGAGATTTTCGCGGCCGCCGATGTCGATGGCGCGCTGGTGGGCGGCGCGAGTCTGAAGGCCGCAGACTTCCTGCCGATCATCGCGGCGCTCGCGGCTGCGGCACTGGTCACCGCTTAAGCCTTGCCATCTGGCGCAGGGCCTGCGACATCCAGTCTATCATGACCGAAGAAGTAATCCTGCGCCGCTCCATCATTGCCACATTCATCATTGCCGCCTATGGGGTCACCCTCGGGCTATGGTCAGGCTCTGCCGCTGTCATTTTTGACAGCGCCTATTCGCTGATCGACGCCTCGATGACGGTGCTGTCGCTGGTGGTCGCCTCGCTGATCCTGCGCTCTGCCGCGCCGGACGGGTTGTCGCACCGGCTGCGCAGCCGGTTCAGCATGGGGTTCTGGCATCTGGAGCCCATCGTGCTGGCGTTGAACGGCATGATGCTGATCATCATCTCGGCCTATGGGCTGATGAACGCGATCATCAGCATCGGCCACGGCGGGCGCGAGCCTGACTTTGGCATCGGCCTGATCTATGCCGTCACGACGCTGTTCGTTTATTTCGGCATGATGGCGTGGGAGACCCGCCACAATCGCCGCATCAAATCCGAACTGATCGCGCTGGATATCCGCTCGTGGCTGATGGGCGGATCGATCACCGCCGCGCTGCTGGTCTCGTTCGTCATCGCGCTGATCTTGCAGCGCACCGAACATGCGTGGATGGTGCCCTATGTCGATCCGGTCATTCTGGCGGTGATCTCGCTGGGGCTGATGCCGCTGCCGATCCCTATCGTGCGTCAGGCGTTCTCTGAAATTTTCCTGATGACTCCGATGGAGTTAAAGGCCGATGTTGATGCAATATGCGAACGCGCGGTCGCGCAGCATGGCTTTTTGGATTACCGCGCCTATGTCGCCAAGATCGGCCGCGGCTTGCAGATCGAGATTTACTTTATCGTCGCCCCCGACACCCCAACCCAAAGCATCACGGCATGGGATGCGCTGCGCAATGATATTGCCACCCAGATCGGCCAACCCGGCCCTGACCGCTGGCTGACGATCGTCTTTACCGCCGATCACGCCTGGGCAGAGTAAACGGGCCGAATAGCGGGTTGCACCCCCGCGCGCGCGCGCATATGCGAGCATCAAAAGCGCGGCCCAGCCTTTTCCTTTCCGCCCGGCCTGCCTATAACCCCCATAAATAGTTGAGAGGAATTCCCATGGCGGAAGGCAGCAAGATCATCTCGCCCGATGTGCAGACGGTGACCAAGGTGACGCATTATTCGGACGGGCTATTTGCCTTTCGTATGACGCGCCCGCAAAGCCTGCGCTTCCGCTCGGGCGAGTTCGTGATGATCGGCCTGCCCGGCGATAATGGCAAGCCGATCCTGCGCGCCTATTCGATTGCCTCGCCCTCTTGGGATGAGGAACTCGAGTTCTATTCGATCATCGTCCCGGACGGCCCGCTGACCTCGCGCCTGCAGCATATCAAGGAAGGCGATCAGATCATTCTGCGCCCCAAGCCGGTGGGCACCTTGGTACTGGATGCGCTGACGCCCGCCAAACGTGTCTATTTCTTTGCAACTGGCACCGGCTTTGCGCCCTTTGCCTCGCTGCTGCGCGACCCCGAGACCTATGAGCGTTTCGAGGAAGTGATCATCACCCATACCTGCCGCGAAGTGGCCGAGTTGACCTATGGTCGCCAGCTGCTAGAGGATCTGGCCAATGACCCGCTGATCGGCGAATTCGCCCATCAGGTGAAATACTATCCCACCACCACGCGCGAGGAGAGCGCCAAGATGGGCCGTATCACCGCACTGATCGAAAGCGGGCAGATGTTCACCGATCTTGGCCTGCCGCCGCTCGATCCGGCGGTGGATCGCGCCATGGTTTGCGGCAACCTTGCCTTTAACCTCGATATCAAGGCGCTGCTGGAAAAAGCCGGTCTGCGCGAGGGTGCAAATTCCGATCCGGCCGAATTCGTCATCGAAAAGGCCTTCGTTGATTGATTATCGGGGCCTTGGCCCCGAATTGAGGTTGAAAGCCGCGCGCCACGGCACTATTTTGCGCGCCAAAGCCTAATGTCAAAAGGAACAAAGTCATAGGACGTAGACCGCATAACGCGCCGCCCACACGCGAAACCGGACCCCGGATCAACGAGCGTATCCGTGGGGGTGACATCCGCCTGATTGGCGCGGACGGAGAAAATATCGGCGTCGTCTCGCCCGAGCGTGCGCTGATGCTTGCAGAAGAAGCTGGCCTCGACTTGGTCGAAATTTCGCCCAACGCCGTGCCGCCGGTCTGTAAGATCATGGACTTTGGTAAATACAAATACGAGACCCAGAAGAAAGAGGCCGAAGCGCGCCGCAATCAAAAGGTCATCGAGATCAAGGAAGTCAAATTCCGCCCCAACACCGATACGCATGACTATGATGTCAAAATGCGCTCGGTGCTGAAATTCCTGGGCGAAGGCGACAAGGTCAAAGTCACGCTGCGTTTTCGTGGTCGCGAAATGGCGCACCAGGATCTGGGCCGCCAATTGCTGGACCGCGTGGCCGAAGATGTGAAGGCCGAGGGTAAAGTCGAAAGCATGCCCAAGCTGGAAGGTCGCCAGATGGTCATGATGATCGGGCCGGCACCTGCCAAATAAGGCATCCGCGACATAGGGCGTCAGCCTGATGGAATAAGGGCCGCGCGATCTGCGCGGCCCTTTTGCATTAGTAAGGCAGTTCGGTGATGATCAACGTGCCATTGGGATAGCTGCCCTCGGTGATCGTGCCGACCCAGATGTCGTAAAGACCGGCGGGGGCATTCTCGATCACGATGGCGGGGTTCAGGCCTTTGTAATCGTCATTGTAATACCATTCCCATTGCTGGCCGTTCACCAGCAGGACGGTGTCCTCGTCCGATTCAAAGGCGATGGTCAGCGTGCCGTTGCCCTCCCAATACAGATCGTAATCGGGCGCCTCGCTGATAAAGCCGATACCCGGCTCTTCGGTGCAGGTGCTGAGGTTGATCGGGCCACCCGCCGCCATGTCCAGCGTATGGGGATCGGGCATAAAGCCAGCGGCCAGGGTCACATCGCCATAGCTCGGCGGCAGTTCCCAGTTGGTGCAGGCCAAAGCCGATGTTGCGCTCAGCGCCAAAGCGGCGACCGCGCCGGTAATTAAGGTCTTCACGTCTCTCTCCATTCCCAAAAGTCTTTGCTTTAGAAACGATTATCGACCTGATGGTCAAGTATTCACTCTCGCGTAGGTTAACGCGGGCGTGACATGCGGCGGTATTCCGCCTTCGCCGCTATCTTCCCCGCCCTCTTCCCCGCGGGGAAAACGCTCGTTGCATTCAGCCCTTATTTACGCAACGCCGCCTGACGATTGCGGCACATTCGCGCAATCAAAGCGTGGAAAGAAAAAACGCGGCGGGCTATACAGTCGCTACCCTTGCCCTTGGGCGTGAAATCCCGCATGGGCATCAGACTGCACCTGTTTCCAAAAGCGATGGCTATGACACAGACGATCACCTTGCGCCGCCCCGATGACTTTCATTTGCATCTGCGTGATGGCGCGATGTTGCAGGCTGTCCTGCCCGAAACCACCCGCGATTTCGCCCGCGCGCTGATCATGCCCAATCTGGTGCCGCCGGTCGTCACCGCCGCCCAAGCGGCCGCCTATCGCGAGCGTATCCTGTCCGCCCTGCCCGCAGGCGCGGATTTCACCCCGCTGATGACGCTGTATCTGACCGAAGATACCGATCCGAACGATCTGGCCCGCGCCCATGCCGAGGGGATCGCCGTTGCCGTAAAGCTTTACCCCGCAGGCGCGACGACGAATTCGCATTCGGGCGTGCATAATTTCGACAAAGTGCGCCCCGTGCTGGAAAAGATGGCCGAGATCGGCATGCCGCTGTGCACGCACGGCGAGGTGACCGACCCCGAGGTTGATATTTTCGACCGCGAAGCCGTGTTTATCGACCGCGTGCTAGAGCCGATCCGCGCCGCGACCCCGGGCCTGCGCGTCATCATGGAACATATCACCACCCGCACCGCCGTCAGCTATGTGCGCGGCGCGACGGGCGGCGATCTGGCGGCCAGCATCACGATGCACCACCTGATCATCAACCGGAACCATATTCTGGCGGGCGGCATCAAGCCGCATTACTACTGCCTGCCGGTCGCCAAACGCGAAACGCACCGCCTTGCGCTGGTCGAGGCGGCAACCTCGGGCGATGGCCGGTTCTTCCTTGGCACTGATAGCGCGCCGCACACCGATGCGAACAAGCTGCTGCCCTGCGGCTGCGCCGGCTGCTTTACCGCCACCAATACCATGTCCTGTCTTGCCGAAGTGTTCGAGCGCGAGAATGCGCTGCAGCACCTCGAGGCGTTTACCGCGCTGAACGGCGCGGCGCATTACCGTCTGCCGGCAAACACCGGCACGCTGACGCTGACCCGCAGCGAGGCGCCCGTCAGCTTCCCCAGCCATATTGAAACCGGCGACGGCCCCGTTACCGTCTTTGACCCCGGTTTTGCGCTGCATTGGCGCGTCGCAGAATAAAGAAAGGCCCCTTTGATGATCCCGACTTCTTATCCGCCCAAGGAAGAAATCGCCCGCCTCTCGGCGCGGATGCTGCTGGAAATCGGCGCGGTGCATTTCAACGCGCGCGCGCCCTTTACCCATGCCAGCGGTAAAAAGGCCCCGACCTATATCGACTGCCGCAAGCTGATCTCCTATCCGCGTATCCGCTCGACCCTGATGGATTTCCTGACCATCACCGTGATGCGCGATGCCGGTTTCGAGGCGTTCGACAATATCGCAGGCGGTGAGACGGCGGGCATTCCCTTTGCCGCTTTTGTGGCCGAGCGTATGGCCCTGCCGATGACCTATGTGCGCAAAAAGCCCAAGGGCTATGGCCGCAATGCCCGGATTGAGGGCGCGATGTCCGAGGGCCAGCGCGTCCTGCTGGTCGAGGATCTGACCACGGATGGCGGCTCGAAACTGTCGTTTGTGGATGCGATCCGCGACACCGGCGCGACCTGTGGCCATACGGCGGTGATCTTTTATTACGACATCTACGAAGGCGTCCATGAGACGCTGGGCGCGGCTGGCATCAAGCTGCACCACCTGTGCACCTGGTGGGATGTTCTGGCCGAGGCGCGTGCCCAAGAGCTGTTCGACGACGAGACGCTTTCGGGTGTCGAAAGCTTCCTGAAAGACCCCGCCGCATGGCAGGCCGCAAACCCGTAAGGAGCATTTGGGATGAACGACATCAGCGCCTTTTCCCCTGATGGCACGCCGCTGACCCAAGCGGCGGTGGATGATCCCATGCCCCAGTCGATCGAGGCCGAGCAGCAATTGCTCGGCGCGATCCTGACGAATAACGAGGTCTATGACCGCGTGGCGATGATCATCAAACCCGATCATTTCTACGACCCCGTCCACGCCCGCATTTTCGAGGTGGCGGCGCAGCGGATCACCCGCAACGCGCTGGCCTCGCCGGTGACGCTGAAGCCGTTTTTCGAGGAAGACGCCGGGCTGAAAGAGCTGGGCGGCACGGCCTATCTTGCGCGCCTTGCCGGGGCTGCGATCTCGGGCTTTGCCGCGCGCGACTATGCGCAGATGATCTATGATCTGTCGGTGCGGCGCGATCTGATCCGCCTGGGTCAGGATATTTCGGCGCAGGCCAAGACATTCGAGGCCGAGACCGACCCCAAAGAGCAGATCATCGCCGCCGAACAGCGTCTTTACAAGATGGCGGAACAGGGTAACGCTGAATCCGGTTTTACCAGCTTTCTCAGCGCCTTGCGCGAGGCTGTTGAGACAGCGAATGCGGCCTACCAGCGCGACGGCGGCCTTGCGGGCCTCTCTACCGGCCTGATGGATCTGGATAAAAAGCTGGGCGGTCTGCACAATTCGGACTTGCTGATCTTGGCGGGGCGTCCCTCGATGGGGAAAACCTCGCTGGCGACGAACATCGCCTTTAACGTGGCCAAGGCCTATCAGCGCGGTATCCGCCATGACGGATCAGAGGGCGCGGTGAATGGCGGCGTCGTGGGGTTCTATAGCCTCGAGATGTCGGCAGAACAGCTTGCGGCGCGGATCTTGTCCGAGGCGGCCGAGATCCCGTCCGAACAGATCCGGCGCGGCGATATGACCGAGGCCGAGTTCCGCCGTTTCGTTGAGGCGGCCAAGCAACTCGAATCCTGCCCGCTGTATATCGACGACACGCCCGCGCTGCCGATCAGCCAGTTGGCCGCCCGCGCCCGCCGCCTGAAACGGACGCACGGCCTAGATGTGCTTTTCGTCGACTATTTGCAGCTTGTCCGCCCCGCCAGCGCCAAAGACAGCCGTGTGAACGAAGTGTCCGAGATCACGCAGGGCCTGAAGGCGATCGCGAAAGAGCTGAACGTGCCGGTGATCGCGCTGTCGCAGCTGTCGCGTCAGGTGGAATCGCGTGAAGATAAACGGCCGCAACTGTCGGATCTGCGCGAATCCGGCTCGATCGAGCAGGACGCCGATGTGGTGATGTTCGTGTTCCGCGAGGAATATTACAAAGAACGCGAAAAACCGGGCGACCATGAAATGGACAAAATGGCCAAGTGGCAGGAGGATATGGACCGCCTGCATGGCCGCGCCGAGGTCATTATCGGCAAACAGCGCCACGGGCCGATCGGTTCGGTTGACCTCAGCTTCGAAGGGCGCTTCACGCGCTTTGGAAATCTTGTAAAACCGTGGCAAGAAGGTGCTTCGGTCGAGTTCTGATCGAATGCCAGCAGTAACGAGAAGCCAGACGACATGACCACCGGAATTCTGACGATTGATCTTGATGCCATTATCGGCAACTGGCGCAAGCTGGCGGCCATGTCGCGTGCCGAAGCGGGCGCCGTGCTGAAGGCCGATGCCTATGGCACCGGCGCCGCCCGCGTTGGCGCCGCGCTGGCCGAGGCTGGCGTGCGCAAATTCTTTGTCGCTGTGGCCGAGGAAGGCGTGGCCCTGCGCGAAGCCGTCGGCCCCGCGCCCGAGATCTTCGTGCTGTCCGGCCATGGTACGACGGATACGGCATTGATCCGTCAACTGAATTTGACGCCGGTGCTGAATTCGCCGCAACAATTGCGCCGCCAGTTCGATGCGCTGCCGGGGCGTCCCTTCGCCATTCAACTGGATACGGGTATGAACCGTCTGGGGTTTGAATGGGAAGATTGGGCCGCGGTCACCGACGAGGTTCTGGGCGCGGGCCCGCGGCTGATCATGAGCCATCTGGCCTGCGCCGATGAGCCGGACCATCCGATGAACGCCTATCAGCTGGATCTGTTCAAACAGATGACCGAAGGGATGCGCGTCAGCCGGTCTCTGGCCGCCACGGGTGGCATTTTGCTGGGGCCGGACTATCATTTCGATCTGGTGCGGCCGGGGATCGGGTTGCACGGTGCCGCGCCTTATGCCCAAGGCGCGCAGGCGCTGCAGCTTGACCTGCCCGTCATCCAGACCCGCGATCTGATCGAGGGTGAGGTCGTGGGTTACGGCAACACCTGGCAAGCGCGGCGCCCGACCCGTGTGGCGACATTGGCGGCTGGCTATGCCGATGGCGTTTTGCGCGTGCTGGGGGCTGGCACAAATGTATACAGCGGCGATATCGCCTGCCCGATCATTGGCCGCATTTCGATGGATTTGATCACGGTCGATATTACCGATCTGGACGCCGACCCCGAGGTGCTGACCCTGATCGGCCCGCAGCAAAGCG
This sequence comes from Ketogulonicigenium vulgare WSH-001, assembly GCF_000223375.1. Classification (NCBI taxonomy): domain Bacteria; kingdom Pseudomonadati; phylum Pseudomonadota; class Alphaproteobacteria; order Rhodobacterales; family Roseobacteraceae; genus Ketogulonicigenium; species Ketogulonicigenium vulgare. Next base: position 933,094 of record NC_017384.1, on the reverse strand, counting down.
TCGATGATCTGGCGGTGACCGCCAAGACCATCGGATACGAGATTCTGACCTCGCTCTCGCCGCGCTATAGCCGCCAATATATTGGCGGCTAAGGGTTTTTAGCGGCGCGTCCAGCCATAAAGGGCGATCAGCTCCATCGCCACATGGGCGCCCGCGACAGCGGTGGCGCCCGTGGGGTCGAAGGGGGGCGAGACCTCGACCACATCACCGCCGATCAGATTGATCCCCGCCAGATCGCGCAGGATCGCCGCCGCCTGCCAACTGGCAAGACCACCCCAAACCGGCGTGCCGGTGCCCGGCGCGAATGCGGGATCAAGGGCATCAATATCGAATGTGATGTATACAGGATGGTCGCCCACGGCGGATTTGGCCTGTTCCACAACCCAAGTCGCGCCCTTTTCATGGACAGTGCGCGCGTCGATATAGGGCATACCCAGATAATCGTCGCATTCGGTGCGGATGCCGATTTGCAGGCTGCGGCTGACATCGACCAACCCTTCGCGCACGGCCTTATACATGAATGTGCCGTGGTCGATACGGTCTGGATCGTCGTCCTGCCACAGATCGGAATGCGCGTCGAAATGGATCACCGACAGGGGCCCGAACTTTTCGGCATAGGCACGCAGGATCGGCAGCGTGATAAAGTGGTCACCGCCCAGCGTGATGCTGCCTGCGCCCGCCGCCAGAATACCGCGAATATGTTCGGTCAACGCGCCCGGGAAGGCCGCCGTTTTCGCGTAATCGAACGCCAGATCGCCGTAATCCACCACCGACAGCGTCGATAGCGGATCATAACCCCAGCCATAGGGCGGATCATAGGGCTGCAAGGTCGAAGCCTCGCGCAGCGCCCGCGGCCCGAAACGGGGGCCGGTGCGATGCGTGACGGCCTGATCAAAGGGCACGCCGGTCACGGCCAGATCGACGCCGCTCAAGTCCTTGCTATAGCGGCGGCGCAGGAAAGACACCGCCCCGCCAAAGGCATTCTCATGCGAGAGGCCGCGCAAAGATTGGCGCGTAAACGCCTGATCAACCTGGGTTTTGGCGTCCTCGAGTGCCATTGATCAGCCCTTTAGCGGCAAGGCGCGTTCGGCGACACGCGCAAGGAAGGAAGCCCCAAACGGCGCGGTTTCATCGTTGAAATTATACGATGGGCTATGCAGGCCAGCCGTATCGCCATTGCCTAGGAACAGATAGGCACCGGGGCGCTGTTCCAGAAAATACGAGAAATCCTCGGCCCCCATGCCGCGCGTGCAATTGGCATCAACGCCCAGACCAACCTCGGCCGCGATCTCGGCCGCGATGGCGACTTTGGCGGGATCGTTGATCGTCGCGGGATAGTTGCGGTCATAGACCAGCTCGGCTTGAACGCCGTAGGCTTGGGCCTGACCCGCGACAATCGCCGCCATCCGCGCCATGACCATATTCTGCACATCCTTGTTAAAGGTGCGCACAGTGCCGTTGATATAGGCGGTTTCGGGGATGATATTGCTGGCGCTGCCGGTGTGGATCTGCGTCACCGAAACCACCAGATCCTGCACGGGATCGTGGTTACGGCTGACGATGGTTTGCATCGCCGCGACGATGCCGCAAGCGGCCACAACCGGGTCGGCGGTCTCATTCGGGCGCGCGCCATGGCCGCCGCGACCGGTGATATTCACAGTGAATGTATCGACCGCCGCCATGATCGGGCCCGGCGTCGTCTCGAACCGACCGGGCTCCAGACCCGGGTGATTGTGCAGGGCGTAAACCTCGGCAATCTGAAAGCGATCAAGGACGCCTTCACGCACCATGACGCCCGCGCCGCCGCCATCTTCCTCGGCCGGTTGAAAGATCAGCGCGACCGAACCCGAGAAATTGCGCGTCTCGGCCAGATATTTCGCGGCGCCCAGCAGCATGGTGGTATGGCCGTCATGGCCGCAAGCATGCATCGCGCCGGGATTTTGCGAGGCATAGTCGACGCCCGTAATCTCGGTCAGCGGCAGCGCATCCATATCGGCGCGCAGGCCAACGGTGGGGCCATCCTCGCGCCCCTTGATGATGGCGATCACGCCCGAGGTCGCAATACCAGTGTGAATTTCGTCGACGCCGAACTCGCGCAGGCGTTCTGCCACGAAATCAGCGGTTTGAAAGCAGTTAAAGCCCAGCTCGGGGTTGGTATGAAGGTGGCGGCGCCATGTCTTCATCTCATCGGCGAAGCTGGCAATACGATTGATGACGGGCATGGGTTCACCTTCGGGCTATAGCGGTCTAGGGTTCTGTTATCGCCTTTTGCAACGGACACCGCAATGCCCGCCCTTTCCAGTTTGATCACTGATGAAACCCCCGATCTTGCCATTCAGATCAGGCGGTTGGAAATTATCATGGAGGCGCTGCGCGATCCTGAAACCGGCTGTCCGTGGGATATCGCGCAGACATTCGCCACCATTGCGCCCTATACGATCGAGGAAGGCTATGAGGTGGCCGATGCGATCGCGCAGGAAAACTGGGGCGAGCTGCGCGGCGAGCTGGGCGATCTGCTGTTCCAGACCGTATTTCACGCCCAGATGGCGCGCGAGGCCGGGCATTTCACCCTGACCGATGTGGTCAAGGCGATTGCAGATAAGATGGTGTTCCGCCATCCGCATGTCTTTGGCGATCAATCCAACGCAAAATCGCCCGAACAACAGGTCAAGGATTGGGAGACGATCAAAGCGCGTGAGCGCGCGGGCAAGGCGCAAAAGGGCGTTTTGGACGGCGTGGCCCTGGGTCTGCCCGCGCTGCTGCGCGCGGCCAAGCTGCAAAACCGCGCGGCGCGGGTCGGGTTTGACTGGCCCGAGGTGGCGCAGGTGGTCGACAAGCTGGCCGAGGAGGTTGGCGAGCTGGTCGAGGCGCGCGACACGCTGACGCCTGATGACCTCGAGGAAGAATTCGGCGATCTGCTGTTTGCCATGGCGAATATCGGGCGGCACCTTGGTCTTGACCCCGAAGGCGCGCTGCGCCGCGCCAATGATAAATTCACACGGCGTTTCGCCTATATCGAGGCGGGCCTATCCGCGCGCGGAAAATCGCCCGAGCAATCTGATCTGGCCGAGATGGATGCGCTATGGAATGAAATCCGGCAGGCGGAAAAAGCCGCAAAAGGTTGACCTGAGAGCGCTTTCACGGTTCACTCACGCCAAATTCAGCAACGAGTGCGCCATGAAAATTTCCTTTATGACTTTGATTATTGCCGGCGCTGTCGTCGGCACTTTACCTATGGCCGCCGCCGCGCAACATGTGCCGCGTATTGTTGTCATGACCCCTAGCGTGGGCTTTAGCGGTGGCTATGTCGGATTTGGCCTGAATCGCGACAGCGGGTCTATCGATATGAACGGCGAGACTGGCGATCAGGCGCAGCAATTGCTGGGCACGCGGTCGCTGGGTGAGCCGTCGGGACTGGGCCTGAACCTGCGCGCGGGTTATGACTGGCGCACCGGCAATACGATCTTTGGCGTCTGGGGGGAAATCGCCCAAAGCTGGGCCAAGGACGATGTTGTCATTCCCGCCGTCAGCGACACCTGGAGCGTTGGATTTGGCACATCCACGGCCGCGATGCTGCGTCTGGGCTATGATATGGGCGGCGTCATGGTCTATTCAAACGCTGGCTACCGCTGGACAGATGTCGAGTTGGAGACCTTTAGCGGTGCGTATTCCGACCGTTCGGGCGGTATCAGCTATGGTGTCGGCATTGAAACCGAATTCAGCCACCACATGTCGGGCTATCTGGAATTCCACCGCAACACCGGCAAGGTAGATATTGAGGGTCTGACCGCTGATCTGTCCCTCAATACCTTTACCCTGGGTGTGAACTATAAGTTCTAAGCCGCTTAACTTGCGGCTTTTTCCTCTAGTTCCAGCCACTCCATCTCGGCAGCGTCCAAACTGCCCTGCCGCTCGGCCAGCATCTCGCTGGCCTTGCGGAATTTCACCGGCTCGCGCGTGAACAGATCGGGATCGGCCATCAGCGTGTTCAGCTTGGCGATCTCGGCATTCAGGCGGTCAATGACGGCGGGCAATGCCTCGAGACGCTTTCTTTCGGTGAAACTCAGCCCTTCGGGTTTTTTCACCTCGGGCGCTGCGGCGCGCAGCTCGGCTTTCGGCTTTGGTGCGCTGGCAGCGGCGGCAAGATCCGCGCCGCGCTGGTCACGATAATCACTCCAGCCACCGGCGTAGGTGACGGCCTCGCCGCCGCCCTCCATGGCGATCGTCGTGGTGGCGACGCGATCAAGGAAGTCGCGGTCGTGGCTGACCAGCAGCACGGTGCCGTCATAGCCGTCGAGCAATTCCTGCAGCAGATCAAGCGTTTCGATATCCAGATCGTTGGTCGGCTCGTCCATCACCAGCACATTGCTTTCGCGCGCCATCAGACGCGCCAGCAGCAGCCTGGCCTTTTCGCCGCCGGACAAAGCCCGCACCGGCGCACGCGCCTGCGACTCGTCGAACAGGAATTCTTTCAGATAGCCGACCACATGTTTGGGCTGGCCGCGCACCATAATCTGGTCAGCCTTGCCGGACACCCGCATTTCGGGATCGCCCGTCAGGCTTTCCCACAGCGTCTGCTCGGGGTCGAGGGCGGCGCGCGTCTGGTCAAAGACTGCGACTTGCAGGTTGGTGCCGTGTTTCACTTCGCCCGCATCGGGTTGAAGTTTACCCAGCAACATATTGATCAGTGTCGTTTTTCCGGTTCCGTTGGGGCCAACGAAAGCCACACGGTCGCCGCGCATCACCGTCAGATCGAAATCATGCACAATGGTTTTATCGCCAAAGACTTTGGTCAGACCCGTCGCCTCGATCACCTTGCGGCCCGAGGATTGCCCGCTTTCCAGCATCATCGCCGCCGCACCCTGACGGCGGATTTGCGACGAGCGTTCGGCCCGCAGCTCTCCCAGCGCACGCACGCGGCCCATATTGCGCTTGCGGCGGGCCGAGATACCCTCGACCGCCCAACGCGCTTCGGCCTTGATCTTGCGATCCAGCTTGTGGCGGGCGCTATCCTCGTCTTCCCAGACCTGATCACGCCACAGTTCAAAATTCTCAAAGCCGCGATCTTGGCGACGGACGGTGCCGCGATCCAGCCAAAGCGTGCCGCGCGTCAGATTGCGCAAGAAGGCACGGTCGTGGCTGATCAGCACATAGCCCGCCTTGGTATCTTTTAGCTGTTCTTCCAGCCAGGCAATCGCGTTGATATCCAGGTGGTTGGTCGGCTCGTCCAGCAGCATCAGCTCGGGCGCTTCGGCCATCAGCTTGGCCAGCGAGGCGCGGCGACGCTCGCCGCCCGAGGCGGTGTCGGGCGCGCGTTCGGGATCAAAGCCAAGGCCCTCGGCCGCCAGCGCAACGCGATACTCCTCGCCCTCGGGCAGGTTCGAGGCGGCATATTCGCCCAATGTGGCAAAGGCCGACAGATCGGGGTCTTGCTCCATATAGCCGACGGTCACGCCGGGGCCGCGCACGGCCTGCCCGCGGTCAGGCTCGATCAAGCCTGCCATCAGTTTCATCAGCGTGGATTTACCCGAGCCGTTGCGCCCAACCAAAGCGATACGATCGCCGGGTTGAACCGTCAGGTTCAGATCATGAAAGACGGGATCGCCTCCGAAAGTCAGAGAGATATCGCCAAGTTGTAAAAGGGGTGCGCGTGCCATAACCCGCAGCTAAAGCGACTGCGCGCGGCTTTCAAGCCCCTTCCAGCGCAACCCCTGCAGGCGCGGCCCCCTGACCGCGCGCGGCAAGCTGGCGCAGGCCGTGCAAACGGGCGGGCTGCACGCCGGCCAGTTCGACATTGGTAAAGACATGGATCGTATCCAGCGCATGATCGACCACGGCGTGATCACTGACCCAACCATTCATCTGCAAATAAGAGCGCAGCAGCGGCGGGATCTGACGACGCGCTTGCAGCTCGTCCACCGGGCGACCGATCAATTCCTCGGCAAAAGTGTAAATCTCGGGCGCGCGGGGGTTCGGGCGATGCCCCTCGGTTCCGACATTGCCGTTCGCCAGCAGCGTCAGCGCGGCGGTATGCAGTAAGGGGTCAGACCCTTTGAACGACGAGCAGCCGATCATCCGCGCCACGCCATTGGCGTCCGAGATTGCCAGCAGCGCGGCCCAGATCAGCTTGACCACTTTGGGATCGTGGCAATTGGCGTCCAGACAGAACCGCCCCAGTTCCAGCGCGGCCCCCGGCTGCGCCATGACCGGCGCCAGATCATAGAATTGCGCGCTATAGCTATGAGCAAGGCTGTCATCGCTGCGCAGCACCATCACGCGTGTATAGCCGACCAAGGTTTGCGTGCGCTGATCGATGATCATCAGATGCGCGCAATAGTGATCGGTGTCGTCATAATCGCGCCCCTCACCCATGCCAGGGTGAAAGCTGCGCCAGCGCAAGGCTTGCGCGGCATCAATCATTGCGGGATCATTTGATAATCCCGCCCAATAAGGCTCGCTAACGATCGGGTTAAAAACCACCTGCATGGGCGCCTCCCAAGGCCGCGGTGGCATCCTGCACCGCTTGGCATCAAAACTGGCAACACCTATATGTTAACACTATGACAGAAGGGGAAACGATATTGAATAAAATTGTAAAATCTGAGGCCGAATGGCGCGAACAACTGTCACAGCTTGCCTATGAAGTAACCCGTAACCACGCAACCGAGCGTCCTTTCACCCACGATGACTTCCCCGAGGTGGCCGGAACCTATTACTGTGTGTGCTGCGGCGCGGCTTTATTCAAGGCGGATGACAAGTTTAACGCCGGTTGCGGCTGGCCATCCTTCACTCAACCGCTGGACGGCGCGGGTGTCGGCGAATCAGTCGACCGCAGCCATTTCATGGTGCGCACCGAAGTGCATTGCGACCAATGCGATGCGCATTTGGGCCATGTCTTCCCCGATGGGCCGCCGCCCACCGGTCTGCGCTATTGTATTAACGGCGTGGCCCTGCGGTTCGAGGAAGCCGACTGAAAAGGCGGAGGGCTTAACGCCCTCCCCTTATTCACTCGTGCCCAGCATCGAGGCCGCATCAACGCGACCAAAGTTGCCCAGCAATTGGCGGATAAAGGTCATATCGCCGACCTGTTCATCCGTCACGCGGCGGGACAGGATCACGACATTGCCGTCCTGCAGCCCATAGCGCGCGATGTTTTGCAGCGTGCCTGCGGGGGTAAAGGTGACGGCCAGCACCTGGCGATCAATTTCGCGCGGGGCAAAGGCACCAAAGGTCTCGAACCGGCTTTGAACGTAATAGAACGCGCCTTGGCCCTGCACGCTTTGGGCCGCGGGCTCGCCAATCGCGCTGATGACGCTGGCGCGGCTGTCGCCGACGTTCAGGCCCGCGATCATATCTTCGGTCGGGATATAGCCATGGTTGCGCTGGACCGGTGTGCAGGCCACCACCAGCGCGATCACCGACGAGGCCAGCACCAGGCGCAAGCCGCGCTGCAATCCAACGGCCCGCTTGACGCCTGCCTGCGAGATTTCATGTTTCATGATGTCAAAGGCCCCTTGTCGCAAACTTGCATGCCCCGTATTCCCGCATGTCACCAAAGGCATTACATGACAGCGGACGGGGTTTTCAAGGAACTCTGTAGCTTACACCTTGACGGAGCGCTAGATGAACGACCAACCGGCAATTCCCCGCCATATTCTGCGGCTGAATGATGTGTCAGGCCGCAAGGCGCATCACTTTGATCTGCAACCCGATCTTGCGGGACGCACCGCATTGGGCAGCGCGTTGGGCATCATCGCCCTTAAAAAGCTGCGCTTTACCGGTACGCTGACGCCCATTGGTCGCCACGACTGGCGGCTAGAGGCAAAGCTGGGCGCCAGCGTCGTGCAAGAATGCGTTGTGACCTTTGCCCCGGTGCCAGCGCGGATCGACGAAGATGTGATCCGCAACTATCTGGCCGATTTCACCGAGGATCTGAGCGGCGAAGTCGAGATGCCCGAAGACGATACGGCCGAGCCATTGCCCAAGTCCCTCGACCTTGCCGAAGTGATGGCCGAGGCGCTGTCGCTGGCCCTGCCCGCCTATCCCCGCGCGCCTGACGTTGCGCCAGTTGATATTGATACAGATGACGCGCCAGAGGCCGCCGAGCAGCGTCGGCCCTTTGCTGGCTTGGCTGATCTGCGTGATAAACTGACGAAAAAAGACGAAGGCTCGCATTAGAATTCGGCAAAGGCGCAACTTCGCCCTTGCCAAATGCGCCGCGAAGGTTATGTAGCGGGCTTCATTAACGTCGCTTCTCGACAGCGCTGGTCAAAAGGTATAGTGACCGCGCCATATCGCAAAAGCGACCTTTCGAAACTGGGCCTTGAACGCCCGATATAACCCGGGGTTTGTGACATGGCTGTCCCACAGAATAAAATTTCCAAGTCGCGCCGCAACATGCGCCGCGCACATGATGCCCTCGTTGCGGCGAACCCGAACGAGTGCGGCAACTGCGGCGAGCTGAAGCGCCCGCACCACGTTTGCCCGTCGTGCGGTCACTATGACCAGCGCGAAGTCGTTGCGGTTTCGACCGGCGTCGACATCGACGAAGACGCAGCATAAGCCTGCGTGACTGACTGACCTGCCATGAATATTGAACCTCAGGGCAGCATTTCTGCGCAGGTCAGCCAGATTGTGATTTCTGTCGACGCTATGGGCGGCGACAAGGGGCCTGCGGCTGTTGTCGCGGGCCTCGATCTGTTTCTGGCCAGCCGACCCGATGCGCAGATTTTGCTGCATGGCAATCAAGATGTGCTGAACGGGCTGGTTGCGGGACTTGCGGCAAAAGACCGTATCACCATCATCCATGCCCAAGATGTCGTGCAGATGACGGATAAGCCGGCGCAAGTGATCCGCACGGGGAAAAACACCTCGATGTGGTCGGCGCTGGATTCGGTGCGTGAGGGCGCTGCGGCAGCCTGCATTTCTTGCGGCAATACCGGCGCACTGATGGCGCTGTCGACCATGCGCCTGCGCCGGATCGAGGGCGTCAAGCGCCCCGCCATCGCCTGTATGTGGCCCTCGCTGAACCCGTCGGGGTTCAATATCCTGCTGGATGCCGGGGCTGATCTAAAGGCCGATGCGCCCGATTTGCTGAATTACGCGTTCATGGGCGCCTCCTATGCGCGCAACGGGCTGGGCCTGACCATGCCCCGTGTCGGCCTGCTGAATGTCGGCACCGAAGAACACAAGGGCCGCGCCGAGCTGCGCGAGGCGCATGATCTGCTGACCGCCGCCCAAGAGGCTGGCGGCTTTGATTATGTCGGCTTTGTCGAAGGCGGCGATATTCCGATGAGCACCGTCGATGTGATCGTCACCGATGGCTTTACCGGCAATGTCGCGCTGAAAACCGGCGAAGGCACCGCACGCCTTGTAGCAAAGATGCTGCGCGATATGTTTGGCACCAATATCTTGTCGAAACTCGCAGCGATTCTGGCTTACGGCGCGCTGAAGAAATTCCGCCATCAGATGGACCCCCGCCGCGTGAATGGCGGCGTGTTTCTGGGTCTGAATGGCACTGTGGTGAAAAGCCACGGCTCGTCCGATGCGACCAGCTTTGCAGCCGCGATCTCGCAGGCCTATGATCTGGCCAAGATGAACTTTACGGATCGCGTTGCGGCACGTTTGGCAACCAGCGCCAGCTTTACGGCAGGTCTGGACAGCGCCGAACCCGCAACTGCGACGGATTAATCGCATATCGCCGCAGGCGCGCAGCCCGCGGCACGTTACAAGAACGGAGCCATTGCAATGACGCGACGCGCTGTTGTCAAAGGTGTGGGTCACTATCTGCCCGCACGTGTCGTGCCCAATGTCGAACTCGAGACACTTGTCGACACGACGGATGAATGGATCCGCACCCGTTCAGGGATCGAGCGCCGCCATTTCGCGGCAGAGGGCGAAGGCACCGCCGATATGGCCGCCCATGCCGCCCGCGCCGCGCTGGCAAATGCCGGGCTGGAAGCTGGTGATATCGACGCGATTATCGTCGCGACCGCCACGCCCGATCTGACCTTCCCCTCGAGTGCGACGATGGTGCAGCAGCGCCTTGGCATGACCACGGGCTTTGCCTTTGACGTGCAGGCGGTTTGCGCGGGCTTTGTCTATGCGCTGGCGAACGCGAATGCGCTGATCATCTCGGGTCAGGCCAATCGCGTGCTGGTCATCGGCGCCGAGACCTTTACCCGCCTCTTGGATTGGAGCGACCGCGCCACCTGCGTCCTGTTTGGCGATGGCGCAGGCGCGCTGGTGCTAGAGGGTGCGGACGGCACCGGCGACAGCCGCGATCGCGGCATTCTGGCGACCGACCTGCATTCGGATGGCAGCTATCGCGACCTGCTGTATGTCGACGGCGGCACCGCAACGGGTGTGACCGGCCATCTGAAGATGGAGGGCCGCGAGGTGTTCCGCCACGCTGTCGAGAAACTGGCGCAGACGGCGCGCACCGCCGTTGAAAAGGCGGGCCTCGAGGAAGCCGATATCGACTGGGTTGTACCGCATCAGGCCAATATCCGCATCATTCAGGCCACCGCCAAAAAGCTGGATGTGCCGATGGAGAAGGTGATCGTCACCGTACAAGACCACGGCAACACCTCGGCCGCCTCGATCCCGCTGGCCTTGTCGGTGGGCGCCGCCGATGGTCGCCTGCAGCCGGGCAATCTGATTGTTGTCGAGGCAATCGGCGGCGGTTTGGCCTGGGGGGCCGCGGCGATCCGCTGGTAGAGCGGATTTCCCGCAAACCCCTTATTGACTTGAAAAATACATCTGTCCTAGTCTCAACCTGACAGCAGGAGATGACCATGTCTGAAAAAACTCTGACGCGAATGGATCTTGCCGAAGCCGTCCACAACAAAGTGGGCCTGTCGCGCAATGATAGTGCCACGCTGGTCGAAACCGTTTTGCAGCATATCTCGGATGCGCTGGTGGCGGGCGAAAGCGTGAAGATTTCCTCGTTCGGGACGTTTTCGGTGCGCGAGAAATCGGCCCGTGTCGGCCGCAATCCCAAAACCGGGATCGAAGTGCCGATTAATCCGCGCCGCGTGCTGACGTTCCGTTCGTCGCATCTGATGAAGGAACGCGTCGCCCACGGCGATAGCTGATGGCCAGTACCAAGGCAGACAGCGCCTTTCGCACCATTTCAGAGGTTGCGGACTGGCTAGAGCTGCCAACCCATGTGCTGCGCTTTTGGGAGACGAAGTTCCCCCAGATCCACCCCGTTAAAGGGGCTGGCAGCCGCCGCTATTACCGCCCCGAGGATATGGCGCTGATCGGCGGCATCAAGGTTCTGCTGCGCGACCAAGGTCTGACGATCAAGGGCGCGCAGAAATTGATTCGCGAACAGGGTGTGCGCTATGTTGCGTCCTTGGGGCCGCAACCGCCCAGCTTCGCGCCGCGCGCTGTGCCCGCCCCGCGCAAGCCCAGCCCCGTCGTCACCGCCATCGCCGCCGCCCCCACGCCAGAGGCGCGCCCCAGCCTGCTATGGGTTGCAAATCACGTTACAGCCACGCCCGAGACGCTGGGCGCGCTGCGCAAGGCGCTCTCGCGTCTTGAGGAGCTGCGCGCGCGGATGTTGCGCGCCGCCTGATACGCCGCGATCCTTGCCGCGCGGTCTTTGCGCTGCGTCAAGCCAAGCCGCCGCAAGGTAAGGTAAAAACCCCCTTGAACTTACGCGCAAAACCACTGATAAGGCCCTCAGTCGGGCTATAGCGCAGCCTGGTAGCGCGTCCGTCTGGGGGGCGGAAGGTCGCAGGTTCAAGTCCTGCTAGCCCGACCATCAAAAAGCCTGCTAAGGTCATTGCCTTGGCAGGCTTTTTCATATCCGCTGACCACAGATCAATACGCGAGGGATCATGACCGGCGTTCTGCCTCACACCCAAATTCAGGCCATGATCGATGCGGCGCATATTCGCCCCGAACGTCCGCTGGCACCGGGACAATTGCAGCCCGCCAGCCTTGATCTGCGCCTTGGCACAGTGGCCTATCGGGTGCGGGCCTCGTTCCTTGCGGGCACGGGCCGCTCTGTTGCGGATCGGCTGGCGGCGTTCGAGATGCACCGTGTCGACCTGACCGAGGGCGCCGTGCTGGAAAAGGGCTGCGTCTATGTCGTGCCGCTGATGGAAGAGCTGGCCCTGCCCGCCGATGTCTCGGCGGTGGCGAATGCGAAAAGCTCGACCGGGCGGCTGGATTTGCTGACGCGCACGATTACGGACGGCGGCGCGGAATTCGATCGCGTGCCTGCGGGCTATAGCGGGCCTCTCTATGCCGAGATTTGCCCGCGCTCTTTTTCCGTGCTGGTGCGCGCGGGGATGCGGCTTAATCAGATCCGGTTTCGCCGGGGTGGTGCGGCGCTGGATGATGATGCGCTGCGCGCGCTGCACAGGCGCATCCCGCTGGTCGATGGCACGCCGGTGATCTCGGACGGGCTGGCGTTTTCGGTCGATCTGTCGCCTGCCCGCGGCACATTGGTCGGCTATCGCGCGAAACCCCATACCGGCGTCATCGACCTTGATCTGATCGGCCATTACGACCCCGCTGATTACTGGGAAGAAATCCACAGCAAGCAGGGGCAGATCATCCTCGACCCCGGCGCCTTTTATATTCTGGTCAGCCGCGAATCTGTCTGCATCCCGCCCGATTACGCCGCCGAAATGTCGCCCTATCTGGCGATGGTGGGCGAGTTCCGCGTGCATTACGCGGGCTTTTTCGATCCCGGCTTTGGCTATGCCGCAGCGGGCGGCGCAGGATCGCGCGGCGTCCTCGAGGTGCGCTGCCACGAATCGCCCTTCGTGCTGGAACATGGCCAGATCGTCGGGCGGCTGGTGTACGAGCGCATGGACGCCGCCCCGCAGCAGCTATACGGCGCGGGGATTGCCTCGAACTACCAAGGCCAAGGGCTGAAGCTATCTAAGCATTTTCGTTAAGGCGCGCGACTTTAAGGGGCTGTAGCGGCGGCCAAAATACGGCCCGGCCCTGCTTCTTGCACCAGAATCACCGCTGGCTGATCGCCCTCGATATTTTGCGACAGATCGAGGGCGGCGCTGCCGTCCCATGCGCCGATCTGCTCGAGCTGGGTGACGATATTCACATAGGTCAGGGTCTGGCCGGCATTCTCGCCGCCTTCGATCTGCACCTCTTCCTCGGGCATATAACGCACAAGCTGCACGATCATCGGGCGAGCGATCGCTGTCTCGGCAATGATATGCAGCGCATTGCCGTCACGCTCGACCCGCAGAGCGACGGGGCGCGGTGCGTCCTTGGCGGCCGAAATCGCATCCATCACCGCCATACCATCGCCGCCCAGCACCGAACGTGTGCCATCGATCACCATTTGCGGCGTATAGATGTAACGCTCGTTGCGGATATCGGCATAGGCATTTTGGCGCTGGGTAAAGGCGGCCTGGCCAAAAGCGTCGATCCAGCCGATATAATCCCAATAATCCACATGCAGCGCCAGCGGGATCACCCCCGGAATATCGCGCAGCTTGGACAGCACCACATCGGCGGGCGGACAGGCGGCGCAGCCTTGGGCGGTGTAAAGTTCGACCACGACGGGCGAGCGTTCCTCAGCTGCGGCTGCACCTGCCGTTACGGCGATTGCAGCGACCCATCCCAGCGCGAATTTCATTACCGGCTCACCCTTTGTTGCCCTTATGCTGTGCTAGATCATCCGAGCGCGCTTTTCCAATCAACCCCGCGCGACCGAAGTGACGCAAGGGATCACCCTTTCGCGCGCAAAACTTGATCACCTGTGGCGTAAATATTTCATCTAAGGGCTCTTCCCTCGCTCTGCATACAAATGTATACGAAGGAAATATCGCCACAGTGCAGGTCTTTGTTGATTACCGGGCCCGGCTTTGGCACACCATCATAGACCTAGCTAGATAGCCAGAAAGGGACTGCTATGCCCATTACCGTTGGCCTCGATACCGCCAAAAGTCGGCGCAAGCTGACTGTTGGGGCGCAGAGCCTTTCCTATTATTCGATCGCCGCCGCGCAAGACGCCGGCCTTGGCGATTTCTCGCGCCTGCCCGCCGCGCTGAAAGTGGTGCTGGAAAACCTGCTGCGCTTTGAAGACAATGGTTTTTCCGTGGCTGTGGACGAGATCGCGGCCTTTGCCGAATGGGCCAAGAACGGCGGCCAGAACCCGCGCGAGATCAACTATCGCCCTGCCCGCGTGCTGATGCAGGATTTCACCGGCGTGCCCGCCGTGGTTGACCTCGCTGCGATGCGCGACGGTATCTTAGGCCTTGGCGGCGATGCGCAAAAGATCAACCCGCTGAACCCGGTGGATCTGGTCATCGACCACTCGGTCATGATCGACGATTTCGGCAATCCGCGCGCCTTCCAGCGCAACGTGGACCTGGAATATGAACGCAATATGGAGCGGTATCAGTTCCTGAAATGGGGCCAGAACGCCTTCCGCAATTTCCGCGTCGTGCCGCCCGGCACCGGCATTTGCCATCAGGTGAACCTGGAATATCTGGCGCAGACCGTTTGGATCGATACCGACCAAAATGGCGAGCTGGTCGCCTATCCCGATACGCTGGTCGGCACCGATTCGCACACCACCATGGTGAACGGCCTTGCCGTTCTGGGCTGGGGCGTGGGCGGGATCGAGGCCGAGGCCGCGATGCTGGGCCAGCCCGTGTCCATGCTGATCCCCGAAGTTGTGGGCTTTAAGCTGACCGGCAGAATGCTGGAAGGCACCACGGCGACCGACCTTGTGCTGAAGGTTGTGCAGATGCTGCGCAAACACGGCGTGGTCGGCAAATTCGTCGAATTCTACGGCGAGGGTCTGGATCACCTGCCCTTGGCCGATCGCGCGACCATCGCGAATATGGCGCCCGAATATGGCGCGACCTGCGGTTTCTTCCCCATTGACGGCGAGACCCTGCGCTATCTGCGCAATACCGGCCGCGACGAGGATCGCATTGCGCTGGTCGAGGCCTATGCCAAGGCGAACGGCATGTGGCGCGACGCGGGTTATGACCCGATCTATACCTCGACCCTGCATCTCGACATGGGCGAGATTGTTCCCGCCATCTCGGGCCCGAAACGCCCGCAAGATTACCTGCCGCTGACCGATAGCGCCTCGGCCTTTTACAAGGTCGTCGCGGATTATCGCGGCATCGACATCACCGATGACGCCAAGGATATGACATCCGAGGGTGGCGGCATTGTCGCCGCGCCCGTGGATGCGCGTAAAACCGTCGCGGTCGAGGGCAAGGATTACACCATCCGCGACGGCTCGGTGGTGATCGCGGCGATCACAAGCTGCACCAATACGTCGAACCCCTATGTGATGATCGGTGCGGGTCTGGTGGCGCGCAAGGCACGCGCACTGGGTCTGAACCGCAAGCCTTGGGTGAAAACCTCGCTGGCACCGGGTAGCCAAGTCGTGGGCGAATATCTGCAAGCCGCGGGTCTGCAAGAGGATTTGGACGCCATCGGGTTTAACCTTGTGGGTTACGGCTGCACGACCTGTATTGGGAACACCGGCCCCTTGGGCGATCCCGCGATTTCCAAGGCGATCAACGAAAACGATCTGGTCGCGACGGCTGTTCTGTCGGGTAACCGCAACTTTGAAGGCCGCATCAGCCCCGATGTGCGCGCGAACTTCCTTGCCTCGCCGCCCTTGGTTGTGGCCTATGCCATCGCGGGCGATCTGAATATCGACCTCTCGCGCGAGCCTTTGGGCCAGACGCCGGCGGGCGAGGATGTCTATCTGAAAGACATCTGGCCGACCCAACAAGAGATCGCCGAACTGGTCGAGGCGACCGTGACCCGTCAGGCTTTCCTGACGAAATACGCCGATGTCTTCAAAGGCGACGAGAATTGGCAAAAGGTCGAGACCACCGATACCGAGACCTATAACTGGCCGCCCACCTCGACCTATATCCAGAACCCGCCCTATTTCCGCGGCATGTCGCCCGAAAAAGGCAGCATCCAGAACATTCGCGGCGCGCGTATTCTGGCGATCCTTGGCGATATGATCACCACCGACCATATCAGCCCGGCAGGCTCGTTCAAACCGACCACGCCTGCCGGTAAATATCTGGAGGAACGCCAAGTCGCGCCCAAGGATTTCAACTCCTACGGCTCGCGTCGTGGCAACCACGAGGTCATGATGCGCGGCACATTCGCCAATATCCGCATCAAGAACGAGATGCTGGACGGCGTCGAGGGTGGCTATACATTGGGGCCGGACGGTCAGCAGACCAGCATTTTCGACGCGTCGATGGCCTATCAAGAGGCGGGCGTGCCGCTGGTGATCTTTGGCGGCATCGAATATGGCGCGGGCTCTAGCCGTGACTGGGCGGCCAAGGGCACAAACCTTTTGGGCGTCAAAGCCGTGATTGCGGAAAGTTTCGAACGTATCCACCGCTCGAACCTGATCGGGATGGGCGTGGTGCCGTTCGAGTTCTTGGCAGGCGAGAACCGCAAGACGCTGGGCCTGAAGGGCGACGAAGTGATCGCGATCGAAGGTCTGGAAGGCAAGATCGAGCCGCGTTCAACCGTGCCGTGCCACATCACCTATGCCGATGGCACAAGCCGCACGATCCAGATCAAAAGCCGCATCGATACAGCGGTCGAGATTGAATATCTGGAAAATGGCGGCGTGCTGCATTACGTGCTGCGCAACCTCGCCAAGCAATAAAAATAAGGCCCCGCAATCACTTGCGGGGCCTTATTCATTCAGTTGTTTAGCGCTGCGTCTAGCGCGGGGCGGAACCGGTTGTCATATAACCCGCCCACCAGAGGCCCCGCGATACGCTGGATGATCTTGCCATCCGCACCCACAAGGAAGGTTTCCGGGACGCCGTAGACCCCCCATTCCAGCCCCAACCGCGCTTGCGGATCGGTGCCGATGGCGGTGAACGGATTGCCAAGCTCGGCCAGAAATTTCACCGCATCATCAGGATTGTCGCGGTAGTTCACGCCATAAACCGGCAGGCCGGTCTCGGAGAGTTCCATCAGGTTCGGATGCTCGAGGCGGCAGGGCGCGCACCAGCTGGCCCAGAAATTCACCACCTTCACCTGACCATCGCGCAAAGCCGCATCGGTCAGTGGCGGCAGATCCGCCAACGCAGTGATATTCGTCGGCGGCAGTTCCTGCCCGACCAAGGTCGAGGGCAGACCCGCATCATCGCCGCGCATCATGCCAATCGCAAAGAACCCCGCAATCGCCACGAAAACGGCAGGCGGGATCAGAACCAGCGGGTTAATTTTCATCCTTACCCTCGATATCGCGCAGGGTGCGGCGCGCCTTGATATGCTGCGCGATGCTCAGCCAAGTGATGCCGATCAGCAGCGCCAGCGAGACGCCATAGGCAGACAGAACGGCAACGGCATAACGACCCAGATCCGGCATGATCATGCTCCTTCGCGGGTTTGACGGTTCAGCAGCGCACGGGCGCGGCGTTTGCGGATTTCAGTGCCGGTGCGCATCAGCAAAAGGCCCAGCACAAGCAGGAAGAAACCGGCAATCGACAGCAACAGCGGCTGATAAAAGACGTTCGAGACTTCGGTATTCTGATCCATCGTGATGACCGAGGCGCCCTGGTGCAGGCCTTGGTTCCAGAAACTTGCGGCATAGCGCGACAGCACGGCAAAGACCGAACCCACGATACACAGGATCGAGGTCAGATCGGCGGCGGTATCGGGATCTTCAATCGCGGCCCAGAGGGCAACATAGCCCAGATAGAACAGGAACAGGATCAGGAACGAGGTCAGACGCGGGTCCCAGGCCCACCATGTGCCCCACATCGGCTGGCCCCAGACCGCGCCGGTGACCAGCCCCATGACGGTCAGCACGATACCAATCGGCGCCATCGCCTTTGCGGCCAGCGCGCTGACATGGTGACGGCGGATCAGCCAGATCAGCGAGGCGACCAGCATCATCACCCAGGCATTGATCGCCAGCATCGCGGCGGGCACATGGACATAGATGATCTTGACGGTCGAGCCCTGACGGAAGTCATCAGGCGTGAAGAAGAACCCCCACGTCAGCGCCACCACCAGCAGCGCAATGCCAGCCCCGACCAGCCACGGCATGATCGGCTGCGTGGTTTTCAGGAACTTGGTTGGATTTGCATATTCCCAGATCGACATGCCTGTTCATACCCCATGGTTTCGGGCCGCTCAATCGCGGCCGCGCGTTGTTCACCGCAGATTGACCCGCAGCACGGCGGCGGCGGCGAATGGCAGCAGTGCAACACTGCCCAGGCTGATCGCCACCAACATAAGTAAAGGGGTCACAAGGGGAAAACCCTCGGCCCCGCGACGGGCGACTTCGGCCCCGTAGATCAAAGTCGGCACATACAAGGGCAGCACCAGCAGCGACATCAAAAGGCCGCCCCTGCGGATGCCCACGACCAAAGCCGCGCCAAATGTGCCGATCATCGACAAAGCGGGCGTGCCCAGCAGCAGCGACAGGCTAAGCCAGCCAAAGCCCGCAACCGGCAGGTTCATTAGCACACCCAAGAACGGTGCGATGATCACCAGCGGCAGGCTGGTGGTCAGCCAATGCGCCAGCGCCTTTACCAGCGTGACGCCTTCCAGCGGGATCGGCGCGGTCGCGATCAGCGGCAGCGCGCCATCCTCGTGATCCAGCGCGAAAATCCGGTCCAGCGACAACAGCGCCGCCAGCAGCGCGCCAACCCACAAAATACCGGGGGCGACGCGGGCGTGCAGCTCGATCTGAGGGCCGATGCCAAAGGGCACCATGACGATCACGATCAGGAAAAACGCAAGCGCCAGGCCAAAGCCGCCGCCTGCCCGCACCGCCAGACGCAAATCCCGCAGCAGCAGCGCGATCATAGGAAGGCCTCGTCACTTTGGGCGGCGCGCCCCTCGGGGCGGGACGGGTCGGCGCGAAAGGCCGTGATATCCATCTCGCGCGCCTCAAGGCCAAGGTCGATATGGGTCGCAATGACAGCAATGCCGCCCGCCGCCAGATGACGATCGCGGACCCAAGCGCCAAACCGCGCGACCGATTGGCGGTCAAGCGAGACGGTCGGCTCGTCGAGAAACAGGATCTTGCGCCCAATGACACCGAGACGCGCAAGGCCAAGGCGGCGCTTTTGGCCCGCCGAGAGGTTCCCGGCCAAACGGTGTTCCAGATGGGCAATGTCGAAATCGACCAGCACCGCATCAGGCAGCGGGAGGCCGTAAAGACTGGCCCAGAATTGCAGATTTTCACGCACCGTCAGTGCGGATTTCACGCCATCGGCGTGGCTGGCATAGGCGCTATCGCCGGCCTGCATTGTCATCTCGCCCGCATCTGCCGGCTGTAACCCGGCCAGAACGCGTAAAAGTGTGGTCTTGCCCGCGCCGTTGGGCCCGCGCAAGACCAGAGCCTCGCCAGGGGCCAGCGTGAAGCTGACCCCCGTTAGCACCGGAACACCGCCCCGGCTGCACGCAAGGTTTGTGACCTTCAGCATTACTCAGCCGAGGTCGTGAACTGCGTGCCCGAGGGGCCGGTATCGGTCTTTTTCTCCCAATCGCGCTTGACGCCCAGCCACAGCACGACCTGCGCGCTGACAAAGATGGTCGAATACACCGCGATCACCGATCCGAACAGCATGGCAAAAGCAAAACCGCGGATCACATCGCCGCCCCAGATATAAAGGGCCACCAGCGCAAGGATCGTCGTGACCGTTGTCATGACGGTGCGGCTGAGGGTTTCGTTCAGCGCGACGACCATCAGCTCGGGCAAGGGAGTGGTGCTATCGCGGCGCAGGATTTCCCGCACACGGTCGAACACCACAACCTTATCGTTGATCGAAAAGCCGACAATGGTCAGAACTGCCGCCACGATGGTCAGATCGAACCGCACCTGAAACACCGAGAACAACCCCACCGTGATCATTGCATCGGTGAACAGACCCACCACAGCGCCAAAGCCGAACTGCCATTCAAAGCGCAGCCAGACATAGGCCATGATCCCCAAAAGCGAGGCCGCAACCGCCAGAACGGCGGTCTGGATCAGCTCGCCCGAGACTTTGGGACCAACGGTTTCAACCGCGGTAAAGACGACCTGCGGGTCAACGACCTGCAAAGCGGCCTCGACCTGACCGATCAGCGCGTTCGAGACTTCGGTCTCGTTGGCGGCCTGAATGCGGACTTGCTTGACGAATTGGTCGGCACGAAAACCCGGGTCAAAAACCTCGGTAATCGTGACATCGCCCAGCTCGATCTGATCAAGCGCGCTGCGATACTCCGACACGGCGACATTCTCGCTCGATTCCGCGCGGATGGTCGTGCCGCCCAGAAAGTCGATGCCATAGTTCAGACCGATGGTCATCACCGCAATCAGCGAGGCCAGCGCCAGCGCAAAGGTCGCATGGGTCGGGATACCGCCCCATTTAAAGAAGTTGACGGATGTTTTATCCGGCACAAGTTTCAGACGAAAGGCCATCTTACAGCTCCAACTTCTTCGGTTTGCGCATCTCGAACCAATGCAGCAGGATCAGACGGGTGACGAACACGGCCGTAAACATCGAGGTCGCAACCCCAAGGCCCAGCGTCACCGCAAAGCCGCGCACCGCGCCCGAGCCGATGACGTACAAAATGATCGCGATCATGATCGAGGTGATGTTCGAGTCGATAATCGCCGACATCGCCTTGTCATAGCCCAGCTCGAAACACCGCCACGGCGCTTTGCCACGCCTGATTTCCTCGCGCATCCGCTCGAAGATCAGCACGTTCGCATCGACCGCCACGCCCATTGTCAGCACGATACCCGCAATGCCGGGCAATGTCAGCGTCGCCCCGATGATCGACAGCAGCCCCAGCATCATCGTCACGTTCAGGATCAGCGCGATATTCGCGATCATACCAAAGAACAGGCCATAGGACAGGACCATATAGCCCATGACCAGCAGGCCCGCGATGATCGAGGCGCGCACGCCTGCGTCGATACTGTCTTGGCCGAGCTCTGGCCCGATGGTGCGTTCCTCGAGGAAGACGAGATCGGCGGGCAGCGCACCTGCGCGCAGCAGCACCGCAAGGTTGGTCGTCTGTTCGATATTGAACGTGCCCGAAATGCTGCCCGAGCCGCCAAGGATCGGCTCGCGGATTTGCGGCGCGGAAATCACCTCGCCGTCCAGCACGATGGCAAACAAAGATCCGGTATATTGCGCCGTATGCTCGCCAAAGGCGCGCGCGCCGGTGGGGTTAAAGCGGAATGTCACAACCGGACGACCGGTCTGGTCAAAAGACGGCTGCGAATCAACCAGTTGCTCGCCCGAGACGATCTCTTGGCGATCCAGAATGTAATAGACGCCCGGCTGATCGAGCGCGGGCAGAACCTCTTGATCGGGGGTTACTTGCGCATTTGGGTCATTGGTCGAGCTGACGACATGTTGGAACGTCAGGCGCGCGGTGGCACCGATCAGATCCTTGACCTCTTGCGCCGAACCCACGCCCGGCACCTGCACCAGAATACGGTCCTCGCCCTGACGGATGATGGTCGGCTCACGCGTGCCGACCTCGTCGATGCGGCGACGGATGATTTCCAGCGACTGGCGCATGGCGCGCTCGTCGGTGGCGGCGCGCTCGGCCTCGGACAGGGTGATGCTGATGACGCCGTTATCGGCGCGTACATCCAGATCGGTCGCGCCAATGCCGGTCAATGTCTGCACGGGCTGCGCCAAGGTGCGGATCAGATCAACCGCGCGCCCCGCCTGATCGGCGTTCGAGATGCGCACGCGCAGCGCCGAAGGGTCACCCCCTTCGATCCGCTGCACAAAGCCCAACGTGTCGCGCTGTGCGGCCAGCAGGTCGCGGACCTGCGGCCACATCGCGTCGACCCGCTCAGCATAAACCTGTGACAGTTGAACCTCGGCCAACAAATGGGCCCCGCCGCGCAGGTCCAGCCCAAGGCTGACAATGCTGCTGGGCAGCCATGCCGGCCATCCTGCGGCCTGCGCGCGCAGCGCATCATCTGATACGCCTGATTCTATTTGGCTTTTGGCGTCATTCGACTGCTCGACCGTTGCGTAGAACGCGTTGGGCACAGCAGCCAAGACGCCTGCGGCCACCACCACCCAAGTCAGGATGCGGCGCCATAAAGGGATATGCATGTTGCGGGTCTCCGCCTGCGGTAAGTCGTTGGTTGAACCGGCTTATTTCGCCGCCGGCTCGGTCTTGTTCAGCACTTGCGAGATGGTCGAGCGCATGACGCGGACGGTGACACCCTCGGCGATTTCGACTTCGACCTCATTGGTCTCTTCTTTGACCTTAGCGACCTTGCCGATCACGCCACCCTGGGTCACGATCTGATCACCACGGCGCAGAGCCTTCAGCATTTCCTGATGCTGCTTCAGTTTCTTTTGCTGCGGACGGATCAGCAGAAGATACATGATCACAAAGATCAGGATCATCGGAATAAAGGCTTCTAAACCCTGCATGGCGGTCCTTTCAGATGGTTGGGCCGCAAAATGTGGCCGGTAAAAGTGGCGGCACCTTATTGCCGGTCGCTGTAATTGGCAACCAAGCGGATTTGGGTATCGCGATGTGATCTTTCCAGTTCCCCTTGGCGAAACCTTGCGGCATAGGAGAGGCACTGAAATGAATTACTACAGACAGGTGTGACATGCACGATATCCGCGCTATCCGCGAAAACCCGACCGCTTTTGACGCGGCCCTTGGGCGCCGTGGGATCTCGCCTGTTTCATCGCAGATCCTGGCCCTTGATGAGGGCCGCCGCGCCCGCATTCTGGCCGCCGAGACCGCCACGGCCGAGCAAAACCGGGCCAGCAAAGAGGTTGGCGCCGCAAAAGCCGCTGGAAATGAAGCGGAATTTGAACGCCTGCGCGCGCTGGTCGCCGAGAAAAAGGCCGAAGTGGCCCGCCTGACCGACGAGGCAAAGGCCGAAGATCTGCGTCTGAATGAATTTTTGGCGGCGATCCCGAACCTGCCCTATGACGATGTGCCCGATGGCGTTGACGAGAATGACAACGTCGAAATCCGTCGCTGGGGCACGCCGCGCGTGTTTGATTTCGCGCCCGTTGAACATTACCAGATCCCCGCCGTTGCGGCCGATTTGGACTTTGACACCGGCGGCAAGCTGTCTGGCGCACGATTTGTTGTTCTAAAGGGCGCGGCGGCACGGCTGCATCGGGCGCTGGCACAGTTCATGATCGACACCCATGTCGATGAACATGGCTTGCTCGAGGTGCAAACCCCCGTGCTGGTGCGCCCTGAAATGATGTATGGCACCGGCCAATTGCCGAAATTCGGCGAGGACAGCTATGAAACCACCAATGGCTGGTGGCTGATCCCGACCGCCGAGGTGACGCTGACCAATACCGTCAACGGCGATCTGCTGGACGAGACCGCCCTGCCGATCCGCATGACCGCCGATACGCAGTGCTTCCGATCCGAGGCCGGCAGCGCCGGTCGTGATACCGCCGGGATGCTGCGCCAGCACCAGTTCGAAAAGGTCGAGATGGTCTCGGTCGTCGCCCCGGATCAATCCGAGGCGGAACATGACCGCATGACCACCTGCGCGCAGAATATTCTGGAAAAGCTGGGTCTGCCCTATCGCACGATGAAACTCTGCGCCGGTGACATGGGTGCAGGCGCGCGCCGCACGCATGACCTAGAGGTCTGGCTGCCCGGTCAGACGCGCTATCGCGAGATCTCCTCGGTCTCGACCTGTGGCGATTATCAGGCGCGCCGCATGAACGCGCGTTTCCGCCCTGCAGGCGGCGGCAAGCCCGAATTCCTGCATACGCTGAACGGATCGGGTCTTGCGGTTGGTCGCACGCTGATCGCGGTGCTGGAAAACGGCCAGCAGGCCGATGGGTCGGTGACCCTGCCCGCCGTTTTGTCGCATTACCTGGGCGGCAAGACCCGCATCACGGCCGAAGGCAAGCTGGCCTAAAGCCTGCGGCAAACTGGCATAAGCAAAAGGCCCGGGAATTCCCGGGCCTTTTTTATGATCAGCGGCCTTCTTTTCGGGGGCCATCCATATGTTTGCGCAGCGCCGAGGGGCCTGGCTTTTTCTTGTCTTTAAACGGGTTCTTGTCCGATTGGTCGCGCAGCGTCAGACGGATCGGCGTGCCGGGCATGTTGAACGCCTCGCGCAGACCATTGGTCAGGTAACGCTTGTAGCTTTCGGGCACATGTTCGGGGTGGCTGGTCATCACGACAAAGGCCGGCGGGCGGGTTTTCACCTGCGTCGCATAGCGCATTTTGATCCGGCGACCACCCGGTGCGGGCGGCGGGTGCGCCTCAGTCATGCCCAGCAGCCAGCGGTTCAGCTGGCCGGTGGTGACGCGGCGGTTCCACATCTCATAGGCCTTCATGATCGCGCCATGCAGACGGTCAAGACCGCGCCCGGTGCGGGCCGAAACGGTGACCAACGGCGCGCCGCGCAGCTGCGGCAGCAGACGCTCAAACGCCTCGATCAAACCGGCGAGTTTCGCCTGTTTGTCTTCCTCGAGGTCCCATTTGTTCACGGCAACGACCACGGCGCGGCCCTCGCGTTCGGCCAGATCGGCGATGCGCAGATCCTGTTGTTCGAAGGGGATCGAAGCATCCAGCAGCAGCACGACAACCTCAGCAAAGCGCACGGCGCGCAGACCGTCGGACACCGACAGCTTTTCCAGCTTATCCTGAATCTTGGCGCGTTTACGCATCCCGGCAGTGTCGAAAATCCGCATCGGGACGCCGTCCCATTCGAACGGCAGCGAGATTGCGTCGCGCGTGATACCAGCCTCGGGGCCGGTCAGCAGACGCTCTTCGCCGATGATCTGGTTGATCAGCGTCGATTTTCCGGCATTCGGGCGACCGATCACGGCGATTTGCAGCGGGCGCGCAGTGGTCGGCATCCGGAAGGCGCCTTCCTCGGCATCCTCATCCGAGACGTCAACGTCGGTTTCGGGCACCGAGGCCTCTTCGCGCAGATCCTCGATCTCCGAGACAATCGGATAGAGGGCGTAAAGCAGCTCGTTCATGCCCTCGCCATGCTCGGCGGAAAGGCGGATCGGCTCGCCAAGGCCCAGCGAATAGGCCTCAAGATAACCACCCTCGCCCGCGCGGCCTTCGGATTTATTGGCGGCCAGAATGACATTGGCGTTTTTGCGGCGCAGGATATCGGCAAAGACCTGATCGGTCGGCGTGATGCCCACGCGCGCATCGATCATGAACAGGCAGACATCGGCCATCTCGACCGCGCGTTCGGTCAGGCGGCGCATCCGGCCCTGCAGACTGTCGTCGGTCGCCTCCTCGAGACCGGCCGAGTCGATCACCGTAAAACGCAGATCGCCAAGGCGCGCCTGCCCCTCGCGCAAATCGCGGGTGACGCCGGGCTGGTCATCAACCAATGCCAGCTTTTTGCCGACAAGGCGGTTGAATAGTGTCGATTTCCCCACATTGGGACGCCCGACGATCGCTAGGGTGAAACTCATGGCCGCTTCCTTTGGTCAGACTGCGGGGATTACACGCATATTGCGGTATGTGAAACCCCCCGCAAGCCGCCTATGCCCGACTATTGAAAGGCGCGCAGATTGCCATCCTCGGTGACCAGATACAGCACCTGCTGCGCGACGATCGGTTGGGTCGCGGCGGGCGAGGCCAATTCCACCTCGGACAGCAGCGCGCCGCTGGTCGCATCGAACTGACGCAGCATCCCGTCCGAGGATGCGATAATGACACGGCCACCCGCGATCACCGGCCCGAAATGGACAAAGCGCGTGTTGCGGCCACCCCAACGACGGGTCTGATACAGCGGCAATTCTTGCCGCCAGACCAGCGCGCCGCCGCGGCTGTCGCGGCGCACAAGCTGGTTTTGGTCATTCACAAAGAACAAGGCTTCGCCAACCAGCGCCAGACGGCCCACGGCCCCCTCGCGCACGGCCCAGAGTTCTTCGCCGTTTTGCAGGTTCAGCGCCGCGATCCGGCCTGAAACATTGCCGACGAACACACGGCCACCCGAAATCACCGGATCGCCTGCGATATCGGTCAAGAATGCGCCCGCCGCATCGCCCGGGCGCGCGCCCGCAACGAAATTGGTCCAGCGCGTCGCGCCGCCACCCGGAAACAGCCCCATGACTTCGCTGGACGAGAACGGAAACACCACCGTATCGCCACTGATTGCCGCGCCCGCGCCGCCAATATAGCCCGCATCCGATCCGTTGCCGATCACCGCCCAACGTTGCAGACCCGTGGCGGCATCAAAGGCGCGCGCGCGGCCATCGCGGCCCATCACATACAGCGTATTGCCCGAAACCGTCGGCGACGAGCCGCCCGGCGCATCGGTATCTTGTTCCCACAGCACGGCGCCGCTCTCGGCACTCAGCGCCAGCAGGCGGCCAAAGCCGGTGGTGACGAACAGACGCCCGCCGCCGACCGCCAGACCGCCGCCCGAGGCCGCCTCGGACGAGACGCCCGCGCGGGTGACATCGCGGCGCCAAATCTCGGCCCCTTGCAGCGTCAGCGCGGTGACGCGGGCGCGCGCGTCCATGGTAAAGATGCGACCGCCATCGATGACAGGTTCGGCCGCGATTCGCGTGCGGCGGTCATTGCCTGCACCGATCGAGGTGACAAAACCCGACTGCAGATTACTTCCCAGCGCCAGATGCCCGATCTGGTGCGTGGCACTGCCGCCGCGATGGGTCCAGGCGGTGTTCACCTGCGCCGCCGGCAGCGCCGAGGGCGCGGCCGTGGCCTCGGCCGCAGCGGCACCTTGCAGCGGCACGCGCAGGCCGGGCAGGATTTCTTGGTTACGGCTGCCACAGGCGGCCAGCAGGCCCATGGCGGTGAAGGTCAAAAATGAGCGACGCAGCATGATCTTTCCTCGCCCTATTTATTGCGCGACCGGCGCGCCGAGCGCCTCGAGCAGCGCCGCGATCCGGCTGCGCTGCACATCGCTGGTGGCCGCATCATCAACCATCGCCTGCAGCGCGCTGCGGGCGGCATCGACATTGCCGGTTTCCAGATCAATCAGCGCCAGTTGTTCACGCGCCAGCGACAGATAGGTGCTGTTCTGTGCGACCAGCCCTTCCAGGGCGGCACGGCGCAGGTTCGCGTCAGTGACACCCGCACCCGTAATGGCGGATTTCAGCGTGGCAAGATCGCGATAAAGACGCGGCGCAGCGCTATCGCGCGCAACCGCGTCCAACGTGGCAACAGCACCGGCGACATCCCCCGCATCAGCGGCAGCATCGGCCTGCAAAAATGCGGTGACAGCGGCAACAGCGCCCTCGCCCGCATCAATCTGCGCCAGCGCGCTTGCGCGACCTTCAGCGGGCCCCTCGAGCGCGCTCAGCAGCGCATCGCCGCGCGCGCGCACCTCGGCGGTTTGGTTATGGCGCGAGACCTCGTACCAAATGGCAAGACCCAGCAGCACGACGATAACGATCAGCGCAATGCCACCATAGCGGCGGAAAAACGTGAAAAGACGCTCGCGCCGGACTTCCTCGGTCACTTCGGCGATGAAAGTATCGGTTTGGCTCACGCTATGGATCCTTATTCTTTATGTCCTGCTGTGCCCCGCAAAGGTTCCGCGCGGACAGTGGCTTGGCATCCTTTTAGCGGCAGGATCGCCGCAAGCCAAGCCTTGCTGTCAGTCTTGGTCGGAAGCTTGCTGATGCGCCCATAGCTGGGCATAGCGGCCGTTCTGGGCCAAAAGCCCGCCATGACTGCCGCGTTCGACCACCGCGCCGTGATCCAGAACGATGATCTCGTCGGCGTCGGCAATGGTGGACAGGCGGTGCGCGATGGAAATCGTGGTGCGCCCCGCCTCGGCCCGCGCCAGCACCTCTTGCACGCCCATCTCGGTATTGGTGTCGAGTGCAGATGTCGCCTCGTCCAGCAGCAACAGCGGCGCATCTTTCAAAAGCGTGCGGGCAATACCCACGCGCTGCTTTTCCCCGCCCGAGAGTTTCAAGCCCCGCTCGCCCACCTGCGTCTCATAGCCTTCGGGCAGGCTGGCAATGAAATCATGGACTTGCGCGGCGCGGGCAGCATCCTCGATCTGCGCCTGCGTGGCGCCTGCGCGACCATAGCCGATGTTATAGCCGATGGTGTCGTTGAACAGCACGGTGTCTTGCGGCACCACACCGATGGCGCGGTGCAGCGATTCCTGGGTCACGTCACGAATATCTTGGCCGTCGATCAAGATGCGTCCGCCCGTCACGTCATAGAACCGGAACAACAGCCGCCCGATGGTGGATTTCCCCGATCCCGTCGCGCCGACCAGCGCCAGCGTTTTGCCCGCGGGCACGGTGAAACTGACGCCCTTCAAAATCTCGCGATCCGGGGCATAGTGAAAGCGGACGTCCTCAAAGCGGATTTCGCCGCCGGTGATCCGCAGCGCGGGCGCGCCCGGCTTGTCCTTGACCTCGGCCGCCTCGCCCATCAGATCGAACAACTGACCCATATCGACCAGAGCCTGCCGGATTTCGCGATAGATCGTGCCAAGGAAGTTCAGCGGCTGGGTGACCTGGATCATATAGGCGTTGACCATGACGAAATCGCCAACCGTCATCGTGCCATCCTGCACCCCCATCGCGGCCAGCACCATGACGGCGGTCAGGCCAAGGGTGATGATCAGCGATTGGCCAAAATTCAGCGCGGCCAGCGAGACACCAGTTTTGACGGCGGCATCCTCATATTTCTCCATCGCCGAATCATAGCGGTTCACTTCGCGCGTCTCGGCGTCGAAATATTTCACCGTTTCAAAGTTCAGCAGACTGTCGATGGCCTTTTGATTGGCGTCATTGTCCTGCTCGTTCATCTTGCGGCGGATGCGGACGCGCCATTCGGTCGCCAGCAATGTATACACGATATAGGCGGCAATCGTGCCCGCAACGACCAGCAGGAAACGCACGTCGAACAGAAAGAATAAGGTGGCGCAGACCAGCACCAGCTCCAGCACCAAGGGCCCCAGCGAAAAGACGAACATCCGCAGCAGGAAGTCGACGCCTTTGATCCCGCGCTCCATAATGCGGCTAAGGCCGCCGGTCTTGCGCGTGATGTGATAGCGCATCGAAAGTTGATGCATATGCGCAAAGGCCTGTCCCGCGATGATCCGCAGCGACCGCTGGCCGACGCGCACAAAGACCGCATCGCGCAGCTGCTGAAAGCCGACCGTCAGCAGACGCGCGCCGCCATATGCGACGGTCAGGCCCACCGCCCCCAGCGCCATCATGCCCGCGGGCCCGCTGACCACGCCCGACAGGCTATCGACCGCCCATTTGTAAAACAAAGGCGTCGCAACCGTGATCAGTTTCGCGATCATCAGCAGGACAAGGGCCGCAACCACCCGGTATTTCACCCAATTCGCGCCATCGGGCCACAAATAGGGCAGCACGCGCCGCAGGATGGAAAGGCCCTGCACCGGCTTTGCCGAAGCGTCAGTGATTGAAATACGCGGCCTGTGCATGTTGCCCCCTTTTCCCAAGGAGGCGCACCCTAGTCCCTTGGACCGGGATGCGCCAGTGCGTCTGCGCGGTTACGGCGTCGCAGGGCGATCGGGCGATTCCGGCAGATCCGGCAGGTCGAAAATCTGGCCCGGATAGATCAGATCGGGATCGCGGATGCGGTCGCGGTTCGCCTCGAACACCTGCACATAAAGAATGCCGCTGCCGTAACGTTCGCGCGCAATAGCCCAGAGCGTATTGCCGGGTTGCACGGTGCGGCTGGCGATGCCGGTGGTGGCGGCAGTGGCCTCGGTTGCAACGGCCTGCGCCAGCGCGCCTTCGTCCTCGCGCAGGAAAGGCGTCTCGACACGGTTGCGCACACGGCCCTCCGTGTCCAGCCAATCGACGCGCAACGTGTGGCGACCGGGGTCGATGCCGTCGTGTTGCAGGCTCCAACTGCCGTCATCGGCGACCGCGGCAAAGCCCAGCAGCACGTTATCGACATAGATCGCAACGCGCCCACCGACACCGGCAGCGCGGCCGGACAGCAGCACATTCCCGGCGGCATTATAGGAGATTGTCTGCAGCAGCTGCGCCGGCGCATCGGCAGAGAGCGGCGCAGGCGCGGCGATCACGCGCGCACCATCGGCATCGGTGATCAGGATCGTCGGCGCGGCCTGTTGCACCGGCAATTGTTCTGCGGGTTCATCTGCGGGTTCGCCTTCGGTCGGCACTTGACCCGCCGCCTCACCATCAGCCACTTCGACAGGTTCAGGCGCTGCTGCGGGCGGGTTCGGCGCAAGGATCGCCTCGGACAAGCTGGCAACGGGACCGTCGGCCGTTTCTGTTTGCAAGCCGATGACGCGCGGCGCATCGCTGGCGCCGATATCGACAACGCCAGCAAAACTGCCATCCGCGCTGGCGGTCACCGTGGTCGATGGCGCGCCATCCACCACAATCGTCACATCACTGCCCGGTGCGGCATTTCCGGCGACAACAGCCAGACCATCTCCGGCCAGACGCACGACATCAAGGCGCGGCGCGTCCTGTGCGGGCTGGGCGGCGGGTTCATCCGCGACGGGCTCAGGTTCGGGCGCAGCATCCGCAGCCGGATCAGGCGTTGCGGCGGCGGACTGTTGCTCGGCCGTATCGGCCTCAGCGGTTGCTGTTTCTGGCGGTGCGACGGCGGGTGCCTCTGCTGCTGCTGCGGGAACTTGGGTGCCGGGCGTCATGCGCGCGCTTGTGCCGAACAGGATCAGCACCACAAAGGCAACCGCAGCCGCCAGCAACCCAAGGATAATTTTCACCGTCTTTGACACTGCCTATCCGAATCCCATCAAGAATTTGAACAGGATGTGACACAATCCTGTCATCGTGACGAGTTCGACATGCGTTGAGTTACCCGCCCGCCCCAACTAATCTGGGACCTGAGACTTGAAGGAAACAGTTTAGGGGTAAATTCATGGCGCTGACCAAGAAATCAATCTGCGTATACTGCGGCTCTCGCTATGGCACGCTGGCGCATTATGCAGAACTGGCCAGTGCCACGGGTGCGATGATCGCGCGCAATGACTGGGGCCTGATTTACGGCGCGGGCGATGTCGGCCTGATGGGCCTTGTCGCCAGCGCCACACAAGAGGCCGGCGGCGCGGCCGTGGGCGTCATCCCCACCCATCTGATGAAGCGCGAGGTTGGTCGCCGCCAACTGGATCAGCTGATCATCACCGAGACGATGCATGAACGCAAAAAGGTCATGTTCATGAACGCGGATGCCATCGTCGTCCTGCCCGGCGGCGCAGGCACGCTGGACGAGTATTTCGAGGTGCTGACCTGGCGCCAGATCGGCCTGCACCAAAAGCCGATCTTTTTGCTGAATGTCGACGGGTTCTGGGACCCGCTGGTGCAGCTTTTGGAAAACATCGTGGCGCAGGGCTTTGCCGAAAGCAGCCTGCTGTCCTACACCACGGTGGTGAACACGGTCGAAGAGATCGAAGCCGCGCTGAAGCCTTACTTCGCGGCGTGATGCGCCCGCAGGCTGGCCCCGGTATAGACCGCAAGGGCCAGCCAGATCAGCGCCAGTGCGACACCGTGCCAGATCGTCAGCGCCTCGTGGAAATAAAGCGTTGCAACAAGGAGTTGCATCGTGGGGTTCATGTAAGAGATGATCCCCGTTGTGGCCATACTGACCCGTTGCGCGCCATAACCGAACAAGATCAGCGGAATGGCCGTAATCGGCCCCGCCAACATCAGCAGCAGTTGATCCTGCCACCAGGCGGGCGACAGCGGCGCTTGCCACAGCGTCTCGCCGAAAAACACCAGATAAAGCGCGGCGGGAATGACCAGCAAGATCACCTCGGCCATCACCGAGACCAGCGAGGGCACATCCTTTAGCGTTCTTTTGATCACATTATAGATGACGAACGTGCCCGCCAGCAGCAGGCTGACCCATGGCGCGCGCCCAAGGCCCAGCGTCAGCACCAGCACGCCGCTGGCCGCGATCAGCAGTGCGACGATCTGCCAGCGCCCCAGCTTTTCGCGAAAGACGGCAAAGCCGGTGACAGCGGCGATCAGCGGCAGGATGTAATAACCGATCGAGGCCTCGGTCGCGTGGCCATTGCTGACGGCAAAGATGAACAGCAGCCAGTTCGCGGCGATCATCAGCCCGGCCAGCAGCATCAGCCGCAGCTTGCGCGGATCGCGCATGGCCGTGGGCACTTCGCTGAACCGCCCCTG
Organism: Ketogulonicigenium vulgare WSH-001; assembly: GCF_000223375.1. Classification (NCBI taxonomy): domain Bacteria; kingdom Pseudomonadati; phylum Pseudomonadota; class Alphaproteobacteria; order Rhodobacterales; family Roseobacteraceae; genus Ketogulonicigenium; species Ketogulonicigenium vulgare. Next base: position 900,992 of record NC_017384.1, on the reverse strand, counting down.
CACCAGCAGGATCAACCCATAAAACACTGCCGCCCAGAACACGCGATAGGCCAGCACTTCCATCGGCGGCACATGCGAGACCGCCCCGAAATAGATCGCGATAAAGCCCCAGAGCAGATAGGTGCCGATCAGGGCCAGAACGCCCGAGGATTGCTGCAAGTCGCGCATGTCTCACCCAAGAAAAAACCCGGCGCCACAGCGCCGGGTCTGGTTCGAAATCTGTAGGCGGCTTAAAGCGCCGACGCAACCTTTTCCCAGTTGACCAGATTGTCGAGGAAGTTGGTCAGATAGGCCGGACGCTTGTTGCGGAAGTCGATGTAATACGAGTGTTCCCACACGTCGACGCCCAGCAATGCGGTTTGACCAAACACCAGCGGGTTCACACCGTTTTCGGTCTTGGTGACTTTCAGGCTGCCGTCTTTGTCTTTGACCAGCCATGCCCAGCCCGAACCGAATTGGGCGGCACCAGCGGCCGAGAACTCTTCTTTGAACTTGGCAACCGAACCAAAGGACTCGGTCAGGGCCTTTTCCAGCTCGCCCGGGATGGCGACGGTTTCGGGCGACAGCCATTCCCAGAACTGGTTGTGGTTCCAAAGCTGGCTGATGTTGTTGAAGATGCCGTTTTGCGCAACAGCAGTGGCATTATAGGTGCCGGTGATGATCTCTTCGAGGGTCTTGCCCTCCCACTCGGTGCCGGCGATCAGCTTGTTGCCGTTGTCGACATAGGCCTTGTGGTGCAGGTCGTGGTGGTATTCCAGCGTCTCACGCGACATGCCTTTGGCGGCAAGTGCGTCGTGGGCGTAGGGAAGTTCCGGAAGGGTGAAAGCCATGGGACTAATCCTTTCAATGCCTTGGTAAGCTGATATGTGACCCATCGCCTTCAAAGGTCAAGGGATGGCGAGGGGGAAATTCCGCGCAAGACGTATAACGGATCACTCTTGCGGCAATAGCACGCTGAACGTGCTGCCCTTTTCGGGTGTGCTGGAAATCGCCAACCGGCCGCGGTGGCGGTTCACGATATGCTTGACGATCGCAAGGCCAAGGCCGCTGCCGCCCACGGTGCGGGCGCGATGCGCATCGACGCGATAGAACCGCTCGGTCAGGCGGGGAATGTGGTGCGCCTCGATCCCCGGGCCTTCGTCCTGCACGTCGATCCGTACGGCTGTCGCGCGCAAAGCCACATCGAACTGCGCCGGATGCAACGCGATCACGACATTCTTGTCCGGCCCGCCGTATTTCAGCGCATTCTGCACCAGATTGCGCAGCACCTGATGCAACTGCCCGATATCGCCGGGGACAATCCAATTGCCGGGTTCGGCGTGCAGGGTGACTGTATTATTGCCCTGCGCGGCCAAAGGCTCTAGCGCGGCAATGGTTTCTTCGGCCAGCGCCTTGAGATCCACGGGTGTCGTCGGGCGGACGCGTTCATCCACCTCGACCCGCGACAGCGAAAGCAGGCCATCGACCAGCTGCACCATACGGTTGGCCTCGCGCTCCATAATATCCAGAAAACGGCCGCGCACGCCGGGGTCATCGCGGGCGGGGCCGCGCAATGTCTCGATAAAGCCCATGATCGCGGTCAGCGGGGTGCGCAGCTCGTGGCTGACATTGGCGACGAAATCGCGGCGGATCTGGTTCGCCTCCTCGACTGCGGTCAGATCGGTAAAGGTCACCAAAATGGCGCGGCGCTGCCCCTCGAATGCGGCGGCGCGCATCTGCCAGATCGAATCGCGCGAGGCACCGCGCTGGGTCAGTCGCGCCCGCGATTCAGGCGCGCCCGACAGCACCAGATCAACCGCAGCACTGACCGCAGGCTGGCGCAGCACCGCCGCATGGGGCAGCCCGACCATATCCATCCCGATCAAATCCCGCGCCGCCGCGTTATGCGCGATGATCTGACCCTCGGGCGAGATAATCAAAGCGGGCAAATCCAGCGCGCCAATGATGGCGTTCAGATTGTCGGGCATGTCGGTCTCCTTCGTCTCGCGCTTATCCGGGCGAAACGAAACGGAATTATGACGACGTGCCACGCAATGTAAATTCCTGCTGAAGACCGCGCGTAAAGCCATTCAGCCAAGGTTGGCGGCTGCGACGGGCGCGTTCGGCCTGAATGATGGTGATCAGCTGCGCCTCGGCCTGATCCAGATCCTCGTTGACCAGCACGTAATCGTATTCCGCCCAATGGCTGATTTCGTTCATGCTTTCGCGCATACGTTTCGCGATCACCTCTTCGCTGTCTTGCGCGCGCGCGCGCAGACGGCTTTCCAGCTCGGCAATCGAGGGAGGCAGGATGAAAATCGACACAACAGCCGCCCCCAGCGGCGAGTTGCGGATCTGTTGCCCGCCCTGCCAGTCGATGTCGAACAGCGTATCGCGGCCCTGCGCCATCGCCATTTCCACCGGACCGCGCGGGCTGCCGTAATAATTGCCAAAGACCTCGGCATGCTCCAGCATCTGATCGGTGGCGATCAACTGGCCAAAGCCGTCGCGCGTCATGAAATGGTAATGTTCGCCATCCACCTCGCCCGCCCGCGGCGCACGCGTCGTGGCCGAGACCGAGAATCGCAGCGTCTCATCCCAGGCCATCAGACGGCGCGACAGCGTCGATTTTCCCGCGCCCGAAGGCGAGGACAAGATGATCAAAAGCCCCTGACGCGGGGCGGCTTGGCGCGGCGTGGTCATGTCGGTCATTCCAGATATCATATAAAGCCTGACTGCCCAGCTTTGCGCCGCGCTGCAAGCTTAAATCCGCAGCAATCTGCGGCCAACGGGCGGATTAACCACTCTTTTACTTTCGAGATCTCAACGCTGAGATAGCGTGCTACACAAAGGTAAGGTTTCAGTAACCACGTCTGGTTGGAGTTGGTCATGCACGGCACGCCTCATGCGCATCAGTATCGTTGCCAAGGAAGCGAGGAAATTCGCCGCTCGTTCGCGGCCTTGGAATTCTATTGGCAGCGCCTGCGCGGGGCCGCCAGCGCGCCCGCGCTTTATGACTTTGATCCCTCGCAGGTTGACGCCGTTCTGCCCTATTCGCTGGTGATCGAGGCCATCGCCCCCGGCCTGACGCGCGTGCGCGTCGCCGGCACCGAAATCGACAAGCTGTTCGACGGCGATGTGCGCGGCATGCCCTTTTCCGCGCTGTTTCAGGGCGGTGCGCGGGCACATTTGCAGGACTTGACCGAACAGGTGCTGACGCAGCCCGCTGTGATCGAGGCGAATATCCGCATGGGTCGCGCGCGCGGCCAGATGATGATGTTGCCGCTGGCCAGCAGCGAGGGTCAGGTGACCCGCGCCATCTGCGCCATGATTTTCGAGGATACCGACAGTCGCGGGCTGCATCGCTGCAGCTTTGACGGCCTGCCCGAGCGGATCGCCCCGATTCACGGCGCGGATAAGGCGCGCTTTACGCCGATCGCGCAGGCGCCTGCCCTGCGTCTGGTTAAAACCGGCGCCGCAGTTGCGACGCGCCGGGCCAGCCGCAGGGATCACCTGCGACTGGTTGTGCGAAACGACTGATCAGACCGCCAACTGCCGCGCCACGGCGCTGCGGCGGTTGGAGAGTTCTTCGGCGACAAGGAAGGCCAGCTCCAGCGATTGGCTGGCGTTCAGGCGCGGATCGCAAGCGGTGTGGTAACGGTCCGACAGATCTTCGTCGGTGACCGCGCGCACGCCGCCGGTGCATTCGGTCACGTCCGAGCCGGTCATCTCGAAATGCACGCCGCCGGGGATGGTGCCCTCGGCATTATGGATGGCAAAGAACTCACGCACTTCGCGCATCACGGAATCGACCGGACGGGTTTTATAGCCGGTGGTCGATTTGATCGTGTTGCCGTGCATCGGGTCACAGGTCCAGACGACATCCGCACCCTCGGACTGAACGGTTTGGATCAGACGCGGCAGGTGGTCGCCGACCTTGCCCGCGCCAAAGCGTGCGATCAGCGTCAGACGGCCCGCCTCGTTTTGCGGGTTCAGACGCTCGAGCAGGCGTTTCAGATCATCCGACGTCATCGAGGGGCCGCATTTCAGACCGATCGGGTTTTGCACACCGGCGCAATATTCAACATGCGCACCATCGGGTTGACGCGTGCGGTCGCCGATCCAGACCATATGGCCCGAACCTGCCAGCCATTTGCCGGTGGTCGAATCGACGCGGGTCAGCGCCTCTTCATATTCCAGCAGCAGCGCTTCGTGGCTGGTAAAGAATTCAACCGTTTGCAGCACATGGGCGGCCTCGTCGCGGATACCGGCGGCCTCGATGAAATCGAGCGCGTCGGAAATGCGGTTGGCCATCTCGCGGTACTTGCCCGCCTCGGGCGCGCCGGTAAAGCCCAGCGTCCAGGCATGGACCTTGCGCACATCGGCATAACCACCGGTCGAAAAGGCGCGCAGCAGGCTCAGCGTGGCGGCCGATTGCAGATAGGCTTGCAGCATCCGCTCGGGGTCAGGCACGCGCGCGCCCTCATTGAAATCAAAGCCGTTAATGATGTCACCGCGATAGCTGGGCAGCTCGATGCCGCCGATCGCCTCGGTCGGGGCCGAGCGCGGCTTGGCGAATTGGCCCGCCATACGGCCGACTTTCACCACCGGCACCTTGGCGCCATAGGTCAGCACGACCGCCATTTGCAGCATCACCTTGAACGTATCGCGGATGTTATCCGCCGAAAACGCCGAGAAACTTTCCGCGCAATCGCCGCCTTGCAGCAAGAACGCCTCGCCGCGCGAGACTTGCGCCAGCAGCGATTTCAGGCGGCGCGCCTCGCCCGCAAAAACCAAGGGGGGATAAGAGGCAAGGCGGGACTCGACATTCGCCAGCTGCGCGCTGTCGAGATAGTCGGGCATCTGTACGCGAGGAAGGTTGCGCCAGCCGGCTTTTTGCCACTCGGTCATCTTGGTCTCCGTTAAAAAATCATCGCGCTGCGGGTTGCTGTGACGCGACGTGCCGAGGCTTATAGCCCCACGCGTCAACATAGCAATGTTTTTTCAACTTGCATCCCATTCGGGCATTGAAAGTGAAAGCTGCTGTTTCCCTGATCACACGCCGCCAAGTGGCTTTCTTTTTGGTGACCCGACGTTATCCTGACCAATAGGACAATAGTCCAACAAGGGAGAGAATAATGAAAAAGCTTCTACTTGCCTCGACCGCAGTCTCGCTTTTGGCGGGGGCGGCCATGGCCCAGGAAGACATCAAGCTTGGTGTGTCTATCGGTTTCACCGGGCCTTTGGAAAGCATTGCACCGGCGATGTCATCGGCGGTTGATCTGGCTGTGGCCGAGGCGAATGCCGCAGGTTTCCTCGGCGGCTCAAGCGTGTCGGTTGTCACGGGCGACTCGACCTGTATCGATGCGGCGGCCGCAACCGCCACGGCGGAACGCCTGATCAGTGCCGAGGGCGTCAAGGGCATCATCGGCGGCATGTGTTCGGGCGAGACGATTGCCCAATTGCAAAACGTCGCCTTGCCCAATGGCGTCGTGATGATCTCGCCCTCGGCCACCTCGCCCGCGCTGTCGACGGTCGAGGATAACGGGCTGTTCTTCCGCACCGCGCCGTCCGACGCCCGCCAAGGCGAAGTGATGACCGAGATCCTGACCGATCGCGGTTTCACCACGGTTGCCGTCACCTACACGAATAACGACTATGGCAAGGGCCTGGCCGACAGCTTTGCCGCGGCCTTTACCGCAGCGGGCGGCACGGTCACGATCAATGCGCCCCATGATGACGGCAAGGCGGATTATTCGGCGGAAGTGGCCTCGCTGGCCTCGGCTGGCGGCGAAGTCCTTGTGATCGCGGGTTATATCGACCAAGGCGGCGGCGGTATCCTGCGCAATGCCATCGATACGGCAGCCTTTGACATTTTTGAATTCCCCGATGGCATGGTCTCGGTCGCGCTGGAAGAGCGGTTTGCGGGCGAGATTACCGGCTCGTTCGGGCAAAACCCCTCGGCCCAAGGTGACGGGCGCGATGCGTTCATCGCAATGGCCGAAGCTGCGGGCTTTGACGGCTCCGAGGCTTTTGCGGCGGAAAGCTATGATGCGGCGGCGCTGATCATTCTGGCCATGGCGGCGGCAGGCTCAAGCGATCCTGCGGTTTACAAAGAGCATGTCATGACTGTTGCCAACGCCCCCGGCGAGCCGATCCTGCCCGGCGAGATTGCCAAAGCGTTGGAAATCATCGCAGGCGGCGGTGACGTCGATTATGTCGGTGCCTCGGCGGTCGAGCTGATCGGCCCCGGCGAAAGCGCGGGCAGCTATCGCGAGGTTGAATTCGCCGATGGTGCCATGAACGTCGTGAACTGGCGTTGATTTCAAAGGGGGCGTGCCGCGGGCGCGCCCCCATTCATTTGCGGCAGACGGGATAACCCGCGGTGCCCCCAGATGGGCAGGCCGCCACAGGGAGATTTGCATGATCGTTGTCCACGACTTGCACAAGCATTTCGGCGGCTTTCGCGCCGTCAACGGCGCGTCGTTGCGCATTGAAACCGGCTCTATCACCGGGCTGATCGGCCCCAATGGCGCGGGAAAGACCACTTTGTTCAACGTCATCGCAGGCCGCCTGCCGCCCACATCGGGCCGGGTCGAAATGGATGGCGAGGATATCACCGGCCTGCCCCCACATGAATTGTTTCACAAAGGCTTGCTGCGCACGTTTCAGATCGCACATGAATTTTCCTCGATGACGGTGCGGGAAAACCTGATGATGGTGCCCGGCGGCCAATCGGGCGAGACGTTGTGGAACGCCTGGTTCCAGCGCACCCGCATCCGGGACGAGGAACGCGCCTTGCGGCAAAAGGCGGATGAGGTGCTGGAATTCCTGACCATCAGCCATCTGGCGGATGAAAAGGCGGCGAATATCTCGGGCGGGCAGAAAAAGCTGCTGGAGCTGGGCCGCACCATGATGGTCGATGCCAAGATCGTCTTTCTGGACGAGGTTGGTGCCGGCGTGAACCGCACGCTGCTGAACACGATCGGCGATGCCATCGTGCGCCTGAACCGCGAGCGCGGCTATACGTTCTGCGTGATCGAGCATGACATGGATTTCATCGGTCGCCTGTGTGATCCGGTGATCGTCATGGCCGAAGGTCAGGTGCTGGCCCAGGGCTCGGCCGATCAGATCATGCAAAACGAGGCGGTGATCGAGGCTTACCTTGGCACCGGTCTGAAAAATAAGGTGGTCTCCGCATGACGTTTCTGAACGCAAGCGCGATGCGCGGCGGCTATGGGCGCGGTGCGGATATTCTGAACGGCGCGACGATCAGCGTGGAAAAAGGCCAGATCGGCGTGGTCGTCGGCCCCAATGGTGCCGGAAAATCCACCGCGATGAAGGCGATTTTCGGGATGCTGGCGTTGCGCGAGGGCAGCGTCACGCTGGACGGCGCCGATATCACCGCCCTGTCGCCGCAGGACCGCGTGGCGCAGGGCATGGGATTTGTGCCGCAAACGCATAACATTTTCACCTCGATGACCGTCGAGGAGAACCTTGAAATGGGGGCCTTTTTGCGCCGCGACGACATCCGTCCGACGCTGGAACAGGTGTATACACTCTTTCCGATCCTCGGCACCAAGCGTCGCCAACATGCGGGTGAGCTGTCGGGCGGCCAGCGTCAGCAGGTCGCTGTGGGTCGCGCGCTGATGACCCAGCCCAAACTGTTGATGCTGGACGAGCCGACGGCAGGCGTCAGCCCGATTGTGATGGATGAACTCTTTGATCGGATTATCGAAATCGCACGCAGCGGGATCACCATTTTGATGGTCGAACAAAACGCCCGCCAAGCGCTAGAGATCGCCGATATCGGCTATGTCCTTGTGCAAGGCGCGAATGCCTATACCGGCTCGGGGGCCGAGCTGATGGCCGATCCCGATGTCCGCCGCACGTTTTTGGGGGGCTGAGGATGCTTGATCTGATAAACGCCGGCGTCGCGCTGCTGAATTTCATCATCATCCCCGCCACCGCCTATGGGGCACAGCTTGCGCTCGGGGCCCTGGGGGCAACACTGATCTATGGCATTTTGCGGTTCTCGCATTTCGGCCATGGCGATAATATGGCCTTTGGCACGATGATCACGATTGGATTTACCAATCTGCTGCTGGGCCTAGGGATCACCTTTGGCCCCTTCCCGACCGCGCTGCTGGCACTGCCGTTTGGGATCATCGTCACCGCGCTGATGATGCTGCTGATGGACCGCACCGTGTTTCGGTTCTATCGCCGCCGCCGCGCCGCGCCGGTCGTGATGACCATGGTGTCGCTGGGCGTGATGTTCATCATGAACTTTGTCGTCCGGTTCGGCATCGGTGTCGATGATGTGCTCTTCGCCGATGGCACCCGGTTCATCATCGCCGCACGCGAATTTCGCGATTGGTCGGGGTTGGACGAGGCGCTGTCGCTGCGCATGACGCAGGTGATTACTGTGGTGACCGCCGCCATTGCCGTGGCACTGCTGTTTTGGTTCCTGAACCGCACCCGCACCGGCAAATCCCTGCGCGCCTTTTCGGATAACGAGGATCTGGCCCTGCTATCGGGCATCAACCCCGACCGCGTGGTGATGGTCACCTGGATCATCGTCGCGGCGCTGACCACCACGGCGGGCGTACTTTACGGTCTGGATAAAAGCTTCAAGGCCTTCACCTATTTCCAACTGCTGCTGCCGATGTTCGCGGCGGCGGTGGTGGGCGGTCTTGGCAATCCGCTGGGTGCCATCGCGGGCGGTTTCATCATCGCTTTTTCCGAAGTGATCGTGACCTATGCGTGGAAAAAGGTGCTGACCTATCTGCTGCCTGACGCGCTGGCGCCTGCGGGCCTCGTGCAGCTTTTGGGCACGGATTACAAATTCGCCGTCAGCTTTGCGATCCTGATCATCGTGCTGCTGTTCCGCCCGACCGGCATTTTCAGGGGGAAATCGCTATGAGCACCCATGTGCAAACCACTGGAAACCAAAGCCTTCGCACGCTGCTGCTGTTCCTTGGGATGGCGTTGCTGCTGGTCTGGACGGGCTGGGCCTATAACGCGAACCTTGCGCTGATCATCCTGAATATGGGGTTGATCTCGGCGGTGATGGCCCTCGGCGTGAACCTGCAATGGGGCTATGCTGGGCTGTTCAATATCGGGGTGATGGGCTTTGTCGCGCTGGGGGGTCTGGGCGCGGTGCTGACCGCGATGCCGCCCACGATTGATGCGTGGCAGGCCGGCGGCCTTCGGATCGTGATCGGCCTGTTTATTGGTGGCGCGACGATTGTCATTGCGGTGATGACCTATCAACGCCTGCCCACGGGTCCGCGCCGAGGGCTGATCACAACCGCCATCGTGCTGGTCGGCTATGCTTTGTTCCGCTTTGTCTATGTCCCCGGCACGCAGGCGGTCGAGGCGGTGAACCCCTCCTCGACCGGCTATCTCGGCGGGCTGGGACTGCCGGTGGTGCTGTCATGGCCCGTTGGGGCGCTGATGGCGGCGGCTGTCGCGTGGGTTATCGGCAAGATCACCCTTGGGCTGCGCTCGGACTACCTCGCCATTGCGACGCTGGGCATTGCCGAGATCATCCTTGCCGTCATGAAGAACGAGGATTGGCTGTCGCGCGGCGTGAAAAACGTGAACGGCATCCCCCGTCCCGTGCCCTACGAGCTGGATTTGCAGAATTCGCCCGAATTTGTCGCGGCGGCCGCCAATCTGGGCATGAACGCGGTCACCGCCTCGACCGTCTTTGTGCGGTTGAACTATTCGCTGATGTTTGCGGCTGTGGTCATCGTGCTGCTGGTGCTGGCGCAGCTGGCGTTGAATTCACCCTGGGGGCGTATGATGCGCGCCATTCGCGACAATGAAAACGCGGCAGGTGCGATGGGCAAGGATGTGAAAAAGCGTCACTTGCAGATTTTCGTCATCGGATCAGGGCTTTGCGGCCTTGCAGGCGCGATGATGGCGACGATGGACGGCCAGCTTGTGATGTCCAGCTATCAGCCGCTGCGCTTTACTTTCCTGATCTGGGTGATGGTGATCGTCGGCGGATCGGGCAACAACTTTGGCGCGGTGCTGGGCGGGATGCTGGTCTGGTGGCTGTGGGTCATGGTCGAGCCGATCAGCCAACAGCTTGTCGGTTATATCACCGCCGCCATGCCCGAGGGCTGGCTGCGCGGTCGCCTAACCGATGTCGCGCCCCATACGCGGCTGTTCCTGATGGGGCTGTTGTTGTTGCTGGTCTTGCGGTTCAGCCCGCGCGGCCTGCTGCCGGAAAAATGAGTGAGAAATGAGTGTGGGCCGGGTGATCCCCGGCCCTTTTCTTTAGAATTTCTCAAGCCGCGCGAGCAGAGAGGATGTATCCCAGCGACCGCCGCCCAGCTTTTGCACATCCTTATAGAATTGATCGACCAGCGCGGTCAGCGGCAGGCTGGCGCCGGTTTCCTCGGCCGCATCCAGCACGATGCCCAGATCTTTGCGCATCCAATCGACGGCAAAGCCGAAATCATATTCGCCCGCCAGCATGGTGGCGGCACGGTTGCCCATCTGCCAGCTGCCAGCCGCGCCTTGGCTGATCACCTCGACCAGCGCGGCACCATCAAGCCCCGCCGATTTCGCGAAATGCAGCGACTCGGCCAGCCCCTGCACCACACCCGCAATGGCGATCTGGTTGCACATCTTGGCCAATTGACCCGCGCCTGCAGGCCCCAGCAATTTGCAAATCCGGCCATAGGCGGCCATGATCGGGGCTGCGGCCTCGAACACCTCGGGCCGGCCGCCGCACATGATCGACAGCACGCCATTCACCGCGCCCGCCTGCCCGCCAGATACCGGCGCGTCGATGTAATTGAGCCCCATGCTTTCGGCCAAAGCGGCCATTTCTCGGCTGATTTTCGCGGACACGGTGGTGTGATCCACGAAAGTTGCGCCTCGTGCCATCGCCGGAAACGCCGCCGCACAGATCGCGCGCAGATCATCGTCATTGCCGACGCAGGTCATCACGAATTCCGCGCCCGCCACCGCCTTTTCCGGCGTCTCGCCAAAGGCGTGGCCATGTGCGGCGACCCAAGCCTCGGCCTTTGCCGTCGTGCGGTTATAGACCGTGACCTGATGCCCTGCGGCCACCAGATGGCCTGCCATCGGCCCGCCCATCACGCCTAATCCCAAAAATGCGACCTTCGCCATTTCTTGCCCCTCTCGCCTTGATTTGTAAAAGACGATAGCGATAGCGCGCGGGCCTGCAAGGCGCGTGCCCACAAACAGACGACAGGTTTCGCCGATGATTTTGATTTTCCGCTGGCTCTTGCGCATTGCAACTGGGCTCATCGTGTTTGCGGCTGTCGTCATCGGGTTGATCTGGTTCTTTTTGTCGCGCTCGCTGCCCAATTATGATGCAACTGCAACGGTTTCTGGCATCACCGCCCCGGTCGAAATCGTCCGCGATCTGGCGGATGTGCCCCATATTTTCGCCGCCAATGATTCTGACGCCTATTTCGCGCTGGGTTATGCCCATGCGCAGGACCGGCTGTGGCAGATGATCGTGGCGCGCCGTACCGTGCAGGGCACGTTGTCGGAATTGTTCGGTCAGCGCAGCTATGCCAGCGATGCGTTGATGCGGCGGCTCGACCTTTATGGCGCGGCAACAGACTCGGTCGCCGCACAGGACGAGGCGGGGCTTGCTGCGCTGTATGCCTATAGCGCGGGCGTCAACGCTTGGCTGGCGGAAGTGAACCGCGGCGCGCTGGGCCGCGGCGCGCCCGAGATGTGGCTGTTCAACCATGCCATCGCGCCCTGGCAGCCCGCCGATAGCCTTGGCGTGATGAAGCTGATGGCGCTGCAACTGCAGGCGCAGATCCCGGCCGAAGTGCTGCGCGCCCAAGCCTCGCTGCTGCTGCCGCCCGAACGTGTCGCCGATCTGCTGCCTGACGCCCCCGGCGACGGGCTGGCCGCCCTGCCGCGCTATGCCGAGATTGTCCAGGACGTGCCGACCCAGTTTGCGCTGAACACAACCACCCGCGACATGCTGCAAGCTGCACCCATGCCGGGGTTCGAGGGCGCCTCGAACGCCTTTGCCGCTGGCCCCTCGCGCGTCGCAAGTGGCGGCACGCTGCTGGCCAATGACCCGCATACGGGGCTGACCGCCCCCGCGTTGTGGTATCTGGCGCGCCTGCAACTTCGCGCAGGCGATGTGATCGGCGCAACGATCCCCGGCATCCCGCTGGTGCTGTCGGGCCGCAGCAATACCCTCGGCTGGGGTATTACCGCCAGTTACCTCGACGACCTTGATGTCTATATCGAGGAGGTCAATCCCGCCAACGCCAATGAATATCGCACCCCAGACGGCTGGAAGCTGTTCGAGACGCGCGATTCCATCATCCAGATCAAAGGCGCGCCCGCCGTCACGCTGCGCCTGCAATGGACAGACAACGGCCCGGTGCTGCCGCCCGACCAATATGACCTTGGCACGATCCGGCCGCAGGGGCATGTGACCTCGATCGCTTGGACGGCGCTCGCGCGCGATGATGCCTCCTACAGCGCGGCGCGGCGGATCATGGGCGCGCGATCCGTGGCGGGCGCGATCACCGCCGCCGAAGGCTTCATCGCCCCATCGGTCAATCTGGTGCTGGCCGACCGCGCCGATATCGGCATGAAAACTTTGGGCGCGTTTCCCATTCGCGATCCCGAACACGACAGTCAGGGCCGGATGCCCAGCTATGGCTATCTGCCGCAAAACCGCTGGCAGGGCCTGCGCCCCTACGCCGACAACCCCGAGTTTCGCGGCGCGGATAACGGCATTATCGGCAATACAAACAACAAGGTGGTCGACGCGCCCTTCCCCGATCACATGAGCTTTGTCTGGGGCGATACGCAGCGTATCCTGCGCTGGGAACACTTGATGCAGCAGCGCCAGGTTCATACGCGCCAAAGCTTTATCGAGGCGCAGCTCGACACCGTCAGCCCCACCGCGCGCGCGCTGCTGCCGCTGATCGCTGCCAATCTGTGGTTCACCGGCGAAGCCGCCCCCGAGGGCACGCCCGAACGTCTGCGCCAGCGCGCCCTGACGCTGCTGGCGGCGTGGAACGGCGAGATGAACGAACACCTGCCCGAGCCGCTGATCTATTCCGCCTGGATGCGTGCGCTGCAGGACCGCATCATCCGCGACGAGTTGGGCCCCCTTGCCGACCGGTTCACCCATGTCGACCCCGTCTTCATCGAACGCGTCTTCCGCAACACGGATGGCGCAGCCATCTGGTGCGATATCATCCAATCGGCGCAGGTCGAGGATTGCGACACGATCGCCCGCCTTGCGCTGGATGATGCGCTGATCTGGGTCACCGAACATTACGGCGATGCCATTGAATCCCTGCGCTGGGGCGATGCCCATGTGGCCACCAGCGACCATCCGGTGCTGGGCGATGTGCCGCTGCTGGGCTGGATCGTGAATATCCGCCAATCGTCCAGCGGCGGAGATAATACGCTGATGCGCGGCCTGACGCTGGGCAGCGGGGATGAGCCGTTCCTGAACGTCCATGCGGCGGCCTATCGCGGGGTCTATGATTTCTCGGACCCGGATAACTCGGTCTATATCATCTCGACCGGGCAATCGGGCCATCCGCTGTCATCGCATTATGACAATCTGGGCGAGCGCTGGCGGCGCGGCGAGTATATTCCGATGTCCCTTGACCCCCAAATCGCCCGCGCCGGTGCCGTCGGGGTAACGCATCTGCTGCCCGCAACAGCGGGCCTTGACCAAACGGGTGCTTCGCAATAGCAAAGCGGGGCGCGGGTATGGTGAAATGGTATCACACGAGCTTCCCAAGCTCTTGGCGCGGGTTCGATTCCCGCTACCCGCTCCAGCCGAACGCACAATACGGCATCAATTTTCTTGATTATTAAAGCTGTTACACCGGGCGAATAACGAGGCTTGGTGGCGTTTGCGATGACAGCCTGTTGTATCATCTTGACACTGTGACCGCCTGCCTATTTCCTACGCTGTATTGAAATTCCAGCATTTGAGACGAGGTTATTGTGGATCTGCCAACACCTTCGCTGCTGGGCGCCACTTCTGCGCACGCCCCTCACCCCGTGACCACTGCGCTGCCTGCTGTGCCCTTTCGATACTATAATACCATTCGCAACTCTGGCGATGCCGTCACCAGCTATATCCTGCAGCAACAGCTGGGTGTCAGTGGCCGCGTCGTCACATCGGCCGAGCCGCATCTGTTGGGCATCGGTAGCATTTTCTTTATGGCCAATCCGCAGTCTCATATCTGGGGCTCTGGCGTGATGAGCCCAGAGGCGCAAGCGCCCAGCATCGACCCGCTCAAAGTGCATGCCTTGCGCGGCAAAAAGACCCTCGCATGGCTGCGCGAACGTGGCTTTGACATTGGCGACGTGCCCTTGGGGGACGCGGGTATTTTTGTTGACGGCTTGGTCAGCGACCGCACGAACCGCTATCGCGCGGCGGTCGTTCCCCATCATAGCAGCTTTTACAGCCCCAAATGGGACAAGGCGCGTGACAATCCCGAAATGGTGATTGTTGATATGATGGATGACAGCATGTTGCCCATCGAACAGATCGCACAATCCGAAGTGGTCATTTCAGCCAGCCTGCACGGGCTGATCTATGCCGCAGCGTTCGGAAAGCCGCATGTCTGGATCTCTGGCCACAGCAGCGACACCTGGAACTTCAAGTTCCGCGACTGGTTCAGCATGTGTGAGAACGGTCAGGATGTGCCTGTTCTTATGGACCAAAGCTTTGAAGAGATGATGGCGATGGCCGAAATCCGTCCACATGTCATCGACCGTGCGGCGCTACTGGCCGCATTTCCCCGCTTTCTAGCCGAAGACACGCCCATCGACCGCCTATCCTTCCAGACGGCACGCGCGCATTCTCCGGTGCAGGTCTATATCGAGCCCGGAAATGGCGAATATTCTGGCAAGGATTTTGCGCATAAGTTGCGTGAATTGCGCAGCAAAGCATTCGCCAACGCGCTAGAGCCGACCTATATCGCCTTTACCCATGTCAATGTAGCGCAAGCGCCGTCGCGCGCGCTTTTACTGGCCGCGCAACGCTACCTTGATGTCCATCGCAGTGCCGGTTTTGCCTGGATTCCGGGGCAAGGCGCACAAAACGGCGATTTCAGCCTGTCTGAAACCACATTTATCGATGCTGATTTTTCCAATGGCACGATCGTTATGCGGCCAGACGGCTATATTTCCGGCAATCAGAAATTCGCCTATATCTGACTGGAAAGAGGCCCTAAGAAATAAGGGCCTCTTCAATCATCGCGCGTATATCAGCGACGTCTTGCTCGGTCCCCTCCAACGCGAGATCGCGAAAGAAAGTCTCGTTGAAAACCACGCTCTTGCGCGCCTCATCCAATTTCTGATTCAGAACGGATCGGGTTCTTGTCTTGATTTTGGATACAAAGCGCTCTTTCGCATGGACGGGATGATAGATAAGCCCATCGTATCCTTGGCCCTCGAGTGCGGAGAGTGACTTTGGCGTGCCGACTGAAAATGTCTCGGCCGAATAAAACTTTTGATCAGCGCTGTTTATCTTCTCGTGGCTAAAGCCCTGAGCCAATAAAGTGGAAATCAGGAACGATTCATCATTAGGCCAGCGTCGCGCCTGATCTTCAGGAACGATATCCCGGAAAGTTTGCGACATCAGAACGCGTGCATTGAAGGCCGCCTGAATGCCCGCGTTACTGACCCCCAACAAGGGAAAGAGACAGGCATAAACGTCGGGGATAAAGTAGGACATCGGTCGATGCCAATACCATTTTGGCGTAGATTTAAAAGAATGCGCCACAACAAGATCAGATGCGCGTGCGCTGAAATGATCAAAGAAATCAGAGCAGCGCTCCATATTAAAGCGCACGTCACTTTCGACAAGCCAATATCGATCGTAATGCGGCAGCGCCTTTTGGCCAGCGTAAAGAAAGTAATCTCCGCATAGCCATCCCCAATTTTTAGGGGCGTAAAGTCCGAGCGAGCTCATATAGTCGGCGGTAATGCTGACTTTCGCCCGCCCTTGGCCCACATTGACCACACCATTGCTTTCGTCGCAAACAAATACGATATCGCGGCCAGAAGTGCGCGCCATATGATCAAAGAAGTTCAATACATCTGCGTCAGCGTAATGCGTTCGCACCAATATCACTTCGCGCATATCAAACTCCAAATATCTTATCTAAGAGAGCATTTTCTGAAATAACGACGTCTACAACGTTAATACGCTGGATCGAAACAGGCGATGAAATCTCATCGCCTGTCGTTCTGATCAATATTATGCGCTTGCGATTTTATGCAAGAACGCCGCGGGTTTAAGACCCGCTTCCTGAAGGAAGTTCACGTAACGACCCGCTTTCATCGCGCGATAGGCATCATAGGCCGCACCGTCGAATTTGATCATCTCGCGGACTGTCGCACGTGTCAGCGGGCGATCAAGATCAGCCGCACGCAAGAAAGGAACGCCGGTCTCACGGCACATCTCTTCAGTACGCGAGTCGATTGTAATACAACAGGCCATACGCTCGGCCTGCAAGGCCAGTTGCGCACCATGAAAGCGCGGACCAATCAACAGATCATGGCGCCGCATATCATCCATCCACGCATAGATGTCGTAATACGAACGCGCATAATTATTCGCCCAAGTTTTAAATTCTTCGATCGAATAATGCGGCATGATATGCTTGCGGATCTGCTCCAGCTTTTCCGGTTCGATCGCGTCAAAATCCCCGCGCGAGATTTTCACCATATCAGCCATAGATTGTACGACGTAGACACCCGGATACTGGACATCCATCATCATGGCGACCAGTTGCTGTTCGATTGTACGGACGTGACCCCAGCTTTCGTGGCCGCCTGCAACCGCCACACGTTTCGGCAGCGGCGTGCTGTTCCAGTTCGCCTCAAGCGCTTTGCCAAGGTTGGGATTTTCGCTGAGGAAATGCGATGGGCAGCCGTTGGAAAATGTATCGACTCCGGTCAGTTTTTTAATCTGCTCGGTTGTGAAGGGGCCGCGGGTATAAATGTTTTGAACCCCGAAGCGCTTGCCATTTTCAATAAGGCAATCCAGCCAAGCGCGGGTTCCCTCTTTCAGCTCGATATCGCGGCCAAAATCATCCGCCTGCGCGCCCAGCCCGATTGCGATGACGGGCTTGTCATATTTCGACATGTTATCGGCAAGACCGCCAAGGTCGGTATGCTTGCCCAGCTGGTTTGCACCTGGGAAAACAACCATATCGACCTGCTCATTCACAACCGCAGCCGGTGTGCCCCAGGCAAAAGGAATGAATTCAGCGTCGATTTGATTCATGATCGAGTGAACGAAGGCTAGATTGCCATTGTTATGCCCGACTTGTGAAAAAAGTTCATCAAAGCTCTTGTTGGAATACATGCCCAAATTTGGCGTCTTCCACAGTAGACCGATCTTCATATCGTATAATCCTTAGACAAAATTAAATCTATAAGGTATTGTTTTTTAAGAGACAAAGGCGGCCCTCAAAGGGAATATCCCTACCTGCAATCAAATCGAACTTTATTGAAACCCAGGCGGACCCTCAAGTCTGCTTCGGCAGGCATCGTCAGATTACACCACATTTGCCGCTTTATTGGACAGCATAGGTCGATCGTACACACCATGTTGCGAAGGCAGACCAGCGCAAAAAACACTGATCTGCCGGTTTTATCATCTAACCCACATCCGCGACCCGATACACGCCGAGCGCATCACCCAGCTGCGATTTCATGCAGGAATTTAGCGGGTTTTAGACCGGCCTGTTGCAAGAACTGCACGTAGCGACCGGCCTTCATTGCGCGATGGGCGTCATAGGCTGCGCCATCAAATTTGATCAACGACTTTAACCGCGTACGCGTGATCGGCTGCGTCAGATCCTGCGCGGGGATATAGGGGACCCCTGTCTCGCGGCACATCTCTTCGGTGCGGGTGTCGATCGTGATGGTGCAAGCCATACGCTCGGCTTGAATGGCCAGCTGCGCACCGTGGAACCGCGGGCCGATCAGCAGGTCGTGGCGGCGCAACTCGTCCATCCATGCCGGTACATCATAGAACGAGCGTGCATAATTCAGCGCCCAAATCTTGAATTGGTCCAGCGAGTAATGTGGCACAGTGTGATGGTGAACACGGGCGAGAGCATCTGGGTCCATTTCATCGAACAACCCGCGCGAGATCATGATCATCTCGCTCATGGATTGGACGATATAAAGCCCGGGAAAGGTCGGGTCCATCATCAGCGCGATCAGCTGCTGCTCGATCTCGCGCGTGTTGACCCAGGCCTCATGACCGGCGGCGACAGCGATGCGCTGAGGAAAGGGCTTTTGGCTCCAATGGGCTTCGATTCGACGTCCCAGATCTGCGCGGGGGTTAATAAAATGCGTCGGACAGCCATTGGCCATCGTCTCGGCCCCGGTGATCTTTTTAATCTGTTCGGACGTATATGGCCCACGGGTATAGATGTTCTGAATGCCATGACGGCGCCCGTTTTCAAGCAACATGTCCAACCAAGCCCGCGTGCCGGGCGTCAGTTGAATATCAGTGCCAAAGCCATCCGCCTGCGCACCCAAACCTATGGCAATAATGGGTTTATTAAAGCCTGACATCGTCTCGACCAACGAGCCGAGGTCCGAGTGGTTGCCCAACTGGTTGGCACAGGGAATGACGACGACATCGACATTGGCGTTGATGACATCGGGTTGTACATGCCAAGGATAGAACTGGATATCCGCGTCGATCTGGCTACGGATCGCTTGCACGAATGCGAGATTGCCATTGTTCAGCCCGATTTTCCGGTAGAGGTTTTCAAAGCTGTCGTTCGAGTAGAAACCGCAGTCCTTACTCTCCCAAAGCAATCCGATTTTCATTCTTTATTCCGCCATTCTATCAACTTAACAGTAGCTTACAGGCCACGTTCACTTGGTTCACGCCGCATCGTCTTAATGATACACAGCAGGTCCTCGCCCAGACCATGTTCTGAACATCACAAGATAGACGCGTGGTGACAGCTACTCGCGTATTAACTCAAAATCTTACAAAATATGGTACAACTTAGGGCGCAACGCCATGTTACCGCTACCAAATATGAGATAGCGTCACATTGCCACCGTTTTATGACTCGTGGCTTGAAATTACATGCAGTGCTGCCGAAAAATTAGACCGTCAGCAACGAGCTTAGCCGCCGACCTGCGCGCGGCGGGCTTCGTCACTTACGGCCGCACCGGCGTTTTGCATATCGCGGCCCGCGCCTTCGATTGTGGCGCAGGCGGCAAGGGTCAGGCAGATCGCAACCAGCATCAGATGTTTCATTCGCTTCTCCATCACTTAGACTTATTGCCCGCAAGCCTAGCGGCTTGTTTGATAGGGCACAACAGGACATGTGACCTCGGCAGAAAACTGCCAAGCCCATGGGGTTAAACTATTTTTTCACAACCACAGGTTTAGGCGCGCTGCGTGTTTCCATTGTCCGGCTGCGCCACCAGGCCGGCAGTGGCAGCAGGGCAAAGACCGCCAGCGCCAGTAGCGTCATCATGCCCTGCGACGGGTCACCCAACTGCTTGCCAAAGTAAAAGGCCATGTAAACCAGCGGCACGTGCCAGACATAGGTGTGCAGCGAATGCTGCCCCATCATCACGGCCGGACGCCAAGCAAGCACGGCGGCAATCCCGGCGCTGGTGGCGCGCAAAATGCGGCTGCCGCTGCGCGGGCCGCAGGCCACTATCCACGCGAACAGATAACCCACAGCAGCAAAGCTGATGATAAAGATCGGCCCCAGCGCGCCGCGATTTTCCATCACGCGATAAAACGGCCAGGCACCCTCGGGCAGCAGACCGCGCGCCGTCAGCCAGCGCAGCGGGAACAGCACCAGCAACACCAGCGCCGCCAGCAGCGCAAGGCGACCCGCCCGGCCCGGTGCCATGGCTTTCAGGTCAAAGCGCTGCTGAGCCAGCATCACGCCAATCACCAGCCCCATCATGAACAGCAATTGCCAGCCCATCGGATTGAACGCCATGCGCAGGCCCTGCCCGTCCGAGGCTTCGAATATCCAGTTGAACGGCGCTTGAATCCAGCCCCAGACGCCAAATTGCGCCGCGATCCAGATCGTGGCCGAGGTCACGATGACCTGCATCTGCCGCCCTTGACTGACGGCACGCACGGCGGGGGCCGCGAACAGCATAAAGACGATATACATCGGCAAAATATCGGCAAACGTCGGCTGATAGGCCAATGTCAGCACCCCAAACAGGCGCCACAGATCCCAGATCGGTGCCTCGCCTGTCCAACTGCGGAACAGGACATCCCCATCCGGCAAGGCGAAACGCATCGCATAAAGACCCAGCACCAAAAGCACCGAATAGCGCCACAGCTCGGCAATGCGGTGCTGGGCCTGCTGGGTGATCGCCTCGTATCCGCGCCGTTGCAGCCGCTTCAGCAGCACGATGCCAAACACCATGCCCGAGACAAACACAAAGCCCTGCGCACTTTCGGTGAACATAACATTGCGAAAATGCAGCGAGATCATCCAGATCGCGTCAGGGAAAACCAGATGGCTGAGCACCATGCTGATCAGCAGCCAGCCGCGCAGTCCATCAATCGCTTCAATACGCCTCACGGGGGTGGATCACTTCTATTGTTTCCCAACCCCTTGTAACTAGGGAGGTCGCAGCGGAAATGCCCGCGCCCTGCGCATACTGCGACGTTAACCGGCGGAACCCGGCCTTTTTGGCGGTTTCGTTGCGGCAGGTTCTTGCCACTTGGCGGCGCGCCGCGGTTTTTATGGGGTCGGGTCGGGGAACGAAATCGCGCTAGCGGGTGGCATTGCGGATCAGATCGCGGATTTCGCCGGCTTGCTGCGGCGTCGCTTCCATTGCCAGCTCGTCGTAAAAGCGCTGCTGAAAGATCTGCCCGATCTCTTTCTCGCTGGGCTTGCGGCTGAGTGTGTCCTTGACCCAGGCGGTCGCCTTTTGAACATAGGCGGTCCCGTGGTGCACGGGGTGATAGATCATATCGTCAAAGCCCTGCACCTGCAGCGCCCGCAAAGAACGCGGCGCGCCAACTGTAAAGCTGTCCTGCGTCGCAAATCTTGTACCGCTGCCGTTCAAATCCAGATGCTGAAAGCCGTTGTTCAGCAAGATCGACATCACAAAGGATTCGTCATTCGGCCAGCGCCGTGGCGCATCCGGCGGCACGATGCGCGCGACACTTTCGGACATCGCGATGCGCTCTTTCAGGCAGAAGGCCAAAGCGCGATGACTGATCCCGACCAGCGCGAAAAGACAGGCATGCACTTTGGGCGTGAAATAGGCCATGGGGTAGTGCCAGTACCAACCGCCATCGGATTTAAAGCCGTGAAAGGTCAGAATATCGGCATCAGATGCGGTGAAGCGATCAAAGAAATACCGGCTCTGACGCATATTCAGCCGTACATCGCCCTCGATCAGCCAATAACGGTCGTAATCGGGCAGCGCCTTGAGGCCGGCATAAAGAAAATAGTCACCGCACAGCCAACCAAAATTCGGCGGGGCAAAAAGCCCCCATGCGGCCGCATCTTTCGCCGTCAAACTGATCTTCAGCCGCCCCTCGCCCACCTCGATCGCCCGATGGGTTTCGTCGCAAACAAACACGACATCGCGGCCGGAATGCAAAACGAGATCGTCAAAAAACGCCAATATCTCGGGGGTGACGTAATGGACTCGTACCAGAATGATTTCGCGCATTTGGACCATCCCGTTTCGTTCTACCGGCTTAACTGCTGTGAAATAAGGGGGGAAGGCGGCCCAAAGTCAATGCATTGCGCCAATGGACCGCAGGCACTGACGTGCGGTCGTCTAACGGCGGGCGAATTCCTCGATCCAGTCGATGGCAAAGGCGGTGATCTCGGACGCGTCGACCAGAACCGCCGCCGCTTGACCGACCCGCCCCTGCTCTGCGCGCCCGATGACAAGGTAATCACGCAGGATCTGGCCAAAGTAATCATCGGGCAGCCCGGCGATCACGGGATCTGCGGTGTCGAACTCGTGACACCAGCGCCAGCGCGTACCCTCTGGCGTGGCAAAGGGCACCTCGACCCGTTTGATACGTTTGCCCGGTACATCGGCCAGATGTTCGGCGTGATGCAGCAAGGTGATCGTATCAAGCGGCGCGCCCAGCATCAGCACTTTGCCGCCCGCCGCCACCAGCCGCGCAAAGGGCGAGCCTGGCCCATAGCCATCATCCAGCGGGTGATCCGCGGTCAGCGCGGCGGCCTGATCGCCAATCGCGACGACCGAGGCACCGGGGTTCGCGCTGCGCAGCGCGCCGGGCGTAGTGCGCAGGAATTCCGGAAAGATGCCATTGCCGCGCGCCGCACGCGATGTTCCCGCGTGAAAGCCGGGCACCAGGTCGCGCCACGCCTGCGGTATGCTACCGTCGGGGCCCAGCAGCGCCTCGTAATCCGCGTTCCAATCGGCATAGGCCAGCACAGTCCCTGCCACTTCACGCAGCGCTGCGATGACCGTATCCACGCCGCCAAGCACCGGCCCGATCCGGCTGATCGCGGCATGGACCATCACGATATCGCCCCGACCGAGGCCCAATTGCCGCAGATCGGCGATCAGCCCATCGCGCGTCAGCACTACAGCCCCAGCGCAAGCAGCAGCATGGCCAGCACCGCAGGCACCGTTTGGATAAAGACGATCCTGCGGCTGGATGTCAGCGCGCCAAAAACGCCGGCGATGGCGACGCAGCACAGGAAGAACCATTTGAACGCAAGGCCGCCGTCGCCAATGATCAGGCCGACGATCAGACCCGCCGCCAGAAAGCCGTTATAAAGGCCTTGGTTCGCGGCCATGGCCTTGGTCTGGCGTGCGAATTCGGCCGAAAGCCCAAAGGCCCGGCGGGCGCGCGGGGTTTCCCACAGCACCATCTCGAGCACGAGGATATAAAGGTGCAGCGCCGCGATCAGCGCGATGAGGATATTGGCCAGCATAAAAGGCTCCGATGAAGGTTAGCGTGAGATTAGCGGGCGTGGCGCCCCGCGGCGATTGAAAAATTGTTACATCTTTGCGGTAGCATGGCGGAATGCGCGTTAATCGAATCGCCGATGTCTTTTGGGCCTTCCTTGTGCTGGGTTTGACCGCTTTTGGCGGCCCCATCGCGCATCTGGGCTATTTCCGCGACGCCTTTGTGACGCGGCGGCGCTGGCTGGATGATGAAAGCTATGGCGATCTGGTGGCGCTGTGCCAGTTTTTGCCGGGGCCTACCTCGTCACAGGTCGGCTTTGCGCTGGGGCTGATGCGCGCGGGCTGGGGCGGCGCGCTGGCGGCATGGGTCGGCTTTACCCTGCCCGCCGCGCTGCTGATGGCCGGATTTGCGTGGCTTGCGGTGCGTCTGGACGGCGCGGCGGCGCTGGGCGCGCTGAACGGGCTGAAAATCGTCGCGGTTGCCATTGTGGCGCAGGCGGTTCTGGGCATGGCGCGCAGTCTGACACCCGATGCGCCGCGCGCCACCATCGCGCTGGGGGCCGTCACCATCTTGGCGCTGCTGCCTGCCCCCTTTGCCATGCCGCTTGCCATCGCGGCGGGTGCGGCGGCGGGGCTGCTGCTGGCGCCGCCCGCGATCACCGCGCGCAGCCCGATGCCGCTAGTCACGGCCAGCGCGGGAAGACTGGCAGCGGCGGCGCTGGTCATTTTACTGATCGCCCTGCCCCTCATCGCGCCGCTGCACGAGACGCTTGCGCTGATCGACCGCTTCTTTCGCGCAGGCGCGCTGGTGTTCGGCGGCGGCCATGTCGTGCTGCCGCTGCTCGAGACCGAGCTGGTGCCGCATATCATCTCCGAGGATGCGTTCCTCGCCGGTTATGGCGCGGTGCAGGCGGTACCGGGGCCACTGTTTTCCTTCGCGGCTTACCTTGGCGCGCTGGAAATGGCGGGGATCGGCGCGCTGATCGCCGTGCTTGCGATCTTTGTGCCGGGCGTTCTGGTGCTGATCGCCGTGCTGCCGTTCTGGCCCGCGCTGCGCAGCCATCCCCGCGCCGCCCGTTTGATGAGCGGCGCGAATGCCGCTGTCGTGGGTGTGCTGGGCGCTGCTCTTTATACCCCCGTCTTTACCAGCGCGATCAGTGATATGCTGGATTTCGCGCTGGCGCTCGGGGGCTTTGTCGCATTGGTCGTGTGGCGGCTGCCGCCTTGGCTGGTGGTGTTGGGCGCGGCCAGCATTGGCGCGATGCTCGCCCTCTGACAAAGGCGTGAGGCCGCCCTTCGCCCCTTGTCTTATTGGCCAGATCGGTCAGGACAGGGCAACGCCACCGCACCCGAGGAATCCGATGCTGCGCCCGATCATCTCCGCCCTGACCGTTAGCCTTGCCGCCAGCGCCGCCGCCGCCGATTGCGCCAGTTGGACAAGCGGCGATCTGCAGATCAGCGCGCCGTGGTCGCGCGCGACCATCGCCCCGGATCGGCCTGCGGTTTTGTATCTGACGCTGACCAACACCGGCACGGCTGACGACGCTGTGGTGGGTCTGGAAACGCCGGTGTCGCGGATGCCGATGCTGCACGAAACGCGGGTGGAAAACGGCATCGCCTCGATGCCGCATCTGAGCCGCGTGCCGCTGCCTGCGGGCGCGACGGTCGCCCTCGCGCCGGGGGGCTTGCATGGAATGCTGGCCAGCCTGACACAGGGGCTAACCCAAGGCGAAAGCTATCCGCTGACCCTGACATTTGAAACTGCGCCGCCCGTGACGGTCGATGTGCAGATCCTGGCCCTTGGCGCACGGGGGCCGCAATGTTGAACCGTCGCAAGCTGCTGATCGGCGCGGGCGCGGCCGTCGGCGCCGTCGCCTATATGCTGGCTATCGGCGCGTGGCGCAGCCAAAGCGCGGCGCCGCAATCGCCCCGTCCCGATGCGATCACGCAGATGGACTGGCAGTTGACCGACCATAACGGGGCCACCGTCACCCCTGCAGATTGGATCGGACGCCCCACCTTGGTTTTCTTTGGCTTTACCTGGTGCCCCGATGTCTGCCCGACGACGCTGATGGATATCTCTGGCTGGCTCGAGGATCTGGGGCCAGAGGCGGATGCCTTACGCGTCGTGCTGATCACCGTCGATCCCGCCCGCGACACGCCCGAGGTGCTGGCCAATTACGTCGGCCTGTTCGACCCGCGCATCACGGGCCTGACCGGCGCGCCAGACCAGATTGCCGCCGCCGCGCAGCATTTCCGCGTCAGATACACACGTGTCGCGCGCGAAGATGGCGATTACACCATGGATCACACCGCTGGCGTTTTCCTGTTCCACGCCGATGGCCGCTTTGGGCGCATCATTGATTTCCACGAGGATCGCGCCTTTGCCGTGCCGAAAATCCGGCAAGTGTTGACCTAGGGTTTGCACAAAAATGCAGCAAATGCCCTTCCCCATAGGGAAAGTCATTTTTCTTTCCAGAAAATATTTTGACAACTCGGAAAATCATCCAGACAGAGGCTGCATCCAACTCTCCGACAGGCAGCCATAATGAACCGCTTTGCAAAATTGCTTCTGACCACCGCCTTTGTCGCCCAGACCGGCTTTGCCGCGGCGCAGACTCTGGTTGTTTCCGAATGGGGCTATACGCCCGACCAGACCGATGAGCTGGTCAATGCCCCGTTCGAGGCCGAACATGGCGTCGAGATCATCGTCGAGACCGGCAACAACCCCGACCGCCTGAACAAGATGGCCGTGCGCGGCGGCGTTGACGTGATCCTGCTGACCGATGCGTTTTCGCAGCAAGGCATCGACCGCGACGTCTTTGGCACCATCGACGCCGCCGAGCTGTCGAACCTGTCCCAGTTGACCGAGGCCGCGCAGCGCCCGCAGGGCGATTTTGGCCCCGCCTATGCCGTTGGCCGTTATGGCATCATCTATGACAGCGCCAAGGTCGAGCCGATCACCTCGTGGAGCGATCTGTGGCGCGAAGACCTCGCTGGCCAGATCGCCATGCCCGGCTTCAACACCAGCTCGGGCCCGATGACGGTTCTGGTCGCGGCGAGCCGCGTGGGCGTGGATGCCTATGCCGATCCGGATGCGGCCTTTGCCTCGCTGGCAGAGCTGTCGCCCAATATCGTGAAGACCTATAACACCGGCTCGGAACTGGTGAACCTGTTCAGCACCGGCGAGATCACCGTCGGCGCGCTGCAGGATTTCGCCGTGCCCGCGATTTTGGCCGCTGTCCCGACCGCGCGCTGGGCACCGCTGGATGAGGGTAACTTTGCCATCTACAACACGCTGAACATCGCCGCCGATACGCCGAACCGCGATCTTGCGATCAAATATATCGACTTCCGTATCTCGGCAGCCGTGCAGCAGGCGATGGCGCTGGCCGTGGGCGATGGCCCGACCAACACCACCGTCGCGCTGCCCGAAGGTGAATATCCCTTCGCCTCGACCCCCGATCAGATCAACTCGCTGATCTCGGTCGATTACAGCCAGTTGCTGGCAGTGCGCGACGACTGGGCCACACGCTGGAACGACGTATTCGGTCAATAAGTGATGAACTCTGTCGTCCAGACAGCACAGCAAGGCGGCAAGGCGGACAAACGTCCCGCCTTGCCCTTTGTGCTTGCCGCCCCAGCCGTGTTTGCACTGCTGGTCTTTCTGGTTCTGCCCGTCGCAGTGCTGATCGGCGAAAGCCTGACCGGCCCCGGCGGCGCGCTAGAGCCCTATGTGAAATTCCTCTCTTCGGGCTATAATCAACGGGTGATCTGGCGCACGCTGCAGATCGCGGGCGCAACGACGCTGCTGGCACTGGCGCTGGGGTTGATCGTCGCCAGCGCACTTGCACGTATTGGTGGAACTTTGGGACAGATCCTGCTGTTCCTGTGTGTTTTTCCTCTGCTCACCTCGGCGCTGGTGCGCTCATTCGCTTGGATGGTAATCTTGGGCCGGCAGGGTCTGGTGAACACCGGCTTGCAGGGCATAGGCCTGATCGATGCGCCGCTCTCGCTGTTGTTCAACCCGACCGCCATGGTCATCGGCCTTGTCTATCTGTTCACGCCGCTGGCGATCCTGACGCTGAAAGGCGCGATTGAGGCCATCGCCCCCCAAGTGCGCGAGGCTGCGACCACCCTTGGCGCGACGCCCATCCGCCTGTTCACGCAGGTCACGCTGCCACTGCTGGTGCCCTCGCTGATCGTCAGCGCGGTGCTGATCTTTACCGGCTCGCTTGCCGCATTCGCCACCGCGCGGCTGCTGGGGTCGGAACGCCATATGATCCTACCGACATTGCTGCATGAAAAGGTCATGGTCAGCTTTGACTGGGCGGCGGGCAGCGTGATTGCGGCGGTGATGCTGGTGCTGTCCTTTGCCGCCATCACGCTGTTCAACGCGCTTGGCCGACGTGCCAACAGGATGGTGGATTGATGCGCAACCTGCACCCCCTTCACGCCGTTGCGGCGGGCCTTGTGATCCTGTTCCTGACCCTGCCACTGGTCATCATCCTTGGCGCGGCGGTGTCGGATACGACCTATCTGACGTTTCCGCCCCAAGGGCTGTCGCTGCGCTGGTTCGAACTTGCGCTGCAAAAACAGAACTTTGTCCGCAGCTTTTTCACCAGCCTTCAGGTGTCATTCGCCGCCACGCTATTGGCACTGCTGATCGGCATCCCCACCGCCTATGCGCTGGTACGCTGGCGCGGCGCACTGCCGGCGTGGATGAAATCGTTCTTTTTCCTGCCCGTGCTGGTGCCCGAGATCGTGCTGGGCTTTGCCATGCTGAAAACCGTGGTGGTCGATATGTCGATCCCGGTGATGCCCGCGCTGATCATCGGTCATCTGGTCATCATCCTGCCCTATGCGGTGCGGGTGGTGGGCGCCAGCCTCGAGGGTTTCGACTTTTCAATCGAGGATGCCGCCGTCACGCTGGGCGCATCACGGCTGAAAGTCGTCCTGACGGTGATCTTGCCGAATATCGCGCCGGGGATTCTGGCGGCCTTCACCTTGGGCTTTATCACCTCGATCAATGATGTGTCGGTGTCGCTGTTCCTGACGGGGCCGGGCATATCGACGCTGCCGATCGAGCTTTTCACCTATGTCGAGCAGCATTTCGACCCTTCGGTCGCGGCGGTCTCGGTCATGATGATGGCGCTGACGATGGCCGTGATGGTCCTGCTGGAACGCAGCCTCGGTCTATCGAAAGCGATGGGTTAAACATGAAATCTTTGCAAATCAGCGGCCTGTCGGCCAGCTATGGCGGCCAACAGGTGCTGCGCGACCTGAACCTTGATATCCCTGCGGGGTCGTTTGTCTCGCTGCTGGGGCCGTCGGGCTGCGGCAAGACGACGACGCTGCGGCTGGTCGCGGGCCTGATGGAGGCCAGCGCGGGCCGCATCGACCTTGACGGCCGCAACCTGCTGCGCGTGCCGTCCCACCGGCGCAATATCGGGCTGGTGTTCCAGAACTATGCGCTGCTGCCGCATCTGAACGTGGTCGAAAACGTCGCCTATGGCCTGCGCCAGCGCGGCATGGGCACGGCCGAACGGCTGCGCAAAGCGGCGGAATTCCTCGATCTTGTCGGCCTGCAAGGCTTTGCCGAGCGCACACCTGATGCGCTTTCTGGCGGGCAAAAGCAACGTGTCTCGCTGGCCCGCGCGCTGGTGATCGACCCCGATCTGATGATGTTCGACGAACCGCTGTCGAACCTTGACGCGCGGCTGCGCCTTGGGATGCGCTCGCTGATCCGGCGGCTGCATCTGCAACGGCAGACCACCTCGATCTATGTCACGCACGATCAGGAAGAAGCCTTTGCCATTTCCGACCGCGTCGCTGTCATGAACAGCGGCAAGGTCGAGCAATATGACCGCCCCGAGGTGCTTTACGCGCGCCCTGCCTCGCGCTTTGTCGCAAATTTCGTGGGGTTCGAGAATATCTTTCCCTACCACCTGATCAGCCGCGCGGAGGGCGGGCTTACCATCAGCACGCTGGGCGGCACGCTCACCCTGCCCGATGATCCGACTTGGGAGGTGCTGCCCACCGGACTACTGGCCGCCCGCCCCGAGGCTTTGTCTTTTGGCGACAGTTCCATCGCGCTGGATGTCACCTTGCGCACCTATTTGGGTCGCGGCTATGCGTTCGAGGCCACCGCCCATGGCACGCCCATTCTGCTGCACAGCGAGCACGCCGACGCCCCCGCCACGCCGCGCCTTTCCATCGACCCGCGCCAGATCACCTTCCTGCCGCCAGACCAGTTGAGCGTCTAAATGTCCGATCATTCCTATATCCTCGCCGTCGCCCAGATGGGCCCGATCCAGCGCAGCGACAATCGCGCCAGTGTCATCGCCCGCCAGATCGAGATGCTGCGCGAGGCGCATGCGCGCGGTGCGCGCTTTGTGGTCTTTCCCGAACTTGCGCTGACGACCTTTTTCCCGCGCTGGATACTGTCAGACGCCGAAAAGCAGGAATTTTACGAGCATCAGATGCCGAACGCGGCCACCCAGCCGCTGTTTGACGAGGCCGCGCGCCTTGGTGTCGGCTTTTATATCGGCTTTGCGGAAAAAGACGGTGATCGCTATTTCAACACCGCGATCATCACCGATCAGGCGGGCAAAATCATCCTGAAATATCGCAAGATCCACCTGCCGGGCACCGCAGAACCCATCGCGGGCCGCGACACCCATCATCTGGAAAAGCGTTATTTCGAACCCGGCAACCTCGGCTTTCCGGTGGTGCGCAGCGCATACGGCATCGCGGGCGCGTTCATCTGCAACGACCGCCGCTGGCCCGAGACCTATCGTATGCTGTCGCTGCAAGGGGCCGAGATCGGCTTTGTCGGTTATAACACCCCGAATGATCACACCGCGAATTTCGATTTCGACAATTTGACCTCGTTCCACAATCGCCTGTCGCTGCAGGCAGGCGCCTATCAGAACGCGATGTGGATCGCGGCGGCGGCGAAATGCGGGCTGGAGGAAGGCTCCAGCATGATCGGGGATTCGATGATCGTCGCCCCCTCGGGCCAGATCGTGGCGCAGGCACTGACCACTGGCGACGAGGTGATCACCGCCAAAGTCGACCTCGGGATGGGACGCCTCTATCGCAAGACGATTTTCGACTTTGCCCGCCACCGTGAACCGGCGGAATATGGTCTGATCACCACCCGCAAGGGCATGGTCGTCGAAGTATGAACGAGCGGCTGAAAGAAAACGCCCCCGGCGCGCTGCTGGCGGCCCTGCGCAAGCAAAACGGCTGGACGTTGGCCGAGGTCTCGGGGCGGACCGGCGTGTCGATCTCGACCCTGTCAAAGATCGAAAACGGCGTCTCGGCCCCCGCCTATTCGGTGCTGGTGCGCTTGGCGGATGGGTTGCAACTGGATATCAGCGCGCTGCTGGGCCAGCCGCGCGCCACATTCGGCACCGGCGTGCGCGAAGTCACCCCCGCGGGTCAGGGCATCCGCTACAGCAATGATATGGGCGGCTACGAAGATATCGCAGCCGGCCTTTCGGGCAAGGCGATGCAGCCGATGATCATCGACATCCCCTATCGCGACGGCGCGGCCGAACAGGTCAGGTCCGAACATAACGGACAGGAATATGTGCTGGTGCTGTCGGGCGCGGTGGTGTTTGAAATGGAGCATTACGCCCCGACCCGGCTTGGCCCCGGCGACAGTCTTTACTTTGACTCGGGCGCGCGGCATGGGTTTTCGGCGGAAACGGCGGGCGGCGCGCGCATCCTGTCGGTCTGCCATGTTCCCCATCCCGGCCTGCCACAGGACCCAACCACATGACCCCGTTGACCCGTTTCAAAGGCTGGCAAAGCTACCCCGCGCGGACAGTGCTGATCGACCAGCCCACCTTGCAGCGCAATATCGACAAGATGCAGGCCTTGGCGGGCGTTGCCGCG
Organism: Ketogulonicigenium vulgare WSH-001; assembly: GCF_000223375.1. Classification (NCBI taxonomy): domain Bacteria; kingdom Pseudomonadati; phylum Pseudomonadota; class Alphaproteobacteria; order Rhodobacterales; family Roseobacteraceae; genus Ketogulonicigenium; species Ketogulonicigenium vulgare. Next base: position 870,179 of record NC_017384.1, on the reverse strand, counting down.
CTGTGGCCGCATATCAAGACGCATAAATCCCCCGCGATCGCCCAGATGCAAAAGACCGCAGGTGCAACCGGCCTGACCGCCGCCCTGACCGAGGAAGCGCTGGCGATGATTGACGCGGGTCTTGGCCCCGTCACCCTTGCCCGCCCCGAGATTGACCCCGCCCAGATCGCCCGCCTGCTGCCCCATGCCTATGCTGGGCAATTGCGATTTACCGTCGATCACGCGGATCACATCGCTGCCATTGCCGCGCAGGCAGAGGGCCCCGTTGATATCCTGATCAAGATCGATGTCGGCCTGCACCGGATGGGCATCGGCCCTGATGCGGTCGGCCTTGCCGCACTGCGCCGCACCATTGCGGCCCCTCTGCGCTATGCGGGCATCCTGTCGCACGCGGGCCACAGCTATGGCGGTCAAAGCGTTGACGCGATCAGGCAGATCGCGGCGGATGAGGTCGCCGTGATGCGGGCCTTGGCCGCCGCCGTGCCGGTGGATCGCGGCCCCACCATCATCTCGATCGGCGCGACGCCGACGCTGCTGGCGGGCCAAGATCTGACCGGCATCACCGAAATTCGCCCCGGCAATTACGTCCTGCTGGATATGACCGCTGTCGGCCTTGGCATCGCCACCCGCGATGATATCGCCATGGCTGTCGTCGCCACCGTGATCGGCACCGCCGAGGATCGCATTGTCGTGGATACCGGGTCAAAGGTTCTGACCTCGGATCGCGGCGCGCATGGCACATCCGCCGTCGCGGGCTTTGGCGAGCTGTGGCTGGACGGCGCAACCCGCCCGCTGGTGCTGGAGCGTCTGTCCGAAGAGCATGGCGTTGCGCGCCCTGAACAGGATATATCCCCCCGTATCGGGCAAAAGGCGCTGGTTCTGCCGAACCACTCCTGCCCGGTGATGAACCTTGCGGGCTGTTTCACCCTGCTGCCTGCAGGCACGCCCCATCTGCTGGGCCCAACCAGCACCGAGATCGCGCGCCAGCGCCTGATGAGCCAGTAAGATGACCCAAGACCTCCTCCTGAATGCCCGCGACGAAGTCGCCACCCGCAAGCGCCTGTTGCAGGTCTCGCTGGGGCGCTTGCCCGCCGACCGCATCCTGCGCGTCGGCCGCCTGTTCGAATCCGGCACCGGCACATGGATGAACGATGCCGAAATCGTCATCTCGGGCCGTCGCATTGCCTTTGTCGGCCCGCGTGGCAGCTATACCGGCGAGGCCGCCGAGGTGATCGAGCGTCCCGATCTGGCCGCCGTTCCCGGCTTTGGCGAGGTGCATAAGCATATTGAGTCAAGCCACCTGACCCCGGAATACGAGGCGGCGCTGACCATCCCACGCGGCTGCACCTGGACCTGCGAGGCCAGCCACGAATATTCTAACGTCAACGGCGCGCATAATCTGGAATTCTGGCTGACCGCGCGCAAAGCCGGATCGCCGCTGAAGATCTTCCCGCTGCCCGGCTCTGCCGTGCCGCCCACCGCCTGGGAATATGGCGGCGGCTATTTCGGCAAGGATGAACAGGCCGCGTTCATGGCCGATCCCATGGTTGCGGGCCTTGACGAAGTGATGGACTGGCCCGCCGTCTGCAACGCGGACAACCCCAGCCACGACCGCCTTTGGGGCGTGATCGAGGCGACGATTGCCGCGCGCGGCGTGGTCGAGGGTCATGCCGCTGGCATCAAAGATATCATGAATATCAACGCCTTCGCGGCGGCCGGGCTTGCCTCGGATCACGAAAGCTGGACCGCGGACGAGGCATGGGACAAGATCACCCGCGGGCTGTTTTTGGAAATCCGCGTCCATTCCATGCCCGATATCGTCAAGGGTCTGCTGGAACGCGGCCTCAGCGATTGGTCGCAGGTCGCCTTTGCCACCGATGACCGCTCGGCATCCGACACTTTGAGGCTGGGCGGCACCGACCATAACGTGCGCACCGCGATCCGCGCCGGGCTGTCCCCGGAAAAGGCGATCCAATGCGTAACGATCAACCCAGCCCGCCACATGCGTCTGCAGGCCCATGTCGGTATGATCGCACCGGGCCGCTATGCCGATATCGTGCTGTTGTCCGACGTGGCCGATCTGCAGATCGCCGAAGTTTGGGCCGACGGCCTGCCCGCCTCCAAGGGCACCGACTATATCGGCGCGCTGCCAGCGATTGACTGGCCGGCCTGGGCGCGCACTTCAGTCCACATCAACCGCGAGATCACGGCGGCGGATTTCGCGCTGCATCACGACGGCGATGTGGCGGATGTGGCGCTGCTGCGGCCTTTCCACTGGGCGCCCGATTTCATCCGCGACCAACTGCCGGTGGTGGGTGGCGAAGTGCAGCGCGATACCGCGCGCAATATCACCAAATTCGCCATTATCGACCGCCATACCGGCGCGGCGCGCGTCGCCAAAATGTTCTGGCTGGGCACAGGCCCGGCGACGCCCGACACCGCCGTCGGCTGCACCGTGGCGCATGACCAGCACAACCTGTGGATCGTCGGATCTTCCGATGCGGCGATGGCGATGGTCGCGAACCGTATGCGCCAGACGCAAGGCGGCTGGGTGCTGGCGTCAGGCGGCGAAATCCGCGCCGAAGTGCATTACGAGATCGGCGGCCTGATGACCCACCGCCCCGCCGAGGCGCTGCACGCCGATATGGAGGCCTTCTACGCCGAGGCGAACAAGATCGACTGGATGTATGAGCCGACCTATAGCCCGCGCTGGTGGGCCGGTTTCCCCGAACGGCTGCAATTTGCGACGCTGACCTGCGCGCCCTGGGCCTGGGCCCTTGTCGCCCCATCAGACGCGATCCCGCAGGGTTTCGTGAATGTGCAGACCGGCGAGACGCATCCCGTCGTCTGGTAAATACGGGGGGAAGCGCGCGGGACATGCCGCGCGCTTCCCCCCGTGATCACCGCGTCTTCGCATCCGTGAACGATATGATCCCGCAGATTTTTCTGTCAAAGCGCTTGGCGCGTGTTAGGACGGCGGGACAATAGTTTACAAAATGACTCGTGATCTGATCGGAGGATCATATGGAAGACCAAATCATCATTCGCCACCGTTTCGACATTCGCCGCCGCACGCTGGTCGTGGCGCAAAAGGCGTATCTGACACCGCAGATGATCCGCTTTACCCTGACCAGCGACGAGTTGGACGGCTTTCAAAGCCCATCGCCCGACGATCATATCAAGCTGATCTTTCCGGATGCAGGCACCGACGAGACGGTGATGCGCGAATACACCCCCCGCGCCTTTGACGCGGATGCGGGCCAGATGGTGCTGGATTTCGCCGTCCATGACGCGGGCCCCGCCACGCAATGGGCGATTGACGCTGAGGTCGGCGACACGCTGATGATCGCAGGCCCGCGCGGCTCGGCCCAGATCGCACCGATCTTTGACTGGTATCTGCTGATCGGCGATGAAACCGCCCTGCCGGCCATGGGTCGCTGGCTGGAAGAAATGGACGATGATGTGCTGGCGATCAGCCTTGGGCTGGTGACGGACGCCGCCGAGGAGCAGGTCTTTACCTCTGCCGCTGATCTGGAGGCCATCTGGCTGCATCGCGCCGATCCGACCGACCCCGCCGTGGCACTGGCTGCTGCCGCCGATATCGACCTGCCGGACGAGGGTCGCGGTTTCATCTGGATCGCCGCCGAGGCGCAGGTCGCCCGCGCCCTGCGCGACCATTTCGCCGCGCGCGGCCACCCGCGTCCCCAGATGAAAGCCGCCGGTTACTGGACGCGCGGATTGGCCGATACCAGCGAAAAGTCGATGGACTAATTTGCATCAGATCCGCCCATAGCATAGGCAAGACACGGCAAGCCAAACGCCAGCCGTGTTTTCTTACGCATGGAAGAGCCGATGATCTTACTGACAATTAACACAAAAGGATCGCTGCAATGACAGCGATCTGGACGAATGCCGCAGGCGCGCGCCTGACCCATGCCGGGCTGATCCATCAGATGGCCCCCGCGCCCGCCGTACTGCTGGGCGAGCGTCATGACCGCGCCGATCATCACCTGTGGCAGATGCATGTGATTGCGGGCCTTGCCGCGCATCGCCCCGTCGTGGTCGGGTTCGAGATGTTCCCCGCCCGCCTTGATCCCGTGCTGGCCGAATGGGTGCGTGGTGCACTATCCGAAGCGGAATTTCTGGAACGCGCCGCATGGGGCACCTCTTGGGGGTTTCCGTCCGACCTTTACATGCCGATCTTTCGCCTGTGCCGCGATCTGCGCCTGCCGATGGTGGGCCTGAATGTGCCGCGCGCGCTGGTGCGCGCGGTGGGCGCGCATGGCTGGGACGGCGTGCCGCAGGCGGAGCGCGAAGGGCTGACGCCCGCCGCGCCCTCGCCCATGGCCTATCGCGCCTTCATCTTTGAGCTGACCGGCGGCGCGCGCGAGGGGCGCGCGGCGAAATCCGCCGACGACCCCGCATTCGACCGCTTTTTGCGCGCGCAAGAGGTCTGGGATCGCGCCTTTGCCACCCATATCCTGCGCGCCGCCCGCGCCCATCCCGGCGCGCAAGTCATTGGCGTGATTGGCATGGGCCATTTGCAGCACGGCGGCGGCGTCTCGCACCAATTGGCGGATCTGGGCTTGCCCGGCAGCCGCGTGCTGCTGCCTGTGGCCGAGGGCGATACCATGCCGGCCCCCGGTGCGGCTGATGCGATCTGCCAGCTACCCCGCCAGCTCGCGGCCACCCTCGCCCAAGGCTAGGGTCTGGGTGATGTCCAGCCCAGTGGGCGCGCGGTGGGCGACACAGATCACCATCGCTTGCGGCAGGTGCTGGCGGATCATCGACAGCATCTGACGCTCGGCCACGGGATCAAGGGCGGATGTCGCCTCGTCCATGATCAGCACATCGGGCTGCGCCAGCAGCGCGCGGGCGATGGCAATGCGCTGCTGCTCGCCCTGCGAGAGGCCCGCGATGGATTGCGCGCCGCCTGTCTCGAGCATCGAGATACGGTCGGACAGACCCACGGCGGTCAGCGCGGCAGCCAAGGCGGCGGCATCCGTATCCGCCGGATCATCGGGATAGGTCAGCATCCCCGCAAGGCTGTCAGCGGCCGTGAACGGCCCTTGCGGCAAGAAGCACAGCTTGCCTTTGGGCCGGGTGATATCGCCCGCACCGTAAGGCCAAAGCCCTGATATCGCCGCCAAAAGCGTGGACTTGCCCTGCCCAGACGGGCCACAGATCCAGACCCGCGCACCCGCGCCCAGATGCAGGAACGGCACGGGGCGCAAAGCCTCGCCCTTGGGGGTGAACAGTTGGACGCCGCGCAGGATCAGATCCGTGCCCTCGACGCGGTGCGTGATGGCGCGCGGCACATCAGGCATCGGTGCCAAGTCGCGCGTGGCGGCGAATAGCCCGTCAAGGCGTTCGGAAACTGCCGCGAATTCAGCAAGGCGGCGATATTGGAAGATGAACCAGCTGAGGGTCGTGGTCACTTGCGAAAACGCGCTTGCCATCGCCATCATGCCGCCCAAAGTCACATTGCCCGCGAAATAGGCAGGCGTCGACAGAAAGGTCGGAATGCGCAACACCGTCTGGTTATAGGGACGCGTGAACAGACCAAGGATGAGCTGCTGGTTGATCACCATCCGCCAGTTTTTCTGGATCGCGCGGAAGCGATCCGCCATGCGGCGATGCTCAGCTTCCTCACCACCTGCACGGGCGACGATCTCAGCATTCTCGCGCAATTGCATCAGGGCGTGACGGAAATCGGCCTCGCGCCGTTCTTGCATGAAATAGCGCGACTTTAACCGCCCGCCCAACATATGCGTGATCCATGTCGAAAGCGCGACATAGATGAAGGCGGTCCATACCATATAGCGCGGGATCACCACATCGAAGCCGAACAGCGTAAAGGACAGCGCAAAATCCGACAGCCCCCATAGCACCGCAACAAAGGTAAAGAGCGAAACAATGGATGAAATGAACCCCAGGGTCAGGTATAGCAGCAATTCGTTGAAGTTATTGCTGTCTTCCGCAATCCGTTGATCAGGGTTGTCGACCGGATTGGGCGAATAGCCTGCGCGTAGGTGCCAATACGCACGGCCCGCCATCCAGCGCTCCAGCGCCAGTTCGGTCAGGCGGGTGCGCAGCATCATCTGCAGGTTTTCCTGCAGCCATGTGCCGATCAGGAAGGATGACGCCGATATCGATATGATGAAAAAGAACACGCCTATCTGTTTCAGCGCCTCAGGCGCGTTCATCTGTTCCAGCGCATCATAAAAGGCGCGGTTCTGGTTGATCAGCTGCACGCCGAACCAGACGCCGACGAATTGCAGCGCCAGCACCACCCCATAAAGCCCAAGGCCGCGCCATTTGGCGCGACCCGAGAAAGCCAGCAGCGTCAGCCGCCAGATCCGTTTCAAAATGATCAGCATGTCAGAATGTATAGCTGATGCTGAGGGCGAGGTTGCGGCCCGCGCCGGTGTTCAGCTCGATCGGCGAGCCGTTGGCGACCGCCGTGGTGGGCACCAAAGCGGCGCTTGCCGCGCTCATGACATAGTATTTCTCGTCAAAGACGTTGTTCACCTGCATGTTCAGAACGACATTGGGCGCAAATTCCCACGACGCGCCAAGGTCGAGCAATTGATACGACGGCGGGGTGAAATTCGTCTCGACCGCAGGGGTCGTCTTGCTGGCAAAGGTCGCATCGGCGCGCAGCGTCAGGCCATAATCTGCGAATGTATAACTTGCGCCAATCACAGCCGACAGCGGCGGCACCAGATGGCCGGTGGTGGCCGAGGTCGGCGTCGCCCGCTGCTCGCCATCCATCCACGCCAGCGATCCGGTCAAGGTCAGCGCATCGCTGACTTCCCATGCGCCTTCAGCCTCGATGCCCCAGGTTTTGACCGCGGCGATATTGCGATAGGAAATGTCATTGGTGTTTGGGATGAACCAGAAGCTTTCAATGAAATTCTCGTATTCCGCCTTGAACGCGTTCACCGACCAATAGCTGTTGCCATATTCGCCGCGGACACCAACCTCGATGCTTTGCACCTCTTCGGGCACCAGCCAAGGCGCCGGCACAAGGTCATAAGTGCCCGAGGCCGATGAGGTATAAAGCTGTTGGAACGTCGGCATTTTAAAGCCTTCGCCGTAATGCGCCCAGACCGAATAGGTATCGTTAAACCGCCATGTCGCGCCCAGCGAGGTGAGCAGTTCATCGGCGCGGCGATCTGTCGTCGGGTTATCGGCATGGGGCAGCACCGAGGAATTCAGCGAGGGCGACATGCGATAGGTCGCAAAGCGCAGGCCGGGCGTGACTTCCAGCTTGCCGCCAAACAGCGTGATCTGGTCCTGCACATAGATGTCCGCGCGGGTCGTGGTGCCATCGGTAAAGTTAAAGCCGTTCGGGACGCTGTCGACGCTGGTGCCTTGGGTCACATTCACCACCGTGCGGCGGCGGTCATAGCTGGTCTCGGTGTAATCGCCGTCAAAGCCATAGGTCAGCACATGGCTGGTCGCGCCCAGATTAAAACGCGACGTCGCCTGAATATCCAGTTCAAGGAAATCTTCGGAATAATCGACATAGTCAAAGGTGCGGGTGATATCGCCATTGGCGGCGCGGGCGACAGCCTCGGCCACCTGGTCATAGCCCGAGGGGCTGAAGGACAAGGTGCTATTGAGCGTGTCAATGAAGCCGCCGATATTTGCCTCGTGATCAATCGCATAGCGGGTGCGGTTGATGTCACGCGTGCGCGGGTTCGCGATGTTATAGCTGGTGCCGCTTGGGCCCAAAGTCGCGCGGTTCTCGATCTGTGCCAGACGATCAAGGCGGTCATAGCTAAAGCTGAGGCGCTGGTCGGCGGTGATATCCCAGTCCAGCTTTACCAACATGCGATCAGTCGTGCGATCCAGCGGATTGAATGCGCCGCAGCTCGTGTTGCCATAGGCGACCGCGCGCCCGCAGGCCCATGGGCCGCCATTGGGGTCGGCATTCGATAGGCGCATCTCGTGATCGACCGTGCGCGAGCGTGCGATCATCGCCGAGACATTATGGCTGAACCGCTGCGCAAAAGCCGCCGCCACATTGGTCGAGCGGGTGACTTCGCTGTATCCCACCGTGACCTGCCCGCCGTGCGTCTCGCCTGCGGCGATCAGATCATCCGGCCCGATGGTGCGCAGTGCCAGCACACCGCCAAGCGCATCCGCGCCCCACAGCACCGATGCCGGCCCCCGCACGACATCCGCCTGCGTGGTAAAGTTGAAATCCAGATAATCGCGCGAGCCATCGGTGATCCGCTCGGGGATGCGGCCGCCATCGACCTGCATCTGGATGCGGTTGCCCTCGACCCCGCGAATGCGCAGGCCAATCTGGCTACCGCCAAAGGGATCGCCGCTCAGAACCTGGCGCGAGGCCGTGATCCCGGGTATATTGCGGACCAGATCTTCCAACGACTGAACGTTGCGCTGCTCGATCTCGTCATTTGTGACGACCGAGATGTTCCCCTCGACATCGGTTAGGGCCCGGCCGATGCGGTCAGCCAGCACCGTAATGCGGCCGATATAATTGCTGTAAGCGGTGGTTTCGGTGGTCGTCTGGGCGATGGCGGGCATGGACAGCCCAGCACAGGCCGTGCTGGCTAGCAGCACGACACGCGCCGTGAATGGCAAGCGCATGGAAAATCTCCAAAAATGTGAGAAAAGCTGGCGTCATGCGCTGGCGCGGAGTTTGCGCCGTGAAACCGGCACCAAACATGGGTGCCGGTTTATATTTCCGATAATTTAAATCAAGATATGCCTCATTTATTCGCGGCATGTGCGTTTATTATGCATCAGTGCCCTGTCCCGCGCTCCAGAATGCGGTGACATTGGACTCGCCGCGCGTCAGACCCTTTGTCTCGCGCAGCCAGATGCGGGTGGCCTCGGCCTCGGCACTCTCGGCGCCGACATAGACGAAACGGTCTGTTTCGGGCAGCGGTGTGGCGCGGATCGCATCCGCAACTGCGCCGGGGGTGCGCTCGATCCATCGCAAGGTGATGCCGGGGGGATGCCGTATCACCTGACGGTCAGCCTGATCGGCCAATGCGATCACGGCAACACCGGTGGTGGATTGGGGCAGACGCGCCAAATACAGCGCAATCGCCGGAAGCGATGTTTCATCGCCGAAAAACGCGACCCAGCCGGGGAAATCGCGCTTCATCGTCGTCGGCCCCATCAGACCGATCACATCACCCGGCGTGGCTCGCTCAGCCCATGCGCTGACGCGCCCACCCGCATGGATATAGATATCAAAGTCCATCCAGCCTGCATCTGCGTCAATCTCGCGCACCGTATACACAGGTCGGTGAAGAGCCAGATCACCATCAGGCCAATTGGTCCGCCCCGAGGCATCAATCACCGGCCAGCGCAGCACCGAGCCGCCTTGCGCCTCATCGGGCGGCAGGGCCGAGATGACAAAGCGGAAATGCAAGCCGTCCACCGCATAGCGCGCGACATCGTCAAACGTCAGCCGGACACGGCGGAAATTGGGGCTGATCTGGCGGATATGAACGAGCGTGGCCAGCGTCAGGTTCGGCGGCAGCGCGCCCTCATCGACATGGGCCCAATCCAGACGCGGCACCGGGTCCAGCCGGTCCAGCCGGTTCAGCACCAGTTGTTGCAGCAGATATAGCTGGCGCCCGGTCTGCGCCTCGAGCGTCACATCAAGACCGCTGCCCTCAGGCACCACGCCAATGCGCCCCGCCGACAATTGCAGGCTAAGTGCACCCGCCGTCTGACGAGGCTCGATGTCTAAAAGCCGTGCAAATTCAGTAAAGCTGTCCACGATCTGCGCGGGTTGCGCGTCATGAATTCGGGCGGTAATCGTCTGCATCATCAGCAGCCTCCGTAAAGGGAACGAAAGGCTGGCGCGCGGAAATGCGATGCTGGCGAAAGCGGGCCCGGGGCCCCTGCCTTGTGAGGAACCATAAAGCCGCGATCTTTGCAATTGGATCGATGATCATAGGCGCATCGGCCATTTTCAAGGTGGACAGCCCGCCCCGGCTTCGACAAATTAACAGCAGCACATATTGGATGATTGCATGACCTTCCCGCCGCCCATCAGCGCTGCCACACCGCAAGATTTTTTTCGGCCCGGCGTGGATGAAGGCCTATGGCTGCTGCGGCCCGAAAGCATGGAGCCGGTGCCATTTGAACGCGCGAATATTACTTGGATTTCGCTGGCCAGTGATCACCGCGTCAGACTAACGACTGATATGTTGATGCGCACCCATCCCAGCAATGGCAACAGCCTGCTGTTTCCCACAGTTATTGCCTATGCTCAGGATGTGACAGTTAGCCAATCCTATATGGCGATCGGCGGGAAGTATCTGCTGAACTCAGCAGGCGCTTTACGCATTCGCGGCAAGGCAATAAGCGCAAAAGAGCAGGACAATGACGGCGCCAAAGACGCCGCGTTGACACGCTACTTGGCGGCGGGCGCGAGAGAGGCGCAGCCGCTGGAAGTGTGGAAAGGTGCAGACCCGCGCGATCTGGATTTTGTGATCGACACGCGCAACTTCCACAATTTTTATCACTTCACCAAAGAAGCCTTATCGCTTTTAACCCTTTACGGGCGCTACGGTCTACGCGGACGCATTATCTTTTATTCAAAGAACACAAAGGATCATAAGGTTGGCGACTTTGTGCAGCAATCTATCCAGGCTTGGTTCCCAGAGTTGGCGGATAGAATCGAAGTGACCGGCAGCAACCGCGACGGTGAAGGGTATAGCGCCCCTGCCGCGCTTATCGCCTATGATACGATCAGTTATTTTTTACAAAGCAACAAAAACTGCTTTCCCAATATCACCAGGTTTGGCGTCAAGGTCGAGCGCAAGCCGGGATTAGGCAATGCGCGCGACATGGGGCGTATGTCGGTCGAATCGCCACTGGTCTCGCTGCGAGAGCGAGCCATGCGCTACATTGATCGCAGTGCACCGCAAAAATTGCGTCTATATGTCGAGCGCCGGTCAACGCGCAGTCGTCCTGTCGTGCAAGAGCATCTGCTGACAGATATTTTGAAGCGCCATGGCTTTCGCACGATCGCATTCGAGGATTCGATCGTGCCTGAACAGGCCGCGCTCGTTGCAAATTGCGAGGCGATGGTGTCGATCCACGGTGCAGGCATGACGAATATGCTTTATGCGCCAATTGGCGCTAAAGTGTTCGAGCTGTCGAATACACAGACTTTGGTTGGACGATTTGGCGATTTCAATCCAATCGCCAATGCGGCCTCGGTCACCTATGCGCATATCTATCTTGATCACGACCATGATGATCCCAGTATCGTGCCGCGGATCGTTCCCGACAAGCATCGTGGCGTGCGCCTAACGCCTTTCTCCGCGGCAGCGGCGGCGGGCTATATTTTGGCGACATTGGACCCACAAGCGGCACAAGACGCGAAAGCCTTATGCGAGGCGGCAAATGCCGCTGGTGACTTTGAACAGCTTGAACAACTGTTGGATCAGCACCAAGACATCATATCCCATATAGCGGATTACCATGTCTGGCGGGCCAATTTGGCCGCGCAAAGGCAAGATCGCTCGGCGGTTTTGCGCAAGCTGATCCATGCGCTGATGCTGGCACCGCGCAGGATCATGTTGATCAAACGCCTACTGCCTGTCGCGATAGAGTTTTCCGATCAGGTGACATTTGAATTTGCTGCACGGCAATTGCATCGCATCGACGAGGCGGAGTTTATCGCCTTTTTCGACAAGCACAAATGGCCAATCCCAGCGAATGTGACGCTGAGCGGCGGTGAGGATGACGAAGGCGCGGGTTTGGACGCCGTCTCAGAAGCACGTCGCGCGACTGACTAGCGCCGGGCCGCCTTGCGCAGGCGCCCTGCCGTGCGCGGCAGGATGATCGTCTGTTCCAGCCCGGCGGGCTTGAGGTTGCGGATCGAGATCGTGCCGTCGAACCGCTCGATAATTTCTTTGGCAATCGCAAGACCCAGGCCCGCGCCGGGTACCGATTTGCGGCGGGCCATATCGACGCGAAAGAACGGCTCGAACACGCGCTCGAGCAGCTCATCGGGAATGCCGGGGCCATTGTCACGAATGACGATGCGCGCGGATTGGCAGTCGATCTGCAAATAGACGCTGGCGCCGCCGCCGTGCAGAACGGCATTGCTGATCAGGTTGCGCAAGGCGCGCTTCAGACCGATCAGCTCGGCCTGCACGATCACGGGGCGCGAGGGGATCGCGGTCAGCACGGCGCCCTCCTCGAGTTCCGCCATCACATCGCCCAGCGGGCCGCGCAGGTCGATCGTTTCGCGCGCATGGGGGCCGACCTCTTCGCGCACCAGACGAATGGCACTATCGGCAATCACATCCATTTCCTCGAGGTCGGACAGCCATTTGGCCTGTTCCTCGGGATCGGCGATGAATTCGGCACGCAGGCGCATCCGCGTCAGCGGCGTGCGCAGATCATGGCCCGCGGCCGCGACCAGCCGCATCCGGCTTTCCATCGACTTGCGCAGCCGCTGCGATAGCTGGTTCAGCGTGCGCGCCATGTGACGGATTTCGGGGGGGCCAGACTCGGGCACATGCGGGATGACGCCATCGGGGCCGATCCGCTGCATGGCGCGTTCAACCACCGCCAAAGGCCGCGATATCCCCGACGCAACATAAAGCGCCATGCCCGCCGTACCCAAAGTGATCAGCCCGATCCACATCCCCAACAATACGAAACGATCTTCGGGCGCGCTGAAATCGGGGACTTGCGCGATCATCCAATGCCCATCCGACAGGCTCATCGAGGCAATCAGATAGGCCGCATCCGACCCGCGCGAAATGACAATCTCGCGCAGGGGCAGGATCTGCTCGGCGACGGGGCGCAGGAATTTGATCGCCTCGGCATCCTCGTGCAGGCGAAAAGGCGCGGTCGCGATCTCGACCCCGGCAAGGCGCGCCATATCGGGGTCCGCCTCGGCCAGCCGCGCCAGCCCCTCCAACTGGTTCACAATCGGCACAACGGCGGCATCGACATAGCGCGGCTCGATCACATGCAGCACGGCGACGGTGGCCAAAAACACCACCGCCAAAATAGAGCCGATCAGCACCAGTGACAGACGCAAGCGCAGCGAGATCAATGCGAGGCTCCGTATTCGGCGCGGGCGGTTTCGACCACCGGCACCACCAATTGATAGCCCGCATTGCGTACCGTTTTGAACAACGGCTCTGACGTCTTTTCCGCAAGCTTGCGGCGCAGGCGGCTCATCAGCACATCGACGGAACGGTCAAGCGGTTCATGCTCGCGGTTGCGCGTCAGATCCAGCAGCCGCAGGCGCGACAGCACACGTCCCGGACGCTCGAGGAAAACGCAGAGCAATTCAAACTCGGCCCCGGTCAACTCGAGCGCGGTGCCATCGGCGGCCAGCACCTGATGCAGCGCAGTATCGGCGGAGAGGCCCGCGAACAGATAGGTCGCAGGCGCCGCCACCTCCTCGGGTTGCGAGGCGACGCGGCGCAACACCGCTTTGATCCGGGCGACCAGCTCGCGCGGGTTGAACGGCTTGCCCAGATAATCATCCGCGCCCAGTTCCAGCCCGATGATGCGGTCGACATCCTCTTTCAGCGCGGTCAGCAGCACAACCGGCACATGCGGGTTCGCAGAGGACAGCTCGCGGCACATCTCGAGGCCGGAGCCGTCCGGCAACAGCACATCCAGCACCACCAGATCAGGGGTTTCATGCGACAGACGTTGCATACATTCACGGCGGCTTGCGGCCATTGTGACGCGAAACCCCTGCCCGCTCAGGTACCGGCTGAGAAGGCTGCGGATCTCGGGATCATCATCAACGATTAGAATATGGTTCACCGCAAAACTGCCCTTTACCTGCGCTGGCCTGCTTATATCCTACGCGACACATAGGGGCGTGGTTTTTCATGTCAAACGATGTCTGCCCGAATTTCAGACATGTTTTGACACAAAAAAGATGATCCAGAAACATTCAGACACATTAATGACGAAGAGCAGCAAAAAACCGTTGTTAGATGGGCATCATCCATACTCAGGGGTGTCTTGCCGCAATATTGAAAATCACCGACCATATTTTGGTCGTCGACGCGCCCCTAAAGTTGGGCAGGCCATAAAATAGAGCCTGTGACGATTGGCGCATTCGCATCGCAGATCTTTATCTGCGATGTTTTTCATTGCGAATAGACCCTCAGAGCAACGTTAATCATCTTACGAGGCCCAAGATGAAATCAAGCTTGTCCGGCGGCACCCTCCCGGTTGTCGGCACTGCCGTTTTCGCCCTGCTGGCACTGCCTGCTTTTGCGCAAAATGCTCCGCCGCCCAGCCCGGTCGGCGTGGTTGAAATGCACCAGCAAGCCGTGCCCCGCACCATCACTGTCCCCGGTCGCGCCATCGCAGCCGAGGAAACACTGGTGCGCCCGCGCGTCAACGGCATCATCACCCGTATTCTGTATCAGGCAGGCCGGCCCATCACCGCCGGCACCCCGATGTTCGAGATCGAGCCCGCCGTCTATGAGGCAGCCGTCGTGCAGGCCCAGTCGAATGTCGCCTCGGCCGATGCTGGCGTGCGTCAGGCACAATCGGCATTCGACCGCGCACAGCGCCTGGTGGGTTCCGGCACGACGCAGGCTGATGTTGAAAGCGCACAGGCCACCCTTGATCAGGCTTTGGCAAGCTATGCCGTTGCCGAGTCGACCTTGAATTTGGCGCAGTTGGAACTGGGCTGGACCACCGTGGTTGCGCCGATTGACGGCATGGCCAGCGTCTCCGAAGTCTCGATCGGCGATCTGGTATCCGCCGCCCAAGCCAGCGGCTTGGCCACCGTGACCACGCTTGATCCGATCGAGGTTGACCTCTACGGCCCCGCCGTGCGCCTGCAACAATTGCAATCGCAAATCGACAGCAGCCGCACCGGGGTTCTGCGCGACCTGCAAGCGACGCTGACGCTGGAAGATGGACGCGCCTATGAGACCGCTGGCCAATTCGTCGCGCCCGGTTTCTCGGTTTCGACCACCACCGGCACGATCGAGACGCGGTTCAGCTTTGAAAACCCTGATTTCCTGCTGCTGCCGGGCATGTTCGTGCGCGGTCAGGTCGTCTTTGGCGAACAACAGGGCTTCCTTGTGACCCAGACCGCCGCCACGCGTGACCGTCAGGGCAATCTGACCGTCTGGGTTGTCGAGAACGGCACCGCGGTACAGCGCGCGGTCACCGATGCGGGCGTCTGGCAACACCATTGGATCATCACCGACGGGCTGAGCGAAGGCGATCAGCTGATCGTAGACGGCACTTCGATGCTGGCCCCGGGCGCCGCCGTCACCCCCGTGCCGGTCACCATTGATGACGCCGGCCTCATCCATGACGCCAGCGCCCCTGCAGGTGGCAACTGATGGCTCAGTTCTTCATCCACCACCGCGTATTCGCATGGGTGTTGGCGATTGCGACCATGTTGCTGGGCGCGATCGGGATGTCGCGCCTGTCTATCGCCCAATATCCTGACATCGCACCCACAACAGTGCAGGTCATGGCGACCTATACTGGCGCCTCGGCCGAGATCGTCGCCGATTCCGTGACCACCGTCATCGAAGACGGCATGACCGGCATCGACGGTTTGGTTTACATGACCTCCAGCTCGTCGACAGGTTCGGCGACGGTGACCTTGACCTTTAATGAATCGGTCGATCCTGACATCGCACAGGTGCAGGTACAAAACCGCCTGCAAATGGTCTCGGCGCAGCTCCCCTCGGTCGTGCAGCAAAACGGCGTGCAGGTCTATCGGTCCAGCTCGTCGATCCTGCTGGTGGGCGCGCTGACATCCGAGGATGGCAGCTATTCCGTCGTAGAACTGGGCGATTTGACCAGCCAAGTGCTGGAGGACCCGGTGCGCCGCACCTCGGGCGTAGGCTCGATCCAGTCCTTCGCATCCAGCTATGCGATGCGTATCTGGCTCGATCCGATGAAAATGGTGCAATATCAGGTCACGACTGCCGATGTTCTCAGCGCCGTTTCGGATCAGAACACCAATGTCACCGTCGGCACATTGGGCAGCCGCCCCGTGGTTGACGGCCAGCGCCTGACGATCCCGCTTTCGGCACAATCGCAATTGAGCACCGTTTCAGAGTTTGAAAACATTCTGATGCGCGTGAACGAAGACGGTGCAACCGTCTTTCTTGGCGACGTTGCCCGTATCGAGATCGGCCAGGAAAGCTATGCCTTTGACTCGCTGTATAACGGCAAGCCCGCCTCGGGTTTTGCGGTAAACCTTGCGACCGGGGCCAATGCTGTCGACACGGCCGAGGCCGTACGCCACACGCTTGCCACCCTCGAGAGCACCCTGCCCGACGGCGTTTTCCTGGTTTACCCCTATGACACCTCGCCCTTCGTCGAGAAGTCGATTGAAAAAGTCTATCACACGCTGATCGAAGCCATCATTCTGGTCTTTGTCGTCATCCTTGTGTTCTTGCAAAGCTGGCGCGCAACGATCATCCCGATTGTCGCCATTCCGGTGGTGCTGCTGGGCACGATGGGTGTGCTGGCGGTGCTGGGCTATTCCATCAACACCTTGACCATGTTCGCCCTTGTGCTGGCGATCGGCCTCTTGGTCGATGACGCCATCGTGGTGGTGGAAAACGTCGAGCGTGTGATGGAGGAAACCGGCCTTGGTCCCGTTGAGGCGACCGAGAAGTCGATGAAGGAAATCACCTCGGCTCTCGTCGGTATCGTGCTGGTGCTGTCGGCGGTGTTCCTGCCCATGGCCTTTATGAGCGGCTCGACCGGCGTGATCTATCGCCAATTCTCGGTGACGATCATCACCGCCATGGTTCTGTCGCTGGGCGTTGCAATCATTCTGACGCCTGCGATGTGTGCCAGCATGCTGCGCGCGCGCAAGCACGGCGAAAGCAAGTTCCCGCCCGCGCGTTGGTTCAACCGCGGTATGGACAAGACCACCAAGGGCTATGGCGGCGTGATCAAGCTGCTGGTGCGCCGTCCGATCTTTATGATCATCGTGCTGCTGGGCATCAGCTGGGTTGCACTGGGTCGGTTCCAGGATCTGCCCTCGTCCTTCGTCCCGCAAGAGGACCAGGGCGTGCTGATGGCGATTGTCGAGACGCCTGACGGCTCGACCATGGAAGTCACGCGCGAATTGCTGGACCGCATCCAGACCTATCTGCTGGAAGAAGAAAGCGAAGCTGTCGAGGCCGTCTTTGGCATCCTTGGCTTCTCGTTCTCGGGGCAAAGCCAAAACGGCGGTATGCTGTTCGTCAAGCTGCATGACCACGAGGATCGCCTGGGCACCTCGGCGGCAGATCTGGCGAACCGCGTCAACGGTCACTTCTTTATGACCAACCGCACCGGCTTTGTCTTCTTCCTGCAACCGCCGGCCATTCAGGGTCTGGGCACCAGCGCAGGCTTTACGATGCAGCTGGTCGATCAGGCGCAAAACGGGCAAGAGGCGCTGGCCGCCGCTGCTGCCGAACTGCGCGCCCGCGTGCAGGCCGATGGCCGCATCACCAACGTTCAGGGCGGCGATGATCCGTTCCAAAGCGCGCTGCGTCTGAACATCGACCAACAAAAGGCCGCCGCTTTTGGCCTGAGCATTTCCGAAGTCAACGCCATGCTGTCGGTGATCTTCTCGGGCAGCGAAGTGAATGACTTTGCCATGGGCAGCGGCCTGCGTCCGGTGATCGTGCAGGGCGAAGCCTCGGCCCGCAGCCAGCCTGACGATATCGACAGATGGTATGCGCGCAACAGCAGCGGCGAGATGGTTCCCTTCTCGGCCTTTGCCTCGCGCGTGTGGGATCAACAGGCCGAAACCGTCACCCGTTACGGCGGCACGCTGGCGATGGAGATCAGCGGCGAGGCCGTTCCGGGCCTGTCCTCGGGCGATGCAATGGCGATCATGGAGGAGCTGGTCAGCGAACTCGACGGCGGTTACGGCGTTGCGTGGACGGGCCTGTCCTATCAGGAACGCCAGTCGGGCGATCAGGCGACAATGCTGTTTGCGCTGTCGGCGATGGTCGTCTTCCTTGCTCTTGCTGCGCTTTACGGCAGCTGGTCGGTGCCTTTCGCGGTGATGATGTCGGTGCCGGTCGGTATCTTGGGGGCGGTTGTCGCCGCCGGATGGTTCGGCCAGTCCAATGACGTCTATTTCAAGGTGGGTCTGCTGACGACCATCGGTCTGGCTGCGCGAAACGCGATCCTGATCGTGGAATTCGCCCAGCAACTGCACCACGAAGGCAAAACCCTGCGCGAAGCGGCGATCATGGCGGCCCAGATGCGTCTGCGTCCGATCCTGATGACGACCTTTGCCTTCATGCTGGGTGTTCTGCCTTTGGCGATTGCAACCGGCGCAGGTGCGGCGGCGCAAAACTCGATCGGCATTGGTGTGCTGGGCGGGATGACCTCCTCGGGTGCGATCGGGATTTTCCTTGTGCCCGCTTTCTATGTGGCCGTGCTGTCCTTTGTTGGACTGTTCACGAAAAAGGGAAAAACGGCATGACCTTTCTTGGTAAAGGACTGACAACGCTTCCGATCCTGCTGCTCACGGCTGCCTGTGTGGCCGTGGGACCGGACCCGCAAAGCACCCCGGCCCCTGCCGTTCCCACGACATTCGTGGGCGGCGACGGGGCGGCCCTGCCCGCTGTCGCGCAGACAGCGTTCTGGGCCGATTACCGCGATAGCACGCTGACGGCGATCATCACGCGCGGTCTGTCGCAAAACCTTGATGTGCTGGCCGCAAACCAGCGCATCGACGCCGCGCGCGCCGCGGCTGCCGCCACCGGTATCATGGCCAGCCAAGGCAGCAGTTCCCTTGGCACCCAGCGCACGCGCACCTCGGGCGATGGCATTGCAACAACCGAGGCGAATACCTCGACCCTCTCGGCCGCTTTTGTCTTCGACCTGTTCGGTGGACAACTGCGCGCCCGCGAGGCCGCATCGGCCAGTCTGATGTCTGCCGAGGCTGGCGCACAGACCACGCGTCTTGCGTGGCTGGCCGAGGTCATCTCCGCCTATGGCAACGCCCGCTATTACCAAGAGGCGATGACCCTGACGCGCAACACGATCGCCACGCGCGAGCGTACCGTCGAGGTGACGCGCAACAAGCTGAACGTCGGCACCGCCACCGATTTTGAAGTGGCGCAGGTCGAGGCGCTGCTGTCCGCGTCGCGCGCCGATCTTCCGACCCAGGAAGCAGCGTTCAACGCGCAGATCTTTAGCCTTGCGGCGTTGCTGAACGAGCCTGCGGGCCCGCTGATGGCGCAAATGCAACGCGGCGCCTCGATGCTGCGCGTGCCGGCTGCCCCCCGCGTTGGTGTTCCGGCAGACCTGCTGCGCAACCGTCCCGATGTGCGCGCGGCTGAACATGATCTGGTCGCCGCGATGGCAGATATCGGCGTGGCAGAGGCCAGCCTCTACCCCTCGCTGACGTTGTCGGGCACCGCCACGGCAACATCGGGCACCGATGTCTTTAGCTTTGGCCCCAGCCTCTCGCTGCCGCTGCTGAACCAAGGCACATTGCGCGCGACCCGTGACCAGCGCATCGCGCTGGCGGATCAGGCACAGACAGCTTGGCGCGCCAGCGTTGTCTCGGCCATTGCCGATGTGCAGACCCAGAACTCGAACCTGCAGCGCTATCGTCAGCAATTGTCGGCGCTCGAGGCGTCCGTTGCCGCCTACGACCGCGCGTTCGAACTGGCACAGCGCAATTTCGAAGAGGGCTCGCTCGCCCTGCTTGATCTGCTCGAGGTTGACCGCTCGCTTGCGTCGGCCCGTCTCAGCCTTGCCGCAGCGCGCAATACGGCCGCGCAATCCTGGGCAAGCCTGAACATCGCCATCGGCGCGGGTGCAAACCCGGCCTAAGCGGACAAAGTCGCGGGTGCCAACCCGGCCTAAGGCTGCAAACATTTGCCTGAAATTGAAAAGGCCCGGGGGAAACCCCGGGCCTTTTTATTCACAAAAGATCGGCAGGCAGGATGCTGTCCGGCAGGTTCTGATAGCTGACCGGCCGCAAGAACCGCCGGATCGACATCGTGCCGACCGAGGTCGCGCCAAAATTCGTCGAGGCCGGATAAGGCCCGCCATGCACCATCGCATCGACAACCTCGACCCCCGTCGGATAGCCGTTCACCAGCACACGGCCCGCCTTGCGTTCCAGCACGGGCAGCAGCGCGCGCGCCAGATCCGTATCCTGCG
The DNA here is from genome assembly GCF_000223375.1 of Ketogulonicigenium vulgare WSH-001. Lineage (NCBI taxonomy): Bacteria > Pseudomonadati > Pseudomonadota > Alphaproteobacteria > Rhodobacterales > Roseobacteraceae > Ketogulonicigenium > Ketogulonicigenium vulgare. Next base: position 850,022 of record NC_017384.1, on the reverse strand, counting down.
CATCCATATGCAACGTCGCGGTCAATTGCCCCTCGAACCGTTTGGCCAGCGGCACCATCTCATCGGCCGTAGCAACGCGCACCACCAGGCTGAGGGGGCCAAAGACTTCCTCGGTCAGCGCGTGGTCGGCCATGAAGGCTTCGGCAGATACCTCGTAAAGGTTCGGGCTGGCCTCGCGCCCGGTGCTGTCGGTCGTATAGATCGGGCGGACAGAGTTGCGGCTGTCAAAGCGCGCTTTGCCGGTGCGATAGGCCTCGGCCATGCCAGCGGTCAGCATGGTCTGGGGCGCGACGGCTTTCAGCGCCTCGGCAGTGGCGGCAACAAAGGCATCGCCCGCCGCGCCCGCAGGTACGATGGCGATGCCGGGGTTGGTGCAAAGCTGGCCTGCCGATCCGGTCATCGACCCCGCCCAGCCCTTGGCGATCTGATCCGCGCGCGCGCCAAGCGCAGCAGGCAGCAGGAACATCGGATTGACCGAGCCGAGCTCGCCAAAGAAGGGGATCGGCTCGGGCCGCTGCGCACACAGATCGAATAGCGCGCGCCCGCCGCCCAGCGATCCGGTAAAGCCGACCGCTTTGATCAGCGGATGCTGCACCAAAGATGTACCGACATCGCGCTTGCCGCCCTGGACCAGCGAGAACACCCCCGGATGCATGCCGGTGGATAGCATAGCCGCATGGATCGCCTCGGCAATCACCTCGCCAGTGCCGGGATGCGCGCTATGGCCCTTGACCACGACCGGACAGCCCGCAGCCAGCGCGGCAGCGGTGTCACCGCCCGCGACCGAAAAGGCGAGCGGAAAATTCGACGCGCCAAACACCGCCACCGGCCCAATCGGGCGCTGCATCAGATAGATATCGGGGCGCGGCGCGGGCTGGCGATCGGGCAGCGCCGCGTCATGGCGCACATCCAGATAGGTGCCCTTCAGCAGCGTTTCGGCAAAAAGGCGCAATTGGCCGGTGGTGCGGCCACGCTCGCCTTGCAAACGCGCGGGCGGCAGGCCGGTCTCGCGGCAGCCGATATCCGTGATGTCATCAGCGCGGGCCTCGATCTCATCGGCGATGGCATGCAAAAAGGCGACACGCTCAGCGCGGGTCGTATAGCCATAGGCCCAGAACGCATCTTCCGCACCTTCAGCCGCGCGGTTCACCAGATCGACGGTGCCCATCGAGAAATCGGATGGCGCGCCGCTGGCCGGCTCGTTCTGGAAGGTTGCGCCGCCCCCGATCCATTCGCCTGCGATCAGATGTTTGCCATGTGGGGTAAAGCCCATTGCGGTATCCTTTGCCTTTAAAATGATGGCGGCCCGACATGCGGGCCGCCACTTGCGTTAATGTGCGTCCAGATCGACGCCGGTTCGATCCTTGGTAAAGGCCATCGCCACCAGCGAGATCGCCGCACAACCCATGATGAACAGCGCCACCGGAATATAGCTGCCGCTATAGGCGACCATCAGCGCCGTCGCGATCAGCGGCATCGGGCCGCCCACCAGTGCCGCACCCAGCTGATAGCCCAGCGACATGCCGGTATAGCGGATATCGGCGGGAAAGGCCTCGGCCAGAACGGTGCCGATCATCGCGCCATAGGTCGCCCAGATGATCGACATGCCGACCAGCAGCGCCAGCGCGATCAACCAGATCGAGCCTTGGTTCAGCAGCCAGAAGTAAGGCAAGATCCAGACCATGATGGCAATCGTGCCGCCAACAAAGACCTTTTTACGGCCGATCTTGTCCGACAGCTTGCCAAAATACAGCATCATCGGAAAGGCTAGCACCGCCGCCAGCAGCACGATATTCAGCACCGACACGCGGCTATAACCGAGGCCGACCAGATATTGGATCGTGAAGGTCGCATAGAGGAAGAAGGTCGAGGTTTCGACCGCCTTGGTGCCGATGGCGATAAAGACTTCCTTGCTATGGGTGCGGAAGGTCTCGACCACGGGGACGCGCTTGGCTTTGTTCTGCTCGAGCACGCGGCGGAACGAGGGCGTCTCGTCAATGCGGTTGCGGATATACATGCCGACGAACACAAGGACGATCGACAAGATGAACGGGATACGCCAGCCCCAGGCAAGGAACGCCTCGTCGCTGAAAATGCTGCTGAGGAAAGCGGTGATCAGGTTCCCCAGTGCAAGGCCGATGACCGCGCCAGTCTGCGGCACAGCGCCGAAAAAGCCGCGTTTCTTGCGCGGCGAATATTCCACCGCCAGCAGCACGCCGCCGCCCCATTCACCGCCCAAAGCCACGCCCTGCAATAGGCGCAGCAGCGTCAGCAGGATCGGGGCCATAATGCCGATGGTCTCATAGGTCGGCAGCAGGCCCATCGCGACGGTCGAAAAACCCATCAGGCCCAGCGTGAAAACCAGCGTCTTTTTGCGCCCGATGCGGTCACCGATATGCGCGAAAATCACGCCGCCAAAGGGCCGGATCACAAAGGCCAACGCAAAGGATGTCAGCGCCAGCAATTGGCTGACAACGGGGTCCGACGACGGAAAGAACAGGTTGCCGAACACGATGGCCGACATGGTTCCATACAGGAAATAATCATACCATTCGATGGTCGACCCGATCGCCGATCCCCAAAGCGCGCGGCGGCGGTCTGCGTCCGGGATCATATCCTCTTTGGCGATATGCGCGGCAGTTGTATCTGTCATATTGGCCTCCTCGCCAATTCTGGTGCCCCCCTCCCAAGGGGCGGTGTTTATAGGGAAGCGTGCAGCATCGCGCGGTAATCCGCGGCGGATGCCTCACGCGGGTTGGTCTTATGGCTGTGATCCGCGAGCGCGCCGGTGATGACGCGGTCGAACAGGTCTTGGGTGACGCCCAGTTCCGACAGGGTCGCAGGCAGGCCGATTTTGCGCGTCATCGCGGCAATCGCGGGGATCACGGCGTCGCCGCCTGACAGGCCCATGGCGGCGGCAAGCTGCGCGAATTTCGTATCATCGCGGTTGAATTCCAGCACGGCAGGCATGAAAATCGCATTCAGCGTGCCATGGTGCAGGCGCGGGTTGATGCCGCCAAGCGCGTGGCTGAGGCTATGGACGCAGCCCAGACCCTTTTGGAACGCCATCGCGCCCATCGTTGCCGCAATCGCCATATTGGCGCGCGCCTCGCGGTCGCTGCCATCGGCCGTCGCCGCCTCGATATGCGCCCAAGCGCGGCGCAGCCCTTCCAGCGCGATCCCATCGGCAGGCGGGTTGAACGAGGGGGCGAGGAAGGTCTCGATACAATGCGAAATCGCATCCATCCCCGTCGCCGCCGTCAGCATCGGCGGCAGGCTGAGGGTCAGCTCGGGGTCCACAATCGCCGCTTTCGGCACCAGATAGGGCGACAACAGCCCGACTTTGCGGCCATCCTCTAGGATGATGATCGCGCCGCGCCCGACCTCACTGCCAGTGCCGGCGGTGGTCGGAATGGCGATGGTCGGATAGGTTTTGGCGGTGATCTTTTCGACCCCGCCCTCGATCGCGGCATAGGTTTTCAACGCGCCGCCATGCGCGGCCAGCACGACCACGGCTTTCGCCAGATCAAGCGCCGAGCCGCCACCGATTGCAATGATCCCGTTCGCATCCGCCGCCGTGAATTCCGCGACCGCATCACGCACCGCCGCCTCGTTCGGGTTGCCGGGGGTCTCGTCATAGATCGCAACAGGCTTGGTGGTCAGCACGGCCTCCAGCTTGTCCAACATGCCAAGGGCGCGCACGCCTTTGTCCGTCACGATCATCGGGCGGGTGATGCCGGCCAGCTGGGCCTCGGCCTCCAGCGTTTCCAGCGCACCAAAGGCAAATTGGACACGCGTGACATAGTTGATCAAGCCCATGACAGACCCTCCCTCATGGAATTCCGGTATTTTGAATAGGTATGTTCCCTTTGGCCCTGCGGTGCCTCCACACGTGATCAGGGCCGTGAGGGGGGAAATTAGGGGCTGCGGCCGCGAAGTAAATCCACTATTTTCCGATATGGGTATAACGAAAAGGAAATCCTGAATGGTGCTGCCAGCCGCCCTGCCGCTGACCCGCCTGTCGCTGCGACAGGTGCTGCTGCTGTCGGCCATCGACGACAGCGGATCGCTAAAACAGGCCGCCGCCACCATTGGCATGAGCCAGCCGCGCGCCAGCAAATCCGTACAGGAGATCGAAGATCTGATGGGCCACCGCCTGTTCAACCGCACCAATCGCGGCCTGTCCCCGACCACCGCCGGCGAGGTGGTTATCCGCCATGCGAAAACCATGATGGCGCAGCTATCGACCCTGCAACAGGAGTTGTCTTCGCTCGCGACCGGATCATGGCGGCGGCTGCGCATCGGCACGATCATGGGCGCCGTGCCCATCGTCAGCGATGTGGTGCAAAGGTATCTCGAGCGCTATCCGCAAACTTCGGTCGAGATTATGGACGACACCAGCGCCGAGCTGCTGCGGATGCTGGATCGCGGAGTGCTGGATTTGGTCATCGGGCGCACTTCGGTCAGTGCGACGCTCGCGCTGTACGATACGCAGATCTTGCAACAGGAAACGCTGACCGTCGTCGCCAACCCCGCCCATCCGCTGGTCGGCCGCCGCCGTGTCCGGCTAGAGGATCTGCGCGAGCCGCGCTGGATTGTATACACAGCCGGGATGCCGATGCGGCTATCGCTGGAACAGGAATACCGCCATGCGGGCCTGCCCTTTCCGCGCAACCTGCTGGAAACGCGATCGGGCTTTACCACCATGTCTTTGCTGCAAAGCAGCCCGAATGCCATCGCGCTGCTCTCCAGCGATGCGGCGGCATTCCTGGTGGATTTCGGCATTGCCCGCACCCTGCCCGTGCATCTGTCGGCGCGCAGCGAACCATACGAGGTCATCACCCTGCGCGCAGGCACATTGCCGGAACATGTGCGGGATTTCATCGCCGTGCTGCGTGATGATCAGCACGGCGACTGGGCGATCTAGTACACGTCGACCTTGCCTACCGGCGCCGCCGGTTCCGCCGCATGGAAATCCGCCAGCAGCTTTTCCGAGGCGTTCACCAGCAGCCCGACATCATGGCCAATCGCCACGAATGTCGCGCCAAGCTGGGCATAGCGTTTGCTGAGCGCGAGATTCCCGATCAGGATGCCCGGCGCTTTGCCATGGGCCAGAATGCGCGCGATGGCGGCCTCGATCACCGCTTGCACTTCGGGATGGCCGGGATTGTCGATATGGCCCATATCGGCGGCCAAATCGGCGGGGCCGATGAACACACCATCGACGCCATCGGTCGCGGCAATCGCATCCAGCGCGGCGATGCCTTTGACCGTTTCGACCTGCACCAGCAGGCAAATCTGCGCATCAGCGGTATGGAAATAATCCTTGGTGCGGTTGTATTGGGCTGCACGCGCCAGCTGCGCGCCCACCCCGCGCACACCGCGCGGCGCGTAACGCACGGCGCGGACCAGTTCCTCGGCCTGCGCCGCGCTTTCCACCATCGGGATCAGCAGGCTTTGCGCGCCAATATCCAGATATTGCTTGATCAACCATGTCTCGCCAATCGGCGGGCGCACCACCGCATGGGCGGTGCCGCCCTGCATCGCGCGGATCTGATCGGCGATCATCGGCACGTCATTGGGGGCATGTTCGCCGTCCAGCAGCAGCCAGTCATAGCCGCTACCGGCGCAGATCTCGACCGTATAGGGGCTGGCCAATGCCTGCCACAGACCGACCTGCAACTTGTTTTCCTGCAGCGCTTTTTTGAATTCATTCACTGGTGCCGCCACGACTCATCCTCCCTATCGCAAACGAGAGGCAGACAAGCGCAAATTCCCGCGCGGCACCAGAGGGGTTTTAATAGCCCCATGCCGCAAGCCATGCGCGCATCATGGCGATCTCGGCTTCTTGCGCAGCGATAACCTCTTCGGATAGTTTACGAATTTCGGGGTCCGTGCCGTATTCCAACTGGACCCGCGCCATCGCGACAGCCGCCTCGTGATGCGGGATCATGCCGCGCACGAAATCCACATCCGCATCGCCCGTATAGGGCACCATCATATCCGCCATCATCTGATCCATGGCGGCCTGATAGGCCGCCGTCGACGCGTTATCTTCCGCTTGCGCGCCATGATGCGCGTGCTGGGCAACGGCGCCGCCCGCCATCACAGCCAAAGCCGCCGCGCAGGTGATAAGATAGGTTTTCATCGTGATCTCCCTTGTCTTTTGGGCCCCAGAACGGTGCCCAAAAAATCTATGCGCCTTACCACCGTGGCAAGGTCAAGACAGGATATCCCAAAAGCAAAACGGGCCGCGGCAAATGCCAGGGCCCGTTTTTGCGTGTCACCACCCGAGGGTGATTATGGCGGAGAGACAGGGATTCGAACCCTGGGTCGGCTTGCACCGACAACGGTTTTCGAGACCGCCGCATTCGACCACTCTGCCACCTCTCCGCTGTGTGACGGGGTTTACAGTCGCTAACTGATGGCTGCAAGTGGAATTTTCGCCCATTTACCTGCCATCAGCGCTGACGTTACTTCCCCTCATTCACCCTCATCGAAATAGGCAATACGACCACCGGTTTTATTCGATGTCATCACGCCAAGGCTTTTCAATTTGCGATGCAGGGCCGAGCGTTCCATGCCGACGAAATGCGCGGTGCGGCTGATATTGCCGCCGAAACGGTTGATCTGGGTCAGCAGATATTCGCGCTCGAACAGCTCGCGCGCCTCGCGCAGCGGCAAGGTCGCAAGGCCGCCCGACAGCACGATGCGCCCATCGCCCGTATCGACATCCTCGCCGCCGGGCAGCTCGCGCGGGCTGATCTCGCCCGCCGTCTCGCCCAGAATCAATACCCGCTCCATCACATTGCGCAATTGGCGGATATTGCCCGGCCAGGTCATGGTCTGCAGCTCGGCCGCCGCATCTTGCGATAGCGCGCGCAGCGGCAGACCTTGGGTTTTGCTCAGATGCGCGATGAAATGACCGGCCAGCACCGGAATATCCTCGCGCCGCTCTTCCAGCGACGGGATGGCAATCGGCACCACATTCAGGCGGTGATACAGTTCCTGACGGAAAACGCCGCTGGCAATTTCAGCTTGCAAGTCCTTGGTCGTGCTGGAAATCACCCGCAGATCGACCTGGATTTTATCATGGCCGCCGACACGCGTAAAAGATTGATCGACCAGCACACGCAGGATCTTGGCCTGCGTGCCGGGCGGCATATCTGCCACCTCGTCGAAATAGATCACGCCGCCGTTCGCTTGCTCGAGCAGGCCCTGTTCGATCCCCCGCTCGGGGCTTTCGCGGCCGAACAGCACGTCTTCCATGCGATCGGGCGCAATCGCGACCGAGGCGACCGAAACGAAAGGCGCATGGGCACGGCTGGAATTGGCGTGAATATAGCGTGCGGCGGCCTCTTTCCCTGCCCCCGCGCCGCCCGTCAGCATCACCCGCCCGTTCGAGCGCGTCACCTTATCCAGTTGGGCGCGCATGGTGCGAAAGGCGGCGGAATCGCCGATCAGCTCGACCGGCGGCGTATCGCCCCGCTTGAGCGCCGTGTTTTCGCGGCGCAGGTGCGAGGCCTCCATCGCGCGGCGGATCACCACCAGCAAATGGTCGATATTAAAGGGCTTTTCGATAAAATCATACGCGCCCTGTTTGATCGCTGCCACCGCGATCTCGATATTGCCGTGCCCCGAGATGATGACAATCGGGATATCGGGGTGGTCGCGCTTGACCGCTTTCATAATATCCAACCCGTCCATCCGGCTGTCTTTCAGCCAGATATCCAGGATCATCAGCGCCGGTTTTTCCTGCGCAATCTCGGCCATGCATTGGTCCGCATTGGCGGCAACACGGGTGGTAAACCCCTCGTCTTGCAGGATGTCCGAGATCGTCTCGCGAATGTCCCGTTCGTCATCGGTGATCAGGATGTCGCCCATATTATGCTTCCCGTACAAGTTGTGGCTTTTCGGCTTCAGTCACGATCAGCGGCAGTCTGATCAGCGCTGTCGCGCCAAAATGGCTATCCGCATCAAAGGGTTCGGCATCGACCAGATCCAGCGTGCCGCCGTGTTCCTCGATGATCTTTTTGACAATCGCAAGGCCCAGCCCCGTGCCCTTGTCACGCGTCGTGACATAGGGTTCAAACAGGCGCACGCGATCATCCGGCAGACCTATGCCATTGTCGGATATGGATATTTCAACCATATTGCCGAACTGTTCGACCGCGACTTTGATCTTTGGATCAAAGCGGTCATCGGGCCGCTTTTCGCGGCGGGTTTGCAGCGCTTCGCCGGCGTTTTTCAACAGGTTGGTCAGCGCCTGCGACATCATTGTCGCGTCAATCGCCGCGATCAACGGATGGGTCAGCGTGGGCCGTTCAAAACACACCTCGGGCTGGCCTGCCATTTGCAGCGTCAACGCATCGCGCAGCACCGGCACCAGATCCTGCACCCGTTTTTCGGGCTGCGGCATCCGCGCGAAACGCGAGAATTCGTCAACGATCCGGCGCAGGTCATCGGTCTGGCGGATGATCACGCCCGTCATCTGTTCCAGCGCGGCAGAATCCTCGCCCAACCGGTTGCCGAATTTGCGTTTGATCCGCTCGGCCGAGAGCTGGATCGGGGTCAGCGGGTTCTTGATCTCATGCGCGATGCGGCGGGCCACATCGCCCCAAGCCGCCTGACGCTGGGCCGAGACGAGCTCGGTCACGTCATCGAAAACAACCACATAGCCAACCAATGCCCCATCTTGGGACAGGCGTGGTGCCATCTGCACCAGCAGCGTCTTTTGCTTGCCGCCGCGCGTGACATTGATCTGGTCGGAAACCGCGCTCGAGGCGGCGCGCACCGCGTCAAACAGGGCGGCGAATTCGGGAACAACCTCGACCAAGGCCCGGCCCTCGGGCAGCTCGACATCGCGCAAGCTTGCCCGCGCCGATGGGTTCGAGAAATCAATCTCGCCGCCACTGCTCAGTCCGACGACGCCCGATGTCACCGAGGTCAGCACCGAATCGAACAGACGGCGACGCTCTTCGGTTTTCAGGCTAGAGGTGACCAACTCCTCATGCTGTAGTTTAATTTCAGACGTCATTGCGTTGAAATATTTACCAAGTTGGGAAATCTCGTCGTCGCCATCTTCCTCGATCACCCGCACATCGAAATCACCCGCCCCGACCTTTTGCGAGGCCACCAGCAGGCGCCCGATCGGGCTGGACAGGCGATCCGCAAACCAGAAGGCCAGCCAGATCGCGGCCAGCATCAAGATGATGGCAAAGCCGACATAGAGCAGGCCAAACTCGAACAGCACGCGGCCCCGCTCGCGCTCTAGCTGCTCGTAAAGGGCAACGGTTTCTTGCGTCTGATCCAGCAGCGCTAGAATCTCGCCATCCACGATCCGTGTCACATACAGATAGCGGTCGCCGAACGACGGCAGCGGCAGCAATGCGCGGAATTCGTCGCTGCGCGGGTCTTCGATAATCACAACGCCATTGGCATCGGCAGCGGCGAAATCGGCGGGCGCGGGCTGCTCATAGCCGAATTCATAGGACCGCGGCGCGCGGGCGCGGATGGTGCCGGCGCTGTCGATCACAAAGGCCTCGCTCAGGCCGCGCTCGATCTGCGCCTGAAAGCGCCCCAGCGCCATGCGGGTATCGCCGTCATCCATGAACAGAATGGTTTGGCGTGTCTGCTGCAGATAGTCGGCGACGGTGCGGGCATCGCGCACCAGCTCGTTGCGGTGTTCATCGGCGTAGGCCAGCGCCGCCTGTTGCGAGGCCGACAGCACCGTGCGCACGCGGTCAGAAAACCAGCCCTCAAGGCCGATGTTAATCGTCAGCACGGCAAAAACCGCGACGATGACCGTCGGCAGCAGCGCCATCAGGGTAAAGGCGCCGGTTAGCCGCGAATGCAGCCGCGATCCGGCCGAGCGTGCCCGTCGCGCCGCCAGCATCCGCACGATGCGTTGCAGCACCAGCCCCGCGATGACCATAATGTATACGATATCGGCAAGGATGACGCCGCGCAGGCTGGGCGCGTTCACGCCGCGATCCAGCGGCCCCATCACCCACCATGTCAGCCCGACCAGTAGCGGGCCCAGCACGACAATGGACAGGGTCACAAATGTCTGCACGCGTTTACGGCGTCGCCAGCGGCTAAACCGCGCCAGACTATCCCCTGCCAGTGAATGCGCCACGTTTCAGACCTAGTTCGCTATGCCATTGGGCAGCGCTGTTGCAGCGCCACCCAAAACTGTTGCGAAGTTACATCAGCTTACGCCGCCGTGTCACGCGAATATCCAGATCTGTGATCTTTTTGCGCAAAGTATTGCGATTGATCCCCAGCAGATCGGCACATTTCGCCTGATTTCCGCCGGTTGCATCCAGTGCGATTTCGATCAGCGGCGTCTCCACATCCTTCAAAATCCGGTTGTAAAGGCCGGGGGGCGGCAGCACGCCACCGTGCAGATCGAAATAGCGGCGCAGATGTTTGGCGACCGAAGTCATCAGCTTTTCCCCGTCCGAGGCACCGCGCATCGGCTCCATCGTCGGCTGGTGGCCCAGCACGGCCTCGATCTCGGCGCGCGAGATTTCCTCCTCGGAGGAGGTCACGACCAGACGGCGGATGACGTTTTCCAACTGCCGCACATTGCCCGGCCAGCTATAGGTGCGCACCAGTTCCAGCGCAGGCGCGGAAAAGCGGCGCAGCGTAAAGCCGTCGCGTTCGGCGCGGGTCAGGAAATGCTCGGCCAACAGCGGGATATCGTCGACGCGCTCACGCAGCGCGGGCACGTTGATGGTGACGCCACCCAGACGATAGAACAGATCCTCGCGGAACTGACCGGCTTCGATCTGTCCCATCAGATCGACCTGCGAGGTCGCCATGATGCGCGGCGCGTGATCGTCGAGGCTATCCAGCATCCGCACGACGCGGGCCTGCGCCTCGGCATCCAAATCGCTGACTTCGTCCAGCAGGATCGAGCCACCACGCGCCCGCGTCAGGACCGAGGACGGCCCTTCGACCCCTTGCAGATCGCTGCTGCCGACGACGACAAACGGCAGCGAGCGGCGATCCGAAAAGTCGTGCAGCGCCTTTGCAATCAGCGACTTACCTGTGCCACTTTCACCCGAGATCATCACCGGCAGCGAGGTATTCATCACCCGCGCGACCAGACGATACAAAGATTGCATCGAAGGCGTGCGGCCCACCAGCGGCAGATCCGCGGTCGGGCGTTCGGGGATTTCTGCGGGTTTTGGCGGGTTGATGCGGCGCTTGACCTCTAGCGCGCGGGCGGCGCGGCGCATCAGATCGGGCAGATCGAACGGCTTTGGCAGATAGTCGAACGCATCCGCCTCGGCCGCCTGAATGGCGGTCATAATGGTGTTTTGCGCCGAAATCACGATGACCGGCAGGCCGGGGCGCGATTTCGCGATTTTCGGCAATTGGTCCAGACCATTGCCATCGGGCATGATGACGTCTGAAATGACCAGATCGCCTTTGCCCTCCTCGACCCAGCGCATCAGCGTGACCAGCGAGGAGGTTGCATGCACTTTGCACCCGGCGCGGGTCAGGGCCTGCGTCAATACGGTGCGGATCGTGCGATCGTCATCAGCAACAAGGACTGTTCCGTCCATCATTCTTCTCCTGCTAAATCAGTGGCTTCCTTGGGCACAAGCGGCAAGGAGACGCGGAAGACCGTGCGGCCGGGGATGGATTCAACCGAAATCCACCCCCCCACGGCGGTCACAAGTTTCGACACCAGCGCAAGGCCGAGGCCGGTGCCATTTTCGCGCCCCGAGACAAAGGGTTCAAAAATATCATCGGCAATATCGGGCGGCAGGCCGGGGCCATCATCAATAATTTCAACCTGCAGCGGCAGACGGTCGGAATTCCCGTCAGGGCGACGCACCCGCAGCGAAGGCTCGTAAAAGGTATGAATGCGGATCGAACCGCCGGGTTGGCCCGCCTCGGATGCGTTCTTCAGCAGGTTCAAAAACACCTGCAGCATCTGGTCGGGATCAATATAGGTGCGCGGCAGCGAGGGGTCATATTCCTCGAGGAACATCATATGCGCCCCAAAGCCGACCGAGGCCGACTGCCGCGCACGATCCAGAATATCGTGAATATTGACGGGCTTGCGCGCAGGCGGACGCAGGTTTCCGAATTGCTCGACCTGTTCCAGCAGCTTCACGATGCGGCGGCTTTCCTCGACGATCAGATCGGTCAGCTCGATATCCGAACCCTCAAGACCCATCGACAGCAATTGCGCCGCGCCCGTGATACCCGCCAGCGGGTTTTTAATCTCATGCGCCAGCATTTCCGCCATGCCGATCGCCGATTTCGCGGCCTTCACCGAGGAATTCTTTTGCGTCATCCGATGCGAGATTTCACGCGGGCTGATCAGCATCAGCATCTTGCCCGGCGAGCCTTGCAGCGGCGCGAAATAGATATTGCACAGGGCGGGGGGACGCTCGCCTGAACCCACATCGACATCATTCACGAACAGCGAGGATTCGTATTTGCGCGCCCGGGCAAAGGCCTCTTCCAAAGGCGCATCGACCATCACCTTGTCCCATACGGGCGCATCTCGCAGCGCCCGGGCCGAGATGTTCAAAAAAGCCTCGGCAGCGGGATTAATCTCTTGAATATGATCGCTCTCATCCAGCAGCAGCGCAGCCACTGGCAGCGATGACCACAGCGCGCTGTCTTTGTCGGGAATACCCGTCAGGGGGATTGCAGTCGTCATGCAGCATGCCTTTGTTCGCTATCAAGGGCGGTCGGCAGCAGGGCGATCACATCCGCCGCTGTCGGCGCGGTCAGAACCGCGCGACGCAGCACATCGGATGTGCCTGCCGTATCCATAAACCAACCCAAATGTTTGCGCGCGACACGGTGGCCCAGCGTCGCGCCATAGAAATTCAAAACCGCATCGTAATGCGTCAAAACCAGATCGGCGAAAGCGGCCCCTTTGGGAATTACGGGCGCCGCCGTGCCGCACAAATCGGCCATCACCTCGGCCAGCAGCCAGGGCCGCCCCTGCGCGCCGCGGCCGATCATCACACCATCGGCGCCGGATTGTTCCAGCGCATCGCGCGCATCTTGAACGCTGCAAATATCGCCATTGGCGATCACAGGGATCGACACCGCCTGTTTCACAGCACGGATCGCGGCCCAATCCGCGCGGCCGGTATAGAACTGACAACGCGTGCGACCATGGATCGTGACCAGCTTGATCCCTGCCCCTTCGGCGCGTTTTGCCAGCTCTGGTGCGTTAATCTGGTCATCGTCCCAGCCCAGACGCATCTTGAGCGTTACCGGCACTTTGACCGCGCCGACCGTTGCCTCGATCAGGCGCAAAGCATGGTCCAGATCGCGCATCAGCGCCGAGCCCGACAGCCCGCTGGTCACCTTTTTGGCCGGGCAACCCATATTAATATCAATCAGTTGTGCGCCGTTCCCTTCGATCATCTTTGCAGCCTCGGCCATCCATTCAGCCTCGCGGCCAGCAAGCTGCACCGCGGTGTTTGCCTGATCCAGACCCAGCTCGGCCTTTTCAATCGTGCCGGGACGGTTGGTTAAAATCTCTTGGCTGGCAATCATCTCGGACACGACCCAGCCCGCCCCGAATGCCCCCACCATCTGGCGATAGGGCAAGTCGGTAATCCCGGCCAAAGGCGCCAGAACCACCGGCTTCAGCACATGCTGGTCAATCTGGATAGACGGAAGGTACGCCACTTGTTTGGTCGATTGCCGCATAATTAATCACTACATCCCATGTAGAGCCAGACAAACTGTGATCTCAAGGCCGGGCGGCAAAATAGGCCTCCTGCTCGTTATGAAATATATCACTTGCACACAAATTGTGCAACAAATTGCCGTGACGCCCGTGAATTGCGCCTGTGCAAAGATCGGATTAGATTGCGGCAAGGCATTAAGGCGGGACACATGCAGATTGCTGTTGTGATTGTGGCGGCGGGACGCGGCCTGCGGGCGGGGGGCGGATTGCCCAAACAATGGCGGCTTTTGAACGGGCAGCCGGTGCTGGCCCATACGCTGGCTTTGTTTCAACGCGATGACCGGATTGGGCAAATTGCCCTTGTGACGCATCCCGATGAGGCGCAACGGTGCGGCAGCCTGCCCCAAGACAAGCTGATCCACACCATCGGCGGCGCGACCCGCAGCGAAAGCGTGCTGGCGGGTCTGCGCGCCCTTGCGCCCCATGCGCCCAGCCATGTGCTGATCCATGACGCAGCGCGCCCCCTGACGCCGCAGGCGGTGATCGATGGTGTGATCGCGGCCTTGCAGACCCATGCCGGCGCCGCGCCCGCCCTGCCCGTGACCGATGCCCTGTGGCGCGGCGCGGGTGATATCGTGACGCAGATCGTGCCGCGCGACGGGTTGCTGCGCGCCCAAACGCCCCAGGGCTTTGCCTATCGCGCCATTTTGCAGGCGCATGAAACGGCACCATCCGACGCCGCCGATGACGTGGCGCTTGCGCTGCGCGCCGGGATAGAGGTTGCCATTACCCCCGGCGATGAGCGTAACCTGAAACTGACCACAGCCGCGGATTTCACCCGCGCCGCCAAACAACTGGAAGACACAATGGATATCCGCACCGGCAACGGTTTCGACGTGCATGCCTTTGGCCCCGGCCAATCGGTCTGGCTTTGCGGGGTCGAGGTGCCCCATAGCCACGGCCTGGTCGGCCATTCCGACGCGGATGTCGGTATGCATGCGGTGACCGATGCGATCTATGGCGCGCTCGCGGCGGGCGATATCGGCCAGCACTTCCCGCCATCGGACCCGCAGTGGAAAGGCGCAGCCAGCCGCATCTTTTTGGACCATGCCTGCGCCATGGCCCGCGATCAGGGCTTTACCATGACGCATGTTGACTGCACGCTGATCTGCGAGCAGCCTAAGATCGGCCCCCATGCGCCCGCTATGCGCGCGGCCATGGCCGCGATCATGGGGCTGGAGGAGACACGCGTCAGCGTGAAGGCGACAACCTCGGAGCGGCTTGGCTTTACCGGCCGCAGCGAGGGGATCGCTGCAATCGCAACCGCAACTTTGGTGAAAGCATGAGCCGCCTGATCGCAACCGTTTTCTACATCGGCCTTTTGCGCCCGGCCCCCGGCACCTGGGGATCGGCGGCAGCGGTCGCCCTCGCCTATCTGCTGTGGCAGCTCGGCGGTCTGTGGCTGATCCTCGCCGCAACTGTGGCCTTGTTCTTTATCGGGCTTTGGGCCGCGCGCGAACAGATCGCGGCCTCGGGCGATAATGACCCCAGCTTTGTCGTCATCGACGAGGTGGTCGGCCAGTGGATCGCGCTATGGCCGGTCTTTATCGGCGGCACCATGGCCGCGAACCGGATCGAGGGCGACATCCTGCGCCTGTGGCCCGGCTTTGTCGCAGGCTTTATCCTGTTTCGCCTGTTCGACATCTGGAAACCGGGGCCCATCGGCAAGGCCGACCGGCGCGGCGATGCGCTGGGGCTGATGCTGGATGATGTGATCGCGGGCGTCTTTGCGGGCCTGATCGTGATCCTGCTGGCGGCGCTCTCGCACGGGTTGATGATCCTGCTATGACACGCGCGGCAGAGATCTTGCTGGAACAGGCCAAGGCGGCGGGCGCGATGATCGCCACCGCCGAAAGCTGCACCGGCGGCATGGTGGCGGCCGCGATCACCGATATTGCCGGATCATCTGCCATCTTTGACCGTGGCTTTGTCACCTATACGAATGACGCCAAGGTTGCGATGCTGGGGGTGCAAGGCGGCACGCTGGACCGCTATGGCGCAGTGTCCGAACAGGTCGCGGCGCAAATGGCACGCGGCGCGATCCATCACTCCACCGCCAATTTCGCCGTTGCCACCACCGGTATCGCGGGCCCAGGCGGATCTGAATTCAAACCCGAGGGCCGCGTCTGCTTTGCCGTGGCCGGCCCCGGCTTTTGCCATACCGAGACCGTCGAATTTGGCGCGATTGGCCGCGCCGATGTGCGCGCGCGTGCGACCGCCCACGCCCTGTCGCTGCTGCTGCGCGAGGTGAAGTGATGCGCGAGGCCGTCCTCTTTCAACGGATCGAGGGCGGGCTGATCTTCCTCGCTGCCCTTGCGTTTCTGACCTTTACCGGCACCGTCTTTGCGTGGTGGGCGGCCCTGCTGATTTTCTTTATCCCCGATCTGACCTTTGCGGCCTATGCCCTTGGGCCGCGCATGGGCGCTGTGATCTATAATCTTATGCATATCTATGCGCTTGGCCTGATTTTACTGGTGGCGGGGCTGGTCTTTGCCCTGCCCGCGCTGGCCGCGATTGGCGCGCTGTGGCTGGGTCATGCCGGGATGGATCGCGCGCTGGGATACGGGCTGAAACTGCCCTCGGGCTTTCAAAATACCCATCTGGGGCGGATCGGCCCGCGGAAAAATTAAGGCTTTCGCCCTTTTCCCCGTCAAAGATCCATGCAATAGGCAAGTGCCAACAGTCCCAGCCCGAGGAGAACGCGCATGGAGATTCGTGAGGCACTTACCTTTGATGATGTCCTGCTGGTTCCCGGCGCATCCTCAGTTCTGCCGTCTACCGCAGATACGCGCACGATGGTCACCCGCAACATTTCGATGAACATTCCGCTGCTGTCCAGCGCGATGGATACCGTGACCGAAGCGCGCATGGCGATCGCCATGGCACAGGCGGGCGGCATTGGCGTCGTCCACCGCAACCTGAACACCGAACAGCAGGCCAATGAGGTCCGCAAGGTCAAGCGTTTCGTTTCGGGCACCGTTTACAACCCGATCACGCTGCGCCCCGACCAGACCCTGGCCGATGCCAAGGCGCTAATGGCCCGCTATGCCATCACCGGTTTTCCGGTAGTGAACGAAAGCGGTCTGGTGGTTGGCATCGTGACGAACCGCGACATGCGCTTTGCCAATGATGACAAGACCCCCGTCAGCGTCATGATGACCTCGAATGATCTGGCGATCCTGCGCGAGCCTGCCGATCTCGATGAGGCCCGCAGCCTGATGCGCGCCCGCCGGATTGAAAAGCTGCTGGTGACCGATGATGCGGGCAAACTGACCGGCCTTTTGACCCTGAAAGACAGCGAGCAAGCCGTGCTGAACCCGATCGCCTGCAAGGACGAGCTGGGCCGCCTGCGCGTCGCTGCCGCCTCGACCGTCGGCGATGAAGGGTTCGAGCGTTCGCTGGCCCTGATCGACGCAGGCGTCGATATTATCGTCATCGACACCGCCCATGGCCATTCGGCGGGCGTTGCCAAGGCCGTTGATCGCCTGCGCCGCGAGTCGAACGGGGTCGAGATTATGGCCGGTAACGTCGCCACCGCCGATGGCACCCGCGCGCTGATTGATGCTGGCGCGGATGCAGTGAAAGTGGGGATCGGCCCCGGCTCGATCTGCACGACGCGCATGGTCGCGGGCGTGGGCGTGCCGCAGCTGACCGCTGTGATGGATGCCGCAGGCGCCGCGGGCGATGTGCCAGTGATCGCAGATGGCGGGATCAAATTCTCGGGCGATTTCGCCAAGGCCATCGCGGCAGGCGCGTCCTGCGCCATGGTCGGCAGCATGATCGCAGGCACGGACGAGTCCCCCGGCGAGGTGATCCTGTATCAGGGCCGCTCGTATAAATCCTATCGCGGCATGGGCAGCCTTGGGGCAATGGCGCGCGGCTCGGCCGACCGCTATTTCCAAAAGGACGCCGCCAGCGACAAGCTGGTCCCCGAAGGGATCGAAGGCCAAGTGCCCTATAAAGGCGCCGCGCATACGGTCGTGCACCAGATGGTCGGCGGCCTGCGTGCCGCTATGGGTTACACCGGCTGCGCCACTGTGGCGGAAATGCGCAAAAACTGCAGCTTTGTGAAGATCACCTCGGCGGGTCTGCGCGAAAGCCACGTCCATGACGTGCAGATCACGCGCGAAAGCCCGAATTACCGGATCGGCTGATGACCCCTGCCGCCCGCGTCGCCGCAGCCATTGCGGTGCTAGACCAGATCATCGCAGGCGAGCCTGCCGAGCGCGCGCTGATTTCCTGGGCGCGCGCCAACCGCTATGCGGGCTCGGGCGACCGCGCCGCCGTGCGGGATCGGGTCTTTGACGCGCTGCGGCGGCGGGATGAATATGCGCATCTGGGCCACGCCCTGTCGGGGCGCGGCCTGATGATCGGCGCGCTGCGCGCAGCGGCTGAGGATCTGGAGGCGATTTTCAGCGGTGCCGCCTATGCGCCGCCCGCGCTGACCGAGGCCGAACGCGCCGCACCCGCGCCTTTGCCCGATGACGGCCCCGCGCGGTGGAACCTGCCCGCACCGCTGATTGCAGCCTTTCGCGCCTCGCTTGGCGATCAGGCGGATCGCGCGATGGCGGCGCTTTCTCAGCGTGCCGATGTGCATCTGCGGGTCAATACCCGCAAAGGCGGCCGCGAAAAGGCACAAGCCGCGCTGGCCGCGGAAGAGATCGAGACGCGCCCGCACAACAGCGTCGAGACCGCGCTGATCGTCACCAAAAACGCCCGCAAAGTGCAGAATGCCCAAGCCTATCTGCAAGGTCTGGTCGAGCTGCAAGATGCCGCATCCCAAGCCGCGATCCTGCGCCTGCCGCTGTCCGATGGTATGCGCGTTTTGGATTATTGCGCTGGGGGTGGCGGCAAATCCTTGGCGATGGGGGCGCGTGCAAGGCTGGATATCGCCGCCCATGACGCCGCGCCCGCCCGCATGGCAGATCTGCCCGCTCGCGCCGCACGCGCCGGGCTGAAAATCCGCCAGATCGGGCCTGCCGATGTGGCGCGCTCTGGCCCCTATGATCTGGTGCTGATCGACGCGCCCTGTTCAGGCAGCGGCACGTGGCGACGCACACCCGATGCGAAATGGCGATTTGAGGACAAGGACTTACAGGCTCTTGTTCGTGTGCAATCTGAGATATTGCCCAAAGCCGCCCGACTTGTGACGGCGGGTGGTGTGCTGGCCTATGCCACCTGTTCGGTGCTGCAGGGCGAGAATGACGACCAGATCGCAGCCTTTTGCGCCGCCCATCCGCAGTGGCAGCAAACAGACCGGATGCAGCTGCTGCCGGGCCCCGATTGGGATGGCTTTTACCTGTACGTGCTGCGACATCAGGCCTAAAATCAACCATTTGATCACGAAAATGTTGACAAGCGCCGCAGGCGGGTCAATTCATGCGCATCTCGCATGTTTTGAAGGTAGCAATCATGATCCGCTCACGTGCTTTGTTTGGCGCTGTAACTGCGGCGCTTGTCGGCCTTGCCACTGCGGCCTCCGCCTGCCCTGACTGGCGCGGCCAGCCGCATTTCGGCTCGATCCAGTTGAACGCGGGTTTCATGCCCGACCCCCATGTGCGCAATATTACGGCAGGCGGCACGATCAACCTGCAAAATTGCGGCACCAACTGGGGCGGTTTTGTCACCCAGCGTCCCGACTTTGACCTGTATTGGAATGGCAGCTCGGCGCAATTGACCATCGCGATCGAGGCGAATGCCGATGCGATCCTGCTGATCTCGGCCCCCGATGGCACATGGTATTACAATGATGATTACCGCGGCCTGAACCCGGCGATCACCTTCAGCAACCCGCAACAGGGTCTGTATGACATCTGGATCGGCACCTATGACGGCTCGCGCCGCAATCCGGGGCGGCTGATCATCACCGAGTATAACTGGTAGCGAAAGAACACCATTCTCCCCGTATTTACATTTTGTTATCCTTGATCAGGCAAGACCGGATCAACGATCCGCCCAAAGTACGGGGAAGATGATGGCAGTCGTAAAAGGTGAAGTGCCGACAGACACCATGCCGACCGAGGCCGTCACGCTGATCAGTGATCGCAAGGGTCGCCTGTTGACGCTGTCGCCCGCTGCGGCAAGCTGGCTCTATCTGCCCAAGGAAACAGCGGGACAGATGAGCATTGCCGATGCGCTGGTGCTGCGCCTGCCTGATACGCATGAGGAATTACAAGACCTTGCAAGCCGCGCGGGCAGCACTTTGCGCCGGGGCGAAAGCCTGTGGCACGGTCACCTGCGGGTGACGCGGCTGGGCCTGGGGCGGCTGGAATGGTCGGTCTCGCCCTCGCTGGGCACACAGCGCGCCCGCGCGGCCGTGCAATTATCCGACCGCTGGCAGGTTGCGGTGAACCTGCCGGTGCCGCTGGCCCTGTTCGATCTGACCGGCCATATCCGCGCCATCAACGCCGCCGCCGAGGCGCTGCTGGGCCAAGAGGTCACCCCCGGCACGCCCGTCCTCAATGTGCTGGAGGGGCTGGGCCGCCCGATGGTCGACTGGCTGCGCGAGGTGCATGAGGGGCGCGCCCTCTCTTATGTCGAATTCCTGAATGACGTGCAGGGCGATAAGGTGTTCCAAGTCCGCCTCAGCGAAGCGCATGGCATGATCCCCGACGGGGTTTTGGCGATTCTGGACGATGTGACCGAATTGAAACTGCTGGAAGAGCAGTTCCTGCAAAGCCAGAAAATGCAGGCCGTCGGACAGCTTGCCGGCGGGATCGCGCATGATTTCAACAACCTGCTGACCGCGATCTCGGGCCATTGCGACCTGCTGCTGTTGCGCCATGACCGCCATGATGCCAGCTATGCCGACCTGATGCAGATCCACCACAACGCCAATCGCGCGGCCGCCTTGGTGCGGCAATTGCTGGCCTTCTCGCGCAAGCAGTCGCTGACGGTGGAAAGCATCGCCGCCGATCAGACCATCAGCGAGGTTGGCTTCCTGCTGCGCACGCTGCTTGGCGAGCGGGCACAGCTTTTGCTGTCGAACGACAGCGATCTGTCGCATATCCGCGTCGATCGGCGCCAGTTGGAACAAGCGCTGGTGAATTTGGTGGTAAACGCCCGCGACGCCCTGCCAAACGGCGGTCAGATTACGATCGCGACGCGCAATCTGACCTTGGCCACGCCGCTTTTGCGCGATCGCGCCCGCGTGCCCACGGGCGATTACGTTGAAATCACCGTCGCCGATAATGGCACGGGCATTCCCGCCGCCATCCTCGACAAGATTTTTGAACCGTTCTTTACGACCAAACGCGTGGGTGAAGGTACTGGGCTGGGCCTGTCTATGGTTTACGGCTTTGTAAAGCAAAGTGGCGGCTATGTTTTTGTCGATTCAGGGCCAGAGACGCGGCCAGAGGGCGGCAGTTGCTTTACGCTGATTTTCCCCGCCGAAGCGCCCAGCGACACCATACCGACCACGCCCGCGCAGCCCGCGGCGGGCTTTATGCCGCTGCCCGCAAGCACCGGCCAAAACGTGCTAATCGCCGAGGATGAGGCGCCCGTGCGCGCCTTTGCCAGCCGCGCCTTGCGCCTTGCCGGGATGAACGTCCTCGAGGCGGATAGCGCCGAGGGCGCGTTGAAATTGCTGGAAGATCCGCTGGTTCAGGTGGATCTGATCATCTCGGATGTGATCATGCCTGGCCTGAACGGCCCGGCATGGGTGCAGCAGGCGCTGCAAGATCGCCCCGGCACGCGGGTGATCCTGATCTCGGGCTATGCCGAGGAGAGCTTTGACGACCATCGCGCGATGATCCCCAATTGCACATTCCTGCCCAAGCCCTTTTCGCTCGCCGCGCTGGTCGAGGCGGTGAATAAAAAGCTGGCGGCCTAAAGCCCGCTGCGGACGGCAGCCTCCGCGGCAGCGGCCAGCGTTTTGCGGTCGCTGTTATCCGTCACCGGGATCGGCGGGTGAAAGGTCACGCGCACAAAACCATGCTTGCGCTGCGCCAACATCGCCAGAAAATGCGGCGCAAAACCCATTGTGCCATACCAGGCATAAAAGCGCGGATCAGCGCCCGCAGGCGCGATGTAACGCACGGAAATCGGCTGCACCCAGATCGGCTGCTGGCTGTGAACCGCACAGATCGACGCGAAAAGGGTCGTGCGAAACGGCAGCACCCGCTGCCCATCGGTCGAAGTGCCCTCTGGGAAAAACAGCAGCCGCTGCCCTGCGGCAAAACGGGCGCGCATCAGGTCGACCTGCGCCTGCGCCGCGCGCGGATCACGGGTGATAAATAGGGTGCCGGTCAGCCGCGCCAAGGGACCGATCAGCGGCCAGCGCGCAACCTCGGCCTTTGACACGAAGGTCACGCCCGCCGCCGCACCCAGCACGAAAATATCCAGCCAGCTTGCGTGATTGGCAACAACCGCCCCCGCATGATGACTGTCCTTGCCACGGGTTTCCAACCGCAACCCCATGCAAAACAGCGCCCAGCGGCAGCCCCATAGCTTGATCGGCAAGGTCAGCGGGCGACGCTCGCCCATCAAAGGGCGCTCGATCACGCGCAATATAAGCAATATAATCAGCAGGATAAGGATACCGGCCAGCAATGGGATGGCGCGCGCAATGGCGCGCAACTTGCCAAAAGCATCGGGCACCGGGATCAAGGGCGCATTCTCATCCGTCCAGGCAACACCGCTACGCAGGGTGGTGGATTTTTCCTCGGGGGCCTGCACGTCTTTCACCAACCGTCCTCAATTCTTTCAAATTGCGTGAAAACCGCTGCGCTTGCAGCATCCTATTAATCTTTTGCCCCGATGCTGCCCGAAAGGTTCCAGTTTCAACCCGCCGGGAAGGTAAGACATGATCACTTCGACCAGCTATACACCCGCTGCGGCGGATATGGAAAACCGTCTTCCGTTCATCGCCCTCGATTCCGCGGCGCAACAGCGCCTACGCAGCCTCGCCGGGCCCATTGGCGCGGCGATGGGGCCCGCGCTGGACGATTTTTATGCGCGCGTCGCGCAAACACCCGCGCTGCGGCACCACTTCCCGACGCAAGACCGCATGAACAGCGCGAAAACCCGGCAAGAATCGCATTGGAAACGCATCGCGCAGGGCGACTTTGGTCCCGATTATGTCGCCGCCGTCCGCCGGATCGGCGCGATTCACGCCGATATCGGGCTAGAACCGCGTTGGTACATCGGCGGCTATGGCCTTGTTCTGGATCGAATCATCCGCGACATCGTGACAACGCGGCGCACATGGACAGGCAAAGACCGCGCGCGCCTTGCCGCAGACCTGTCCGCCGTTGTGCGGGCGGCGCTGGTGGATATTGATCTGTCGATTACCTGCTATATCGACAAGCTGGACGAAGCGCGCGAGCGGTCCGAGGTCGCGCAGCGCAGCGCGGCCGAGACGATCGCCGCCGCGCTTGGCCGTCTGGCCGAGGGGGATCTGGGCGTGCGCATCGACGCCGAGCTTTCTGCCCGCACGCGCTTTAATGAGACGATGGAAAGCCTTGGCGATGTGATCTCGGCCGTCCATCGCGCCAGCGAAGCGATCAATGTGGGGTCTGCCGAAATTGCCGCCGCCTCGGATGACCTTGCACGGCGCACCGAACAACAGGCCGCAAGCCTCGAGGAAACCGCCGCCTCGCTGGACCAGTTGACCAGTGCTGTGCAGGATTCCGCAACGCGCGCCGCAAGTGCCGAACAAATGGCCAATCGCGCCCGCGACGTGGCCCAAAAAGGCAGCGCCATCATGGATGAAACCCGCACGGCAATGGCGCAGGTCTCGTCATCTGCCGGCGAGATGGGCCAGATCATCGGCGTCATCAACGAGATCGCCTTTCAAACCAACCTTCTGGCACTGAATGCAGGGGTCGAGGCCGCCCGCGCGGGCGAGGCTGGTCGCGGTTTCGCCGTCGTCGCCGCCGAGGTCCGCGCCCTCGCGCAGCGCTCGGCCGAGGCGGTGCGCACCATTCAGGCCCTGATCGACCGCAGCAGCGAGCAGACCGAACGCGGCGCCGCGCTGGTCGGCGCCACCCATGCCGCCTTGGGCGAGATTGTGGTGATGTTCCATGACATCAACACCACCGTCGTCGATATGGCAGAATCGGCGCAAAAACAGGCGCTGAGCATTTCTGAGGTGAACACCGCCGTGCGCTATCTTGATATGATGACCCAGCAAAACGCCGCCATGGTCGAGGAAACCAACGCCACCACCAACTCTTTGAATAACGAGGCAAAAGACCTGACCCAACTGATCCAGCGTTTTGGCGGCATGGGCGCTGCGCCTGAAATGGCGCGGCACGCCAGGGCGGGTTAACTGGACCATATTGACG
The DNA here is from genome assembly GCF_000223375.1 of Ketogulonicigenium vulgare WSH-001. Classification (NCBI taxonomy): domain Bacteria; kingdom Pseudomonadati; phylum Pseudomonadota; class Alphaproteobacteria; order Rhodobacterales; family Roseobacteraceae; genus Ketogulonicigenium; species Ketogulonicigenium vulgare. The sequence goes on along the minus strand of NC_017384.1, from coordinate 825,998 downwards.
CAACGTCGCCCGCGCGCATAACCTGTATGCATCCACGATTTGACGGAGAGATCAGGTGCAACTCGACCCGAAAACCGACCTTCGCCTTGAACGCACGATCCCTGTGGCGCGCGACCTGGTCTGGGAATGCTGGACAACGCCCGAACATATCAAGGCATTCTTCGTCCCGCGCCCGCACAAGGTTATCGCCTGTGAGATCGACCTGCGCGTCGGTGGTCGTTTCAACACAACGTTTGAGGTGGAGGGCAATGAAATGGCCAATGACGGCGTTTATCTTGAAATTGTGCCGACCACCAAACTGGTCTTCACCGATACCTATACCGAAGGCTGGAAACCAACGGCCGAGCCGTTCATGACCGCCATCTTGCTGCTAGAGGATGCGGGCGCGGGCCAGACGAAATACACCGCAATCGCGCGGCATCGCAGCGAGGAAAGCCGAAAAAACCACGAAGATATGGGATTTTACGAAGGTTGGGGCATCGTCGTCGATCAACTGGTTGAATATGCGGCGGGGCTAAAGCGGTAACGGGCCGCCGCGCTCACAAAACCGTTCCAATGGGTTGCCGCCCCCGCGCGCGGGGTCTAGCTTGCAGGCGATGCTGATGGGGCAGCGCCCCGCCTTCGCAAGGACATCCTATGTATACTGATACCCTCCTTCTCATTGACGGCATTTGGAGCGAAGCCTCTGACGGCGGTCGCATTCCCGTGGTCAATCCCGCGACCGAAGAGGTGATCGGCCACGTCGCCCACGCCACGCCGACCGATCTCGAGGCCGCTCTGGCTGCCGCGCAGCGCGGCTTCAACCAGTGGAAAGACGTCTCGCCGCTGGAACGCAGCAAGATTATGCGCCGCGCCGCAGATCTGCTGCGCGCCCGGTCCGAGACAATCGCGATGCTGCTGACGCTGGAACAGGGCAAAACCCTGGGCGAGGCCAAGGGCGAAGTGACCGCCGCCGCCGATGTGATCGACTGGTTCGCCGAGGAAGGCCGCCGCACCTATGGTCAGGTGATCCCCGCCCGCGCGCCCGGCATTTTGCAGATCACGATCAAGGACCCGGTCGGCCCCGTCGCGGCCTTTACGCCGTGGAACTTTCCGGTCAACCAGGTCGTGCGCAAGCTGTCTGCCGCGCTCAGCACCGGCTGTTCCATCATCGTCAAGGCGCCCGAAGAGACCCCCGCCTCGCCCGCCGCGATGATCAATTGTTTTGTTGATGCGGGCGTGCCTGCCGGCGTCGTGAACCTTGTGTTCGGCGTGCCTGCCGAGATTTCGGAATATCTGATCCCGCATCCGACCATCCGCAAAATCTCGTTCACCGGCTCGACCCCGGTTGGCAAACATCTTGCCAGCCTCGCCGGCCTGCATATGAAGCGCGCCACGATGGAGCTGGGCGGCCACGCCCCCGTGCTGGTGTTCGATGATGCCGATATCGAGGCGACCATCGCCCTGACCGTACAGCATAAATTCCGCAACGCGGGTCAGGTCTGCGTCTCGCCCACGCGCTTTTTGGTGCAAGATAGCGTCGCGGATCGGTTCATCGACGGCTTTGCCAGCGCGGCAGAACAGATCAAGGTCGGCGACGGGCTGGACCCGAACAGCCAGATGGGTGCGCTCGCGAATGACCGGCGCATCCCTGCATTGGAACGCATGATCGAGGATGCCGTCGACCGCGGCGCGCGTCTGGTCACCGGCGGTCGCCGCATTGGCAACAAGGGCTATTTCTATGCCCCGACCGTGCTGGCCGATGTGCCGCAAGATGCGCTGATCATGAATGACGAACCCTTTGGCCCCGTCGCGGTGATCAACCGTGTCGCATCCGTGGATGCCGCGCTGACCGAGGCGAACCGCCTGCCCTTTGGCCTTGCGGCCTATGCGTTTACCGGCTCGTCCGAGACGGCGTCGCGTCTGCGCGAAGGGGTGCGCTCGGGTATGCTGACCATCAACCACCTTGGCCTTGCCCTGCCCGAAGTGCCGTTCGGCGGGCTCGGCGATTCGGGCTATGGCACCGAAGGCGGCTCTGAGGCGGTCGAGGCCTATCTCGACACGCGCTTTGTCACCCAAAAACTGTAATAAAGGTGCCGCCGCCTAAGCTGCGGCGGCAACCGCATCCATCTGCGCATGTGTCGCGCGGATATGTTGACGCAGTACGGATTTCGCCTCCTCGGCGCGGCGGCCCCGAAACGCATCGACAAGGGCCTGATGCTCGCGCAGCCAGCGTGTCGTATTGGCAGTTTTGCTGTCATATTCGCGCAAGTAAAGCGCACAGATGGGGCGCAATTCCTGCACAATCGCCAGTTGGCGCGGGCAATCCGCCGCACGATACAGCGCGTCGTGAAAGGCCCAATCCGCCTCTTGCCCGCCGGTACGCCCGATGGCGGCAGCGACAACTTTCATCGCAAAATCAACATCATCCATCGCGGATTGATCGGCGCGACCAATGGCGCGCGCCAACAGATCGCATTCCAGCATCAGGCGCAGATCGCGAATTTCCGCAAGATCGGCCTGTGTCAGCGCCACGACCTGCGCACCGCGACCGGGCACCAGATCAACCAGCCTTTGCGCCGCAAGGCTTTGCAGCGCATCGCGCACAGGAATGCGGCTGACGCCGTAAGTTGCCGCAAGTTCCGTTTGCAACAGATCGCTGCCGGGGGGATAGACACCGGCAAGAATGTCGCTACGAATACGCGCGACAAGGGTCAATTCATTCTGGATCATGGTTGGCCTGCCTCTTTTTTGTATACGCGTATACAGGAACAGCCAAGGAAAACCAATATGGAACATAGCTATAGCGCCGAAGTCATCTGGACGGGCAACCGCGGCGCGGGGACGATCAACTATCGCGGCTATGACCGGACCTGGGATATCGCCGTGCCCGGCAAGGCGGTTGTACATTGTTCGAACGACCCGCTGCTGGGCGGCGATCCGACGAAAATGAACCCCGAGGATCTGCTGCTGTCGTCCCTCTCGGCCTGTCATATGCTGTGGTATCTGCATTACGCGGCAAATGCGGGCCTGATCGTCAGCAGCTATCGCGACAGCCCGATCGGCGTGGGCGAGGTCGAAAAATCCGGCGCTGGCCGCTTTCTATCCGCGACCCTGCGGCCCGAAATTGCGCTGAATGCGGGGGCGGATCTGGATCTGGCCCATGACCTGCACCACCGCATTCATGCTGTTTGCTTTATCGCGCGTTCGGTGAATTTCCCGATCAGCTACGCGCCGACGTTTCGGGCGACCTAGGCCGCCGCCGCCGATTGGCGGATGCGTTCAATCATCGCGCGCAGCCCGTTCGAGCGCTGCGCCGATAGATGTTCGCGCAGACCGATGCGGTCAAATTCGGCCAAGGCATCGACCCGCGCCACATCCGCAACCGGCAGGCCGTTGTAAAGTTGCGCCAAAATCGCGATCAAGCCGCGCACGATCAGCGCATCGCTTTCGCCGTCAAAGCGAAAGACACCGCCCTCGATCACTGGATGGATCCAGACCTGACTGGCGCAGCCGGTGACTTTGGTTGCGGGCACGCGCAACGCCTCGTCAAGGGGCGACATCGCCTTGCCCAGCTCGATCACATGGCGATAGCGGTCTTCCCAGTCGTCCAAAAAGGCAAAGGTATCAACGATTTCCTCGAATGCAGACGTGGCCATGATCACGCCTCGCTCAGGCGGATCGTGACGACATTTTGCCCCTTGGCGGCCAAAGCGATCTTGCCCTCGCACAGGGCCAGCGCGTCATCGCCAAACAACTCTTGCCGCCAGCCGGACAGGGCCGCGACATCGCGCTGCCCCGCCGCAATTGCATCCAGATCATGCGAGGAGGCGATCAGTTTTTGCGCCACCCCTTCGGCCTCGGACCGGGCTTTCAACAGCACGCGCAGCAGATCGGCGAGCGCCGGATTGACCTGCAAGGCGCTGTCTTTTTCGACCGCAAGGCGCGGCATCTGATCGGGGCGCAGCGCCAAAGCGCGCTTGACCGCCGCCAAAATACCATCCGCGATCGGGCCACGGCGCGCCTCGCGCAGCAGCAGGCGCGCCGTGCCCAGATCATCCTCGGTCGCGGGCTTTAGCGAGGCGAGCTCCAGCATCGCGTCATCTTTATAGACGCGCGAACGCGGCACATCCTGCGCCTGCGCATATTCCTCGCGAAAGCGCGCGAGTTCTTTCATCACCGCCAGAAATTTTGCGGATGATGTGCGCGTTTTCACCCGCAGCCAGGCCTGTTCGGGGTCGACACGATAGGTATCAGGGTCGTTCAACACGCCCATTTCCTCGGCCACCCAAGCGGCGCGACCGGATTTGGCGATTTGCGCCGACAGATTTTCATAGATCTGGCGCAGATGCGTCACATCGGCCAGCGCATATTCTTTTTGCGCCTCGGACAGCGGACGGCGCGACCAATCGGTAAAACGCGAAGTCTTGTCGATATCGGCCTTGGCAATTTTGCGCGCCAACGTCTCATAGCTGACCTGCTCGCCATAGCCGCAGACCATCGCAGCGACCTGCGTGTCGAACAAAGGCGCCGGAATAACGTTCTGCCCGACCGAGAAAATTTCCAGATCCTGCCGCGCGGCATGGAACACTTTGACCACGGCGGGGTTCAGGAACAGATCATATAGGGGCTTCAGGTCGATCCCATCGGCCAGCGGATCAACCAGCGCGGCATCCGCATCAGGGCCGGAAAAGGCCAACTGCACAAGGCAGAGTTTCGCGTAATAGGTGCGTTCGCGCAGGAACTCGGTGTCGACCGTCACATAGGGATGTTTGGCCGCTTCAGCACAAAAGCTGGCCAGCGCTTCGGTCGTCGTGATTGTTTTCATCAGCCTGCCGTAAATTCATGAGCTTGCAAAGGTGACGCAAGGAATAGGACATCACGCTGCCAAGTAAAAGGGCATCATTCCAGAATGATTGCGGTCTGATCGCCCGATGCAAAGCGTTTCAGCACGGCGGGATACAGGCGATGCTCTTGCACCAGCACCCGCGCGGCCAAAGTTTCAGGCGTGTCATCGGGCAAAATGGCGACCCGCGCCTGCCCCAGAACCGGCCCGTCATCCAGCGCCGCAGTCACCAGATGCACCGAGCAGCCATGCACCGCATCGCCCGCCTCAATAGCGCGTTGATGGGTGTGCAGCCCCTTATACAGCGGCAACAGCGAGGGGTGGATGTTCAGCATCCGCCCTTCCCAGCCCGCCGTGAATTCCGGCGTCAAAATGCGCATGAACCCCGCCAAGCAGACCAGATCGACATCGGCCGCGCGCAGTTCTGCATCCACCGCCGCGTCAAACGCGGCGCGATCCTTGCCAAAGGGGCGGTGATCGACAACAGCGGTGGGAATACCCAACGCGGCGGCCTTTTCCAGCCCGCCCGCATCGGGGTTATTCGCAAGCACCAGCACCGCGCGCGCCGGGAAGTCACCCTCCTCCATCGCGCGCAGCAGCGTCATCATATTAGAGCCGCCCCCCGAGATCAGGATCGCGACACGCCTCATGCCGTCAGCGCGCCGGTATAGCTGACGCCTGCGCCTGCGGTGATCTGGCCTAGGGTGTAAACCGTCTCGCCCTCGGCTTGCAGTAGCGCGGTAATCTGCGCCGCGCGATCCGCCGCGACGACGACAACCATACCGATACCGGCGTTAAAGGTTTTCAGCATTTCCGCCTGATCCAGACCGCCGACCTGCCCCAGCCAGTTGAACACCGGCGGCAGCTTCCATGCGTTCAGATCAATCGTCGCACCCATGCCTTCGGGCAAGACGCGCGGCAGATTCTCGGTCAGACCGCCGCCGGTGATATGCGCCAGCGCATGCACGCCGCCCGCACGGATCGCCGATAGCACCGGCTTCACATAAAGACGGGTCGGCGCCAGCAGCACCTCACCAAGCGCGCCATCTGCAAAGGGGGCAGCATCGTTCCATCCAAGGCCCGCTTTTTCAGCGACCTTGCGCACAAGCGAATAGCCGTTCGAATGCACGCCATTGGACGCAAGGCCCAGCAGCACATCGCCCGTCGCCACGCCCGCAGGCAGATCGGCACCGCGCTCCATCGCGCCAACCGCGAAACCGGCCAGATCGAAATCGCCGTCGTGATACATGCCGGGCATCTCGGCCGTCTCGCCGCCCACCAGCGCGCAGCCCGATGCGGCGCAGCCATCCGCGATGCCGCCGATCACACGGGCCGCCTCGTCGACCGACAGCTTGCCGGTTGCGAAATAATCCAAGAAGAACAACGGCTCGGCGCCTTGGCAGACCAGATCATTCACGCACATCGCCACAAGGTCGATGCCAATCGTGTCCAGATGGCCGGTGTCGATCGCGATGCGCAACTTGGTGCCCACCCCGTCCGTGGCCGAGACAAGGATCGGATCGCTATAGCCCGCCGCCTTCAGGTCGAACAACGCGCCAAAGCCGCCAAGGCCCGCCATTGTTCCCGTGCGGCGCGTGCGCGCGGCAGCCGGTTTGATCCGCTCGACCAATGCGTTACCGGCGTCGATATCAACACCTGCTGCGGCATAGGTCAGTTTACTTGTCGTATCGCTCATGGCTCACCCCGATTGCCCTGACGTTCTCCGCCCGCCGATACCGCAGATACTGCCGCGAGGCCAGTAGCAACTTGACCAGATGCGGTGGCTGACCTATCGGATGCAAGGGGGCCTGTAGCTCAATGGTTAGAGCAGAGCGCTCATAACGCTTTGGTTGGGGGTTCGAGTCCCTCCGGGCCTACCAATCCCCCCAATGTCCCTTCATCAATCTGACACATTTCGCGCCTATCTCCCGCGATATGTGGGCGCGACCGGGATGCGCCTGCGTTTATGCCGTGCTTTGGCCGGCAGATAGTGACAGGTTTTACATGAATATCGTTACATCTTTTGCCCTCAGCCTTGCACTTGCGGTCGGGCTTGGTGGCGCTGCTGCGCGGGCGCAGGTCGGCATGCAGCAAACCATGGCGCCCACAGCCAGCGGCTATGCCTATGCCAATATCAAAAAGGCTGATCGCAGCGTGGGTGTTCTGCATATCGAGGTAGAGTTTATCACCGATATGCAGGGCTATTCGGGCGAGCTGATCTATGGCCCAATCCCCGCGACCGATCTGGACAGCACCATCTATCTGCAGGCGGGCGATGCGCATCTGCCGCTGATCCGTGTGGATGGGGTCGCCAATATCCATGACACGATGCAGCTCGCCTTTAACTACAACCCCAACCGCAACCCACGCGTCGGGCGTTGGCAGGGTGATTTTATCGCCCCCGAAGGCGCCGCGCCGGTCTATTTGATCCTGCCCAATGTGGCGCCTATCGGGCCGATCACCATCCGAGACCGCTAGGATATCTCTTTCAAGGCGAGATGACCTTGCGTCACATGCGGCACCGCCAGCCCTTGCCTTGGGCAAAATCGCGGCCTATCGGTCACTTGCCGAAAATAGAGTTGCAGGGTGGTGTCTCCTGCACCCGGGTACGGGATCTTCTTCGCCACGGCGTCACACAGGCTTTGGTGTTGGCGCAGGCTTTGACGATGTCAGCGCAGCCGGATTATGAAGGAGACCCGATGTATATTTATGCAATCTTGCCGAATTCGGCCTTTTCCCTTGGTGCCACATGGCTGGGCTGGGCGCTGGCGGCGTTCTTTGTGCTGGGCGGCGTGGTGAATTGGATCGGCACCCCATCCGCGCGGGCCGATTACGCACGCTGGGGCTATCCCAGGTGGTTCCATTATGTGACAGCGCTATGCGAACTGACAGCCGCAGCCCTGCTGGTGTCGCCCTTTACCCAGATCTGGGGCGCGGCGCTGGCAGCGCTGGTGATGGCGGCGGCCTGCACAACAGTGATAAAACATAAGGAACTGGGCCACCTGCCCGCGCCTGCCATTGTGCTGGTGCTGTGTTTGATCTGTATGTTGGGCAATTTGATTTAACGACATGGCCCCCGCAGCGCGTATTGCGGGGGCCATGATTTCACATCTGCAATCAGATCGCGTGGCGGAATTGCAGGTTGATCAACAGACCATTGATGAAGACCGCAACCGCACTGTTGAACACAATCCCCGTATTCCGGCGGGACCGGCGCTCGTGGCGGGTCAGGCCCAAACGCGCGATACACAAACCAGCCGCCGAACCCCCACAAGGATCCGCCGAACCCACCCCAGTAGGCAAAGTCCACGCGGGCCGCGCGCGCGGTCATCGACGGTCGAGCGCATGACGCCGGCCCATGCAAACCACGTGATTTTGAAGCTGTCGTCCTTGACAACTTTTGTATGGGGAAAGAATAGCCTGCCACAAAGGAGGGTTTGGGATTGCTTTATTGTTTTTGTGTGGGTCACCTATGCGGGGCATACCAACCAGATAGAAGTTTGATATGATATTTGAAAATCTTATCCCTATGCTATGTGGCTGGTATAATCTGAGCGCGAATGAGATGAGTCTGACGGGAGATCAAGTCAGCCACATTAAGAATGATATTCTTCGCGATTATTACAAAAAATTTGGCGCATTGACCGGGCCAGTCGCCCCGATAATTCAAGCCGATGGCGGACACCTTGAGGCGCAGGATGTTATGATATGCGCATCTGAAGTGATATCGAAGGATTCCTACGCTATCTTTTGCCATGAGAACCAAGCGGTCTTTTCTCTTGCTGCCCATGACAGAGAAAACGAAGGATTTGCATTCGGTACGCTTGGCCACTTCGACAGCCCGGAACATGCGTTTGCCGTGGGTATAAGTTTGTCAGAGATTTTGGTGACATTTGCCCTTCGAGAAGCGATTTTCAGTGCACAGCGTACCTTTTGTGCACGACCACAGCGCGCGCAGAATGAATTGAAATCCAGCGCGCGCAGGGGGATCAGCACTCGATCTCGATACCTTGGGCCTGATGATTACCACGTCTTTCACTTCGGGGAGGATGCGTGGCTTATGGAGTTCCAGGGTATGGAATTCTGCGCAAAGCGTGGAAGCTTCAAGAAGCCATAGTTGCACGCAAACTTGACCTGCCCTTTTAACGGCGCGGCGCAAACCCAAGGCTAGGCTTGCGGTTAACTTTCCCCAAAACATCCATCCAAGCGACCACGTCGGCCTCTGCATGCCCTCCGCGTGCACCTATTCCCGGATTGGCGGGGATCGACCAAGTGGGCGGTGACGCAGACCTTTGGCGTCACCCTTTTGCATATCGCGATATTCTAGCAGGGCCGCTCACCAGCGCGGAGTCAGCGTCTTTGGCGGCGATGCCCAAGGGCCCTTGTAAAATTCAGATCCCTCTTACGTCTCTCGCATACCAATACAGCAGATCAAATATGACAGCCTAGTGCCTGCCTTATGATCATAGCGTTCGGGGATTGATCAGCCTACGTATAAAGAAAAAACCGGTCGTAGAACGCTTAAGGTAGTAGATAGTCTGCCTTATCAGCTCATAGGTTATCGCACATAGGCTTATACACCAAAATACCCGCTGAATGGTCAGCGCATGGATACGATCATCTTTGTTTCCATTGACGTCGGACCACCTATTAATTCCCAAAGTTTTTACATTATCGTCCATCAATCAAGAATATTTGAGAAAATAAGTGCTGCTTTATCCCATGCATTTTTCACCGTTTACTTGCGAAAACTTTGCCCTGAACAAAAGCCGCGCTGGCGTTAAACCTTCTCAATAATCGCCCTGCCCCGTGTTAAGCCCGCCCTTGTGGCCATTGCGGCGGACGCCAGCCCGACATAAGCCAGGCCATCACGCGGGCCGCAACGGGATTCACGCCACGCGCTGTGGATCGCGTGTCGGGCATTTCCCATTTGCGGATCGTTTGGGGGGCAGTATCAAGAATTGCGCCCAACTCAGATTGGGTAAGGCCCAGCTTTCGCCGGGCCTCTTTGAATTCTTCGGGCGTCATCCAAGGAAAATTTTCACAAGCGCCGCAGTCGCCCCCATCAACCCCGCCGCAGCGAGGAAGGGCGCAAGAAATGTGCTGACGGTCACTTGCTTGGTCTCAGCCAGCAGCTTCGCGATCTCGGCGCGCATTTTGTCATCTGCAAGGCTTTGTTCAGCTTGGGTCACGTCGATCTCCTCGTTTGGCGGGATGTTTTCCCATCGACATCCACAAAATAGCGCCATTGGCGCTAAAAATCAACTGCAATCTCGATACAGTTGCGGATTTATATTGGGATAGATCCGTGTAAATCAACCTTTTGCGGGCCATCGCATACCTGCGGCATAGGGTCCGTATCGATTGCGGCGCTGCGATGCAGACGAATGATATGCCTTACGCAAGGATAGTCTAATTTACGTGCAACGTCGACCGAAATTCATTCATCCGCCTTATAATCGTGGAAAATATGGCGCATTGTCTGGACAAGATATCCCGCAATAGCTAAGGCGCGCAAACGCATTTAAAATGGATATATTATGTCGTCGGTCGAATATTCAGCAACCATAGAGCGCGTGCTGGAAGATTATAGAATATTTGATGCAAGATCCGGATTGGTGAAAGAGCACACCACAAGACGTCGCAGATTAAAAGCGGGCAATCGTTTACATTTCAACCCCTCCACCACTATTGAGGAATACGTGACAATCGCAGCGGGTCATAACCTGTATGAGGTGGGCGCGTTTTCATCCATAGTGTCTGTTTTGCCAGTGCATGCGCGTGTCGGTCGCTATTGCAGCATTGCCACAGGCTTGTCGTTTCTGGGCTTTAATCACCCATTCAAAGCCGTCAGCCAAAGTTCGGCTGTTTTCAATTTTGATCGCGAATTTATTGCCTCCTATCTTTCTGATGCGCGGGTACGGGGCACTATTACGAATGATCCCCGCGAAATTGCCGCCCCGCAGCCCGAACGCAAACTGATCATTGGCCATGATGTCTGGATTGGCGAGAATTGTACCTTTTCCAGCAGTTTGCAGATCGGGAATGGTGCCATTGTCGCCTCGAACTCCCATGTGGTAAAGGATGTGCCGCCCTATGCAATCGTGGGGGGCAATCCGGCAAAGATTATACGATATCGCTTTCCAGATGAAATCATCGCAAGGCTTGAGGCGTCTCGCTGGTGGGATTACGAGTTGGCGGCAATGCTCGATCGCGGCATAGATTTCTCGAACCCTCAGAATTTTCTCGACGTCTTTGAATCACAAAATGATCTACCCAGGGCCCAATATAGACGGCTGCGCCTATCGAGCTTTCTTATCGCACCCGAAACAAATGCAATCATCTCGCATCACGGCGGTATCGTCAGATTGTCGGATCAGGGTGATATCAGCCATGATACCAACTATACAGACAGTGCAGCGATAGCGACTATCGATCGATTGCGCGATGCAGGATATACGATCACTGCAATGCAAGATGGCCGCATCACGGTAGAAAAGCACGGCAAAAAGCTGTCAGCGCAGCCAAATGGCGGTTTCGCCCAAGTCTATCACATCGCGGATTGGGAACTATTCACTATGGTCGGACATCCATCTGAATAGACCCAAATCGTTCTTTCCCGCAAAGCGATGATACCCCTTACCCGGCAATGCGCCGGGTAATTTTTCATGAGTTACAGCCAACGCGGCTGCGGATTGCGATGATAAAGAGCCGCTGAACCACCTGCGCCACTGACATTTGGCTTTGCGGCAAGAAACTGATTTGAAGTAAATATTTAATTCGGGATCGCGAAATCATGGTTTGATAAGCGACGTGATCCGGTTGCGCGACGGTTTTCTCTATCCTTAATCGACAAAAACATCGTCGATGGGCGCTGCCCTACGCGCCTCGGCGGCGGCGCGCTCAATCAGGATAATTTCGTTCACCACAGATCAGCCGCCGCCGATGTCTTTTGCAGCCTCGGGATGCGACCCTATCAGCCGCGATGGCCCTTCTCGCGATTTGCGCCACCAGCGTTAGGCTCGTTGGTTCGTGGCGCTTTATTCGGGTTATGCGGGGTCGACGCGTTACCCATTTTCTGCTTTTGGGCTTCTTCCTTCACGTCGAATTTCGTGTCCTCGGCTTTTTTGTCAAAGTCAGGATGTGTCATCGCAGATCTCCTTTCAAATTAACTGCCGCCAGGGAAACGCCCCGCCCCGGCCATCCGTTCCTCACGATGTGTTAACAGGTGATCACGGAACCGAGACGATAGTTCGCGTGTTTCGTGGATGTAGCAGCGCATATTCAGGTGCGTTGCACGTATCACGCACTTGCCGAACTCGGCACATCTCAGGGGCATCTCATGAACAGCATCATCTATCTCGTCGGCCTCGTCGTGGTCGTTCTGGCTATCTTGTCGCTCATTGGCCTGCGCTAGGAGTCATGGGCATGGAAAATCCGACAACCACACTGCCCCCCCGCCGCGATCGCGGTGTCGGGTATATCGACTGGGCCGCTATTCTTGGCGGCACCGTCGTCGCAGCCGCGATTGCAGCGCTTTTTATGGCTTTTGGTGCCGCTCTTGGGCTGTCAACGATATCGGCCGAACCCGGCGAGGGTTCGTTTAACCTGTGGATCATCGTCACCGCTGTGTGGATGGTGATCACACTGGTCGTAAGCTATATGGCTGGCGGCTATATCGCCGGACGACTACGCCGTCAGGATGACGAGGCAACCGCCGACGAAATTTCGACGCGCGATGGCATCACCGGACTTGTCGTGTGGAGCTTGGGCATGTTGCTGACAGCCTGGATGGCAGGCAGCTTGATCAGCGGTGCCGCATCGGCGGTTGGCACGGCGACAAATGCGGCTGGCGCAGCGGTGGGCGGCATGGCGCAAGGCGCTGGCGCGGCAATCGGCAGCGCGGCACAAGGCGTCGGTAACGCGGTTTCGGACGAGGATTCCGACGGGCTGCTTGACTATCTGAACAGCACCTTGATGCGCCCGGCAGTGGACGGCGTTCAGCAATCGGCCCAGCAACAGCCCGGTCTGGTGACCACGCCCGGCACGCCTTCGATGGATGATGCCGAGCTTGCTCGCCAATCCGGTGTGGTTCTGGGTAATGTGCTGCGCACGGGCGAGATCTTGGATACCGACCGCCAATTCCTGATTGCCGCCGTGGCACGTCGCACAGGTCAGACCGAGGCCGAGGTAGAAGCCCGCGTCGACGAGACTGTGGCTAATATCCAGCAAGCCCGCGCAGAGGCCGAGGCCGCAATCGCCGAGGCGCAACAAGCGGCGATAGACGCCGCCGAGACGGCTCGCAAAAGTGCGATCCTGACCGCCTTCTTGCTGACAGCGGCAGCGCTGGTTGCCGCAGCCGCAGCCGTGGCAGGCGCCGTGCGCGGTGGTCGCCATCGCGACGAGGGGCGTATCTGGGGCGGTTTTTCATATCGCATCTAAGCCGGCCCGTATGGTCAAGACAGGGGGTGCGCCGCGGCGCGCCCCTTTTTAATGCGCGCTTGCGCCGGTCTTTAGACCACAAATAAAAAGCGGCAGATCGTGATCCGCCGCCTTACACATCGTATCAATCTTACACTCAGCGCCGCAAAATCAATTTACCGCAGGGATCTGCACCTCTTCAGAACGTTTTTTTAGGCTCAAAGTCAGCGGGATTTTGATCTGCCCGCTGGTCTTTTTGCTTACGCTCTTCTTCGGCGATCCGCTTGACTTCGTTGCGCGGGTCTTGCTTGGTGTTATCTTGGTTCATGAAATTTCTATTGTCGGAACCCATATGAGTATCCTCCATATCGCCGCTCGGGATATTCCCGCGACCTCATACATCTAGTGATCAAACGTAACGATACGACCGCCCGTCCGAAACGATCTCTCAAATCACTGTAAAGATGACAAACTATTATGATCGTGCGGGATGTGGATCAAAAATAACACGCTGCATTACGTCTTTTTACGCTTTTACCGCCGCATGCCGCCTTGAAATTCAACCGTCATATAGGCGGTTTTGCGCCGCTTCGCTGTGAATTTCATTATTATGCCATAGTACCATCAATAGCTGCGATACCAACAGTGCAAGCGGTCAGTTCAAAAGCGAACTGTCGCACCCGACCTCATCCCAAATCCACAGATAAACGCCTATAGTAGCCGTGCTTTATGGCCCTGTTCTTTGAGGTATTTTGCAAAAGGAGGACATGATGCACAGCATTATCAATACTTCTGCACCAAAAATTAATCTGCGAATTCAGTCACATCATCAGGATCTATACGATATCGATAGCCACCACCAAAAGACCTTGCGACAGATTGTGTCTCTGGGCCCGGATATGAGAAAATTCGCCATCTATCTTTGCCGAAATTCCAATGATGCAGACGACTTGGTTCAAGAAACCGCGCTAAAAGCGATCAGCAAATCGGATCAATATCAGCCGAACACCAATCTGCGTGCATGGTTATACACGATTATGCGCAATAATTTCTATACGAGTTGCTACAAACGGGCGCGTGAAAAGCCGGGCGATCTGGATTGCGCCTCAGATATTCCTGTCGAGGATTGCGATACAGCATATTGGCATCTGCGTATGACCGAGGTTTCCAGCGCGATGAGATTAATCTCGCCGCATTTAAGCCAAGCAATCAAACTCGTCGCGATGGACGGCTACAGCTATCAACGCGCGTCAGAAATTATTGGTTGCAACATCGGCACGCTGAAAAGCCGCGTGAACCGTGGCCGGGCGGCGCTCAGAAATCGTTTGGGTGAAGATCAGATGGTGACAGCGTAATCATCCGCCGCGCCGCATGGCGAAGACGGGGGGGTGATGCCCCCCCCGCCGCACGGCCTGCTCGGATACATGCGGATTGATACGACCTGCCTACCACCTTGTTGATGCGAACATATGGGGCGGCACACGATCAGCCCAGCGCTTGGCGATGCGGCGGCGGATCAGGCAATCCCCAGATGATCGGCGAAATGCGTGCCTGTATACGCGCTGCGGAACAGCCCGGCACGCGCCAGCGCGGGCACCAATTGCTGCAGCGCGATATGCATTGATCGGGTCGAGCCGCAGGGCGCAAGGATCATGCCGTCGATCACCCCTGCCCCGTGCCACTCGGCAATCTCGGCCACGGCATCCTCTACTGTGCCGACAATCGTCCAATGCGGCGCGGCGACCAGCTCGTGCCGGTTCAGCAATTGCGCGACGGTGGGCGCCTCAGCCGTGATCAGACGGCGCAGACGCGCCTCTAGCATCGCGGTGCGGGGCTTGGCGGGCGGCAGATCGGCGGCGGTGACCTGCCGCGCATCCGGCCAGTTCCGCAGATCAAGGCCCAGCGCGTCCAGCACCTTGTCCAGACGCCTCTCGCGCGGGATACGGGCGTGAGTTGCGGAAAACAACGCCTCGGCCTCGACGCGGGTCTCGCCCAGATAAAGGCCGATCCCGGGCAGCACGCGGATATCCTCGGGCGCGCGGCCATGGGCGACGGCGCGGGCGGATAGATCGTCCCGCAGCTCTTTGGCGGCGTCGAAATCAGGGGTCATGGCGAAGACGATATCGGCGGTGGCCGCCGCGAAATCACGCCCAGCGCCCGAGGCCCCCGCCTGTATCAGCGGCACACGCGGGCCGGGATAGGCCGGCAAGTTCAGAGGCCCCTTGATGCGATAGCTGCGCCCGACATGGTTGATGGGATGGATTTTGCTGGTATCGGCATAGCGCCCGCTGGCGCGATCGGCCAACACCGCATCCGCCGGAAAGCTGGCCCACAGCCGGTGGACAACATCGGTGAATTCGGCGGCCTCGGCATAGCGATCCTCGGATTTCGGCAGGCTCTCCATGCCGAAATTCTCTTGCCCCTGCATGGCGGTGACAATGTTCCACCCCGCGCGGCCCTTGGACAACCAATGCAGCGACATCAATTGCCGCGCCACCAGATAGGGCTGTTGCAGCGTGGTGGATACGGTCGTCACGAGCCCGATATGCGAGGTCTCACGCGCGATAGCGGCCATCAGCATGGTGCTGTCCAGAGAGGTAAAGCCAAAGCTTTGCTCCAGCCGCTCCATCGGCAAATACAGCGTATCGGGGCGGAAGACGAAATCCAGATGCACCGCCTCGGCCATACGGGCGATATCCAGCGCGAAATCGGACGAGAACAGCCCGTCGATATTGCTGTCATCGGCGCGCCAACCCTCGCCGCTGAGCCAGGTGGGCGCCAGCGACATGCCGATACAAAGTTTCCGTCGGGTGGCCATTGGGCTTCCTTTTTGCATAGCACGGCCCCCGCACGAACGGGGGCCGGATATCATTTAAAACGTGCCGCGGACACCCAGGCCCACGGTACGCGGCGTGGTGATCGAGGCCTCGATCCCGCCGCCGGTGCGGTTGTATTGCATCGCGGTCGGCACGCGCTCGTCGAAGACGTTGTTCACATAGCCATAGATTTCCAGCCCATTGTCAAAGCGATAGGCGGCTTGCAGATCGGCCAGCGCGTAATCATCGACGACATAGGCTTCGGTATTGGCGATATCGGAATAATAGCCGCCAAAGGCACGGATCGAGCCTGCGATGCTCAGCGCCTCGGTCGCCTGCCAATCGGCGCCCAGCGCCAGCGTATAGCTGGGCGATTTTGCAAATTCATTGCCCTCATAGCTGCTATTGGCGGTGACCTCATCAATCCCAGTGCGCAACAATCCCGCCGAGGCGCGCAGCTTCAGCGTATCGCTGGCCGCGAAATCAAGCCCGACCTCCAGACCGTAGGAATGCGCCTGTTCGGCGTTGATCGTATAGCTTTGCGTCACACCGGGCGAGACCTCGACCGCGATGTTATACTGCTGATCCTCGTAATCCATGTAGAAGATGTTCGTGGTCAGGAACAGGCGCTCCTCCAGCAGCGTCGCGCGCGAGAACAGCTCGTAGTTCCAGATCGTTTCCGCCTCGAACTCCTGCCACGCCTTCGATGACAGATTCAGCGTCAGACCGCCGGGGTTATAGCCGCGGCTGATCATACCGCCGATGTTGAAATCGGGCGTCACCTCATAGGTCAGCGCCAGTTTCGGCAGCAGTTCGGTAAAGGTCTGGTCATAGGTCGCAGGCAGCGTCGCCGCATAAGATGTGCCAAGACGCTCGATCTGGTCGCTTTGCAGGCGCAGACCGGCGTTCAGGCTCCAGCGCTCGGCAAAGTTCCAGGTCGCCTCGCCAAAGACGCCGATATTGATCTTGGTATCGTCAAAACTCGAATTGCCGGCGGTCAGGCGTAGGGCCTCGTCCGCCTCGACACGGCGCACGAACAGGCCGGCAAGGCCGGTAAAGGCATCATCTGGCTGGCCAAAGGTCAGACGCGTCTCGTTCGAGAAGTCGCGCGTGGTGATATCGGCATCACCGTTCCCCGTACCCACGCGCCGCTCGACCGTGCCATAGGAGGCTTGGGTCTGGTTGGTCAGCACCATACCATTGCCAAAGTCCTGCTCGATATCCAGCACCAGAGCGTCCTGCTGCTGATCCCAACCGGGAACGGTGGTCGCATAGGCGTTGTTCAGATCGCTATAGGGCGCAGTGGCCATTTCCTGCGTCGGGCGGTTGGTGTCGCTATGGCTAAAGGTCAGCTTGACGGACAGACCGTCCATATCGCTGGGCAGCCACAGCAGCTTGCCGCGCAGGTTCAGGTTCTGGAACGAGTGATCTGCATCGCCGGTGGTAAACGAAGGGTTCGTATAATTGATGAACGTATCGCGGCTAGTATAATCGACCGAGATCCGCCCTGCCAGATTGTCGGTGATCGCCGAGGAATAGGCCAGCGACACACGGCGGCTATTGTTCGACCCGACCTCGGCGCGATAGGCACCCTCGGGCGTAAAGGTCGGGTCATTGGTATTCACCACGATGGCGCCCGCAATGGCGTTGGCGCCTTGGCTGGTGGTTTGGGGGCCGCGATAGACCTCCAGCGACTGGCTGTCCCAGATCGAGCTTGCACCGTAATACAGCTCGTTAAAGCCCAGATAATGGCCGTCGACGCTGACCGCGACGCGCGGCACGGTGCCCGAAAAGAACGCGCCCGCCCCGGTGTTCGGCCCTTGGGTATCCAGACCGCGAATAACCGGCGCGCTGACATTGTCGGGATAGACAAGGTTCGCCGTGCCCGAAATGGCGGTCGACAGCGAATCCGCACCGGCATGTTCGCGCGCAAGATCCTCGGCGGTTTTCACCTCGACCGAATTTGCGGTGTCCTGCTGGTTGCGCAAGCCCCGGTCGCCCGTCAGCGAAATGTAGATATTGCCAAGATTGGTGGACGTCTGTTGTGCGGCCAGCGGCAGCGCCGCGGCAAGGGCAAAGGACAGGGTGCTGACACCAAGGGTCAGGCGGGCGCGTGTGCCAAGGGCCATAATGATCTCCGGATATGGATTTTCCCGGCTGGCGATAGGCTGGCGTCGCGAATGCGTATTGCATTGCAGAACGCATACCGCATGTCAACACGCGCCCCGCGCAGTTTCGGCTTTGCCTGCCCCCTTGCATCGGGTTAAGTGACCGGACTGCAACAAAGGGCCGCGATGATGGACGAGTTCGAGCTATTCCCCGAGGAAGACCCCGAAACCGGGGGCGGCAAACGCTCGCCCATGATCCAATCGGTGTCCTTTGCGGCGCGGTTTCTGAAGGTCATGGCCGAGGCGGGCAGCAGCCTGCCCCTCAGCGAATTGGCCCGTCAGGCGGGGACCGGCCGCTCGACCGCGCATCGCTATTTGCAAAGTCTGGTGAAAGAGGGTCTGGCGCGTCAGGATCGCGCCACCGGCCATTACGATCTGGGGCCGATGGCGCTGACCATCGGCATTGCCGCGCTGAAACGCACCGATGCGATCGAGGTGGCCGCCCAGCATACCCGCGATCTGGCGCTGCAACATGGCCTCAGTGCAGGTGTTGCGATCTGGACGGATCGCGGGCCGGTGCTGGTGCGCTGGTATCGTAATGTCTATTTCGCCATCAACCCGCTGGTGCTGGGCGATATCCTGCCCCTTGATAACACCGCCTGCGGTCTGGTGTTCCAAGCGTTCCTGCCCCCCGCCGCCGTACAGGCCGCCCGCGCCAATCAGCCCGAGACCTTTCGCGGCACCCCGCCCGATGCGCCGACGCTAGAGACGATCCGCCAGACCGGCTGGGCGGAAAAGACCAGTCATCTGCTGCCCAATGTCACCGGCCAAGCCGCGCCGGTCTTTGACGTGCAGGGCGAGCTGGTCTGCGTCATGACCACCGTCACCGACCTTGGTCGTCTTGCCCATCCCGAGGATCGCATGGCCCTGCTGGCCGAGGCAAAGCGGGTGAACGCCGCCCTCGGCGCCGCTATCCCCTAGACCTGCCCCCTAGCGCGCCGCGTCGGCACAATCATTGGCGTCTGTGTCACCGGATCAGGCAACACGATCGAATCGAGGTCAAAGACGCGTTTGACCAGCGCCGCATCGACGATCTGATCGGGCGCGCCCTCGGCCAGAATATGGCCATCGCGCATGGCGATCAAATGGGTGGCATAGCGGCAGGCTTGGTTCAGGTCGTGCAGCACCGCCAGTACGGTGCGCCCCGCGTGGTTCAGATCGGCCAGCAACTCCATCAGATCGACCTGATGCGCGATGTCCAAAAAGGTCGTCGGCTCGTCCAGCAGCAGGATCGGGGTTTCCTGCGCCAGCACCATGGCGATCCAGACCCGCTGGCGCTGACCGCCCGATAGCGCCTCGACCCGGCGATCCGCCAGATCAGCGGTGCCGGTCTGCGCCATCGCCCGCGCAACCGCCGCCGCATCCGCCGCCGACCATTGCCGCAAGAAGCCCTGATGCGGGAAACGCCCGCGCCCGATCAGCTCGGCCACGGTGATCCCCTCGGGCGCGGTGGCGGTCTGCGGCAACAGCCCCAACCGCCGCGCCACCTCGATCGAGGGGATGGCGCTGATCGACTGGCCGTCCAGCAAGATCTGCCCTGCCGCAAGCGGCAGCAACCGCGATAGCGCCCGCAACAGCGTGGACTTGCCGCAGGCATTAGGCCCTACGATGACGGTAAAGGCGCCATCGGGGATCGCGACAGTTAAATGCGTGGAAATTTCGCGCGTGTCATAGCGCAGGGTGATAGATTGCGCGTGAAGGCGGGCCGTGTCGGCTGGCTGCATGGGCTGCGCGGGGCGGGATGTCATGATCAGCCTCCGATTGTTGCGACGTGTATTGCATCGCGGAACGCGTTCTGCAATATCAATCCTGCCACGCGGGCGATGCCGCCCGCTTTAGCCTTCCCCACCATGACCGGATACGAGGCAAAGATGGCCGCAGATAAACGCGACAGCGTTGAAGACCGCAATGATACACTCAGCAAAGCCGACCATATGCGCGGGCTCGAGCGGCTTCAGATGCAGGTCCGCACGATCACCCGCCCCAATGCAATCATGCTGCGCGTCACGGGCACCATTCAATCCCAGGACACGGCCGCTTGGGCCGTCCCCAATGTCGCCGTCCGGCTAGAGGTCGCATCGCCCGAGGGCATCCGACCCACCTCTCGCGTCTATACGATTCGCCGCTTTAATGCCGCGAGCGGCACGGTGGTAATTGATTTTGTCGACCACGATGGATCAAGCCCCGCGATGGATTGGCTGCGCGCCGCCCAGCCCGGCGCGCGCATCTGGTTGACCGGCCCCCGCCCGCATTTCCTGCCCGCGCATCTATCGGGTCACCGCGCTGTGGTGCTGGCCGATGACACCGCCATCCCCGCGCTAGAGCCGATCCTTGCCATCTGGCCCGCGGGTGCCCCCGGCCTGCTGATCGTCGAGACCGCCGACCCCGCCGCCTTCACCGCGCTGAATATCCCTGCAGGGGTCGAGGCGCGGATGATCCCGCTGCAAGGCGCGGCCGGCACCACGGGCACGCTGGCCGCTGCCTTTGCCGCGATCACCGACCCGCAGATCACGCTGTGGGCCGCAGGCGAGCGGGCCGAGATGCGCACTATTCGCCAGCACGCCCAAGCCCTTGGCCTGCCGCGCGATCTAATCCGGGTCGAGGGCTATTGGAAACATGGCGTCTCCAGCTCCGAGATCGACCGCGCCCGCCTTGCCCATTACGAAAAACTGCGCGCCGCAGGTGGGGGCCTGATTGATATCGACTTTGCCGAGGAGACCTTCTGATGCTGCGCTATCTGCTGCTCGCCACCGCGCTTGCCACCCCCTTGGCCACCCCCGCCTTCGCGCAGGACTGGCCCCGCACCCTGCCGCATGAGGGCGGGGAATTGACCCTGACAGCCCCGCCCCAGCGCATCGTCTCGACCAGCCCCAGCCTGACCGGTATTTTGCTGGCGATGGATGTGCCGCTGCTGGCCAGCACCGCCGCCACGCGCACGCCTTTGACAGATGAAAACGGCTTTTTCACGCAATGGGCCGATGTGGCGGTATCGCGCGATGTTGCAGTCCTCTACCCCAATCTGACCTTTGATATCGAGGCGCTGATGATTGCCGCGCCCGATCTGATCATCGGCGCATCCACCGGCGCAGATAGCATTGTCAGCTATCTGCCCGATCTGCAGGCGATGGATATGCCGGTCTTCGTGCTGAACTACTCCAACCATAGCTGGCAGGATCTGGCCCGCCAGATTGGGGCCGCCACGGGTCACGAGGCCGGTGCCGAGGCCGCCATCGCGCGCTTTGACACCGAAATGGCCGCGATCCGCGCCCAGCTACCTGCAGGCGGCGGCCGCGTCACCGTTGTTGGCTATAATCTGGGCGGCAGCTATTCCATTGGCCGCACCGAAAGCCCGCAGGCCCGCGTGGTCGAGGCCCTTGGGTTCGACATCCTCCCCCTGCCCGAAGCGCTGCGCCCGCAGGTCAGCCGCTCGTCCGATTTCGATTTCATCTCGCATGAATATCTATCGGCGGCGATCGAGGGGGAGACCGTCTTCCTGTTCGGCGCGGATCAGTCGGGCGTCGCGGCCTTTATGGCCGATCCGGTGCTGGCGAATCTGCCTGCGGTGCAAGCGGGCCGCGTCTATGCGCTGGGGCTCAGCTCGTTCCGCGTTGATTATTACTCGGGTCTGCAAATGGCGCATCTGGTCGCCGATGCGCTAACCCAGTGAGCCGCCCTGCGATCCTGCTGACGGCACTTGCCGCGCTACTGGTGCTGGCGTTGCTGGGCATCTGCCTTGGCGCGCGGCCCATCGCGCCGGGTGACAGCCTGCGCGCGCTATTCTCGCCCGATCCGGCGAATGATCTGCATCTGGTGGTGCGGGAACTGCGCCTGCCGCGCACGCTGATCGCCGTCATGGCAGGCGCGGCGCTGGGGATGGCGGGCGCGCTGATCCAGGCAGTGACGCGCAACCCGCTGGCAGAACCCGGCCTGTTGGGCGTCAACGCGGGTGCAGGCGTCGCCGTCATCATCGCCGTCGCGTTTTTGGGGGTCAAGGGCGTCACCGCCTATGTTTGGTTCGCCTATCTTGGCGCGGGCGCTGCGGGGGCGCTGGTGTTCTTTTTGGGCCGCGCCCATACCAGCGGCGCGCACCCGCTGCGTCTGGTCCTGGCAGGCGCGGGCCTGTCGGTCGCGCTAGGGTCCCTCACCGGCATCATCGTCATCAACAGCCCGGTGCAGGTGCTGGACGATTTTCGCAACTGGTCCGCAGGCTCGGTCGAGGGGCGCAGCCTGCAGGTGGCCTTCGTCCTTGCCGCGTCGCTAGCGGCGGGCGGGCTGATCTGCTTTACGCTGGCGCGGGGGCTGAACGCGCTGATGTTGGGACAGGAGAGTGGCCGCGCATTGGGGCTGAACCCGCCGCGCATCTGGGCGCTGGCCTGCGTCGCTGTCATGCTGCTGGCGGGCGGAGCAACAGCGGCGGCGGGGCCGATCAGCTTTGTCGGCCTTGTCGCCCCGCATCTGGCCCGCAGCGTCGGGCGCGCAAACTATGGCTGGATCTTGGTCTTTTCGGCGCTGTTCGGCGCGCTACTGCTGCTAGGCGCAGATATCATCGGCCGCATGATCGCCGCGCCAGACGAGGTTGCCGCCGGCATTATCGCCATGCTGGTCGGCGGGCCGTTCTTTATCTGGGTCGCCCGTCGCTTTCGGATGGTGCGGGCATGAAACTGGTGACCCTTGGCCCCTATTCGCTGCTGCTGCGGCCTCGTGCGCTGCTGGTTGCGCTGGTGATGCTGGGCGTCCTCACGCTGATAGGTTTCGCGCTGCTGGGCACCGGGACGCTGAATGTCCCACCGCTGGATGTCGCACGCACGCTGAGCGGCCACGCCCCCGATCTGATGGCCGAACGGATCATCTGGCAGATCCGCCTGCCCCGCCTGCTCACCGCCATTCTGGTCGGCGGGGCGCTGGGTGTCGCAGGCGCGGTATTCCAGTCGATCTCGCGCAACGCACTGGGATCGCCCGATGTGATCGGGTTCACCTCTGGCGCGGCGACCGGAGCGATCGTGCAGATCATCCTGTTCAACGCGGGGCCGTGGCTGACGGCTGTCAGCGCGATGGCCAGCGGCATGGCCGTCGCGGTGATCGTGCTGCTGCTGTCGCGGCGCGATGGTGGCGGGCGGCTGGTGTTGGTCGGCATCGGTTTTGGCGCGCTGCTGGCCGGGATCAATACGGTGCTGCTGGTGATGGGTAATCTAGATCAGGCTGCCAGTGCGCAGCTGTGGCTGGCCGGATCGCTGAATATGCGCGGCTGGACGCATGTCGCGACGATTGGCGTCGGTATCGCCTGCCTGCTGCCGCCCATCCTCGCGCTGTCGCGGCAGTTGAATATTCTGGAAATGGGCGATGACACCGCCGCGCAGCTGGGCCTGCACCCCGAACGCTTGCGCCTTGTGATGGTGTTGCTGGCGGTCGGGATGACGGCCTCTGCCACTGCGATTGCCGGGCCGATTGCCTTTATCGCACTGGCTGGCCCACAGATCGCCAAGCGCCTGACCCGCGCGCCCGATGTGCCGATCATCTCAGGCGCGCTGGCAGGCGCGGTGCTGCTGGCGGCGGCCGATCTGATCAGCCAACGCTTTGCGCTTGGCGTCGCGATGCCGGTGGGGCTGACGACCGGGCTGATCGGCGGGCTTTATCTGGTGGTCTTTACCTTTCGCCGGATCGACAGGGCATAATGCCGTTTGCCGGAGGCGCGCGGCTGGCCCAAACCCCGCCAGCGCCTCGCTGTGCGATAGGCCGTGCTGCGCAAGATTGCTTTCGCTTTTGGCGCGCTCTGCGGCTATGAATGTGCGGGATATCCGCGCCAGCGATATCATCATGCCCGGCACTCATCGCGGCTTCCGCCTGCGCTTTTCCAGCGGCGGCAATACCGTCTCCGCGGCGCGGAATTGCAGGTGAGTTACAACACCGGCCGCGCCTTTGGCGGCAGCGATCAGCTGTCGTTCGATGTCGCGGTCGATAACGCGACCGGCTTCGCGCTGAAAGCCCCGATCACGCCCCGTCACACGCCATGTCACAGGCCCCTGCCCGCAAAACCTGCGCGCGGGCGACAGAGCCATCAGTACAGATGACAACCGTCATATGCGTTCAATATCTTATAGGGATAATGGCGGGCTATGCGGGACCCGGATGAGAACTATGTCTACTCCATAGCCCTCCATGGCCCTCTATAGCACGACAAAAGGCTGATCATCGGGTCCTTAGCTACAGTCGATCTGGGCGACATCATCCTGATATTGCGCCGCTGCTGGCTCCTGATTATCGCCACTTCGGCTCCGGCGTCAGCTGAGATGATCAGCTCATCTTCCGACCTCTACTAGCGCAGCATGCAAAGAACTGCTTTCGGCTCATTGAGCAGAATGGCCATCGATGCCGACGTATCGATAAACATTATCGCGGCAAGCCGGTCTCGTCGTCATAGAGAAAATCCTGGCTGCGGGCGGCAGAGACACCCGCCGACGCCTTCGCTGCACCGGACTTTCGAAACGTTTCGAAAAGAACCCGGCGATCTTTGGCGGATAGAACGGTGTGAACCGGCACGAGCCGCACGGCGGCATGACCATGGCGGGTCAGCTCCACGTCCTCGCCAGATTCGGCGCGGCGCACCAGTTCTGCCAGTTGGGTCCTTGCTTTCGTAATAGGCACTCTCATGGCGTTTCCTTTCAGGCGGTCCAATAGCCCATCTTCACACTGCAGAATGAACTGCTGAATAGTCTATTCCAAGGTGCAGCATAGGTCGTCACGCCTAAAGTCCTGTTTTGAAGAAGCGTGATTAAGAGAATGTTGCACTGACCATGATTGCCTCGCTAACCGGCATTGAGCAAATCGATAAATATCTGTAGATAATGTAATTAATAAATAGATTTTTGGCTTTAACCCTTCCTCCTTTAGACTATTCCGGCGATACGCTGGGAATGTCAAAAACTCCGCGTAAATCCCGATCCGCCTCATCCACAAACGCCAACCCTGCAGTCTCCAGCTCCAAGCGCCGTCCGAAGCACGACGTGTCCACCTGGATCGTCACGGACGACTGGCCTGATGAGGTGCCGATCACCGAAGCTGAGATCGAGGTGTTCGAGCGGTACTTCGGCGATGTCTTCGATGAGATGTTCGGCCCCATCGATCCGATCGACCGGTCAAAATCGTGATCGCCGTAGGCAGTACTGCGGCGCTGCGAGTCGCGCTTTACCTGCGCGTCTCCACGACGCGGCAGGCACAGCATGACGTCTCTATCCCCGATCAGCGTCAGCAGGGCGAAGCCTGGTGCGCCGCGCATGGGCATCAGCTTGTCGACACCTTCGTCGATGCCGGCGTGTCCGCCACCAGCGATCGCCGACCCGAGTTTCAGCGTCTGATCGAGGCAGCAAGCGGACGGCCTGCGCCGTTCGACATCATCCTCGTCCATTCCTTCAGCCGCTTCTTCCGCGATCATTTCGAGCTGGAGTTCCATATCCGCAAGCTGGCCCGCAACGGGGTCAAGCTGATCTCGATCACCCAGGCGGTGGGCGACGATCCTATGCATGTCATGATGCGCCGGGTGATGACCCTGTTCGACGAGTATCAGTCACGCGAGAACGGCAAGCATACGCTGCGGGCCATGAAGGAGAACGCGCGTCAGGGCTTCTGGAACGGAGCGCTGCCGCCGATCGGATACCGCATCGTCGAAGCCGAACGGCGCGGCGCCAAGGTAAAGAAGACACTGGCCATCGACCCCATGCATGCAGACACAGTGCGTCTGATCTACCGGCTGGCGCTGTCGGGTGATGGAACCACCGGGCCAATGGGCGTCAAGGCGATCGTCGGATATCTCAACGACCGGTCGATATTCACCCGCGACGGAGGACGCTGGGGCGTCGGCCCGATCCACGCGATACTGACCCGAACGACCTATGTGGGCCAGCACCGGTTTAACCGACGCGGCAAGGACAGGACCCGCAAAGCGGACGACGAGGTCATCACCCTCGCCGTGCCGCCGCTGATCGATCAGGCAACGTTCAACGCCGTTCAGACGCTGTTGCGCGACCGCAACCCGAAGACCCTTTTGCCGCATCTTGTCAGCAGCCCGAACATGCTGACCGGCCTGCTGCACTGCGCGCAATGCGGAGGTCTCATGACCATGCGGACCGGCAAGGCCGGGCGCTATCGCTATTATGCTTGCCAGAAGACGGCGCGCACGGACACCGCCCGATGCACCGGCATCGCGATCCCGATCGATGCGCTCGACACACTGGTCGCCCGGCACATGATGGAACGGCTACTGGATCGGAAGCGCATCGAGCGCATTCTGACGATGATTCTCGAACGCCGGCAGGCGCTGATAGCGCGGGACGGAGCTGGTCGACTCGACGAACTGAACCGATGTGCCGAGGAGGCGAAGCTCCGCCTACAAAGGTTACGAAAAGGGATAGAAATGGGCGCTCTCGACATCGATGACCCATCATTGCAGGAGCGCTTGACCTATCTTCGGGCACTACAAGCCCGAACAGCGGAGGAAACCGCGAGCCTTCAGGCTGAACTCGACCGAGCGGGCATCGTGACGGTATCGGCATCGATGCTGAGCGCGGTCATCGAGACGGCAGGCCAGCGCCTGCTTGAGCGAGGGGATGGCTTTCGGCGCGGATATGCCTCTGCCTTTACCGGGCGGATCGTTGCCGAGCCGGACAAGGTGCGAATTACGTGCACAAAGTCATGAAGGTCTCGTGCTTCATAACAGCAACGGAGGTTCTACGCAGGAATCCAGTTTTCAGCAGCCCGTGCCATCTGAAAAAGAGGCCTGCTTGAACGATCAGAAGGTCCGCAATGTTGGACCTTCCGGAACGGCAGCTTCGAGAACGCGAAGGGCGACAAGCTGCCGTTCACGCCGGCCTACGCCAGAGGCAGTAAAGCGCACCAAGATCGCTCGATGCTGCGCGCCCGCACTTCGTTCAGGCGTCCTTGGATGAGTATGCTCAACAGATTACGGTAACGTGCGAAGAGCTGGTCCCAAATTGCGTGCTTGCCCGCAGTATGGGCGGGCCAGTCCTACGAGATCCTACAATCCGTCGCCGCATCGGGTTGCCGCTAGGTGTCGTGCGCTGCCCTTGATCCACCTCGACCCTTGGCTGGGTCTATGGTGGGCTAGATACGGGAGGTCGGGCTTTCTGCTTTCTTGTGACGCTAAAACGGCAAATCGTCGCGGTCGCCCAGTTCATCGTCACCTTCCTCCGCGATTATGGCGGTGGTCGACGCACCGAGCGATCCAAACAGGCTCGCCAAAGCAGCGTCGTCGAATTTATCGCTCGGAATATCCGTGGACCCGGTGAAATTTGCTTCGATGTCGTCGGCCTCTGTTTCACGCAATTGTAAAGTTCGGTGATTGAGGGCGGCATGGGCGCGCTCGACGACGAGCGAATCTGCATCGAAACGAGCGGCGAGCGTTTCGATCGTTTTGCCCCAGTCTTCCAGCGTAGATTCCGAATCTAGATGGCCGAGATTGTCGGGTAGCTCCTCCATCATCCGGTGCGTGGCGCCTTCGATCTCAGCGAAAAGCTCGGGTGGCAGACTACCTTCATGTTCGTCGGCAGCGGCGAGGATGCGGGTGATGTCGTCCGGATCAAGATCGGTCGCGAGCAGACCGGAGACCCCGGCCTGGACAGCGTCGATCAGTTCGGAAGGCGTCGGTTCGCCCAGAGCCTGGGCTGCGCGCAGCCCAGCTAGTATCTCCGGCAGCTTCCTTCCGTCCTCCCACGCAGACAGGACGGCGCGTCCCCGGTCGGCGATCGTCTGCGCTGCCGTGATGAACGGCTCGGCGTTCGAGAGCCGCCACCAGTTCACGAGAAGGTCCATGCGGTCCGAATTCGGTAGCTCGTACATTCGAGAGCGATATGTTTCTCCCGGAATGCGCTTCCACACCTCCACCGCTACGAACCGCTCACAAAGCCGGACGAATCTGGAAACGAAGGTAGAGATCCCCTCGTTGGTAGGGTCGGGCTGCTTCATGAAGTGATCGAAGAGGTTGCGCGCACTTCGTAGCGTGGGAACGCCGTCGGCCAGCACGGACAACAACGCCTTGTCACTCAGGTAACGCGCAAGATAGTCCCGTACCGACGGGTTGACGAAGCGCACCATCGTTCCTGAAATCACGATGAAGCTCCCTTCGACCGTACGGAGCGCACCTTCGAAATCCTTCGGATCATAGGGCACGCCGAATTTCACGCACAGAACCGGGTGAATGCCGGCGAACACTTCGTCGAGATCATCGATCTCGGAGCCGTGTTCGGACATCAGGAACAGGGCGATCAGCAGGTGCTGCGAGCGCCGAGTGATGTGGGTGCGGAACGCCTTGTCCCAGATGAGATCAGGGTCCTTGAGCGTATCGAGAAACGCTTTGGGATACCCTGCCGGATCGGTATCGGCGACCCGGTCCGCCTCGGTCATGAACTGGATGATGCGGGGGTTGTAGTGTTTGTGATCGACGATCTTCTTGATCGCTTTCTGATCGATTAGCGCTGCGATGTGCGCTTCGGGAATACCTGCCACAACCAGATGGTTGTATAGGATGCGCGCGCGAATGCGACGGGTGTAGATGCCCACATCCAGAACATAGCGCGATACGTTGAGCTTGGTATCGGACAAAGCCTCCGAGAACAGTCGCGCCTGCTCGTAAATATAAGCACGGGTTGTTAGAATGAACCGCGCACCAGGTGTTCGCCGTACCCGGCTGATAAACCGGGCGAGATCGGAGTCCTGCGTCGATAAAGCGCGCTCGTCGAGCGCGATCCTACCGAGGAAATCATCAAAGAAGAAAATCTGCCGCTTGCTGTCGTCTATCCGCGCAAACCCTTCTTCGAGATTGCGGATCGCGATGAGTTCCCACTCTTCCGCGATGTAGGCGTAGCAAAGCATTTCGGCGAGCGTAGTCTTGCCGACGCCGGGAGGACCCGAAATGATAAGGACGCGCTGACTTTCCAGAATATCTCGCCCTGATTTGAAACTCGGGTTCTCAGCATAAACCTTGAGCTTCGCCTCGATCTCCTGTTGTGTAATCGTCGTGAAGTTGTGTGAAGCTGCGTTGAGCACACGGTCGAGCATACCGGCCCCGGAGAGCCACAGCTTAACGTGACTGCGTTCGATTTCAGGATATTTGCGCAGCAGACCGTTCAAATCTTCGCATCCGAAGATGTCGTCGATCGAGCGCAAAGACGACAGCCCAATGATCTCGGCCAAGGCCGCCTTGTTGTCCGGCGTCAGCGGCCGTGATGTCGCGAGGATGTATCGGTCTGGATCGAGCCGGTTGATCGCACCGCGTTCCTTCTTCATCGCGCGAGTGAGCGCCGCCATATCCGATAGGCGATAGTGCTTTGCTTGGAGAATCACCATCTCGTCGCCGGTCGCATGTCGGCCATCGACTCCTCCATCGGGACCTGGCCCGAACGCTTCGAATCGGACGCCAAGATGGCGACCGACGAGGTCGCGTACGAGATCCTCGAAATCGGCAGGGGAGAGGGTCTCAAAACTGTAAGTCAATTAAGAATATATCCCGCACGGTGCCATCTGATCTGGGTGGTCGCTACGCGCGCCAGCCATTGGCACTGCTCCTATACGTACCGCGACGCTGTGCATATCCACATGATATCAGCCGGGATCTGACAGCAACCACCTATAGATAGCGCAAAGTAGGCTACGCTCAAAATTGTACATAGGTTACAAGAATTATGAATAATAAAGCATGGCCATAAGCACATTTCTAAAATTAGTGTGTGCCTATCCAACATATGCTGGGCCGGTATAGGAGGCGGTTTGTGTTTCTGAAAAAAATCACCACACTCAAGAGTGTTGGCAGGTTCAAGTCCGCTCGCATCAGCGGCGGTGAATATGGCCACTTCACGCTGATCTACGGCGGAAATGGGCGTGGAAAGACCACGCTTTGTGCCGTGCTTCGTTCGCTTCAGCTAAATGATCCGAAAGTGATCCTACGCCGCAAAACGTTCACGGCAACTACAGAACCCGACGTTGGGTTGTTGTTCGACACCGGCCTCTCTCGCTTTTCGGCCGGGACGTGGAGTGCACCTCAGCCCGACATTCACATTTTCGATCAGCAGTTTGTTACCGAGAATGTCCACGGCGGCGATCAGATCGACGTGGAACATCGCCGAAATTTCTATCGGATCGTCGTCGGTCCGACCGGCGTCGCGCTTGCGGAGGAGGTCGACCGGCTAGATGCAGATGCGACCGCCAAGCAATCGACCATTACAGCCGAGAAGAAAGTTCTGGAGCAGCATCTTCCGGCCGGGATGAAGCTCGATACCTTCCTGAAGCTGGCTGCGGACTCCGCAATCGACTCAAAGATCGAGGCTGCCGAGAAGGCCTTAAAGGCCGTGATGGACAGTGCTGCGATCTCGGCTCGAAAGCAATTCAGCGTACCCACGCTCCCTTCTCTGCCCGACGATTTTCTCGACCTGCTTGCCAAAGGCGTGGACGGGATTGCCGCTAATGCCTCAGCGCGCATCCAAGCCCAACTTGCGCATCACGCTTTCACCGATGCGGGCGAGGAATGGCTCTCGCAGGGTGTCCCCCACATCGTCGACGATCGCTGCCCTTTCTGCGCGAACCCGCTCGACGGCAACGCGCTGATCGAGGCCTATCGTGGATATTTCAGTGAGGCCTATGAAGATCACAAGGCCGCGATCACCGACATGGCGACCGAGCTGAACAAGGCTTTGTCATCGACCACTGCGCTGAAGGTAGAAACGGCCTTTAAGACAGTCGCGACCGATGCCGAATTCTGGGCGGCCTATTGCGATCACGGCTTCATGCCATCGGAGGCGGTCGATCGTATCAGCGAGGAGGTCGATGCGCTTTTCGTGGCTGCAAAGGCGATGCTGATGACGAAGGCGGCAGCCCCGCTCGATCCGGTCGCTTCCACTACGGGGTTCATTGAAGCGCAGGCCAAGTGGGCTGCGACGGTGGTTGAGCTTGAGGCGAGTGAAGCTACCTTCGAAGAGGCTAACCGGCATATCCAGGCCATTAAGGATGCGAACGCCGTTACCGACAAGTCGACAGCGCAATCCGCGCTTGACGCGCTCAAAGCGGTGAAGAAACGCCACACGGAGCCGGTGCTTGGGCTCGCCTCCAATTATGCGACGCTGCTCAACGAGAAGAAGACGTTAGTCGACTTGAAGGACGATAAGAAGGCAGCGCTCGACGCCTATGATGCGTCGATCCTTCGCGCTTACGAGGCCGACATCAATCAGTTTCTGGCATCGTTCGGGGCGAGCTTCCGCCTTGCGGAATGCGGCAAAAACTATGTAGGGAAGCAGCCTCAATCGACATATTGCCTGCGCTTCGACACGAGCGACGTCGACGTCATGAAGAGCAATCCGGATGATCCCGGCTTCGACACAACGATGAGTGCCGGCGACAAGAATACCTTCGCGCTCGCTTTCTTTCTGTCGCAGCTCAAACGCGACGCCGACCTCTCGAAGAAGATCGTCGTCTTCGACGACCCCTTCACGAGCCTCGACGATTTCCGCCGCGCTATGACCGCTAAGGAGATCGTGCGCACCGGAGGCACCGACAGGGCGGCGCAGGTCATCCTGCTCAGCCACGACAAGTTCTTCCTCGATGCCGTACACGGCCTCATCCACGGTGCGAACTGCACGCCGTTCCAGATCTCCACGAGCTCCGGCAGTTCGTCGATCGAACCTTGGGACATTGAGCGCGAGGTGAAGGAAGGCTATCTGCATGACCATATGCGTCTGCAGGACTTTGCCGAGGGCCGCGGCGGCTATGCGCGTGACATGCGTTTGTTGATGCGGCCGCTTCTGGAACGGTACATCCGCTACCGCTTCCCGAATCAAATTCTGGAAGGGAAGTGGTTGGGCGACATGCTCGCGATCATCAGGGATGACGCGGCACACCCACTCACCCCGCAATATGACGATCTCGATGACATAAACGGCTACACTGCACCATTCCACCACGACCCAAACACGACCTTCGACGAGGATGAAGTGAGGACCTATGCCCAGAGGACGGTGGCGATCGTTGGGGGGTGCTAGTGCCGTGAATTGGTCGGCAGGCTACGCGCGCCAACGGCAGCTTTGGTTACATGCCGGCCTGAACCGGACATTCGCCTATCGGCCCAAGAGGCACCATAGTTAGCCGCATGAATGGACAACCAATTTCTATGTCCCGGCGAGGCGTAGTGAATGTCGGAGATGTTGGCACCAGGAGAACAGGTGCAGCAATTTGATGCGAGTGGTGGTTCGGCATCTGAACGAACGGAAGGTTATGGGGTGCAGCCAAGTTAGGCAGAGAAGTTGGCGCTTGCAGTCTGGCATCTCAGTTCTTCGGCCACTCTCAATGCGACGGCTGATGTCTCCTAAAAACTCGGTAACCCCATGATGAAGGCTCCGAACTTCTTACGCAGCATTAACCCGAGTTCGTCTGTCGACGTCAGGCCCTCCAACTCCTGCCGGTTTAGGACGAGTGTCTTCAATCCGACTTGGTCGAACTCCCTTCGCAGGTGCGCATGTCCTGCGGTGCGATCCGTCTGATCTCCGGTGATGCCGTTCGAGGCAACGACAATGCCAAAATCGAGCTTGAATTGTCTGAGCTTGGAGGTGAACGCGCGCAGCGTTGCAGTATTCACCGGCGAACCCCAATTTTTACACTCGATGAGGATATTATCGGGTAGAAATGGTAGTCCCGCCGGGTGACGCTGATTATAAAGAAGTATGTCAATTTCGCAGGAAGTATCGACATCGACAGCGTTGGTAAAGAGCACGCCGACGCCATCGAACAAGCATAGCGTATCGGCCACGACCTGCTCGAGAGCATTTCCCTTCTGAGCAGTCGTGCCGCCGTCTGCTGCAGCTAAGGTGGCGGCAATCGAGCCGAGCGCTATTGCAACCATTAGCGGACGCCGTGCACGGCGCGATTTCGACTTTCGCGCAGGTATGACCCTAGGCGCGACGATTGCAGTAGGTCACGAAAAGTCTGCAGATCCAGCCAAAAAATGGTCGGCCACGCCGGTTGTGATCGCTCGGGAACGGTCTCCGACGTTATTACTAGCCCAGTACGCACGCCGCTGGTGCCCATAAAGCCTAGCAATCGCTCTTCAATCGAACGAATCGAACCGCGCTCGACGCGCCCCTTTACCTCGATTACCGCTGGATCGAGCAGCTCCGGTTCCTGCGAGCTGAGCCAAACCAGCAGATCCGGGCGGTATCGCTCGGGCGCAGCGCTCTCCGGTTGTACGACCGCCGAACCACCGGCTTGCTGGATCAGGTCGAACACTTCCTGCTCGAGCCGGGAGTCGGGCGTTGCAGGTCGGGCTCGTTGCGTCGCAGGGATGCTAGGCGGCTCTGGGGCAGACGACGAGGTCGGACTGCGCTCCTCAAAAACATTCCGATGCGGTGCTGACAAGAAGGCATCGATATGGAAGCGAAGCGCGCGCTCATCGGTTAGCTTAACATGCGCGATGGTGAATTGGCGCAGATCTACCGGCAACTTCCTAAGCGGGGACATGATCAGAAGAACAGGCTTCGCCAATGCTGCGGCGACGCCCACCTCATGTATCACCCGATAGTCGGCCCTAGTTCCGTTCAACACCCCGATGAAGAAATCGGCGTGGCGAATCGCCGCGTAGGGGTTTGCCAATTCCGAAGTGCTCGCCTTTGCCCATTCCCAGCCTATGCCGCGTGCACCTAGAATCTCCGGTAACAAGCCAAGGTTCATTCCGGCGGGTGCCGAAATGAAGCAGCTGCTGAAACTATGCCCTCTTGAACTGGCCAGCACCACACACCTTTCGAGCATTTGTCCGCTCATACCAGAGCTCCCTCCCCGTAGCATCAGATCATGGCTGCACGTGAGGTCTCACATTTGTTCCTGTTTCGCGCAAAGTGCGCTTCGGTTTCGACTATTATATTGCCCAGCAATTCCATGCGATCGCAATGGCCGAGCGAGATGAGATCGCGATTTCTCCAGCATATCTCCCAACAACTTTGCCTACTCATCGAAGAAGACGCTTATAATGCTGCTGGATCAACATGCGCGTGGTTTGCAGGTGTGGCGGTCGTTTTCCGTCCTTGAGGCTCCGAAACGAATGACAGCTATTGGGAGGTACGCCGCAGGCATCGAACGGCCGCAATGTTAGCGGAAACCGCGCTTCTACCAAACAGGATCAGCGTGCCAGAGACCACGTCCATCCTTCTTTAGCCATAGCCGCGCTGATCCAAGAGGCCACATCGCCAGTAGGTCCGCTGTGATACCACAGGAGGGAGTCGTCTTCTTCTCGCACCCAGGCCACCAGTTCCGCAGCTTGGCGTGAAGTATAGGAAACGACTGCCCCATTTGCCGCGTGCCGATGAATTCCGGCGAGTGCTGACCAAAGCTCAACGCCGCATGCGCCATCCGCTCTCACCTGTTCGCCAACGGCACGATCGATGGTAGCTTCGAATTCCTTTATCGGTCGAAGCAGGCGCTGGCTGGGCACACCCGCAAAATCGGCTTTGTCGAAAAAGGGGAAAATGAACCTCCTGCGGCTCAGCTCTATTTGATCGGGCACTTAGTTTTGTGCGGGAAACGACGGCTAACGGCGGTGTTTGGCGTTCTTAAATAGGGCCGAAACAGGAAGTATGGCGGACAGTGAGGGAGTGCGGAAGTCCATGATTTTCAAGTGCCTATCGCGGAAAACCACTTCGCTTGAGCTTGAATGATATCAATAAGTTAGCTGACCATGTGGAAAACGTCCGCGAGCATATTGCCTTTGCCTTTCACAGCATACCGCTTTCGCGAACATCTTGCGGGGCTCGCCACCAAGAAGGGCCCGCCTCCTACCGTTCGGTAAGGTCTCACGGCCGAGCGCAAATACGGAATAGCCCCTGAATTTTTTCAAGGCTGAGCCATGCCTCGAGTATTAACTGCGAGCAAATCTGCGACCAGTGTTCTTCCCCTACTCGGAACAAAAGAACTTTCACCTCGTTACCGCTCTATCTCATTCAAACGAGGAAATAGTCATGAACGACCGTTCGCTAGTAGGAAAAACGATAGTTATTACTGGTGCGTCTAGCGGCTTTGGTAAGGGTGCAGCAATAGCGCTTGCCTCAATGGGCGCTAACGTTGTTCTTGCCGCGCGCCGGACCAACTTACTGGCTGAATTGACCAGGCAGATTGGCCCCAATGCGCTCGCGGTGACAACGGACGTCAGTAAGCCAGACGACATTCAGCACCTTAAAAAAGAGGCGCTATTGCGTTTTGGTGCCATTGACGTCTGGATCAACAACGTCGGTGTAGGAGCATTGGGACTTTTCTGGGACATCCCTGTCGAGGATCACGCCCGCGTGCTCGACGTAAACATCAAGGGGCTAATCTACGGCGCGCACGCCGCCCTTAGCGAGTTCCTCACGACAGGCACGGGCACCTTGATCAACGTGGGATCCATCGACAGCGAAGTGCCGCTTGCCTACCAAGCGTCCTACGCGGCCTCTAAAGCAGCTGTATTAAGCTTAAGTCGATCATTGAACGAAGAACTTCGGCTGATTAATCAAGGCAATATCCGCGTTGCGACCATTATGCCTTGGGCTGTAGACACACCTTGGTGGATCCACGCGGCGAATTACACCGGCCATGAGCCGCGCATGGCCGCTATGGATGACCCGCAAATTGTGATTGACGCTATAGTAAGAGCCTGCATCGACCCGAAAGAGGAGATGCCAGTTGGACCAAAAGCCCATGCGTCCAATATCTCGCACAAACTCTTTCCGAATCTGACAGAACGTCTAACTGCAAATATTGCCGATAAAGAGGTGAAGAAAGCTTGGCCGGCACCACCGACCGCAGGCAGCCTGCATGAGCCAATGGATGAAGGGAGCGGCATCGATGGAGGAATTCGCAAGCGTATGAGGCTGAAAGACGAGGCACCTCATGACATCCCACCGGAATGAGCGCGCTTCCGCTGCATTTGCAATAATCTATTTATTCTCTGAACAGCGTCGTCACCCCGTGACACAGTGAGCGCACACTCGGCCAACTTACTTGGGGTTGGCTGCACGATTCTAAAGCCCAAAAAAATAGGAGACTTTAAGGCGGCTGTACTTATAGCCGCCAGTCGAAGGTCAGCGCGAGGAGAAAGCTGTGACTGTAATCACAAACGACTTAGTACGTCTAGGCTCCAGACCCATTGATTTTGGGGTTTTGGCGTGATTCAGGCTCTGTGAGGAGACCTGATCGATGAGCAATCTATATTGGCTGAGCGATGCTCAGATGGCGCGCCTTGCGCCTTTCTTTCCCAAGAGCCATGGCAAGCCCCGCGTGGACGATCGTCGCGTCCTCAGTGGCATAATATTTATCAACCGCAATGGGTTGCGGTGGTGCGATGCGCCGAAAGAATACGGCCCGGCGAAGACCCTTTACAACCGGTGGAAGCGATGGAGCGACAACGGAGTCTTCGCCCGGATCCTGGTCGGGCTGGTCACTGAGCGCGCCGAGCACGAGACGATCATGATCGACGCGACGTATTTGAAGGCACACCGCACCGCATCAAGCCTTGGGGTGAAAAAGGGGGGCGCGGGCGCCAGATCGGGCGCACCAAAGGCGGCATGAACACAAAGCTGCATGCCGTTGCTGATGCCAAGGGGCGGCCGATCGGGTTTTTCATGTCGGCTGGGCAGGTCAGCGATTATACTGGCGCGGCGGCACTGCTAAGCAGTCTGCCGAAGGCGGGGTGGCTGCTCGGAGATCGGGGTTACGATGCCGATTGGTTCAGAGATGCGTTGAAAGACAAGGGGATAAAGGTCTGCATCCCAGGCCGGAAGTCCCGCAAGAAGGCGGTGAAATACGACAAGCGGCGTTATAAACGGCGCAACCGCATCGAGATCATGTTCGGTCGCCTCAAGGACTGGCGGCGCGTGGCGACCCGATACGACCGGTGTCCAGAGACCTTCTTCTCAGCCATCATCCTCGCCGCAACCGTCATGTTCTGGCTATGAGCAAGAACGAGTCCTGAGCCTAAGCAACCCCGACTCACGACCCGACACCTTTTACGGCGAACTCGAAGAGTGGAATTCTCTCACAACCACAGATCAAATCTTGTTACTGCTTCCCAGCTTGAGAAAGCGTGGAAATGTACTTTGTCGCAATGCTAACGACGCAGACGATTTGCTTCAGGACACAATCCTACGCGCGATAGCTAAAGCCCACCAGTTCCAGCGGGGCACTAATTTGAAAGCTTGGCTATTCACTATCATGCGAAATCGGTTTTACTCCGCATGGCGAGTAACGAGCCGTGAGAGCCCAGCGGTGAGCGAAGATCGCTTACCGTCCCCTGTAGACAATTCAAATCTTAGCTATTGGAATATTAGAACAAAGGAAGTGGCTGCTGCACTTTCTCGCATCGGGCCGAAATATCGTGTGGCTCTTTTGCTTGTTACGGTTCAGGGTGAAACGTATGAAGACGCTTGCCGAATTGCAGATTGCAACATCGGAACACTTAAAAGCCGCATCAGTAGAGGTCGGGCTGCGCTCAAGCTAGAATTAGGCGAAGTCTAATTAGCGCGCTAGCTTAGCAGGTGAGCAAGAGTCCTTAGTCTACCCTTGCACATTCTATGGCCAGCATCCCGCCGCCATCCCGAATTCCTGATGACCGATCAGTGCCCGCAGTGCCTGCGGATCTTGCTCGGCCAGATAGTCCACGGTCGCACCAGCCACTTGGACCTGTCGCCAGCCTGCGCACCCTGCTTCAATCCTTGGGCCGCACGAGGCCAACACGCTTAGCGCGGTTAGCCAAGTCAACATCATCAGCGATTTGCGCATCCATCTCATCCCGTTTTTCGTCTGCATTCGCGGCAGCCTCTGCCTGCTGCTGCCGCACCGCTTCCCGGCCACTGCGCCGCCCCTGCCACCACGCGAGGACAATTGCCCCCGCCCAGATGGCAATCCCAATCAGCCAATCCATCAGGTGGCCCAACCCATGCGGCGCGCGATCTGCCACCAGACCAGTTGCAAGCCCATGAGTGCCGCGCCGATCAGACGCGCGACCGCATCGATCATAGCCGGATCTTGGGTGGCGGCATGAACAAATTCAGGCGGTGCCCCGCGCGAAATCAGCCAGACGCCACCCCACCCCAGTACGATGCGTGCCCATACGATGCTTTGTGCGATGATTTGTGCGGCCATCGGTTAGCCCTCCAATGCGTTGAGACAAAGCCGCTGCTCTGCGGCGCGGCGATTGGTCAGGCCCGCGACGGGCTGGCCGCCTGCCCGGTTCCAGCGCGGCAACTGCTGGCAAGCCGCCTGCCAGTCACCGGAATTTGCGAGGCGCGCGAGGGTCGAACCGCAGGCTGCGCCCACGCCCACGTTGTAGGCCCATGAGGTCAGCGCGACTTGGACGCCCTGTGGCTGATCAGGCAGGGCCGCCACGCAGCGCGCGAGGCCCGCGTGATAGACCGACAGAGCCTCGATCAGCATCTTCTGGCATTCGGCGCTGGTATAGCTGTCGCCCTGCTGGACGGCGCGCGTCTCGCCAAAGCAGACTGTCCACACCGGCGGGTCAGCGATGCGGTCGAGGTAAGCCTCGAGGCGCTCGCCCTCCCACGGGCCGACGAACACGGCGATAGCCGTCAGCAGACTTGCAGCCGCGCCGCCGGAAGTGGCCGCAGCGCGCTTGGGCGTTGAGAATAGAGATTGAAGCCACGCGAACAGCGCGGCGAAGATCTTTTGCATAAGCATCTCCTGAAAATGAAAAACCCCGCACGATGGCGGGAATTTTGTATCTACATATACTTGACGGCCTCACGGTTTATGCATATACATAAACGCATGATGATGATTGTCTGGGATGAACCGAAACGCGAAAGCAACCTCGAGAAACACGGGTTAGATTTCGCAGATTTGTCCGAGGAATTCTTTCTGTCCTCGGTCGTTGTCCCGGCAAAGAACGGGCGTCACATGGCGATAGGGAAGCTTGCCGACGGAACGATTGCAGTGGTCTTTGCCACACTTGGAACGCAAGGCCTGTCGGTGATTTCGATGCGCCACGCCAGCAAAAAGGAAAGGGCGATCCTATGAAAGCCAACAAGCTAACCGAGAAAGAAATCCAACGCCGGATCGCAAGCGACCCGGACGCACCCGAGGCAACAGATGACCAGCTGGCGAAGGCGAAGCCCTTCGCCGAGGCCATGCCCCAACTGGCAGAGAACCTGCGCCGCAACCTTGGCGGCCGCCCGAAATCCGACAACCCCAAAGTCGCGGTTTCGCTGCGCCTCGATCAAGACGTGATTGAGAAGTTCAAGGCCGCTGGCCCCGGCTGGCAGTCGCGCATGAACAAAGCCCTGCGCGAAGCTGCGGGGGTATGAGACTGCGCCGCTCACTCTTTGCGGCGCAGCAACTCTTTAATGTCAGTCCGCACCTCGGTCAGCAGCGAGTTGGTGGATGCCCGCGCCTCTTTGTGCGCGGCCTGATCCTCGTTGCGCTGGTGTTGAAGACGGCGCAGCTCACGGGCGTTTGCCTGCACCGATGCCTCCATACGCACCACCCACACCACCAGCGCCAGCAGGCCCGCGAATTGCGGCCAGTATTCCTTGAGCAATTGCATTCGCGTCGATCCGATCACTGCACGCGGGGCGGCGCGTTGCGATAGGGATGGTTTGCGGGCAAGCGCTCCTCGAGGCCGTGGCGCCAGTGCATGTACGCCTCGATCAGCTGGCGCGTGGCAAGATCCGGCACCACCCCCAGGGCGATGGCGCCGAGGATCGGCCCGACCCATTGGCGGTTGTTATTTGCATCAAAGCCCCGACCGATACACCAAGATGCGCTGGCGCTAACGCCGAACGACATCGACCCCATCGGCATCGGGAAAATGCCGGACGACACCTCAGCTTCAGCCGCGTTCAAACGGATCGCACTCGTCCCGGATTGCACGGCATCCGGCTGCTGGAACGACACACGCGCAAGTGCAGCCTGCCCATTACCGAGGATCTGCGTATAGATCGCACTGCCCGTTGACGTGCCACTGATGATCTCAACGCCTGTGGCAAATTCCGCGAGGACGAGCCACCACATCGGTGCAAAAGCCGCAGGCGGTTGCAGATATTGGTACTCCGGGGACTTGTCCCAGATGACGGCGGGCATACCGCGAAATGTGCCAGCACGGGGCTGATTGGCGGCTGTGGGCTGGGTGTAATCCCGCACGCCAAACTTGTCG
Source organism: Ketogulonicigenium vulgare WSH-001 (assembly GCF_000223375.1). Lineage (NCBI taxonomy): Bacteria > Pseudomonadati > Pseudomonadota > Alphaproteobacteria > Rhodobacterales > Roseobacteraceae > Ketogulonicigenium > Ketogulonicigenium vulgare. Next base: position 785,588 of record NC_017384.1, on the reverse strand, counting down.
CGCCACGCGGTGACGTAATCCGCGCCGTTGCGCTCGACTGTGGTCCGATCCTCGCCCAGCCATAGTCCACCATTGTCCTTTTGCGGCGCGGTCAGTTGGCGCTCTGGCACCCACATCTGGATCGTGTTGCTTTGCATAATGGTAATATCCGCATCTTGAGAAATCGCCGCGCCCTCCAGCGCCGCGCTGATAATGAGCTCCCGCCCAATGGCGCCGGAGATTGCCACGCCGTCCGCGAACCACTGGCCCGATAGGTTCGACCGCAGCCGCGATCCGGCATAGCCCGCACCCTGCACGATCCGAATGATCGGGCGATAATCGAGGCTGATGGCAGCGCCCTCATAGGCGGGCGTCATTTCCCAGCGCAGGCCCACCGCGCCGGGGATATCGACGCCATCGGCCTGCCACTGGCCAAAGACGCTGGATTGATAGCTGCTGCCTGCATAGCCCGGATCGCCATCGCTGACCCAGATATGCGGATCGACCCGCAGAAAGATCGCCGCGCCCTCGAGGTCGGGCGTGATCATCAGCGCACCCCCCCAAGCGCCGGGGATGGCACGCCGTCCGCATACCACTGGCCCTCGACGCTCGAGACGAGTTCTGCGCCCGCGTATCCGCTGCTGGACGCTAGCGAGATCACCGGCACCGCCCCCGCCCGCGCGCCTGCCAGCGCGGCAAGGGCGGTCAGGCCAAAGCCAAGGGCCAGCATTACCAGATTCCGACGAGGCCGGTGGCCGTGGTGCCCGAGGCCCAGACGCGCGAGACGCGCACCGGCAGCGGCACCCCCACGAGGATCGGCAGCACCACGGGATCGCCACCGCCGCGCATGGTCACCCGCACATTACCCTCTCCCAGCGCATAGAGCGCGCGCGGGACATTGGGCAGGTCATCGGTATTCGAGGGGGTAATGCTGGCGGCATTGGATGCCGGGCTGTCCATGCCTACCGCATGGTGTTGAAAGGCGTCTGCCATGGTGTTCCTCACATGAGCATGGGGCAAAAGAAAAACCCGCCACAATGGGCGGGTTTAAAAAGATCATTACTATTTCATCGCTAGTTAAAAAGCGTGAACGCTAAATAGACAAGCTGGGAATATAAATTTCCCAAATCGCGTCAGGCCTCACTCAACTGTAAACCAAACAAAGACTGACAAGCTCAGCACCACGAGCGGCGCAATGGCATGTGTGAACTCTCCATGAGCGAGCACGGTGGCCGCCGCCCCACACATGACGACTGCTGCTAAACCAGAACCAAGCTTGCGGGTTCGCAGGGAGATCAAAAGAGCTCCAGCAATCAACTCCAAAGTTCCGGTTAAATAATGGAACCAAAAAGGATAACCCCAACGGGCATAATCAGCCTGAATGGCGTCCGAAGCGAGTATGTTGCCTATTCCCCCGACAAAGAAAAAAGCGGCTAGAAGCCAAGCAAGAATAGATTTCCAGAATATGTTACGCATCATGCGTCTTTCATAAGCGCACCATGAAGGAATACGGAAACCGCCTGGCGCGCAATAGCGGCAATTTCCTCAGAATCGAGTGGTTCGCTCATGCCAGTCAACGCGTCCCGCTGCGCCTTGCTGACAAGCAGTGTCACAAACAGCTCTGCTAGGGAAGTTACGGATAAATTCGGACGAAAGTCTTCTTCTCTGGTCAAAAGCCAACGAACAAGAACAGCTACACCCGCCTCATGACCTGAAGCAGAAATCGCTCGCGACAGCTCGGGAAAACGCTGCCCTTCGGCAATCATAAGGCGATGTAGTGCAAGGGTGCGTGGCTGCAATACGATCTGCAGCAAACGTTCACCGAAGGACTGGAGTGCGCTGACCAGATCTCCTCCCGCGATTTCCATCTCACGCAGGGGTGCCGCCTGACAGTCGCAAAGTTTGGTAATTACCTCGACGAACAAACCCTGTTTGTCGCCAAAACGGTTATAGATATTCCGCCGAGACCCCCCCACCTTTTGAATCAACTCGTCAACGGAAACCCCATCCATTCCCTTCTCAAGAAACAGGTCGGTCGCAGCCTCTGTCAGAGCGAGAATACGGGTCTCACCGTGCTCTGTAAGTTGTGGCTTTGCTGTCGTCATTGATCACTCGAATCACGTGGTAACACTTAGTACCAAATTGCATTCGATATAACCACTCTTTGCATACATTCCAAACCTGTCATGGGGTTGGGAAAGGTACGATCAATGAATGCTACATATTTTCATCTTCACCCTCCGGCCACTCGACGACCTCGACCGCCTCGCACCCCTCCGGCACATCCATCCCCGGATAGGCGGGGATCGCCCATGTGCCCGGCGTGGCGGTCTCGCGCGGTTCTGCCCAGCGGGCGGTGACGCGGGCCTCGGGCGCAACCTCCTGCCCGTCGCGGTATTCGGGCAGGCCGGTCACCAACGCGGTGGCTGCGGCTTCGGCGGCGATGATTGCGGTCTGCGGGCCAGTCCAATAGATCTGCATTATTGTTTCCTCGGTCCAAGAGTTTTGTAAGGGTGGTCGGCGGGCAGTTGCGCCGCCAAGCCGTTGCGATGGGCGAGACAGCCCTCGATCATCAGGCGGGTTGCCTCATCGGGTTCGGACGCCAGCGCCAGCACTTCATAAACGTCGCCGAACCACGACCAGTTGTTGCCCTGCCCCCAGCCCAGCGACCACAGCGCAAGCCGATCGATGGACGGGTTCACATAGGGTTCGAACGACAGCAGCGCCTTCGGCATGGGTAAGGCACTGCTACTTGCCGCGCCGCCGTTGCGGCGATCACTTGCATTCTGCCAGTTGCCAAAGCCGCCCGGGACACGCATGCGGCGCTGATTGGTGCCATCGCCCAGCAGCGTTGCGCCGTTGCCTGCAACCGCCTCAAAGCCGGTGCCATACTGCGCGACCGCAAAGACATAGCCTGCCCTTAGCGCCGAGGTTGGCGACAGATACGTGATGCCCGTATCTGCTGGGAAGCTGATCACCGGCATATCACCGACCAGCTTGCGCATCGGCTGGTTAGCGGCGGTGCCTTGCACCAGATCGCGCAGACCAAAGCCGTCTGGGACTGCGGTGATCGCATCGCCAGCAGTCACCTGCACGCCACGCTTCGGATCCCACCAGCCCTCTTTCAAAGCGGCGGGCAGATCGGTCGGCATTAGCATCTGGATGATGTTGCTGCGCGGCGGGGCAAAGGCGATATAGCTGATCGCCGCGCCTTCATATTGGATCGCCATCGTATAGGTCTGGCCGCGCGCGCCGGGGATCGGCAGGCCGTCCGCATACCACTGCCCGCCCCCGCGCGAGGCGCGATAGACAGAGCCAGCGAAGCCCGCGCCCGAGGTGATCGAGATCTCGACCGGCTGTTGCGACAGGGCCAGATCATACTGTATCGCCGCGCCCTCATATCCAGCCGTCATCGTCCATGTCTGGGCCGTCGCCCCAAAGATCGGCACGCCGTCCGCAAACCACTGCCCGCCGGGCTGCGATGCGGCATAGATTGAGCCTCCGTAACCGCTGCCAGATGCGAGCGAGATCTGCGGCGGCGCAGCCCACATCAGCACAGATCCGCGCCGCAGCTCAGTCACATCGCGGCCCGCGATGCGCAGTGCGCGGATCTTTGCAAATTCCAATTCGATCATGTGACCCTCGCATACCAATGTAGCGGATTGGGATCGGCCGGCGGCGGCCAATTGGCTTCATCGACCAGCGTCACCGTCACCCCATGCGGCACCGGCACCCCCAGCAGATCGGCCAAAGCATAAGGGCCGGGGCCGTCGATAAAGATGCTGCCAATGACCGTGGTGCGGTCACCCTTGAGGACATAGGCCACGTCATAGATGACGCCCTGCCCCAAAGACTGCTGGAACAGCGAGGCGCTGAACGTGCCGCCCGTCACCGTCACATCGACCGGCGCGCCGGTGATGATCGCCGCGCCGCTCTTGTCCCAGCCGCGCGGGGTAAAGCGGATCAGGCTCAAATTCTGCGGCGCGCCCGCGATATCGCGCAGCTCACCCGTAACCGTTACGGTCGTGATCGCCATGACTGGCCTTTCTCTCGTTTGGGCAAAGAAAAACCCGCCACGGGGGCGGGATATTCCTGTAAAGGTGATTTTGAGGGCCAGCCATGCTGAGCAAGCGGACATCCATGGGTGTAGACAGCGCAATCATTAGGATCTGCAGAGGAGGCGCATCCGAACATAGCCTCGTTTCAGTAGAGACCGATTGCCTATTTGCTTTTCATTTGGAAAAGAGCTTGCTTTGCGTGACCAGTAGGGAGTTTCAGGATGTCGTCGCGCACCGCTCAAGGCGTTAGTTTTGTCGTCATGCTCATCATTGTGACCATCGCATTTGTTTGGCTGATGCTGCCATTTTATGGTGCTGTGTTGTGGGCCATCATCCTCGCCATCCTCTTTAATCCACTACACCGCAGATTGGTGCGAGGCTTAGGTGGCCGCAGGAGTCTAGCAGCAGCATTTAGCACTCTTGCTTGTATCTGCATCGTCGTCATTCCCGGCTCTATGGTCCTTGCGGCTTTAGCTCGTGAAGCGGGCAGCCTGTACGCACGCGTAAGCGCTCCGGATTTTGATGCGATTTCGATCTTGGAGCGAGTGCACGCCGGCATGCCTTCCTACCTCGTCGAAGCCCTGTCAGCGTTTAACCTCAGCGAATTCGACCAAATTCAGACACGTCTTACCGGCTTTCTAGGCGATGCTGCGCAAACAGTGGCCACCGGTGCTCTGAACATAGGACAGAGCACAGCGCAGCTTGTCATCGGCTTAGGCGTAATGCTCTATGTGCTCTTTTTCATGTTCAGAGATGGATCACAGCTAGCGATCATCATACGACGAGCCAGTCCGCTCACCGACTACCAGACCGAACACGTCCTTCGAAAGTTCACCACGGTTGTTAAGTATACGGTCAGAGGCAATGTCATAATCGCGGTCATTCAAGGTGCCATCGGCGGCATCACTTTTCTTCTTCTTGGTATCGAGGCTGCATTCCTATGGGGGGTGTTAATGGCAGTACTGTCACTTCTTCCGGCTGTCGGCGCATTCCTTGTTTGGTCGCCAGCAGCCGCCTATCTGTTCCTTTCAGGACAGGTAATCCAAGGTTTCATTTTGGTGGCAGTGGGCGTCGTAATTATTAGCACCATCGATAATATTCTGCGGCCTCCCCTAGTCGGTCAAGGAACCAAGTTGCCGGACTATATGGTGCTCGTTTCAACGCTGGGCGGTCTTGCACTGTTTGGTGTGAATGGGTTCGTTATAGGCCCGTTGATCGCAGCTTTGTTTGTAGCGCTATGGTCGCTTTACACAGATCAACAGTCGCGCCTACAGGGCGAGGGTACCACGGTGAGCAATGGTCAAAGTGATTTGACACGTTCACAATCTATTCAGAATGACGAGTGAAGATCCTATCTAGTGCCACCGTCAGTGCAGGCGATCTCCCCCTTCACCCTGGCCCTGCCGGCCAAACCAACTGCGCCGGATCCGCTGTTGCCTCCGGCAGATCCCGCAGCGCCTGCCGATAGGCGAGCCATGCGACGCGGGCCTCATCGCTTTGCGGATAGTCCGGCAGCACGTAGCGATCCGACGCCGCCAACCGCCGATCCCGCTCGGCGCGCAAACCGTCCATCGCGGCGCTGGCCGCGCCGAGGACGGCAAAGCTGCCGCCCTCAGGCACGAACTGTGGCGCGTCCGATTCCTCGACCGCGATGCGGTTCAGGACGGTGCCCGCCGCATCGCGGATCTCGATATTCACCACCGTCATTCCAGAAGCCCCATCATTTCAGGTTTCCTTGTCCGTAATAGACGACCATGACAAAGCCCTGTCCGCCACTGCCGCCTGCGACGTCACGGCTGCCATTGGTGCCGCCGTCATCGCCCCGATAATCGTGCGTTGAGCGGCCAGCGCCGCCCCCGCCATAGCCGCCATTGCCTTCCCAGCCATGCACATTGCCAGCACCGCCCCGGAAGTCATTGCCATAGAGACCCTTGAACGGCAGGCCGGTGACTTCGAGGCCGTTAAAGATGGCAGGCCAAGCCTCGCGCATGCCGCCCTGCTGACCCTCGCCAAAGGGATTACCCCAGCGATCCACGCCAAGGCCAAAGTCGGCGGACGAGCCGCCTGCCCCGATATGCACGGACATGTCATGCGTGTTGCCATAGCCGGGGCTATTCCAGCGCCCGCCCGTCGCATGACCGCTTTGCCTTGGCGGCGACCAGCGGTTTGGCGTGGCTTCACGGCTGCCAACCCATCCGCTTTGCCCCCCTGCGGCCCAGACATTGATGATCTGCGATTCCGACCATCCACCCGCGTTCAGGTTGTAGAAATGGCTTGCGCCACCATCCCAACCCCAGCCCTCTTGCGCCCCGCCGCTGACCCAGCCGCCACCACCGCCAGCGCCAACAAAGATATTATAACGCTGGCTAAAGTTCAGGTTCGGGATGAAGTTCCACCCAAAACCGCCCGAGCCACCACCGCCCGCGAACATAGGGCGATAACCCTGCGCGGCTTGGTTGTTGTAATAGCCCTGATAGACAGCGCCACCACCGCCACCGCCGCCGATCACATAAGCAGCGGCCAGACCTTCCATCGGCGGCTGCCAGTTCGAGACGGACGACATAAAGATATCGACGCGCACCGGATAGAGCGCTGTTTGCAGCACCCCATTGGCAAACAGCGGCAGGGTCAGGCTATCCGCCTCGATCATCGCGCCGCGCATATACACCCGGCCATTGTCGATGATGAACGGATAGACGTCAGACTGTCCGCCGGTCACCGCAAAGCGCTGCGCGTCGATAATCACTTCCGATGGCGCACCACTGCGGGCGCGCAGATACAGCGCAGCTTGACTATCTTGCGCCCCGCCACCCATCACACGCGCATTAAGGCCAATGGTCGTGCTGGCCCCAGCTTCCTCTGCAACCACAGTCACGCGGAACCGGCCCTCTGCGGACATATCGCCGACCTGCGCACTGACCGAGGTCAGGCTGTCGGACAATGCCGTCAGATTGCCCTCCGCATCGCTGACACGCGTCGTAAGCGAGCTGACCGCAGTCGCCGTGCCCGCCTGCGCCAGCGCGAGATCGCTGACCGAGGAATTGAGGCTGGTCAGTGCCTCAGCCTGCGTGGCGAGCCGCCCTTCCGCGTCAGCGACCCGCGTAGACAGACCTGCCACCGCGCCCGAGGTCGCAGCCTGCTGCCCCTCGATATCCTGCACCGACGAGATCAGCGCATCCTGCACTTCCTCGAGGGCGATCACGATCCCCGGCAGATCGCCCAGATCCGCCGCGATCCACGCATCCAGTGTCGCAAGGCTGGCGCGGATCTCTGCGGACAGCTCATCTGCGGTCAGACGCACATCCGGCGTTGTCACGCTGACCCAGCCCGACCAGACCACCGGCAGGCCCTCTGCAATCGGGCGCAGCCGGATCTGATAGCTGGTCGCGGGCAAGATCCCGTCCGCAATCGTCAACCCACCCGCTGCCGGATCCGCCATCATGCCGGTCAGCACGGCGTTGCTGCCCGTCGCCGCCACCTCATAGGCGATGCCGGTGACGCCAAAGAGGCCGTCACCTTGCCACACCGCCCGGATCGCGGGCCGACGCGGCGCGCCTGCATTATCCTCGAGGATCAGGCCATAGGCATTGACCCCCGATAGCATCAGCGCCTCGAGCGCCTCGGGCTGCTGGCTGACCGGCACCCACGGCACCACCTTGTCGAGATCCGGCTGGTAATCGTTCGGATCGACTTCGCGCAGGCTGAACGTCACCAGCTGCGTGAACGGACTTACGGTCTTACCCGCGACCTCAAAGACTTTGCCGTCAAACCCGTTCTCTTGGCTTGACCAACTGATCGTGTCGAGCGGCGTCAGATAGGCATATTCCGGCGGCAGCGTGATCGTGAACACGCGGCTGCGGCGGCTATCCTCCGCATAGGCGACAGCAAGGCGCTGCACCTGTTCGGCATAGGGTGCCGCCCCCAGTTGCAGATCGGCGATATTCTCTTGCCCATCATCCGCCGCGATATGCGCCGGATTGCGGTAGATCGGCGCGGGCACGCTTTGCCAGTTCGATGCCGGATCAGGGAAGGCGACGGCCACACCGTTGTAAACTTCGGCCATCGACTTGATGACTTCAAAGCTGCGACCTTCCGTCACCACGATATCGTCGTCAGATATCCACGCGACCGGCGCAGCAGGCCCGCCAAGCCGCGTAAGCCATGCGGTGCCCACTTCGGCAAACTGCATCAGGCTGGCCGCGCCAAGCTGTTCCAGCACCGTCGCAGGCTCATCCGACAGCGCCACTTCATAGGATGTGCGCCAAGCAGGCTCACTGCCACCGCCCGTGGTCGCCACCTGCGCATCAGCCGCGTTCATCGCGGCAACCCACGAGGTCAGCGGCAGCTGCGCGCTATCCGCCTGCCCGCCCCAGATGCGGCCATCGGGCAAGGTGATGCCGCGCAGGATGTTATATGCCTGCACGGCGGGGTTTTCTGATGCCGCCCAGGTGCTGCGATCATGCCAGCGCATCGCGCCAGCGCCGCCGATGCTGCTATCAAAGCGCGGATCGTAAAGCGGGATGCCCCCGACCACGAGCTGCACCTGCGGCATGCCTTTGAAGGCTTCCGTATCATACTGGAACGTCACCACCGCATAGGCGGTGCCATGGCCGATCATATCCGCCGTCCAAGGCCGCTCTTTGCGGTTGCCGTAAGCCGCCAGCAGATGGCTGTCCGCCGCCGTCTGGTGGCCGTCATGCCAGCGCACCCAAGCCCGGTCGCTGCGGTCATCGAATTTGACCATCTGCCCATAGGTGGCGTGATTGGTCGTCGTGATTTCTGCCAGTTTGCCGTCGACCAATATGCCATCGAGGCTGCACCCCGGCACGTCCGAGGCGGCAATGACATAGGTCAGATAGGCGTTTTGCGCCCCGCCCGCGCGGCCATGCGTCATCGGCGGGCAGACATGGCTGCCGCCAGTGGCGTAGCGGCCAAGAATGAACCCTTGCGAGACCGTGCCGCCGGTCAGCGTTACCTCGTTCTTGATACCGCTTGAGGCACCGGCGCTTTGCTTGCCTGCCAGCACCTGCCCCAGCGCCGTCAGCGCGACCGAGGACATCAGCTTGCCGGTGACGGTCGTGGTGGCCCATGTCCATGCGCTGGCCGCCGCGCCCTGCATGCCGGGGATGAATGCGAGGCCGATAACCGCCGCAACGCCGATGATCTTTTTTGCGGCCTTACTCATAGTGCGAACACCTCCAAGGCGGTATCGATCGGCACCAGCCCGATACCCCATTCGCCAAACACATAGGCCACGCCGTGACCCGCGATCCCGAGGGCCGCAAAGCGCCCCTCACCGGGCACTGCCACCACATCGCCGGGCATGGCCGCCATCCAGCCGCTGCGCGCTGTCAGCGCCGCGCGGAATACTGCAACATGATCGGCAAAGCCTGCCGCGCGCACCACGCGCAACCCGCCGCGTTCCGTGCTGTAACGCCCCCGGAAACTGGCGCCGAGATCTTGGCCGGTGCGTTCCAGCACCCAGCCCGCCGCGAATAGCGCGCAGTCATGCAGGCCATAGGCGAAGGGCTTTTGCGCCGCATCGCCGACATAGGCGCTTAGCGCCGCGACTACCCCTTCGCCCCCCATGTGTCCGCCCCCGTGCTGCTGCTGTATTTGTAAAACTGGTCTTGGCCGTTGCCGCGCTCGGCCATGCCCGCAGCCGATCGCGTCAGGAACACCCGCCGTGTCAGCTGCCATGCGGTCGAGAGGATCGAGACTTCCGCCCCGCCGGTGCCGCCCTGCGCAGGCGTCTGGATCGTGACACTGCCGACCCGCCCAAAGATCTCGGGCACGGGCGCGGAGAGCGGTTGCATTGTGGCAGGGTCAAAATCGACCGTGTGAACATCCGCCGCGGCTAACCGCAGATCATAGCCACGGATCGCCGCGCGGCCATTATCCGTGAGGCCGGAAAGTCCTGCCTTCCAAGGCCGCACCGTCAGCCCGATCGTCTGCGCCAGCTGGTCAACCGAGATGACCTCGCCTGCGCCAAGGTAAGTGCGGCTGACGCCCGCCACTTCAAACTGGCGGTCATGGTCACCCGTCCAAAAGCCTACCGGCTCATATTGCGGCGGATCGTCAAAGGTGCGGGCATTGATCCAGATCAGATAATGCGTGATCTGGCCCGCGCGCTTTTGGCGGGCAGCCGCAACCGCCGCTGGCAGGGTCTGCATGATTACCTCTAAGCGCTAAGGGTTTGGATGATTTGAAAGCTGATGCCGCTGGTGACGACCTGATTGGAACTGCCCTCGTTCACCGTGTCGGGCACGATCACGGCGCGGAAAACTGGTGCGGCGATCTGCACTTGCGCCCCCGCCGTGACCCCCGGTCGAAAATGCGGCCGCACATCGAACAGCGGCGTGATCCCTGCCGCGTTGGCGGTGACCGGCTCCGATATCCGGTGCAGGGCATGGCGCTGGGGCGCTGGCCCGTATTGGAACGACAGGAAGCCGCCACGGTCGAGTTCATAATGTGGCGGCAGGCCCGCGAGGCTGATGCGTCGGTTATCGGCCACGCTCGCGATGAAAGGGCTATGCCCCGCGATCAGCAAGCCCAGCGGATCCACGCTAGGCAAGAGGCGCGGCAGAGGCGTCGCCAAGAACGATGCCCCCGCATCCTGCATTGCCTCGATCAGCGCCAGCGCCGCCTGCCCCTCGCGCGCCGGCATCGCCGCCAGCGTCACCGTGCCTTGCCACAGCCTTGTCCCTAAGCTGGCCGTCAGCACCTCGCCGCCGCCGGTCACACTTGACTGTATGGCGGCGGGCAAGGTGAATATGGCAGAGGCGACTTTTAGCCCGCCGAAGAACGCCGCGACGGGCGCAGGATTTGCGAGTGCCATTGTTACCCCATGCGCGGGTTTGCCGCGATTTCATTGACGCGCATCGGCAGCATGGCATCCATTGTTGCCACAGCCTGCGCCATACCCGCCCGCACCATGTCCATAATCTCGGCATTGCCGCGCGCGCCGGTCACGTCGATATTGATCTGCCGCACACTGCCGCGCCCCATGCCATCGGCCATGCGGTTCGACACATCATGCGGGATGATCCGGGTGCCGGACGGCAGATCGACAATCTCGCCGCCGCGCTCGTTGATCTGCGTCAACCCGCCGCGCCAATTATTGGTGCCGTTGGCATTGGCCCCGATCAAACTGCCAAGGCCCGAGGCGATCCCACCCCAAAGCCCGCCGCCCGCCGCAAGCTGCGCAAAGCCCTGCTGCGCGAAGGTCTTGGCGATCTGCAAAGCGAGATCCCCAAGGGCGGACTTCAAAGACTTTGTGCCGGTCACGAGGCCCAGGAACGTATCCGACATAAGCGAGGCACCCGACTTGGCCGCATCGCTCAGATCATTGGTGGCGTCGGTCACCTCACTGATCGCACTGGCCGCGCCACTGGCGCTGCCACCGCCGCCACCCGAGATCTCGGCAAAAAGATCGCGGATCGCCTCGAGGCTTTGCATCGGGGCGATCACATCGGCAAAGCCTGCCGATGCATCGGCCAGCGCAGTCCGCGCCGCCTCTGCCGCATCCGCCGCCGTTTGCGCCAGCGCCGCCGACACGCCACTGCCATCGAAGGTGTTGGAATTGAACCCTGCCGCGAAAGCTCCCGCCGCTGCCGCGCCAGCCTCTTGCGCCGCGCCCGCATGGGGGTTCTGGATCCGCTCAATCTCGACTTCACCGATGATGCCAATGCGAGCATTCTCGCCGCCCATCCAGTCGGGGATCAGCGCCAGCGCGCTGTTCACCCCCGCGATAAAACTGTTCACGCGGCCAATGACGCCGTTCAGCATCGCCTCAACACCGCCAATCATGGCGTTGGCCGCGCCATAGGCCAGATCGCCGATCGCGCCGGGCAGCTGGCCCCAGATCGCTTTGACCGCCTCAAAGGCCCCGCGATAGATGCCGATGTAGCGGTTCGCAAAATCCACCCCGCCGGTGACAATATGCGAGGCCATGGTAGCAAAGCCCGACTGCATGCCCTTGAGCGCGGCGGTAATACCCTTGCCCATCACATCGACCGCCGTCCCGACGCGGCCCCATGCCTCGATCCCGATATCGCGGACATAACCAAACGCCTGACCGATCCCCCCCGTCACCTTCACCAGATCGAAGAACTTTTGCCCGAGTGTCACGGCAAGCCCGACAAGCGAGGTGAAGCCCGCAAATTGGAAAGCGGTGCGCATGGCAGCACCGACGCCCCGAAGGCCGGTGGTCAGCGGCCCCAGCGCGCTGCGCAGCGTATTGACTTGCGTGGTCGACCCGCGCGCGCCCTGCTGGAACTGGCGCGCGTCCAGCCCGAGGTTCACGCGCAGATTACCGATGATCGACGGACTGGCCATTGCCTGTTTCCTGTTGCTTGAGGTGGTCGCGCACATCGGGCGGCATCTCTGCACCCCATGCACTGGCAAGCGCGATCAGCACCGCCTGCATCGCTGCAGGTGGCATTGGCGTGCCCGCGCGGGATTTGGTGAATATCTGATCATAGGGCCGGATATCGCCGCCCAGCGGCACCACCACGAGCTTGGCGATCAGCCATGCCTGCCGGGTCAGCGCCTCGGCCTCGCGCTCAATCCGCTCCACTGCGCCTGCCATATGGATACGGTAGAGCGCGGGTGTGAGCGCCCAGAACCCGGCAGGGTCAAACCCCGCCGAGACATAGGCGCGCAGCAGATCTTCTATTGTTGCCGGGTCTTGCGCTTCGGCTTGGGCGGATCCGGGTTCGGCGGCTCTACAGCCTCCCCCGGCGCTTGCGCTGGCTCCAACTCCTCCGCCTCCCGGGACTTTCCCGGCTCTGCGCCCGTCAGCTTTCTGATGGCTTTCTGATCATGAGTGATAATCAAGCCTGCCAGCCCGACCGTGGCATCGAGGTGGTGTTGCCGCAGTGCGGCCCAGATCAGGTAGCGCATATCGCGCGCATTAATCGGTTCGCCCGCCTCGATCTGATCAACGAGCGTTAAACCGTTGCGCCCAGTCACGTCCTCAAAGTCGCACAGGGCGTTGAAGTTCAGCACCAACTTATAACTTTGACCATCATACTTGGCGGTCACTTCACCCTTAAGTTGCTGTGCCATCAGCCACCTGCCACCAACCCGAGCGTGGGCTTGCCAGAGGGCTGCATGACTAGCGATGCAGTAAGCTTGTCATTGCTGATATCACCAAGCGCAAATTCGGTGACGATCCCGGTAAAGTCGAACGCCACCGTCCCGCCCGGAAACAGAATGCGGAACTCGCCCGAGCCGGTTGCAAAGGCATCCGTCACGTCCGAAGTGGCGGCAGGCACAAAGTTCAGTGTGATCGTCACCGGCTTGCCAGTCTTCATACCGGCGATGAACTCGTTGTAGCCATCAGGGCTTTCCAGATGGGTTGCGTCGATGGCCTCGCGCGTCATGCCGATGCCGTTAATGTTCGAGACCTCGGCGAAATAGGCATAGGTATTGCCGGTGCCGGTCTTGCGCCCGAAACGGGTGCTGAAGCCGGTGGTGGCAGTGGATGCAGGCATGTTGCCCTCCTGTTAAAAGATCCAGTAGCAGCGGCAATTGAATGTCACCGCGACCGTGCCGACGCGCTTGCCGCCGTCGGCATTCACAACTGTTTGGCTGGTCTCGACGTCGCACTGGATCTGCGCGCCGCAGAGGCTCGCGCCGTGCAGCGCGGTGATGATCGTGGCGATAATCGTTTCCAGATCGAGATCGAGGTCGTCATCGAGGTCCGAGGGCAGCCCGGTGCGCTTGGCGGCGACCGTCAGCTTCACATCCCACTGATGTTCGCCATCCAAGGTGGTGCGCCCGAAGGCATCCGACAGCGTGAATGCGCCAAAGGCAGGCAGCACGCTATCATTCACCGCCTCAACCCAAGACGGCAGGCGCGCAAAACCGGCGAACCGATCCGCCGCCGCCATGGCCGCCGCCGCCGTGTCGCGATAGGCTTTGCGGATACTGGCAGGGCTATCCATACCATTCCTCCAGCTGACACAGCACTTGGGCATCCGCAGCAGGCGAGCCAGTCGGGTCAAAGTTTACGACGCGGTAGACCTTACCCGAGGCGGGGCGCACCAGATCATCGCGCTTGAGATCCGGCACCAGCCGGTGAATGACCCGCCAAGTCGGCGCGATGATCAGCACATCGCGCCCCTCGGCATCCGTGACCTCGATCGGCTGTTCGCGGAAGGTGGACGGAATATCCGTCCACTCCATGCGCCCGTCGCGCCGGTATTCGACAACCGTGCCGAAGGTGCCGGTCAGCAGCCCCGCGACACCATCAAACAGCGCCGTCATGGCCTAGGCCGCAGCGGGCGAGAACGACCCATTGAGCCGAACAATGCCCGTGGCAGATGGATTGACGGTCGCCTCGACCGCCACCCCAACGAGCACGTTGCCAGATGCCGCCGTGGTCAGAACGCCCGTAGCGGGCACGGCATAGACCAGTGCCCCGACAGACCATGCCTGCGTCGGTGTTTTGGTCAACTCATAAACGCCCTCCAGGTGGATCTCGACCCGATCACCCGCGTCTGCATCCGCACCCGCGACGCCGACCATGCGACCCGCGACGACCAATTGGCCGCTTTCCACCGCAGCCGCTGCAATGATGGCCAAGGAATGGCCGCGTTGAATGGAGTTTTTCATATGTCTTTCCTGACATCTAAGAGGTGAACGACAAAAGCCGCCCGAAGGCGGCTCTTGTCAGTGAATAGGCAGTGGCTTTTAGCGGCCGATGTTCTTGAAGCCGCTCTCATAGCGGGCGTGACCCACGCCAAAGTCATGCTCCAGTTTCAGTTTCATGCCCTGCTGATCGAACAGCTCCTGCGTGCTGACACGCGGGGCCGAGGCATCCTCGAGATAGCCGTAAGTCCAGCAGGGGTTTGTATTGTCAAACACATACCATTCCCGACCGGTGATCTCCGGCGTAACCACCAGCCCCAGCTGGCCGCTAAAGACGTTGACGTCGTCAGCGTTGGCGGGCGTGGTCTGCGCCAGCAGGCGCTGCGCCGCTGTCTCGTTCTTGGGGCCGACCAGCAGCAAGTTCGGGTTCAGGTAAAGCGGCTCGCCGTCCAGCCCTTTCGCCTCACGCAGATAGGTGCGTGCCTCGCTGACTGCGTCGTCCGTAATATCCGAGCCGTTCGGCGCGACGTTCTTGTGATCCGTATGGAAGATCGGCTTTTCGTCAGACATGAGGCCAGAGAATGCCAGCGAATAGAAGGTGCGTTCCTCGAACACGCCAACCGTGCGGCCATAGCGCTCCATAACGCGAGCAATCGCGCCCAGTTCGTCATTCACGATCATCGCCCGGTCAATCGGCACAATCACGCCATAGCGTTCGATTGTCGCCATCTCGCCGCGATCGGAGAAGGTGCCGTGCTTGATTTCACCGGTCTCGGTAATCGGCTTCAGCATCGGCAAGCTGCCGGTCATCACCAGTGGCATCGGGCGGAAGTCGTTAAAGTCCTTGCGCTCGGCCACGCGCTGATAGGTCGGTGTGAAGTTGCTGTAGGTGTCGAGCAGCACCTTATGCAGCGCATTTTGGAAAATCGCCGGAAAGTCCGAGGTGGAATGCATCGCATCCATCATGAACTGTTCGCGCACACCATAAGACATGGCAAAGCGCGGCAGCTTGCGACCCGTTGCGACCGATGCCATCTCGATCAGACCCGCATCCATATACTGGCGCGATGCGCCCTGCACCTCGACTTTGCGACCGCGCTTTTGCTGCATTTTGGCAAAGATCGCACCGGTCAGCGCCGCGCGGCGGGTGTCGACCTCATCGCGCACAATGCGGGCGCGCGGCGTGAAGGCGGTGGTCTGGGGCATGCGGCCATCCTTGTTCGCAGGGTGGAGGCGGCGCACGTCATCCGAGGACATGCCCGCCGCGATATAGTGATGCGCAACCGCCGTGCTGATGCCGCGCGCCTTACACAGCTTCATCACCGCCGTTGCCCGCATCGCGGTTTTAAGTTCGTCATCGGGATCTGCCCCGGATGCATTCAGATCATCGAGATCATCGCCGTCATCGGCGGTGATTTCATCGTCGTCGCTGGCCGTAATGTCGTCGTCGTCGCTGGCGGTGATGTCGTCAACGTTCTGGTCATCCAGCGCCGGATCCAGATCATCCTCCAGCGTCGGAGCCTGATCATCGTTCATGGTTGCATTTGCACGGGTCGCACGGGGTTTGGGCATGAAAGCCTCCTTTTGAGCATTGTTAGATCCGGCCATCATCGCCGCGACGGCGCGCTTGGACTGACGCCGACCGACTGCGTCACCCACCGCCCGCAAACTTGCGGGGGCATGAGCGTAAAGATTGTAATCAAAAAGCGCCGCAGCTGCTGCCGCCGCGCTGTCATCTGTCGCGGTCGCAAACCCCGCGCGGACCGCTTGCGGCCCATCGTAATAGGTCTCGACCTGCATGATCTTGCGGGCAGCCTCGGGGCTGATACCTGCCCGCGCGGCGTAAATCGCCGCATAGGCATTGGCGATAACGCCCAGATGCTTGGCGGCTTTGAGGTGATCGGCCTCAGTGCCGCGCCCCTCGACCGCCCAGCTGGCCGGATCGTGGATCATCATGATCGCGCCTTCGGGCATAATGATGTGATCACCGGCCATCGCGATCAGCGAGGCGGCAGAGGCCGCGATGCCGTTCACAACAATCGTCACCTCGCCCGGATATTCCTTCAGCAGCGTATAGATCGCCTGCCCCTCGGTCGCGATCCCGCCACCCGAGTTCAAATTAACCGTCAGAGGGCCGCTTAGACCCGCCAGCACGTCGCGGACGGAGCTTTCGGTGAAGAATTCCTCATCCCAAAAGGACTGCCCGATCGTGCCGGACAGGTAGATCTCATTCATTGCGTGCCCTTTCCGCCTGCTCGCTGAGGATCTGCCGCGAGATGTCCTTGCGCGGGTCGCTGTCAAAGATCAGCCCCAGCTCATCCGCCTCGCGCATGTCTTGATATTGCTCCTGCATCAGCCTTTCGGGATCGATGCCGGTTGTCCGCACCACGCCCTGACGGCTCATGAACCCCGAGCGCACCGCCGTGTTGAACGCCGCGAACTCGCCCGAAGGGTCGATCATCAGCCGCACCGGCGGCACCCACGTCAGAACAAGCCCGCCGCCGTCGATGAAGTCGCCAAGCGGCAGATCCTTTATCTCCCGCGTCTGCGCCTCGTATTCGGCCCATGCTTCCATGATCCAGCAACCGAGTGGTTGCAGCATCTGCGGCACCATCATCAGCCATTGCCAGCTGCTAACATTGCGATCCATTTCCAGCCGTCCGATGCGGGCCGAGCTGAAGTTGACGCCCGACAGATCGCCGGTCAGCGCCTCGTAAGAGATGCCAAGCCCCATCGCGATGCCGCGCAGGATCGTGCCTTTGAACTGGTCATCCCCCGATGCCGTCGGCGGCGCAGCAAAAACCACATCCTCCTCCGGCCCGATATCGACGATTGTGCCGGGAACCAGCGTCTTGCTGATTTCAGGCGATGCCTTCGCATCCGGCCCCGTTTTACGGAACGCGGCAAAGCAAGCCGCGATCCGCTGCCGCATCAGCTGCGCGTCCTCGTAATCGTCGAGCATGAGCATCTTTTCCGCCACCGGCGCGAGCCAACTCATACCGCGATCCTGTCCCGGGCGATCCGGTCGAAAGACGTGAATAATCTCATCGGCAGGCACCCGAACCGAAGTGATCTGCGATTTACTGGGCACGAACTCGCCGCCGGGATGCTGGCTGAACAGCCAATAGGCGACACGGTTGCCAACCGGATCGTATTCGATCCCGTCCCGCACGATATTCTCGCCCTCGCCCGCCCACATGCGACCACTGTCGAGGTATTCGGGTTCAAGCACCTCGATTTTCAGCGGCAGCCCCGCGCCATTTTCAACCGGCAGCTTGTGCCGCCTGATCAGCGCCTCGCCCGATTCCACGACCGTGTTGATTACCTGTCGCTGCAAGCCGTAAAGATTTTGCAGCCCCTTTTTGTCGATATGCACGGTATCGAGTGAGGTCTCGATATGGTGCATGCCGCGATCCTTCAGGCGCTGGCCGAGATCCCGATCCGCGACCTGCGCATTCATAGTGACCTTCGGGATGATCCCGTCGCCCACCACATTGTTCGCGATGACCGCCTGCGCCCGCGCCGCAAAAGGCGCATTGCGCACCAGATCCCGCATATATTGCGACACCCGCTGTCGCGCCTGCCCCGCCACATTGGCATCGGAGTTCGTGGGGCGCAGACTATCCGAACGCTGCCCAAGCCGTGCGGCGCGATAATGCATCGCGACAAGGCGCGAGCGTTCACGCCGCGCCGCCCATGCCGGGGCGACCGCGAGCGCGACTTTGTTCATGAAGCCCATATCACCCCCGCGAGAACTTTGGCGTGTGGAACGTCTTGCGCGTGTCGCCATCGCGCCTGCGGTAGAGCCACGTCAGGGTGCGCTGCATTTCGTCAAAGCTACGTAACGTGACCTTTTCGCCGTTTTGCTCCAGCGAAAGCACACCCTTCGCGATCATGTCCTCGATCTGCTCGATTTGCGTATTGACCTTGCTCAAAGCCAGCTTCCTTTCCGGTGTTTGATCCAGCCGCCGGTTTCGGGCTTGGCAGGCTGCGCTTGCGGGCGCGGTTTTCTTTTAGCGGGCACCGGCACCGCAGCTTCCGGATCCGCAAGCGGGGCGAGTTTGATCGGGGCAACAAAAAAGCGGTTCTGGTTACCCAAAACCGCCCATTCCGGTGGATCGTCCCAATTGACCCGCTCGCCGCCCTTGATCAGATGCTGGGCCCTTGCTTGGACGAGGTGGTCGAAACTCTCGTTTCGCACAACGCCGGGTCGTTTTTCCCAGCCGGACTTGCCGCGCCGCTCGGCCATCAGCTCGCCCAGCTCATCGGTGGTCATCCAGCCCGGCACCTCGCAATCATTGGTGCCGCCGTCCTGCATGCGAAGACTTGCCGCCACCGCATCTTTCAACCGATCCGTCGCCATGTGCAGGATCTGGATATCCGCTGCCGCCTTGCGCTTGACGTTGTTCGACCGTTCCGGCGCTTTCAGCCACACGCGATCGGGTTTCTTCAAACCGCCCTCGCCGCGCGTCAGATACCAGCGCTGCCCCTCGCCCGCCTTGCGGCGCTTGCGGTAGAACCGATAGGCGTTTTCCGTGGTCGAGCCGCCGCCGTGCATGTCGATCGCGATCGAGCGTGCAAGCAGCGATCCATTGGCCCCATCAACCGGCCATTCGCGCGTCGCCAGATCCACCAGCGCATCCCAATCGGCGGCAATCTCGAACGGCTTTAGCGTCCGCTCCGGCGCATCCGCGTCCTGATTGGGCGGCTTCACAATATCAAAGCGGTCAATCGGGCAGTGCCGACCGTTCTCGCCCCAGCCCGTGACACCCACCGAGAAGTAGGTGCTTTGCACGTCCACCGATACCGTGAGGTAACGCACCCAATGCGGCGCGATCCCGCGCGGCAGATCATGCCCTTCCGCCTTATCCTTCAGCCCTTGCAGCGAGAGCGTCATTTCATCCGAGGCAGAGCGCGGCATATAGGGCATCGCCTGCCCCGTGTTCGCTGCGGTCTTTAGCTTTTCCTCGTCGCCGGTCTTGTCAAAGGCGCGCTTGGCGTTCTCATAGGTTTCCACCAGTTCCGCCCAAGTCGAGAACGCGGCGGCTGCCCCGTTCAGCCAGTAGCTAAGCATATCGGTGCGCCGCACTAAGCCGCTGTCGATGGTGACAAGGCGCGGGCGTCCGTATTCGTCAACCTCGCGGCCTTCATGCAGCCAGCGTCCTTCACTGTTCAGCGCGCGCTTGAGGCCATGCCCGAAGGTCTGGCGACAATGCGGGCACCGCATCTCGGCAGCGTCACCGGCTTCCGCAGGCTCGGCCCCTTCGGGATAGACGAGGCGCGCAAAGGTCGGTTCAAATTCCTCGCCGCAGCACGGGCATGTCCAATACCACCGGCCCCGCGTCCCGTTCGGATAGAGCGACAGCACCCCGTATTCCACCGGCGGCACATCATGCGCTGATTGCGGCTGCCAATGTTCATCCGTGATCGGCGCGCCTGGACTGCTTTCAACCACCACCATGCCCCGCGACATGTAGGTCTTGGCCCGCGCCCGCATCAGCGAATAGGCATCGCCCTCGCCGTCCACGCTCTCGGGGAAGTGGTCATAATCCGTGCCCAGCACCAGCCGGATCGTGGTCGAGCTGAGCTGCGTAATCGTCGGCCAGTTCAGCGTCAGATGCGTGCCGCCCAGAAACAGCTTTTGAAAGATCGTATCCGACCCGCGCCCCTTCGCCAGCTTCGCCCGCAGCTCAGGCGAGTTCGCGATCATCGGCGCGATCTTTTCGCGCTCAAACAGCTGCGCCGCATCCCGTGTCATCTGGAACAGCCCGACCCGTCCGGGGTTCGCGGCAATCGTATAGGCCACCGCCGATTGCAGCATCTGGGTCTTGCCCGACTGCGACGGCCCGCACAGCACCAGCCCGCGATACATCCGCGAAGGGATCATGTCGCTCGGCTCGGTCATGTAAGGCGTCACGTCGCGGCTGAACTTTTTCCACGTTCCCGAAACATTCACGCGCATATACTTTTCGGCGGCATCGGTGACCGAGATCCGCTCGGCAGGACGAAGCGCAGGCAGCGCCGCCTTCAGCGCTACGCGCGGATCCGCATAAGGCATCAATGGCTCGAACCCGCGCATCTGCATCGATAAAAGCCCTCTTAATTTAATTTCATCCATTGTGGCTGCACTGCTCTAGCCAACGTGAATTGGGAGTAGACAGAACGATCCAATCTGATCCAATTCAGCTTGTAGTTGTAGGTAACCCAACAGGTTAGACAGGATCGGTCCATGGAGATTAAGGATTTGCAGGAGAGAATGCTGAAGCTCTCCACCAAGATTGCCGCGATCGAGCGAGACAACAGTTCGTTAAATTTGCAGATGGAGCAGCTCAAGCGCATGCTCAAAGAGGATAGACGCCATATCGCGCAACTGATCGAGGCCGCGCGCAAGCAATCTGACGAGACCTAATTCATCCACAATTGCCGATCCGGCAGGTCAGCGACCGTGCGTTCTTGCAGTTCGGCGGCTTCAATCTTTTCCGTCAGGCTGGTCAGGATATCGTGCCCGACAGCAACAGCCGCCGCGACCTGATCGGGTTTCAGGTTCAGTTCCCGTTCCAGCAGATCGGGCATCGCCTCGATCCCATCGCGCACCATGGTCAGCACGCTCTCCAACAGGTCATGCACCTCGTCCAACTGCACCAGCGTCCGGCGTTCGCGCTGCGCTTTGTTCCAAACAAGATCAGCCTCGGCCATTTCGCGGCGCGCTTTCGGCGTCATGTGCGCGTTTGGGTCTGACACATCGAGACCCAGCATTTCGGCTTGCAGCGCAGCCGCCTGCTGTTTGTTGTGTTGGCTGCGCAAGTCGCGATCCGCATCCCGCGCCTTGAGCCACGCCCAGCAATGCGACAGCCGCAGCACATAGGATTTACCGTTGCCGCCCGCCTGGGCGACCGGCATGCCCTCTTGCCGAATCCACTTTGCAATCGTGTTGACGGATTGGTTAAGGGCCGAGGCCAGTTCCTCTTGGTTCATATCCGCGTCCTGCACCGTCGCGGGCAGCGGATAGTCAGCAAGGATCTTTTGAAACTCGGCGCTGACCTCGACCGCGACGAGCGTAACAGTTTGATCGTCGGCCATGGCAAACCCCAACAACAACCCCTTATTTGCAAATGGAAAACCAAAAAAATCGCACGGCACGGGGCGCGAATTACCCGCATGCAAGCGAACCCTAGGAAGGACCCGCGCGGATTTTTTCAGACCTTGACGGCCCGCTTGGCGACCATTTGCGCTAGCGTCCGGCGAAGGTGCAGCGGCATCTGGCGAGAGGCCACCACCTCGGCACCATCGAGGAACTTCAGGCGCGGCTTGTAGACCGCCGAGCGATCCGTGAAGTTCAGCACCTTTTGCAGCTTGGCCCCGCGACTGGTGCGCTTCCATACACCGGGCGACAGTTTCGATCCGGCGCGCGGCACAAAGAACTGCGCAGCGCTCGATCGCTTCACCTTGGCCGCGCCGCGCTTGCTGTTCATGTGCTTATCGCTCTGGGCGCGAATGCTAGAGAGGACGCGGTTGCGTTCACCCGTCGACCAATTGCCGCGCGCATCGAGCAGCGCCGCAGGCCCCGGCGTCACAGTTTGCAAATGCCCAGCGTAAGGCAGCTTGAAACCTAGATTGCGTTCAAGGCCGGTTTGCGGGCGAACGCCGCCAAGTTCCTGCACTTTCAGGAAATGGCGCTTTCCGACCGAGGGCCGTTCCTGCACCGCTGCCTGCAAGTCATTGGGCCGCGCCTTGCGCACCTGAAATGCGTTCAGCGCAAAAGGCGTTGGCCGGTCGAACACCTGCCCCATGCGCTGCTGCACATCGGTCAGCACATCTGCCGCCGTATCATTCAGCGCCCATGTCGCGGCAATATTCAGATCGCGATCCGAGAGATCGGTCAAAGACCGGATCAGCGCGCGATCACCCGTCAGAGTTACGCCATTGCCGTGGGTCAGCACAGAAAGACCTGATGCCATTGCACCCTCCAGAAACGCGAAACTGACCAATCGGCAAAAAAGCGTCGTTTTAGCTCGCTCAAAAAATGTGATTACGGTTTAGGCAAAATATTAACGACGATGAACTCACGTGAAGACCAATCTTGTGAACTCTTAACCAATGGAGGACGGCATGAACTGGGATACCGTGAAGGGCAAATGGGCCCAAGCAAAGGGTGATGTGAAGACCAAATGGGGTCAACTCACCGACGACGATCTGACTGAGATCGACGGCCAGCGCGAAAAACTGGCCGGAAAGATCCAAGAACGCTACGGCATTGTCAAAGAAGAGGCCGAAAAGCAGATCGACGAGCACTTCAAGACCAAATAGCCTGAACGTCGACGGCGGGTCCTACGTATGCACCTAGCCCGCCGTCACCCTTGGCTTTCCTTGCCGCGCTATGCCGTCTGCATAGACAGTTCTTTCCCATGCAGACGGCACCAGCAGTATAAGGCAGCACTGATGGTTAATGCTGTAGACGAGGTCAGCCGCCGTCGTTAACCTGAGATTCGATGGCAGGCACGGTCGCTTATGTTGCCATCGCAATTGGCTTACTCCGCCAATATCAGCCGCCTGCGTTAGCTGTTCCAATCCTCGCGCAGGCGGCTTTTAGTCGGAACGCCAAATCTACCCAAGTCGCCTGCAAGATGTTCTGTTGTTATCTGTCCTTGCGGGCGACACCACCAAACCCCTGAACGCAAAAGCGCCCGCCGGTTTCCCGTGGGCGCAATTATGGATAGTGCTTATTTCCTATCGTCGGAAGGGATAAGGCGTCAACCCCCTATTTGGCGAAGGGGCTACGCGCCACCACGCCGCACCGTAAGGTGGCATGTCGGTGCCGCGCAGTAGGCCCAGTCATCCGATCCAATGCGGCCCCCAGCGCCTTAATCAGCGATCCACGCGTAGTAGCATCCGGCGACCAGCCATGCGAGCGAAGCAATGACGCCAAACTTTGATCCGCGAGGCAAACGGCATCCACCAATTTGCGATCGGTGATTTGCGACTTCACCGTTACGGCCTTGTCATCCACCTTGCGCCGACGACGCACCTCCAACGCAACGCCGTCACCGATCCGGGCGCGGATCCGGTCGAGTTCGCGCGATGCATCCAACCGCGCCTGCGTGAAGCTATCGGCAGAGCCGCCACCACCGCCACCGCCCGCCTCGGCAGACGAACATTTAATCCCGCCCGCCTCATGCCGCTCGACCAACGCGCTATAGGTGCGCGCCATTGCGATTTGCGTTGGCGTCAGTGCCAAGGCCCCGCCCCGACGACCCGCTTGCAGCGCCATCAGGTCGAACACATCCGCGACCTTCATGCGCCCCGCAATGGGTTTCAGCTTTGGCTCGGGCGGCTGGCGCGGATCCTTTGCCGCCACGTATTCGATTTCGTAATCGGCATCGGGAACGAGTTGACGGGCATCCATCATGCCACCGCCTTTCCGGCCCGCGCATCCGCCACGGCTTGCTCGCAATACAGCCGCCGATCCAGATACCAGCGTTCCCATGCCAGATCGTCGGGAAACTGTTCGCGGCCACGTTCGCGACGTTCCGCAATCAGTTGCAGCTTGCGCGCGTTGTGCTGCGCGACAACCTCGACGCGCTTGCGATCCTCAGGCAGCGACGGCGGGCGCTTTTTCTGTTCAAAGAATTGCCACGTTTCGACGAGCGTCCCGTTCTCAATCGCGCGCGGCCCCTCGATCGAGGCGAACCAGCTGAGCAGCTTGGGCGAGAATTCCAGCGGGCGCGGATGCAGCCATTCGGCCACCCCGATGAACGAGGCGCGCGACGGCCAGAAATCCTTGCTGGCCCCCTCGCCCCGCGCCCGCATGGCCTCAACCATCGCGATCAGCACGTCATCAGGCAGATACGCCATTTCATCTGCAATCGCGTCCAGCGATGCGCGGCCCACTGCCTCTTCGGTCTTGCGCGGGTGCCGGAACCCCAGCGGCACCAGCAGCAAGCGCCTGACCCGATCGCGATTAGTCTCTGGTTGGTTTGTGTCGAACCCCATCAGCCTTTCCTCTTTTCTCAGCAATGCCCGATTGCCACCTGCATGCGGCTTGTTCGGCGCGACTTATCCACAGCTTGACCGTCCAACTGTCGCTGCACGGGTATTTGTATTTATCTTGTCATTGTCCTTGTCCTTATGGTGGTGGACAGTCCGGGACTGTCTTCGTCTGTCTCGATCTGTCTTCGTCTGTCTTCGTCTGTCCATGTGGACACATACGATAGACTGTAGTTTCGTTTAGATACTACGCCCACGACCTGAGAGGCGATGCATGTGCCCCGACCATGCCGACATGGCCCGCTCCAGCCAGTCAGAGCTACGCTTTGTGCATCCTTGTTCGATCAGCCATTCATCAATCCAGCGCACTGCCGCCTCATTAGAGGCCAGATCTTTGCTGTAACCCGCCAACATGCTGCGCATACGCTGAAGGCGCTTGATGTTGCTGGCTGCATCGGTGCGCGCTTGGTTCTCTGCACGGCGCGCGACAGCCTCATTCAACGTCTTTAGAACCATTGGATGGCCCAGGCGGATTTCGCCTTCGCAGTTGAACTTGCGCCACTTGTGCAGCGGCCCGAATTCTTGGCGGCACAGCTGCTCAAAGCGGTCATCAGTAACGAACAGCAATTTCGCCAAGATCTTATGATCCGTTGGCAAGGTGCCGACCGGCGACTGATCATAGCTGATATTGATCAGATCAAAGAACAGGGCGCGGCATTCCGGATCACCACGCAGGCGCATGTCGGAATTGAGCCAGCGCCGCCGTTCCCATGCCATAAAATAGTGGCTTTCGAAGCGATCCTCGACCGAGAACGGATAGTCCCCGATCTCATCCACAGCGACAGGCCGCAGGCTTGAAATTGCGGTCATCACATTCCCAATGCTGATTTGTAGATTTCGAGGATGGTTTCTTCCTCAGCCAAGTCATCGGCATGACGCTTGCGCAGCGCGATGATCCGACGCAAAATCTTTGTGTCGTATCCTCTTGCCTTCGCGCGCGCCATCACCTCGCTCATACGGTCTCCGACGCCGGAACGCTCTTCGGCCAGCGTTTCATATTCTTCGACAATCTCTTTGATTTCGGCCGAGGTCACCGCAAACGCCAGATCTGCGACAGCACGATCCGCGTCTGTCTGTTTCAGTGGTAACGCTTTCACGCCAACGCCCTCAAAGTGATGGAACGCATCGCCGTCACACCCGTTTCCGTCGAGATAGCGCGGTAAAGTCGTGAGGCGAGCAACCAATGACCCAAGACCGAAAGAAATATCACCGTCTCCGAAAACTGACGGACGAAAGCGTAAAAGCTGCCGATGAGATGAGAGCGGCTGCGAAAGAAATATCGTCTCTTCTCACTGCGGAAGCCAACGCCAAGAGAGATGAAATCCTGAGATCCATCAATGGCATCGAGAAAGCCGCAAGATTGCTTTGCGAGACAAATGAGTTGCTTAGCGACAACGCCAAACTTAGCTAGGATAATCTTCAGCGCGCTAAGGAGGCGCTTCTGGACGTCGAGCGTCATGTCGAGATCATGGACGCAGATGTCTACGCGCTGACAGCGACACCTGCGGGCGGCATTGTCATGGCACCACGATCCCCGGAAGGCACTGAGCCAAGTCACTACCTCTGCCCGTACTGTTTCGCATCTGGACAACGCAGCATGCTTCAGGGAGGCAGCATCAGAAAGTTCTGCCACACTTGCGAAAATAGCTTTCGCATCGGATTTCTGCGTCGCGACAACGATATCGTTCATTGATCGCGCACCACAGCTAGCAAACTTATATTGACGCCAGCTCACCGCATTGCCCCCTTGATCTTGTGGAAAAACTTTTCCGAGCGCGACTTAAACTTAGCCGCCGCCATCGTGTTGCCTGCGCGGCGGGCACGAGCCGCGCGCGCAAGCAGGTAACGTTGTGCAATCCGCCAGAGGATCCGCTTCATTCGCCCACCTCCGGGTCAATCATTTGGAAAACAGCCTCGGCCCCCACAAGCGCGATCACCTTGATCACATAGCGAAAGTGCGGCGCGTTCTCGCACCGCAGCCAATTGCGCACCGTCCGCTTATCGACAGGGCGCGATTCCGAGGTCAGCACCATCGCCGCGAGCTCGGCCAGCTCATTTTCGGAGTTGGCATCAGGGAACGCCCGCCACAGCAGCCGCGCGAACCGCGCCCGCTCTGCATCCTCGCCGTTTTTCGGTTGGCGAGATTTTCGGAAAGACTTTTCCAACGGCACCCCCTTATGTTGGTCTCGTGTCGAACGAACCGAAACATTTGATGCTAGGTTGTGAGGGGCGGTCTGCTGCATCAGGCCGCCCTTTCATTTTGGGCAGCGGGCGGGTTTGCAGCCATGTAGGCGCGAACGCGGTCGGCAACAGCCATCGTTGGGCTGGATTTCCCATCAAGCCACGCCTGCCACACGCGCCAAGATGCTCGAACCGCCGATTTCAAAATCGACTGTGGGGGCCTGCCTACCGCTTTCGCGTATGCCTCAACTTCAGTAACGAATTGTTCCATGGCTTACGGTATGGAGTTATTATACTCCAGTCGTCAAGGGTTTTTATACCCGATGCTATAGCTTTGAGCCTGGAGTAATTTACCTCCATGCAAAGCACCTTCGCCTCCGCCCTAGAACATGCCATCGCGACAACGGGACGCTCACTACGTAGTGTTTGCGCCCAAGCTGGCGTGTCTTACGACCAGATGAAAAATGTAAGGCAAGGCAAGGCGAAAACCACCAACGTTGACGACGCAATGAAAATCGCGGCAGCGTTTGGAGTAACCCTTGAAGACTTCTATGATGGCAACTTTAGCGGGTCAGGTCGTAAAACCGCTGTAGCAGGCCGCATCGGCGCGGGCGCACAAGTCGAACTGATGGACGACTTTGCCAAGGGCGATGGCATCTACCACGTCGAGACTCCAAATCACCTTCCGACACACGGCATCGTGGCGGTCGAGGTGACGGGCGACAGCATGGAACCTTTCTACGAATCAGGCGGCGTGGTGTTTTACTCACGCGACACTATCGGCGTCCCCTCCGAAGCCCTCAATAAGATCTGCGTAGCCGAATGCGAGGAAGGTAAGGTTTGGCTGAAGCAGGTGAAACAAGGGAATGAGCCACACCTATTCCACCTGCTTTCCCTGAACATGACAGCCGAACCAATGTTCAATCGACGCCTGAAATGGGCGGCGCCAATCAAGCATTATTTGCAACCCGAACTAGTAAGAAAATCCAGTTAGGAGTTCATATATGGCAAAACCAACTACACCATCTGGCCACGCGCGCGTAATCTCTAACAAAGCGGCCGAAGTGACGAACAACGCATCGCCACTGAAATCTGTCAAAACGTCCGGTCCCCCGCCAGCAAAGAAAAATACACCTACGACTTCTTCAGAGTAAAAATCACACGACTTACTTCACTGGCCGGAACATAGGTCAGTGAAGTACCCCACTCAGCGTCAAAATTCGCGCCATGCTCAATAACGGATCCGTTCGGCATGTATTCGTTTTCGACAACCATCAAAACCGAACCATCGTCACCCAAAAGTAGCCCGTCCCACGGCTGGCCAATATATGCGGGCCCATTCAATAAGTTAAGAACGCGCCCATCCTTTAGGTATACCTGACACTGGTTGATCTCATGGTTTCCATGTACAAGAATTGGCCAGATACGCAGGTTCCCATCATCGCGATGGACACCAGACCATCTCATCAACGTCTGCCAGAAGCTCATGCCAAATTTGCGCCATAATGCGCCTGCCGCAATTGTGGTTAAGAACACGCTAGGCACAGAAATTATCGGCAAAAACTGCGCATGTTCTAGAACAACGAATAAAAGCTGCGCCAGCGCGGAAAAGGCTATTGTGATGAAGATTGCATCTTCCGCTCGATGATCCTTTCGATAGCCTGCGTATGCAACCGCATACGCTAGGTAACCAGCGCCGAGCGAAACCTGCAGCGTGAGCGTGAGCTCCAAAAATTCCAAGCCAAACATCATGCCCCCTCTGGTAGCGCCGCTCTAAGCGCCTGATAGCACACCCCGCCCTAGTGGCGGTTTTTTTCTCGCCCCGATTCTGCACGTCCGAGTAATCACGTCAATAAAAAGTGGAGTAAAATAACTCTATTTAGTTGACGGAGTTTTTTTACTCCAATACCACTGCCCCATCGATACACCGATGGAGCATCAAATGCAGACGACCTCCACCCCCGCTAACTTCGCCCAACTCGCCCACGCGGCGACTTCCGACTCTATTCTGCACGGCCCCGTGGCCGCGAAACAGCACGTCTGGCAGGCCCTTTGCGAAGAGCGCGGCATCCGCCTGAACCCCGAAAATCTCATGCTGACCGGCCACGTCATGCGCCGCGAAGGCAGCGGCCTGCGCACCCACGCCCAGCCAAGCCTGCGCCAAGTGCTGGATGACGCCGCACCGCGGATCAGCGCTGCCGTCGCCGCGCGTCTGCGCCGCAATGCAGTTTGATCCGGGGCGACAATGCAGACCAAGCTAATCACAACGCAGGATATCAAGCGCGTGACAGGCCTTAGCCCGCGTGCCATCCGTCACTATGAAAGCCTTGAGCTGATCCCCCCGCAACAGACGCGAATGGCATTCGCCGCCGCCTACCCGGTCAAGCACTGAAGGCTGGCCGCAACCTTCGCTATTTCAAGCCTGACGTGCTGGAGCGGTTGGCGCTGATCCGGTTTCTCATTTCCATTGGGGTCGGACTGCAAGACATTTGGTTCATCCTGCAGGATCTGGACACCAGCCGCTCGCTCGAGCGCACATTGCACCAGCACCGCGATAAGGTGGCCGAGGCCTATGAGCGCCTACACCAGCTCGCAATGGACGCACATGCAAAGGCATTAACCGCTGCCCAATTGCTGGCCGGTGCTAACCCGTCCAACCTATTCAATACCCACAATTCCAGCGCGGTGAAGCAACTGGCCGCACTGGTCAGCAGCAAAATGCTGGCCGAGGTCACATCGGCGTCGGAACTGGTGGCCGACCTTGGCCTGACGCCTGACATGCTCGCACAGCTTTACCTGCTGATCGAGAACCGTTTCGGCGTCCAGCTGCCCACGGGCGTCCGCGAAACCGTCCGCACGGTCGGCGGGATTGAGGCCGTGATCCAGCATCTAACCAACCAGAATGCGGAGGCAGCATAATGCGCGATCACGCACCGACCGCGCAGGATCCGCGCACGACGAATGAGGCCCAAGCGCCAAACCCTTACAACCTCGCACCCGAACGCCTGCGCGGCGAAGCGCTGGCTGCCGAGGCCAAACAGCCGGTCGCGGCCCGCGAGGTTTCTACCGACCGCGCCGATGTGCTGCAAGTCGCTGGCGAACTAATTGGCCAACGCCGCGATAACCGCGTCGAGGCCATGCACCATGCCGGCCTGACCATTCGCGCCATGCAAAAGCGAATTGACGAGTTGACCAAGCCGCACATCAATCACTGCACAGAATGCGACGGCCACGGCCAAGTTATTGGTTGGCTGTGCGACGAGGATTGCGCCGCCTGCGACGGCACCGGCAAGATTCCAATTACCCAGGTGCCAGCCGCCGCAGATACCAAAATGGTGCCGACACGCGACCAGATGAAAGCCGAGATTGACCGGCTGAAAGCGCAACTGAAACCGGCGCTGGAAGCCTGTCAGGTCATCGATGCCATCGTCATCGCTGGCTACGACAACTTCCGCGACATGGTTATGCACATGCTGGAGGCGGTTGAGCCTTCCCGCGCAGCCCTGGAAGGATCGCAGGAATGAGCGCCGATCTGTTGATACGTCTTAATGGGGCTGAGCGCAGGGCCAAAGCGCTGATGAATTTCCTTGGCCTCAAGGGATCATCGAGCACCACATTGCTATGGATGGTCGACTGCTGCAACGACTCTGCCGCCGAGATCACCCGCCTTCGCGCTGAACTGGCCGAGGCGCGCGAGGTCAAGTCGCTTGCTTGGGGACCGCGCAATGACGAGGACGCACACCCCGACGAACTAGTTGCTGGTGACTATGCAATTTGGGCGGAACGGCACCAATTCGAGTTGCTGTTTTGGTCGATACCGATTGGCCGCTTTGGTGCTCTGCGGGATGCGCAGGCATTCGCGAACTCCCACCACACGTCCCGAATCCTTGCAGCCCTGAAAGGCGGTGCATAATGCGCGTCCTCATTGGCTGCGAAACATCGGGCGTGATGCGCCGCGCATTCTCCGAGCTTGGACACGACACTTGGTCTTGTGACCTCCTCCCCGCAGATGACGGCAGCAACCGCCACATCCGTGGTGATGTTCGTGACCACTTGGGCGACGGCTGGGATCTGCTGATCGTCGCGCACCCGCCGTGCACTAGGCTTTGTAACAGCGGCGTCCGCTGGCTGCATAACCCGCCACCTGGACGCACTCTAGCGGATATGTGGCGCGAGCTAGACGAGGGCGTGGCGCTTTTCACGACATGCTGGCGAGCCCCAATTGATCGGGTCGCCGTGGAAAATCCAATCATGCACCGACATGCTCGTGAAAGGATGCCAGCGAACCTGCCGCGCCCACAGATCGTGCAGCCATGGTGGTTTGGGGATCGGGCAAAGAAGGCCACGGGCTTTTATTTGCGGGGCCTGCCCCGGCTGAGCCCGACTGACAAGCTAACGCTGCCGCCGACTGGCAGCGACGAGGCGAAGCGATGGGAGGCCGTGCATCGCGCGCCGCCCGGTCCCGATCGCTGGAAATTCCGCAGTCAAACATTCGCGGGCATTGCTCGAGCGTGTGCGTCACAGTGGGGCGGATACGCCTTGGAGGCGGCAGCATGAACTTGATCGACCGCCCCTTCCGCCGCGAAGCTCATGCCTGCCGCATCGACGGCATGATCAAAATAACCGGCGGCGCGATCTCGCAGCGCCAGCTGGCCGAGCGCCTAAAGATCCATCGCGCCACAGTCCGCAGCATCCTGAAAGAGCGGAACTGGTTGCGCCGGATCGACCGCCCACACCCATCGGCAAACCTCGCTGCGTTCAATGCGCGCAGGCAGGGGTTTGCTGAGCTGAACTTTGATTGAGAGGATCAAATGACAGTATCCACTCCAACCCAAGCAGCTATCAAGCGCGGCATTGCTGCGCTTGAAGGCGCAGGAAAGCCGGTCATAGCGCTGCGCATCATGCGTGATGGTAGCGTAATGATCCTTGCAACAGACACACAAACAGACTTAGCGTCCGAACCCGAAACCGGAGAGGACGCATGGGACAAAGCTATAGGGGCAGCGTAGTGACGCTTGAAGGGATTAAGACGGTGGTACGGAGGGGAAAGACCTATCGCTACTTTCAGCGCCGAGGCTTTCCTTTGGTGAAGCTGCCGGACTTGCCGATGGACGATCCAGCCTTCCTAAGGGCCTACGCAGAAGCAAAGTCCGCCAACCCCGAGAAGTCACCAGCAGCCGCTGGATCTTTTGCAGCGTTGGTGCGAGCTGCGCTAAAGTCAGACCATTATAGCCAATCGAAACTAGCTACCCGCGCCATGTTCCGCCGCCATTGCGATGCGCTGGTGGAAGAATTCGGCGAGCTTCCCGCGCGGGGACTTAGATCGCGGCATATCCGGGCAAACCTTCCGAAAAGCACTTCACAAGGCCACCGACTTCGCACTTGGCGCTTCCTCTGTAGTTTCGGGGTGGCGACCAATCTGCTGGAGCGCAACGAGGCGCTCGACGTCGCCATGCCTAAGGCAAAGAGCAAAGGCGGCCACCCACCATGGACGCAGGATGAAATCGCAGCTTTTCGCACACGCTGGCCAATGGGATCAGCAACACGTGCTGCCTTCGAGCTTCTGCGCTTTAGCGGCGCGCGGATCAGCGATGCTGTTCGCCTTGGGCCGGGAATGGTGCGTGGTGGCGTGCTGACATATCGGCAGGTTAAGACTGACGGTCCGGCACATATTCCATGGTCGTGCCCCCTACCTGATTTCGCAGCGCACCTTTCCGAAGACCGGGCCATCATGCACCACGCCCTCGAGGCACTTGCGGGTCAGATGACCTATCTAGATGCACGCGGCAAAGCCCGGTCGGAAAAATCTCTCGGAACGATGATACGCGAGGCTGCGATGGAAGCTGGTTTTAAGAAAAGCGCGCACGGGCTGCGCAAAAGCCTCGCCACCGAATTGGCAGAGGGCGGTGCCACGGCGCACCAGATTAGCGCTTGGACGGGGCACGAAACACTGAAAGAGGTCGATCACTATACCAAGTCAGCTGACCGTCGCCGCGCCGTTGTCGGAACGGAACAAGATCAGAACATTGGAAAACATTCTGGGCAAATGTGGAAAACGCGAAATTAACTACGCGTTTTCAGTATCTTATAGGGATAATGGCGGACAGTGAGGGATTCGAACCCTCGAGACGGTCTCCCGCCTACACACTTTCCAGGCGTGCGCCTTCGACCACTCGGCCAACTGTCCAACGCGTTTCTCTTGCGCGAGAAGCGCGATATTTGCAAGGGGTTATCCAGCGGAAACCCGCAAGAAAACCCTAGGCTTAAACTCAATCTTCGGCATTCGCCTCGGCGCGGCTTTTGCCCGAGACATCCATCGCCAGCGTCGCGGCCATGAAACCGTCCAGATCGCCGTCCAGCACGCCTTGGGTGTCCGAGGTCTCGTGCGAGGTGCGCAGGTCTTTCACCATTTGGTAAGGCTGCAGCACATAGGATCGGATCTGGTTGCCCCAACCCGCACTGCCCTTGGACTCATGCGCCTCGTTGATGGCGGCGTTGCGGCGGTCCAGCTCGATCTGATAGAGGCGCGATTTCAGTGCCTTCATCGCGATATCGCGGTTCTGGTGCTGCGACTTTTGCGAGCTGGTCACGACGATGCCGGTCGGCAAGTGGGTGATCCGCACGGCCGAGTCGGTGGTGTTCACGTGCTGGCCGCCCGCGCCCGACGAGCGATAGGTGTCGATGCGGATATCTTTGTCCTGCACCTCGATCTCGATATTGTCGTCCACCACCGGATAGACCCAGACCGAGCTGAACGAGGTGTGGCGACGCGCCGCAGAATCGTAAGGCGAGATGCGCACCAAGCGGTGGACGCCCGATTCCGATTTCAGCCAACCATAGGCGTTATGGCCGGAAATCTTATAGGAAACCGATTTGATGCCCGCCTCTTCGCCGGGGCTTTCCGATTGCATTTCAACTGTATAGCCCTTTTTCTCGGCCCAGCGGACGTACATCCGCGCCAGGATCGAGGCCCAGTCGCAGCTTTCGGTGCCGCCCGCGCCCGAGTTGATCTCGAGGAAAGTGTCGTTGCCATCGGCCTCGCCGTCCAGCAGCGCCTCGATCTCTTTCTTGCCGGCGACATCGCGCAGGGCGCGCAGCGCAGCCTCGGCCTCGGCGACGACATCATCATCGCCCTCGGCCTCGCCCATCTCGATCAGCTCGATATTGTCGCGCAGGTCACGTTCCAGCGCGTCGACATTGCTGATCTTGTCCAGCAGCACCTGACGGTCGCGCATCAGCTTTTGCGCGGCCTCGGGGTTGTCCCACAGCGTCGGATCTTCAACGCGGGCGTTGAACTCTTCCAGCCGATAGGATGCCGTCTCACGGTCCATCCGCTGGGCCACCAGCGTGATAGATTTTTCAATGGCGGCAATGATATCTCGCGTTTCGCTACGCATGGCTGTCCCGGTGTATAAGAATTGGAGCCGCTTCTAGACCGGCAGGGGCGATCAGTAAAGCCACCCTTAGTAAAGACCGCCCGAGGTCACAGTCCCGAACGAGGCATTATCGCCGACCGTCGCAGCGCCGCCCGACGAGTTGGTGACATTGCGCGAGGCGGCAACAACTTCGTCCACCAGTGGCAGGTCCGCCGACATCGCAAAACCGCCGTCAAAGGTGATGCCGAACACCGGCTCTTCGCCCGCACGGAAACATTCCGCCTGTACATTCGGGCCGCTGGCATCGGGGCCAAGACGCGCACCCGAAAAGCGGTCGATATTCATAAAGCGGCAATCGGCAGGAATATGGAACGGGCCGCCGCCATATTCCTCGATCGCGGCGGCCATGGCGCGCTGGAACACGGGGCCGCAGGTGCCGCCGCCCGATACCGAACCCATCGGCTCGGGCGTGTCATAGCCGATATAGCAGCCTGCGACGATGTTCGACGAATAGCCGATGAACCAGACGT
Source organism: Ketogulonicigenium vulgare WSH-001 (assembly GCF_000223375.1). Taxonomy (NCBI): domain Bacteria; kingdom Pseudomonadati; phylum Pseudomonadota; class Alphaproteobacteria; order Rhodobacterales; family Roseobacteraceae; genus Ketogulonicigenium; species Ketogulonicigenium vulgare. Next base: position 750,824 of record NC_017384.1, on the reverse strand, counting down.
CTTTCGCGTCATTGGTGGTGCCGGTCTTGCCGGCGATCGGCACCGGCAGGTTGATCGAGCTGCCCGTGCCGCGCTGCACCACGCCCTGCATCATCGAGGTCAACTGATAGGCCGTGACCTCGTTCATGATCCGCTCGCGTTCCGAATGGATCGTCGGGCTGACACCGGCTTGCAGCGTCGGCAGGGTGCAATCCAGACATTCGCGCTGGTCGTGGCGATAAATCGTGCGGCCATAGCGATCCTGCACGCGGTCAACCAGCGTCGGCTCGACCCGCTCGCCGCCATTGGCGAACATCGCATAGGCCGCCACCATGCGGTAAAGCGTCGATTCCTCGGACCCCAGCGAGGCGGCCAGCACCGGGTTCATCGTGTCGTAAACGCCGAACCGCTCGGCATATTCGGCGACCACATCCATGCCGACTTCCTGCGCCAGACGAATGGTCATCAGGTTGCGCGACTGTTCAATCCCCGTGCGCAGCGGCGTCGGGCCATAAAAGCGGTTCGAGGCATTTTGCGGACGCCACGGGCCTTGCGGGGTCATAATTTCGACCGGCGCATCCACGACGATCGTGGCAGGCGTATAACCGCTATCCAGCGCCGCCGCATAGACAAAGGGCTTAAAGCTAGAGCCGGGCTGACGGCGCGCTTGGGTCGCGCGGTTAAACACCGAGGATTGATAGGAAAAACCGCCCTGCATGGCCAACACGCGGCCGGTGTTCACGTCCATCGCCATGAACGCGCCCTCGACCGCGGGCACCTGACGCAACGTCCAGCGCACGAATGCGCCGCTACTGTCGTTCGTCATGCGGCGCACCAGCACTACATCACCGGCGGTGAAATTGTCATGGAAATTGCCGCGCATCCATTCGATATCCGCGCGCGGCACGACGGGCGTTTCGGCATCGTCCAATGCCACGCCCTCGATCCCCAGTCGCAACTGGCTATCCTCGACCGCCAGCACAACGGCAGGCAGCCACGGGCTATCCAGCGCAATATCGCGCGGCACATCGGTCGCGGTCAGCGCCGTGCGCCACAGGACTTCATCGCCCAGCAGCGCCGGATCGATCACCTGCCCCGTGCCATGCCAACGCCCGCGACCACGATCATAGGTTTCCAGCGCGCGCTGCAGCGCCAGCGCCGCGACATCCTGCAATTGCGGGTTCACAGTGGCGCGGATCGACAGACCGCCGTTAAAGAACTGATCCTCGCCGAACGAGCGCGACAGCTGACGGCGGATTTCATCGGTAAAGTAATCGCGCGGCGGACGGGCGGTACGGAAGCTTTCGATATCGCCGGTCTGCACGGTGCGCAAAGGCTCGGCCATGGCGGCGTCAAAAGCGGCCTGATCGATATGGCCATCGGCCAGCATCCGGCGCAGCACATAACCACGGCGCGAAATGGCGGCATCGTGGTTGGTGACGGGATGCAGGCGGCTGGGGCTTTGCGGCAGGGCGGCAAGATAGGCCACTTCGGCCACTGTCAGCGCGTCCAGCGATTTGTTGAAATAGGTCTGCGCGGCAGCGGCCACACCGTAAGAGTTCTGACCCAGGAAAATCTCGTTCAGATAAAGCTCTAGGATCTGGTCCTTGGACATGACCTGTTCGACGCGGCTGGCCAGGATGATCTCTTTGATCTTGCGCTCGGCCTCGCGCGAGCCGTCGAGCAAAAAGACCTTCATCACCTGTTGGGTAATGGTCGATGCGCCGCGCAGCTCTCGCCCGCCCGAGCGCAGGGCCTCGACCGCGACCGCCGCCAGACCGCGAATGTCGTACCCTGGGTGGGTATAGAAATTCTGATCCTCGGCCGAGATGAAGGCGTTCTTCACAAGATCGGGAATTTGATCGGCAGGCACGAACAAACGCCGCTCATTGGCGAATTCGTCGATGATCTGCCCCTCGCCCGAATAGATTCGGCTGATGGTGGGCGGCGCGTAATTTGTCAGCGTCTCATAGCTTGGCAGATCGCGGCTATAGACAAAGATCACTGCGCCCATGGAAAGAGCGCCGAAAATCAAGGCCATAGAAACGAATGAAAAGATGCCGCCAAAGAACGAGGCGATGAAACGTAGCAAGCGCGAGCTCCCCCAGAAAGTGCAGCTGCCTTATACCCTTTGGGCAGCTTCCCGTCAAAACACCAGCTAGCGCAGCCGCAGCGGTGCCAGCGCCGCCTCGGATTGATGCCAGCTTTGCAGGCCCTGAACGATGCCCTCGATCAGCGGCTGCCGTCCCAAAACGGTATCAAGCCGCGCGCGTTCCGCCGGATTGGAAATAAATCCCGCCTCGATCAGGATCGAGGGGAAATCCGCCGCATTGAGCACCCATAAAGGCGCGCGCCTATGCGGCATCGTATTCATCTGCGCCCCCGCGCCGGACATGCTGGCGATCAGCGCAGCGGCCAGACGCTCGGATGCGGGGCCGGTCTCGCGCCGCGCCAGATCCATCAGCACCGTGGCAACACGATCATCCTGCCCCGTCAGATCGAGGCCGGCCAGCAAATCGCCGCGGTTATGCCGCTCGGCCATGTTTTCCGTCGCGCGATCCGCCGCGCGGGCCGCGAGTGTATACACGACAGCGCCCGACACCTCGCGTTGATCCACCGCATCAACATGCAGCGAGATGAACACATCCGCCCCCGCCGCGCGCGCGATGGTCATGCGTTCGGACAAAGGCACGAAAACATCATCGCTGCGGGTCAGCACGGGGGTGAAATCGCCACTGCGTTGCAGCCGATCCGCCAGCTCGCGCGCGAATTGCAGGACAAGCTGCGCCTCGATCACGCCGTCGCGCATGGCGCCGGGGTCAATGCCGCCATGGCCGGGATCGATCGCGACCACCAGCCGCCCATCGCCCGCCGCACGCGGCAGCGCCGCCGGGATCATATCCCAACCGCTGGCATTGGGGACACCGGATTCCACGCTAAACTGTGCGGCATCCGTGGGTTGCAGGGTGATATTCAACTGCGCGCGTCCATCGCCCGACGCCACCTGCATCCCCGCCCGCGCAATGCGCATCGGCTGCGCCAGATCCAACACCAGACGCGACCAGCCGGGACGCAGCCGCCCCATGCGCAAGGCCCCCTCGGGCAAATCGCGGCTGATCGCCTGCGCGCCGGCGCTGCCGAATTCGACCTCGCGAAAATCAACGACAAGGCGGCGCGGATCGTCCAGCGTGAACACCCGCCACGGCACCGCCTGCGACAGGCTGAGGCCTATGTGATCCGCACTGACCGCACTGCCCGCCGCATCCATCCGCGCCAGGCCCGCCATCGGCGCCTGCGCCAGTGCGCCCCCGGCCAGTGTCAGCAGCAGCGCAAGGGTCGCGAAGAACCTCATGTCCGCCGCCCCGCCATAAAGGCCTTGATCCGCGCGATCCCCTCAATGATGTCAGAGGTTTGCCGTGCATAGCAAAAGCGCACCCAGTGATGGCCTTCCTCGGGGTCGAAATCCACGCCGGGCGCTGCGGCAACGCCCGCCTCTTGCAAAAGCGCGGCGGTAAAGGCCAAGGCGTCATCGGTATAGGCGCTGACATCGGTATAGATATAGAACGCCCCATCAGGCGGCGCGAAATGACCAAGGCCCGCCTCGCGTAGACCGGCGATTATCAGATCGCGGTTGGCTTTATAGACGGCAAGGTTCGCGTCAAGCTCGGGCCGCGCATCCATAGACGCCAGCGCCAGCCGCTGCGCCGCATGGTTCGGGCAGATGAACATATTCTGCGCCAACCGCTCGATCGGGCGAATGTGATCCTTGGGCACGACCATCCAGCCGACCCGCCAGCCGGTCATCGAAAAATACTTGGAAAAGCTGTTGATGACATAGACATCATCGGTGACGGACAGCGCGGTCTCGGCCACTGATCCATATTCGATACCGTGGTAAATTTCATCTGAAATCAGTGAAATACCGGACGCATTGCATGTATCACTCAACGCTTGATAAGCCGCGCGATCCAGCATCGTGCCGGTGGGATTTGCGGGCGATGCGACCAACAGCCCGTCCAGCCGCAGCCCCGCCAAATCCGCAGGCACGGGCTGCATCCGGTTCTCCATCGTCGTTCGGATGCCAACGGGCTGCATATCCAGCGCGCGCAGGATCTGGCGATAGCTGGGATAGCACGGATAGCCAAGGCCGACGCGCGCACCGGTTTCAAACAGCGCATTGAACGCCAGCAAGAACGCACCCGATGCCCCCGCCGTCACCACGACACGCTGCGGGTCCAGATCGACGTTATAGACATCGCCATAATGCCGCGCGATCCGCGCGCGCAGCGCCGGCAGGCCCAGCCCCACCGTATAGCCCATTGCATCATGCTGCAGCGCGTCCCCAAGGCGCGCCAGCGCCGCCTGCGGCGCCCCGGTCGAGGGTTGACCCACCTCCATATGGATGACGTGACGGCCCGCAGCCTCTAGCTTGCGGGCGGCTTCCATCACATCCATCACGATGAACGGATCAACATCTCCACGCTGCGACAGTTTCATGGGGGCCTCTTTTGATATCTCTGCCGCAGTCTTGGCATATCCCGTCCCGCCCGGCCAGAGTGGCTTGGGAAAGATGTGATCCGAGCGGGGCTTGGCATTCAGGTCAAGCTGTGAACAATTGCGGCAAACAGTGATGGATATCCCGATGCGCCAGCCTCTTTTTGCCCTTGCCGCGACCCTTGGCCTTGCGGGCGGCCTCAGCGCACCGGCGCTGGCCTTTGACCCCGCCGCAATGACTGCGGACGAGCAGCGCGCCTTTGGCCTTGCGGTGCGCGACTATCTGCTGACCCATCCCGAGGTGGTGATGGAAGCCGTCGATGCCCTGCGCGCCAAGGAATTCACCGCCCAAGCCGATCGCGACAGCGAAATGGTCGTCGCGCTGCAGGACGAGCTGTTCAACGACGGCTATTCCTGGGTCGGCGGCAACCCCGACGGCGATATCACCATCGTTGAATTCATGGATTACCGCTGCGGCTACTGCCGTCAGGCCTTTGCCGAGGTCGAAGAACTGGTCGCCGCAGATGGCAATATCCGTCTGATTATCAAGGAATTCCCGATCCTGACCGAGGGCTCGACCCTGTCCGCGCAATTCGCACTGGCGGCCAAGCTGATCTATGGCGATGACACCTATAAGACCCTGCATGATGCGCTGATCACGCTGCGCGCCGATGCCACGCCCGAGGTGCTGGTTGACCTCGCCAATACGCTCGGCCTCGACGGCGCGTCGATCGCCACCCGCGCGGCCAGTTTCGAGGTCTCGGATATGATCGGTCGCAACCATGATCTGGCCAATACCCTGCAAATCAGCGGCACCCCGACCTTTATCCTGAATGATACGATGCAGCGCGGCTACGAGCCACTCGACAGCATGCGCGCCCGCGTCGCTGCCCTGCGCGCCGAGGGGTAAGCCAAAAGGCGGCCTATTCGGCCGCCTTCCCTGCCGCCTCGATCGAGGCCGCCTTTTGTTCGACCTGCTCGACGATGTGGTCGATCATCTGGTCGTTCGACATGCGGTGCGATTGTTTGCCCGCCAGATAGACCATGCCATTGCCGCCGCCGCCGCCGGTCCAACCGACATCGGTCATCAGCGCCTCGCCGGGGCCGTTGACGACGCAGCCGATGATCGACAGGCTCATCGGTGTCTTGATATGTTCCAGCCGCCGCTCGAGCGCCTCGACCGTTTTGATCACGTCGAACCCCTGCCGCGCGCAGCTGGGGCAGGAAATGATGTTCACGCCGCGATGGCGCAGGCCCAAAGATTTCAGCAGCTCGTTGCCGACCTTCACCTCTTCGACCGGATCAGCCGACAGGCTGACACGGATCGTATCGCCGATCCCCATCCAGAGCAGGTTGCCAAGGCCGATGGCCGATTTGATCGTACCCGACATCAGGCCGCCGGCCTCGGTGATGCCCAGATGGATCGGTGCCTCGGTCGCCTCGGCCACGGCCTGATAGGCGGCGGCAGCCAGAAAGACATCCGAGGCCTTGACCGAGATTTTGAAGTTCAGAAAATCGTTATCCTCGAGGATCTTGATATGATCGAGCGCGCTTTCCAGCATCGCATCGGGACAAGGCTCGCCGTATTTCTCCAGCAGGTGCCGCTCAAGCGATCCGCCATTCACCCCGATCCGCATCGAACAGCCATAGTCCCGCGCGGCCTTGATCACCTCACGCACGCGGTCGGCATTGCCGATATTGCCGGGGTTGATGCGCAGACAGGCCGCGCCTGCCTCGGCCGCCTCGATGCCGCGTTTGTAATGGAAATGGATGTCGGCCACGATCGGCACCGGGCTTTCGCGGCAGATTTCCTTTAGGGCGCGCGCGCTATCCTCGTCCGGCACGGACACACGCACGATATCCGCCCCAGCCTCGGCCGAGCGGATGATCTGGTCCAGCGTGCCCTTGATATCGGTGGTCAGCGTATTCGTCATCGTCTGCACCGAAATCGGCGCACCATCGCCCACCGGCACATTGCCAACCATCACGCGACGCGATTTGCGGCGGTAAATCTCGCGCCACGGACGAATGGAATTCAGTGACATTGTAGTCCTCGTGTGGCGCGGGCTGCGCCGTCACATTAATTTAAGGCCTTCGCGCCGCAGGCTCAACCACCTGCGACAGCGTCACGCATTATTGCGGTGTGACCAATTGTGCGACGCGCACCACCTCGGCCAAGGCATCGTCGCGCGACAGATCAGCGACCTGAAAGCGCCCCGTCACCGCAGCGGGCGACAGTTCGATATTCGAGGTGACCGTCCCCGCCGCGCCGACCGGGCCATGCGGCACGCCATTGACGGCCAGATACATCGCACCGGATTCGCCCACGCGCACACGCGGCGCATCGGCCATCGCGGGCACAGCATAGGTCTGGCCCGCCGACATAATGCCTTCGAACAGGATCGTGCCATCGGCGGCACTGACCCGCACCCAGGCGGGCCGCACCGCGACCAATTGCAGCGGCTCTTGCGGCGCGTCGGTCACCTGCACGCTGGGGGTGGCATCGGCGATCTGGGTAACGGCGGTTGCAGCACCGTCAACCGACGGCAGTTGCGGCCCCTGTAGCTGGGTTCCGGCAAGACGCGTCAGCGCGGTCTCTGCCCCCGGTGCGATGGCCGAGATCGGCCCGTCGCGCGCGATCAGCACCGGCAATTCCAGCGCTTGCGGGCGATAAAGTCGCGCCAGCGCATCATTGGTGGGCGCGTTCGGCGCCGCTTCGACGCTGACGGTCTGCGCCGGCGCATTGCCCGACAGCCGGTCAACGGTGGTCACGACGACCGGCGCCTGCTCGACCGGGGCCAGTTGGACGCGCTGCACCTCTTGCACGACGGCCCAGGCGCCATAGCCGAGGCCGGCCACCAGCAAAGCCAGCACGGCGATCGAGCCGATCGCGCGCGGCTCGATGCCGGAAAACATCCGCTCGCCCGCAGGAATGAACGGTGTGCGCGACGAGGTGAACATATCACCGCCGCGCCCCATGCCACGGCTTTCCTCGCGCGGGGTGGTGGTCGGGCCGACAACCGTCGCGGTCGGGCGAAAGCCCGCCTCTTTGCAAAAGGTCACAAAGGTCTGATCGGGGTCCATCCGCAGATAGCGCGCATAGGATCGCACATAGCCCGCAATAAAGCCGGGCGTGTCAAAGACCGACGGGTCGCAATTCTCGATCGCGGCGATATAGGCGGCCTTGATTTTCAGCTCGCGTTGCACGTCCAACAGGCTTTTGCCCATGGTTGCACGCTCACCGCGCATCAGGTCGCCAAGGCGCAGCTCAAAATCATCGAAGCCTTTGGCTTCGACGACCGGTTCGACCGCATTCTTGCGCCGAAAGGCCTGCCTGATCATGCAGATGTCCCGTCACTGCCTGTTATCGCGAAGGTTTGATTCGACAAACACTTCGCCCATAAGGCCGAAATATCACAGGTGAAGTAAATTTACAGCGTTCTCTTGCGATTATCCGGCCAATTCGGCGCGATTTAGCGCGCAATGCGACCACAGCGCGTCCAAAGCCCGCACCAGCGCATCCATTTCCTTGGGCCCATGCACGGGCGAGGGCGTGAAACGCAAACGCTCGGTGCCGCGCGGCACGGTCGGGAAATTGATCGGCTGGACGTAGATGCCATATTGCTCGAGCAGCATGTCCGACATCATTTTCGTATGTTTGGGGTCGCCCACGATCACCGGCACGATATGCGAGCCGTGGTCGATCACCGGCAGACCCAGCATCTTCAGGCGGGTTTTCAGCACGCTGGCGCGTTCTTGATGCAGGGCGCGGATGTCCTCGTCCTGCTTCAGATGGCGCACGGCCGCCAAGGCACCCGCGACAACCGCAGGCGGCAGCGAGGTCGAGAAGATGAACCCCGGCGCATAGGACCGCACCGCATCCATCATCTTTGCCGAACCCGCGACATAGCCGCCATGGACGCCAAAGGCCTTGCCCAAAGTGCCGTTGAAAATATCGATGCGATGCTGCAGATTGTCCCGCTCGGACACGCCGCCGCCGCGCTTGCCATACATGCCGACGGCATGCACTTCGTCGAGGTAAGTCAGCGCGCCGAATTCATCAGCCAGATCACAGATCTGCGCGATGGGGCCGAAATCGCCATCCATCGAATAGACCGATTCAAAGGCGATCAGCTTGGGCGCGGCAGGATCGTCGGCGGCCAGCAATTCGCGCAGATGGGCGACGTCATTGTGACGGAAGATGCGCTTTTCACCGCCATAGCGGCGCACACCCTCGATCATCGAGGCATGGTTCAGCGCATCGGAATAGATAATCAGACCGGGAAACAGAATGCGCAGCGTCGAAAGCGTGCCGTCATTCGCATTATAGGCCGAGGTGAACAGCAGCGCAGATTCGGCGCCATGCAGATCCGCAAGTTCGGCTTCCAGCTCTTTGTGGTAAACGGTGGTGCCCGAGATATTGCGCGTGCCGCCCGAACCTGCGCCCACCGCGTCAATCGCGCCATGCATGGCGGCGAGAACGGCGGGATGCTGGCCCATACCCAGATAGTCATTGCCGCACCAAACGGTCACCTGCTGCTTTTCGCCATCGGGGCGGTGCCAGGTCGCGTGGGGGAATTGACCCTTTTCACGCGCAAGGTCGATAAAAGTGCGATAGCGACCCTCGGTATGAAGGCGATCAAGAGCTGCATCTAGCTGGGCGTTGTAGTCCACTGGCTTGCCTTTCAGGTCTCCTGGCCCACTGTATCCAGAACAGGGCTTGGTGTGGGTCTTCCGCAGACGTCATATAAACCTGCAATCGCGTTCACAAGATAAGAATGGTTCTAATTCTGACCATCGGGGGTAAAAATTCCCTAAATCCGCACACAGAATCGCGACCACTCGACATGTCCGCGCGATCAGGGCAAGTCTTTTGGCAACCGGATTCCCAGACGTGAAAGAGATTGGCCCATGTCCACGACCCCCACTTTGCAGGATGTTCTGAACCAGATCGACACATCGCTGCCAGCCGCAACCGACCGGTTGATGGCGCTGCTGCGCATCCCCTCGATCTCGACCGATCCGGCGTTCAAGGGCGATGTGGCCAATGCCGCCGATTGGCTGGTGGACGAGCTGAACAGCCTGGGGTTCGAGGCGACATCCCGCCCCACCCCCGGCCATCCGATGGTTGTCGCCCATGCCAAGGGCGGGGCTGGCCCGCACATTCTGTTCTATGGCCATTATGACGTGCAGCCGGTCGATCCGCTGAACCTGTGGGACCGCCCCCCGTTCGAGCCTGCGCTCGAGGAGACCGAAAAAGGCACGGTGATCCGCGGCCGCGGCACCGCCGATGACAAGGGCCAGTTGATGACCTTTGTCGAGGCCTGCCGCGCCTATCGTGACATCACCGGCACCCTGCCCGGCCCGATCACCATTTTCCTTGAGGGCGAAGAAGAATCCGGCTCGCCCTCACTCGTGCCTTTTATGGTCGAGAACGCAGACGAGCTGCGCGCCGATGTCGCGCTGATCTGCGATACCGGCATGTTCGACGCCGACACCCCCGCCATCACCACGCAGCTGCGCGGGTTGCTGGGCGAGGAAATCACCATCAAAGCCGCGACGCGTGACTTGCATTCGGGTCATTTCGGCGGCGCGGCGCAAAACCCCATTCGCGTGCTGACAAAGATCCTCGCCAGCTTGCATGACGAAACCGGCCGCATCACCGTGCCCGGTTTCTATGACGGCGTGCCGGAAATCTCGAACGCTTTGCGCGCGCAATGGGAAGACCTCGGCTTTGACGACAAGGCCTTCCTTGGCGATGTCGGCCTGTCGATCCCCGCGGGCGAGCAAGGCCGCACCGTGCTGGAACAGATCTGGGCGCGCCCGACCTGCGAATTCAACGGCATCTTGGGCGGCTACACCGGCGATGGGTTCAAAACCGTGCTGCCCGCCGAAGCCTCGGCCAAAGTCTCGTTCCGCCTTGTCGGCACCCAAGACCCGCTGGCCATCCGCGAATCGTTCCGCGCGCTGGTGCGCGCCATGGTGCCCGCCGATTGCGAGGTGGAATTCCACGGCCATGGCGCATCGCCTGCCAGCGTGATGTCGACCGACAGCCAGTTGTTCGCACAGGCGCGCCAGGCGCTGACCGACGAATGGCCCCGCCCCGCCGCCTTTATCGGGGCTGGCGGCTCGATCCCGATCGCGGGCTATTTCAAGACCTACCTTGGTATGGATGCGATGCTGATCGGTTTCGGCCTCGAGGATGACCAGATCCACTCGCCCAATGAAAAATACGATCTGCGCGCCTTCCACAAAGGCACACGGTCCTGGGCGCGTATTCTTGGGAAAATCTACGGCGTTGAATAAGCGTTGAAAGATGGGGGAATCTGGGCCAAAAGGTGAACATGGCTAAAGATTCCCCCAGTTTCAAATGCACATCCTGTAACGCCCGCACCACCAAATGGGCCGGGCGTTGCGAATCCTGCGGCGCGTGGAACACCATCGTCGAAGATACCGGCCTCAGCGTCTCGGGCCCGTCCAAACAGGGCATGGGCGGGCGGCGCGGCAAGATGCTAGAGCTGACCGACCTGAAATCCATGGCCGAGGCCCCGCCCCGCACCGAGGCGGGCGTGGCCGAGCTGGACCGCGTGCTGGGCGGCGGGCTGGTCCATGCCTCGGCGGTGCTGCTGGGGGGCGATCCGGGCATCGGCAAGTCCACCTTGCTGCTGCAGGCTGCCGCGCGCTTTGCCCGCAACGGTCTAAAGGTCATTTATGTCACGGGCGAGGAATCGGCGGCGCAGGTGCAACTGCGGGCACAGCGCCTTGGCCTTGCGGACAGCCCCGTGCTGCTGGCCTCCGAATCGAACCTGCGCGACATCCTGACCACGCTCGAGGCGGAAAAGCCCGACCTTGCGATCATCGATTCGATCCAAACCGTCTGGATCGACACGATTGAAAGCCCGCCCGGTTCCGTCAGCCAGGTGCGCGCCAGCGCCCACGAGCTTGTGAATATGGCCAAAAGGCGCGGCATTTCCACCATTCTGGTCGGCCATGTCACCAAAGAAGGCGCCCTCGCCGGCCCGCGCGTGGTCGAACATATGGTCGATACGGTGCTGTATTTCGAGGGCGAGCGCGGCCACCAATTCCGCATCCTGCGCGCGGTGAAGAACCGCTTTGGCCCCGCCGACGAGATCGGCGTGTTCGAGATGACCGGACGCGGCCTTGCCGAGGTGAAAAACCCCTCGGCCCTGTTCCTGTCCGAGCGCGGCAAGCCCACCCCCGGCTCGGCCGTTTTCGCCGGGATCGAGGGCACGCGGCCCATATTATGCGAGATTCAGGCGCTGGTCTCGCCCGCGCCGCAGGGCCAATCGCGCCGCGCTGTGGTGGGCTGGGACGGGTCGCGCCTGTCGATGCTGCTGGCAGTGCTGGAATCGCGCGCCGGGGTCAGTTTCGCGGGGCTTGATGTCTATCTGAACGTGGCGGGCGGCCTGCGTGTCACCGAACCGGGCGCCGACCTTGCGGTGGCCGCTGCGCTGATGTCCGCGCGTGAGAACCACCCTTTGGGCGGGCAAACCGTCTTTTTTGGCGAGATTAGCCTATCCGGGGGGGTGCGTCAGGTGATTCAGACGGAAAACAGGTTGAAAGAAGCGCAAAAACTTGGTTTCACCAGCGCATTCTTGCCCCGCATGGCCAAACGCAGCGCGGTGCAGGGCATCGCGCTGGACGAAGTCGATGATCTGGCGGGATTTGTGACAAGCAATTTCGGCCAACCCGCCCCTCAGCGCGGTTAAAGCCATAACCGGAGACGAACCTCATGGAAGGCTTTACCATCATTGACGCGGTGGTTGCGGCAGTCATTCTGCTGTCAGCGCTTTTGGCCTATTCGCGCGGCCTTGTGCGCGAAACCCTCGCCATCGGCGGCTGGGTGGTCTCGGCGATCCTTGCGTTCATGTTCGCAGGCCAAGCCGCCCCCATCGTGCGCGCCATCCCCGTGGTGGGCGATCTGATCGCCGATAGCTGCGAATTGTCGATCATCGGCGGCGCCGGCCTGATCTTTGCCGTCGTGCTGATGATCACCGCGATTTTCACGCCGCTGTTTTCCAGCCTGATCCACCGTTCGGTGCTGGGCGGCATTGATCAGGGTTTTGGCTTTTTGTTTGGCGTGCTGCGCGGCATCCTTTTGGTCGCGGTCGCCTATTTCGCCTATCAGACGTTCCAATCGGCCCAAGGCATCGCCATGGTCGACAACAGCCGTTCGGCCCAGATTTTCGCAGGCGTCACCGAACGCTTTGCCAGCGCCGATTCCTCGGCTATGCTGGACTGGATCAATGCACAATATTCGAACCTGATCAGCAGCTGCGCCGCACCGGCCGCGCCTGAAACGCTGACTGTTCCGGGCTGACGTGCCGCCGACTTGCCCTAGTGGCGTCTTAATTGCCGCACCTATATGAACGTGACGTGACAAAGCCGCCGCCCCCCGTTAAGGGGGTGGCATGCCAGCCGCCTTTCGGAGTCCCTCCCATGACCGACCGCCGCCTGCCGCCTGCTCACCCGTTTGACGATGACAAGCTGCATGAAGAATGCGGCGTCTTTGGTGCAATAGGCGTGTCCAATGCCGCAAATTTCGTGGCCCTTGGCCTGCACGCGCTGCAGCACCGGGGTCAAGAGGCGGGCGGGATTGTCACCTACTGCCCCGATTTGGGTTTCCAGTCCGACCGTCGCATGGGCTATGTGCGCGACAACTTCACCTCGCGCGAGGTGATGGAAAAGCTGCCCGGCACCATCGGCATCGGCCATGTCCGCTATTCGACCGCAGGGGCCAAGGGCCAGACCGCGATTCGCGACGTGCAGCCCTTTTTTGGTGAATTCTCGCTGGGTGGCGCGGCGATTGCGCATAACGGCAACCTGACGAATGCTGCCGCGCTGCGCCGCGAATTGGTGGAACGCGGCTCGATCTTCCAATCCTCGTCGGATTCGGAATGTATCATCCATTTGATGGCCCGCTCGATGGGCCGCACCATCCCCGACCGGATGGAAGATGCGTTGCGCAAATGCGAAGGCGCATTCTCGGTCGTGGCGATGACCCGCACCAAACTGCTGGGCTGCCGCGATCCGCTGGGGATGCGCCCCCTCGTGCTGGGTAAGGTCGGCGACGGCTGGGCTTTGGCCTCGGAAACCTGCGCCCTCGACATCATCGGCGCCGATTTCGTGCGCGAGATCGAGCCGGGCGAGATGGTCGTCATCTCGGCCGAAAAAGGCGTCGAGAGCTTTTTCCCCTTCCGCGCCCGCGCCTCGCGTTTTTGCATCTTTGAACATGTCTATTTCTCGCGCCCCGACAGCATTATCGGCGGCCGCTCGGTCTATGAGACGCGCGAGGCCATCGGCCGCGAGCTGGCAAAAGAGGCACCGGTTGACGCGGATATCGTCTGCCCAGTGCCGGATTCCGGCACGCCCGCCGCCATCGGCTATTCGCTGCAATCGGGCATTCCCTATGCGATGGGGATCATCCGCAACCAATATATGGGCCGCACCTTTATCGAGCCGTCCGAGCAGATCCGCAACATGGGCGTGCGGCTGAAGCTGAACGTGAACCGCGCGCTGGTGCGCGGCAAGCGCGTCATTTTGGTCGACGACTCGGTCGTGCGCGGTACCACCTCGCGCAAGATCAAGGAAATGATCCTCGAGGCTGGCGCGAAAGAGGTGCATTTCCGCATCGCATCGCCGCCCACCGCTTGGCCCTGTTTCTACGGCGTCGATACGCCCGAACGGGGCAAGCTGCTGGCCGCCACGATGAACGAAGAGGAAATGCGCGAATGGATCGGCGTTGACAGCCTGAAGTTCATCTCGCTCGACGGCCTCTATCGCGCGGTCGGCGAATTGAACGGACGCGACCCGATGCGCCCGCGTTATTGCGATGCCTGCTTCTCGGGCGATTATCCCGTTGCGCCCGCAGACATGCTGGAACAAGGCTTTAAGATGAAGTCCGAAGCGGCCTGATCACGCCGCATGGCGGGCGGGCATCTTGCCTGACCCGCCGCCCTGCCTTATGACCGTCTGTAAAGTGAGTAAGGACGGTCAATGCGCATTCTGATCACCAATGACGACGGCATCAACGCCCCCGGTCTTGCGGTTTTGCAGGCCATCGCCCACGAGATCGCTGGCCCAAATGGCGAGGTTTGGACCGTCGCCCCCGCGTTCGAGCAATCGGGCGTCGCGCATATGATCTCTTACACCCACCCGACCATGATCGCGAAACTGGGGCAGCGCCGCTTTGCGGCCGAGGGCTCGCCCGCCGATTGCGTGCTGGCGGGTCTTTATGATGTGATGGAAGGTGCCCCGCCCGATCTGGTGCTGTCGGGCGTCAACCGCGGCAATAATTCGGCCGAAAACATCGTCTACTCGGGCACTGTCGGCGGCGCGATGGAGGCGGCGCTGCAACATCTGCCCGCGATAGCCCTGTCGCAATTCATGGGCCCCGCGAATATGAAACTCGACAACCCGTTCGAGGCAGCCGCCGTCCATGGCGCGCGCATCATCCGCGATCTGCTGGACAAGGCGATCTGGGACAATGCCGATTACCGCCTGTTTTATAACGTGAATTTCCCCGCTGTTGCCGCCAATGATGTCAAAGGCGTCAAGGTCGCGAAACAGGGTTATCGCCATGGTGCGGGTTTTGGGCTCGAGCCGCAGATATCACCCTCGGGCCGCAAATTCCTCTGGGTCAAGGGCGGCAAGCAGGATCTGACCTCGGGCCCCGACACCGATGGCGAGGCGAACCTGCAGGGTTATATTTCGGTGACGCCGCTGCGCGCCGATATGACCGCCCATGACACGCTCGCCGATCTACAAAGCCGCCTGAACCGGGAAGGTCACGGGTGAGCGGCGAACACGATCAGCTGATGCAATTCATCTACACCCTGCGCGCGCGGGGCGTGACGGATACACGCACTTTGCGCGCGATGGAACGTGTCGACCGCGCGCTGTTCGTGCGCCCCACCTTTGCCGATCGCGCCTATGAGGATGTCCCCCTGCCCATCGGCGCGGGTCAGACCATCTCGCAGCCCTCGGTCGTCGGCATTATGACCCAGGCGCTGGATGTGGGCGAGCGCGACAAAGTGCTAGAGGTCGGCACCGGCTCGGGCTATCAGGCCGCGATCCTGTCGCATCTGGCGCGCCGTGTATACACGGTTGACCGCCATCGCGGATTGGTCGCGGATGCCCGCGCGGTATTCGACGCCCTTGGCATTACCAATATCACCGCCTTTACCGCCGACGGCAGCTATGGCCTGCCCGAACAGGCGCCCTTTGACCGCATCATCGTCACCGCCGCCGCCGAGGATGCGCCCTCGCCCCTCTTGGCGCAGTTGAAAGTCGGCGGTATCATGGTGTTGCCGGTGGGCCAGTCCGACCATGTGCAAAGTCTGATCCGCGTGATACGTCTTGAAAACGGCTTTGATTACGAGGAATTACACCCCGTGCGCTTTGTTCCGCTGGTCGCGGGTCTCGCGTGATTTCGCTGCGAAAGAGGAAGCTATGCCAAGACCTATTCCCATGAAAAATCTTGGGCTGCATCTGATGGGGGGTGTCGCGCTGATGGCGCTGGCCGCCTGTAATGACGTGCCCGATTATGATCTGCGTGGCATGGGCACTGGCTTTACCACCGCGGGGGCGATGCCATCGACCAATAACCGCCCGGCGCCAGACGCCAATGGCGTGATTTCCTATCCGACCTATCAGGTTGCGGTGGCGCGCGCGGGCGATACGGTCGCGACCATTGCGGGCCGCCTGTCGCTGGATGCGGGGCAACTGGCCAGCTATAACGGGCTGCAAACCGGCACATCCTTGCGCGCGGGCGAAGTTCTGGCCCTGCCGGCCCGCGTTTCGGGCGGCCTTTCGGGCGGCATGACCGATATCACCAGCATCGCCGGGGCCGCCATCGACCGTGCGGGCGATGTCACCACGACCGCGCTTGCGCCCTCGGGCAGCAGTGCCGCCACCGCCCCTGCCGCCAGCAGCACGCCGCTGCAAATCTCGGAACCCGTGCGCCACCAGGTCGCGCGCGGCGAGACCGCCTATATCATCGCGCGGCGCTATAATATCCCCGTGCGCTCGCTGGCGGAATGGAATGGTCTCGACAGCAATATGACCATCCGCGAGGGGCAATATCTGATGATCCCGACCGCGAATGGCACGCCGTCGACCACGCCGGTCACCTCGGCGCCGGGCCAAGGATCGGCCACCCCCGTCCCGCCCTCGGCCAGCCAGCCGCTGCCGTCCGAGGCGACGCCCCCCGCCGCTGCCGCACCGGCCGCCGCTGCGGCCGCCGCCGCCGCAACGCCGAACCTTGGCGCGCAGCAGACCAGCGCCAGCCAATCGACCTCGACCCTGCAGCGCCCCGTCGCGGGCAATATCATCCGCGCCTATGCGCGCGGCCGCAATGACGGGATTGATATCGGCGCGCCCGCCGGCACCGATGTGCAGGCCGCCGCCGCCGGCACCGTCGCGGCCATCACCACCAACACGGACGGCATCCAGATCGTCGTGATCCGTCACGATGGCAATCTGATGACCGTGTATACACATCTTGACCGCCTGACGGTGGCGCGCGGCGCATCCGTCTCGCGCGGGCAGGTCATCGGCAAGGTCGCGGATGGCGCCACGCCCTATCTGCACTTCGAGGTGCGGCGCGGGCTGGACAGCGTCGATCCCTCGACCATGCTGCCATAATAGAAACGTAAGGAAAACAGATGGCTATCCGCTACCTTCACACCATGGTCCGCGTGCTGGATCTGGATAAAAGCGTCGCCTTTTACCAACTGCTGGGCCTTGTGGAAAAGCGCCGCACGGAAAGTGAAAAGGGCCGCTATACCCTTGTTTTCATGTGCGCCCCCGGTCAGGACGAAGTTTCGGTCGAGCTGACCTATAACTGGGACGGCGATACCGGCCTGCCCAGCGACAGCCGTCATTTCGGCCATCTGGCTTACCGCGTCGATGATATCTATGGCCTGTGCCAGCGCCTGATGGATGCGGGCGTCACCATCAACCGCCCGCCGCGCGACGGCCATATGGCGTTCGTCCGCTCGCCCGACAATGTCTCGATCGAGCTGCTGCAAGAGGGCGAACACCTTGCCCCGGCCGAGCCTTGGGCCTCGATGCCCAACACCGGTCACTGGTAATCAGTAGATATAGCGGATCTGTTCCGTCCAATAGCGTTCGACCCGGCGCAACATCAGCGTCAGGTCGTCCATCCCCTCGCGCGGCAACACGCCGCGCGCCACCATCCCATCGGCGTGGCCCGCAAATAGGCGCAGCAACGTCTCGCGCACGCGGCGGCCCTTTTCGGTCAGGCGAATACGCACCGCGCGCCGATCCGCTGTGCTGCGTTCGTGATGCAGATAGCCCAGATCAACCAGTTTCTTCAGATTATAGCTGACATTGCTGCCTTGATAGAAACCGCGCGTTTTCAGCTCGCCCGCCGTCAGCTCTTGCTCGCCCATATTGAACAGCAGCAGCGCCTGTACCGGGTTGATCTCCAGCACGCCCAGCCGTTCGAACTCGTCCTTGACCAGATCCAGCAGCAGCCGGTGCAACCGCTCGACCAGCGCCAGCGTGTCAAAATAGCTGACCATCTGCCCTGCCGCAGGGGGCGCAGATTTGGTCATCGGATGGCTTAGATTCATCGCACTCTCCCTTTTCAGGAAGATTCGCCGCAAAAAGCCAAAACGTCGTTAATAGGGGGCCGCAGTGTCTAAAACTTTAGACAGATCGCGCTAGACCCAGGCCCCGCGCACGGCTGCCGCATGGGCCAGTAGCTGCGCAATCAGCCCGGCATAGGCGCCGGGCACCGGCAGCGCCCCGGTGGCCCAGGCGTGAATGTCATGGTCATTCTCGTCCAGCAGCGCCTCGAACAGATCCAGATCCGCGGGCGCCAGATCCGCCAGCCGCGCGGCGGCGAAATGGCCCAGCAGCAGATCCATTTCCTTGATCCCGCGGCGAATGGCCCGCATATGCAGGCGGCGCAGGCGCAAATCGTTACTCATGGTGGTCCTCACGGCTTGCCTTGGCCCGTCCGCTATGCCACGAAATGGTGCTGCCCCGCCAGAGGGCCGCTATCCCAGCAGGACAAGCATATGAGCTTCCTTTCCCAGACCCTTGCCCGGGTCAAGCCCTCGCCCACCATCGCCGTCACCACCCGCGCGGCGGAACTCAAGGCCGAAGGCCGCGATATCATCAGCCTCGGCGCGGGCGAGCCGGATTTCGACACGCCCCAGAACATCAAAGACGCCGCGATCCGCGCCATCAACGAGGGTAAGACGAAATACACCGCCGTCGACGGCATCCCCGCGCTGAAACAGGCGATCTGCGCCAAATTCGCGCGCGAGAATGACCTGACCTATACGCCTGCGCAGGTCACGGTCGGCACCGGCGGCAAGCAAGTCCTGTATAACGCCTTGATGGCCACGCTGAACGCGGGCGACGAGGTGATCATCCCCGCTCCCTATTGGGTCAGCTACCCCGATATGGTCCTGCTGGCGGGCGGCACGCCGGTCATCATCACCGGCACGCTGGAAAACCAGTTCAAGATCACGCCCGAACAATTGGAAGCGGCGATCACGCCCAATACCAAATGGTTCATGTTCAACAGCCCCTCGAACCCGACGGGCGCGGGCTATAGCTGGGACGAGCTCAAGGCCCTGACCGATGTACTGCTGCGCCATCCGCAGGTCTGGGTGCTGTCGGATGACATGTATGAACATCTGGCCTTTGACGATTTCAAATTCTGCTCGCCCGCGCAGGTGGAACCGGCGCTTTATGACCGCACGCTGACGGTGAATGGCGTGTCCAAGGCCTATGCGATGACCGGCTGGCGCATCGGCTATGCGGCGGGGCCTGTGGCGCTGATCAAGGCGATGGCCAAGGTACAGTCGCAATCGACCTCGAACCCCAGCTCGATCAGCCAATATGCGGCGGTTGAGGCGCTGAACGGCCCGCAGGATTATCTGGAAAGCAACAAGGCCCTGTTCCAAGGCCGCCGCGATCTGGTGGTCGCTGCGCTGAACACCTGCCCCGGCATCACCTGCCCCGTCCCCGAAGGCGCGTTTTATGTCTATCCCGATATCGCGGGCTGCATCGGCAAGACCAGCGCCGGCGGCGCGGTGATCGCGAATGACGAAGCCTTTGTCACCGCCCTTTTGAACGAGACCGGCGTTGCGGTGGTGTTCGGCGCGGCGTTCGGCCTGTCGCCTAACTTCCGCATCAGCTATGCGACCTCGGAAGCCGAACTGACCGAGGCCTGCGCCCGGATCAAGACCTTCTGCGAAGGCTTGAACTAAGCCCTATCGCCTGCTGCGCATCTGCCGCAGCAGGCGCCAAAAATAGACCACCGCGACACCGCCAAAAATCACCAGCGACAAAGGGTCCAGTACGGATTCGATCCGGTGGTAATTCTCGCGCAGCAGCACGCCGGTCATGGTCAGGATGGTGATCCAGACCGTGCTGCCCGCTGTGGTCGCCAGCAAAAACAGCGGCAGCGGCATTCTAGAGATGCCAGCGGGGACCGAGATCAGCGTCCGCGCGCCGGGGATCAGCCGCGTGACCAGCACCGCCCAGACACCCCAGCGTTCGAACCATGTGAAGGCGCTGATCGTATCTTCGCGCGACAGCGTCAGGATCGGGCCAAAGCGGTCGACAAAGCGCAAGATACGCGCGCGCCCGATCATCATGCCGACGTAATACCAGAAGACGGCCCCCAGAACCGATCCGGCAACACCGGCAAGGATCACCTGCCAGAACGACATCTCGCCCTGCGCCGCCAGAAATCCCGCCAGCGGCACGATCAGCTCGGACGGGATCGGCGGAAACAGGTTCTCCAGGATCATCAACAGGAACAGGCCGAACGCGCCGGCCCATTCCATCAATCCCAGCAGCAGGTCAAACATGGGCGATATACCTATGGGTGACGAGACCGCGCCAAAAGCGATAGATCATCAGCACGCTGGCAACGCCAAGCCCGGCCACCAGACCGACCCAAACCCCCACCGCGCCGCCGTTCCACCAGATCCCGATAGCAAGGCTAAGGGGGAAGCCGACGCCCCAATAGCTGACAACCGCCATCAGCATGGGAACGGTCGTATCCTGCACCGCGCGCAGCAGTCCCAATGCCATGACCTGCGCCGCATCCAGCGCCTGAAACAGCGCCGCCATCAGCAGCAGCGCCATGCCGATCTGCAGGACATGCGCGTAATTCGCATCAGACTGATCCAAAAAGACCGAGACCAGCGGCATCCGGAAGATGACGAAAATCGCGACGCCCGCGACCAAAATACAGGCCGCCACGCTGCCAGAGGCCAGCGCCACGCGGCGCAAAGCCTGCGGATCGCGTTGACCGTATGCGCGCCCGGCCAGAATGGTCGCCGCCTGCGACAGACCCATATACAGCATAAAGACCAGCGCCGCGATTTGCAGGGCAATGCCATGCGCCGCAAGCTCGGCCGTGCCGATCCAGCCCATCAAGATCGCGGTGGCGCTGAATAGCCCGCCCTCGGCCAGGCTGGTCAGACCGATGGGCAGGCCGACACGCGTGACCTCGACCATCGCCTGCGGATCGGGCCGCCAAAAGCGTTGGAACAGATGATATTCGGGCAGCTTGCGCACCGCATAGATGCACAGGATCGCAAGGCCGGTGATCTGCGCAATCGTCGTGCCGACCGCCGCGCCCAGAATGCCAAGCTCGGGAAAGCCGAAATGGCCAAAGACCAGCAGATACACCAGCACGCCGTTCAGGATCGCAACAAAGACCGTTGCCCAGAACACCACCGCCGTATGCCCCAGCGCCGCCAAAAAGCTGCGCATACAGGCGATCAGCAGCGCCGCGAACAGGGCGATGAAAATCACCTGCAGATAATCCTGCGCCAGCGCGCTGATGCTTGGATCTTGGCCGATCGACAGCAGCAACGCCTCGGACAGCAGCATCGGGATGGCGGCGAGCGTGGCAAAGCCCAGCGACAGCCAGATCCCCATCCGTGTCACGCGCCGCACGCGGGTGTCGTTCCCCTGCACCGCGGCCTCGGCGACCAGCGGCATCACCGCCCAGGCGAACCCTGCGCCAAACAGATAGAGCAGCGAATAAAGCGCATGGGCCAGCGTGACGGCGGCCAAAGCCTGCACATCATACCAGCCCAGAATGATCGTATCGGTCAGATTGATGACCATCTGTGCCAGATTTGACGCGATCAGCGGCACACCAAGGGTCAGAACTGCCCAGATTTCATGCCGAAATCCACGCTTTGCCGCATTTGCCATCATATCCTCCACCTTCGCGGCGTCACTACCGCCAAACCGCCCGCCCGTCTAGCGGGTCACACAACTGTTGCGTGATCCTGTGGACAACCGGGCGCGGCGTGTTAATCTGCCCTGAAATCCCTGACCGAGCCGAGCCGAAAACATGCGCCACAGTTTGCCACTGGCCCCGCAGTTTTATGTCACCGCTCCGGCGCCATGCCCCTATCTTGAGGGGCAGCTAGAGCGGAAACTGTTCACCGCGCTGCAAGGCGATGGCGCGGCTGCGATGAATGATGCGCTGTCGAAACAGGGGTTCCGCCGCTCGCAGAACGTGATTTACCGGCCGACCTGCGCCAATTGCAGCGCCTGTTTGTCGGCGCGCATCCGGGTCGCCGATTTCAAACCCAACGCTTGGCAGCGCCGCGTCCTGAAACGCAATGCCCGCGTCCAGCGCCGCGTGCGCCCGACCTGGGCGACCGAGGATCAATTCGCCCTGTTCCGCCGCTATCTGGATGCCCGCCACGAAGAGGGCGGCATGGCCGATATGGATGTGTTCGAATTCGCCGCCATGGTCGAGCAAACCCCCGTGCGCAGCCGCATGGTCGAATTCACCGATCCCGAGGCCGCCGATTTCCTTCGCGATGACGACGGTCTGGTCGGTGCCTGCCTGATCGACATTCTGGATGACGGGCTGTCGCTGGTCTATTCGTTCTATGATCCGAACCGGCCATCGGACTCGCTGGGGAATTACATTATCCTGCAGCATATCCTGCTCGCGCAGGAGTTGGGCCTGCCTTACGTCTATCTGGGCTACTGGGTGCCCGGCAGCCCGAAAATGGCCTATAAGGCGCGCTACCAGCCGCTGGAGATTTATCGCGGTGGCGCATGGGTTCAGTTTGACCCCCAAGACCCGCCCCAGACCGCACCGCACCCGCTGGACACGCCCCCCGTGGCCGAACAAGTGGCGCGGATCACCCTGCCCGATCTGACCCGCCTGTAGGATTCGGGCAAAACCGCCCCCTCGAAATGATCTTCCGCAATTTTGATACAAAATTTCGGATCATTACCCGAAAGCCCGAAATTGACGTTGGGTTCCTTGCGCAACGGCTGCGATTATATCGCTAACCCTACGTGCATTTGGTTGACGATTTACCGCTTTTCGCCCTAGTTTGCGCGGAAGTCCGCCGCGTAATTATATTACGCGGCCTAGTGTCGTAGCGTGATCTTTTACGCGGGGGGAGAAATAATTCATGAAGATACTTCTAGCCTTTGCTAGGATTGTCGATGCAGTGAATGAGTTCATCGGTCGTCAGATCGGTTGGCTTATTTTCGTGGCGATCCTTGTCTCTGCGCTGAACGCCATTGTGCGTAAGGTGTTCAACTATTCGTCCAATGGCTATCTCGAACTGCAATGGTATCTTTATGGTGCCGCATTCATGCTTGCAGCATCTTGGGTCATCAAGACGAATGACCATGTGCGCATCGACCTGATCTATGGACGCCTGTCGCGTAACGCGCGCAACTGGATCGAATTGCTGGGCCATCTGTTCTTTTTGATGCCCTTCGTCCTCGTGATGATCTATTTCCTGTGGCCCTATGTGATCCGCTCGTACAATTCGGGCGAGATGTCCCCAAACGCAGGCGGCCTGATCCTGTGGCCGGCAAAGATGATGCTGCTGATCGGCTTTTTGCAGATGTTCTTCCAGGCCATCTCGGAAATCATCAAGCGCGTCGGCGTCATGACCGGCACTTATGACGACCCCAACCCCTATGTCACCGCGCGCGACCTTGCCGAACAAGAAGCCAAAGAGCTGGCGGAAGAAATCCTTAAAGCGCAGGAGGCACGCCAATGATGGAATTCATTGCGACGAACATGGCGCCGATCATGTTCGCATCGCTGATCATCTTCCTGCTGATCGGCTATCCGGTGGCCTTTGCATTGGCTGCAAACGGGCTGATGTTCTTTATCATCGGCGTGGAACTGGCGCCGCTGTCCAATGGCGTCATCACGCTGAACTGGCCACTGCTGAACGCGCTGCCGGATCGTTTCTTTGGGACAATGTCCAATGATACGATGCTCGCCATCCCATTCTTTACCTTTATGGGCGTAATCCTCGAGAAATCCGGCATGGCCGAGGATCTTTTGGACACGATCGGCCAGCTCTTCGGCTCGATCCGCGGCGGCCTTGCCTTTGCCGTGGTTCTGGTTGGTACGATGCTGGCGGCCACCACTGGCGTTGTGGCGGCCTCGGTGATCGCCATGGGCCTGATCTCGCTGCCGATCATGCTGCGTTACGGCTATGACCGCTCGCTGTCTGCGGGCGTGATCGCCGCGTCGGGCACGCTGGCGCAGATCGTGCCGCCCTCGCTGGTGCTGATCGTTCTGGCGGACCAGCTGGGCCGCTCGGCCGGTGACATGTTCAAAGGCGCGATGTATCCCGCCCTTGCACTGTCAGGCATCTACCTGATCTATATCGCCTTTGTCGCGATTTTCCGCCCGCACAAAGTGCCCGCCCTGCCGCCAGAGGCCCGCACCTTGGGCAAAGGCATGGGCTCGCTCGGCGTGATCATGGGGATCCTGATCCTGCTGGCGCTGGCGCTGATCGTCCTGTTTTCGCAAGTCATGTCGCGCAGCAACGCGGATATCCTGGGCGGCTTTGCGGCCGTGCTGGTCGTCTATACTTACGCGCAACTTGATCGCAAACTGAAATGGAACCGCCTGTCCTATCTGGCGCAACAGGTCGTCATCGTTATGGTGCCGCCCGTTACGCTGATCTTCCTAGTGCTGGGCACGATCTTCCTCGGCGTTGCAACCCCGACCGAAGCAGGCGCGATGGGTGCCGTTGGCTCGCTGTTGCTGGCCGCTGGCAAGCGTCGCCTGAACCTTGACGTCATCAAACAGGCGATTGTCTCGACCACGCGCCTGTCGACCTTTGTCATGTTCATCCTGCTGGGCGCGCGCGTTTTCTCGCTGACCTTCTACGGCGTGAACGGCCATATCTGGGTCGAGCATCTGCTGACCTCGCTTCCGGGCGGCGCGCAGGGCTTTATCATTGTGGTGTCGATCCTGGTGTTCTTCCTGGCCTTCTTCCTCGATTACTTCGAGCTGGCCTTCATCATCGTGCCGCTGCTGGTCGCACCTGCGCTTGCGCTGGACATCGACCTTGTGTGGTTCGGGGTGATCCTTGCGATCAACATGCAGACCTCGTTCATGCACCCACCTTTCGGCTTTGCGTTGCACTTCCTCAGATCGGTCGCGCCGCGCGTCCCGTATATCGATAAGGTGACGGGCAAGAAAACCGCGCCGGTTACATCGGGGCAAATCTATCTTGGGGCGATCCCGTTCATGGGGCTGCAACTGCTGATGATGGTCATCGTGATCTGCTTCCCGCAGCTTGTGATGCACTATCGCGGCCCTGCCATTGATACATCCACGGTGACGATCACGCTGCCGGGTGTTGGCGGCGGGCTGGGTGCGCCGGGCATGGGCGGCCCTGGGGGCGGCCTTGGTGCACCGGGTAGCGGCCTGGGTGGCGGCGGCTTGGGCGGCGGCCTAGGCGCACCGGGGGGCCTTGGCGCTCCGGCACCGGCGGGCAACTGATCCCGCGAACATCACAGACGGCGCCCCACGCGGGCGCCGTTTTTTTTATGGCCCGCCGCCTTCCAAGCAGACAAAGAAAAACCCCCGCGAGGCACGCGCCTCGCGGGGGTTTGTGATCGGGACTGGGGCCCGCGCTTACAGCGCGCCTTCGTTCTGCTTGATCATCATATAGGTGTCGTAGTTATACTCGGTCACTTGCGACCAGGTATAGTGATCACGACGGAAGTCCTTGATCGCGCCCCACATATTCGCAAAGGCCGGGTTCACGGCTTCGATCTCGGCATAGACCTTGTTGGCCGCGTCGAACATCGCATCCATGATCTCTTTCGAGAAATAGCGCAGTTGGGCGCCCTGACCGATGACGGTGCGCAGCGCAGGCGGGTTGCGCCAGTCGTATTCGGCCATCAGGTCGTTGTTCACGATCTTTGATCCGCCAACCAGCAAGGCTTGATAGGCGGGCGGCAGGTCTTCGAACTGATCCTTGTTGATAAAGAAGTGGATCATCGGGCCGCCTTCCCACACGCCGGGCGCGTAGTAATAGGGTGCAACCTTCACGAAACCCAGCTTTTCATCGTCATAGGGGTTGGTGAATTCGGTCGCATCCAGCGTGCCACGCTCGAGCGCGGGATAAACATCGCCGCCTGCCAATTGCTGCGGCACAACGCCCAGCTCTTCCAGAACCTTGCCGGCAAAGCCGCCGACGCGGAACTTCAGACCGCGCAGGTCATCCAGCGTGTTGATCTCTTTGCGGAACCAGCCACCCATCTGCGCGCCGGTGTTGCCTGCGGGCAGGCCGACGATATTATGCTGGGCGAGGAATTCGTTATACATCTCGTTGCCGCCGCCTTCGAACATGAACGCATTCATGCCGCGCGCGTTCAACGAGAAGGGAACTGCCGAACCCAGTGCAAAGGTCGGATCTTTGCCCCAGAAATAGTAACCCACGGTATGGGCGATTTCGACCGTGCCATCGGTCACCGCGTCATGCACTTGCAAGCCGCCGACGATCTCGCCCGCCGCAAACGACTGGATCTGGAACGCGCCGTCGGTGGCATCCGACATGAACTTTGCCAGCGTCTCACCGCCGCCATACAGCGTATCGGTCGATTTGGGGAAGGACGAAGCCAGGCGCCAGGTGATGCGCGGGTTAGCCTGTGCCAGCGCGGGCGCGGCCAAAGTGGTCGCTGCCGCAGCGGCTGCACCGCCCACCGTAGCTTTCGTCAAAAACTTACGTCTATCCATCAGAGCAATCCTAAAAAGCCGGGATTCTTTCCCGGAAACTGGCGGCAAACTAATAAACTTGCGTGCAGGAGGGAATAACAAAAATGATAATTCACCCCCTTTAGAGTCATTTTATTTCGCGCGTAGATAGGTAATCTTTGCTGACATAATAAAAAACCCCGCGACAAAATCGCGGGGTTCCTATTACAGCGTTGAATTCCCTTAAATTAAAGGGCGCCCTCGTTCTGCTTGATCATCATATAGGTGTCATAGGTGTATTCGGTGACCTGCGACCAGGTGTAATGGTCGCGGCGGAAGTCCTTGATCGCACCCCACATACGGGCGAAATGCGGGTTCGAGGCCTCGTATTCGGCATAGGTGCTGTTCGCGGCGGTGAACATATCGTCCATCACCTCTTTGGGGAACCAGCGCAATTGCGCGCCTTGGGCGGCCAGCACTTTCAGCGCGGGCGGATTGCGCCAGTCATAATCGGCCAGCACGTCATTATTCACCGCGCGCGTCGCGGTCTGCAGCAGCGATTTGTATTGTGCTGGCAGATCGTCATAGGCGGGCTTGTTGAAATAGAAGTGCAGCGTCGGGCCACCCTCCCACACGCCGGGCGCATAGTAGTATGGCGCAACTTTCACAAAGCCCAGCTTTTCATCGTCATAGGGGCCGACCCATTCGGCGGCGTCGATCGTGCCGCGTTCCAGCGCCTGATAGATGTCGCCCGCCGCGATCTGTTGCGGCACAACGCCCAGCTGCTCCAGCACCTTGCCGGCGAAACCGCCGACACGGAACTTCAGACCGCGCAGATCCTCGGTCGTGTTGATTTCCTTGCGGAACCAGCCACCCATCTGCGCGCCCGAGTTACCGCCCGGATAGCCCACGATATTATGGCCTGCCAGAAACTCGTTATACAGCTCGTTGCCGCCGCCGTAATACAGGAACGCGTTCATCCCCCGTGCCGAGAGCGAGAACGGGATCGACGTCGCCAGCGCGAATGTCGGGTCCTTGCCCCAGAAATAATAGCCAACGGTATGGCAGGCCTCGACCGTGCCTTCGCTGACCGCATCCTGCACCTGCATCGGGCCGACAAGCTCGCCCGCCGCAAAGGGTTGGATCGTAAAATTGCCATCCGTCGCCTCGGACAGATAGCGGTTCAGGCTCTCCGCGCCGCCATACAGAACGTCCAGCGACTTAGGAAAGGATGAAGCCAAGCGCCAGGTAATGCGCGGGTTGCTCTGGGCGATGGCAGGGGCGGCCAGCGTGGCTGCTGCGGCAGCCGTTGCGCCGCCTACCGATGCTTTCGCCAGAAACGAACGTCGATCCATTAGAACTTCCTCCGAAATCCGGGGGTCTTCCCCGAAATCTGGCGGCAAACTAGAGAGTTTCGGATCTTTTTGGAATAACAAAACCGAAGTTTCACTGGCGATTTCGTCATTTTATTTCGTCAGAATATAGGTAAACTTTCCTGACATAACGTAAGGGCCCCGCAGCACGCTGCGAGGCCCCAAGATGACCTGAAGACCTGAAAGGCGGCTTACAGCGCGCCTTCGTTTTGTTTGATCATCATATAGGTGTCGTAGTTATAGTCGGCGATCTGCGCCCAAGTGTAATACTCGGAACGGAAGTCTTTGATCGCACCCCACATATTGGCAAAGTGGGTATTGGTCGCGCTATATTCCTCATAGGTGCGGTTCGCGGCGTCGAACATCGCATCCATGACGTCTTTGCTGAACCAACGTAGCTGCGCGCCTTGCCCCACCAGCGTCTTGATCGCGGTCGGGTTCTTATAGTCGTATTTCGACAGCATACGGACGTTGGCCGCATCACAAGCCGTGCGCAGCACGGATTTGTAGTTTTCCGGCAGCGCGCCATAGGCATCGGTGTTGAAGTAGAAGTGCCACATCGGGCCGCCTTCCCACACGCCGGGGGCGTAGTAGTAAGGCGCAACTTTCACAAAGCCCAGCTTTTCGTCGTCATAGGGGCCGATCCATTCGGCGGCGTCGATCGTGCCACGCTCCAGCGCCTGATAGATATCGCCGCCCGCGATCTGCTGCGGCACAAGGCCGAGCTGTTCCAGAACCTTGCCCGCGAAGCCACCGATGCGCATCTTCAGGCCGCGCAGGTCGTCGACGGTGTTGATCTCGCGGCGGAACCAGCCACCCATCTGTGTGCCCGAGTTACCGCCCGGGAAGGCAATAATCTTATACTGCGCCAGAAACTCGTTATACAGCTCGTTGCCGCCGCCCTCGTACATGAAGGCGTTCATGCCGCGCGAGCTGAGCGAGAAAGGCACCGCACAGCCCAGCGCGAAGGTCGGGTCCTTGCCCCAAAAGTAATAGCCAGCGGTATGCGCCGCCTCGACCGTGCCGTCGGTCACTGCGTCATGCACTTGCAGCGCGCCGACAATCTCCCCCGCGGCGAACGGCTGAATGACAAAGTTCCCATCGGTCGCTTCGGACACGAAGTTGTAAAGATCATCGGCCGCACCATAAATGGTATCGAGCGATTTCGGAAATGACGACGCAAGACGCCATGTGATACGCGGGTTGGTTTGTGCAATTGCAGGTGCGGCCAGCGTGCTGGCAGCCGCGCCCACGACCGCAGTCTTCGTCAAAAACGAACGACGATCCATTGTTTCTCTCTCCCTCACAGACGGGGTTTTATGCGCCCCCATCAAATGCGCTGATCAAGCGTAAATCGGCATGATTCCGCGCGATACAGAAAAAATCGCCGCAGTCGCGCAAATTCACGGAAGATGTGATTGACGCAACTATATTACAATTTTTACACCAAATACGACGAATCCCGTGGATCACCCGGCTTTCGATCTTACCTCTGTCGACAGAATCGGGGATGGCCTGCAGAATCACCGCAGAATCACCGCAGAATCACGCCATGCCCAGCGCGTTTCTTTCACCACAGTTGTTGAAATTTTCTTTCGAAATGGTGATTAAAAAAGACATATTATTCACAAAATCTATTGACCTCGCCAAGGGCCCTGTGCATAACCGCGCCATCAGATGTGGCTGAAATCCGAAAGTGGCTGACATGAACGGTATTCTTATTCTTGTCGTAGATGAATTTGGGCGTATGGGCCGGTAACGGCACTCCAGCGATGGACCCATGCGCCCCCGGTTAACAGCCGGGGGTTTTTCATTTCCGACGAGGTGCCGTGCCTACCCCTTTCGATAAACTGGAGACGACAATGACGCGCGAAATGACTGGCGCAAAGATGGTGATCCAAGCCCTGAAAGATCAGGGTGTAGACACGGTATTCGGCTATCCGGGCGGCTCGGTGCTGCCGATTTATGACGAGCTTTTCCAGCAAAACGACATTCGCCACATTCTTGTCCGCCACGAACAGGCAGCGGTTCATGCGGCCGAGGGCTATGCCCGCTCGACCGGCAAGCCCGGCGTCGCGCTGGTGACATCGGGCCCGGGCGCCACCAATGCCGTCACCGGCCTGACCGATGCTTTGCTTGATTCGATCCCGATTGTCGTGATGTCGGGCCAAGTGCCGACCTTTTTGATCGGCACCGATGGTTTTCAAGAGGCGGACACCGTCGGCATCACCCGCCCCTGCACCAAACACAACTGGCTGGTGAAAGACACGTCGGATCTGGCGCGCACCATGCATACGGCGTTCCATGTCGCCACCTCGGGCCGTCCGGGTCCGGTGCTGATCGACATTCCCAAAGACGTGCAATTCGCCACCGCGACCTATACCGCGCCCGAGGATGTCACCCACCGCTATAACCCCCGCCGCGCGCCCGAGCTTGCCGGCGTGAACGCGCTGGTCGAGATGATCGAGCGCGCCAAGCGTCCCGTCTTTTATACCGGCGGCGGCGTTATCAATTCCGGCCCGCGCGCCAGCAAATTGCTGCGCGAATTGGTGGCCGAGACGAATTTCCCCATCACCTCGACCCTGATGGGTCTGGGCGCTTATCCCGCATCGGGCAAGAACTGGCTGGGTATGCTGGGAATGCACGGCCTTTATCAGGCGAATATGGCGATGCATGATTGCGATCTGATGATCAATATCGGCGCGCGCTTTGACGACCGCATCACCGGCCTTGTCTCGGCCTTCAGCCCCAATTCGCGCAAAGTGCATATCGATATCGACCCCTCGTCGATCAACAAGGTGATCCGCGTCGATGTCGGCATCGTCGGCGATGTGGCCGAAGTGCTGGAACAGGTGCTGTCGATCTGGCGCAACCGTGGCAGCAAGACCGACCCCGCCGTGCAGACGAAATGGTGGCCGGAAATCCAGACTTGGCGTCAGGTCGATTGCCTGCATTACACGCAATCGGGCAAGGTCATCAAACCGCAATATGCGCTGGAACGGCTAGAGGCGCTGACCAAGGGCCGCGACCGCTATGTCTCGACCGAAGTGGGCCAGCACCAGATGTGGGCCGCGCAATTCCTGCATTTTGACGAGCCGAACCGCTGGCTGACCTCGGGCGGCCTTGGCACGATGGGCTACGGCTTTCCGGCCTCGATCGGCGCGCAGATCGCCCATCCGGATGCCCTGTGCATCAACGTCGCGGGCGAGGCGAGCTGGCTGATGAACATGCAAGAAATGGGCACCGCCATGCAATTCGGCCTGCCCGTCAAACAGTTCATCCTGAACAACGAACGCCTTGGTATGGTGCGCCAATGGCAGCAATTGCTGCACGGCGAGCGTTATTCCCAAAGCTGGTCGGAAAGCCTGCCCGATTTCGTGAAACTGGCCGAGGCCTTTGGCGCCAAGGGCATCCGCTGCGATGATCCCGACACGCTGGATGATGCGATTTTGGAAATGATCAACACCCCCGGCCCGGTCATCTTCGACTGTCTGGTGGAAAAACACGAGAACTGCTTCCCGATGATCCCATCGGGCAAGCCGCATAACGAAATGCTGCTGGGCGACGCCTCGACCGAGGGTGCGATCACCGGCGCTGGCGGCGCATTGGTGTAGGAAGGGCAAACATGTCTGCAATGAAACTCAGCAGCGATAGCGTCAGCCACTCGGCCTATAACCTGACGCAATCCGCCAATACCCCTGAACGCCACACGCTGACCGTGCTGGTGGAAAACGAACCGGGCGTCCTCGCCCGCGTCGTCGGCCTGTTCTCGGGGCGCGGCTATAACATCGAAAGCCTGACCGTGGCCGAGGTGGATCACTTCGACAAACGCTCGCGCATCACGATTGTGACCTCGGGCACGCCCGGCGTCATCGAACAGATCAAGCTGCAACTGGGGCGCATCGTCTCGGTTTACGGCGTCAACGATCTGACGGTCGAGGGCAACGCGGTCGAGCGCGAGCTGGGCCTGTTCAAAGTCGCGGGCAAAGGCGAAGCCCGCATCGAGGCGCTGCGCTTGGCCGAGATTTTCCGCGCCAATGTGGTGGATAGCACGCTGGACAGCTTTGTCTTTGAACTCAGCGGCAACCCCACCAAGCTTGATGCTTTTGCCGATCTGATGCGGCCCTTGGGGCTGGCGGAACTGGCACGGACCGGCGTTGCCGCCCTGCCGCGCGGCAGCAAGTAACACTGGCATCGGCCTGCCCTTGGTGTTTGGATAAAGCCAGATACCAAGGGGGCGCTGATGGCACCGCAGAAAATCATTATCGACACCGATCCGGGTCAGGATGACGCGCTGGCGATCCTGCTGGCGCTGGGGTCTCCGGCCGAGATCGAAGTGTTGGGCATTGTCGCCGTCGGCGGCAACGTTCCCCTGACCCGCACCTCGCGCAATGTCCGCACTGTGCTGGAACTGGCGGGCCGCACCGATATCCCGGTTTACGAGGGGCACGCCGTCCCGATGCTGCGCCCCCTCGCCACCGCCGAACATGTCCACGGCGCGACCGGCCTGGACGGCGCGGCCCTGCCCGAGCCGGAAATGCCGATCATGCATAAGCACGGCGTCGATTTCATTATCGACACGTTGCGGGCGGAGCCTGCGGACACAGTCACCCTTTGCACGCTTGGCCCCCTCACCGATATCGCCCAAGCCTTTCGCCGCGCCCCCGATATCATCCCGCGTGTCAAACGCGTGGTGTCCATGGGCGGCGCGTATTTCGAGGTTGGCAACATCACCCCCGCCGCCGAGTTCAACATCTGGGTCGACCCCGAGGCTGCCAAGGTCGTCTTTGGCGCCGGCGTGCCGCTCACTCTTGTGCCCCTTGATGTGACGCATCAGGCGCTGACCACCCGCGAGCGCGTCCAGCGCTTTCGCGATATGGGCACGCGCCTTGGCGATGCGGTTGCGGGCTGGCTCGATTTCTTTGAGCGCTTTGACACCGCCAAATACGGCTCGGACGGCGGGCCGCTGCATGATCCTTGCGTCATCGCCTGGCTGATCCGCCCCGAGCTGTTCACGGGGCGCGAGATCAATGTCGAGATCGAGGTGCAATCCGAGCTGACCCGCGGCATGACCGTCGCCGATTGGTGGCGCGTCTCGGGCCGCGCGCCGAACGCCCTGTTCCTTGGCGGGATCGACGCTGACGGATTTTACGAGTTGCTGACCGAACGGATCGCCACGCTATGATGCGCCCCCCCGCCTATACCAGCCTGCCTGAACGCATGTATGCCGCCCAGCGCCCCAGCGCCGTGCCCGCGCCGCGTCTGATCGCCTATAATCAACCGCTTGCGGACGCGCTTGGCCTGTCGCTGACGCTGGACGAGATGGCCGGCAATGCCATTCCAGATGGCGCGCAACCCATCGCGCAGGCCTATGCGGCGCATCAATTCGGCCAGTGGAACCCCATGCTGGGCGATGGCCGCGCCGTGCTGCTGGGCGAGGCGGGCGGACGCGATATCGTGCTGAAGGGCGCAGGACGCACGCCGTTCAGCCGTCAGGGCGACGGCCGCGCCGCCCTTGGCCCGGTGCTGCGCGAATACCTCGTATCCGAGGCGATGGCCGCCCTTGGCATCCCCACCACCCGCGCGCTGGCGGCGCTGGAAACGGGCGCAAAGGTGCAGCGCGAAATGCCGCTGCCCGGCGCGATTCTGGTGCGCGTCGCCGCCAGCCATATCCGCATCGGCACCTTTCAATTCTTTGCCGCCCACCGCGATACCGAGGCGCTCGGCGCGCTGTTCGAACATGCCTGCGACCTGCATTACCCCGGTGCGCAGAACCCGATGGATTTCCTGCACGGCGTCATGGCGGCGCAGGCCGATCTGGTGGCCGCCTGGATGGGTGTCGGCTTTATCCACGGGGTAATGAACACCGATAATATGTCTGTCTCGGGCGAGACGATCGACTTTGGCCCCTGCGCCTTTATGGATGGCTATAATCCGGGGGCGGTGTTTTCCTCGATCGACACCTATGGCCGCTATGCCTATGGCAACCAGCCCGGCATCGCGCATTGGAACGTTGCGCAGCTTGCGTCCTGCCTGATGCAGCTGATGCCCGATCCAGATGCGGCAAAGGCGCAGATGCAGGCCGCGATCGACACATTCCCCGCGCTTTACGAGGCCGCATGGCTGCGCGTTTTCGGCGCAAAGCTGGGGCTAAAGCTGACGCTTGAGACCCGCCCCATCGCCGCCCGCCTCTTGGATCTGATGGCGACAGATGGGGCGGATTTCACCAATACTTTCGCAAACCTGCCCGACGCCCGCGACCAGTTCCTTGACCGCGAGGCCTTTGACGCATGGCAGCGCGACTGGCTGGCCCTAGGCCCCGACCTTGGCGCCCTGAAAAACCCGCAGGTCATCCCCCGCAACCACCGGATCGAATCCGCGATCTATGATGCTATGGCAGGCGATTTCGCCCCCTTCCACGCGCTGCTGGACGCCGTCACGCACCCCTTTGATCCCAATACAGAATACGCCCGCCCCCCCACGGAAGACGAGCGCATCACCCGCACCTATTGCGGGACGTGACGAAAAAACCCGCCAGATCGCTCTGGCGGGTTTTGTTTATTCGGTGACGCGCACTGTCGTCATGATATCGGGGGCGCCTTCAACCGCGCCATTGGCGGCGGAAGATCCCTTTTTGATCGCGTCCAGCACTTCCAGACCCTCGGTCACGCGGCCAACCACGGTGTATTGCCCGTTCAGGAAATCACCGGGGGCGAACATGATAAAGAACTGGCTGTTCGCGGAATTGGGGTCCTGCGCGCGCGCCATACCAACCACGCCACGCTCAAACGGAATGTCCGAGAATTCGGCGGGCAGATTCGGCAGGCTGGAGCGGCCCGTGCCTGCACGGCGCAGATCGCCGCCAATACGGCCATATTGCACATCGCCCGTCTGCGCCATGAAGCCGTCGATCACGCGGTGAAACACCACGCCATCATACTGGCCTTCGCTGGCAAGCGTGGTCAGACGCTCGACATGCTGGGGGGCGGCATCGGGCAGCAGCTCGATCTTGATCGTGCCATTGGCTTCGCCCTGCACGTCGATCTCGAGGCCCACCGCGCCGGCGGCACCCGCCAGCACGCTTAGGGCAACGCCCGCCAGAAGATTACGCAACATCGGCCGCCACCTTGACCGAGATCATGCGGTCGGGGTTTGCAGGCGGCTCGCCGCGGACGATTTTGTCCACGAATTCCATGCCCGAAATCACACGGCCATAGACGGTGTATTGACGGTTCAGGAAGTGGTTGTCGTTGAAATTGATAAAGAATTGGCTGTTTGCCGAATTCGGGTTCATCGAACGGGCCGCACCCAAAGTGCCGCGGTCATGCGGCAGCGCCGAGAATTCGGCAGGCACATCCGGCAGGTCCGAACCGCCCGTGCCTGCGCGGCGCGGGTTATAGTTTTCGCTGGCCATATTCGCATGTTCGACATCGCCGGTCTGCGCCATAAAGCCGTCGATGACGCGGTGAAAGGCGACGTTGTCATATTTGCCGGCGCGGGCCAGCTCTTTCATACGCGCCGTGTGCTGGGGCGCAACATCAGCCAACAGCTCGATGACGACGGCGCCGTCCTTCAGTGCGATGATGATGGTGTTTTCGGGATCTTTGATCTCGGCCATAGCTGGCTCCTTTTCGTGCAACTGGGGCAGATATGGCGCGACTTGGCCGTTATGGCAACCGTGCTGCGTTGACCAAAGCGTGTCCATCATGCAGGTGTTGGCGCAACTGCAACCCGAGGGGGATTAAAATGGGCTGGAAATCGCTGGCTGAACTGGATCTGGCAGGCAAGAAAGTGCTGCTGCGCGTCGACATCAATGTGCCGATGGAGGGCGAGCGTGTCCTCGACACCACCCGTATCGACCGCATCGTGCCGACGGTAAAGGCGATCCAGGCGGCAGGCGGCAGCGCGATCTTGCTGGCGCATTTCGACCGGCCCAAGGGCAAAGTCGTCCCCGAAATGTCGCTGTCGCGCGTGCGGCCCGCCCTGTCCGCCGCGCTGGGCGAGGATGTCGCCTTTGCCAGTGACTGCATCGGCGCGCCCGCCGAGGCTGCCGTTGCCGCGCTGCCAAAGGGCGGCGTGCTGCTGCTGGAGAACACCCGTTTCCACGCGGGCGAAGAGGCGAATGATCCCGCTTTTGCCGCCGATCTGGCAAAGCTTGGCGATATCTATTGCAACGACGCCTTCAGCGCCGCCCACCGCGCCCATGCCTCGACCGAAGGGCTGGCGCGCCTGCTGCCCGCCTGCGCGGGGCTGTTGATGGCCGAGGAGCTGTCCGCACTGGAAGCCGCGCTGACCACGCCCGAGCGTCCGGTTGTCGCCATCGTCGGCGGCGCCAAGGTCTCGAGCAAACTCGACCTGTTGTCGAACCTGATCACCAAGGTCGATTACCTTGTGATCGGCGGCGGCATGGCGAATACGTTCTTGGCGGCAAACGGCGCGGATGTCGGCAAATCTTTGTGCGAACATGACCTTGCCCCCACCGCCCGCGCGATTACCGAAAAGGCCGAGGGCGCAGGCTGCACCATCATCCTGCCTGTCGATGTGGTCGTGGCCCGCGAATTCAAGGCGAATGCCGCGCACGAGATCGTCGCCGCCGACGCCTGCCCGCCTGATGCGATGATTCTGGACGCTGGCCCCGCCACTGTCGATGCGCTGGCCGAGGTCTTTGCCAAATGCAAAACCTTGGTCTGGAACGGCCCGCTGGGCGCGTTCGAGCTGACCCCGTTTGACGCCGCCACCAATGCCGCCGCACAGGCGGCCGCAGCCCTGTCGCGCGCGGGCGCGCTGGTCACTGTGGCAGGCGGCGGCGATACCGTCGGCGCCCTGAACCATGCAGGCGTTGCGGGCGATTTCACCTATATCTCGACCGCAGGCGGCGCTTTCCTTGAATGGATGGAAGGCAAGACCCTGCCGGGCGTCGCAGCTTTGGGCTAATGTCATAATTCTTCGAAAGGGTTGGCGCTAACACAATTGCGCCAGCCCATTTGCTTTTCTATGGCTTGGCCGAACCGTTCCTAAAGGGGCCATGCCACCATGAAGACCACGCGTATCGTTCAAAACATCCTGAAGAACTACGAAGGCGAGAACGCCGGCGTTAAGGGCAACCTGGCCCGTATCCTGATGGAAGGGAAACTCGGCGGCACCGGCAAGCTGATCATCCTGCCCGTCGATCAGGGTTTCGAACACGGCCCCGCCCGCAGCTTTGCCCCCAATGCCGCAGGCTATGACCCCCATTACCACTATCAACTGGCGATTGACGCAGGGCTTTCGGCCTATGCCGCGCCGCTTGGCCCGCTCGAGGCTGGTGCCGATACTTTCGCAGGCCAGATCCCGACAATCCTGAAAGTGAACTCGGCCAATTCGCTGATGTCCGATACCGCAGGCAAGAACCAGGCGATCACCGCATCGGTGGATGATGCCCTGCGTCTGGGCGTCGCGGCGATCGGCTTTACCATCTATCCCGGCTCGGACATGGCCCTCGATATGTTCGAGGAAATCGTCGAGATGCGCCGCGAGGCTGCCGCCAAGGGCATCGCCACCGTCATCTGGTCCTATCCGCGCGGCGAGGCAATCACCAAAGACGGCGAGACCGCCATCGACGTGGCCGCCTATGCCGCCCATATCGCGGCGCTCTTGGGCGCGCATATCATCAAGATCAAACTCTCGACCGATCACCTGATGCTGCCCGAGGCCAAAAAGGTCTATGAGGCGCAGCAGATCCCCGTCGCCACCATGGCCGAGCGTGTGCAGCACTGCGTGCAATCCTCGTTCGGCGGTCGCCGGATCATCGTCTTCTCGGGCGGCGCGGCAAAGGGTGCGGATTCGGTCTATGACGACGCCCGCGCGATCCGCGACGGCGGCGGCAATGGCTCGATCATCGGGCGCAACAGCTTCCAGCGCTCGCGCGAAGATGCGCTGGCGATGCTGTCGAACCTCGTCGATATCTACAAAGGCAAAGCCTAATCAGATCAGGGCGGGCTAACTGGCCCGCCCTTTTCATTCGGGGATTCCCAATGGCCCGCAGACGTGGCACAATGGCGGCGCACGGCAAGAAGCAGTCCCGATGATCAGAACCCGCCCCGCCCTAGGCTTCATTTATATCGCCGCAGCCGTCATGGCCGCGCTTTACTTTATGTTTGCCGCGATTCAGGGTGACTATGGCCTGTTCCGCCGGATCGAGCTGAACGCCGAAGCCGACGCCCTGCGCACGGAACTGGGCGCCCTGCGCGCGGAACAATCCAACCTTGAAAACCTGACGCACCGGCTGTCTGACGCCTATCTTGACCTTGATCTGCTGGACGAACGCGCCCGCAATGTGCTGGGCTATGTGCGCGCCGATGAGGTGGTCGGGCGCTGATCGCCTCTTGCCTCTCGCCTTTTCAGCGCCGATGATGTAAAGATCGTTCAACGTTGAACTATCCTGAACCCATGGGGGAGGACGCCTGCTATGGCACCACGCAAAGCCGCAGCTTCGACCAGCGACGCCACGAAATCGAACGTCGCATCCGAAGACCTGCTGAAATACTATCGCGAGATGATGCTGATCCGCCGGTTCGAGGAAAAGGCAGGCCAGCTTTATGGCATGGGCCTGATCGGCGGTTTCTGCCACCTGTATATCGGGCAAGAGGCGGTCGTCGTCGGCCTTGAGGCTGCGGCCTCGGAAGGCGACAAGCGCGTCACCTCGTATCGTGACCACGGCCATATGCTGGCCTGCGGCATGGATGCCAAGGGCGTCATGGCCGAGCTGACCGGCCGCGAAGGCGGCTATTCGCGCGGCAAGGGCGGCTCGATGCATATGTTCAGCAAGGATCGCCATTTCTACGGCGGCCACGGCATCGTCGGCGCACAGGTGCCGATTGGTGCGGGTCTGGCGTTCGCCGACAAATACCTTGGCAATGACCGCGTGACCTTTGCCTATTTCGGCGATGGCGCCGCGAACCAAGGTCAGGTCTATGAGACCTATAACATGGCGCAGCTGTGGGATCTGCCGGTCATTTTCGTCATTGAAAACAACCAATACGCCATGGGCACCTCGGTCCAGCGTTCGACCAAATCGCCCTCGCTGTGGAAGCGCGGCGAGGCTTATGGCATCAAGGGCGAAGAAGTCGACGGCATGGATGTGCTGGCCGTCCGCGACGCGGGCGAGCGCGCCGTCGCGCATTGCCGCGCCGGCAAAGGCCCCTACATCCTCGAGGTGAAGACCTATCGCTATCGCGGCCACTCGATGTCCGACCCTGCGAAATACCGCTCGCGCGATGAAGTGCAGAAGATGAAGGACGAACGCGACCCGATCGAACAGGTCCGCCAGATCCTGCTGACCGGCAATCACGCGACCGAGGATGAGCTGAAAAAGATCGACGCCGATATCAAAGCCATCGTGAACGAATCGGCGGAATTCGCCAAAGACAGCCCCGAGCCCGCGTTGGACGAGCTCTGGACTGATATTTACGCTTAAGGGGTCACCGACATGGCAATCCAAATCCTGATGCCCGCGCTTTCCCCTACGATGGAGGAAGGCACCCTCGCCAAATGGCTGGTGAAGGCAGGCGATACCGTCAAATCCGGCGACATCCTGGCCGAGATCGAAACCGACAAGGCCACGATGGAATTCGAGGCCGTCGATGAAGGCGTGATCGGCGAATTGCTGGTCGCCGAGGGCACCGAGGCCATCGCCGTCAACACCGCCATCGCGACCCTGATCGCCGACGGCGAAGAGGCAGCGCCCGCCGCCGCGAAAGCTGAAGCGCCCAAGGCGGAAGCGCCCAAAGCGACCGCCGCGCCCAAGGTCGATGCCGCCCCCAAATCCGAGGCCGCGACCTTCGCCCCCGAATGGCCCGCTGGCACGCCGATGAAAACCATGACCGTCCGCGAAGCCCTGCGCGAAGCGATGGCCGAGGAAATGCGCGCCGACGATACCGTCTTCCTGATGGGGGAAGAGGTCGGCGAATACCAAGGGGCCTATAAGATCAGCCAAGGTCTGCTGGACGAATTTGGCCCCAAACGCGTGGTCGACACGCCGATCACCGAACACGGCTTTGCCGGTATCGCGGTCGGCGCGGCCTTTGGCACGCTGCGCCCCATCGTTGAATTCATGACGTTCAACTTCTCGATGCAGGCGATTGACCAGATCATCAACTCGGCGGCAAAGACGTTGTATATGTCGGGCGGCCAGATGGGCGCGCCGATGGTGTTCCGTGGCCCGAACGGCGCCGCCGCCCGCGTGGGTGCGCAGCACAGCCAGGATTATGCCGCATGGTATAGCCAGATCCCCGGCCTGAAAGTCGTGATGCCCTATACGGCAGCCGATGCCAAAGGCCTGCTGAAATCGGCCATCCGCGACAATAACCCGGTGATCTTCCTGGAAAACGAGATCCTGTATGGCCGCAGCTTTGAAGTGCCGCAGGTCGAGGATTGGACCGTGCCGATCGGCAAGGCCCGCATCGCGCGCGAGGGCAGCGATATTACGCTGGTGTCCTTTGGCATCGGCATGAGCCACACCCTCGCCGCCGCTGAAAAGCTGGCCGAACAGGGGATCGAGGCCGAGGTGATCGACCTGCGCACCATCCGCCCGATGGATACCGCAACGATCATCGAATCCGTGAAAAAGACCAACCGCTGCGTCACCATCGAGGAAGGCTGGCCGCAGTCCTCTGTCGGCAACTATATCTCGTCGGTGATCATGCAAGAGGCGTTCGACTATCTGGATGCCCCCGTCATCAACGTGACCGGCAAGGACGTTCCGATGCCCTATGCCGCGAACCTTGAAAAGCTGGCGCTGGTGACCGTGGATGACGTGGTCGAAGCCGCCCGCAAAGTCACCTACCGCTAAGGGGAAAGCCACATGTCGATTGAAATTCTGATGCCGGCCCTCTCCCCCACGATGGAGGAAGGCACCATCGCCAAATGGCTGGTGGCCGAGGGCGACACGGTGAAATCCGGCGACATTCTGGCCGAGATCGAAACCGACAAAGCCACGATGGAATTCGAGGCTGTCGACGATGGCGTGATCGGCAAGATCCTTCTGCCTGCGGGCAGCGAGGGCGTGAAAGTGAACACGCCGATGGCGATCCTGCTGGAAGACGGCGAAACCGAAGCCGCCGCCCCCAAAGCGGCTGCCCCCAAAGTGGAAGCAGCGCCGGTCGAAGCGCCCAAAGCAGCTCCGGTCGCCGCCGCTGCCGCGCCGGTCGAAAAGGGCGACCGCGTTTTCGCCTCGCCCCTCGCGCGCCGCATTGCCGCTGACAAGGGTCTGGACCTGAACGCCATCGCAGGCAGCGGCCCCAAGGGCCGGATTGTGCGCGCTGATGTCGAAGGTGCCACGGCCGCGAAACCCGCCGAGGCCGCAAAGGCCCCTGCCGCCGCCGCGCCCACACCTGCCGCGCCCGCGCCCGTCCCCACCAGCAGCAGCGCCGATCAGATCCTGAAAATGTATCAGGGCCGCGACTATACCGAGGTCAAGCTGGACGGGATGCGTAAAACCATCGCCGCCCGCCTGACCGAAGCCAAGCAGACCGTGCCGCATTTCTATCTGCGCCGCTCGGTGAACTTGGACGCGCTCATGGCCTTCCGCGCTGATCTGAACGCAAAGTTGGGGCCGCGTGGGATCAAGATCTCGGTCAATGATTTCGTCATCAAGGCCTGCGCCATCGCGCTGCAACAGGTGCCAAAGGCGAATGCGATCTGGGCCGGTGACCGCGTGCTGCAGATGAAAGCCTCGGACGTCTCCATCGCCGTCGCGGTCGAGGGTGGCCTCTTCACCCCCGTCATTCGCGATGCCGACGCCAAAAGCATCTCGGCCCTGTCTGCCGAAATGAAGGATCTGGCCAAGCGCGCCCGCGACAAGAAACTGCAGCCGCAAGATTACCAAGGCGGCAGCTTCTCGATCTCGAACCTCGGGATGTTCGGGGTCGAGAATTTCGACGCCGTGATCAACCCGCCGCAGGGCGCGATCTTGGCCGTGGGTGCAGGGATCAAGAAACCCATCGTGGGGGATGATGGCGAAATCACCACCGCCACGCTGATGTCGCTGACCCTGTCGGTTGACCACCGCGTCATCGACGGCGCACTGGGCGCGCATCTGCTGACCGCGATTGTCGAAAATCTGGAAAACCCGCTCTCGATGCTGGCTTAAGAGCCCGCGTAAAGACAACAAAAAGGCCGGGATCGTCCCGGCCTTTTTTGTTTCCCGCGCCGCAACCTGTGCGGCACCTGATGCAGCGCTTACTGCGCCGCGTCGCTGAAGCTTTGATCCAAAGTCTGATCCATCTGCGAGGCAGGCTTGTCGCAGCCCCCCGCGCCCACGACGCGTGCCGGAACGCCCGCGACCGTGGTGCAGAACGGCACATCTTTCAGCACCACAGACCCCGAGGCGATGCGCGATGCATCCCCCACATGAATATTCCCCAGCACTTTTGCGCCCGCGCCGATCATCACGCCATTGCCGATCTTCGGATGGCGGTCGCCGTCGGATTTGCCGGTGCCGCCCAGCGTCACATTATGCAGGATCGACACGTCATCGCCGACCACCGCTGTCTCGCCAATGACGATGCCATGGCCGTGGTCGATCATCAGCCCGCGCCCGATTCGGGCGGCGGGGTGGATATCGACGGTAAAGACTTCGCTCATGCGCATCTGGATCAGATAGGCCAGATCATGGCGGCCCTGTTTCCACAGCCAATGCGCGATGCGATAGCATTGGATCGCAAGATATCCCTTAAAGAACAGCAGCGCCTGCAGCAGGCTGTGGCAGGCCGGATCGCGGTCAAACACCGCCTGCAAATCGGCGCGCGCCGCCAGTGCGATCTGCGGATCGGCGGCAATCGCCTCGTCGGCGATCTCGCGCAGGGCCTGCGCCGAAATCTCGGCACTGCCCAGCTTCATCGAAATGCGATAGCCCAGCGCGCGTTCAAAACTCTGCTGATAGAGGATGCCAGCGTGGATGATACTGCCCAGAATCGGCTCATGCGCGACGGCGGTCTCTGCCTCGTTGCGCATTTGCCGCCACAGCGGATCGCATTCAGCAATATGGGGACGAGGATGCGCCATGGGGGCCTGCCGGAACTGGTTTCTGCTTTTGCATAGGCAAGTTTTGGGAAAAATGAAAGGCCGCGGTGCCCAGCGCCAGTAAATACTCTCTTTCCACCCCGGTCACCGCATATCCCGGTCGCAGCGTCTCGCATAGGATCGCGGCCATGACGGAACCATCGCCGAAATCGGGATGGATGCGCCCGGTGGCCGCCACATGGGCGCGCGCGGCGGTGCAGCGCCAGTCGAGTTCCCCCAGCGCCCTGCCCCAATCGCCGCGCGGCCGATCCATCAGCCAGCGCGCCGCCAGATCGAGATCGCCCAGATGCAGCATCAGATCGCCCCAACCAGCGCGGGCCCCGCACCGAAGAC
This sequence comes from Ketogulonicigenium vulgare WSH-001, assembly GCF_000223375.1. Classification (NCBI taxonomy): domain Bacteria; kingdom Pseudomonadati; phylum Pseudomonadota; class Alphaproteobacteria; order Rhodobacterales; family Roseobacteraceae; genus Ketogulonicigenium; species Ketogulonicigenium vulgare. Next base: position 707,564 of record NC_017384.1, on the reverse strand, counting down.
TTGGGACATCTGCGCCACTTCGACCGTCACACCCGCCCCATCTGCCGCGCGCATGGCGGCGGGATAGGCGAAGGCGGGCGTGTCCAGCATCACCTCGCGCAGCAGCGCGCCGGATTGATACATGCGCAGGCGGTACAGCTCGCGCTCCTCACCCAGCGGCACGTCGATGCCGTCCCAACTGTCGCCGCCGCTGCGGGTGCGGCGTTGCCATGTCACGGCGGTATCACTCACGCGCAGATGGCAGGGCGCATAGGGACGCAAGCCCACGCCGGTAAAGGCGCGGTTGGCCTGCCGCCAAGTGCGGTCGCTCATCGGGCGTTGCACCGGCCCCCAATGCCAGTCGCGCGACACACCGCGCGGCACATCAAGCGGCGTCAGGCGATTGTCCAACAGCACGAACCGCGACCCTGCGGGCCAGACGGGCGGCATCACCCCATCACTGCCGCCCTGACCGCGCAGGCGCAGGCTGAGGGCGTATTCGTTCGGGGCCACCAGCGCGGCCTCGGCAAATTGAAAGACCTCCCAGATATCACTGGTGCCATCGCCGATAGCGGCAAGGTTCGCGCCCGATAGCAATGCCTCGGGCAGGTGCGAGGCGAGCGTGCCGGACACCAGCCGCACCCGCAGCGCGGGGCCGCGATCCCAGATCCCTGCGCGGGCGGCCGATAGATCGTTCAGCGTCTCGCCCACCACCGCCGGGGCGGCGCTGCGGGCGAGTTCCACCAACGGCGGCCCGGCGTGGATCGCGACCTCGCCCGGCCATGTGGCCGAAGTGAGGGCGACAGCGAAACTGGGGCCGGTCTCGGACGGCAGATCAAGGAAGGTTGCCGCGACCGGCATCGGCGGCGCAAAGGCGGCGGGCTGGGGGATATCCTCCACCGCATCATGGGGCAGGAACAGGCTGCGGCTGGTGCGGGTGGCGGTGATGCCCAGCGCCTCGGCCCGCTCTAGCTGGTCGATGCGGTAGTCATCGCCCGCAAGCGTCAGCACATCACCCACGCGCAGCCATGCGTCCGAGGGCGGCAGCGTGAATGTCGCCACCTCGCGCGCGAGACGGGATTCCAGCAGCCAGCGCTCGGCGGCGCGGGTGGCGTCGGCGCGCGACATCAGCAGCGGCAGGTCCGAGGTCGAGACCGTATCGCGCGGCGTATCGGCAAGCGTCGCCTCGGCCCCGCCGATGCTGAAATCGCCGCCCGCTGCGACAAAAGCCACGCGGACCTGACCGGCGAGCTCGGCCTCGGGCAGACGGGTCCGCACCAGCGCGGGGGCGTCGTGGGCCACCAGATCATCCATCTCGCGCGTGGCGATGGGGCGGCCGTGGCGGGTGATCAGGTGCAACGCACCGTCGCGGTCGACCGCATCGAACCCATGCGCCAGCATCAACGGTTGCAGCGCGGCGCGCCCCGTCTCGATCCGGTCCATCGCATAGCCCTGCACCATGCCCCAAAGCGCATCGGTGTTCGCGGACAGACCCGCATCCGTGCAAATCTGATCCGCGACGGCGGCCAAAGCCTGCCCGCCGGCGCGGCCGTTCAGCCAATGGCCACGGTCGTAATTCGCGCCATCCGACCACAGATCGCCGCGCGCGGGGAGCCACGGATAGGGCCGCGCGTCCCACGCCCAGACATGCGCGTAGTCCATTTCGACCATGGGGCCGTCGTAGATTTCAGAGGTCGGGTTCTGCGAGGGATCGGCGAAATGGCGGTTTAGGGCGCGCAGATATTGAAGCTGGATAAAGTCGTCGCGTAGGCCGTTGGAATAGTACGGCAGCGCCGATTCCGAGGATTTCGGATCGAGGAATTTGTTCGGCTGGTTGGTGCCTTTGTCGATGGCGGCGCAGCCGATTTCGGTAAAGCGGATCGGTTTGGAACGCGGCAGCCAAGGGCTTTGCGGGCCCTGCGCGCCGTCCACGCGGTCGAAATGCGCATGGCTCCACCACCCTAAGATATCCTTCACGCGCCACATCCAAGGCTGATCGTAACCATCTGTGATTGCAGTGCGAATTTGCGCATCTCGTGCCTCGGGCGAGTGGTAGAACCAATCGTACATCTCGCCGCCTGCGACATTGGCGGTCAGGTAATCGAGGTTATAGATCGCGCCCGCCTGCGCGTCCAAGTGGCTATCGCCGTCGCGCCAATCCGACAGCGGCATGTAATTGTCGATACCGATGAAGTCGATATCCTCATGCGCCCAAAGCGGGTCGAGGTGGAACAGCTTGTCGCCCGTCCCAAGCGGTTGGTAGCCGTGATATTCGCTCCAATCCGCGGCATAGGTGATCAGGGTATCGGGGCCGAGGATGCTGCGCACATCGGCGGCCAGCGCCATGAGTGCGCTGACGGCGGGAAAGCCGATATCGTCGCGCACTTGCGTCAGCGCCACCATTTCCGAGCTGATGCAGAAACTGTCGACGCCGCCCGCCGCCGCGCATAGATGCGCGTAATGCAGGATGAAGCGGCGCAGCGACCACTCATTGGGGCCGGTATAATGCACCCGCTCGCCGGTGCGGGTGAAATGCGCGGGGGTGGCGGTGCCGAAAAAGGCCGCAACCTCGGCCCGTGCGGCGGCTGTGCCATCGGTTGTGCCGGGTTGACCCGGGGCAAGGCTGGTCGTGATGCGGCCGCGCCATGGCAAGGGCGGCTGACCAGCCTGCCCCGTCCAGGGGTTCGGCAGGGTGTTATCCGCCAGTTGATCCATCAGGATGAAGGGATAGAACATCACTTCCTGCCCGCGCGCGCGGATGGTGCGGATGGCGCTGATGACTGCGGCATCGGACGGCGTGCCGCCATAGATGGGCGAGCCGCCGACGCGGGGCACGGTTGCCGCGGCGCTGCGCGTGATGCCGCCTGCCCGCCACGGCTGGTCGGGGGCATCAAAGGCGGTCTGTTCGACCTTTGGCTGCACCTTGCACTGGCCCGCGCGCAGGTCATCGCCGAACCAAGAGACCACCAGCGAGACGGATGTCACGCGCGGCAGTTCGGTATTCAACTGGTCAAGCGCCGTCAGAAAGTCGCTTTGGCCGCTGGGGGTGTTTTCGTTCTGTGTGCCTTCATCGGCATAGGAATAGCGCAGGGCGACGGGTGTATCCGACAGGGCATATTCGCCGGTGCCGGGGATCATGGCGACAGCCTGCACCGCGCCTGCGAATGTATCATCGCGGGCGGGATCGTTGCGGATCACCTCGAATGAAAACTGCGGCACGCGATTGCCATAGGGGCCAAGGTCGAGGTCCTCGATCACCACATAGGCGGTGCCGCGATAGGCGGGGGTGTTGTCTGCCCCCTCGACCGCGCTGATACGGGGGTCGGGCAGTTGATCCATATGGCCGTGGTAAAGGCGCAGGCTTAGGTCGGTGGGCGCAATCTCGGTCCCGTCGGCCCAGATGCGACCGATGCCATTGATCGGCCCCTCGCACAGCGCAATGGCCAGCGAGGTGGTATAGCTGAAAGTGGTGGTCTTTGGCTGACCTTTGCCAGCGCGGGTCTGGGTGCTGGTTTCCATGAATTTGGTCGCCCAGATCACCTGCCCGCCGACACGCATCCGGCCATAAAGGCGCGCCATCGCGGCGCCTTCGGACGCACCTGTGACGCGAAAGCGGTCGATGCGGCCGGTTTCAACGGGCTGCGCGCCGCCGCCCAAGATGCGCTGGTCGATCAGGCTGCCTGCAACAGCGCCGACAGCGCGGCCGATGACGGCCGAGGAGAGGCCCAAAATCCCGCCCCCGATCGAGGCACCGACCGAGGCGCCAACGGCAGAAAGAACCAGCGTTGCCATGTTAGGACTCCTGTTTAGGGGCGAAATGGTAAAGGCCTGCGATGCGGCGGCGCCACGGCAGGCTGAGGGGGCTTTCAACGACGCCGCCCGCGTGGAAGGCATGGATGAACGTCGGCCCCGCGCAGATGGCCAGATGCGCGGGCGGCAAATGCGGGCGCAGGCGCAACAGCATCAGCGCGCCGGGATAAAGCTGCGCTGCGCGCGGCAGATAGCGGTCGGCGGCGCGCGCCATCGCATCTGGCCCCAGCGTTACGGACCAGTCGGGGCTGTAGTCCAGCGGCCACGGCGCGGGGCCGTAAATCTGCCGCCAAAGGCCGGTGATGAGGCCAAGGCAATCGGCCCCGACCCCTTGCAGGCTAGCGCCGTGCACGAAAGGCGTGCCGATCCATGCGCGGGCAAGGGTGTCAGGTGTCATCGGAACAGGCTCTCGCCGCTGCCGTTTGTTTTAGGGGCGGCGATCAGCCAATCCTCGCCCGGGATATGGGGGAAGCCGCGAAAGTTGTGCAGATTGCCGAATTTCGCGCGGCAGGTGGCGAGGCGTTTGTCGCAGCCGGGCAGCAGGCGGATCTGATCGCCTGCCTGCGGTTGCACCCCCAAGGGCGACCAGAGCGAGATCAGCCGCTGTGCGCCCAAGCTGGCGTCGGATTTGATCATGCCCGAGAGGCCAGCCGCAGCCCCCGTGGTGATTTTCACAACGCCGCGTTCGAACCAGCGCGGATCAAGGTCCGGCGCGGCGATGGTCAGCGTGGTGTCATCCACCGCGATCAGCGCGGCATCCATCGCAAAGCCGGGGGTATCGAGGTCAAAGCCGCAGGCGGCATCGCCCAGCACCGCCGCGCAGCCGCGCTGATAGCTGCGCCCGATGGGACGGGACAGCGCCTCGGCCGCGCCGCGCAGCTCGGCCCGCCATGCGCCATCCTCGAGGGTGATCTCGCCCAAAGTGCCGTGAAAGATCAGGCTGCGGTCGGCAGGGGCGCGCCAGTTGACCTGATAGATGCGGATATCGGCCCCGTCGAAACGGCCTGCCCGCAGGTCGCCCTCGCCCACGGCATCATCGGTGATCATGCCAAAGCCTTCGGTATTGTCGACAGCAAGGCCTGCGCCTTGCACCAGTGCCGCGCCGCTCATGCCCGCGCCCGCGCGGAACGTCAGGCCCGCAAAGGTCAGATCGCCATCGTGATCGGTAAAGCCCAGTTGCAGCCCGTCCGTGCGGGTGATGGCCCAGGCGGTGCAGCGGGTGGTGGAATGGTCGCTCATGGGCGCACCTCGATCAGGGGGACGGAGGGGATTTGGCCCGCCCGAAAGGACGAGACCGAGATCTGGATCGTGTCGGTTTCAAACCGCACGGGGACGTCGAATTCAAAGCCCGCGCTGATTTCGGCCCCCGGCGCAGGCGGGCTGGCAAAGATCACGCGGCCAAGGCCAAGGTTCAGCGTGTAATCCGTCCCCTCGTCCAGCTTTTGACCGGCGACGGCGATCTGGACGGTATTGGCGACAGGTTTGGTGATCGGGCGGGCATAAGCGCCCTCGCCCGAGACATAGTTTTTCACCAGCGGCCAGTCGGCGGTTGCGCCATCGCCATATCCAAGCGTCTGATCCATTTCGGAAATCGCGGCGGACGGCGCGCAGGATTTGTAATCCGACCAGTCTTTCCAGCGAAAGGCATGCAATTGCCCGCCGCGCGCCTCGAAAAAGGCGATGAGCTGCGCGACATCATCCAACGAGCGCAGGCCGACGCCTGCGTCATAGCGGCGGCGGGAATGGGCCCAAGCGGTGTTGCGCTGTTCATAGCCGCTCGTCAGCGTGACGATTTCCGTGCGCCGCGTCGGGCCGCCGAGCGAGTCAAAACTGATGGCGGCGGGAAAGCGGATGTCGTGAAAGGCCATGATGCCCCCCTGTCAGCGGTTGCGGTTGCCGCGCGCCACAAGGCGCGAGACCTGCGCGCCGATCTGGCTTTGCGAGCGGTGGAAACTGGCGGCATCGGGCGTCTGGATGTTCATCACCAGATTGACGCCGCCGCCGCCTTGCGCCGCGACGCCCAAACGGCCATCGGCGCCGCGCGTCAGCGGCATGATCGCCTCGGGCCCCGCCTCGCCCATCAGCCCGGTGCCGCCGCGCATCGGAAAGGTGGTGGGGGCGGTGACAACACCGCCTTTGGCAAAGGGCATGACGCGGCCTTGGGTGAAGGTGCCACCCTCAGCGAAAGGCATCAGGCTTTCGATGCCACTGGCCAACCAGCCGCCGATCTTGTCGGTGATGGGCCGCATGGCGGCGTTATAGGCGGCGTTTTGAACGCTTTGCGCGATGCTGCTGACCGCCGTGCTGAGGCGGTCGCCGTCGAACACCAGCCCGTCAAAGGCGCGGCGCAGCCCCTGCGAGAGGCCGCGTTCCAGCCCCGCCACATCGCGCGAGGTCGCCGATAGCGTGCCGCGCATCTCGCGCAGGCCCGCGTTGAAGGCGGCGGTGACGGATTGGGTTTGCTGAAGCTCGGCGGTGGTGGTGTCAGCCATCGGTGGCCTCCTGGAGTGGGGCGTGATCGGGATAGGCACGGACGAGCGCATCAAGGCGCGCGCGCGCCATGGGTTGGCTGCCTGCTGCAAGGCCCAGCATCAGCATCAGTTCAATCGGCGTCAGCGCCCAGAATTCGGCGGGTTTCAGGCGCAGATGCTGCAGGCCAAGGCGCAAAAGGCCGGGGAAATCCATGGGCTTATCCCGCGCTTGCAAAGGCGCGGGCCAAAAGCTGGCCTGCAATACGCGCCGCTGCCAGCGGCCCGCCGCCCACGTCGATCTGCTCGAGATCCGCCGCCGTGCCCTGCCAGCCGCCGCCGCGCAGGCCCGCAACGATCAGCGCCAGCACATCCGCCGTGCGGATATCGCCACTTTCAAACCGCGCGACCAGATCGGGCAGATTGCCCGATTGCAGATCCGCCTCCAGCCGCGCCAGTGCGCCAAGGGTCAGACGGCCGATGTGGATGACGCCGTCGAGCGGGATTTCGACCTCGCCCGCATGAGGATTGGCGCTCATACCTCGGCCTCGAATGTCAGTGCGCCTGCCGAGGCGAGGGTCACGTCATAGGTGGCCTCGCCATTATAGGTGCCGGCATATTCCAGCGCGGTGATCTGAAAGCGGCCCTCGATCGCGCCGAAATGCGGGATGATGATGCGAAAGGCGGGCACCTCGCCGGAAAAGAACAGGGCGCGCATCCGCTCGTCCGTGGATTGGTCGCGGAACACGCCCGCGCCGGACACGGAGGCCGAACGCATCCCCGCCCCGGCCAGCAATTCGCGCCAGCCGCCCTGGCTTTCCATCGTGGTGACATCCACCGTTTCGGCGTTGAAACTGATCCGCGAGGCGCGCAGCCCCGCGACGGTCTCGAACAGGCCATCGCCCGTCATGTCGATCTTGATGAGGAGATCCTTGCCGTTTTGCGCGCTCATATGAGGCTCCTTTAGGGTTCGATACGGATGCGGAAGAACAGGTCGATGCGGCGCTCGGCCCCCGAGGCGGATGTGCCCTTGGCCGAGGCGCGCAGGAATTGCGCGGGGCTGGCGGTAAAGGACGGCAGGGTGAGCGGCGCGGCCAGCGCCTCGGTGATGGCGGTGGTAATGGTCTTGGCGCTGCCAAAGCCGCCACCCGTCGCGATGACCGAGATTTTCACCTCGTGGATGGTCAGCGCGCCCTCATGCGTGGAAAGGTCTTCGACCTCCTCGGGGCCGAGGGCGACGTAAAGCGCGGGCACGGGGCCGCTGGGCAGCGCGTCATAGATGTCCACGCCATCGAGCGCGGCCGTCAGCCGTGTATACAGCGCCTGTTGCAGGGCAAGGGATTGGGTCATCGCACCAGCTCCTCCTCGGCAATGCAGGTCAGCAGGCGGGCGCTGGTCTCTTGCACCGCTAGGATCAGAAAGCTGCGCGGCCCTTCGGTGAGCCGCTGGCCCGCGATGGGGCGGCGGGGATCGCCGGCGGGCGCGGCGCGCAGGGTGATGCGCACCGGCACGCGCGCCAGTGCCGCGCCCAGCGCCGCCGCCTCGCGCCCCGTGGCAGGTGTCACCGCAGCCCAAAGCGTGCCGAGGGTCTGCCAGCCTTGCGTATAGCCGCCCGCGCCATCGGGGGTGCGGGTCGGGGCCTGCAGGATTAGGGCGCGGTTCATGCGCGGCGGCCTCATGTGCGGGCCCCCATCGACAGACGCAGCGTGCGATAGCGTTCGGTCAGGGCCGAGACGCCAAAGGGCATACAGGCGCCGTCCAGCGCCGGGTCCTGGCGGTATTCGTAATAATGCGCCGCCAGCATCAGCACCGCCTGTTGCAAATCGGCGGGCAGCGCGGCGAAATCATCCGCCAGCCCGGCGTCATAGCGGACGGTCAGCTTGGCCGTTGTCGGCGCGGTGATTGTTGTGCCCGCCAGCGCATAGGGCTGCGCCGTGCCATCCACCGTCACCGACAGCACCGCGCGCAAAGGGCCGACCGCCATCGCCTGACCGGATGTCATCTGCTGCGCAAAGCTGCGAGCGATCAGGATTTTGTTGATACGCCCCTCGATCGCGGCAAGGGCGGCGCGCAGGAAGGCGCGCAGCAGGTCATCTTGCAACCCATCCGTGCCAAAGCCAGAGCCGAGGCGCAGGAAGGCACCCAGCGCCGCGACCGGCAAGGCGGCATCATCCACCGTTGTTTCTTCGACCAGCATCATCGCGCCCAGCCCTTCCGTGTGATCATTGGGGGGATGGCGGGGCTGATGGCCCCGCCCGTTGGATTTACGCGGTCGCGTAGCGCAGCAGCTTGATCGCGGCATAATCGGTGACCGCACCGCCGACGCGTTTGGTCGCATAGAACAGCACATGCGGCTTGGCCGAGAACGGGTCGCGCAAGACGCGCAGGTCGGCGCGTTCGGCAATCGTGTAGCCAGCGGTGAAATTGCCAAAGGCGACGGGGAAGGCATTGGCGGCGATATCGGGCATGTCCTCGGCAATCAGAACGGGATAGCCCATCAGGCGCGCAGGCTCGCCCGCGGCAAGGCCGTCAGACCACAAAAAGCGGCCGTCGCTGTCTTTCAGCTTGCGCAAAACGCCGGTGGTTTTGGAGTTCATCACAAAGCTGGCGCCGGCGCGGTATTCGGCGCCCAGCGCATAGACCAGATCGACGATCGAATCCGCAGGCAGCGCTGCGGTCGAGCCGGTTGCGACATAGCCGAGGTTGCCCCAGCTAAAGCTGGCATTCGCGACTTTCGTCACCGTCAGGAAGCCGTTCGGCTTATCGACGCCATCGCCATTGACGAAAGCGGCCGCCTCGGCGCGGGCAAAGCGCTGCGCGATGCGGGTGGCGAGCCAGTCTTCAAGATCAAAGGCGCTGTCATCGAGCAGGCGCTGCGAGACTTTGGGCAGCGCCGAGAGTTCATGCAGGCGGATCGAAATGCGGTCGATGACCGGGGTCGTGCTTTCTGCAACGGTGCCGGTCTCGCTCGCCCAGCCCGCGCCCGGCTCGGTCCGGTCGACCAGCACGTCATAGCTGCTGGCATCGACATTCACGACGCTCGAGATCGCGCGGATCGAGGCGGTGGCATTGAGCACCGACTGGATCGTTTGCGCGGTTTGCGGCGAGACCAGATAGCCGCCATCGGCGGCGACGGCGGTGGACATCGCCTTGCCCTCGATCTCGATATGGCGCAGGCCGTCATCGTCGCCCGAGCGCAAATAGGCGTCAAAGGCCTTTTGATGCGGCGCGTCGGTGTCGACGGCAGCGGACAAGGCGGGACGGTAGGCGGATTTGCGGTCAAGACGGGTCATGCGGGTCTCCTGCTGTTCAAGACGTTGTTTCACTTCGCCTGCAAAGACATTGAAATCAGAGATGAAACCGTTCATCTCGTCGGTTACGGAGGGCGTATCCATGGCGGCTCCTAGAGGTTGCGGATGGTGGCGCGGGCGCTGCGCAAAGCAGCGATCAGCGCGGCGTCGGTTTTGGTGTGTACGCGGGCGTTGGGCAGCATGGGGAATGTCACCAGCGACACCTCCCACAGCTCGACCTCGTGCAAGAGGCGGGTGCCTGTGTCCGATTTGGTAGAGCGCAGGGTGCGATAGCCGATGGAAAGGCCGTCGATCGCACCGGCCGCCAGCAGCGCGGAAACTTCGGCGGCCTTGGCGACCTCGGGCAGCAGGCGGCCGCTGACGCGCAGGCCGGTGGCATCCTCGGTGACCTCGTCCCAGACGCCGATAGGAAGGCTGGGGTCGTGCTGCCACAGCATCCGCACCTTGGTGCCAGCAGCGGCAAGACGCGCGAGCGAAGCGGCAAAGGCCCCCTTTTGCACGATATCGCCGCCTTGATCGCGCAGCCCAAAGACCGAGGCATAGCCTGCGACGCTCACGCCCGCAGGATCGGGCGCGGATAGCGTTGCGTATTTATATTCGAGATCCAAAATCCCCTCCATTTAACCGGGAGCAACCGACAGGAATGATTGAAACGCCTGCGCCAGAATCGCGCCCAAAACGCCGTAAACCGTCAGCCACAGACGTTTTTCTAACCGCTCGATCAGCGCCTCTACCCGGGCAAGCTGTTGCTGCAATTGCTGGAATTGCAGCGCGACCAGCCGCTCCTGCGCCTCGATCTTCAGGCCGGGGGCGCAGAGGAAGGGGCGCTCACGCGGCTCCATCTGGCTCTCCGGGAAGGCCGAGCAAGGCGCGTTTTTCGGCGGTCGAGAGGAAGCTTGCGGCGCCCACGCGTGCCCACAGGGCGTCGCGTTCGGTTTGCAAGGCGGCGATCTGGTCGGGATCGGGCCGCAGATCCAGCCAGGTGCCCGCAAAATCGTCCAGCCAATTCACCAGCGCACCCGTGACCCGCGACGCCAAAGGCAGCACGGTTAGGCGGTAAAAGGCGCGGTTCGCCTCTTGGTAATTGGCATAGGTCGCGTCCCCGGGGATGCCCAGCAACATGGGCGGCACGCCAAAGGCGGTGGCAATCTCGCGCGCGGCGGCCTCTTTGGTTTGCAGGAATTCCATGTCCGAGGGCGAAAAGCCCATCGGCTTCCAATCGAGGCCGCCCTCAAGCAGCATCGGGCGTCCGGCATTCCTCGCGCCCTGATGCTGGCTTTCCATCTCGGCCACCAGCCGGTCGAATTGGCCGTTGGACAAGGTGCCGTTGCCATCGGCGCCGCGAAAGACAATCGCGCCCGAAGGCCGCGCCGCGTTCTCCAAAAGCCCCCGCGACCAGCGCGAGGCGGCATTATGCACCTCGACCGCCGCCGCCGCGGGCGTCAGGGGCGACAGGCCGTAATGGTCGTCATGGGGGTGAAAGGCACGGATATGGCAGATCGCGGCGGCGTCAAAGCGGTGTTTGCGCCCGGCCACCGCATAGTCATAACCGGTGGGCCAGCCATCGGGCCCCGGCACGACCGACATACGATCGCTGCGCAGGACATGCAGTTCCGTGGGCAGCGCGCCATCCGACACGGCCTCGACATAGGCATTTCCGGTCAACAAAAGCTGGGCGTAGATCGCCTCGAACAGTTCAAGCTGGCCTTGGGCGGGATTGGGGCGGGCCAGCAGATCCAGCACGGGGTGGGTGTCATAGCGCTGCGTCGCGTCTTGCAAGATCAGCGGCAGGGCCGAGGCCGCCTCAGAGATCAGGCGCACGGCACGAAAGCCGATGGGGTTGGCGGCAAAGCCCGCGCGCACCAGCGATGATCCCTCGCGCGGCTGGAATCCGGTGCGACCGGCTGTGCCGAAACCCACCACCTTTCCCGCCGCCGAGGCTTTGACCTCGACCAGCGGCGCCGGTTGTTTTTTCTCGCCAAATCCGAACATGTGCCCCTCGCTGCTGCCGTCTTGCGCTTAAGGGGGGTTATCGGGGATGGGGGTTAACGCGCGGCGGTGGCACCGCGCGTTGCCCGTTGCGCTAGCCGATAGCGCGGATCTGGGGCGATGCGCCGCCTGCCCCCAGCATCAGCTCGTGTGCGGCCCAGACCAGCGCGTCGACCCGGTCGGGCGAGCCTTTGCCGGTAAAGCCCTGCAGCGTCATCAGGGACATTTGCGCCTCAAGCAGCGCTAGCCCCGGCAGGTGGCAGGCGCGGCCCCGCTCGTAAATGGTCGAGACGGGTTCAGCGCGCGCGCCCTTGGATTTGCTGGCCCGCACGGCGCGATAGGGGATATGCGGGTCAAGCTGGCGCAGCACGCTTTCCACCAGCGCGCCGCCTTGGTTCACCTCGGCCACGAGGCGATCCGCGCCGTGGCGGTGAAAGGCCGCGATGGCGGCGCTGGCCCAGGTATGGGGGGACGCGCCCTGCACGGTTGCATCCTCGATCACCCACAGCCGCCAGTCGGTGGGGGCCCCGCGCTGTTCGACCCCCGCGACAATGATGCCGCAGGCGTCCGAACCCGCATGACCCGTCACGGGCGGATCGACCGCGACCACGATGCGATCCAGCGGGGGCGCCTGCCGCTGCAAGGCCGCATCCAGCAGGTGCTGCGGCCACAGCGTGCCCTCGGCCTCGTCAACCAGCAGGCCATCGAGTTCCTGACGACCCAAATGCGAGCCCTCGAACATCGCCTCGACCGCGGCGACAAAGCCGGGGGCGAGGTTGGCGCGATTGGCGCGGGTGGGGGCATGGGTCATCACGGTGCCGCTTTGGGCCAGCAGCTTGCGCAGGAACGGCCCGCCGCGCGGGGTGGTGGTCAGGCAGGCGCGCGGGTCATCCCCCAACCGCAGGCCCATCACCAGCATGTCCCATGCCTCTTGCGCAAGGCGCCATTTGGCGACCTCGTCCGCCCAGATGGCGTCGAACTGGGGGCCGCGCAAAGCCTCGGGGTCGTGGGCGGAAAACAGGCGCGCCTCTGGGCCCCGTTCGGCCAGCGCAGCATGGCGCGGCCCGCGATCCATTCGGGGCGGCGCGCGGGCGGGCAGCAGGCCATCAGCCCGCTGTCGCCAAAGACCATCACCTCGCGCGCCTGATCCATCGTCTGGGCGATAAGGCCGACCCGTTTGGCGCGGCCGGGGGTATCGGGGCGCGGCCCTTCGACCATGCTGCGCACCCATTCGGCCCCTGCCCGCGTCTTGCCCGCGCCGCGCCCGCCCATGATGACCCATGTGCGCCAATCGCCCGAGGGCGGCAGTTGATGCGGCAGCGCCCAAAACTCGAACAGCCAGGGCAGCGCCGCGATCTGGTGATCGGCAAGCGCGCCCAAGAACTCAGCCCGCGTCGCAGCAGGGGTTGAGGCGAGCCAGGCGGCAGCCGATTTCATCGCGGATCGCGTCATAATCGAGTGTGTCATCAGCGGTCCCTTTGGCAAATTTCGCATACCAGTCGTTGAACTTCTGCTCGGTATCAAAGGCGCGCCGCAGCGCGGTCTCGAGTTCCGATTGTTTGGGGGCAATCTCGCGCAGCGGGCCCGGATTGCCGGCAGAGAGTTCCGCCAGCATATCGGCGAGCGAGCCGCGCACCGACAGCAGCAGCACCATCGCATCGCGCAGTTGCCGCTGGATGTCTTGGTTTGGTGCCAAATTCGGGGGGTGTAAATCGTCAGCCATGATCGTGCGCCTTGTCTGAGGGGCTGGCACAGACGCAAAAAGCCCCACGGTTTCCCGTGGGGCCTGATGCAATTGTGCCAGTGTGCCCAAATTACGCGGCGCACCGTGCGCTGGCAATGAGATGCGCCGCAAGGGCCTTGCGCGGGCGGCGCATTAACCGATTGCTGGCTTTAGTTACCCAAAGCCCGCCAGCGCGCGACGTTGCGGTTATGCTCGTCCAGCGTCGTTGCAAAAGCATGCCCGCCAGTGCCGTCAGCCACAAAGAAGATATAGGGGCTGGTCGGCGGGTTCAGCGCAGCCTCGATACTGGCGCGGCCGGGGTTGGCGATGGGCGTCGGCGGCAGCGCGGGAATCGTATAGGTGTTCCAAGGCGTTGGCGTGTCGAGTTCCGACCGGCGCAGGCCGCGTCCCAGCACGCCGCGCCCCTCGGTCACGCCATAGATCACCGTCGGGTCGGTTTGCAGACGCATCCCCTGACGCAGGCGGTTCACAAAGACGGCGGCCACCTCGCCGCGCTCGTCCGGCACGCCGGTTTCCTTCTCGATGATCGAGGCAAGGATCAGCGCCTCTTCGGGCGTGGTCACGGGCAGGTCATCGGCGCGCGCCGCCCAAGCGGTTTGCAGGATATTGTCCTGACGCGTCCGCATCTGTGCCAGCAGATCGGCGACAGCCGTGCCACGGCGGATTTCATAGGAATCGGGGGCCAATGTCCCCTCGGGCGGCAGGTCGGTCACATCGCCTTCCAGCACATCCATTGCGTTCAGGCTATTGACCACTTGCCAGACGGTCGTGCCCTCGACCACTTGCACGGTCAGTTGCACATCGCCCTCGGCCAGCGCGGTGGTATATTCGGCGGGGACGGCGTCCTCGGCGGCGGGGTTAAAGCGGGCAACCTCGCCGTAGCGGCCCGTCTCAGGATCAAGTTCGCGCACGCGGGCGCTGAAATCATTCACGCTGACGACATAGACCACCTGCGCGCCGCAGGTGGATGCGCCGCCGCGCGTGATCTGATCGGTGATCTGTTCCATCGAGGAGCCGGGCGCGATCAGGAAGGCCCCCTGTTTCAACTGGCTGCGCATGTCGCGATAGTCAGCCATCAGATTGAACAAAGTGACCGACGAGATCGCACCTTGTTCCCCAAGGTTTTCCGCCGCGCGGCCAAAGCTGCCGCCTGCGGGCACCCGCAGGCAGACCGACTGCTGCAGCGGCCCCGGCGCCGCATATTCCCGCACGCCCCAAGTGATGACACCCGCCACCAAAAACAGCGCAACAACCGCAAAGGTCAGGAAACTTGACGCCAGGTGCTTCCACATCAGGCGTATTTCCCAACGATCAGGCTGGCATTGGTGCCGCCAAAACCAAAGGAATTCGACAGCGCCACGTCGATCTTGCGCTCGACTTTCTTATTCGGCGCGAGGTCGATTTTCGTCTCGACCGCCGGATTATAAAGGTTGATCGTGGGCGGTGCGACCTGATCGCGGATCGCGAGGATCGAGAACACAGCCTCGATCGCGCCCGCTGCGCCAAGCAGGTGGCCGGTGGCCGATTTGGTCGAGGACATGGTGACGTTGCTGGCCGCATCGCCCAGCAGACGCTCGACTGCGCCCAGTTCAATCGTATCGGCCATGGTCGAGGTGCCATGCGCGTTGACATAGTCGATGTCCGACGCGCTGATGCCCGCATCGCGCATCGCCATCGCCATGGCGCGCGCGCCGCCTTCGCCGTCCTCGGACGGGGCGGTGATGTGATAGGCATCGCCCGACAGGCCATATCCCAGCACTTCGGCATAGATTTTTGCACCGCGCGCAAGGGCGTGTTCCAGTTCCTCAAGGACGACAACGCCCGCGCCCTCGCCCATGACGAAACCGTCGCGGTCGGCATCATAGGGACGCGAGGCGGCCTTGGGGTTATCGGCACCTTTGGTCGACAGCGCCTTGCAGGCGTTAAAGCCCGCGATACCGATTTCGCAGATCGAGGCCTCGGCCCCGCCGGCGACCATGACATCGGCATCGCCGTATTTGATCAGACGGGCCGCATCGCCAATGGCATGGGCGCCGGTGGCGCATGCGGTGACGACCGCGTGGTTCGGGCCCTTAAAGCCGTGTTTGATCGCGACCTGACCCGAGATCAGGTTGATCAGCGCGCCCGGAATAAAGAAAGGCGAGACGCGGCGCGCCCCCTTTTCCTTGATCAGAACGGCGGTTTCGGCAATGGATTTCAGACCGCCGATGCCCGAGCCGATCATCACGCCGGTGCGGAAACGATCCTCGTCGGTTTGCGGCACCCAGCCCGAATCCTCGACCGCCTGCTGCGCGGCGGCAACGCCAAAGATGATGAAATCATCGACCTTGCGCTGGTCTTTCGGCTCCATATAGCGGTCGGCGTTGAACGTGCCGTCCGTGCCATCGCCCAAGGGAACCTCGCAGGCATAGGTGGTGGCCAGGTGGCTGGCATCAAACTGCTTGATCGGGCCTGCACCCGACTGGCCGTCCAAAAGACGCGACCAGCTTTCCTCGACCCCATCGGCCAGAGGGGTCACAAGGCCAAGGCCCGTTACGACAACACGACGCATATTCTACCCTTCCTCGGAAGTTTTGCCGCATCTGATACACGCGGTCGCGGCCAAGGCCAACCCGATTTAACCTTTACGATCCTCGGCAAGTGTGTGCGCCACCAAGGCATTGGCATGGCCGTGGCCCATCTGGTGTTGATCTTTCAACCATTGCACCAGCTCCATATGCTTGCGGTCGCCCTGCGCGCGGATCATCGCCTGCCATTCGGAAATGGGGCGGCCGTATGTCTTTTCAATGGATGGAAAATAGGATGCCGGCCCTTTGATCACTGGTTCTGACATGATGCGTCCTCCTGTTCCCAGATTGGGAGGGGGCGCGTCAAAGTCAAGAAAAGCTGGCAGCGCAAAAGAAAACGGCGCCGACCCGAAAGTCAGCGCCGTCATGCAAAAATCGTGAAACGATTATTGCGCTTCCGAGATGAACTTCACGGCATCGCCGAAAGTTTGAATGGTCTCGGCGGCGTCATCGGGGATTTCGATGCCGAATTCTTCTTCGAAGGCCATCACCAGTTCAACGGTGTCCAGGCTGTCTGCGCCCAGATCGTCGATGAAGGACGCGGCTTCAACCACTTTGTCCTCTTCAACGCCAAGGTGCTCTACAACGATCTTGCGTACGCGCTCTGCGACATCGCTCATCTAAATGTCCTCATGTCTCTCTGGGCTTGTGCCCGCTTTTCAATACCCCCGGAAATGGGGGCGATTCAACTGCCCGGCACCGGGCCCATTCCACCGGGCCCCATCATAGGACCCAGCCAGAATTACGGCGGCTCATAGCAGGATTTTATCCGAAGGCAAACGCTTTCACATCCCGCAAATCAGCCTACCCCCGTCCAATTGCGACGGGAAGGGGCGAAATGCCTTAAATCATCGCCATTCCGCCGTTCACGTGCAGCGTAGCGCCCGTGACGTAACCTGCCTCGACACTGGCCAGATAGAGGACAGCCGCCGCGATTTCTTCGGGGTTGCCCATGCGTCCGGCCGGAACCTGACCCAAGATGGTGGCTTGCTGGCCCTCATTCAAGGCGTCGGTCATCGCAGTCGCGATAAAGCCCGGCGCGATGCAGTTCACGGTGATGCCGCGGCTGGCAACCTCGGCGGCGATGGCCTTGGACATGCCGACCATACCAGCCTTGGACGCGGCATAGTTCGCCTGACCGGGGTTGCCGGTTGCGCCGACGATGGACGAGATATTGATAATGCGGCCCCAGCGCGATTTCATCATCGGGCGGATCACACCGCGCGCAAGGCGCATGGTCGAGGTCAGGTTGACGTTGATCACATCATCCCATTCCGCATCCGACATCCGCATGAACAGGTTATCGCGGGTGATGCCGGCGTTGTTCACCAAAATATCGACAGAGCCCATGGCGGCGGCGGCGGCTTTGGGCAGCGCCTCGACCGCCTCGGCGTCCGACAGGTTGCAGGTGATGACATGGACGCGATCGCCCAGATCGGCGGCCAGCGCATCCAGCGGCGCTTGGCGGGTGCCGGAAATCGTCACCACAGCCCCTGCCCCATGCAGTGCGCGCGCGATAGAGGCGCCAATACCGCCCGAGGCGCCGGTGATCAGGGCGTTTTTGCCGGTCAGGTCAAACATGTCATTCTCTCCTTAAAGGGTTGCGGCGGCTGCGGCCGCTTCCTCGGGGGTGCCGATGTTCAGGCACGCGATATCTTTTTCAATGCGGCGGATCATGCCCGACAGCGCCTTGCCCGCACCAATTTCCCATGCGGTGGTCACGCCATTTGCCGCCATCCATTGCACGGATTCGCGCCAGCGCACTGACCCGGTCACCTGTTGCACCAGCAGATCGCGAATCGCCGCGGGGTCGGTCACAGCGGATGCGACCACATTCGCGACCACGGGCACGGCGGGCGTGTTAATCGTCACCGCCGCCAGCGCGTCCCGCATGACATCGGCCGCAGGCTGCATCAGGGCCGAGTGGAACGGCGCCGAGACCGGCAGCAGCAGCGCGCGTTTGGCGCCTTTGGCCTTTGCAATCTCGCAGGCGCGCTCGACCGCGGCCTTGTGACCCGAAACGACGACCTGCGAGGGGTCGTTGTCATTGGCGGCCTGACAGACCTCGCCTTGGGCAGCTTCGGCGGCAATCTCGGCAACAGTCGCAAAATCGAGGCCCAGAATCGCAGCCATCGCGCCAATGCCGACGGGCACAGCCGCCTGCATCGCATCGCCGCGAATGCGCAACAGCCGCGCGCTATCCGCGAGGCCGAGCGCGCCGACGGCACAAAGGGCGGAATATTCGCCAAGGCTGTGGCCCGCGACAAAACCGGCGTCGGTGATCTTGACGCCCTCGGCCTCGAGCGCGCGCAGCGCGGCGATCGATGTGGCCATCAGCGCAGGCTGCGCGTTGCGCGTCAGGGTCAGCGTTTCGATATCGCCCTCCCAGATCAGCGCCGACAGGCTTTCACCCAGCGCATCATCAACCTCGGCAAAGACGGCGCGCGCGGCGGGATAGTGATCGGCAAGGGCACGGCCCATTCCTATGGCCTGCGACCCCTGTCCGGGGAATACGAATGCGCGCAAGGGCTCTCTCCTCATTACGTTTTCAACCTCACTAGTCAAATTGGGCGGGTTTCTCAACTGCTGGCTTGAAAAGCGCGCGATACGTCATCATATTATAGGGCGTGGGACGACCCACATTTTCATGCATGTCTCGGGACGACCCGATTGTGATGAGGCTTGAAAATGGCTTGGGTTTATCTGGTTTTGGCTGGCGCGTTTGAAATCGTCTGGGCCTATACGATGAAACTGTCCGACGGGTTCACCAAACCGCTTTATACCAGCATCACCATCGTCACGATGGTGTTCAGCTTTGCGCTGCTGTCGATGGCGATGAAAGTGCTGCCCCTTGGCACCGCCTATATGATCTGGACCGGGATCGGCGCGATTGGTGCCTTTACCATCGGCGTGCTGTTTCTGGGCGAGGCCCTGACCCCCATGCGCGTCATTGCGGCGCTGCTGCTGCTCTCGGGGCTGATCCTGATGAAACTGGCAACCAAATAAGGGCGTAAAGCCTTGCGCAAACGCGCGGGGCCTGTATAAGGCCCCATCTTTCCGCCATAGATATGAACGGCGCAGTCTCTCGAGGGGTGGTGCGGAAAGTAAGCCATCCCGTTGAAATGCGCATGACACATGGAGAAAACATGCCCCTGTATGAGCATGTCTTGATCGCGCGTCAGGATCTGTCCAACGCGCAGGCCGAAGGCCTCATCGAACACTTCTCGGCCGTTCTGGCTGACAACGGCGGTGCCGTTGTTCTGTCGGAATACTGGGGCGTTAAAACGATGGCCTACAAGATCAACAAAAACCGCAAAGGCCATTACGCCTATCTGCGCACCGACGCCCCTGCGGCTGCTGTGCTGGAGATGGAACGTCTGGCCCGTCTGCACGACGACGTCATGCGCGTTCTGACCATCAAGGTCGATGCACATGAAGACGGCCCGTCGGTTCAGATGCAAAAGCGTGACGAGCGTGACCGCGGCGAGCGTGGCGACCGTCCCGAGCGCGGCGAACGCCGCGAGCGTCGTTGATCTCAGGTCATAAGGAATAACGCACATGGCAACCAAGCCTTTCTTCCGTCGCCGTAAGTCCGACCCCTTTGAGGGCGAAGGCGCACCCGTGATCGATTACAAAGACACCCGTCTTCTGCAGCGCTACATTTCCGAGCGCGGCAAAATCGTTCCCGCCCGCATCACCGCCGTTTCGGCAAAGAACCAGCGTAAGCTGGCACAGGCTATCAAGCGCGCGCGCTTCCTGGCCCTGCTGCCCTACGCTGTGAAATAAGGAGTATTCCACATGGAAGTCATCCTGCTGGAACGCGTCGCCAAGCTTGGCCAGATGGGTCAAGTGGTCAAGGTCAAGGACGGCTACGGCCGTAACTACCTGCTGCCCCAAGGCAAGGCGCTGCGCGCAACCACTGCAAATATTGCGAAATTCGAATCGCAAAAGGCGCAGCTCGAGGCTCGTAACCTCGAGACCCGTAAAGAAGCCGAAGCCGTTGGCGAAACGCTGGCCGGTCAAAGCTTTATCGTCATCCGTTCGGCTTCGGACGGCGGCGTGCTTTACGGTTCGGTCGCTGGTCGCGACATCGCTGAAGCGGCAACTGCTGCAGGCTTCACCGTTGACCGTCACCAAGTTGCACTGATTGCTCCGATCAAAGATCTGGGCGTTCACGATGTGACCGTGCGTCTGCACCCCGAAGTCGAAGTCACCGTTTCGGTGAACGTGGCCCGTTCGCCTGAAGAAGCTGAACTGCAAGCCGCTGGCAAGTCGATCCGCGAACTGGCTGCAGAAGCTGAAGCTGCTGCAGAATTCGAGATCGCCGAGCTGTTCGACGATATCGGCGGCGCTGTCGACGAAGACGAAGAATAAGCAATCCTGTGATTGCGACCAGAAAACCGCGCCCCTCGGGCGCGGTTTTTTGTTGCGCGGATATTTTATGCAGCTGCGACATGACGGTGCCCTGTGCTGCGCGGATTGCTGCCACGACGGGGACATCTGTCACGCTGTCATTGCCTTGTAACCCCCGCCTGTCAGGCTGGCGGCAGTTTTCAAGGAGCCTTCCCATGACATTTCGCCTCTCGCGCAGGCATTTTCTGGCCACCACCGGTGCGACGCTGGCCGTGATGCATCCGTTCTCGGTGCGCGCCGCCAGCAATCAGGCGCATCTGCGCATCATGGAAACGACGGATCTGCACGTCCATGTCTATCCCTATGATTATTACGCCGACCGCGCCATCGACACGGCAGGCCTCTCGCGCACCGCAAGCCTGATCGAGGGTATCCGCGCCGAGGCCGCGAACAGCATCCTGTTCGACAATGGCGATATGCTGCAAGGCAACCCGCTGGGCGATTACATCGCCTATGAGCGCGGCATGGAGCCGGGTCAGACCCACCCGATCATCAATGCGATGAACACGCTGGATTACGCGGCGGGGACGCTGGGGAACCACGAATTCAACTATGGCCTGCCGTTCTTGGCCAATGCGCTGGCCGGATCGGGCTTTCCGGTGGTCTGCGCCAATGCGATCACCAGCGCGGGCGAGAGTCCGCTGGAGGATGTGACGCTGGTCGCGCCCTATGTGATTCTGGACCGCGAGATGACCTTGGGCGATGGCAGCACCCTGCCCCTGCGCATCGGCGTGATCGGCTTTGTCCCGCCGCAGATCACCGCCTGGGACAAGGCGCATCTGGATGGCAATGTCACCGCGCGCGGCATTGTCGAGGCGGCCGAGGCCTATGTGCCCCAGATGAAGGCCGAGGGGGCCGAGATCATCATCGCCCTGTGCCATTCCGGCATTGGCGAGGTGGGTGCCGACCCCGCTCAGGAAAACGCCGCCATCCCGCTGGCGGCGATTGAGGGCATCGACGTGCTGCTGCTGGGCCATTCCCACCGCGTCTTTCCCGGCCCCGATTATGAGGGCACCGAGGGCGTCGATGCCAGTGCTGGCACCATTGGCGGCAAACCTGCCGTCATGGCCGGTTTCTGGGGCAGCCATATGGGTCTGGTCGATCTGATGCTGGAACATGACGGCACGGCTTGGGCCATCGCCCGCGCCGAGGTCGAGGCTCGCCCGATCACCGCCCGCGACGCCGAANATCGCGTGACCGCCGCCGTGGGCGACGTGGCCGCCGTGCAATCCGCCGCGCGGGTCGAGCATGAGGCGACCCTTGCCTATGTCCGCCGCGCCGTCGGCCAAACCAGCGCGCCGCTTTATAGCTATTTCGCGCTGGTGGCGGATGACCCTTCGGTGCAGATCGTCTCGCAGGCGCAGCTGTGGTATGTCGCCGACCTGCTGCGCGGCACCGAATATGAGGGCCTGCCCCTGCTGTCCGCTGCTGCCCCGTTCAAGGCAGGCGGGCGCGGTGGTCCCGATTATTATACCGACGTACCTGCGGGCGATATCGCGATCCGCAACGTGGCCGACCTTTACCTCTATCCAAACACCGTGCAGGCCGTGCTGATCACCGGCGCACAGTTGAAAGGCTGGCTCGAGCGTTCGGCGGGCATGTTCAACCAGATCACCCCCGGCGCCAGCGACGCGCTGCTGCTGAACCCTGATTTCCCCAGCTATAATTTCGACGTGATCGACGGGGTGACCTATCAGATCGACCTGAGCCAACCGGCCATGTTCGACCGCGACGGGGCGGTGGTGAGTGCAGATACGAACCGTATCGTGAACCTGCAATGGAACGGCGCGCCGGTGGACCCGGCGCAGCAGTTCGTCGTCGCCTCGAACAATTATCGCGCCAGCGGCGGCGGCAGTTTCCCGGGGGCGGATGGCTCGACCATCATTCTGGTTGCGCCCGACACGAACCGCGACGCGCTGGTGCGCTATATCGTCGATCAGGGCACGATCAACCCCAGCGCCGATGGCAATTGGCGCTTTGCCCCGATGGAGGGCACCACGGTGATCTTTGAAACCGGCCCGCGTGCGATTGAATACGCCGATCAGGTGCAAGGGTTGACGATCACCCATATCGGCCCGGCCGAGGGCGGTTTTTCCCAGTTCCGCATCAACCTGTAAGACCAAAGGCCGCCCTAAGGGGTGGCCCTCTCACTGCAATGCAAAAGGGCCACCCAATCGGGTGGCCCTTTCCTATCCCAGAAGGCGGGACTTATTCGACGTCAAGCGCCTCGACAGCGGCTTGCAGGTCTTCTTTGGTGGCGTCTTTTTCTTCAACTTTCACTTGGCTGAAGATGAAGTCCACGACCTTGTCTTCGAAAATCGGGGCTTGGATCTGCTGACGGGCAGCAGCGTTTTGTTGCACGAATTCAAAGAACTGACGCTCTTGACCGCGGTATTGGCGGGCTTGGTTCAGGATCGCTTGGGTCAACTCGGAATCGGTG
Organism: Ketogulonicigenium vulgare WSH-001; assembly: GCF_000223375.1. Classification (NCBI taxonomy): domain Bacteria; kingdom Pseudomonadati; phylum Pseudomonadota; class Alphaproteobacteria; order Rhodobacterales; family Roseobacteraceae; genus Ketogulonicigenium; species Ketogulonicigenium vulgare. Next base: position 684,843 of record NC_017384.1, on the reverse strand, counting down.
ACCTTGATCTCGTTCTTTTGGCCCAGTTCCGCCAGCAGCAGACCCAGTTTCACGCGGCGCACAGCCAGTTTGCGGTGTTCGTCGGTGGTGACGATCTCGCCATGGGTGTGGTTGGTGTCTTCGGGGTGCTCTTCGTGGTACAGTTGATGCGCGATTTGACCGGCTTCAGCCTCAACCAGCACTTCGGGCAGCTCGAACGAGACCAGCGTGTCCAGCTTGTCCAGCAGGGCGCGTTTGGCAACAGCGCGCGAGGCACCGGCAAATTCGCCTTCCAGCGAGGTCGCGATCTGCTTTTTCAGACCTTCAAGGTCTTCGGCGCCGAATTGCTTGGCCAGCTCGTCGTTCAGCTCGGCGGCTTTGGGCTCTTTCACGGCTTTGACGGTGCAGGTGAAAACAGCAGCTTTGCCAGCCAGATGGGCAGCGCCGTAGTTTTCCGGGAAGGTGACTTCCACGTCCTTCACTTCGTCGACTTTCACGCCAACGAGACCCTCTTCAAAGCCGGGAATGAACGAGTTCGAACCCAGAACCAGCGGGTAATCCTCAGCCGCGCCGCCTTCAAAGGCTTCGCCGTCGACTTTACCCAAGAAGTCGATGACCACTTGGTCGCCGTCTTTGGCCTTGGAGCCCTTGCGACGGTCTTCGAATTGCTTCGAGGTATCGGCGAGGTTTGCCAGCGCTTCGTCGATGGCCGCATCGTCGGCCTTGACGCTCAGGCGGGTGATTTCAACGCCCGACAGGTCGACTTCGGGAACGGCGGGCAGCGTTTCATAGGACAGCGTGACTTCGACGTCCTGGCCTTCTTGCCAGTCTTCGTTGGTCATTTTCACTTCGGGCTGCATCGCCGGACGGTCACCGGTGGCGGCCAGATGGTCGTTGATCGCGCCATCGACAGCTTCTTGCATGGCTTCGCCGAGCAGGCGCGGGCCGAATTGCTTTTTCAGCAGCGCGAAGGGGACTTTACCCTTGCGAAAGCCCTTCATCTCGATTTCGGGCGCGGCTTCGTCAAGCTTCTCACGGACCTTCGCGTCCAGTTCGGCAGCGGTCACCGTGATGGCATAGCCGCGCTTCAGTCCTTCGTTGAGGGTCTCGGTGACCTGCATTTTTGCGTCCTTCAGCTTTCGATATCTGGCGGAACGACCCGCCTTCACGCCCCTTGGTCTGCCCAAAAAGGCCATATTCTCTGGGGCGGATAAAGAATTTCCCCGGCCAAGGCAAGCAGACAATGACGTCAGACCGCCGATCCCGCGATTGTTAAGATGCTGTTAGCGGGTAACAGTTAGCCTTGCAGGACCGCTTACCTCTATGTCACTGTAGGTAGATAGATTTTTATTATCGCAATCATGCGAGAGGTGCTGCACGATGATGCGAATGCTAAAATGACACCAGAACCAGAAATATCCGCGAGCCGTCGATGACTTGTTTGCCAGCTTCGGGGAAATTCACCGTGATCTTGCCCCTGATATTGGACTGCACCTGCCCCTCACCCCATTCGGGATGGTCGGGGTGGCGCACGATATTGCCCGGGGCCAGCATCGCATTCAGGTCGATCATCCGTTTATCCTTCCGGCGCGACAGCGCTGTTTTTCTGTGTTGTGAATGAAAGGGCCTTTCGAATGCAAGCTGATCTGACAGCTTTGGTGACGTCGCGTATCAGCCACGATCTGTTCAACCCGCTGGGCGCGATCAGCAATGGGGTGGAACTGCTTGGCCTTGTCGCCCCCTCGCCCGAGTTGGAACTGATTGGTGACAGCGTGAAAAGCGCCACCGCCCGCCTGCAGATGCTGCGTCTGGCCTTTGGCGCGGCGGGATCGGGGGCGGTCACCGCGCGCGATTGGGCGGCGACGCTGGCGGGCGTTTCAGCCGGTGGGCGCGGCAAATACAAACATAACAGCCCCACACCCGTTCCGCGCAACGAGGCCAAGGTGCTGGCGCTGCTGGGTCTGTGCTGCGACGCCAGCCTGCCCTATGGCGGCGAGATTGTGTTCAGTCCCCATGGCAATGGCGGATGGTCGGTACAGGCCAGCGGGCGCGAGGTGCGGTTCAACGCGCATCTTTGGGGTTGCGTCACCGGCCTCGCCCCGCGCGAGCCGGTCGAGCCGTCGCATGTGCAGTTCCTGCTGGTCGCAGCCGCCGTGGCGGATCTGGGGCGCCAGATCAACCTTGTTCATACCGCGACGACAATCGACATCGTCTTTTGATGGCATTGGGGCCGGCCTGGCGCCAGCCCCAAACCTTAATAAGTCTTGGTCAGAAACTGCCGCTCGGCCGCGCTTTGGGCCGAGGCAACCGTCATGGGCTGCTGCATATGCGCAAAGGACAGCACGTCCAGCCCGCCCGTCCAGCCGATCAAGGGATCAATGGCATGGGCGGTGGGTACCGCTTTCGCCTCGAACCAGGACCAGAGTCTGTTAAAGGCCGATTGCGTTTCGGCCCGATCTTGGTGGTCAAACCCGTCTGCCATTTGTCACCTCCTGCGAATGGCGGTCACGTGTAAGGTCAGTGTATACAGCACGGGCCATTTGCCAAAGAAAAACCGCGCAGAAACCGGTGTCCCTGCGCGGCGATCAGCCAAAAGAGAAGATTCTGCTGGCGATCTGGGCCAAATCACCGTGTTTTGCGCGTTTATCGCGCAGTCACAGTCGATCCAAACCGCGTATAATCGAGGCGGTCGAGCAATTCGGCGATCGTGCCATCGCCGATCATCTCGGTCATGGCCGCATCCAGCTCGCCGCGCAGGAAGGTGTTATTGCTCAGGACAATCGCACCCATGTCGATTTGCGCATTCACGGCGGGCATCCGTTCCAACTCGTGCAGCCCCTCGAGCAGCGCGGGCTCTTCTTGTTCGATTTTGCGCCAGGCCGGGCCATAGATGCTGGCAGTGGCAATGCTGCCGTCCTGCACGCGGGTCAGCAGCAGCGTATGGTCGACATAGGGCTGATAGCCCCATTGCTGATCGGTCGGGCGCAGGCTGTTGAACTGGCGGAAGATATAGGCGCCATAGGACGCAAGCTCTAGCCCGATGCGGCGATCCGCCGGAATATCGGTCAGGCGCGTAAAGCCCGGATCTTTTGACAGATAGGTAAAGGAATGCGTCGCATAGGGACGCGTGACGGTAAATTCGGGCGGATAGGGAATAACGCCGAGGCCCATCCCCATAATCACATCACAAGTGGCCGATAGCGCGACCAGCATATCCGAGGCCGCGAATTCGCCGCCCATCCCATAACCCGAGGGCATTTCATTCACCTCGATGGGCATCAGCAGACGCGCGGCGATCTCGCTAGCGACGGCGCTGTCCAGATCAGCGGTGGGTGAATTACGGTAATGACAGGCCCGCAGCGTACTGCCCGAAGGCAGGATGTTGGGGTTCATCAATTGCGGATTGGCAACCTGATCAATCAACTGCGCCGAGGCGAAAGCCGGGCACAGCGCGATGACGGCAGAAACGAAAAAACGCATAAGCTTATCCCAAAAAGAACTGCACCGGCCCTGGGGCCGGTGCAGCTTGGTTCATTTATTCAGCGGTCAGACGATAGACATAGACCATGTTCGCACCGGTGATCGGCGGAATGCTCATGCCAGGGGTCAGCGCAACTTGCGTGGTTGCCGATTGGCCAGCCGGGATGGCGACATATTGGATGCCGTCAATCTCGTAGGTCATCGGGTAACCACCGATCGGTGCGTGCAGACGCTGGGTCCACAGCACTTCACCGGTCTCGTCGTTCATCGCATAGACGTAACGGTTTGCGTCACCGACGAAGATCAGGCCGCCACCGGTGGCCAGAACCGAGGACGAGAAGCGTGCGGGCTGCTCGACTTCGAAGGCGTCCGAGCCGTCCAGAACGTTCAGCGCAAACAGCGAGCCGACGTTATCATGGCCGGGTGCCAGTTGCTGCGGGCCGGTTTGGGCCAGACCCATCGATTCACCGGTCGGTGCCAGTTCAAATGCCAGCGGCGTGATCGTTTGGCAGATGTTGGCAGCCGGCAGGTAGAACATGCCAGTGTCGGGGCTGTAAGCCGTTGCTTGCCACAGACGACCACCGTTGAAGGTCGGGCAGAACAGCTTTTCTTCACCAATCTCGGTCGGGATGGTGTCGAGGTTCAGCGTGATCTCACCGGTCTCTTGGTCGATGCTTTCGATGACGTTCTGGTAGATGGTTTCTTTCGACCAGATGAATTCACCGGTTGCCGCGTCCAGCGCAAAGGTGATGCCGTTTTTACCGGGCGTCGTGACGACCAGCTTGCGCATCTCGCCGTCGATTTCTTCTTCGATGATGATCCGCTCGAACGGCGAGTCAAGGTCGAAGTTATCGCGCGGCATGTGCTGGTAGTACCACTTCAGCTCGCCCGTGTCGGCGTCGATCGCCAGGGTCGAGTTGGTGTAGAGGGCCGAACCCTCGCCGGTACCACGGGTCAGTTCCGAATAGGGGATCGGCATACCGGTGCCGAAGAAGACCATATTCAGTTCTGCATCATACGAACCGGTTGCCCAAGGGGTTGCACCCCAACGGTTTTCAGCCGGAACGCCACCCCACGATTCGTCAACCAGCGGGTTGTTCGGATCGTCGATGGTGTTAAAGCGCCAGATTTCTTCGCCGGTGTCGGCATCATGCGCGGTGATAAAGCAGCCGCCATTGGTGCCAGCGATCGAGCAGCCCGAGATGCCGCTGAAGATCTTGCCGTCAACAACCAGGGGACCGGCGGTATAGCTGTAGCCCTTTTCCCAGTCGTGGACCTGAACGTCCCATTCGACTTGGCCCGACAGCGCGTCCAGCGACATCAGACGACCGTCAACAGTGGTCAGGATGACGCTGTCTTGCCACAGCGCGACCGAGTTCTTTTGACGCTCGGCCTGACGACCGTGGTATGCGCCCTCGAATTCGGGACGGGTGTGGGTGTACATCCAGATCGTGTCGCCGGTGACGGCGTCAACAGCCATCACGTTGTTCTGGTTTGTCGCCAGGAACATGATGCCGTCGTGAACGATCGGTGCAACTTCTTGCAGACCGGGGACACCCATCGGATAGGTCCAGGCCAGTTCCAACTCGCCCACGGTATCGCGGTTGATCAGGTCCAGCGGGCTGTGACCTTGGTTGTCGACCGTGCGGCGCCATTGCAGCCACTCGGACGGATCGGGGTTCAGGATCATTTCCGGGGTCACCGGCGAGTAGTCGCGCGCAGGCGCGGCTTCAGCGGTTTCTTCCAAAACGACATGGGCAATATCTGCCGGGTCGGCGCCGATGGCAGCGACCTGAACGGCGGCAGTGCCAGCGACGACTTCGTCACCCAGCGCCATGCCGTTGTGGTTCAGGATATAGCCGGCAATGTCGACATAATCCTGCGCCGGAAGACCGCCGGGATTGTCCAGCGGCATGCCATTCAGGACCATCGCATCAACGATCGTCGCGGCGGTGGCGGTCGAATTTTGGTAGCTGTCACGGATGCTGTTCGCGTGGCAAACCGAGCAGCGTGCGTCGTAGAGTTCCTGACCGCGTTGAACTTGTTCAGCGGTGTAGAAACCATCCTGCGCATGCGCTGCACCTGCGATCATCATCGGGATGATGGCGGCAGTTGCCCGCAAAAGGAATGTGGGTTTCACGATGGGCCCGTCCTCTGTCTAACTAATGCCGGCCTGGAATGAAGGCGGCGTTGCTGGAACACACGAACCCGCCGGGGGAGGACGGCGGGTCGAGACTCTCACGCGCATGTAAAATTGCAGACATCTCTGCCCAGAATCGTCAAATGCGCATTTTGTCGCTACCATATTTAGTGCATAAAGTAATGGTATATTTTGATTTTAGGCTATTTCGGGGGTGGACCTCGGGGCAGCAAATGGGGTGATAACGCTAGCAAAAACCCATGCCATGGTGCGCCCCTCGGCGCATGAAAACTGACTGAGTCGCACGCAAAAGGGCAGATATGAGCAAGCCAACCGCCGATGTCGCAGGGATCGCCTATGCGCTGCGCGATGTAACCGTCGAATATGGTCGCACTGTCGCATTAGATCACCTGTCGCTGCAGGTGGCGCGGGGCACGTGGATGTCCGTGCTGGGGCGCAATGGCGCCGGCAAAAGCTCGCTGATCAAACTATTAGCAACCCTGCTGCAGCCGACATTCGGGCAAGTTGAGCTGGATGGCATCAATGTCGCACGCAAACCGGGTCTGGCACGGCGACATTTGGGCTATGTGCCGCAGTCCGGCAGTCTGGATGGACGGCTGACGGTGCGCGAGAACCTGGAATTCTTTGCCGCGATGCAGGGGTTACGGGGCGGTGCACGCCGCAGCGCGATTGATCAGGCGCTGGCCCCATTCGACGCCTTTGCAGACCGTTTGGTCGCGCAATTGTCCACCGGACAAAAGCGCCGAGTCGAAGTGGCGCGTGCGCTGATGCATGATCCCGATATCGTGATTCTCGACGAGGCGACCGCCGGGATTGACGCGCAGTCGCGGCAGGCGATTTGGGACAGCCTGCAACAGATGCGCCAGACGCGCAGGGTGACGGTGATCATGACATCGCATTTCATCGAAGAAATCGGCCAGACCGACCGCTGTTGTATCCTGCACAAGGGGCAGTTGCTGGGCGAATGGGCGACGCCCGATCTGCTGCGTGATTATGGCGGCCAGTTCTATCGCATGACGGCCAAGGATGCTGCGGCGCAAGATGCGCTGCTGGCTGCCCTGCCCGGCGCGGCCATCGATCCCACCAGCGGCGATGTAGTGGTGACATTAACACAGCACGACCCCGCCCTGCTGGCGCTGATCGCGGCGCACTCCGCCCGTCTGCATGTGACGCCCGCACCGCTTGACCGCGCGATTGTCGAAGCAACCGCAAGGCTGGCGCGATGATTGCGATTTTGCAGGCCATTCACGCGATCTGGCAGCGCGATGTGCATAAATTCCTGCGCGACCGCGCGCAACTGGTCGGCAGCATCAGCCGTCCGCTGCTGTGGGTAGTGATTATGGGGATCGGGCTGAACCCCTATTTCCGGGCCGAGACCTTCGGCCAAGTGCGGTTTGCCGTACCCTATACCTATCTGCAATTCATCTTTCCGGGGGTCATCGCGCTGAATGTGATGTTCGGGGCGATGCAGGCCGCAACCAGCGTGATCGCCGACCGTGAATATGGCTTTGCGCAGATGCTGGGCACCAGCCCGCCGCCGCGCTGGGCGATCTTGCTGGGCAAAGTGCTGGGCGGCACCACGATTGCGACATTCCAAGGGATGATCGTGCTGCTGCTGGCCCCGACCGTCGATCTGCAGATCGGGCTGGCGCAGGCGCTGCTGGGTCTGTGCGCCATCGCGGGCTTCGCCTTTGCCATGAGCTGCTTTGCCATCTACCTTGCGACCCGCACCACCAGTTTCGAGGGCTTTGGCCTGTTTTCAAATGCCGTCATCCTGCCGATTTATTTCACATCCAACGCGATGTTCCCGATTGATCCGGCGATTGGCGCAGCCCAAGCCCGCGCCATCTTCCCCGAATGGCTAGTTTTAATGGTCGAGATGAACCCCGTCACCTATATCACTGATTTATTTCGCGGAGTCTTCATCGGCTTTCAATCCTACACCACCGCCGGCAGCGTTTGGGTGCTGGTGATTTCATCGGCGTTTTTCTTTACGCTGGCGTGGCGGCGCTTTTTGCGCGCGCAGCAGGTGTAGCCATGTTTTTCCGTCGCCATGCCCGAGACCTCGGCGCTATCGCCGCCGTGCTGATGTTGTTTTCCGCCGTTAATCTGCTGCCGCCTGACACCGCACTGAAGCAGGTCGAACGCCAAGGCGTGCTGCGCGTCTGCGCGCCGCAAAACTACCCGCCCTTTGTCACCGCCGACCCCGCCGCGCCGGGGATCGAGGTCGAGATCATCCGCACGATTGCCCAAGGCATGGGCCTGCGCCTTTCCATCAACCGCATTGCCGCCATCGGCCGCGAGGTGAACCCGCTGGCCTGGAATATCAGCCGTGCCAATTGCCATGTGATGATCGGCGGTCTGGTCGATACCCCCCTGATGCGCAATTACATGGATATGAGCCCGCCCTATCTGCAAAGCGGCTGGGTCACGCTGGCCGCCACTGATACCCCTGATGTGTCCGGCGCGCGGATCGGCGTGTTCGTCGGCACGATCGGGCGCGACCGCCTTGCCCTCAGCCGCGCGCTGCGCGAGGCTGGCGCGGCGGAAATTACTGGCCAGACCAGTTTGAACGGCGCTGTGCGTGCATTGGCCGCGGGTGATCTGGATCTGATCGTGACCGATGCCGTTCTGGCCTCGGGCGTTGCGCATGAGGATCTGCGGATTGCCCCCCTTGGCGCTTTGCCCGGCGATTCCATCGGCATGGGATTTTGGAAAGGGGATTTGACCCTGAAACGCGCCGCCCTGCGCATTTTGGATCAGATGATCGACAGCGGCGAGACGGTGCAGATCGCCGCGCGCTATGGCTATGGCACGCTGGCCGAACTTGCGGCCGAGGACAGCGAATGATCAATCCCTTTGATATCTACGGCAACACGCCGCAGACCATTGTTTTCTCGGTGATTGCGGGTGCGGCGACGGTCGGGCTGCATAGCTGGCTGCTGGCACGGCTGGTGGTGCTGCTGGGCGATCGCGGCCCGCGCCAGGATGGGCGCATCGCGCTATCGCCCCTGCGCGCGGCGGGGCCGATCGGGCTGTTTGCCGTCGCCATCACGCAGATCGGCTGGATCCGCCCGATGCAGATCGATCCTGCCCGTCTGCGCGGTGGTCGCGCGATGGTGCCGGTGCTGTTGCTGGCCAGCCTCGCGCTGCTGGCGCTGGTGGCGTGGGGGCTATGGCAGCTCAGGCCCGTGTTGGTGCAAAATTTCCCCGGCGCGACGCCCGCCTATGTGACGATCACCACAATCACCACATTCGCCTATACGGTGTTCTGGTATAGCCTGTTCAACCTGCTGCCACTGCCGCCGTTCTTGATGGGGCATTGGTTTCAGTCGCGTCTCCAACGCGTTGCAACGCCGGTGGCAGTGGCAGCACTGGCCGCATTGCTTTACCTGACCATCACCTATCGCGGCTGGTTCGGCGGGGTCGAACGGTGGTTCTTCTCTTAGGCACTGCGGCTGAAGACATCCAGGCCGCCCACGTCACGTTCAACCAGATCAAAGCCGCGCGCGGCGTAATAAGGCGCGTTGTCGCGGCTGGCACAAAGATAGACCTTCGCATAGCCCAGAGCCGCGGCGCTGTCTTGGGCGTGCTGCATCAACTGGGCGGCGATCCCCTGCCGCCGGGCGTCTTCCTCTACCCAAAGCGCGGCGATCCAAGGCGTCAGCGTGGGTCGCGCCGACAGGTCGTTTTCGATCAGGAACACCGAGCCCAGATAGCGCCCGCCGTCATGCGCGACAAACCCGCAAGGGATGCCGGCGCTGGCAGCAATCGCGGCGACACCGGCTTGGTAATCCTGCAGCGTCACATCTGTCTCCTGCCACCAGGCCTGCCACGCGCGCTGCGCGATACGTGGCACGAAATGAGGAACATCGCGAAGCGGACTGATCTGCACGGGTCTTAACCTTTGGCGGAAATTGGTGGAGCCGAGGGGGATCGAACCCCTGACCTCGTCATTGCGAACGACGCGCTCTCCCAACTGAGCTACGGCCCCATGGTGAAAATCTGCGCCCCGGCCCGGGGGCTGTCAAGCCTAGAAGGTGAGCCAGGCGTCCAGCCCCAGCGCCGCGCCGCGATCACCGGTGAGGGCTTGGGTCACGCTGGCACGCAAGGTGATCGCCTCGGTCACGGCATAGCCACCGGCGGACATCACCTTGGCATAGAAATCGCCGCTGATCCCCTCGCCCATCTGCATGCTGAGGCTGCTCATCCACGGGGTGTCGGTGAAGGTGTGGCCCCATGTGACCTCGACCTTGCTTTGCACCAGATCTGGCAGGTCATCACCCGATCCGAGCCGCCCTTCATAGATGGCATCGGCGCTCAGCCAGCCCTGCTGCAGCCCATAGCCCCAATGCAGCGCAATGCGGCCCATCGGGGCTGTATACATATCGGTATAAATCTGACCATAGGCCAGCGAGACCGCCAGTTGGTGCCCCGCCGCATCTTGCAAAACCGGCACGCGGGCGAACAGGTAATCGCTGCGCGCCGTGCCGCGATCGGCCTGAAAGCCATCAGCGCCCACCGTTAGCCAACCTGTTGCGCCGAATTCAACGTAATAGGTCGGATCGTAATGCACCGGCCGCACGGCGGAAAACAGCGCCACATTCGCGCCGACCGTGGTAAATGTCTCGCCCTCGGCGCGCGGCCAAGCGCCGCCTTGCGCCGCAGCGCCGTAGGTCGCGATCAGAAAGGCCAAGGGGATGATCCGCATGGCCCGAGTTGACGGGCCATATGGTTAAAGTGCGGTTAACGCCGCTTGCTGCGTTTATTGCCGCCGCGCTGACCGGCACGGCCAGCGGTCGAGCGACCACCGGCCTTTTTGGCCCCTTCGACCGCGTCATCGACCTCGGATTGGCGCGCCAGCGGATCATCGGCGATGGTCAGTGCGACCGTCTCGAGCCGCTTCACCTCGTCGCGCAGACGGGCCGCCTCCTCGAATTCGAGGTTCTCGGCGGCCTTGCGCATATCGGCGCGCAGACCCTCCAGCACCGCCTCGAGATTGCCGCCCTTGCCGGGTTTGATCTTGGCCGTGACGCGGGACATATCGGTGTCACCTTGATAGGTGCCAAACAGAATATCCTCGACGTTCTTTTTCACGCTTTGCGGCGTGATACCGTGTTCGACGTTATAGGCCATCTGGCGTTGGCGACGGCGATCCGTCTCGGCAAGCGCGCGCTGCATGGAGCCCGTGATGCGATCCGCATACATGATCACGCGGCCTTCGGCGTTGCGCGCCGCGCGGCCAATCGTCTGCACGAGCGAGGTCTCGCTGCGCAGGAACCCCTCCTTATCGGCGTCCAAAATAGCAACCAGCCCGCATTCGGGAATGTCCAACCCCTCACGCAGCAGGTTGATGCCGACCAGCACATCAAAGGCCCCCAGACGCAGATCGCGCAGGATCTCGATCCGCTCGATCGTGTCGATATCGCTGTGCATATAGCGCACGCGAATGCCCTGTTCGTGCAGATATTCGGTCAGATCCTCGGCCATACGCTTGGTCAGCACGGTGGCGAGGGTGCGCATCCCGGCGGCGGACACTTTGCGAATCTCGGACAGCAGGTCGTCGACCTGCATCTCGACGGGGCGGATATCCACCAGCGGGTCCAAAAGACCGGTCGGGCGGATGATCTGTTCGGCAAAGACGCCGCCGGTCTGGCCCATTTCCCATGGGCCGGGCGTGGCCGAGACAAAGACCGATTGCGGGCGCATGGCGTCCCATTCCTCGAACTTCAACGGGCGGTTATCCATACAGCTGGGCAGACGGAAGCCGTGATCGGCCAGCGTCGTTTTGCGCCGAAAGTCGCCGCGATACATCGCACCGATCTGCGGCACGGTCACATGGCTTTCATCGGCGAAAACGATGGCATTATCCGGGATGAATTCGAACAAGGTGGGCGGCGGCTCGCCCGGGGCGCGACCGGTCAGATAACGGCTGTAGTTTTCGATACCGTTGCACACGCCAGTGGCTTCCAGCATTTCAAGGTCAAAGCGGGTGCGCTGCTCCAGCCGCTGCGCCTCGAGCAGCTTGCCCTCGTCAGTGAACTGATCAAGCCGCTGGCGCAGCTCGTTTTTAATGCCGATCACCGCCTGATTCATCGTCGGGCGGGGCGTGACATAGTGGCTGTTCGCATAGATGCGGATCTGGGTGAAATTGTCGGTTTTCTGGCCGGTCAGCGGATCGAATTCGATGATCGATTCCAGCTCTTCGCCAAAGAATGACATGCGCCAGGCGCGATCCTCGAGGTGGGCGGGCCAAACTTCCAGCAGATCGCCGCGCACGCGGAAACTGCCGCGCGAGAACGCCTGATCGTTCCGCTTATATTGCTGCGCCACCAGATCGTTGATGACCTGCCGCATGTCGTAATTCTGCCCGACGAACAGATCCTGCGTCATCGCGGAATAGGTCTCGACCGAGCCGATACCATAGATGCACGAGACCGAGGCGACGATGATCACATCGTCACGTTCCAGCAGCGCCCGCGTCGCCGAGTGGCGCATCCGGTCGATCTGCTCGTTAATCTGGGATTCCTTTTCAATGAACGTATCGGTGCGCGCGACATAGGCCTCGGGCTGGTAGTAATCGTAATAGCTTACGAAATACTCAACGGCATTTTCGGGAAAGAAATTCTTGAACTCGCCATAAAGCTGGGCGGCCAAGGTCTTGTTATGCGCCAGAATAATCGCGGGACGCTGGGTGCGCTCGATCACCTGCGCCATGGTAAAGGTCTTGCCCGTGCCCGTCGCGCCCAGCAGCACCTGATCATGCTCGCCGCTGTCGATCCCGGCCACCAATTCGGCAATCGCACTGGGCTGATCGCCTGCGGGATCGAAACTTGTGTTAAGGACAAACCGCTTGCCACCCTCCAGCTTTTCGCGGCGCTGGGGCGTGGAATACAGCATCGGCATTTGATCTGGGGCGTTGTTGTGCATGGCGACCTTTTCCGCAGAACTGGCCCCTTTATGTGGTCACTTTTTGTTCCAGCACAAGAGGGGATCAAACTGCGACAATTTGCCATTGCAAGCGGGGCTGGAACGCGCAACACTTGGCGCGACGCAAATCACGAGGTTAGACATGTCGGCCCGTATTTACCGCCCTGCCCGCACAGCCATGTCGTCGGGCACCGCCAAGACCCAAGTTTGGGTGCTGGAATGGGACGCAAGCGCCGCGCCGCAGATCGACCCGCTGATGGGCTGGATCGGTCATGGCGACACCCAAAGCCAGATGCGGCTGCAATTTGAAACATTGGACGCCGCTTTGGCCTATGCGGCCGCGCATGATATCGACGTGGTGACCCTGCCAACCCAAGAGCGTGCGCCGCAATTGCGCAGCCTTGGATATGGCGAAAACTTCGCGACAAATCGGCGCGAGCCCTGGTCGCATTAAGCGCGTTTTGACGGGATAAAAAGCGCGCCTGTGTTAACGCGCCTTTTATTCATCGCAACGTATATTCATAATATGACACAACCAAAGCGTGCAGCGATACACTAAACCTTGCGCGCATTCAGGCGTATTGGGTGAATGAATTACTTATAAAAATTCCAAAATCCGAACCAATTGGAAAACAAATCCAGACGATATTCATGCCCCGGAAATCAGAGTTCGCATTCCTCTAGCGTCATGCCTGCGGCGTCCAGATCGTGAACCCATTGCGGCTTGCGGCCGCGGCCAGACCAGGTTTGATCGGGATTTTCCGGATTTCTGTAACGTGCCACGCCCGGCATACGGCGATTGCCCAGCATGGAAATCTCGTCCGTCAACTGGGCTAGCGAGAAACCATAGGCCGATGCCGCCTGTTGCGCGGCTTCCAGTGCTGCGAGCCGGTTACGCTCATCAAGAGTGGCCAAAGCGCGATCGACGTCCACGCGCAGCTTAACCAGCTCTTTACGGTCAAGCGAATTCAGATCCATTTTTTTACCCATATTGCGGGAGGACCGAAAACCGAGGTCTGATCCCAAATATTTGCACAGCAAATGTAGGCAAATAATAGAATCGCATTGTCACAATTGCAAGGCGCTCTACTACCTTAGGTAGAGTAAACCATTTACAAACAGAAAATAGAATAAAAATTCCATGAAATCAGATTGTTTGATTTCGCACGTGGCGCGAAGGTCAGCAGTATCGGCGTAATTCGCCCATTTCATGGTGAATGATGAACCAGCGATAGGTCTGAATCAACCCATTATGTAAATTGATTTTCGCATTCCATCCCAGCCGTTCCAGACGACGAGAATCGACAATCCGCCGGGCCACGCCCGAGGGTTTGGCGGGGTCAAATCGGATCTCGCCGCCGTATCCGGTGACCTGCGCCAGCGCCCGCGCGAGGGTCGCAACGGATGTTTCCTCGCCGCTGCCAGCGTTCAAATGGGCAAGCCCCTCTCCCAGTGCGCCCCAATAGGCCTGCGGCGGCAGATCCAGCACAAAAAGCGCCGCATCAGCCAGATCGTCAACGAACATGAACTCGCGCCGCGCCTGCCCGTCGCCCCAAATATCGACCGAAGGCGCAGCGATGTGCCGCGCATGATGCATACGCGCCATCAATGCAGGGATCACATGGCTAGAGGTTGCGTGAAAATTATCGCCCGGCCCGTAAAGATTTGGCGGCATCAGGCTGCGAAAATCGGCCCCGTATTGGCTATGATAGGCGGCACATAGGGCGATCCCTGCGATTTTAGCCAGCGCATAAGGCGCGTTCGAGGGATCAAGCGGCCCTGTCATCAGCACGTCTTCCGGCATCGGCTGGGGCGCATCGCGCGGGTAGATACAGGATGACCCAAGGTTCAAAAGCCGATCAACCCCCGCCTTCTGTGCCGCGTGAATAATGGTGGTCGCGATCATCAGATTATCGTGCAGAAATTCAGCAGGTTGGGCGATATTCGCGGCGATCCCCCCGACGCGCCCTGCGGCGATAATGACCTGATCGGGGCGAGCGGCGTGAAAGAATCGCACCACCGCATCCCTGTCGCGCAGATCCAGCCCCGCACGCGGCGCTGTCAGTATCTCATGCGCCTCACCCGCCGCATGACGTTGCGCCAGCGCGCGCAAAATAGCGCCGCCGACCATACCGCGATGCCCTGCAACGAAGATGCGCCGCGTCATGCGGGTATCGGGCGCTGCGCCCGGGCCAGTTGGATATCTGCGAGCACCATCTCGCGGCAGAGCGTGCGTGCATCAATTTCAGGCACCCAGCCCAAGATCGCATGGGCACGGGCAGCGTCGCCGCGCAGTTGCGGCACATCGGCGGGCCGAAAAAGATGCGGGTCAACCTGCAACACCCTGTCCCCACGGCGCAAAGCGGGCGCATAGGGGCCGTCGTTTCGCGCAACAATCGCGTGCTCCTGCGTGCCGCTGCCGCGAAATTCCAGCGTCAGGCCCAGATCCTCGGCGGCCCAGGTGACGAACTGGCGCACGCTGCATTGGTGTCCCGTCGCGATCACATAATCACCGGGGCGATCCTGTTGCAGCATCAGCCACTGCATCCGCACATAATCGCGCGCATGGCCCCAGTCGCGCAGCGCATCCAAATTGCCCAGCCGCAACGGCCCCTCTAGCCCCTGGGCCAACCGCGACAGGCCACGGGTAATCTTGCGCGCAACAAAGTTTTCGCCGCGCCGGGGGCTTTCGTGGTTGAATAACAGCCCGTTGCTGGCGTGAAAGCCATAGGTCTCGCGATAATTCACCACGCTCCAATACGCGAACAGCTTGGCGACCGCATAGGGCGATCGGGGCTGAAAGGGCGTCCCCTCGTGCTGGATGGGCGCGCGGGTGGCCCCGTAAAGTTCTGAGGTCGAGGCCTGATAGAATCGCGCGCGCAATTGCAAAGCGCGCATCACCTCGAGCAGGCGCAGCGCGCCCAGCGCGTTCACATCGGCCGTATAAAGCGGTGTGTCGAAACTGGCAGCGACATCGCTTTGGGCGCCAAGATTATAGATTTCATCGGGCTGGATGCGCGCCAGAATCGCGGTCAGCCCCGCTGCATCGGACAGATCGCCGTAGTGCAGATGCAGGGGCTGATCGGGCAAAAGATGCGCAATGCGCTGCGTATTATCGACGGATGCGCGCCGCAACATCCCATGGACCGCATATCCCTTTTCCAGCAAAAACTCGGCCAGATAAGAGCCGTCCTGCCCGGTAATGCCTGTAATCAATGCCCGTTTCATCGCCTGCCCCGTTCCAAACAAGGACAGGTTAAAACGGCGACTGTAAACGGCGGGTTAGCCGATCAGATCGATAAACTGATAAGGATAATCAAAAGGATGCTGGTTCATCCTTTTATATGGTCGGGGCGGAGAGATTCGAACTCCCGACCCTCTGTTCCCAAAACAGATGCGCTACCAGGCTGCGCTACGCCCCGAACCAAGGCCCTCATAGCGGCAATTTTTGCCGAGGGAAAGACCGCTAATTGCAACTTCCGGCAATCGAGGGGTGAATCATGTGATCACCCGCCGTCAACCCCAGCGCCTCCGCCGCGCCGCCATTGATTTCAAGGACATATTGCACATTCGGCCCGCCCGGAATTGCCGTTTCGTCATGCGGGATCGCGTTTTCATGAATGCGCGTAATTTCACCGTCGGGCGCTGCAAACAGCATATCGAGGGGAATCAGCGTATTGCGCATCCAAAAGCTGGGGCTTTCGGGCGCGTCATAAACGAACAGCATACCGGCCATATCGGGCATCTGCGGCACGAACATCAACCCTTGGGCGCGGGTCTGCACGGTATCGACCACTGCCACCATGAAGCGCAACGTCTCACCGGTGTCGTGTTTGCGGATGAATAATGTGCCCTCGTGGCAGGCAACCTGCGCCTGCGCACTGGACACATCGGCAAAGGCCGTCAAGGCGGCTAGGCCAAAGGCAAGCCCGCCTCCCAAGGCATAACGGCCACGGCCATTGGCCCTCGTTTTCCGGCGATCAGGCGCAGACATATTGCTTCTCCTTGGCGCAGGTCGGAGAATCCGCCTTCGCGCATCACTTCGATATGGATGAACACATCATCGGCGCTTCCAAAGACATTCGCAAAGCCAAATCCGCGTGTGCGATCAAAGCGTTTGACCCGCGCGGGCACCACAGGCAAGGCGCGGATTTCCTCGGCACTAAGCCCCTCAAGGTCGGTAAGTCCGGTGCCGGGGCGGCCATTATCGCCGACCGCCAAAATCTCGATCGCCTGCGCGCCTTTGGGCGTCCGACTGACTAGCACCGTAATTTCAATACCTTCGCCAACGCTATTGAGGCCAAAGCGACGCAGCACATTGGCGTGGAGCAAGATGTCCGAGCGTCCTTGTGGATCGACAATAAAGCCAAATCCTTTGGTCGCGTCATACCATTTCACATGGCCAGCCATCAAAACGGCTGGCTGTTCGTTATCTGTATTCATGCAGTGCGATTTTACGGGAGCCTATCCCGACCTCGTGAATATCTATATTGACCTTAATATAACCACACGCAAAACGGAACAAATCGCAAGCTGCCTAGCCCTTCGCCGTCACGGCTTCAAGGGTAAAGGCGCTGAACGACCCACGGGTTTAAGGCCGATTCGCGACTCCACCGAAAGCGATCATGCAAACGGTGGGCACCATCGGCCCAAAACTCGATACTCTGGGGAATAATGCGGTAACCGCCCCAATGCGGCGGCCGTGGCGGCGCGTCCCCAAAACGCGCGTTTAGTTGCTCGACACGCTGCATCAACACGGCGCGCGACTCAAGAGGGCGTGATTGGTCCGAGGCCCAGGCCCCGATCCGGCTCTCCAGCGCGCGCGATGCGAAATATGCATCTGATGCAGTCTCGGTTTCTGGTGCGACATGGCCGCGCACCCTAATCTGGCGACGCAGCGTTTTCCAGTGCAGCACGAAGGCGGCTTGCGGATTTTCAGCAAGCGCGCGGCCCTTGTCACTGTCATGATTGGTATAAAAGACAAACGCATCGTCTTCGATGGCTTTCAGCAAGACCATCCGCACATCGGGCAGGCCCGCAGAATCCGCTGTCGCCAAGGCGATTGCATTGGGATCATTGGGTTCGGTGATGGTTGCCTCGGCCAACCAGGCGCGGGCGATCTCATAGGGGTTCTCGCCTGCGAAAATGCCGTCAGTGGGGTTCATGCTTGCTACTCTCTTGGGCGCACTTCGGTGGCGTAAAATGACATACTGCGACGTGAATGTTACCCTTAACGCCTTAATGACGCTACGTCGCGAACAGGTTGTGATGGTTCTTGCCGCCTGCGGGGCAATGGCCTAGAGAAAGGTCAGAACAGCCACGTTTGGCAAGAGGAATAGAATGGCAAATGAACTGATGAAGGGAAAGCGTGGACTTATCATGGGCCTGGCCAATGATAAATCCATCGCCTGGGGCATCGCGAAAGCCTGTGCTGACGCCGGAGCCGAGCTTGCTTTCTCGTATCAGGGTGATGCGCTGCTAAAGCGTGTGACGCCCCTCGCCGCAGAACTCGGCTCGGATATCGTGCTGCCCTGCGATGTGACGGATATGGAGTCGATCGACGCCCTGTTCGCCGCGCTTGAGGAAAAATGGGGCAAGCTGGACTTTGTCGTCCATGCGATTGCCTTCTCGGACAAGAACGACCTGCGCGGCCGCTATGTCGACACATCGCGCAACGGCTTCCTGCTGGCGATGGATATCTCGGTCTATTCGTTCACCGCGATCATGCAGCGCGCGGAAAAGCTGATGGAGCCCGGCGGCTCGGCCATGACGCTGACCTATTACGGCGGCGAGAAAGTCATGCCGCATTATAACGTCATGGGCGTCGCCAAAGCCGCGCTTGAGGCATCGGTGAAATATCTTGCCGAAGATCTGGGCAAAGACGGCATCCGCGTGAATGCGATCTCGGCCGGCCCGATCAAAACGCTTGCCGCCAGCGGCATCGGCGATTTCCGCTATATCCTGAAGTGGAACGAATATAACTCGCCGCTGCGCCGCAATGTGACGATCGAAGATGTCGGCCGCTCGGCCCTCTATCTGCTGTCGGACCTAGGTTCGGGCGTCACGGGCGAGGTTCTGCACGTCGATGCGGGCTATCATGTTGTGGGGATGAAGGCGATTGACGCCCCCGACATGGCCAAGGAACTGTCCAAAGACTAACCCAATATCCAGCCAGGTAATCCAGATGACCACTCCGCGCCCCGACCGCCTGCCCCATGAAAAGGGCTTCCACATCAGCTGGGATCAGATCCATCGTGACAGCCGCGCGCTGGCGTGGCGTCTGGACGGGCATGGCCCGGGCGAGAACGGGACGTGGCGTGGCATCTGCGCGATCACGCGCGGCGGCATGGTGCCCGCCTCGATCCTCGCGCGCGAGCTGGATATCCGCACCATCGATACGATCGGTGTGAAAAGCTATGACCACAACCAGCAAAGCGGGCTGGAAGTGCTGAACCAACCCGATCCCGACTTTATGAAAGACGGCGAAGGCATCTTGATCGTCGATGATCTGGTCGACAGCGGCAAAACGCTGGAACTGGTGCGTCAGATGTATCCCAAGGCGCATTTCGCCACCGTCTATGCCAAGCCCAAGGGCCGCGTGCAGGTTGACACTTTCATCACCGAAGTCAGCCAAGACACCTGGATTTTCTTCCCTTGGGATATGGCGCTGCAATATGTCGAGCCTTATCGCGGTCGCGAATAAGCCATGACACGCACCGCTGCGACGTTTCCCTCGCCCATTACGGAATCGCGCAGTTGGCTGGCGGGGACCACCTTCCCGCCAGAGCGCCCGCTGATCAATGTCAGCCAGGCCGCCCCACTCGCGCCGCCACCTGCCGATATGTTGCAGGCGATGGCGCAGATGGTGCTGAACGATCCGTCCATTCATCGCTATGGCCCCGACCTTGGCCTGCCTGCTTTGCGCGCGGCGCTGGCGGCGCGGTGGGCGCGGCTGAATGGCGGCACGGTCAGCGCCGATCAGGTGGCGATCACCTCGGGCTGCAATCAGGCCTATTGCGCCGCCAGTGCCAGCCTCTGCGATGAGGGTGACGAGATCATCCTGCCAAGCCCGTGGTATTTCAACCACCGCATGTGGAACGATATGGCGGGGATCACGACCGTGCCGCTGGCGCTGGATGATACGCTGATCCCCGACCCTGCCGCCGCTGCCGCGCTGATCACGCCGCGCACCCGCGCCATCGTGCTGGTGACGCCTAACAACCCTACCGGCGTCGAATATCCCGAAGGTGTGGTGCGCGCCTTTTACGATCTGGCCAAGGCGCATGGCATCGCGCTGATTCTGGACGAGACCTATCGCGATTTCGACAGCCGCAGCGCGCCTGCGCATGGGCTGTTCGCGCTGCCGGATTGGGATCACACCCTCATCCACCTCTATTCCTTTTCCAAGGCCTACCGCCTGCCCGGCCACCGCGTCGGCGCCGTGACCACCGCCCCCGCCCGCCTGTTCGAGATCGAAAAATTCATCGACAGCATGACGATCTGCCCCAGCCAGCTGGGCCAGAATGCCGCGCTATGGGGAATCGAACATCTGGACGGCTGGCTGGCTGGCGAGCGGGAAGAGATTTTGCGGCGCAGGCAGGCGGTGATCGACGGCTTTGCCCCCCTTGCTGCGCAGGGCTGGCGGCTGCTGGGCTGCGGCGCTTATTTCGCCTATGTCGCGCATCCGTTTGAGATGGCCTCGGACATCTTGGCGAGGCGGCTGGTCGAGGAGGCAAGCATTCTGATGCTGCCCGGCACCATGTTCACCGCCCCCGGCGATACGGGCGGACAGCGGCAATTGCGCATCGCCTTTGCCAATATCGACGCCGCCCAGATCACAGAGCTGTTCCGGCGCCTCACATCCTATCGCCCCTGAGGTCTGCCGCCTTGCATGGCGCGCGCGCGCCCCTTATGCAGTGTCGAACGAAATTGAACGGCACGGGACCAAAACATGGCCACGAAAAAGCGCACGAGCCCCTTTGTTTGGGCGGGGTTCATTCTGATCGCAGGCGGCCTGATGATTACCGGCGGCCTTGGCCTATCAGGCACCGTGCGAAATGTCGGCAAGGTCGGTGATAAGACCGTGACCGCGCTGGAATATCAGGGCGCGATGCAGCAGGGCCTGCAACAGATGCGCCAGATGTTCGGCAATACGCTGACCTTCGCGCAATTCCAGCAAATGGGCGGCGAGGCGATGGCCCGCGAGCAGCTGGTGCAGGAACGCGCGCTGGAAAACGAGGCTAGCCGCATCGGCCTGTCGGTCGGCGATCTGTATGTTGCCCGTCAGATCCAGCAGATCAGCGCCTTTCAGGGTCTGACCGGCGGTTTCAGCCTGGAAACCTATCGCGCCGCCCTGCGTCAGGTCGGCCTGGCCGAGCGTCAGTTCGAGGATGCCCAGCGCGACGCGATTGCCTCGGGCCTTTTGTCCAGCGCCATCGCGGGCGATCTGACGATGCCCGCCATCTATGCCGAGACTCTGGCCCGTTTCCGCGGCGAGCGCCGCGTGATCACGTGGGCCGCTGTCACTGCCGCCAATGTGACCACAGATATCCCCGCCCCGACCGAGGAAGATCTGCAGGCCTATCACGACAGCCACCCCGATGTGTTCACCACGCCCGAGACGCGCCGCGTGACCTATGCCGCGCTGACGCCTGAAATGGCCGCCGAGACGATCGAAGTGTCCGAGGACGAGATCCGCGCCCTCTATGACCAGCGCATCGACAGCTATATCGTGCCCGAGCGTCGCATCGTCGACCGTCTGACCTTTAACAATGACGCTGATGCAACGGCCGCGCTGGCCCGCATCCAAAGTGGCGAGATCACCTTTACCGACCTCGCCAATGAGATGGGCTTTTCGCTGGAGGAGATCGACCAAGGCGAGATGACCGAAGCCGCGCTTGGCGAGGGTGGCGCTGCCGTCTTTGCCGCAGCAACAGGCGATACGGTTGGTCCCGTCCCATCGCGCTTTGGCCCGGTGCTTTACCGCGTGAACGTCGATCTGGCCGCCGAGGAAACTCCTTATGATGCCGTGCGCGACACGCTGCGCAATGAGCTGGCCGCCAGCCGCGCAGGCCGCGTCATCGCGCAGGAAAAAGCCAGCCTGACCGATCTGGTCGCAGGCGGCGCGCAGATCGAGGATATCGTGAACCTCTCGGATCTGCGCAGCGGCACGCTGGACTGGCAAGAGGGCAATACCGAAGGCATGGCCGCTTACGAGCCGTTCCGCGCAGCTATCGCCGCCGCCGAAATTGGCGCTTTCCCGGCGATTGTCGATCTGCCCGATGGCGGTATTTTCGTGCTGCGTCTGGACGAGATAGTGCCGCCGCGCGTGCAAACGCTGGACGAGATGCGCGCCTATGCCGAGGTGATGTGGCGTTTCCAAGCGACCCAAGACGCCGTCGCCACTGAGGCCGCCCGTCTGGCCGAGGCCGTCGAGGGCGGCGCAACGTTCGAGGAGTTGGGCCTGACCGCCACCACCGAACCCGCCCTGACGCGCAGCGATGTCGTGGCGGGCACCCCCTATGGCACAATGACCACCGCCTTTACGCTGGACAGCGGCGATGTCACCACCTTGTCGGATCAGGGCACCGTCGTCATCCTGCGCCTTGATAGCATCGCCACTGCGGACGAGAGCAACGCCACCTATACCGCCGACCGCGACGCGTTGGCGCAGACGCTGAACAACAGCCTCGCCGGTGATGTGATGCAGGCTTACGGCGGCGCCGTACGCGCAACGACTTCGGTCAGCTTTAACGAGACGGCAGTCTCGTCCATTAACACCGGACTATAACGGATCACTCACATGCCGATCTTCCCCGACTTTGAAACGTTTCGCACCGGCTATGAGGCGGGGAAGAATCAGATTGTATACACGCGCCTTGCCGCCGATCTGGATACGCCCGTCTCGCTGATGATGCGCCTGTCTGGCGCGGGCAAACACGCGTTCATGCTGGAAAGCGTGACCGGCGGCGAGGTGCGCGGGCGCTATTCCATCATCGGCATGAACCCCGATCTGATCTGGGAATGCAACGGCACCACCAGCCGCGTGAACCGCGCCGCGCGCTATGACGAAGATGCCTATACCGATATGGGCGAGCCGCTGGCCGCGATCCGCACCCTGCTGGACGAATCGAAAATCGACCTGCCCGATGATTTGCCGTCGGCCAGTGCGGGCCTGTTTGGCTATCTGGGCTATGATATGATCCGGTTGGTCGAACATCTGCCCGATGTGAACCCCGACCCGATTGGCGTGCCCGATGCGGTGCTGCTGCGTCCTTCGGTCGTGGCGGTGCTGGACGGCGTCAAGGGCGAGGTTATTCTGGTCGCCCCCGCCTGGGCGAACAGCGGGCAGTCGGCCCGCGCCGCCTATGCCCAAGCCGCCGAACGCGTCCGCGATGCCGAGGTTGCGCTGGATCGCCCTGTCGCCCTCAGCGGGCGGGCGCTGGGATCGGTCGGCACCCCGTCGGAACCCGTGTCGAATTTCACGCGCGAGGGCTATAAGGCCGCGGTCGAGAAGGCCAAGGATTACATCCGCGCCGGCGATATCTTTCAAGTCGTCCCCGCACAGCGCTGGACGCAGGATTTCCACGAGCCGCCGTTTTCGCTGTATCGCAGCCTGCGCCGTACGAACCCCTCGCCCTTCATGTTCTATTTCAACTTTGGCGGCTATCAGATCGTCGGTGCCAGCCCCGAGATTCTGGTGCGCGTCTTTGGCAAGGAAGTGACCATCCGCCCGATCGCCGGCACCCGCCCGCGCGGCGCAACGCCAGAGCAGGATCTGGCGCATGAGCATGACCTGCTGAACGAACCCAAGGAATTGGCCGAGCATCTGATGCTGCTGGATCTGGGTCGCAATGATGTGGGCCGCGTGTCAAAGCCCGGCACCGTGAAGCCGACCGAGAAATTCACGATCGAGCGCTATAGCCATGTGATGCATATCGTCTCGAATGTGATCGGCGAGCTGCGCGACGATCAGGACGCTTTGTCGGCCTTCTTTGCCGGTATGCCCGCAGGCACGGTCTCGGGCGCTCCCAAAGTGCGTGCGATGCAGATCATTGACGAGCTGGAGCCGGAAAAGCGCGGCATCTATGGCGGGGGCCTCGGCTATTTCAGCGCCAATGGCGATATGGATATGTGTATCGCCCTGCGCACCGCCGTTGTGAAAGACAACAAGCTCTATATTCAGGCCGGTGGCGGCGTTGTCTATGACAGCGACCCCGAGGCGGAATATATGGAAACCGTGCACAAAAGTGGCGCACTACGGCGCGCCGCCGCCGAGGCCACGATGTTTCGCGGCCTGAAAGACAATTAATCCCGCAGCAACGCCGAGACCGGAACAAAGCCCGTGGGCAGTGTTCCGGCGCGCAGCGCGGCGATGACCACAGGCCGCAGCCGCGTTAGGAACACTGCGTCTTGATCACTGGCGGCAAGGCCGCTGATCTCGCGCGCCAGCACGATGGGACTGCTGGCCGTGCTGGGCAATTGCGCGGTGATCTGCGCATGTTGCAAATCGCCCGTGCCCTCACCCATCGAGATCAGCCCCAGACCCGCCTCGCGCAGCGCATTGGCAGCGCCGGTGCCGATCTCGGCTGAATCGACGTCCATCACCGCCACCGCCTGCGGCAGCGCGTGCTGGGCGGCGAAAACGGCGGTCGGCCCCGCACCCTCTAGCCGCAGCAGCGCGACAACCTCGATCCCCATGGCGCGATAGGCGTTCATCTTGTCAGTGGCATCGGCGCGCGAGGGGTCAATCGCAATCGTCACTGGCATCGGCAGCGCGGCGACGGCCTGCGGGCCGCCCACCATCATGCCATCGTCAATCATCACAATTGCCAAAGCGCGGCCAATGACCGGCGCTGTGGGGGCGGCATAGGCCTCGATCGGGCGGCTGGTTTGCGGCAGGACTTGGCAATGCGACCGGCGCGGGCGCGGTCTGCGGCAGCGGTGCGGTTTGCACGGGCGGCGCGCTTGGCATCGGGGTCGCAGCGTCCAAGGTCGCGGGGGCGTCGGCGGCGCGCTGCGGCAAATCGGGGCGCAGGGCGGCATCAGGGGCGGCGCCGACCTCAGCCACATCTGCGGCGGGGGCGGCCTCGGCCTGTGCGGGGCGGGCCGCGACTTCTTGCGCCATGTCGTGCGGCGGCAGGCGCAGGGGCGACAGCAGCGCGCTTGCACCCAGCGCCACCACAGACACAGCCGCGCCCGATACGAATCCCAACAGATGCCCGCGCATTTTGCCCCTTTCTTATGCAGTCTTTGCCGCAGACTAGCCGCGCGGGCCATGGCGCGAAAGCCCCGTTCACCCATTCGCACAGGTGACGCTTCGGCTGTTGCCCCGGGCGGCATGTTCAGCGATAACAATCGCGACACTTTCGGGGCCCTGCCGATGCTTTTGCTTATCGATAACTATGACAGCTTTACCTATAATCTCGTGCATTATTTTGGCGAGTTGGACGCCGATGTGGTCGTGCATCGCAATGATGCGCTGGATGTGCAGCAGGCCATGGCGCTGAACCCTGATGCAATCACGCTGTCGCCCGGCCCCTCGGACCCCGATCATGCGGGCATCTGCCTTGCATTGACCGCTGCGGCGGCGGAAACCCGCACCCCCCTGCTGGGCGTCTGTCTGGGGCATCAGACCATCGGTCAGGCCTTTGGCGGCGCCGTGGTGCGCTGCCACGAGATCGTGCACGGCAAAATCGCCGACATTTACCATGACGGCAAAGGTGTGTTTGCGGGCCTGCCCTCGCCGTTCAAGGCGACGCGCTATCATTCGCTGGTGATCGACCGCGAAAGCCTGCCGCCCGAGCTGGAAGTGACGGCCTGGCTGGCGGATGGCACGATCATGGGCGTGCAGCACCGCGACCTTCCCATTCACGGCGTGCAATTCCACCCTGAAAGCATCTCGTCCGAACATGGCCACCAGATGCTGCAGAACTTTCTGAACCTCGCCAAACCCGCGCATGAGGCGGCGGCATGAGCGCGGCGCTCAAGCCGCTGATCGCTGCTGCCAGCCATCGCCCCCTGACCTCTGCCGAGGCGACCGAGGCCTTCAACATCCTGCTGCAGGGTGGGGCCACCCCGGCCCAAGTTGGCGGGCTGCTGATGGCTTTGCGCACGCGCGGCGAGACGGTCGAGGAAATCACCGCAGCCGTCGGCGCGATGCGCGCGCATATGGTACCGGTCAAGGCGCCTGCGGGCGCGGTCGATATCGTCGGCACCGGCGGCGACGGCAAAGGCACGCTGAACATCTCGACCGCCGCCGCCTTTGTGGTGGCGGGCGCGGGCGTGCCGGTGGCGAAACATGGCAATCGCAATGTCTCGTCGAAATCCGGCTCGGCCGATGTGATTTCCTTCCTTGGGATCGAGACGATGGTCGGACCCGAGGTGGTCGAACATATTCTGGCTGAGGCGAATGTCGGCTTTATGATGGCCCCGATCCATCACCCCGCGATGCGCCATGTCGGCCCGATCCGGCAGGATCTGGGGACACGGACGATTTTCAACATTCTGGGGCCGCTGTCGAACCCGGCCGGGGCGCTCTATCAGGTGACCGGCACCTATGACCGCGCGCTGAACCGCCCGATGGCCGAGGTTTTGCGCAAGATGGGCAGCCGCCGCGCGTGGCTGCTGCATGGCAGCGACGGCACCGACGAGCTGACAATCACCGGCACCAGCTGGGTCAGCGCGCTTGATGGCGACAAGATCACCGATTTCGAAGTACATCCCGAGGATGCCCGCCTGCCCGTCCATCCGTTCGAGGCGATTATCGGCGGCTCGCCCGCTGAAAACGCCGCCGCGATGCGCGCCATGCTGGCCGGTGAGCGCGGCGCCTATCGTGATGCGGTGCTGCTGAACGCCGCCGCCGCGCTGGTGGTGGCCGGTGCCGCCGCGCGTCTGTCCGACGGGGTCGAAATGGCCGCCGTCAGCATCGACAGCGGTGCGGCTATGGCGGCGATTGATACGATGGCACGGATCAGCCCCAAAGCATGACGGATCTACCGCAGAACGGCTGGCGCGATCTGGCCTTTTTCACCGCAGACTGGCCCCGTATCCAGACGGTTCTGGCCGCCGAGACGCGCCAGATCCTGCCGCCCGCACCGCAGCGCTTTGCGGCGCTGAACTTGACCGCGCCTGATGATGTGCGCGTGGTGATACTGGGTCAGGACCCCTATCCGACGCCGGGCGATGCGATGGGCCTTGCGTTCTCGGTCGCGCGCGGACAGGCGCTGCCGCGCTCTTTGCGCAATATCTATACCGAGATGCGGGACGATATCGGGGCGGCGCCTGTGGATGGCGATCTGACCCATTGGGCCGCGCAGGGCGTGCTGTTGCTGAATACCGCCTTGTCCGTGCCTGCGGGCAGCGCGGGCGGACATGCAAAGCTGGGTTGGGACCGCCTGACCGCCGAGGTGATACAGCGCGTCAGCACACGCCCCACCGCGTTTATCCTGTGGGGCAATCACGCGCAGGGCTATGCCCAATATATTGCGCCCGCAGACCACCTGATCATCCGCAGCGCGCATCCCTCGCCGCTGTCTGCGCGGCGCGGCTTCTTTGGCTCGCGCCCGTTCTCGCAGGTGAATGAATGGTTGCAGGCGCGCGGGAACGCGCGCATCTGTTGGCAAGGGAATGATAGGGGGCTGCTGCTATGACGAATATTCTGGACCAGATCAAAGCCTATAAACTCGAGGATGTCGCCGCCCGCAAAGCCGCCGTTCCGCTGGCCGAGGTCGAGGCAAAGGCCCGCGCCGCCAGCAAACCGCGCGGCTTTGCCGAAAGCTTGCGCACGGCGTCCATCGAGGGTTACGGCCTGATCGCGGAAATCAAAAAAGCCAGCCCCTCCAAGGGCCTGATCCGTCCCGATTTCGATCCGCCCGCGCTGGCAAAGGCCTATGCCGATGGCGGTGCGACCTGCCTTTCGGTGCTGACCGACACGCCCAGCTTTCAGGGCGAGGACAGTTTCCTGACCGCCGCGCGCGAGGCCTGCGATCTGCCCGCGCTGCGCAAGGATTTCATCTATGACACCTATCAGATCGCCGAATCCCGTGCGCTGGGGGCCGATTGCATCCTGCTGATCATGGCGTCTTTGGAAGATGGTCAGGCGGCTGAACTCGAGGCTGCCGCCTTTGACTGGGGCATGGATGTGCTGATCGAAGTGCATGACGAGGAAGAGCTGGAACGCGCGGCCTTGCTGAAATCGCCGCTAATGGGCATCAACAACCGCAGCCTGAAGACATTCGAGGTCACGCTCGACACCACGCGCCGCCTTGCGCGCATGGTGCCGCCCGACCGGATGATCGTCGCGGAATCGGGTATTTTCACGCCCGCCGATATGGCCGATATCGCCCGTTATGGCGCGCGCTGTTTTCTTGTCGGTGAAAGCCTGATGCGCCAAGATGATGTGGCAACCGCCACGCGCACGCTGCTGGCGAACCCCTATATGGGCGAGAATGCCTGATGCTGAACCATTTTGACGAAAGCGGCCGCGCGCATATGGTCGATGTCTCGGACAAAGAGATCACCACCCGCACCGCCGTGGCCGAGGGGCAGATCACCATGCTGCCCGCGACTTTGGCGCTGGTGCAGGCAGGCACAGCCGCCAAGGGTGATGTGCTGGGCACCGCGCGCCTCGCTGCGATCATGGGCGCGAAACGCACGCCCGATCTGATCCCTTTGTGCCATCCGCTGCCCCTGTCCAAGGTGGCCGTTGACCTCGATATCGACGAAAGCCTGCCCGGCGTGCGCATCACCGCCACTGTCCGCACCAATGGCCGCACCGGCGTCGAGATGGAGGCGCTGACCGCCGTCTCGGTCGCGGGCCTCACCATCTATGACATGCTCAAGGCCGCCGACCGCGCCATGGTCATCGGCCAGATCCGCTTGCGCCTGAAAGAAGGGGGCAAGTCCGGTCGGATTGAGCTGGAATGATCTCGGTCGCGGAGGCGCTGGCGCGGGTTCTGGCCCTTGGCGCGCCGCTGGCGCCCGAGGAAATCGACCTCGATCAGGGGCTTGGCCGCGTCTTGGCCGCGCCTGCGGTGGCGCAGCTGGATCAGCCGCCGTTTGATACCTCATCCATGGATGGCTATGCCGTGGGCGCTGCCGCGACGGGTGACAGCCTTCAGGTGATCGGCGAAAGCGCGGCGGGTGCGCGCTTTTCGGGTGTCCTGTCGGCGGGCGAGGCTGTGCGCATCTTTACCGGCGCCCCCCTGCCCGCTGGTGCGCTGCGCGTGGTGCCACAAGAGGATGTCTTGCGCGATGGCGACCACATCGCCATCACCGAGGATCAATCCAGCCTGTTCGTCCGCACCGCTGGTGATGATTTTCGTGCAGGCGACACGCATTTCCCCCGCCGCCCCCTGCGCCCCGCCGACCTCGGCCTGCTGGCGGCGATGAATGTGCCGCGCCTGTCCGTCCACCGCCGCGCGCGCGTGGCGATTATACCGGGCGGTGACGAGTTGGTGCCCCCCGGCGGCCGTCCGGGCCCGGATCAGATCATCGCCTCGGGTGATCTGGCCATCGCGGCGATGGTGGAACGTGCGGGCGCCATCGCGCTGCGCCAGCCCATCGTGCCGGATCATGTCGATGCGATCCGCGCCGCGTTTACCGCCGCAGCCGATGCAGATGTGGTTGTGACCATCGGCGGCGCCTCGGTGGGGGATCACGACCTGATCGCGCCGACCGCGCGCGCCATGGGGGCTGTGATTGATTTTCACCGCATCGCCCTGCAACCGGGCAAGCCGCTGATGGCCGGCACTTTGGGACATCAGGTGTTTATCGGCCTGCCCGGCAATCCGGTTTCGGCGCAGATCTGCACGCTGTTGTTCATCCTGCCGCTGCTGGATGTGCTGCGCGGTCTGCCCGGCGCCGCGCCCAAGACCGCGCGTGTCAGACTGGCCGCCGATCTGCCTGCCAATGGCAAGCGCCAGCATTATATGCGCGCCACGCTGACCGATGAGGGTGCGCTGCCGGTGCGTTCGCAAGAAAGCAATCTGCAAAGCCTGATGGCGCTGGCTGATGGCGTGATTATCCGCCCCATCGGCGCAGGCCCTGCCAAATGCGGCGAAATGGTCGATTACATTGCATTTTAACGACCTTGTTCATTGACACAAAGAACGAACAAGGGCAGAACAAATGTCAAACATTTCTTCGCGGGGTCGCCATGCTGACACGTAAGCAGCTTGAACTACTGGAATTCATCGACCAGCGGGTCAAAGCCACGGGGGTGCCGCCCTCATTCGAAGAGATGAAAGAGGCGCTGGATCTGAAATCGAAATCGGGCATCCACCGCCTGATTACGGCGCTCGAGGAACGCGGCTTTATCCGCCGCCTCGCTCATCGCGCCCGCGCGCTGGAAGTGGTGCGGATGCCCGAGATGACGGCGCATAAACCCGCCGCCGCCGCGCGCAAGCCGCAATTGGTCGCCAGCGCGCTGAATACTCTCGCCGCGATCGAGGTCGATGTCATGGGCCGTATCGCCGCCGGCGTGCCGATTGCCGCGATTTCCGAGGTTTCGCATCAGGTCGCCGTGCCGCAAGGTATGATCGGCACCGGCAACCATTATGCGCTGGAAGTTCAGGGCGATTCGATGATCGGCATCGGCATTAATGACGGTGATATCGTAGTGATCCGCCATGCGGACCTCGCCAGCAATGGCGATATCGTCGTGGCGCTGGTCGATGAGGCCGAGGCGACGCTGAAACGTTTTCGCCGCCAGAACGGCATGATTGCCCTCGAGGCCGCGAACCCCGCCTATGAAACCCGCCTGCTGCCCGAGGCGCGCGTGCGCGTACAGGGCAAGCTGGTCGGGCTGATCCGCAATTACTAAGCCGGGCTTGCGGCACCCCTTCAGGGGGGCTGCAAGCGGTTCGCTGGCAAGATGGTGTCACTTTGACGCCAATATGCCGTGATACCGCTGACCGCCACGCCTTCACATCGTGATATTAAAAAAGGGGCCTTGCGGCCCCTTTTCTTTTACTTGCTCCACCAGCCAGAGCGTTTTGGCTTGGCCGCCGCATCCGGGGCCGCCTCTGGTTCAGGGGTCACGACGGGTGCCGCTGGCACAGGCGTGAGCGCAGGGGTCACGACGACCGGCTCAACCGTTGCTTCTCGCGCAGGTTCCGCCACCGCGACAGGTGCAGCCTCGACGGCAACCGGCGCATCAGCCACAGCTTCGACAGCAGCCTCAGCCACTGGCTTTTTACGGCTGCGGCGCGGCTTTGGCGCGGGTGCCTCAGCGTCGACGGCAACAGCTGCCTCGGCTGCGACTTCGACCGGAGCCTCGACCTTCTTGCTACGCGTACGGCGCTTGGGCTTTTCGGCGACAGCTTCGGCTACTTCCGCAACGACCGGCGCATCTTCGGCACCTTCGGCAGCGACTTCAGGCGCAGCAGCTTCAGCCACTGGCTTTTTGCGCGTGCGGCGCTTGGGCTTTTCGACCGGCGCCGGAGCTTCTTCGGCTACGACCTCGACAGGCGCGGCGACCACTGGCTGCGCTACAACTGGCGCAACAGGCGTCTCGACGGCGAGCTCTACAGGCGCGACTGTGGCAACAGCCTCGTCATCGCCATCCTCGTCACCTTCGTCATCGCCAGACAAAGCATCGCCATCCAGCGTGCCGTTGCCCTCGCCATTGCCCCGACGACGACGACGACGACGACGCTTTTTGCGCGGGCGATCATCTTCACCCTCGGGGGTCTGCACGGGCGCAGCGGCGACTGCCTCTTCCTCGACGACAGCGATATCGTCCTCGATGACCTCGGCCGCGATGATCTCTTCCATCAACTCGGCCGTGCCGGTCACAACGGTCGGCGCAGCAGGCGCAGCTTGCACAACGCGCGTTGCGGCTTTCAGTTTTTCAATGGAATAATCGGGCGACACCAGCGTGATATCCGCCTCGACCCGCACGGACATGCCGTAACGCTGTTCGATGCCGGCAATATGTTCGCGCTTTTGGTTCATCAGGAAGTTCACGATGCCGACGGGCGCATGCACCACAACTTCGCGGCTGCGCCCACGGACGCCCTCTTCCTCGAGCTGGCGAATGATCGTCAGACCCAGGTTGTCGTCCGAACGCAGAAGGCCGGTGCCGTGGCAATGGCTGCACGGCTGGGTCGTCGCCTCGATCATGCCGGGACGCAGACGCTGACGGCTCATCTCTAGCAGGCCAAAGCCCGAGATGCGGCCGACTTGGATGCGGGCACGGTCGTCTTTCAACTTGTCGCGGAAGCGCTTTTCGACGGCGGCGTTGTTCTTGCGCTCGTCCATGTCGATAAAGTCGATCACGATCAGACCGGCCAAGTCGCGCAGGCGCAGCTGGCGGGCGATCTCGTCGGCAGCCTCAAGGTTGGTTTTCGTCGCGGTCTGCTCGATCGAGCCTTCTTTCGTGGCGCGGCCCGAGTTCACGTCGATGGCCACCAGCGCCTCGGTCACGCCGATCACGATATAGCCGCCCGAGGGCAGTTGCACGACCGGGTTGAACATGCCGCCCAGATACCCCTCGACCTGATAGCGCGCGAACAGCGGCATCTGATCGTGGTAATGGATGACCGAACGCTCTTGCCCCGGCATCATCATTTTCATGAAATCATAGGCGGTGCGGAAGCCCTCGTCGCCCTCAACGATCACCTCGTCGATCTCGGTCGAGGTCAGGTCGCGGATCGAGCGTTTGATCAGATCGCCTTCTTCATAGATCTTCGCGGGCGCATTCGAGGACAGCGTCAACGCGCGGATCTGTTCCCACAGGCGCATCAGATATTCGTAGTCGCGCTTGATCTCGGCCTTGGTGCGCTGCGATCCGGCGGTGCGGATGATCAGGCCAGCGCCTTGCGGCACTTCCAGCTCTTGCGCGATTTCCTTCAGCTTTTTGCGGTCGGCGACATTGGTGATCTTGCGGCTGATGCCGCCACCGCGCGCGGTGTTCGGCATCAGGACGCAGTAACGGCCCGCCAGCGACAGATAAGTCGTCAGCGCCGCGCCTTTGTTGCCGCGTTCTTCCTTGACCACTTGCACCAGCATCACCTGGCGCACTTTGATCACTTCCTGGATCTTATAGCGACGCATACGGGTCTTGCGCACGGGGCGCACATCGTCGCTGTCGTCCGCAGAGATCGTCTCGACCTCGTGGGCGGGATCGGGTGTGTCGTCCTCGTCCTCATCATCGGCAGCAGCCTCGGCTGCGGGCGTCTCGACCGGAGTCTCGGCGACCGTCACCATCGGCGACAGACCCTCGGAGGGATCATCACCCTCGGCCTCGAGGTCGATGACCTCCATACCGGCGGGCGCGGATGCGGCATCGCCCTCGGTCAGCTCTTGGGTCGCGACAGCATCACCGCGTGCCTGTGCAGGACGCGGGCCAGTACCCGTGCTGGTGCGGCTGCGGCGCACGCGGCGGCCACGGCCACCCGATTTTTCCCCCGATTTTTCATCGGTCGGCTGATCATCGGCGGGGCTGACATCGTCGCTATCGGCATGGGCATCGGCCATTTCCTCGGCCAGCAGCGCCTCGCGGTCGGCAACGGGGATCTGGTAATAGCTGGGGTGAATTTCCGCAAAAGCCAGAAATCCGTGACGGTTGCCGCCGTAATCGACGAAAGCCGCCTGCAGCGAAGGCTCGACCCGCGTTACTTTTGCAAGGTAGATATTGCCTGAAAGCTGCCGTTTGGCAGCGCGTTCAAAGTCGAAATCCTCGACCTTGTTTCCGTCGACCACCACAACGCGGGTTTCCTCCGCGTGGGTGGCATCGATAAGCATTTTCTTTGACATTTGTTCCGTTCGTGCGCGCGCAACACCGCGCTGCGAGGGCGAACCATCACAAAACTGGACTTGCGCACACATCTATCTGAGGCAAAGGGGCCCCGCGTCGCGCGATGAATGGCGCAAGATGAGCCTAAAGCCCCCTGCATCCGATCGCTTTCCCGCGGCACACAGCCCATTGCGTTACTACCCTGGCGCAGATGCACCAACGCGCACCCGGCCCTCTGACTACGCCCCGCAACACCGCACATCAGGCGCGCAGCGGGGTAAACTCGCATCCCTTGCGGGACAATAAACCTGCGCACGGGGCCCAACATCGGGGCCGCATCGTGGCAGAAATTCCATCACCGGCATCAAAGCACCCGTATGTCGGTACTTCCAATTCCTCAATGTCACCTTAATGACATTCACGCCCGCTGCACAATCATAATTTACGCCCACACAATTCAAGATTGTGTGGGCGTCTATTTTTTCAACCTTAAAGGTAATCGCTGCGCTGTAGCCCGTATTTGGCCATTTTCTCGTTCAGCGTGCGCCGCGGCAGGCAGAGCTCGTCCATCACCGCAGCGATCGAGCCCCGATGCCGCCGCATCGTATTGTCGATCAACATCCGCTCGAACGCATCGACGAATTCCTTCAGGGGCTTGCCTTCGGTGGTGATGGCGGGGCGGCTGTCATCGGCTCCATCGCTCATCAGCAGCGAGGCGATCGTCCCTGCCCCGCGCCGCGATTGCAGTACCGCGCGTTCGGCGACATTGATCAATTGACGCACATTGCCCGGCCAAGGCGCTTGCAGCAACTGGGCCGCCTCTTGTGCGGTGACGGCGGGCGCGTCGCAGCCATATTCATCGGCGAATTGCTCGGACAGGCGCGAGAACAGCGTCAGGATATCCTCGCCGCGGGCGCGCAGGGGCGGCACGGTGATGCGCAGCGCGGCAAGGCGATAGAACAGATCGGGACGCAGCATATCCTCGCAGGTCTTGCCGGCCTCTTGCACATTGCAGATCGCGACGATGCGCGTCTCGCCCGGCGTGCCCTGTTCGTTAATCACCGTCAGCAGGCGCGCCTGCAGCGGTTGGGACAGGGCCTCGACATCTTCCAGCACCAAAGTGCCGCCGCGCGCCTCTTCCATCGCGGGAATGGGCTCGTCTTCGGCGGCGGGGCCAAACAGACGACGGGTCAGGGTTTCCTCGTCAAAGGCCGCGCAGGACAGCAGCACGAATTTGCGGCTAGAGCGCGCGGATACCGCATGCAAAGCATGGGCGACCAGCGTTTTGCCCGTACCGGTTTCGCCATCGATCAGCACGTGACCATCGGCCTGCCCCAGATCAAGGATGTCTTCTTTCAGGCGCTGCATCATCGGGCTGGAGCCGATCAGCTTGTTCATCAGCGCGGTCGGGTCGGACAATTCGCGGCGCAGCGCGCGCGCATCCAGCGTCAGGCGACGGTTCTGGCTGGCCTTTTTCGCCAGTTCGGTCATGCGATCAGGGTTGAACGGCTTTTCCAGAAAGTCGAATGCGCCCACGCGCATCGCCTCGACCGCCATCGGCACGTCACCGTGGCCGGTGATCATGATGACCGGCAGCGCCGAATCGACGCCGCGCAGCTTTTTCAGGAATTGCATCCCGTCCATGCCGGGCATCCGCACGTCACTGACGACGATGCCGGGGAAATCGGGGCCAATGGCCTTCAACGCCTCTTCTGCGCTGGCATAGGCTTCGGTGTCGAAACCCGATAGCGCAAGCCATTGGCTAATCGACTGACGCATATCCTTTTCATCGTCTACGATCGCGATCTTCATGGCTTTGCTGAGGCTGTTGCTCAAGCTCATGGGACTTCCTCTCATTGTGCGGCGGTTGCGGGGGCGTCATCGGGCAGACGCGGCAGCTGAACTTCAAACGCAGCGCCACCCGAAGTGGCATTATGCGCCGTCAGCCGACCGCCAAGGTCAGCGACGATCCCAGACGAGATCGCCAACCCAAGACCCACCCCGTCGCCGGGTGCCTTGGTGGTATAAAACGGTTCGAATAGGGCATCGAGGTCGTCAATGCCGGGGCCATTGTCGCGTACGGTCAAGGTCACTGTCTCGCCCTGTGCCAAAGTGATCGTCACTTCTGGATGTGGGGTGCCTTGGGTCGCATCAAAAGCGTTGCGCAAAAGATTTATTATCACCTGCTCCATCCGCAGGCGGTCGCCCAGCACCAGAACAGGGGTCGAGGGCAGCGTGCGCACGATGGCGATCTTGCGCGCTTTCAGCTGCGGCTCCATCATCGCCAGCGCGCTGGAAATGGCGTTGCGCATGTCGAACGGCTCGAACGCATCGGTGCCTTTGCGGGCAAAGGATTTCAACTGGCGCGTGATCGACCCCATACGGTCGATCAGATCGTCGATGCGCTGGAAGGCGGACAAAGCCTCGTCGGGGCGCTTGCGTTGCAGCAGCAGACGCGCGCCCGCAAGATAAGTTTTCATCGCGGCCAACGGCTGGTTCAACTCGTGGCTGACAGCCGCCGACATCTCGCCCAAGGCCGCCAGTTTCGAGGATTGCGCCAGCGATTGCTCTGCCACTTCCAGCGTACGCTCGGCCTTTTCACGCTCGGCAATCTCGCGTTGCAGGCGCATGTTCAGCGCCCGCAGCTCGGCAGATTCGCGCTGGAACAGCACCACGCGCGAGGCGCTTTTGCGCGAGCTGACCCAGAATGCCAGCGCGGCCAAAATCGCAAAGGCCATGATTTCCAAGGCGATAATGGCATTCACCTGCTCGCGGATCGAGGCATAGGTGGTAAAGCCGACCATCTTCCAGCCCTGAAACGGCACACGCAGCTCGCGCCGCAGCACGGCCTCGCCCCGCAAATAGGTGTCATAGGGCGAGCTCCATTCGTCAAAGCGCAGCGCGCGCGCAATGGCCGAAGGGGCCGAGGTGTTGGTCAGCGCGGCTTCCTCGCTCAGGCCGCGCCAGCGCGGCTCGGTCGCCATCAGAATCGTGCCGGCGGAATCGGTGACCAGCACCGCGTCCTGCGTGCCGGCCCAGCTGCGCTCGAGCCGCGCCAGATCCACCTCGACCGCGATCACGCCCAGCATCTGACCGCCACTGTCGATCCGGCGCGAATAGTAAAAGCCGTAGCCGCCATTCTCGCGCGGCAGCGAGGTGAAAACCGTGGTCGAGACCCGCCCCGCATCACCAAAGTAAGGCATCGCCGCATCGTTACGCCCCATGATCGCGGGGTCGGTGGCGGCGACGATTGTGCCTTCGCGGTCATAAAGCAGGATCGAGGCCGCGCCGATTTCCTCGACAAAGCTGGTCAAACGCTGGGTCGACAGCGAATAATCCTGCGTCTCGAGGGCTGTGATCAGTTCGGGGTCGCGCGATAGCAGTTGCGGCACGATGGAATTGCGCTGCAATTCAGACACCAGATTGCCGACATAGATCGTCATGCGCACTTCGGCGCGTGTGCGGGTCGTGGTGGTAAAGCGTTCGGTCAGCAGCACATTGGTCAGCCAGACCGCACCGAATGCGATCAGCACCACCGCACCAATAATCAGGCGCGGCCACCAACTTGGGCCGTTTGCACCAGTGCTTTGGCGCGTCGGGGCGATATCTACACCTGAAGCCATAACGGGCAGCTTATTTCACTGCCCGTCCAGCAGCAATCACCCCATAGGGGGCCGTAGGGGTCAGGCGGCAACAAACCGCCCGACAAGGCCCGCAAACAGGGCACGACCGTCGGTGCCACCGTGCAAATCCTCGATCGCGCGCTCGGGGTGGGGCATCATGCCCAGCACGCGGCGGTTCGCGGACAGCACGCCCGCAATGTCATCGCGCGAGCCGTTGGGGTTTTGCGCATAGGTAAAGGCGATGCGGTCTTCGCCGTGCAGCGCGGCCAGCGTTTCATCATCGACAAAGTAATTGCCGTCGTGATGCGCGATCGGCACATTCAGCACCTGCCCCGCATTATAGCCGCTGGTGAATGCGCTATCGGATGTCGCGACCGTCAGGCCGACCGGCTTGCACAGGAATTTCAGCCCCGCGTTGCGCATCAGCGCGCCGGGCAGCAGACGGGTTTCGGTCAGCACCTGAAAGCCGTTGCAGACGCCCAGCGCGTAACCGCCACGTTCAACATGGCGCACAAGCGCCTGACAGGCCGGGGAATTTGCGGCGATCGCGCCGCAGCGCAGGTAATCGCCGAATGAAAATCCGCCCGGCACAGCGACCAGATCAACGCCCGCAGGCAGATCCGTATCCTTGTGCCAGACCATTTCCACATCGGCACCCGCTTTGCGCAGGCCTTCGGCCATGTCGCGGTCGCAGTTCGATCCGGGAAAGACGATAACGGCGGCCTTCATGGCAAACCCCTTTAGGACAGGCTGATGCGGTAGCTTTCGATCACGGTATTCGCCAGCAGCTTTTCGCACATCTGGCGGACGGTTGCCTCGGCGCTTGCGGCGTCGGTTTCGGCCAGATCCAGCTCGATCACCTTGCCCTGACGCACGCCGTTCACGCCCGCAAACCCGAGGCTGCCCAGCGCGGCACGCACCGCTTCCCCTTGCGGGTCAAGAACGCCCGCCTTCAACATGACTTCGACGCGCGCCTTCATGGCATTCTCCCTAGTTGATCATCGTGCCGTTGGCGTTATGCGTCACATTCGACGGCAAAACACCCAGGCGGCGAGCGACTTCGGTATAGGCATCCGACAGCGACCCAAGGTCTTGACGGAAAACATCTTTATCCAGCTTGCGACCGGTCTCGATATCCCACAGACGGCAGCTATCGGGGCTGATCTCGTCCGCGATGACAAGGCGCGGGAAGTCGTTTTCCCAGATCCGGCCCATTTCGATCTTGAAATCGATCAGGCGGATGCCGACGCCGTGGAAGACGCCCGACAGGAAATCGTTCACCCGCAGCGCCAGCGCCACGATATCGTCCAGCTCTTGCTGCTGGGCCCAGCCAAAGGCGATGATATATTCCTCGGGCACCAGCGGGTCGCCCAGCGCATCGTTCTTATAGCTGAATTCGACGATGGGACGCGGCAGGGGCATGCCCTCTTCAAGGCCAAGACGCTTGGCCATGGAACCGGCGGCGAAATTGCGCACGATCACTTCCAGCGGCACAATCTCGACCTGACGGACAAGCTGCTCACGCATGTTCAGACGCTTGATAAAATGCGTCGGAATGCCAACGCCTTGCAGGCCAAGCATGAAGAATTCGGACAGGCGGTTATTCAGCACGCCCTTGCCTTCGATCACGGCCTTTTTCTGGGCGTTGAAGGCGGTGGCATCATCCTTGAAATACTGCACAAGCGTGCCCGGCTCGGGGCCTTCATACAGGATCTTGGCCTTGCCTTCGTAAATTTTCTTGCGACGTGCCATGACGGCTCCTACTGGTTCCGCGCCGAGGGTCGGCGGCCTTAGCTTGCGCGCCTCTTATGACAAGGGCGACGGGGGGGCAAGGGCTTACCCGTGCACCCGGGTAAACGTCCCCTGCCCGGCCAAAATGCCGCGGAAGCCACCCGGCTCGTCCAGGCTAAAGACGATGATCGGCAGGTGGTTGTCACGCGCCAGCGCAATGGCGGATGCATCCATGACGCCCAGGTGCTTTTGCAGCACTTCGTCATAGGTCACATCGCCGTAACGCTTTGCATCGGGGAACTTTTTCGGGTCTTTATCATAGACGCCGTCAACTTTGGTGCCCTTAAAGATCGCCTCGCAGGCCATCTCGCTGGCGCGCAGCGTCGCTGCTGTGTCGGTGGTGAAATAGGGGTTGCCGGTGCCTGCGGCAAAGATGCACACCCGCTTTTTTTCCAGATGACGCACGGCGCGGCGGCGGATGTAGGGCTCGCACACCTGATCCATCGGAATGGCCGAGATCACGCGCGAATGCACCTCAAGCGATTCCAGCGCGGCCTGCATCGCCAGCGCGTTCATCACGGTCGCAAGCATACCCATGTAATCGGCGGTCGTGCGCTCCATCCCCTGCGCCGAGCCTTGCAGCCCGCGAAAGATATTGCCGCCGCCGATGACCATGCAGACCTCGACGCCCATGTCGCGGACGTTTTTAACTTCTTGGGCCACGCGCTGGACGGTGGGCGGATGCAGACCAAACCCCTGATCCCCCATCAGCGCCTCGCCCGAAATCTTTAGCAGGACACGTTTGAAACGGGGGTGGGTTTGATCATCGACCATGTCTTGTGCTCCGCTGGCTTTCATTAGGCCCAGAAATGTCGCAAAAGGCGCCGTCTGGCAATGGCAAGAGAAGCGGAAAATGGCCGAGCATGTGATCAAGGGCAGCGACGGAAGGGCTTTTGCACTGGATGCCATCGCCCCAGATCGCCCCGTGCTGATCGCAGGCCCGACCGCCTCGGGCAAGTCGGCGCTGGCACTACGGATCGCGGAACATGCGGGCGGCGTGATTATCAACGCCGATGCGCTGCAGGTGTTCGGCGGATGGCGCATCCTGACGGCGCGCCCCGACGATGCGGATCTGGCGCGCGCGCCCCACTGCCTGTATGGCCATGTGCCGTTTGACGGGGTCTATTCGGTCGGCCACTGGCTGCGCGATATTGCGCCACTGTTGGGCGGTGCGCGGCCGATCATCGTTGGCGGCACCGGCCTTTATTTTCACGCGCTGACCCAAGG
Organism: Ketogulonicigenium vulgare WSH-001; assembly: GCF_000223375.1. Classification (NCBI taxonomy): domain Bacteria; kingdom Pseudomonadati; phylum Pseudomonadota; class Alphaproteobacteria; order Rhodobacterales; family Roseobacteraceae; genus Ketogulonicigenium; species Ketogulonicigenium vulgare. The sequence goes on along the minus strand of NC_017384.1, from coordinate 644,912 downwards.
CCTTGCGGACATTCCCGCGACGCCGCCCGCAGTGCGCGGTGCGGCGGATGAGATGGATTTGCCCGATCTGGTAGCAGGCCTCGATAGCGCCAGCGCGGGCGGCATCGATCTGAACAACCGCGCCCGTGTGCAGCGCGCCTGGGAGGTGTTGCAAGCCACCGGCGAGGGGATTGCCGCTTGGCAATCGCGCACCCCTGCGCCTCTGCTGCCGTTGGATGCGGTTTACCCCATCGCGATGATGCCCGATGTCGATTGGCTGAACGCCCGCATTGCGCAACGCTTTGACCTGATGATCGCAGGCGGCGCGCTGGAGGAGGCGCGGGCCATGCTGCCCCACTGGGACCCCGCGCATCTGTCGTCAAAGGCCATCGGCGCGCCCGAGCTGATCGCCCATCTGCAAGGCGCAATGCCCCTGGATGAGGCGCGCGACGCCGCCATCATCGCCACCCGCCAATACGCCAAGCGCCAACGCACATGGTTCCGTGCGCGGATGAAGGCCTGGCAGCACCTGCATCTGGGTCGTGGCGCATAGATACGTTCCGCTTGAGCCGCGAAATCCTGTTAGGCAAAAGCGTGGAACCCTCGCATTCTTGTTAAGAATATATTTTCAGGTCGTATCTATATCCATCTATACCCCGTGAGAAACTTGACGATTAGTATCTAAGCAAGGTTAAGATTTCATTGACCAAATGTTAACTATTTCAACGAGAATCGTGCTAGAAATACTAGCGCAAGCAGCACATTTGCGTTAACGTGAAATCATTATAACGAAAGTGGTAAAATATGAGCATTGCGGTATCAGACCAAGTAAAAGAAAACAGTGCCCTATTACGGCTGGACTTGAACGATACGGCAAATGCGTTGCGCGTCCTGAGCGACGCCTATGTCATCCCGCCCGATCCGACCAAGAAATCGGGCCGCTACACGAACTCTGGCGTGCTGGATGCGGATGGCAACTTTGTCATCCAGTCGATCAGCTGGTCCAACTCGACCGAGCAGGTGAATTCAGCGCCCGCAACCCCCGCCCCCGAAGAGGTGGAACAGCTCAAAGGGCGCTATATTTTCGGCGGCGTACTCTATGGGCATTTCGGGCATTTCATTGTGGAATCGCTGGCTCGGCTTTGGGCACAGGATGCCGAGGGCGTCGATGCCGAGGCTTATATCTTTACCGCCAAAGTCAGTACTTTCCCGCAGAAATCCGTCGAAAAGCTGCAAAAGCTGGCCGCACTTCTGGGGCTGCGTCTGCCCATTATTGTGGCACGTGTACCAACTCAGGTCGAAACCCTATATGTGCCTGCGCAAGGTTTTGGGATGAACGACCTGATCGAAGGCAGCGCCGCATTTCGCACCTTCATGAACACCCATGCCGGCGCCGGGATAGAGCCTACGGGCGACGAAAAGATCTATATTTCGCGATCGAAACTGCCTTCTGATCGTGGCAGTCTGCTGGGTGAGTACAAGCTGGAGGAATATCTCGCGGCCGAGGGTTATGACATCTTTCACCCACAAAGATTCCCCGCCGAAGAGCAAATTGCCCGCTATAAGGCGGCGCGCCAGATTATTGCCGTGGATTGCTCGCCCCTGCATATGTTGGGTTACGTGGGACATAAGGACCAAAGCGCCGCGATTATCCTGCGCCGCAGCATGGTGATCGGGGATTACCTGGCGCGTCAGCTCCAAAGCTTTAAGGGCATGGACGCCTATTCCATCGACTGCCTGCTGGATGACTGGATTTTGCAACCCGGCAGCCGGCCGTCGCGCAGCTCTTGGGGCGAGATCGACTTTGGCGCGCTGCACGCAAAGCTTTTGGCGTCGGGACATATCCAGAATCCGACCCCATGGCCGTCACTGACGCAAGAAGAGCGCAGTGCCGAGTTGGAGCGCATTGAAAAGATGCACGAGGCCAAGTTCCGCTCGTATAATGAAATCAAAGTGATCCGTAATAAATCCATCATTTAATATAATGCCGCCAGCCTTCATACTGGCGGCATTCTTAATAAGGTCACTTGAATATGACGCGCACGCCGCTACGGGCCTATTGGTGGCAGAATCCTGGCTTTCTGAATATCGGCGATGCCATCAACGGCAATGTGTTGGAATATATTTCCGGTCGCAAGGTCGAGCGGGCCGGCCCATGGGGAGCCGAGATCATCGCCATTGGCAGCGTTCTTGATAACCCCATGATTGGCGAGGCATTTGCCAATGGCAGAGGGAAACGCCTTTGGGTTTGGGGTTCGGGCGCGATGGATTCTGTGCCGCCCCATTGGTTGAAAAAGATGAATGTGGCGGCTGTGCGCGGCGCTTTGACAGCTAGCATGTTGGATGCAGCGACAGCGACAGGTGTCCTTGGTGATCCCGGATTGCTGGCACCGCGCATATGGCAAACAGACAATACAAAGACACATAAAATTGGCCTGATCCCGCATCACAGCCAACTCAAGGCAGACTGGGTCGCACGCTTTCTAGCGCAAGTGCCCAGCGCAGTATTGATTGATGTGACCAATCCGGATTTTGCGGCGGTCTTCAATCAAATTGCGGGCAGCGAGATGATATTTTCTAGCAGCCTCCATGGTCTTATTTTTGCAGATGCATGGCATGTACCCAATTTCCGGATCAATGCTGGGCGGCTGCATCGCGGCGGCGACATCAAGTTCCGTGATTACTATTCCGGCGTGCTGCGGCCCGAAGATATACCTTTTGATACCGAAAGCTTTGATGGTGTCGCCGATTTTGAATTCGAAGCGGATTATTTCAATTATTTCAAGGCATTGGATCTTGTCGCAGATCGATTAGAGCGGGCATTTCCGGAAGAGTTGAAAGAGGTCCAGACGGCCTAAAGCCCCAAAATCACCCTGACATAGGCCTGGGTTTCGGCAAAGGGCGGGATGCCGCCGTGCGTCTCGACCATCCCTGGACCCGCGTTATAGGCGGCCAGCGCAAGCTGCCAATTGCCGAACTTGTCATATTGTCTGCGCAGATAACGCGCGCCGCCATCCAGATTTTGCTGCGGATTGAGCGGATCGACCCCCAGCAGCCGCGCGGTATCGGGCATCAATTGCGCAAGGCCTAGCGCGCCTTTGACTGACACCGCAGCCTCATTCCAGCCGCTTTCCCGCTGCACAAGGCGCAGGAACAGGTCCTCGGGGATGTTATGCCGCCGTGCGGCGGCGCGGGCCTGCGCCAGATAGGGGCCGTTATAACTGCCGTTATACAACGGGATCTGGGGCGCTACGCGTTCGGGAATCAGACGCTCGGAAAAGCTGTATTGCGAGGATGCGCGCCCATCCAGCACGTCGAGCTGGCTTTGCAGCAACCCCACCCGATTGGATGTCGACAGCGTATCGGCAAAGGCAGGCACGCTGCATAGTGCAGCCCCCAGCAGCGCAATCGCGCAGGCCCCGTTTCGCATTCTGGTGTCCCCCAGTGCAGTTTGCGCGGCAGATTAACGCAGAATTCGCATTTGGGAAGTATCCTTGCGACAGGCGGGCGGGCATCCGCCTTGCGGCGCGATGACAAATCTGCGACCAATGCGCATCACGCATTTGAAGGGGGCTGGCGCATGGCTGGATCGGTAAACAAGGTCATTCTGATTGGCAATCTGGGGCGCGACCCCGAGGTCCGCAGCTTTCCCAATGGCGGCAAGGTCGTGAACCTGCGCATCGCCACCAGCGAAACCTGGCGCGACCGCAATTCGGGCGAGCGCAAGGAACGCACGGAATGGCATTCGGTTGCCATCTTCTCAGAACCGCTGGGCAATATCGCCGAAAAATACCTGCGCAAAGGCAGCAAAGTCTACCTTGAGGGCCAGCTGGAAACGCGCAAATGGCAAGATCAGGCCGGCGCTGACCGCTATTCGACCGAAGTCGTGCTGCGCCCCTTTAATAGCAGCCTGACGCTGCTGGATGGGCGTGATGGCGGCGGCCAAGGCGGCGGCGGTGGCGGCTATCAGGGCGAGCAAGGTGGCTATGATGGCGGCTATGACCGTGGTTATTCTAGCCAGCCGGCATCGGGCGGCGCTGGTGGCCGCAGCGGCGGCGGCGCGCAAAACCGCGTCAGCGACCTTGGCGATGACGAGATCCCGTTTTAAGATTGAAGGGTGGCCAAGAGCCACCCTTTTTATGTTGCGTCATGCAACCAAGGTGCAAAACTAAGGCCGGTCAGCACGCCTTCAGGGCTGATGAAACGGGCAATCGTCTGGCCCCATGGCTCGTCGCGCGCGGTATGGATAAAAACCTGTCCCTGCGCCTGCATTTCGGCGACAGCGACGGCGACGGCAGCGGCGGTTTCCAGCTCAAACTCGACCGAGGCGCTGGGGATCGACAGATCATCGGGCCAGTCATCCATGCCAAAACAGGCCTGCGCCACGTCCTTCAGCGGCCAGACGCCAAAATGATGCGCGCCGGAAAAGCCGTCAATAAAGGCATAATCGCCCTGCTGCTGCATCGGCAGCCCTAGCGTGTCGATATACAATGCGGCGCTGGTCGGGCCATCGCGCGAAATCACCGAAAATCCTGATATTGCGACGATTTTCATGTCACTCCCTTTCCTTCAAAGCATCCTCTAGCACGCGCAGAACCGCAGTCGCGGGCACGTCGGATGTGATGAAGGCCTGACCGATGCCGCGCGTCAGAATGAAGCGCAGTTTACCATCTTGCACCTTTTTGTCCTGCCCCATCAACGCCAGCAGCGCCGCCGCATCGGGCAAATCACCTGCAATATCAGCAAGGCGCATCTTGGTGCCCATCTGTGCCAGATGCGCGCGCAACCGCGAGGGGTCCTCTTGCGGACACAGGCCAAGGCGCGCCGACAGCTCTAGCGCAAGGACGCAGCCGATTGCGACCCCCTCGCCGTGCAGCAGGCGATCCGAATAGCCGGTCGCCGATTCCAGCGCGTGGCAAAAGGTATGGCCAAGGTTGAGCAGCGCGCGGTCGCCCTGCTCGGTCTCGTCGCGCATGACGATATCCGCCTTCATCTGGCAGGATTTTTGCACGGCATAGATCAGCGCATCGGGATCGCTGTGCAGGTTCGGGCCATGCTGTTCCAGCCACGCGAAAAATTCGAAATCACCCAGCAGGCCGTATTTCACCACCTCGCCATAACCCGCCAGAAAATCGCGGCGAGGCAGCGTGGCCAGCACATCCGTATCGGCCAGCACCAGTGTCGGCTGATGGAAAGCGCCGACAAGGTTCTTGCCATGGCGGGTGTTAATACCTGTCTTGCCGCCGACGCTGCTATCCACCTGCGCCAACAGGGTCGTCGGGATCTGCACGAATCGCATCCCGCGCCGCGCGATGGCGGTGGCAAACCCGACCAGATCGCCCATCACACCGCCGCCCAACGCCAGCACCAGATCGCCGCGCTCGACCTTTTGGTCGAGGATCCATTCGACCGTTTGCGTAAGGCCGTCCCAGGATTTGGTGCCCTCGCCCGCGGGCAGGGTCAGGCTGGCATGGGCAATCCCGGCGCCATCCAGCGCGCCTTGCAGCGCGCCCAGATGCAGCGTGCTGACATTGCTGTCGGTCACGATGACCACACGCTTGCGGCGCAGGAAAGGCGCGATCAGATCAGGGGTCTGCGCCAGCAGCCCGCGCCCGATCAGGATATCATAGGCCCGTCCGGGCAGATCGACATGAACCTTGGGCATCAGATTTCCTCTAGCACATCAGGGCGGGTCAAAAGCAGCGCGACGGCGCGGCTGGCGGTTTCTTCGACGCTTTGGCCGCCAATGGCCTGCAGGCGCAGCCCGGCAAGCTGATAGATGGGCGCGCGCACTTTATGCAGCTCTTCCAGCGTCTTGCGCGGATTTTCGGTGCGCAGCAGCGGCCGCGTATCGCGGTGGCGCACGCGTTCCCACAAGATCCCGACCGAGGCATCAAGCCACAAAGCCACGCCCGCCCCTTCGATTTTCTCGCGGTTGCGCGCCGCCAAGAACGCACCGCCCCCGGTCGAGATGATCGCAGGTTCGTCCGTCAGCAGGCGGGCGATCACCTCGGCCTCGCGGTCGCGAAAGAACGGCTCGCCATCGCGGGCGAAAATCTCGGCGATGGTGGATTGGGCCGCCGCCTCGATCGCCTGATCCGAATCGCGAAACGGCACGCTAAGGCGCTGCGCTATGGCGCGCCCGACAGCGGTTTTTCCAGACCCCATCATACCGACCAATGCCACGGCCTTATGCAGGTGATATCGTTTTTTCACTGCCGATTGCCGCCGCATATGCCTCACCTCGGTCTTGACGTAATTGTTTCGACTGAATGGCGTGATCTTGGATAAATTTCCAGCTATAAACCGTAGGTAGGCCTCAACGGCCGCTGCTGTTTGTGGCAGATAGAAACGTAAACGAGGCTTGGATCGCGCATATGCTGTGGAAACTCATCAAGGTTATCTTCATTCTCGTCGTCGTGGCGGCGATTGCGCTGATCGCCTATGCCTATGTCGGCCCGCTGGTGATGCCCGATGACTTCCAGCCCCCCGCGCGCGAAATGCGTGTGCCCGTGACGCTGCCTTAACCCATTTTCCTGCGGGGATCCGATGCGTATTGCTCAGGGGCTTGGCCTGATATGGTTGACGATTGCAGGCGCGGCAGTGGCGCAAGAGCGCGGGCCGCTGTCTGCGATTGACTGGCTCTCTGAAAGCGTGACGCCCGCCCCGCCCGCAAGCCCCACCAGCACCGCCCCGGTCACCGGCGGCGTCACGCCCGAGATCACAGTGCAATCGCTGGACGCGCCCTCGCCCGATATCGTGGGGCTGCTGCCATCGGATGTGACCGGGCTGCCGACCAGCCTGTGGTCGCAAAGCCCCGAATCCGACGCGCTGGCCGCCTTGCGCGCGACCCCTGCGCCCAGCCTGCCCGCCTTGCAGGAACTGCTGGTGCAACTGATGTTGGCCGAGGCTGCCCCCCCGTCGGGCGCGGCAGCGACCGGCAATTTATTCCTCGCCCGCGTCGATAAGCTGTTGGAAATGGGCGCTTTGGATCAGGCCCAATCGCTGATCGAAGCCTCGGACGTCGCGCGCCCCGAAGTGTTCCGCCGCTGGTTTGACGCCTCGCTGCTGACCGGGACCGAGGATTTTGCCTGCACCAAATTGAACGAAATGCCGGCCATCGCGCCGACGCTTTCGACGCATGTCTTTTGCCTTGCCCGCGCGGGCGACTGGCCTGCGGCGGCGCTGGTGCTGAACAATGCCCTCAGCCTTGGTGCGGTGAATGCCGATGAGCAGGCGCTGCTGGTGCATTTCCTCGACCCGGAAATGGACGATGGCGACAGCATCCTGCCCGAACCCACGACGCTGACCCCGCTGGAATTTCGCATGCGCGAGGCCGTGGGCGAGGCGATCCCGACGGCTACCTTGCCGCGCGCCTTTGCCAATGCCGATCTGCGCAGCATGGTCGCGTGGCGCAGCCAGATCGAGGCGGCCGAGCGTCTGGCCCGCGGCGGCGCGCTATCGGAAAACGCGCTGGTCGGCTTTTACACTGCACATATTCCGGCAGCTTCGGGCGGCATATGGGATCGCGCGCGCGCGGTGCAGGATTTCGAACGCGCCTTGGCGACGGGGGCCGAAACGGCCTTGGACGCCCTGCCCGCGCTTTATGACGGTGCGAAAGCCGCGCGGGTCGAAGTGCCCCTTGCCCGGTTTTACGCCGAAGCACTGGTGCAGCCCGATTTTGCGCGCTCTGGCAATGCTGCTGCGCTAGAGATGGGGCTGCTGTCGCCCGATTACGAATCGGTCGCCGCGCTGCAACGCCCCGCGAATGCCAATAGCCGCGAGGCATTGCTGATCGCCGTTGCACGCGGACAGGTGACCGAGGGGACCCCCGTCGGCGGCTGGGCCGGAAACCCGTTTGTCGGCCCGGTGATCAACGGCTTTACCCTTGACGATACGCCCAATGCCGCCGCCGACCTGATCAACGCAGGCAAGCTTGGCGAGGGGTTGTTGAAAGCCATTACCGGGGCCGAGGCCGCGCTGACCGGTGATCCGGCCGCGCTTGCCCCCGCCTTGGCAGCGCTGCGGCTGGTCGGCCTCGAGGATGTCGCACGGCGGATCGCGCTGCAAGTGCTGCTGCTGGATCGCACAGGCTAAGGCGATGATGGAGCGCTGGATATCCACCTTTCTTGAGGCACAGGCGGCCGAGCTTGGCGCGGCGCGCAACACTTTGCTGGCTTATGGGCGCGACCTGCAAGATTTCGCGGCATGGCTGGCGCGCCGCAAGCTGGATTTTCTGACGCTGGATCAGGCGGATATCGAGGATTATCTGACGTTTTGCGCCGATCAGGGCTTGTCGCCTTCGACCCGCGCGCGGCGGCTGTCAGCCGTGCGGCAATTGTTCCGCTTTGCCTTTGACGAGGGTTGGCGCACCGATAATCCGTCCATCCGTCTGAAAGGCGCGACCAAGGCGCGCACCCTGCCCGAAACGCTGAACGAGGACGAGGTCGACCGCCTGCTGGACGCCGCCCGCGCAGCGAGCGCTGCCCGCCCGCGCGAAGCGTTGCGCAACACCTGTCTGCTGGAATTGCTTTATGCGACGGGGATGCGGGTCAGCGAATTGGTGACCCTGCCGGTCGCCGCCGCGCGCGGGGACCCGCGCATGTTGTTGGTGCGCGGCAAGGGTGGCAAGGAACGTCTGGTGCCGCTGTCGCCGCCCGCCCGCACCGCTATGGTCGAGTGGCTGGCCCAGCGCGACACGGAGCAAGAGGCTTTGCGCAAGGCAGGCGGGCAACCCTCGCGCTTTTTGTTCCCCTCGCACGGGGCCGATGGTCATTTGACACGGCAGCATTTTCTGGTGATTTTAAAAGACCTTGCGGTGCTTGCCGGCATATCGCCCGCGCGTGTCAGCCCGCATAAATTGCGCCATGCCTTTGCCACGCATCTGCTGGCCAACGGTGCTGACTTACGCGCGATCCAGACCATGCTGGGCCATGCCGATATCGCCACGACCGAAATTTATACCCATGTGCTGGACCAGCACCTGAAAGATCTGGTGCTGACCCATCACCCGCTGGCTAAAGATTAACGGCGGCCAAGGATTAACGTCCCTTGAACAAGGTCCCAAAGACGCCGCGCATGATGCGGCGGCCGGTGGTGCCGCTCAGTTCCTTGACCGCAGCTTTCTTGAACGCCTCGACAAAATCGGCGCCGCCGGTTTGCGCGCTTGGCGCGGGCTGGCTGCGACCGCCGTTGTAACGACGCGCGCGGGTGAATTCGCCGGTCGCCTCGGTCTCGGCGGCATCCGCCTCGGCGCTGGCCAGCGCGGCCCGCGCCGCCAGCATTTCGCGCGCGGATTCGCGATCAATCGTCTTGTCGTATTTCCCCGCCATATCCGAGGCTTGCAGGATCACCTGCCGTTCCTCGACGGTAATGGTGCCATTCCTTGATTGCGGCGGGCGGATCAATGTGCGCTCGGCCATTTGGGGGCTGCCCTTGCGATCCAGCAGCGATGTCACCGCCTCGCCCGTGCCAACCTGCGAGATCGCATCGGCGGTTTTGAACCGGGGGTTGTCGCGATAGGTCTCGGCCGCCTTTTGCAGATCACGACGGTCTTTTGCGGTAAAGGCCCGCAACGCGTGCTGAATGCGATTGCCCAGCTGCCCCAGCACCGAATCCGGCACATCTTGCGGATTTTGCGTGACAAAATAGACGCCGACACCCTTTGATCGGATCAGCCGTGCCACCTGTTCGATCTTGTCGACCAGCACTTTTGGCGCATCGTCAAACAGCAAATGTGCCTCGTCAAAGAACAGCACCAGCTTTGGTTTGTCGGGGTTGCCAACCTCGGGCAGCGTCTCGAATAATTCGGACATCAGCCACAGCAGGAAGGTCGCGTAAAGCCGCGGCGCTTGCATCAACTGGTCAGAGGCAAGGATATTCACCATGCCGCGCCCGGCGGCATCGACGCGCATCAGATCGTCCAATTCCAGCGCCGGCTCGCCAAAGAACTGCAGCGCGCCCTGATTCTCGAGGATCAGCAGCGCGCGTTGGATCGCGCCCACCGAGGCGGTCGAGACATTGCCATATTGCAGCGACAGATCGCGCGCATTTTGACCGCACCAAACCAGCATCGCCTGCAAATCCGTCAGATCCAGCAGCGGCAGGCCCTGCTCATCCGCGACGCGGAACAGGATGTTCAACACCCCCTCTTGCACATCCGACAGGCCCAAAAGGCGCGACAGCAACAGGGGTCCCATCTCGGCCACCGTGGCACGCACCGGGTGGCCCTGCTTGCCGTAAACATCCCAGAACGTGACCGGAAAGGCCTGATATTGCAGATCAAATCCGATCTGCGTGGCGCGTGCGGCAAAGGCGTCGCGCAGCTTTTCATCGGGCACGCCCGCCTGCGACAGCCCCGCCAGATCGCCTTTGATATCGGTCAAGAACACCGGCACACCAGCGGCGGAAAAGGCCTCGGTCATGATCTGCAAGGTTACGGTCTTGCCCGTTCCCGTCGCACCCGCGATCAGCTCGTGGCGATTGCCCTGCGCCAGCAGCAGGTTTTGCGCCGTGCCATAGGCGTCACCGCCGCCACCAATGAAAATCTCTGTCGCCATCTGAGCCCCCGTTTTTCACGGGTATTGAACGCCGGGCGGCGCTTAAAAACAAGGCAAGCCATGCGCCGCGACCCCGACATTCTACCCGGCATGCACAAAGCGATTGACGCATCGCTAAAGGTTCCGTAACTTTTTTGTAATAGGTCGGCCAAGTCCGGCGGGGAGATAAAAGAGAAGGGACCTTTTGGGTCCCTTCTTTATTTTGGCACAAACTTGCCACATCCGTCATCAACACGACATCAACCTTTCGCATATCGGCGCAGGTTGTGCTGTTTGTTGCCACCGCATCATGCTAAAACAGCGCCACATCCGCAGACCGGAGAAGTCATGCAAAAGACGACGTTGAAACTCATGTCCGCCGCACTTGCTGTGCTGCTGGCCGCCCCTGCCTTTGCACAAGAGGCTACCCCGCCCGCCGCATCGGGCCTGAGCACGGGCGAGCCTGTCGCCGCCGCCACCGGCCCCCAGCTGGGCGAGCCCTATGTGCAGGAAACTTTTGGCGATTGGGCCCTGCGCTGTGTGAACACCGGCGAGGAGAACGACCCCTGCCACCTCTACCAGCTGCTGGAAGATGAGGAAGCCAACCCGGTCGCCGAGATCAGCATTTTCGCCCTGCCCGCCGGCCAAGAGGCTTCGGCTGGCGCGACGATCATCGCCCCGCTGGAAACCATGCTGCAAGCCGGTGTTGTGCTGGAAGTCGACGGTCAGAACGCCCGCCGCTATCCCTTTGCCTTTTGCGGCATGGCGGGTTGCGTCTCGCGCATCGGGCTGACCACGGCTGAACTTGACCAGCTGCGTGCTGGCAGCGCTGGCCGCGTCACCATCGTTCCGGCTTTCTCGAATGCCGAGAACCCCGAGGTCAATCTGACGGTTTCGCTGGCCGGTTTCACCGCTGGCTATCGCGCAATCGAGGCCCTGCCCCCGACCGAGGCACCCGCCGAGTAAAGCGAAAGGGCCGCTTCATCGGGCGGCCCTTATCTTATTCGCCTTTGCGCGGGGCGAGTTTGGCAAGGATGCGCGGCAAGCGCCGCAGCGCCTTATAGCTTTCCAGTTGCACATCCATTTTCGTCGCCGGATAGCCCAGCATGACGCGCCCTGCGGGAACGGACGATAGGATCACGCTTGCCCCGCCCAGCACGCAATCATTGCCGATGGTGATATTGTCGCTGATGCCCACCTTGCCGGCGCAAACGACGCGATTGCCGATCACGCTCGAGCCTGCAACGCCAACCTGTGCGGCAAACAGGCAGTGCTCACCGATCACCACGTTATGCGCGATATGGATCAGGTTATCCAATTTGGTGCCATTGCCGATTTTCGTGGCGCGGATCGTGCCCGAATCAATCGTAGTGGCCGCGCCGATTTCGACATCATCGCCGATCTCGACCCCGCCCAGCGAATGGATGCGGTGCCAGCGCGGATCACTGGGGATCGTCACCTCGCCCACACCCAGGGTCTGGCGCGAGAGTTCGACAAAGGAGGGCTCGGCAGTCACGAACGACAGGCCGTCGGCGCCAATCACCGCATTCGGCTGCACAATCACCCTCGCGCCAATGCGGACGCGGCGGCCAATTCGCACGCCGTCATGGATCAATCCGTCCACGCCGATCACGCTGCTTGGGCCGACCGACACATGCGCGCCGATCCGGACACCCGCCGCCACTGTCACCCCCGCACCGATGATCGAAAACGGGCCGATTGCCACATCCGCCGCAATATCGGCAGTGGGATCGACAATCGCGCTGGGATGGATACCGGGCGCCATCGCGGGGCCGGGGTCCATCAGCGCCGTCAAACCTGCCATCGCCAGCCGTCCGCGCGGGGCGAAAACCGCAGCTTTCAGACCCAGCGCCTGCCAATCCGCACCCGGCCAGACAACGGCGGCTTGGGCGCGGCCCTCGGCCAGATGGGCGGCATAGGCGGGGGACATGGCAAGGGCCAGATCGCCCTCGCCTGCGGTTTGCGGCTCGGCCGCGCCCGAGACGATCAGGCTTCCGTCACCCTCAAAGCTTGCGCCCAGTTTTTCGGCCAGCTCGTCAATCCGATAGGGCATGTCGCGTCCTTTTTCAGCTTTTATCATCTCTGAAATAGTATCAGACAAGCCGCGCCGCTACCCCTTGCTGCGCCATTGCACCCCAGATCGCTGCGTCGCGGCCATAGATGTCGCGGCGGAACGTAACCGCACCCGAGGGCGCGATAACCGTGGTGCGGTAATCCAGATGCACCGGCAGCGGCTGTTCCAGATCGACGCGCGTCTCGCGGCCGGTGTCCAGCGTGCGCTGGAACAGGCCGCGCGGATCGCTGGTTTGCGGCCCCAGCAGTTGATAGGCGAAATCAAAGGGATCGGCCAAGCGGATGCAGCCGTGGCTAAAGGCCCGCGTCTCGCGCGCGAACAGATCCTTGGACGGCGTATCATGCAGATAGATGTTCCACTGGTTCGGGAACATGAATTTCACCAACCCCAAAGCATTCCCGCGCGAGGGCGGCTCGCGCATGGAAAACGGGAAGTTGCTGGCATTATAGGCGTTAAAATCGATCAAGCTGCGGTCGATCGCGCGGCCAGACCCATCCTGCACATTGATATGGCTAACGGCATAGGGGTTGCGCTGCAATTGCGGCAGATATTCCCCCACGACGATCGAGCGTGGCACATGCCAGCTGGGGTTCACCACCATATGGTTCATGATATCGGAAAACTCGGGCGTTTCGCGATCTGCACCGCGCGCGCCGATCACCGAACGGGTGCGGAATTCGTCCATACCATTGTTGCGGATCACCGTATGGTAATCGGCGAGGTTCACCCAGATATGCCGCGCGCCCAAGGGTTTGTTCGACCAGCGCGCGCGCTCCATCGCGACCAGCACCTGCTGGATACGGGCGTCGATCCCCATGTTCAATTCGGCCAAAGTTCCCGCCCCGACGACGCCATCGGTGGCAAGGCCATGCGCGGTCTGGAACGCCTGCACGCCCAAAAGCAGGCTCTGGTCAAAGACGGGGCTGAGGCTGGGCGCCATATAGCCCTGCAACATCAGTCGGTTGCGCAGGGACAGCACGGCATCGCCCTGATCGCCCAGCTGCAATTTACCGGCGGCACCGGCAAAAACCTCGCCGCCCCAGCCGCCAGCCGCCTCGGCCGCATCCAGCTGCGCGCGGGCGCGCATCAGACCGGCATATTGCGCATCCGACGGCGTAAGCGCACGCAGCACGGCGCCCGCAGATTGGCTGGTCATCGCGTTCAACAGCGCGACGCCATCGACCTGCGGTGCCTGCCGCTTGATCAGCGAAATCACCCGACCCGGTGTCAGAAAACCACCATGCAGCGCCTGCCCCAATGAGACGGCGGCACGGCTCAGCGCAGCCTCGGCGGTGCCTTGGGCCTGCGGTGTTGCGGCGGCGTGCATTTTCGCCAGCAGATCATAGGGATCGAACAGCGACGCGGGCAGACCATGCGCAGGCGCGTCTGCCATCGCAGCCAGCAGCGCGTTGCGACGTTGGACGGCAGTATCTTCGGTGCCAGCCCACAAGGCCTGATAATCGCGCGCGCCATAAAAGCTGCGCAGGGTCGCGTCATCGCCGATCGCCTCGATCAGGCCCTGACGAAAGCCTGCCTGATCAAGCCCCAGCGCCATCGCACCGCCTGCAGGCAACAGGCCCGCCACCATTCCACCCGATAGACCGCGCAGCAGCGCCCGACGCGACATTTGAACCTGAACCATACCCAGCCTCGTCTTTATATTTTCTATAAGTCTTTGACAGCGCTGCAGCAGAGGTAAACTCACAATCGTGTCTGCTGGTTAAAAATCTGGCCAATGCGGCGGCGCAGACACGCGCGCAGACGGGAAATCATCCGCACATCTGCGCAAAATCGCAGCAACAACTGTCCCAATTTGCACGCAGACGCGCAATTTTTCGCCTATTTACCATTTCCAAAGGAACCAATGGCAAAACAGAGGTTGGTCGCTCAGCGATCGCATGCCATAAACCCCCTGCGCCCGTAAGAGGCGCAAGACCAGCATCGGTTGAGGATCAGCCAGTTTAGCTAGGGTTTGGCCGGTGCGGGCGAAGGAAAACGACGGGACAGGCATTCGATGACAAGATACGAATCCACCGGCCAGATGGATCAATCATCTCGCCGCAGCGACACGGGTTTCAGCCGGCGCGCGCTTTTGGGTATCTTCGCGGCCACGATGGTCACGGCGGCACCTACGTTTAGTAAGGCAGCTGGTTTTTTGCGCGGCGGCGCAGGCGATATTCGCCGCATCCGCATGTATTCGGGACGCACGGGCGAACAATTGGACACGATCTATTGGATCGACGGCCAATATGTCCCCGAGGCTGTGCGCGAAGTGACCTATTTCATGCGCGACTGGCGCAATAATGAAATGATCGGCATCGACACACGTACCATCGACATTCTGACGGCGACGCATCGCCTGGTGGATGTGAACCGCCCTTATATGCTGCTGTCGGGTTTCCGCTCGCCGCAGACGAATGCGATGCTGCGGGCGACCAGTTCGGGCGTTGCACGCGATTCGCTGCATATGCGCGGTCAGGCGGTTGATGTGCGTCTGGAGGGCCGTTCGGTCAGCCAAGTTGCATCGGCAGCCGAGCGGTGCAGCGCGGGCGGCGTTGGGCGCTATTCGGGTTCGAATTTCGTGCATATGGATTGCGGCGCTGTGCGCCAATGGGGCCGCTAAGGCCCCTTTTTATGGGCGCTACCAGCGCCCTCGCATCGCGCGCCACAGCAAAGATAGGCGGCGCGCGGCCTCAGACGGGGCAAGCCCGCCGGCCATTGCGTCGGCCTCATGCGTTTTGGCCCGGCGCAACACGGGCCCCGCATGGACCGACCAAAGCGCAGCCGGAAAATCCGATTTCGGCAGGCCGCGGCGGCGATCCAGCAGCGCCAAACCCTGCCCCGCCAATTCCCCGACACTGACCGATGCAGGCAGCCACGTCTTGCCCTTTGCCAATAGAGCAGGGCCGGCCAGCAGCCAGTTTGCAATGCCTGTGGCCAAGCCGATCTCTTGCAACGCCTTGATATCGCGCGCGCCTGTCGCCTGACCGGCCAGCGCGGACAGATTGCCCGCCGTATCACGCAGAAAGTGCATCAGATCACCCTGCTCGCCCCGCGCGGCGATCATCGGGTGCAGCAGATCGGGGTCAAGACCCCGCTCCAGCAGCCCCGCCAGCGCCAGCGCCACATCGCCACTAGGGGCGGCACGGCCATCGACGATATCATGCCACCACTGCAGCCGCATCGCGACGATCAGCGGATTGTCCGAAATCCACCCGATGCGCGCCAGTTCCAAATTCAGCGCCGCCAGCGCGAATAACGGCGCGCGGGCGGGCACAGGCGCGGCCATTGTAGCGGCAAAACGGTCCGCGTCGCCCTCGCGCACCAGTTCGGCAAGGGCGACGTTGACCATGCGCTAGCCTTTCAGCGACGAGAGGTCGGCGCCCGCGCCGATCTGCCATTCGGTGACACCGCCGGGCTTGTCTTTCAGCACGACGCCCGCGGCAACCAGGCGATCACGGATCGCATCGGCGGCGGCAAAATCGCGGGCCGCCTTGGCCGCCGCGCGATCCGCGAGTAGCCCGTCGACCAGCGCGGCGTCATCGCCGCTGGCCGCCAGCCAATCGCCCATACCGTCCTGCAACAGCCCCAGCATCTGCGCCGAGGCCAAAAGCCCCCCCGCATCGCCCGCATTCGCCAGCCGGTGCAGCGCGGAAATCGCGCCGGCGGTGTTCAGATTATCCGCGAGCGCGGTAATCACCTCGGGGTCGATGGCACCCGGGGCCGCGCCCGCCGTCAGCGCACGCCATTTGCGCAAAGCGCCTTCGGCGGTCAGGCGTTTATCCTCGGTCCAGTCCATCGGGCGGCTGTAATGGGTGCCCAACATGACAAGGCGGATGACCTCGCCCGGCACGCCCTGATCCAGCAGATCGCGGACGGTAAAGAAGTTGCCCAAGCTCTTCGACATCTTGCGGCCTTCGACCTGCAACATCTCGTTATGGATCCAATAGCGCGCAAAGGACGCTTCGGGATGGGCGCAGCAGCTTTGCGCGATCTCGTTTTCATGATGCGGGAATTGCAGGTCGATGCCGCCGCCGTGGATGTCGAAGGACGCGCCCAAAAGCCCATAGCTCATGGCCGAGCATTCGATATGCCAGCCCGGACGGCCATGGCCCCAAGGGCTATCCCAGCCCGGCTGATCCGTGTCCGAAGGTTTCCACAGCACGAAATCCATCGGGTTGCGCTTAAAGGGCGCCACCTCGACCCGCGCGCCCGCGATCATATCCTCGACCGAGCGGCCCGACAGCGCGCCGTAATCGGCATAGCTATCGACGGCGAATAGCACATGGCCCTCAGTGGCATAGGCATGGCCACGGTCAATCAGCCCGGTGATCATCTCGACCATGGCGGGAATCCAATCGGTCGCGCGCGGCTCGAGATCCGGGCGATCCGCGCCCAGCGCATCCATATCGGCGTGATACCAGCCGATCGTCTCGTCCGTGATATCACGGATCGAGCGGCCGGTGGCGGCGGCGCGATCGTTGATCTTGTCATCGACATCCGTGAAATTGCGCGCATAGGTCACCGCATCCGCGCCGTAAACATGGCGCAGCAACCGCACCAGCACATCGAACACCAGCACGGGGCGCGCATTGCCCAGATGCGCGCGGTCATAAACGGTGGGCCCACACAGATAGAGCCGCACATTTGCCGGATTGAGCGGCACGAAGACCTCGGTCTGGCGGGTCTTGGTGTTGTGCAGGGTAATCTGTGTCATTTCAGCCTCTAAGCGGATTTGGCGGCCTTTTTCTCGGCCACCAGCTTTTCTGCCAGATCGCGGGCGATTGCGAAAGAGCCGCGAATGCGGTCAGCTTCGGTTTTCCAATCGGCCTGAATAACGATCCGGTTGTCTTTGACGCGCGCCGCGCCTTTCTGGTCGGTGATGAATTCGACCAGCCCCACGGGCGAGGCGAATTTATCGTTGTGGAACCGGATGGTCACGCCCTTTGGCCCGGCCTCCAGCGCAGAGATACCGGCGCGTTTGCACATCGCCTTGATCCGCACCACGGTCAGCAGAGTGTTCACCTCGCGCGGGAGTTTGCCGAAACGGTCGATGAGTTCCGCCGCAAAGCCCTCGAGTTCCACCTTGGTCGACAGATCCGACAGGCGGCGGTAAAGGCCAAGGCGCACATCCAGATCGGGGACGTAATCCTCGGGGATCAGCACCGAGACGCCAAGGCTGATATTGGGTGCCCATTGGTCATTATTCGGCAGCCCTTCGGATTCGCCGGATTTGATGCGGGCGATCTCGTCCTCCAGCATCTGCTGATACAGCTCGTATCCGACTTCGCGGATCTGGCCGGATTGCTCCTCGCCAAGCAGGTTGCCCGCGCCGCGAATATCCAGATCCTGCGAGGCAAGCTGGAAGCCCGCCCCCAGACTGTCGAGGCTGCCCAGCACCCGCAGCCGCTTTTCGGCCGCAGGGGTCAGCTTTTGACGCGGCTTTGTCGTGAGGTAAGCATAGGCGCGCACCTTGGAGCGCCCCACCCGGCCGCGAATTTGATAAAGCTGCGCCAGGCCAAACATATCGGCGCGGTGCACGATCATCGTATTCGCCGTCGGGATATCGAGGCCGGATTCCACAATCGTTGTCGCCAGCAGCACATCATATTTGCCGTCGTAAAAGGCGTTCATACGGTCATCCAACTCGCCCGCAGCCATCTGGCCATGGGCGGTGACGTATTTCACCTCGGGGACTTCGCGTTGCAGGAATTCCTCCATCTCGGGCAGATCCGACAGGCGCGGCACGACGATAAAGCTTTGGCCGCCGCGGTAATGTTCGCGCAGCAGCGCTTCGCGCACGGTGATCGTGTCGAATTCGCTGACATAGGTGCGGATCGCAAGGCGGTCGATGGGGGGCGTGCCGATGATCGACAGGTCGCGCACGCCGGTCAGCGACAATTGCAAGGTGCGCGGGATCGGCGTCGCGGTCAGGGTCAGCACGTGGATGTCCGACCGCATCTGTTTCAGCCGCTCTTTGTGCTGCACACCAAAATGCTGTTCCTCGTCGATCACCAGCAGGCCGAGGCTTTTGAACTTCACGCCTTTGGCCAACACGGCATGGGTGCCGATCACCACATCGACCGTGCCATCCGCCAGACCCTTGCGGGTCGCCTCGGCCTCTTTGGCAGAGACGAACCGCGACAGCGGGCGCACGTTCAGCGGGAAGCCACGGAAGCGTTCGGCAAAGCTTTTGAAATGCTGCCGCGCCAGCAGTGTCGTCGGCGCAACCACCGCGACCTGCAGGCCGGACATGGCGGCGACAAAGGCGGCGCGGATCGCCACCTCGGTCTTGCCAAAGCCGACATCGCCGCAAATCAGGCGATCCATTGGGCTGCCCGCCTGCAGATCGCCGATCACATCGCCAATCGCCTGCAATTGGTCGTCGGTTTCCTGATAGGGAAAGCGCGCAAGGAACTGCTCCCAAATCTCCGAGGGCGGATCGACCTCGGGCGCGGTGCGCAAGGCGCGCTCGGCCGCGACGCGGATCAGGCTGTCCGCGATCATGCGGATACGTTCTTTCAGGCGGGCCTTTTTCGCCTGCCACGCGCCGCCGCCCAGCTTGTCGAGCAGCCCCTCCTCGTGCCCATAGCGGCTGAGGAGTTCGATATTCACCACCGGCAAATACAGCTTTGCGCTTTCTGCGTATTCCAGCACAAGGCATTCATAGGGCGCACCCGCGGCGGTGATCACCTCTAGGCCCAGATAGCGACCGACGCCGTGTTCGACATGGACGACCAGATCGCCCGGCGACAGGCTTGCAGCCTCGGTCAGGAAATTCTCGGCCCGTTTCTTGCGGCGGGTCTGGCGGATCAGACGCTCGCCCAGCACATCCTGTTCGGATACGACATGCAGGCCGGGAGCGTTGAAACCGGCCTCTAACGCCCAGACGGCGATATGGATGCCGCGCTTGCCGACGCGGGAAAAGTCGGTGACGGGGATCACCTCGCCAATGCCTTCGTCCTCGAGAAGGCCGGTCAGGCGTTCACGCGCGCCTTCGGAATAGCTGGCGATGATAACGGCATGATCTTTAGATAGGGGTTTAACATAGTCTGATAATGCCTTGAACAGGCTGATGCTTTCTTGTTGTCGTTCAGGCGCGAAATCGCGACCGATTGTGCCGCCTGCATCAATCACACCCAGGCCGGTCGGCTGTTTCAGCGGCGCATAGCGCAGCACGCGGCGGGGCCCGACGGCGGCCTCCCACGCGGCATCGTCCAGATAGAGCGTCTCGGGCGGCGCGGGTTTATACACGCTGTCATTGCCGCGCCGCTGCGCCAGCGCATGTTGGCGCGCGCCATATTGGTCGGCGATGGTGGCCCAGCGCGCCTCGCGGATGGCGTCGCTTTGATCGTCGAGCGTGATGGTCGCACCCGGCAGATAGTCGAACAGGCTTTCCAGATGGTCATGGAAAAAGCCCAGCCAATGCTCCATCCCCGCATGTTTGCGGCCCGCCGAGACCGATTCATACAAGGGATCATCCGCCCCGCCC
This sequence comes from Ketogulonicigenium vulgare WSH-001, assembly GCF_000223375.1. Classification (NCBI taxonomy): domain Bacteria; kingdom Pseudomonadati; phylum Pseudomonadota; class Alphaproteobacteria; order Rhodobacterales; family Roseobacteraceae; genus Ketogulonicigenium; species Ketogulonicigenium vulgare. The sequence continues at coordinate 624,808 of NC_017384.1, read as the reverse complement.
GCACCAAAGGCGATGCGGTAATTCTGGCGAAACCGCGTGATCGACGCCTCGTCCAGCACCACTTCGGACACGGGGGACAGCTCGATCCGATCGAGCTTTTCCACGGTGCGCTGGGTGGCGGGATCAAAGGTGCGCGCGCCATCCAGCACATCTCCAAAGAAATCGAGCCGCACCGGCAGATCGCGTCCCGGCGGGAAAATATCGACGATACCGCCGCGCCAGGCAAAATCCCCCGGCTCGGCCACGGTCGAGGCTTGGCTATACCCCATCCGCACCAAAAAGGCGCGCAGGGCAGCCTCGTCGACGCGAGTGCCGACATCGACGGCAAAAGCGGATTTGCGCAGCAGCGCACGCGCGGGCAGCTTTTGCGTTGCCGCGTTCAGTGTCGTCAGCAGCACATAGCGCTGCGGCATGCCATGGGTCAGCGCGGCCAGCGTCGCCATACGGGCGGCGGAAATCTCGGGGTTGGGCGAGATGCGGTCATAGGGCAGGCAATCCCACGCCGGAAAGACAAAGACCGGCATCGCCGGATCAAAGAATGCCAGCGCGGCCTGCATCGCGGCAAGGCGGCGGTCATCGCGCGCGACATGCACCAATGGCCCGCCGCTTTTGGCGATTTCTTGCAAAATCAGACGGGCATCGAACCCTTCGGGCGCGCCAGAGACGGTAATGTGATGCGGATGATGAGACATATCGAATACCTAAGCGGCCCGCCGTCTTTCGGCAACCTGCTAAACCTAAAACAGAATATAGCTGCGGATGATGTCAATTGCGCCAATGATCAGCGTGACAAACGCCAGCAGCGCGCCGATCGCGCGCCGCGCCCAGCGCAGGCGGACCAAGGTGCGGCGCAGCGGCTCGCCCACCAGCTCGCCGTGGAAAATCCGCAGCGCCCATCGCAGATCCAGCAGCGCCAGCGCCAGCAGCGGCAGCGCAAGGCAGGTCAGCGCGCGAAAAAACTCGACCCGATAGAACCAGCCAAGGCTGATCAGCGCGGCGCCCGCAAAGCCGATCAGACCCGCCAGCCAGATGCCGCCCTTGTCGGCGGTGCGCGCGATACGGCCCAGCGCGATGCGCACGGCGTCATTCATATCGCGGACGCTGTCTGCCTCGCCGGATTTTGCGCGGCGGATGATGTCCCATGGCACGCCCAGAACCTGCGCCGAAGCATGGCCCCAGACCAGCGCCACGCCGATCCAAAACCACAGGCTGGTGAAGGCGCGCGGCGAGATAATGTCAAAGATCGTCACGTCTTTTTGGTTCCAATAGGCCGGATGGGCGCACCCTAACGGGGCAAAGCCCCCTTGCCCATAGCGCATATGGGCGTAAAACCCATGGCAAACGCATATGTGTCACGAAAGGCGCGCAATCATGCCACCCGTCCTTGCCCCATTTCCCGCCACCCGCCTGCGCCGCAACCGCGCAACACCTGCGCTGCGCGCCCTTGTGCGCGAGACGCATCTGGACAGCAGCGATTTGATCTGGCCGGTGTTTGTGATGGACGGCGAGGATTGCGCGACGGATATCCCCTCGATGCCGGGCGTGCAGCGCCTGTCGGTCGATCGCATCGCCAAGGCCGCCGTCGAGGCTGAGGCCCGCGGCATCCCCGCCATGTGCATCTTTCCCTATACCGACATGTCCGCCCGCACCGAGGATTGCGCCTTGGCCTGGAGCATGGACAATGTCGCGAACCGCGCCATCCGCGCGATTAAAGACGCTGCACCCAATATCGCCGTGATGACTGATATCGCGCTCGACCCCTATAATATCAACGGCCATGACGGCTTTGTGGTCGACGGCCAGATCTTGAACGACGAGACCGTCGAGGCGCTGGTGAAAATGGCACTGGCGCAGGCCGAAAGCGGCGCCGATATTCTAGGCCCCAGCGACATGATGGATGGCCGCATCGGTGCGATCCGCACGGCGCTGGAGGGCGCGGGCCACCGCAATGTCACGATCATGAGCTATGCCGCGAAATATGCCTCGGGCTATTACGGGCCGTTCCGCGATGCGGTGGGCGCCAGCGCTGCGCTGAAAGGCGATAAAAAGACCTATCAGATGGACCCCGCCAATCGCGACGAAGCTTTGCGTCTGGTCGCGCGCGATCTGTCCGAAGGGGCCGATATGGTCATGGTGAAACCGGGGATGCCTTACCTCGATATCTGCCGCCAGGTGAAAGATACGTTCGGGGTGCCGACCTTTGCCTATCAGGTGTCGGGCGAGTACGCGATGCTGAAGGCGGCCTTTGCCAATGGCTGGCTGGACCCGCAAAAGGTCGTGCTGGAAACGCTGATGTCGTTCAAGCGCGCCGGCTGCGACGGCATCCTGACCTATTTCGCGCCAGAGGTGGCCGAGGCGCTAAACGGGTAAAATCCCGCGCATCTGGTCGCAGGCGGGTGACAAATCCCTGCTTGCGGCCTATTCTGCGCGCCAGCGGCCACCATAAGGCCGACAGAACAACCAGAGGCGGCAGAAAATGATGGACCTGACACGACGCGGCCTGCTGATCGGCCTTGGCGCAACCGGCCTTGTCGCGGGATGCAGCAATGGAATCGGCAGTGGCGGCGCGGCTGAGATTGACGCCCGCGCGGATAGCACCATTCAATATATGTTGCAGGCCTATCCCGGCACGCAGGATCTGATGAACCGCTCGGCGGGGATGCTGGTCATGCCGGTGATTTCCGAACTTGGCCTTGGCTTTGGCGGCTCGTATGGGCGCGGCGCGCTGCGCATTCACCAGACCACCGTCGATTATTACTCGGCCGCATCGGCCAGCGCGGGTTTCCAGATCGGCGCGCAGCAGTTCAGTCATGTGCTGTTTTTCATGACGCAGGACGCGCTGGGGCAATTCCGCACCGGCTATGGCTGGGCGGCGGGTGCCGATGTCGAATATGCGATTGCCGAGAATGGCGATATGCTGCGCACGGATACCACTACCTCGAGCGCGCCTGTGATTGCCGTCGTCTTTGCCCAAAGCGGACTGCGCGTGGGTGCGACGATTGAAGGCACGAAATATTCGCGCATCATCCCGTAACAACGCGGGCGTGCTGCCAGCTTTTGTAGACGAATTCCAGCGTATAGCCGTCGAGGTCGCGCAGTTGTGCCGCAAAATAGCGCGGATCGTAATGCAGCTGCGCGCCGGGCGGGTGAATTTCGGTGCCGCCCGCCGCAAGGGCGGCAGCATGAGCGGCCCGGACTTCGGCTTCGGAATGGGCCAGAAAGCCAACATGCACCGCCTGCGGCGCGGGCTGCCCCTGCCGCAACCAGAATGAAATACGCCCCTGTGTGCCAAAGCCCTTCAGATCAGGGTGACCGGCAGGGCCGTCCTTGCCGTCATAATCATGGCGCTGGGTGATGCCGACATGCGGCAGCACCGCCTGATAAAAGGCAATGGCGCGCGTCAGATCGTTGACGGTTAAAAAGATATGGTCCAGCATAGCGCGCCCCGCAAAAAGTCAATCTGCAAGGCCTATCACAGCGACCCCGCCAAGGCACGCTTTGCTTTGCCCCCTCAGGCGCCGCGCAGGGCTTTGGCCTTTTGGGCGCGCCATGCGAAAAAGATCAGCGCCACAATGGTCACGGCAAAGGGCATCGCCTGGATCAGCTCGGCCGGGAAATTCTGCGCCCGGGTGGCAATGACGAATGACAGCGCGTCGAAAAAGCCGAAGAGCAGCGCCGCAACGCAGGCGCCGACCGGATGACGCGCGCCCAGCAGCACGGCCCCCAGCGCGATGAACCCCCGTCCCGCCGTCATGTCACGGGTAAAGCCGACATAGTTGAACATCGCCAGCTGCGCCCCCGCCAGCCCCGCGAATGCGCCCGAGGCGATTAGCCCCCACATACGCACGGTATCGACCTTGATCCCCGCAGCCGCAGGGGCCGCGGGATATTCGCCCACCGCCCGCAGCCACAGCCCGCCGCGCATCCGGTAGAGGAAGAACCACAGTCCAAAGACGGAGGCAAAGGCAAACCATGTCAGCACCGAATGGCCCGACAGCATCCCGTGCAGGGGCTGCCCCACCACGGGAATATCGCGCAGGAACGGCAGATTCACCGCCGGAATGGCCTTGGACACCAGATTGATCGAGGTGCCTTTATCGCCGCCCGTCGCCAGCGACAGCGCGAAAACCGTGCCGCCGGTCGCCACGATATTCACCGCAAAGCCGACCAGAATGATATCGGCGCGCATGCGCAGGTGGAAGAACGCCATCATCAGGCCCAGCGCCGACCCCGCGCTCATCCCCGCCAGCACCGCCACATACCAAGGGTAATGCACCGAGACGAGCACCGCCGTCAGCGCGGAAATCAGCATCATGCCTTCCAGCGCAACATTCAGCGCGCCCGAGAGGTCCGCGATCAGCCCGCCCAGCGTCGCCAGCAGCAGCGGCGTCATCTGGCGGATGACCATGGCAAGGAATGTGACCGAAAAGACGGCTCCGATAATATCCATCATTGCGCGGCCTCCTTGCGGCGCAAAAGGCGCGCCAGCGCGCGGCGACCGGGAATGGTGAAACTGGAGGCGACCAGCAAGATGACCAGCGCCTGCACGACGGCGATCATTTCATTGGGCACGTCGGTGCGGTTGCCCATCAGCTGCGCGCCTTGGCGTAAGTAGCCATAGGCCAGCGCGACGAAAGGCACTGCAAGGGGGCGGTTCTTGGCGACGATGGCGATCAGGATGCCTTCGAACGCAAGGTTGCCGTCAAAATTCTCGGTAATCTTGCCATAGGCGCGGCCCTGTACAAAGACCGAGCCCAACAGGCCCCCGATTGCGCCTGCCGCCGTCATCGCGGCGATCATCACCGCGTTCGATTTGATACCGGCATAGGCGGCGAAAGTGGCATTATCGCCCACCAGCCGCAACTTTAGCCCCCAGCGCGTGCGATAGAGGGTGAACCACACCACAATCACCATCACCAGCGCGATGACCAGCCCCAGATCCAGACGAGTGCCGGACACCAGCGCGGGAAAGGTCGCCTCGGGCGGAAATGGCGGCGACATCAATTGGCCGCTGCCCTCGGGTGCAAGATGTGCGCGCGTCACCCAATTGACCACTTTGATGGCGATATAGTTCAGCATGAGGGAGGAGACGATCTCGTTCGCGCCGAATTTAGCCTTGGCATAGCCGGGGATAAAGCCATAGGCAGCGCCGCCGATCATGCCCGCGATCAGCCCCAGCGGGATCGCAAGCACCGTGGTCCCCAGCGGCGACAGCGCAACCCAAGCGGCGAACATGCCACCGATATAGACCTGCCCCTGCACGCCCATCGAAAACTGCCGCGCTTGGAATACCAGACTGAAGGCAAGGCCGGTCAGCGTCAGCTTTGCCACGTCATCCATCCAATAACCGATCGTGCGTTTCGACGTCAGCGGCGCGGTCAGCAATTGCGTAAAGGCATTTGCAGGGTCGGATGAGGTCGCGATGATAATCAGCAGTGCCACGACCAGCGCGACAGCCAGCGCCAGCAGCGCGCGGGAAAGCTCGGTGTAAAATTGTGTCATTGCAGTCCCGCCGTGATGTCCTCGGGCGTCTGACGGGTCAGGCCCAGCATATAGCGGCCCAAAGCCTCGGGCGTGAGACCCTCGGTATTTGGCAGCGCGGCGACGATCTGGCCGCGATAGAACACCACCAGCCGATCCGACAGAGCCATCAGTTCCGACAGATCGGCGGACACCAGCAACACGCCCGCGCCGCCGTCCCTTGCCTCGGTCAACCGCTCCCAAATGAATTGGGTCGCACCGAGGTCAACGCCGCGTGTCGGCTGGTTCACCAGCAACAGCGCCGGCTGCGTCGCAAGTTCGCGCGCCACGACGACCTTTTGCATATTGCCGCCCGATAGCGTCGCGACAGTGTAATCCGGCCCGCCCGCGCGGATGGCGAATTGAGTGATCCTGTCCACGGCATTTTTGCGGATCGCGCGCAGGTTGAGCAGACCCCGCCGCACGAAACGCGGATCATCCAGCCGCGTCGCCACAAGGTTTTCGGCAATGGTGGAATGGGGCGCCAGCCCCTCGGCCAAGCGATCCTCGGGGATCGAGGCGACGCCCATGCTACGGCGCGCCAGCACCGATTGGCCGTCCAGCACCTGCCCCGCCAAGGTGATGCGACCGCCCGCGACGGGGCGCAGACCCGCGATCGCCTCTAGCACCTCGGCCTGCCCGTTGCCCTCGACCCCGACGAGGCCGAGAATCTCGCCCGCGCGCACCGACAGATGCAGGTTCTGCACCAGCGCCGTGCCTTTTTCCGACCGCAGATCAAGGCCCTCGACCGATGCAATCACATCGCCGATATGGGCGGTGCGCGCCGCGCGCAGGTGCACCTGCCGCCCGACCATAAGGGTCGCAAGGCTATCCTCGGTCACCTCCGCTGCGCGCACCTGCCCCACCGTGCGGCCCGCGCGCATCACGGTGATGCTGTCGGAAATCGCCAGAACCTCGGGCAGTTTATGGGCGATGAAGATGACCGTGCGCCCCTGCGCCGTCAGGGCGCGGACGGCGGCAAACAACTCCTCGACCTCTTGCGGCGCAAGGACGGCGGTCGGCTCGTCGAGGATCAGGATCTTTGCATCGCGATAGAGGGATTTCAGAATCTCGACACGCTGCTGTTGGCCGACCGGCAGGGTATCGACGCGCGCCTCGGGGTCGACATTCAGGCGAAAGCGGCTCGACAGCTCGCGCACACGCGCAATGGCAGCGGCGCGGTCAAAGATGATACCGGATTTGGGTTCAGACCCCAGCACGACGTTTTCATAGACGGTAAAGGACGGCACCAGCGAGAAATGCTGAAACACCATGCCGATGCCCATATCAATCGCATCGCGCGGGCCAGAGAACGCCACCGGCTTGCCAAATATCTGCAAGCTGCCGCCATCGGGCTTTTCCGTCCCGAACAGGATTTTCATCAGCGTGGATTTGCCCGCGCCATTCTCGCCCACGACGGCATGGACCTCGCCCGGCTGGACGCGCAGGTTCACGCCGTCATTGGCAACAGTACCGCCGGGATAGACCCTGCGGATATCAACAGCCTCGATGACCGGTTGCATATCTGTCCCTTAAACGCACCCTTAAACGCAGCGCGCCCGCGAGGGATATCCCCGCGGGCGCATCTGCCTTTATTACATCATCGTCTCGACGGTGATCTCGCCGGCGATGATCTGCGCCTCTAGCGCATCCACCTCGGCGCGCACATCAGCGGGGACAACCGCCTCGTAATAGGCGTTTTTCGAGATGCCGACCGCGCCGTCTTGCAGACCCAGCACGATGGTCGAGCCATAGGGCGCGGTGCCCGCCAGCGTCTGCTCCAGCACCAGATAAAGCGAGTCGCCGACCTTCTTCTCGACCGAGGTGAAGATGGCTTTCGCCTGTGCCTCGTCCGTCGCCTCGAAAATCAGGGCCTGATCGCTATCGACGCCGACGGCGAGTTTGCCCTCGTCCCGCGCCGCTTGCAGCGCGCCGATGCCGGTGCCGCCCGCGATGGGGAAGATCACATCCGCGCCCTGCGCGATCTGGGTCAGCGCCAGTTCCTTGCCCTTGGCGGGGTCGGTAAAGCTGCCTGCGACCGCGCGGATCAGCTCGACCTCGGGGTTGGCATGGCGGGCGCCTTGCTCAAAGCCGACCGCGAATTCCAAAATGGTCGCGCCTTCGACACCGAAAATCTCGCCGATCTTGCCGGTTTGGCTGACCTTGGCCGCCGCATAGCCCGCAAGGAAAGCCGCGGTCGAGGTGCGATAGGTGATCGCCAGCACATTGGGCAGGCTGGCGGCCGCGAAATCGGGCGCGTCGTCAAAGATGATGAATTTGGTATCGGGAAATTCGGGTGCCAGCGCGACCACGAAACCGGTCATTTCCCATGTCCCCACGACAATGATGTCGTAGCCCTGATCAGCCGCATCCGCCAGCGCCGGCTCCCAGCGCGAGCGGTCATTGCCCGGCTCGATCACGGTCGTCTCGACCGGCAGGCTTTCGGCTGCGCGGGCAAGACCGGCCGCAGCCGAGTCGAGGAAGCTTTTATCACCAAGCTGGCCGTGCACCACAAAGGCCACACGGGTCGCAGCCTGGGCCGTTGCGCTGCCTGCAAAAGCGGCAATCGCGGTGCTGGCCATCAGCGTCGCGCCAAAGCCGCGACGGGTGATCAGGATGGACATGGGAAAATCTCCTGTTGGTTATGCGTGATAAGAAATCGACGCCTTATAAGCGGCGGTCAACTGCGTCACATCGCCCGTCTCGACCAGCGTGATCATCGGCGTGCCAAGGCGGCCCGAGGGATCAACCACCGTCATGCCGCGCGTGATGCCCAGCGCCAGCGAGACATCGACCGAGGCCTTGATGGTTTTGATCACGAGGTCTGGGTTCAGATAAACCGCAATCGCAAAGGGATCGACATATTTGAACTTGCCGTCGCCGCCGTAGAATTCATCGGTCTTGCAGGCATGTTCCAGCAGCGCGGACGAGAAATCACGCACAAAGCTGGGCGCCTCGGCGGCGATCATGGCGCGGGCCGCGTCGCGGCTGATGAAATGGGTGGTGCAGGGCTCCCACGGGACGACGATCGTGTCGATATCCGCCTGGAAGACAACGGCAGCCGCCTCGGGGTCGGCGCAGATGTTGAATTCGGCGGCGGGGGTGGTGTTACCGCGGCCATAAACCGTCGCGCCCATAATGGTCAGGCGGCCGATACCGGCAGTGATCGCGGGCTCGAGGCGCAGCGCCAGTGCAAGGTTGGTCAGCGGGCCGATCATGATGATGTCGGTCTTGGTGCCATTGGCGGCGCTATTGCGGAAGGTCTCGCGCAGGAAGGTCACGGCATCATCGCCAGCGGGCGCAGGGATCGATGCGGGGCGCGGCGCGCCGCCAAGGCCGTCTTCGCCGTGGATATGCGTCGCATCAATGACGGGCTGCACCATCGGCACCGCAGCGCCCGTATAGACCGGCACACCGCCATGGCCGGTGACTTCCAGCACGGTCAGCAGGTTGCGCGTCGCAGCCGCCAGGCTGACATTGCCGAAAACCGAGGTGATCGCCATCGGCACAACGCCGCCCGCCAGCAACATTTGCAGCGCCTGCGCGTCGTCAACACCACCGTCCGAGTCGAAAATAACAGGGTTTCTCACTTAATTCGCCTTTGTCTTTGCCGCACGCACACGCGCCCAGAACGTCTGATGGGTCGCCTCATATTGCGCGCGAACGGTTTCGTAATCTGTCCGGACCAGCTTGCGATTTGCGACCAGCGCCTCGCCCGCGACCCATACATCCTGCACATCTCGCCCCGAGCCTGAATATACAAGCGCCGTTTCCACATCCGGTGTCGGCGACCAGCCCGGGCCACGCATGTCGATGCTGATGATATCAGCAGCTTTGCCGATGTCCAACGAGCCGATTTCATGGTCCAGACCCAGCGCCTTTGCGCCCTCGATCGTGGCCATACGGATCAGATCGCGGCTAGAGATGACCTGCGCCACGCCCTCGCGGTGGCTGGCGACAAGGCCCGCGACGCGCATTTCCTGCACCATATCATAGGAATTATTCGCCGCGACATTATCGGTGCCGATGCCGACGGGAACGCCCGCCGCGCGCAAGGTGACAACGGGGCAGATCCCCTCGCGCCCTGACCTCAGGCCCGCCGTCGCGCAATAGGCGACCGAGGCGGCAGGCGCGCGGGCAAAGACGGCGATATCCTCGTCCGACAGGTCAAGGCAGTGCGCCACATGCACCCTGCCGTTGAAAAAACCTGTTTCTTCAAGGGCTACAGCGGCTGTCTTGCCATATAGCTTTAGCGATATGTCATTATCTTCGGGGCCGGCGGCCATATGCATATGCAGGCCCGCGCCATAGGTGTTGGCCACTTCGACCTCGGCGCGCAGCAGGTCCTCGGTATTATCGACATAGGGGGCATGCGGGCCAAACCACGGAATCACGCGGCCGTCGGGCGAGCGCTGCCCGGCAAGGAAAGCCTCAGCCAGGGCCAGCTCGCGCTTGCCCACATCGGGATCGCCCAGTTGAACGATGCCATAGGCGATGACGCCGCGCAGGCCTGCCTGCCGGACGGCACCGGCGATTTCCTCGGCAAAGAAATATTGCTCGCAAAAGGTGGTGGTGCCGGAGAGCAGCATCTCGGCACAAGAAAGCGCAACGGCGGGCGGGATATCTTCGGCGACCAGCGACAGTTCCGGCTCGCGGATGGCATTATACCAGCCGTCCATCGTCAGCAGGCTTTGCCCCTCGGCGACGCCGCGAAACAGCACCATCGGCGTATGGGTATGCGCATTCACAAGGCCGGGCATCACCAGATGGCCCGACAGGTCACGAATATCGGCATAGCCCGCAGGCTCGGAGCCCATCGCGCCGGTGCCTGCGATGCGCCCATCTTTGACCGCGACCCAGCCCTTTTCATAGGCTGTATCTGCGGCATCTACCGTCAAAACATGGGCATTTATCAGCAAAAAACTGGTCATACTGTCCGAAGTCCGTCAAAGGGTTACATAGAAAAGGCGCAGCCTTGCGCCAATGTCAAACTCAGACAACAGGCGGCACGCATGCACGGCTGGCATTCGCCGCAAATAGAGGCAGGAAAGACCATGTTCGCCACGCGTATCCCCGCAAATCCTGATGTGCCCGCGCGCCTTTTGCAGCTATCGGACCACCAAGACGCCATCCGCGCCGACGCTCTGTCGCCGCTGGCGGACCACGCCTATCTGCGTCATGAAGGCCGCCGGATAACGGCTGATCACGCAGATAGCGTCATCGCCCGCCATGGCCTATCGGGGGTCGAGGAATTGATGCTCCTGCTGCTGCCCGATGCGGAAAAAGTCGCGACGCCGCCGATTTCAGGCTTTCACGTTGGCACCGTCGGGCGTGCGGCGGGCAGTGGTGCGCTGACACTCGGTGGGAATATCGAATTTCCGGGCGCGCATCTGGGACAGGCGATCCATGGCGAGGGTTTTGTCACCACCCGCGCCTTTTTGCGCGGTGAAAGCCTGTCACATATCGCGCTGACGGCGGCACATCCCTGCGGGCACTGCCGCCAATTCCTGACGGAATTCGAGAGCGCGCCAGATTTGCGCCTGATCGACCCGCGCGGCGGCACCTATGTGATGGATGACCTGCTGCCCTTTCCGTTCAACCCCGCCGCGCTCGAAACCGCAGGCGCGATCCCCGGCCATGTCGCGCATGATCTGGCGCTGGCCGATGGCCCTGCCCGCGATCTGCTGATCCATGCGGGCAATCGCGCGCATGTGCCCTATAGCCACTGCCCCTCGGCGCTGGTGTTGGAACTGGGCGATGGCACCCAAGTTTGGGGCACCAGCATTGAAAGCTGCGCCTATAACCCGACCATCATGCCCGCGCAGGCGGCGCTGATCATGCTGCTGGATCACGGGCATAGCTATGGCGATATTGCGCGTGCATGGTTCGCGCGGCCCAAAGGCGCGGTTGTCGATCTGGCCCGTGCCAGTGCCGATCTGCTGGCGGCGGTTGCGCCGGACGCGTCTTTGACGATTTTGGAATGGAACTGAGAGATGCCCGCGCTTGATTTCGCCTTTACGCCGTGGACCGATGTCGAGGCCCGCCTCACGCGACCGACTGTCGCCGTGTTGCCTTTGGGCGCGGTCGAACAACATGGCGCGCATTTGCCGCTGACGGTGGATGCCGATCTGGCGCTGGGTGTGGCGCGGGCGATTGCAGATCCGCTTGATGCGCTGCTGCTGCCTGCAATGCCTTATGGCGATGCGTGGAACAATGCCGCCTACCCCGGCACGCTGTCGCTGTCGCCCGCCACGCTGCGCGCGGCGATCACCGATATCGGCAAGGGCCTGCAAGAGATGGGGGTGTCTAGCCTGATCTTGCTGAATGGGCATTTCGGCAATCATGAACCGATGTTGCTGGCGGCGCGCGATCTGGCAGGCGGCGGGCTGCCCTGCCTGCATCTGGATTATCCGGGCCTTGCCGAGCTGGCAGAGAAACACTGCGACAGCACCCCTGCCGCGCCGCATTTCTATCACGCGGATGAGGTCGAAACCTCGATGATGTTGGCGCTGCGGCCGGATGCGGTACGGATGGCGGATGCCGCCCCCAGCTATCCGACGTTTCCGGCGACCTTTGGGGCCGAGCCGATGCAGTTGCGCAGTTTCAACCCCAGCGGGGTGTTCGGCGATCCCCGCCCCGCGACGGCAAACAAAGGCCGCGCGTTCATCGAGGGCATCGCGGCAAATGCCGCGCCGATCATTGCAGCTTTCCTGCATCGGCACGGCATTGCGGTCATCGAACCTTAGAAAGGTTTCCAGATCATCAAGATCAGCACGATGATCAGCACCAGCAGTTGGATCGCGGCGAATTTCAACGCGGTTCCGGTTTGCATGGCATAAAGGGCACGGCGGCTTTTCGCGCCAAGGATGTTGTGGACAGCGATCCCGGCAAAGCCGACCCAGGGGAAAACCCACATTAGCCACGGGCCGAACAGCGTCACGATAATGCCGAAAACGGCCGAAAGGCCCGTCAGCACCATCATCGGCAGATAGATGCATTTGCGATACATAGTGGGGAAGCGCGCAATATCACCCGCGCCGAACAAGATCCCGCCGACCCAGAACAGGGTCCACAGGAAACCCAGATAAGATGTCGCGCTGTGCAGAAATACAAAGAATCCCATGGCCTAACCCTTGCTGTGGTTTCAAGCGTTGATAGGCGGTTTTGGCCCAATGGGAAAGGCGGGCGACCATTGCCGCCCGCCTTTTTGGATTATTCTTTTGTCACAAGACGGTAGTAGACGTAGTCGGAGGATGCGCCGTTGACGAAGCCTTCGACATTATCGGCCATCGCGACTTGTTTGACGGCTTGGAACATCACAACGATCGGCGATTCCGCCTGCACCTGACGCTGCAGATCACGGTACATATCAAGGCGCGCCTCGGGGTCAGCCTCGGTCAGGGCGGCCATGGTCAGCTCGCTCATTTCCGCAGGCGGCATCCATGCGTTGCGCCATGTGGTGGTCGAGGCATAGTGATCGTCGTCGTTATTCGCATTATAGGCGAAAGCCTTGGCGTTCGAATGCGGGTCCATAAAGTCGGGGCCCCAATACAGCAACATCGCCTCGTGCGAGCGCTCGCGATAGCGGGTGATCACTTGGCTGCCGGTGCCGGGCAGGATCTCGAATTCGATCCCGGCTTGGGCAAAGCTGGCTTGCAGCGCCTGCGCCATATCGGTGAACGGGTTCGAGTTGATCACATCCAGCGTGACGCGGATCGGCAGCTCGACGCCGGCGTCTGCCAGAATTTGCGCCGCTTTTTCAGGGTCATAGGTAAAGGGGTTATCCTCGACCGCGCCCGGATAGCCGGTGGGCCAGAACGCTTGGTGCACGATCATCTGACCGTTCAGCAGCGTGTCGGCCATGCCTTGGTAATCCACCAGATAGCGGGCGGCTTCCCAAACGGCGGGGTTGGTCAGATCCTCGTCCTTTTGGTTGAACGACAGCCAGTGAACAGCCGCCTGCGGGAAGGTCTCGACCTCGACGCCCTCGGTGCCCGCGAGGCCGGCAACCTGGTCAGGCGTCAGGTTCATCGCCATATCCACATCGCCGGTTTCCAGCATTAGACGCTGGGTTGCGGCCTCGGGGACGTGGCGGATGATGACCTGTTCCATCGCGGGGGCGCCCGCGTAGTAATTCGGGTTCGCGGTCAGCGCGATCATCTGGCCGGGGTTGAACTGGCGCAGCACGAAGGGACCCGAGCCTGCCGAATTCTGGTTCAGCCAGGCATGACCCATATCGCCATCGACTTCATTCGCCATGGCGGTGGTGAAATCGACGATGGACGCGGGGCGCGAGGCCAGCACGTTCAGCACGAAAGCCGGTGCGAAATCGCCTGCATAACGCACGGTGACAGTATTGCCATCGGCGGTGACCATTTCGGCGATATTATCGACCGTCCAGCCAAGCTGGGTCAGGATGAAAGCGGGCGCTTTGTTCAGCGTCAGAACGCGCGTCCACGAGCCCACCACATCCGCACCCGTCACCGGATTGCCGGACGAGAAGGTCACGCCTTCGCGCAGGGTAAAGGTGATCGCCTTGGCCTCGGCGTCAACCTCCCAGCTTTCGGCCAGCGCACCGGCCAAAACGGTGGTGTCGACCGCATCATAGCGCACCAGCTGGTCATAGGTATTCGCTACATATTCGCCCGAGGTGAACTCGTACGCCGAGGCCGGGTCGATGGTGACGATATCGTCGATATTCTGCGCGACGACCAGCGCATTGGCGGGCGTTTCGGCGGCAGACTGGCTGGCCATCACGGCCAGCAGACTGACGGCGAGGCCGGTTTTCAAGAAATTCATAACCCTCTCCTGTTATTACTCGGTTGGACCCGAAAGAACGGTTGGAAAAATATTGGGCGCGGTGCCTGTCCACAAAAGGCGTGCCTCAGCCTTGCCGATGGTGCGGCTGGAATGGGGCACGTCACCCATGAAATGCAGCGCGTCATCCTTGACCATGCGCATCGTCACATCGCCAAGGGTTACTTCGATCTCACCTTCCAGCATCAGGATGAACTCCTCGCCGGGGTGGGATGTCGTCTCTAGGCGGCAGCCGGGGGGCATGTGGATGATGATGCCGGTCAGATTGCTGCCGGGCATCACGGTCGTCACCCGCTCGTATCGCGCGCGGCCGGGACCGGTGCCGAAACTGTCCCGGCCCGCCGCACGGCTAAGGCTGTCGCTGGGCCGCGGGGTCGAAATGAAATGGTCGATATCCACCTGCAGCACCTGCGCCAGCCGCGCCAGCGACCGCAGCGACGGCAGCGACGGCACGGCCTTGTCCCGCTCCAATTGTGACAAAAATCCAACCGAAAGCCCGGCGCGATCTGAGAGCTGTTGCAGCGTCAGGCCGTTTTTCTTGCGTAGCTCGCGAATGCGGCTACCGTAAACCGGTCGATCCCCGCCAAGGCTGGCACGGGTTTCACGGACGGGTTCGGGCGCATGTTCTGCGATGGCGGCATTCCCTTTCACGACATTCCCACGTAAAGGTCTGGTAAAATTTCTTTGACGGTATCAAAATAAATCACATCGTCAAACGAAATCAGACATATAAAATTTCGCGCCTGCCGCCCTTATCGGAGAATAGGATGATCGCCAGATGAGCCCAAGCCTTGCCGCTTTCGGAAAACGGATCTCGAACCGGGCGCGCGGCCTTGCCGGGCTGCTGCTGACCGTCGCGATCACCTTTATCGGCCTGCTGGCTATCACCTTTTTCATCGGGCGCGTGATCCCGATTGATCCGGTGCTGGCGGTGGTGGGCGATCGCGCCTCGACCGAGACGTATAATGCCGCGCGCGAGGCTATGGGCCTTGATCGCCCGATGATCGTGCAATTCGGCAGCTATATTCTGGATGTTTTACAAGGGGATCTGGGACGGTCCGTCTCGACCGGGCGTCCCGTGGCCGAGGATCTGTCGCGCGTCTTCCCCGCCACGCTGGAAATGGCAACGCTGGGGATCATCATTGGCGTGGTGCTGGGCGTGCCGATGGGCGTTTATGCGGCGTGGCGGCAGGGCACATGGATCGATCAGGTCATCCGTGTCGTCGGCCTTGCCGGCTATGCGATTCCCGCATTCTGGCTGGGTCTGGTCGGTTTGGTTATTTTTTATGCACGGCTGCGCTGGGTCGGCGGGCCGGGGCGGATTGATATCTTTTTGGACGGCATGGTGCCGGTGCGCACGGGCCTGTTGCTGATCGACAGCCTGCTGGCGGGCGATATGCAAAGTTTCCACAGCGCGTTTCGCCGCATCATCCTGCCCGCCGCGATCCTTGGCTTTTTCTCGCTGGCCTATATTTCGCGCATGACCCGCAGTTTCATGCTGGAACAGCTGGGGCAGGAATTCATTTTGACCGCCCGCGTCAAAGGTGCCCCGCCCCGCATCATCCTGTGGCGCCATGCCTTTCGCCCGATCCGCATCCAACTGGTGACGGTGGTCGGCCTGTCCTATGCCGCGCTGCTGGAAGGGTCCGTCATGATCGAGACCGTCTTTAGCTGGCCCGGTATCGGCAATTACATCACCACCGCCCTGCTGAACGCCGATATGAACGCCGTTCTGGGCGGCACCTTGGTGATCGGCGCGGTTTTCATCATTATCAACAAAGGGTCCGACCTGCTTTACAGCTTGCTCGACCCGCGTGCGCGCTAAGGGGGCAGGTATGACAACACGACGCGAATGGTTGCTGTCCGAGACGCCCGAAAACATGGTTCAGTTCCGGCTGGGCCAAGCTTACCGCATGGCGCGCGCCTTTAGCCGCAATCCGCTGGCGATGGTGGGCGCGGTCATCATTCTGATCCTGCTGCTGGTTGCGGCATTCGCCCCACTGCTTGCGACGCATAACCCGCTGTTTGGCACGCTGTCGCAGCGCCTGCTGCCGCCCTCGACCAGCCATTGGATGGGCACGGATGAGCTCGGCCGCGACATCTATTCCCGCGTGATTTTTGGGGCGCGCATCACGCTGACCATCGTCGTGATGGTGGCGGTGATTTCTGCGCCGATCGGTCTGATTTTGGGCGCGGCTGCGGGCTATTTGGGCGGTTGGTGGGATCGCGTGCTGATGGCCGTCACCGATATTTTCCTGTCCCTGCCCCGCCTGATCCTTGCGCTGGCGTTTGTCGCCGCGCTGGGGCCGGGCATTCAGAACGCGGTGATCGCCATCGCCATCACCAGCTGGCCGGTCTATGCCCGTATCGCGCGAGCCGAGGCGATCACGCTGCGCGGTGCCGATTTCATCACCGCCGCACGCATGCAGGGTGCCTCGCATATCCGCGTGATCTTTCAGCATATCCTGCCGATGTGCCTGTCATCGACCATCGTGCGCGCCTCGCTGGATATGGCGGGGATCATTCTGACGGCGGCGGGGCTTGGCTTTATCGGCCTTGGCGCACAGCCGCCCCTGCCCGAATGGGGGGCGATGATCTCGCGCGGGCGGGATTTCATCATCGACCAATGGTGGGTCGCCACCATGCCCGGCCTTGCCATCGTCATCGTCAGCCTTGGCTTTTGTTTCTTTGGCGACGGGCTGCGCGATATTCTGGACCCCAAAGGAAAGACCAAAGGATGAGCACTCTGATCGAAGTTCAGAACCTGCGCGTCGCCTTCCCGTCAGAGACGGGCATGGTCGAGGTCGTCAAAGGCATCTCGCTGTCCGTCGGGAACGAGCGGGTCGGCATTGTGGGCGAAAGCGGCTCGGGCAAATCCATGACCGGGCGCGCCATGATGGGGCTGATCCCGCCCCCCGGCCGCGTCACCGCAGATCGGCTGACATTCAAGGGCCAAGACATCCTGGGCCAACCCGAATCAAAGCTGCGGCATCTGCGCGGGATGCAGATGTCGATGATCATGCAGGACCCGAAATTCTCGCTGAACCCGGTGATGACCATCGGCGCGCAGATTGGTGAAGTGCTGTCCTTCCACGGCAAATTCACCCGCAAGGAACGCCACGCCCGCGTCATCGCCGCGCTGGAATCGGTGCGCATTCACGACCCGGAGCGTGTCGCGAAACTTTATCCGCACGAGGTCTCGGGCGGCATGGGGCAGCGCGTCATGATCGCCATGATGGTGATTATGGAGCCCGCCCTGCTGATCGCGGACGAGCCGACCTCGGCGCTTGATGTATCCGTGCGCGGCCAAGTGTTGGAGATCATGGATGATCTGGTGCGCCGCCGCGGCATGGGCCTGTTGATGATCAGCCACGACCTTGGCATGGTCTCGCGCTGGTGCGATCGCGTTCTGGTCATGTATCAGGGCAAGATTGTCGAGGAATGCGCGGCGGGCGCGCTGGATCAGGCCCAACATCCCTATACGCGCGGGCTGCTCGCCTCGCAGCCGCAACTGGACGAGACACGCGACGTGCTGCCCGTTCTTGATCGCGCCATGCTGGAGGGCGTCAAATGATCCGTCTGGACAACCTTGATATTTTCTATGGCGAGACCCGCGTCGTCAAAGGCATGAACCTGGATATCGCGCGGGGCGAAAGTTTCGCGCTGGTCGGTGAAAGCGGCTCGGGCAAGTCGACGGTGCTGAAAGCGCTGGCCGGGCAAGTGGATAGCTGGACCGGCAAGATGACCGTCGCGGATAAGATCGCGGAAAACGGCAAGATGCGCGCCGGTCCCCGCCTGATGCAGATGGTGTTTCAGGACCCCTATGGCTCATTGCATCCGCGCAAAACCGTCCATGCCACGCTGATGGAGCCGCTGCAGATCCACAAAATGGACCGGCGCGAGGAGCGGATCAGCGATGTGCTGCAAGCCGTCGGCCTTGGGGCGCATTTCCGCTTTCGCCTGCCGCACCAACTGTCGGGCGGCCAGCGCCAGCGCGTCGCGATCGCCCGCGCCCTGATGCTAGAGCCGCAGATCCTGCTGCTGGACGAGCCGACCTCGGCGCTGGATGTCTCGGTGCAGGCCGAGATCTTGAATCTGCTGAAATCCCTGCGCCAATCGCGCGGGCTGACCTATCTGCTGGTGGCGCATGACCTGTCGGTCGTGTCTTTCCTTTGCGACCGTTTGGCCGTGCTGCGCCACGGCGAGGTGCAGGAGATGGCCGATGTCAGCGCGCTGAAAGCCCGCGCGCTGACCAGTGACTACGGACAGCATTTGCTGGCCTCATAGGCCCTTTGCCGCCGCAATCTTGTGCTGCAGCGCCTGTTCATCCGCCACACGGCGGGTGAATTCAGAGCTTTCGGCATCCTTGCCCATGAAGACGGCGGGATTGCGATAGATCATCGGGCTATCGACCTGTTTTCCGGCGCCAAAATGGAACTCGTAACCGCCTGCCAGCGTGCCATCGGGGTCGATATCAGCGGGGGTCAGATCACCGCAGACCAGAATGATGATCCGCCCGCGCGCGGCGCGGATCAGATTCTGCAGCAGCGGCAGCGCCAGCGCAGCGCGCGCCTGTTGGCCGGTGGTCAGGACGCGGCTGACACCGGCGGCGATCAGCGCCTCGAGCGCCTCAAACGGGTCACGGGTCATGTCAAAGGCGCGGTGACAGGTGACATCCATCCCGCCCGCCGCCGCCACAATCGCCCGCATCCGGTCGAGATCAATGGTGCCGTCCGGCATCAGGCAACCGGCCACCACACCGGGTATGCCAGCTGCGCGAAAGGCCGAAATATCGCCCAGCATCGATTCAAATTCCGATGCTGTATACACGAAATCGCCGCCGCGCGGGCGCACCATCGGATAGATCAGCACCTGTTCCAGATAGGTCTGCGCCACCTGCACCAATCCGACCGAGGGGGTGATCCCCCCTTCGGTCCCGAGCGCCGCGCAAAGCTCGATCCGGTCCGCGCCCGCGGCCTCGGCGGCCAATGCCTCGTCGACGTTTTCGACGCAAATTTCGACCAATGGCATCAATGCCCTCCGCAGGCGCAGGGTTGCAGATGAAAGAACGGCTCTTCAAAGGTGCGCCGCGCGATTTCCGCCTCGCGCCCGGCCTGATAAACCGCCATCGGATGGAACAGGCGATCGCCCTTGCGCGTCTGCCCGCGCACATCGGTAAAGGTGAAACCGGCGTCCACGACCTGCAGCGCGGTGATATCGGCAATCGCGCCGACACCCAAATGGCCGAGTTCCGGCCGACGCACCGCCAGCGCGGGCGCATTCGCGGAGGCCGCGACAACCTCGGCCACAGACATACCGCAGTTCAGCAGCTTGCTCATCGTATGCAGCAGATCATAGCCAGGGCCGCCCAGACTGACGACATGCACATCGCTGGAAATCAGGTCGGGCTTGAACCCCAAGGCCAAAGATTTCTCGGCCACTTCGAAACCAAAGGCCCCCATACCGTGGGCGATATCAAACAACACACCGCGCTCGCGGGCGGCCTGCACCTCGGGCAGCAATTGCCCATCAGCGCCCAGCGCCGAATTTGGATCGGGGCGATAGCAATGGGTCAGGATATCGCCGGGCCGCAGCATCGCGACCACCTCGGCATAGCTGGGCGGCGGGCCACCGATATGGGTCATCAGCGGCAGGCCGACAGCCTCGGCCGCCTCGAGCGCCAACTCCAGCGCGCCAAGGCCAAGGCGACCGGTCGCGGGGCCGCCGATGCGCACCTTTACACCGACGATCTTGTCGCGGTTCGCCTCGATCTTGGCGATGCAGCGGTCGACGGGCAGCATTTCGGCCAATGTCGCCTCGCCGATGAACAGATTGTGGTCAAAGCCAAAAATGCCCGGAAAGGAAATGTTAAGGAAAGCGAGGATACGGTAATCGGACTGCTTCATCACAAAGTCACGAAAGCCGTCGTAATTGCCCGCACCCGCCGACCCCGCATCGACCAAGGTCGTCGTGGCAGAGCGGCGCGAGATCATATCGGGGTCAACACTAAGAGAGGTCGCCTTGTGATAGACATGGGTGTGGATGTCGATCAGGCCGGGCATCACATAGCAACCCGCCATATCGCGCACGCGCGCCCCTGCGGGATCAAGGCTTTCAGCCACAGCGGCGATCTTGCCGTTCAAAATGGCGATATCGCGCTTGTCGTCGATGCCGTTGCGCGCATCCAAAAGATGGCCGCCTTTCAGCACCAGATCGTATTTACGACCCTGAATTTGCGACATTTTATTCTTTCCTTCCTTGGCACTTGCGCGCCTTTAGTCCTGCGGCTTATACGCCACGGCTTCGATTTCGATCAGGATGTTGGCCATCAGCCGCGCCTCGCTGGTGGTGCGGGCGGGCAGACCTTTGGTGAAAAAGCCGGCATAGGTGGTGTTAAAGGCGCGAAAGTCGCGGGCGTCCTGCAGCCAGACGGTGGTCTTGCAAATGTCGTCCAGCGTGCAGCCCGCCAGCGCCAGTGCCTTCTCGATATTGGCCATGACCTGCTTGGTTTGGGCGGTGATCTCGTGCCCGACAATCACGCCATCCGCGCCCGCCGGGATCTGCCCCGAGACCCAGACGAAATCGCCAGTGCGCACAGCCGGGCTGAGGGGCGAGCCGCCGGTTGCGCCCGCAAATGTCAAATATTCAATGGTTTTTGGCATGGTCTTTCCTTTCAGCCTTTGACCGCCCCGCCTGCGAGGCCGGAAATCAGGTGGCGTTGCAGCCAGATAAAGATCACCGATACCGGGATCGTCGCCACGAATGTCGCGGCCATCACGTAATGCCATTCGATCTGATAGCGCCCACCGCTGAGGGCCGAGATGCGCAGTGGCAAGGTGTAATTCTCGGCGGATCGCAGCAGCGCCAGCGCCAGCGCATATTCGTTCCACGCGCCGATAAAGGTGAACAGCGCGACAACCGCAGTCGCGGGCGCCGCCAGTGGCATGAAAACGGTGCGCAGCGTGTGGAACTTGCTAGCTCCCTCCAGCCAGGCCGCATGTTCCAGCTCGATCGGGATCGAGGCGAAATAGCTTTGCAACATCCAGATCGCGACGGCGATGTGGAAACAGCAATACAGCACCGCCAGGACGGGCAGCGAATCCAGCATCCGCATCTGGACCATCAGCGTGAACAGGCCAATGACCAGCACCACCGGCGAGAACATCTGCGTCACCAGCATGAAGATGCGAAAGCCCGTCATCCCTTTGAACGGCATCCGCGACATCGCATAGGCGGCGGGGACCGAGACGAGGATCGTCAGCAGCGTCGTCATCACCGCAACCATCATCGAATTCGCCAGCGCCTGACCAAAGCCGGTGGTGACCCACATTTCGGTAAAGTTGTTCCAGGCAAGGCGCACCGGCACCCAGCGTGTCTGCCCCGACAGCACCACATCGCCCGGCGTCAGCGCGGTCGAGATCATCACCGCAAAGGGAAACAGGTTCGCAACGACCAGCGGCGCCAGCAACAGCCATGTCAGGGCCGAGGCTTTGAACGTTATACGATTACGCATTGGACTGCTCCTTTGAGATCAGGCGCAGATAGATGACCGAACAGATCAGCAAAAAGACGATCATCAGCAGCGAGACGACCGAGGCCTCGCCCAGCTTGCCGTATTTGAAAGCGATCTTGTAAAGGTAAGTCACCAGAATATCAGTGGAATTCGCGGGGCCGCCTTCGGTCAGAATCCAGATGATCGGGAAAGAGTTGAACACGTTGATCATGTTCAGCACGACCGCGATATTCAGGAACGGACGCATCAGCGGCAGGGTGATGGTGCAAAACTGCTGCCAGGGGGTGGCGCCCTCCATCTCGGCGGCCTCATAGATATCGCTGGGCAGCGACGACAGCCCGCCCAGCAGCAGCGAGGATGTGAACGGGATCGAGACCAGAATCCCGATGACGATCTGCACGGTAAAGGCGATCTGCCCGTTACCGAGCCAGACCACCGGCGCATCGATGATATGCAGCTGCATCAGCAGGTGATTCAGCAGGCCGGATTCGGCGTTCAGCGCCCAGCGCCACACCACCGTCAGCAGCGACAGCGAGACCGACCATGGCAGGATCACAATGACCCGCGCCAGCGCGCGGCCATGGAATTTGCGGTTCAGCAGCAGCGCGACGCCCATCGAGATGATGATCGTCCCGACGATGATCGCGCCCGTCCAGACCAGCGATCGCCAGGCCGCTGCCTGAAACTGCGGATCGGCAAAAACGGCGGTGTAATTGGCAAAATCATTCAGGCCTTGGATCATGCCAAAGCGGTTTACCGACCGCATCGACGTATTGATTAGCGCATAAAGCGGATAAAAAACGATGAAGGCCGCCAGCAAGAATGAAGGCGCGATCAACAGGTAAGGCGCGGTCAGCCGGTGGGCGGGTGGTTTGCGCGTCGGTATAGCAGTAGCTGCGGTCATCTTTTCGTCCTGCAGTTGGGGGATCAGGGCGCGAGCGCCCTGACCTTGGGCCAGTTACGGCAGGATGGCGTTCACGCTGGCCTCGATCGCGGCCAAGGCAGCTTCGGGCGTGGTTTGGCCAAGGTAGACCGACTGCAACTGAGTGATGGTCGCATCGGCGATCTCTTCCCAACCGCCGACCAGCGGCGCGAATTGGGCGTTGGCCAGCAGTTCGGTAAAGACCTTTAGGTCCTCGTTATCGGCGAATTGCGGCTGTGCGGCCTCTTCAACGTTCACGGGCAAAAAGCCCTCGGCCTCGTCGAATTTCACGCGTTGGTCGGTGGTGAACAGGAAATCAAGAAAGGCCCAAGCCTCGTCCTTCACATCCGAATTCGCGAACATGACGATGGAATCGGTCACGCCATAGGTGGCGGTTGTGGTGCCCGCAGGCACACGGCCGATACCATAGTTTAGATCGGGCGCTTGCTCGGCCAATTGGTTCGACAGGAACGGCCCGGTGATGACAAAGGCGGAGCGGCCCTGTTTGAACAGGTTCTCGATATCGGCGCGGGCGTAATCGGTGACGCCCGGTTGGGTCAGCCCCTCGTTGATCATGGTTTGATAGGTGGTCAGCGCGGTCAGGCCCGCTTCGGTGTTCACGCCGCTGGCGCCATCGGTCAGGATTTCGCCGCCATAGCTCCACATCGGGTAATAGAAATAGACGTCGGTCTCGGTCGATTTGCCCTGCAGACCAAAGGGAATGACATCGGGATTGCTGGCGCGGATGGCGCGCGCCACCTCGAGCATTTCTTCCCATGTCGCGGGCGGCGCATCATAGCCGGCAGCCGCCAGAATATCGGTATTATAGAACATCGCACGGGCGGATGCGGCGATCGGCAGGCCGTAATTGGTGCCGTCGATGATCGAAGGCGTCAGGAACACGTCAAAGAAACGGCCCGCGAAATCTGGGGTGATATAGCTGTCCAGCGGCTCGATCACGCCCAGTTCCGCGTAATCCAAGATCCAGCGCGTGCCGATCACCGCAAGGTCGGAATTCACCCCGCCCGAGATATCCGTCACCAGCTTTTGCTGCAGCGAGGCCCAAGGCACCATTTCCAGTTCAATCGTGGTGTCCGGGTTGGCAGCCATGAAATCAGCGGCAGCGGCCTGAAAATAGGGCATCGTATTGGCGCTGTATTCGGGAATGGTCACGCGCACAGTGTCGGCAAAGGCCGCCCCCGCCACCAGCGACAGCGCGGCGGCAGAGGTCAGCGACCGACCCAGCACGGGTTTGGTCAGACGAGGGGTCATGGTGTTCTCCTGTTGGGATGGGTCTTCTTTTGATTATGTCTCAGGCTAGGTTTGCGGTTTTGCGCCTGTCAATAAATTTGTTTGCGCAAATCGAAAATCATGCCTAGCCTTGCAACATATGCGAAGTTTTGCACAAATCGAATCCAGAAATCAGCAAGCGGACGTTGTTATGACCAGCCCCCGAGCCTATCGCGCCCTTTATGCCTATACGTGGGACTTGGCCGAATCGGACCCCGGCGCATTGGACCAGGAATTCGCGCGCGCGCGGCTGAACACAATCACCATCGCCGCCGCCTATCACGCAGGCAAATTCACGCGGCCACATGGCACCTCTGGCAAAGTCTATTTCCCCGAGGATGGCGTGCTGCACTGTCAGATCGACGATGCGAAATTCGGCACGATCAAACCAGAGATCGGAAAATTAGCCCAAGAAAACAACGTTTTTGCTGATTTTTGCCAGAACAGCGCGCTGGACGTCACAGCCTGGGCCGTACTGATGCACAACAGCCGTATCGGCGCGCAGCACCCCGACAGCATCACGCGCAACGCCTTTGGCGACGGGCTGATCTACAGCCTGTGCCCCTCCTCGCCCGCGGCGCGCGACTATGCGGTGACGCTGTGCACCCAGCTTGCGGCGCAATATGACATCAAAGGCCTGACCCTCGAGACGCCCGGCTGGCTGCCATTCCGCCATGGTTACCATCACGAATTCGCGCTGATCGGCGAGTCGCCCCGCGCCGAATTTTATTTAGGGCTATGTTTTTGCGCAAATTGCAAAAGTTGTGCAAAACTTGCGGGCATTGATGTAGAAAATTTGCAGACCCGTGTCATGGCCCGCGTCAATGAAAGCCTGTCTGCGGAAGTCGAGCCCTTCGCCCCGACCGACCGCCAATGGCTGGAAACCGAGCTGCTGTTCGATGCTGATCTGGCGGCATTTATGCGCTGGCGCTGCACGGTGGTCACATCGCTGATCGCGCAAATCCGCGCCGAGGTGCGCAAGGACGCCGCCGTCCATGTCATCCCATCGGTCAACCAGCCCCTGGCGCTGTCATGGATTGAGGGCACGGACCTTGCCGCCATTGATCGCGCCGCCGATGGGCTAGAGGTCTGTTTCTATGCCCCTGCCGATCGCGTGATGACCGATGTGGCCGCCGTCAAGCGCCAGATCGGCCATAGCGATATGCGCGTGGTGCTGCGGCCCACCTCGCCCGAACACCGGTCCGAGGGCAGCTTTGCGGGCACGATCAAAACCATGGCCGACAGCGGTATCCGCGATTTCGGCTTTTACAATTACGGACATATGCGACGCGCAGGCGTCGAGCGGATCGGCAGATCCCTTGGGGCGATTGAACCGCGCGCGGTCTTGACAGGAGAGAGTGAATGAAACTGCTGGAAGGTAAAGTTGCGCTGGTCACCGGTGCGGTGGGCGGAATTGGCACGGCCATCGTGCGCGATTTTCTGGCCGAAGGCGCCAAGGTGATCTTGATGGATATCAAGGCCGAGGCGGTCGAGGCCGCCGTCGCCAAATTGCAAGCCGAAGGGTTCGAGGTTGCCGGTGCCGCCGCCGATATTCGCGACGCCGCGGCTGTAAAGTCCGCCGTCGATGCGGCGCGGGCCAAGCTTGGTCCGATTTCCATCGTCGTCGCCAACGCCAATACCGGCGGGTCGACCACCACGATGGACAAATCCACGCCCGACGTGTTCCGCACCGAGGTTGCAGATAACGTCGGCGGCCAGTTCAACACGATCTATGCCGCAATTGATGATCTGAAGGCGCTGGGCGGCTCGATCACGGTTGTGGGCTCCGTCAACGGCCTCGCGACCTTCGGGCAGCCGGGATATAGCGCCGCAAAAAGCGCGCTGGTCAGTTTGGTGCGCACCATGGCGACCGAATACGGGCCACATAATATCCGCGCCAATATGATCGCCCCCGGCACCGTGCGCACCCCCGCATGGGACAGCCGTCTTGCGCGCAAGCCCGATGTCATGGACGGGCTGAAACGCTGGTATCCGCTGGGCCGCGTCGCCTCTCCCGAAGATATCGCGAAACCGATCACCTTTCTTGCATCCGAGGGTGCGGCCTTCATCTCGGGCGCGATCATTCCGGTGGATGGCGGGCTGATGGCCGGCAACCATCAGATGGCCAAAGAACTGACGTTGGAGGGCTAAATGGCTGATCTCACACTTGATAAAATCACCAAATCCTATGGCGCCTATAACGTGCTGCACGGGATCGACCTGAAAATTTCTGAGGGCGAATTCGTCGTGCTGGTCGGCCCTTCGGGGTGCGGGAAATCCACGCTGCTGCGGATGATTGCGGGCCTTGAGGATCTGACATCGGGCGATATGGTCGTGGGCGGCAAGCTGTATAACGATGTGCCGCCGCAAAAGCGCAATATCGCGATGGTGTTTCAATCCTATGCTTTGTTCCCGCATCTGAACGTGCGCGACAATATCAGCTATGGCCAAAAACTGCGCGGCGAACCTGCTGATGAGATCGCGCGCAAGGTCGATTGGGCGGCGGGCGTGCTGAACCTGACCCCTTACCTCGACCGTTTTCCGCGTCAGCTTTCGGGCGGGCAACGCCAGCGCGTGGCGATGGGCCGCGCGATCGTGCGCGCCCCCAGCCTGTTCCTTTATGACGAGCCTTTGTCCAACTTGGACGCACAGCTACGCGTGCAGATGCGCACGGAGATCAAGGCCCTGCATAAAAAGGTCGGCACGACATCCATCTATGTCACCCATGACCAGATCGAGGCGATGACACTCGCCGACCGTGTCGTGGTGATGAACGCGGGCCGGATCGAGCAGGTGGGCACACCGCTGGACCTGTTCGACCGCCCGCAGACCACTTTCGTTGCCGGCTTTATCGGATCGCCTGCGATGAATATGCTGCCTGCAACCTATACGCACGGCCAGATCGTGATGGATGACGCCAGCGCCGGTGCGATCCCCTTGCCCGCTGGCTATCATCTGCGCGAAGGCGCGACCCTGACCATCGGCATCCGGCCCGAGCATTTGCAAGTGACCGCAGACGAGGGTCTGAACTTCACCAGCACGATTGTCGAGCAGACCGGCTCGGACACCTATGTTTATGGCACGCTTGGTGGGGCGGCTGCGACGATGATGTTCCGCGAACGCACGGCCATTGCCGATAACACCCAATTGCGCGTGACCGCAGCCCCCGGCAAACTACACCTGTTCGACCGCGAGACGGGCCTGCGCATCCCCGAGGTACAGGCATGAGCTGGCAAGAGATCGAGACCCCCGGCGTCATCGTTGATCTGACCATCGTAGAAGCCAATCTGAAGCGGATGCAGGACTATTGCGACGCCCATGGCATCCGCCTGCGCCCGCATATCAAGACGCATAAGATCAATGCCTTGGCACAGATGCAGCTGGATCTGGGCGCCGCCGGCATCACTTGTCAAAAGCTGACCGAGGCCGAGGCGATGCTGGGCAGCGGTGCCAGTGATATTCTGATTTCCTATCCGATGATCGGGCCGCAAAAGGCGGCGCGGCTC
This sequence comes from Ketogulonicigenium vulgare WSH-001, assembly GCF_000223375.1. Lineage (NCBI taxonomy): Bacteria > Pseudomonadati > Pseudomonadota > Alphaproteobacteria > Rhodobacterales > Roseobacteraceae > Ketogulonicigenium > Ketogulonicigenium vulgare. The sequence goes on along the minus strand of NC_017384.1, from coordinate 597,240 downwards.
GGCGCGCTGGCAGGCAAAGCGCGCTTTACCGTCGCCGCCGATAGCCCGATGGCGATTGAAACCGCCGCTGCCGCCGCCGCGATTGCGGGGGCCGAGATTGGCATTTTGGTCGAATTCGACAGCGGCATGGGCCGTACCGGCGTTGTCGCGCCAGAGGCTGCGCTTGCGCTGATGCAACAGGTGCTGGCCACCCCCGGCCTGCGCCTTGCGGGGCTGATGACCTATCCCGCCAGCGCGCAGACGGTGACGTTCATGGCGGCGCTAAAGCCGCTGCTGCGGGCCCAGGGGCTGGACGTGCCTCCCCTGTCCGTCGGCGGCTCGCCCAAGGCCTATCAGACCCATAGCCTTGGCGGCGTCGATGAACTGCGGGTTGGCACCTATATTTATAACGACCGCAATATGATCGCAGCCGGCGCGGCGAGCGTTGACGATTGCGCCCTGCATGTCATTGCCACCGTCATCAGCACGCCCAAGCCCGGCCATTTCATCATTGACGCAGGCACGAAAACCCTGACCAGTGACCTCAGCGGCGCGGCGCATCCGGGCTATGGTTACCTACGTGACTACCCCGATGCGGTGATCGAACGCCTGACCGAGGAACATGGCATCGTCCGTATCGACCCTGCCTTGCCTGCGCCCAAGATCGGTGAAAAAATCCGCATCATACCGAACCATGTCTGTCCGGTCAGTAACCTGCATGACACAATCACCGTGGTTCGCGGCGACGGGGTGCAAGACATCTGGCAAGTCTCGGCGCGCGGCGCTACGCGATAGACACCCCCATTTCAGGAGCCTGTCGTGGCCCTCCGGCAAGACTTTCGCACATTGATGCGCAACCCCAGCTTTGTGCTGTTCACCCTATCCTCGCTGGCAAGTTCGCTGGCCTATTGGATGCTGCGCACCACCAGCGGCTGGCACGCATGGCAATTGACGCATGATACCGCCTGGGTCGGCATTGTCGTGGCGGCGGATATGATCCCGGCGATGCTGGTCGGGCCATGGGCCGGACAATTGGCGGATCGGCTGGATTTGCGGCGGATCTTGATGGCATCCACCATGGCCTCGGTCGTGCTGATGGTCAGCACGGCGGCCATGGTGGGCATGGGACTGGCAAGTGTCTGGCTGCTCTGTGCGATCATGATGACGAACGGGATTATTGCAGGCCTGTCGCAGCCCGCCCATCACGCAGCGGTCGGCGCGGTGACGGACCGGCCGCAAATGGGCACCGCCGTCTCGATCAGCTCGATCCTGTTCAACGTCTCGCGTTTTATCGGACCGGCGATTTCGGGCATCATCATTGCAGGCGCCAGCATTCAGGCCAGCTATGGCAGCGTCGCATTGGTGATGGTGTTCAGCCTGCTCGGCCTGTTCCTTGTCCGCTTCCGCCCCACTGTACGGATGACCGGACAAAAGGGCATTATCAACGGTCTGGCCGAGGCGTTCCACTATATCATGGCCTCGCCCGCCTGCGCGCCGATGTTTATCATCTTTGCCAGCGCCGCGCTGTTCCTGCGCCCGATTGGCGAGCTGTTGCCCGAGCTTGCCGATCTACGCCTGGGTGGTGATGCGCGCACCTTGGCGCAGCTCAGCTCCGCCATGGGTCTTGGCGCGATTGTGGCGGGGCTGACGAATATGGTCGGCGGCATCCGCGGCGTGGTGCGGCTGTCGTTTGTGGGAACCGGGATTGCAACGCTGGCGGGGCTGGGACTGGGGTGGTCCGCCTCGACCCCGGTGGCACTGATTGCCGCCGGGTTTTATGGCGGCGCGATTGCAGCGGGCGGCGTCTCGATCCAAACCGCACTGCAGGTCACCGCGCCTGAGGCGATGCGCGGCCGCATCATGGGCCTGTTCGGCATGACATTCCGCGTCGCACCCGCCCTTGGCGCCATCGGCATGGGCGCACTGGCCAGCCGCTTGGGCCTCAGCCAAACCTTCACGCTGGGCTGCGCGCTGATGATGGCGGTGCTGGTTGTCCTCTCGCGCCAGTTCGCCACGGCAAAGCGGGGAATTATTGCCGAATAGACCCGCCCTTTGCGCATTGCGCAATTGGCAAGGTGGGCGCTTATCTGTAGGGAGTGGTCATGCCAAACATGCCCGACCGTAAGATCAATCAATCCGATATCGCCCGCCAGGCGGATGTCAGTATCAGCACGGTCTCGCGCGCGCTATCGGGTGCGCCGGGGATCAGACCCGAGCTGCGCGAGCGGATCATGTCCATCGCCTATAGCCTGGGCTATGACCATCCGGCGGGCAATGACGCGCAGCGCGTCGCGGTGATCTTGCCGATGAACCCGGTGACCGGCGGCTTGCATCAGATCTTTCAAGAGACGTTTGACGGCTTTCAGGCCGCAGCGCTGGAAAGCGGCCTGCGGCTGTTTCCGCATCTGATCATGGAACGCGATGTGACGGCGGCGCAACTGCGCGAGATCCACGACAGCATCGGCTCGACCACCACAGTCATCTTTTACGCCCGCCCCGATGCCGAACTGATGCAATATCTGCAACAGACCGGCCCCTTCGTGCAGGTGTTCAACCGCGATGGCGAGATGCGGTTCGATGCGGTCATGGCCGATGATCGTGCGGGCGCACGGCTGATGGTGCGCCATATTCTGGGCCTTGGCCATCGCAAGACCGCCTTCGTCTTTGCCCCCAGCCGCCCCAGTTCCCAGCGGCGGCAACAGGGGATGCACGAGGCATTGGCCGATGTCCCGGATGCCAGCGCCACGCTGATCGCACTGGACCACGACCGTCAGGAAACCGCCTTTGACTATTTCACCGCCCTGTTCGCCAAGGGGCGGCCCGCGTGGTCTGTGGCGATCTGCGTCAATGATCTGGTGGCGATGGGCCTGATCCAGGCCGCGCGCGATGCTGGGCTATCGGTGCCTGGCGATCTATCTGTCAGCGGTTTTGACAGCCTCGCGTGGAGCCAGATGACAAAACCCAGCCTGACCACAATGCATGTCGACCGTGCCGCGCTGGGGCGTGAAGTGGCAAATGCATTGCTGCGCCGTCTGGCCGATCCCGCCGCGCCCGTATTGACCGTGATGCAAGGATCGACCCTGTTGCCGGGCGGCACGGTTACCGCCATTTAAATTATCCGCGACGTCATCTGTTAGCGCGTGACATTTCCCGCGCCACGATGCAAAGCGCGACATAAATTCGTCATGGTTTCGTGCAAGCCGTGGCCCGCAATTTACCCCATTGGACCATCATGCCCGCCATTTTTGCCCCAGCCATTATTTTTGGCTGCAACGCCATCCTGTTCGTCACGCTATTCTCGCGCCTGCCCGATCTTGCGGCCAACCTGTCACTGGATAAGGGGGCGCTTGGCACCATTATCCTGTGCAGCGCGGTCGGCGGATTGCTGTCCACCCCGCTGGCGAACCGGATCGCCGCGCGCCTGACGCCGCCGCTTGCCGCCACAATCGGCATCACCATCCTGTCGCTGGTGGTGTTTTTGATGAGCTTTGCGCCCATCCCCGGCCTTGTGCTGCTGTTCTTTGTCATGGGCGCGAACAACACCGTGCTGGAAGTGTCGCAAAACCTAGTCTCGCTGCGGATCGAGGCGGATAGCGGCAAAAAAGTCCTCGCCCGCTCGCACGGGTTCTGGTCGGCGGGGATGATCCTTGGCAGCGCGATCTCGGCTGGGATGCAGTGGGCGGGAGCCTCGGCGCAGGTGCATATGGGCGCGATGGCGCTGCTGGCGATCTGTGCGGCCTGGTTCGGCATCCGCCGCTTTGCCCCCAAAAGCTGGCCCGCCGCGCCCGTCACCACCGGCAAGCCGCGCTTTGCCTTTCCGAACCGCTTTATCCTGCTGCTTTGCGTGACGATCTGGGGCCTCGTGCTGCTCGAGGGGGCCGCCTATGACTGGGGTATCTTCTTCTTGCGCGAGGTGAACCTGTTCGATCCGGCCACCGCGACGCTGGTCTATGGCTGTATGTCGGTCGCGATGTTCGTCATGCGGATGACCGGCGACAGCCTGCGCAGCCGCATCAGCGATGGCACCATCCTGCGCGGCGCGGCGGTGGCGGGGATCTTGGCGATCATCCTGTTGCTGGCCAGCCCTACCATTTGGGCGGCGGCGCTGGCCTTTGTGCTGCTGGGCTTTTCGGCGGCGATGGTCTTTCCCGTCGCAGTGGCGATCGCGAATGCGCGTTCGGGGCTGGACGGCGGCGATGGGATCGCCGCGCTGGCCGCAACGCTGACACTGGCGCGCATCGGCATCCCGCCGCTATTTGGCTGGATCGCGCAGGCCTATAGTTTGCAGCTGGTGTTCGGCATGTTGATCATACCGATACTGGTGACGATCCTACTGGCCCCGCGCGTGACGGGACGCACATAGAAAACCGCGCAAGGATCTCTCCTTGCGCGGTTTTTTATATCAGGCGACGCTTGCGGCGTTCAGGAAATCGGCGATCAGATCGCCGGTATCCTCTAGCCCGATCGAGACGCGGACCATGCCGGGGGTGATGCCAGCCTCGGCCTTTTTCTCGGGCGAAAGGCTTTGGTGCGTCGTCGTATAGGGATGGGTCGCGATGGATTTCGCATCACCCAGATTGTTCGAGATGATGCAGATCTCGAGTGCATTGAGGAACCGGAACGCCGCCTCTTGGCTGCCCAGATCCAACGCCAGCAGCGTGCTGCCATAGCCGCCGGTCTGCTTCATCATGATCTCGTGCTGCGGATGGCTGGGCAGACCCGGATAGATGACGCGCTGCACTTTGGGATCAGCTTCCAGCGCCTTGGCAATTTCCAGCGCCGAGGCCGTTTGCGCGCGCACGCGCAGGTCCATCGTCTCGAGGCCCTTCAGCAGCAGCCAAGCGTGGAACGGCGACATCGCACCGCCCGTATGCTTCATATAGGGTTCCAGCACGCCGCGGATATAGTCGCGCTGCCCCAGCACGACGCCGCCCAGCACGCGGCCTTGGCCATCGATATGTTTGGTCGCCGAATAGACCACCACATCCGCGCCCTGCGCGATCGCGTTCGAAAAGACCGGCGTCGCGAACACATTGTCGATCACAACGCGCGCGCCGACCGCATGGGCCAGCTCGGCCACGGCCGCGATATCAATGACTTCCAGCGTCGGGTTCGAGACGCCCTCGAAAAACACCATCTTGGTATCGGGGCGGATAGCGGCGCGCCATTCGTCCAGATTGGTGCCGTCGACATAAGTGATCTCGACGCCGAATTTCGCCAGCACCTGATCAAGAATATAGATACACGAGCCAAACAGCGCCCGCGCCGAGACGATGTGATCGCCCGCGCTGATCCCCGCCATCAGCGCACCATTGACGGCCGCCATGCCCGATGCAGTCGCGAAAGCATCCTCTGCCCCCTCGAGCGCGGCGATGCGGTCTTCGAACATCGCGGTGGTCGGGTTCGCATAGCGCGCGTAGATGAATTCCTCGCGCGAGGCTTTCAAAAAGCGCGCTTCGGCCTGCTCGGCGCTGTCATAGACAAAGCCTTGGGTCAGGAAAATCGCTTCGGAGACTTCGTTATATTGGCTGCGGCGGATGCCGCTATGCACGGCTTTGGTGCGCTTGTTCCAGTCGCTCATCTGTTCCTCCACCCCGAATCTCGGGGCAACAAAACCCACGTCAATTAGATAGGGTCGGGTGCAGGACCAGGCCCCCTCTTTAGCGGAATGTTTAGCGTGGCCCGCAATCTGGGTCGTTCAAATCACCACGTCGTCCGGCGGGCATAGACCTGCCCGCCCCCAGCGTCAAGAACGCTATTTCGCCTCATCATCGGGCAGATATGGCGCCAGCGACGTGAACTGCCAGAACAAAAATCCGAACATCAGCAGCGGAAAGCCAAAGCTTTCGATCATTACCCAGGCGCTATCAGACAAAAGGCGCCAGGTCAGTTCATTCAATACCGCCATGCCCGCAAAGAACAGGCAAAGACGGCGGGTCAAAATCATCCATCCCTCGGGCGCCATGGGCAGGGCGTCGGACATGACCCATTGCAGATAACTACGCCCGCGCAGCAGCCCGATCCCCAGCAGCACCGCGAACAGGCCGTAAACGATCGAGGTTTTCATCTTGAAAAACCGCTCGTCATTGAACCAAGCCGTCAGCGCGCCAAAGAAAATCACCATAAAGGCTGTGAAAACCTGGATGCGGCTGATCTGCCGTGTCAGCGCCCACAGCACCGCCATCGAGGCCAGCAGTACGGGAATGAAGAACACGCTGGCCATGATAAAGCCGGAATATTCCGTGCCGCCGATAACGAAAACGTCATCTTTGATAAGGAAGTATAGCACGACGAAAAAGACTGTCGGCCCCAGATCCAACACTTGCTTTAGGATCGGGTTCAGCGGTTTGCGCGCGGGTTTGGGAGCGGTATCGGTCATTTCAGTTCCTCAAGTCCGCAAAGGGCGCGGGCAAATTCCTGCGGGTCAAAGGGCGCCAGATCGTCGATCTGCTCGCCCAGCCCAATCGCGTGAATCGGCAGACCGAATTTATCGGCCAGTGCCACCAGCACCCCGCCCCGCGCGGTGCCGTCCAGCTTGGTCATCACAAGACCCGAAACATCGGCGATCTTGCGGAAAATGTCGACCTGCATCACGGCGTTTTGTCCGGTGGTCGCATCCAGCACCAGCAGCGTATTATGGGGCGCGCTGGGGTCTTTCTTGCGAATGACACGGACGATCTTGGCTAGCTCTTCCATCAGATCCTGACGGTTTTGCAAGCGGCCAGCGGTGTCGATCAGCAAAAGGTCCGCGCCAATTTCCTCGGCGCGGGTCATGGCATCGAACGCAAGGCTGGCCGGATCGGACCCTTCGGGCGCGGTCAGCACGGGCACGCCCGCGCGCTCGCCCCAGACCTGCAATTGCTCGACCGCGGCGGCGCGGAATGTATCGCCTGCGGCCACGACGACCTGCTTGCCCGCCGCCTTGAACTGGCTGGCCAGCTTGCCGATCGTGGTCGTCTTGCCCGATCCATTCACCCCAACCACCAGAACAACTTGCGGTTTTTTCGGGTAGATCGGCAGCGGACGGGCGACAGGCTCCATAATGCGGCCCACTTCGCGGGCCAGCGCCTCTTTGATCTCGCGCGTGGTCAGGCGGCGCCCGTGCAGCGCATCACCGATATTGGCGGTGACGCGCGTTGCGGTCTCGACCCCCATATCGGCGGTGATCAGCAGCTCTTCCAGCTCTTCCAGCATCGCATCATCAACGGTGCGGCGCGCCTCGTCCGCGGCACTGGCAGCGGGCGCATCGGCAACGATCCCCTCGATCCCCGCATCAAGGCGTGTCGAGGATTTGAACAACCGATCTTTGAGCTTGCTGAATAATGACATAGGCACCTTCTATGGCCGGTGGCGGCGATTGCTCGCAGACCTAAGCGCTCTGCCCCCGTTTGGAAAGCCCCGAGGTTCAGGTCCAATGCATCATGGATGGCCCCGCCAGCATCTGCATGGCCAGCATCGGCTGTTCATAGGGCAGCCCCACCTCGTCGCAAAAGGCGCGAATCCAGTCATCGTCATTGCCAAGGAACCCCAGAACCGACGCAAGAAAGGCATGGTCCGTCGCCCCCCGCCGCAGATCGTCCATACTGGCACCCGTGGCCCCCAGAAAGGCCATCAAAATATCATCCTGCGTCGCCAGCCAGCCCAAGGCCTGAATGCCGATCACCTCTGCCGCTTCGCGGTTTATTGCCTGTCTGCTGCGCTGCATCGCGTCCTCCGAACCTTCGAAACACTATATTAACCATTTTCTACGAAGTGTGAATCAAAGCTCTCTCTGTCAGGAGATTGACGTGATGTCTGGCGAAATTCTTGTGGTGGATGCCGATGCGACGCGGCGCGCGGCGCTGGGCCATGTGCTGGCCAGCGCGCATTACCGCATTATCGATGCCGCGACCGCCGACGAGGCGCTCTTGCACGCCGGCACCCTACGGCCGGATGTGATTTTATTACGCCTCGACGGCGGCATTGCGCAATGGGGCGCGCTTTTGGTGCGCCTGCAGGCGCTGGCCGGCCCCTTGCCGGCGTGGATTATCGCCATCAGCGACAGCAATGCCCCGTCCGAGCGGATCGGGGCGCTGCGCGCGGGCGCGCATGATGTGATCTCGGGCGCTTTCCCCGCCGAGGTGTTGCATGCAAAGCTGCGCGCGACGCTGCGCCAACGCGATCTGCTGCGCGATCTGCAACCCCGCGATGATGTCGAGGGGGATACCGCCATCGGCTTTGCCGAGGCGCAGGCGGGCTTTTCCGCGGCGGGCCGCATCGCCGTTGTCAGCACCCTCCTGCCCGAGGACCAGCCGCAACGCCTGCGCAATCTGCTGCAACGCTGGCCGGGCCGTCCTATTTATCTGGCGCCAGATGATTTGCCACTGGACCCCTATGTGCAGGTGCCGGACCTGTTCGTGATCGACGGCACCGATGGTGATGCGCGCGATATCTGCCGCCAGATCGCCGCCGCGCGCGGCAAATCCGCGACACGCCACACGCCGACGCTGGTGCTGCTGGACAGCGGCGCGAATGAACTTGCGGCGACGACGCTGGACCTCGGCGCATCCGATCAGGTCTTTACCGATGTCAGCGAAGAGGAACTGGCTCATCGCGCCCGCAGTCTGATCCACAGCAAGAACCGCGCCGAAAAGCTGCGCAATCGCATGCGCTCACAGCTAGAGGCGGCGATTACCGATCAACTGACCGGCCTGCACAACCGCGTCTATGCCCTGCCGCGCCTGATCCGTCTGTCGCAGCGCGCGCGGGACGAGGGCCGTCCCTATTCCATCATGATGATCGACATCGATCATTTCAAATCGGTCAACGACAGCTATGGCCATATGATCGGTGATCAGGTGCTAGTCGGGATTGCGCAGCAGATCCGTAGCAATCTGCGCGCCATCGACATGACCATCCGGTTTGGGGGCGAGGAATTCTTGGTCGCCATGCCCGATACGGATGTCGAGCAGGCCATGGGCGTGGCGCAACGGCTGCTGCGCAAAATATCAACCACGCCGGTGCGGGTGATGCTGCCCCTGCTGCAAGGAGAGGCGCCCGATGCCGCGCTGGATGTGCCGATCACGATATCAGCGGGGGTGGCAGCAGGCATTCCTGCCTGCGCCGTCTATGACACCCAACTGACATTGGACGAAATCTGCGCCGCCGCGGATGAGGCATTGTATCGCGCGAAAGGCATGGGCCGTAATCGCGCGATAGCGGCGCAATAGCGCTAGCGGCGCCCCTCTTGGGGTGCGGGCGCGGGATCATTGCCCTGATTTCCATCGCGGTTCTCTCCGCGTCCAAAAGCGCGGTGAGAGCGTTCGAATGCAGCGGTCAGGCGATCGGCAAGGGCGTTACGCTCGTCGGGTGTCATCTGGGACAGACGTTGCAATAGGGCCTGTTGCAGCGCGCCCTGCATCGCAATATCCGATGCATTTTGCCGCTGAAAAATCGCCTCGAGCACGGCAGGATCGAAATCCGCGCCGCGCAGGGTATCCATCATCAACACCCCATCAGCGCGCATATCGCGCGGCGACATAATGTCGGGATTGCGACCACTGCGCACAAAATCCAGCACTTCGTCGCGGTCTTCGGGGGTCAGCGCGCGCGACAGCGGGCCGACGGTCAGCATTTGCATATTAGCCGGTGGTGCGCCCCCCGCGACATGACGTTTAAGGCTAAGAACACCGCCCACCCCGACCCCGACAAACAGCAGGTTCAAGGTCAGCGATCCAAACAGCAACCAGCGTGTCCACCCCTTTGGCGTGGCTGAGATTTTTCCCTCAGTCATCAATCATTCCTCCAATAGGGCATAGACATCCAGATCCTGATAGAGCGGCACCGTGATCGCGGCCGAGGCTTGGCCCACCCCGATCACCTGCGGCAGCACCGCCCCGATCCACAGACCGCAAACCGCTGCGGCGCACAAGGCACCAAGGGCGGAAAACTTTTGCATCATGTGGCGTGGGGCGGCGGGACGCGGCGGGGCAATGTCATTGGCGGGGCCCGCCGGCATCGCCGCAAGCGCGCCTTGCTGCACCGCGGCCAAAAACCCCTCGGGCAGTTCAATAGGTTTCGCGGCAACATCATCAAAGACCTGTTGCAGGATTTTATCATCTGATGCGTTACTCATCTGCGAATCCCAATTCCTCTTTTCGCCCATGCAAGGCGGTGGCCAAGGCACGGCGGGCGCGCGCGGTCAGGCTTTCGACCGCCTCGATTGTAATATCCATAATCTCGGCAATCTCGGGGTTGGACAGCCCCTCGAGGTGGCGCAGCGCGACGGCCTCGGCCTGTCTTGCAGGTAGGGCCGCCAAGGCGTCGGACAAGGCCTTTTCGCGTGCAATATGCAGCAAACGCGCCTCGGCGGATGGCGCGGGATCGACCGGCTCGGCCGCCTCGCTATCCACTGCCATGATCCGCCTGCGGCGCAGACGGTCCGTGCATAGATTGGCAACCACGCGATACAGCCACGAGCTGACCCGCGCCTCGCCATAACGCCATGTGGGCGCGGCGCGCCACAGACGTAACAGGGCCTCTTGCGCGACATCTTGGGCCTCGGCCGCATCGCCCAGCATCCGATAGGCCTGACCATAGGCCCGCGGCGCAAGGCGCGCCGTCAGCGCACCGGCAGCCACGCCATCACCGCGCGCAAAAGCGGCCAGCAGCTGCGCGTCTGCGTCAAGGCGCTGCGGCTCGGGCGCGGAAAAGCGGAAGAGTTGCTGCATCTTCACCGGTTGCGATTTCCCCATCGGGCTGGCCCGAGAATACCTGATTCCCGGGCCTTGCACCATGCGCATCGCCTAGTCGCGCGGGCCGCGATCATCGCGGCGGTCTTGATGGTGGCCTTGGTGGCGGTCTTGGGGCATCTCACCCGCGGCCCCGCGCATCCCCCGGTGCATCTCGCGCAGGCGTTCGGGCGCGGCGGCATATTCCTCGGCCGAGATTGCGCCATTGCCATCGGTGTCCAGCGCTTGGATCATGCGCGCGATGCCGGGACCACGCGGACCGCCATGCATCGGGCTACCCTGCATCGGGCTACCCTGCATTGGACCGGCCTGCATCGGGCCGCCGTGCATGGGGCCATCTTGCATCGGGCCGCGCGCGCGGCCTTCGGGGGCGCGGCCTTCGGGGGCATTGGCGTGGCCACGGGGGCCGGGGCGACCCTCAAAGCCGCGCTGCATCGGTGCAGCGGCGATTTCCTCGGCCGACAGCACGCCATCGCCATTGCTATCAAGGCGGGCAATCAGCGCATCGGCACGGGCCAGCGCACGGGCTTGGCGCAGGCTTTCAGGTGCAGCGGCCAGTTCCTCGGGCGAGATAGCGCCATCGCCATTCGTGTCAATCGCGGCGAAACGTTCGGCGGCACGCTGAGACTCCATCGCGTCAAAGTCAGCGGCGTCGATCTGACCGTCACCGTTCACGTCCAGCACCTCGAACGGCGGCAGGCTGAAGCCGCGCGGGGCCGCATCGGACCCCGCCTCGGGCGCTGCCTGAGGGGCGGGTGCGGGTTGCGCCGAAGCGGTCGTGCCAAAAGCGGCGACAGCCAGCGCGGCAACAGCGGTTGCAATTGCGCCAGAGGCAATCAGTTTATAGGCCATGTGCTTATCCTTTCGCGTTTTGCGCGGGTGTTCCAAAGACGATGTTTTGCCTTTGAACTGCCCTTAAAACGGCGGGTGCGGATTTTTCCGTCGCGGGTTGCGCGAAATATCTGACTTTCCCCCGCGTTCCATCAGGCGTAAAGCCGTGGGCATCCGTATTTGAAAGGTCTGCAGATGACCGCAGAAACGATTACACCTCCCCAACCGATGACCGCCGAGCGCCCGATTGGCCCCGCCCTGTCACGCGGCTGGCGTCGCCGTTGCCCCGCTTGCGGCAAGGGCAAATTGTTGACCGGCTATCTGAAGGTTGCCGATCACTGCCCCGCTTGCGGCGCGGAAATGTTTCACCAGCGCGCAGATGATGGCCCCGCCTATCTGACAATCCTGCTGGTCGGCCATATTATGGCGGTCGCGCTGCATATCGTCTGGTCGGCCTTTCGGCCCGCGCCGATTGTCATGGCCTTGACCTTTTCAATTGGCGTGGTGCTGCTGGCGCTGTATTTGCTGCCGCGCATCAAGGGGGCGTTCATTGGCCTGCAATGGTCGCGCAAGATGCACGGCTTTAGCGATAAGCTGCCCGATTAAAAAGGCATCGCATGGGCGCGGTGGGTCTGTTCGATCGCGTCCAGCACATCGCTGCTCAGGCGCAGATCGTAACCGGCGAGTTGCACCTCGAGCTGCGCGGCAGTGGTCGCCCCGAGGATCGGGATCAACGGGAACGGACGGCTGCGCAACCAGGCCAGCGCCATTTGCACGGGGTCTAGCCCCGCGCCCGCTGCGATATCCAGATAGGCCTGCACCGCATCGAAGACGCGCGGCGTCACGCGCCCGCCCAGATCGGCCACCAGCGAGCGACGCGAGCCTGCGGGAATGGCGCCGTTTTGATATTTGCCGGTCAGCAATCCCGCTGCCAGCGGTGAATAGGCCAGCAGGGTCACCCCCTCGTTCACCGCAACTTCGGCCAGATCGGTGTCGAACAGCCGGTTCAGCAGCGAATATTCGTTCTGGATCGTCAGCACGCGCGGCGCGCCTTGCGCATCGGCGCGATCCACCCAGCGCGTGGTGCCCCAAGCGCTTTCATTCGATAGACCAAAGGCGCGGATTTTCCCCTCGCGCTGCAGATCTTTCAGCGTGCCCAGCACCCCATCCATATGCGCGATATTGCCCGCCGGGTCCTGCCCAGAGGGATCATAGCTCCAGTTCTGGCGAAACGCATAAGAGCCGCGCTGCGGCCAGTGGGTCTGATAGATATCAATGGTCTCTAACTGCAAGCGGCGCAGGCTGTCCTCGAGGGTGCGGCGGATGATCTTGCTGTCAAACCCCTCGCCGCCGCGCACTTGCTGGCGGCCAACACCGGTGACTTTGGTCGCGATCACCGCATCACCGCGCCCGCGCGCCGCAAGCCAGCGGCCCAGAAATTCCTCGCTGCGGCCGACGCTTTCGGGGGTGACTGGGTTTACGGGATACATCTCGGCTGTATCGAAAAAGGTGATGCCCGCCGCACGCGCCATATCAAGCTGGCGAAAGCCCTCGGCCTCATCGGTTTGATTGCCAAAGGTCATATTGCCCAAGGACCAATCCGATACCACGATCCCGCTTTTGCCCAGTTCCAGCTGTTTCATCCGTCATCCCTTATGCGTTTCCCGCACACTAGGTGGCCCAAAGCGGGATGCAAGCCGATTGCGCTGCCCTCTGGCCCTTTGGAACGACTAGGGGTAATCAATGACAAAATTAGCGGCGGACGGACTATGGCACGGCATCTTATCACCTCGGCTATTCCCTATATCAACGGGATCAAGCATCTGGGCAATCTGGTGGGAAGCCAGCTGCCTGCGGATCTTTATGCGCGATATCAGCGGGGGCGCGGTCATGAGGTGATGTTCCTCTGCGCAACCGATGAACACGGCACGCCCGCCGAGATTGCTGCCGCCAAAGCCGGTAAACCCGTCGCGGAATACTGCGCCGAGATGCATGATGTGCAGGCCGAGATCGCGAAAGGCTTCCGCCTGTCGTTCGACCATTTCGGCCGCTCGTCCAGCGCGCAGAACCACAAGCTGACCCAGCATTTCGCAGGCGTTCTGGCCGAGCGCGGCTTTATCCGCGAAGTGACCGAAATGCAGATGTATTCGCCGACCGATGGCCGCTATCTGCCCGACCGCTATATCGAGGGCACCTGCCCCAATTGCGGCTTTCCCGACGCGCGCGGCGATCAATGCGACAATTGCACCAAGCAGCTTGATCCGGTCGATCTGATTAACCCGCGCTCGGCGATCTCGGGCGCGACCGATCTGGAAATGCGCGAGACGAAGCACCTCTACCTGTGCCAAAGCCAGCTGCAGGACAAGATCGCGGCATGGATCGACAGTAAGACCGACTGGCCGGTGCTGACGACCTCGATCGCAAAGAAATGGCTGACGGATGGCGACGGGCTGCAAGATCGCGGCATCACGCGCGATCTGGATTGGGGCATTCCGGTGAAAAAGGGCGATGCGGACTGGCCCGGCATGGAGGGCAAAGTCTTTTACGTCTGGTTCGACGCCCCCATCGAATATATCGCCAGCGCGCAAGAATGGGTTGATGCCGGTAAGGGCGTGGATTGGGAGCGCTGGTGGCGCACCGACAAGGGCGCCGATGACGTGACCTATACCCAGTTCATGGGCAAGGATAACGTCCCCTTCCACACGCTGACCTTCCCCGCCACGATCCTGGGTTCGGGCGAGCCGTGGAAGCTGGTCGATTACATCAAGTCGTTCAACTATCTGAATTATGACGGCGGCCAATTCTCGACCTCGCGCGGGCGCGGCGTGTTCATGGATCAGGCTTTGTCGATCCTACCCGCTGACTACTGGCGCTGGTGGCTGCTGTCACATGCGCCCGAGACCTCGGATTCCGAATTCACCTGGGACAATTTCCAGATGTCAGTGAACAAGGATCTGGCCGATGTGCTGGGCAATTTTGTCAGCCGCGTCACCAAATTCTGCCGCAGCAAATTCGGCGAAGTCATCCCCGAGGGTGGCACCTGGGGCGCGCGTGAGAACGCCCTGATCGCCGAGCTGACCCAGCGCCTTCAGGCCTATGAGGGCTTTATGGATGCGATGGAGGTGCGCAAAGCCTCATCCGAGCTGCGCGCGATCTGGGTTGCGGGCAATGAATACCTGCAATCGGCAGGTCCCTGGACCACGATCAAAACCGATACCGAGACCGCCGCCATGCAGACGCGTCTGGGTCTGAACCTGATCCGTCTTTATGCCGTGCTATCCGCGCCCTTTATCCCCGATGCATCGGCCACGATGCTGGCGGCGATGAAGACCGCGGATGATCAATGGCCCACAGATATCACCGGTTTCCTGACGGCCCTGCCCGCAGGCCATGCATTTGAGGTGCCCGAGGTGCTGTTCGGCAAAATCACCGACGAGCAGCGCGAAGACTGGCAAGTGCGCTTTGCCGGAACGCGCTAAACCTTACGCGCTAAAAGGATCAGGGCCGCCCCATCGGGCGGCCCTTTTCATTATTGCTGCCAGCTATAGGCGATGACGACATTCGACTGCGTCACCGGCACGATCACCAGACCATCAAGTTCGGGATAGTAATGGTGGTCGGCAAAGCTGAGCATCCCGGTATCAAGGATCGTCTCGGGGGCGCCTTCCTCGGGGATAAAGACCAGCTTGCCGCCGGCGTAATCTGCCGCAAGAACGCCGCCTTCGGCCATATCAACACCGTCGAAAATACCGATCTCGGTCTGGCCGAAATCGCTGATTTCTTTGGATGCGATATTGATCTGCTTGGCATCGCCAATGGGCGAGATATTGGCAAAGCCGTTCGACAGATCGCCCATGCGGACAATGATCAGACGCTCGCCATCCACTTCGATGCCGTTGATACCCGCCAGCGCCGGATCTTGCAGCCACAGGCTGACAGTGCCGTCCTGCAGCGCATAGATCGAACCGGCCATCGTGTCGGTCGCATAGACCGTGCCATCTTCGGCCACATCGATACCGTTCAGCATATTGGTGCCTTCGGGCGCGGGATATTGGGTGACTTCGCCCGATGCTAGATCAACCGTGGCAATCGAATTCACGGTTGCCACATACAGGACGCCATCCGCGATTGCAGTGCCCAGCGGGCGGGTCAGCCCTTCGGCAAAGCGTTCCTCGGCGATGGTGCCGTCGCGGTTCAGTTTCGAAATAAAGCCAGCCGCGCCTTCGGCGTCGCCGTTCACGTTGGTCACATAGAATGCGTCGGTGCCGGGGTCATAAGAGACCGATTCAGGTGCCGTAAAGCCGGTGGTGCGCCACAGTTCGACTGGCTCGGCCGCCATAGCGGGGGCGGCAGCTGCAAACAGGGCGGCGACAGACAGGGACGAGATGAGCTTGTTCATTCTTTCCTCCTTTGGACACGGGTTTTTAGGGCCCGCGCATTCCCGCGCCCACGATAGTGCGACAATCTGACACCCTCTAGCGAAAAATAGTCACAAACCCATGATCGGCAAAAGTTTTCTAGCCATGCGGATTTCGGCCGGTATGATGCGGCCATACATTTTGGGGGGAAGATCATGCGGAAGACGGCTTTGACATTCCTGCTGGGCGCGCTGCTTGCAGGCCCGGCGGCGGCCTTGACCTGCGGTGATACCGCCGCAGGTTTTGGCGCGTGGAAGCGCGAATTTGCGCAATATGCGGCGCAAAACGGCGTCGGCGCGCGAGGATTGGCGGCGCTCGATAGTGCGACCTATGCGACCCGAACCATTAACGCCGACCGCAACCAGCGCAGTTTCCGCTATGAGCTGGACGAGTTCATGCGCATTCGCGGCGGCGACACCATCGTCGCCCAAGGTCGCCGCCAGATCGAGAATAACCGCGATTTCTTTCTGCAACTGGAACTGACCTATGGCGTTCCCTCTAGCATCATCGTCGCGATCCATGGGATGGAGACCGGCTTTGGCAATTTCATGGGCGACAGCAACGTGGTCTCGGCGATCACGACGCTGGCCTATGACTGCCGCCGCCCCGCATTCTTCACGCCCCATGCGCTGGCCGCGCTGCAATTGGTGGATCGCGGCGCGATCAGCCCGAATTCCACCGGCGCGATGCATGGCGAGCTGGGCCATACCCAATTCCTGCCCGGCAATATTCTGGCTTACGGTGTCGACGGCAACGGGGATGGCATCGTCGATATGACGAACCGCGCAGATTCGCTGTATTCCACCGCGAATTTTCTGCGCCAAAAGGGCTGGCAGACCGGCCAGAGCTATGCCGAGGGTGGCCCGAATTTCAGGGTGATCCAAGAATGGAATGCGGCGGGCGTCTATCAGCGCGCCATCGCCCTGATCGCCAGCCGCATCGACGCCTGATCGGTGCTTAGGCGCGCTGTTTGATCAGGCTGGGACGCGCCTGTGCCACGGCGGCGGTGATCACCGCCGTCAGCACCGCTTTGATGATATCCCCCAGCAAAAAGGGCGTGGTCATCGCCAATGCGCCGATAAAGCTGGTCTCTAGTTTCCACCACATGCCCAGCGCGCCGATGAAATTCACGATCACCACGCCGCTGATCAGCGCGCCTGTCAGCACGGCAGGCAGGCTCATGGGCGCGCGGAACTGGCCCGCGATCCAGCCGGTGACGAATGCGCCGATGGGAAAGGCGACCAGATAGCCAATCGTCGGCCCCATAAACACCCCCAGACCGCCGCGCCCGCCCGATAGCAGCGGCAGGCCCAGCGCGACCAGCGCCAGAAACAGCAGCACCGCCAGCGCGCCACGTTTTGGCCCCAGAACGGCGCCCGCCAGCATGATCCCCATGCTTTGGGCCGAGATCGGCACCCCATTCAGCAAGGTCAGCGCCGGCACAAAGGCCAAAGCCCCGATCAGCGCGGCAAAAAGGGCGATCATCGCAAGATTGCGTTCCAACATGGGCTCCGTTCAGGTCTGGTCGCGGCTATCGCTGTCAATGGCACCGCGGGCGCGCAATGCTTCGCCGACCTGATCGGCTGCGTCAATCGCAGAAAGGGCCAAAGGCAGCGCCAATCGCCACCCTGCCCGCTTTGTGCTGCGCGCGCGCCAAGCCATGCGCATCTGGCCCGCCCGGGCGGAAAGCTGCGGGACAAAGCTGATCACCAGCGCCGCCGCCGTTGCGATCTGGCTGCGCAGTCCTGCGGGCACGCCAATGCGGCGCAAAAGGCCCGCGATCACGCGCATCATCTCTTGCAGGGGCGTCGTCATGGTCACCAGATTGGCCGCCGCAACCAGCGTGATAATGCGCCCCGCGATCAGCAGCCCGCTGGTCAACGTCCCGAACACCGCGTGCCAGACCACGATCACCACAACGAATATCCAGATCGGGCGCAGCAGCCGCATCGCCTGCCGCATCAGGGCTAGCCCGCCAATCATATGCAAGATCAGCACGGCGATGGCGGCGATCGCCAAGGTCAGCGGCGAAAACGCCAGCATCACCACCACCATAAACACCGCCAACGCCGTCAGCTTGAGGGCCGCCGGCAGGCGATGGAAGGGGGTCGGAACTTCAGTGGTCAGGCTCAGCATCGGCGCGCTCTTGCATATCGGCGATATAGGCGGGCAGCACGGTATTGGGCGGGCCGTCCAGCAGCACTTGGCCGCGATCCAGCCAGATCACGCGATCATAACCCGCCAGCGCCTCGAGGTCATGGGTCACGTGCAGCACGTCCTGCGGCAGATCGCGCAGCACGCGCAGCAACCGCAGCCGCGTCACCAGATCAAGGCCCGAGGTCGGCTCATCCAGCACGATCAATTTCGGCTGCATCGCGATCACGGCCATCAGGCACAGCAATTGCTTTTGCCCATGCGACAGCGATTGCACTGCCCGGCCCCGCCACGGCTGGCGCTGAAACTGTGCCAGCACCGCGTCGATACGGGCCTCGGCCTCGGCCTTGGGCAGATGGCGCAGGCCAAAGCCCATTTCCTCGTCCACGGTCGGGAAGATGATCTGGTGATCGGGGTTCTGAAAGATCACGCCGACCAGCTCAATCGCGCGGGCGCGTTGGCGCGCGATATCGACGCCTTCCAGCCGCACCTCGCCCTGATCGGGGGCGATCAGACCCGCCGCAAGACGCAAAAGCTGCGATTTTCCCGCACCGTTGCGACCGACAACGCCAACACGATGCTGCTGCAACGTCAGCGAAAAACCGGTGAACAGCGGCGCATCCGACGGGCTATAGGTTAGCGATTTGAAATCCAGCGTGACGGGCGCCATTTAATGCGCGGTCTCGGCGTGGTCGTGATGCTTGCACAGGTCATGGTTGCCCAAAACCTCGATCACGCGGCAATCGGCGATGGTGGTATGGGCGTCCTGCGCGATCATACGGGCAAGCTCGGCCTCCAGAGCCTGCAACCGGCTGATCCGGTCGCGCACCTCGGCCAATTGGCGCACCGCGATTGTGTCGACCGCCGCACAGGAATGGTCGGGCTGGTCGGACAGGCTGAGGAGTTCGCGCACATCCTCGAGCGGGAAGCCCAGATCGCGCGCGTGGCGGATGAACCGCAGCCGGTTCAGCACGTCAGTGCCATAAAGCCGCTGGTTCCCCGCGCTGCGCCCGACATCGGGCAACAGGCCGATCTGTTCGTAATAGCGGATCGTCGGCACTTTGACGCCCGCCGCTTTCCCCAACTTTCCGATCGTCAGCATGATTTACCCCTTGAACCTCTAGTTGCTAGAGCAATTAGTTTCCTGATTCGATGAAAGCAAGACCTGAAGGCGGCACGACTCGGATGACGACACATGAATGGAATATCACCGGCATGGATTGCGCCGGTTGCGCGCGCAAGATCAAAACCGCGGTCGAGCGTTTGCCCGGCACCGCAGATGTCGAGGTGACCGTCATCAGCGAGCGGCTGAAACTGGCGTTGCAAGGCGGGGCCAATGCGGCGGATGTGGAAAGCACGGTGCGCGATCTGGGTTACGGGATCGCGGGCGTGAAAAAGCACGACCATGAACATGGCCACGGCCACGGCCACGATCATGACGACCCCGCAGACCGCGACCGCACGTGGTATCAGACCGGCAAGGGTCGCCTTGTGATCCTGACGGGCGTGCTGCTGGCACTGGCTTGGGGGGCCGAATGGCTGTTCCCGGCAGTGGGACCGCTGGCCTTTACACTCGCCTGCCTGACCGGGCTGATCCCCGTCGCCCGCCGCGCCACTGCCGCGCTGCGCACGGGCCAGCCCTTTACGATTGAAAGCCTGATGACCATTGCGGCCGTGGGCGCGCTGTTCATCAACGCCGCCGAGGAGGCCGCGCTGGTGGTGTTCCTGTTTGCCGTAGGCGAAGTGCTAGAGGGCGTTGCGACCAACCGCGCGCGTCAGGGCATTCGCGCGCTGGGGCAGCTTGTCCCCCGCACCGCCCTGCGCGAACACGGCAATCACACGCATGAGGTGCCCGCCGCATCGCTGAACATCGGCGATATCATCCAGGCCCGCCCCGGCGAGCGGATCGCCGCAGATGGCGAGATTATCGAGGGCACCTCGGGCATTGACGAAAGCCCCGTCACCGGCGAGAGCATACCCCGCACGCGCGGCCCCGGCGAGGATGTCTTCGCAGGCGCGATCAACACCCAGGCCGCCCTGCGCATCCGCGTCACGCGGCAGGCCAGCGACAATACCATCGCCCGGATTATCCGCTTGGTCGAGGAGGCCGAAGAGGCCCGCGCCCCGACCGAACGGTTCATTGACCGCTTCAGCCGCTGGTATATGCCGCTGATCGTGTTGGCCTCGCTGTTGGTGATCGTGGTGCCGCCGCTGGCGATGGGACAGGATTGGGGGACATGGGTCTATCGCGGCCTTGCCCTTTTGCTGATCGGCTGCCCCTGCGCGCTGGTGATCTCGGTCCCCGCATCCATCGCCTCGGCCATGGCGGCAGGCGCGCGCAACGGCCTGCTGATGAAAGGCGGCGCCGTGATCGAGGCCGCCGCCGCCATCCGCACCATCGCCTTTGACAAGACCGGCACCCTGACCGAGGGCACGCCCAAAGTCACCGATATCATCCCCCTGACCGCCAATGTGGACGAGGTGATGTCCGTCGCTGCGGCGGTCGAGCGTGGCTCCTCGCACCCCCTCGCCGGTGCAATCCTGTCGCGGGCAGCGGATCTGCCTGTGCTGCCGGCCAGCGGCGCGCGCGATCTGACCGGCATGGGTGTCACCGCCGAGGTTGCGGGCGCGCCCGCTTTTGTAACCTCGCCCCGCACGGCACTGGCGGATGGCGTGATCGGCACGGATGTGATGGAGCAAGCCGCCGCGCTGGAGGCCGAGGGCAAGACCGTCGTTACCGTCTATCGCCGCGGCGCTGCGCTGGGTCTGATCGCCATGCGGGACGAGCCGCGCGCGGATGCCGCCGCAGCCATCGCCCGTCTGCACGCAATGGGGATCAGCACCACCATCCTGACCGGCGACAACCCCCGCACCGCCGCCGCGATTGCAGAAACGCTTGGCACGGCGTTCCGCGCCGAAATGCGGCCCGAGGATAAGCTGACCGCAATCCGCGATCTGTCGGGGGCGGGTGGCGTGATGATGGTCGGGGACGGCATTAACGACGCGCCCGCGCTGAAACAGGCCAGCGTCGGTGTGGCGATGGGTGGCGGCACGGATGTGGCGCTGGAAACCGCCGATGCGGCGATCCTGCGCAGCCGTGTGCAGGATATTCCGGGCCTGATCGCACTCGCGCGCGCGGCGATGGGGAATATCCATCAAAACGTCGCGCTGGCGCTGGGGCTGAAGGGAATTTTCCTTGTGACATCGGTGCTTGGTTATACCGGTCTTTGGGTGGCGATCCTTGCCGATACCGGCGCAACCGTGCTGGTCACGCTGAACGCGCTGCGCCTGCTGCGGTTCTCGCCGGACAAAAAGGGGTGAATTGCACCTGCCGCGCCCCAAGGTTACAACCTCTGGATAACGGAGGCGCAGATGGCTGGTTCGCTCAATATCATTAAACTTTCCGTCGGCACTGAGGATGTGGGCGATCTGGCCGCGTGGCAAAGCCTGCCGCAGGCGCAGACCGCCGACGGCCTGCCGCGCCACATCACCCGTATGTGGCCCAAGCGCGAGGCGGAGATCCTCAGCTCTGAAGGTTCGGTCTATTGGGTGATCAAAGGGGTGATCCTGTGCCGCCAGAAACTCGTCCGCTTTGACCGCGTCACCGGCAGCGACGGGATCGAGCGCTGCGCCATGGTGCTAGAGCCAGAACTGATCCGCGTGACGCCAACGCCGCGCCGCCCCTTCCAAGGCTGGCGCTATTTTGCGGGCGGCGATGCGCCTGCCGATCTTGACCCCAAACGCGCGGCAGATGATGCGCTGCCGCCGAAACTCTCGGCGGCATTGGCGGAATTCGGGGTTATTTAACCGCGGATTTCGTCGATCAGATCAATGGCGACGGCCAGCACTTCCTCGGCGGTCAGTTCCGATGTGTCGATGGTGATCGCATCATCAGCGGCAAGCATAGGCGCGGCATCACGCGCCGCATCGCGCGCGTCGCGGTCCTGCATATCGCGCAGCACGGTTTCAAAATCGGTATCAACGCCCGCGCGTTTGAATTCCGACAGGCGTCGCTCGGCCCGCGATATATCGCTGGCGGTGACGAACAGTTTCACCGGCGCATCGGGCGCAATGACCGTGCCAACATCGCGGCCGTCCAGCACCGCGCCGCCCTCTTGCAGCGCGAAACGCTGCTGGAACGCCAGCAGCGCGGCGCGCACCTCGGGGATAGCCGCGACGCGCGAGGCTTCGGCGCCAACCTCGGGGCTGCGCAGGTTCGGTGCGGCAAGATCGGCAGGGGTCAGCGCGCGGGCGGCATCCGCAGGCGCGACCCCCGCCAGCACCTTGACCGCCACCGCACGATAGAGCGATCCGGTATCCAGATGCGGCATATTGTAATGGGCGGCCAAGGCCTTGGCCAAGGTGCCCTTGCCCGCCGCAGCCGGGCCGTCAATCGCGATCGTGAAAATCATCAGGCATCGTCCCGGATAAAGGTCATGTAGTTGGGGAAGCGCCCCTCGCGCAGGGCCTTTTGCTCATACCGGGTCGAGATCCAATCCGACCACGGCTGATCCATCGGATGATCGACGCGGGCAAAGCCTGCGGGCGGCACTTCTTCCAGCGTCTGGCGCACATAATCGGGAATGTCCGTCGCGACACGGAATTCGGCACCTTTGGCCAGCACGCGATGCAGCGGCGCAAGATAATCGGGCGTGACAAACCGGCGGCGATGGTGGCGCGCCTTGTGCCATGGATCGGGGTAATTCAGGAAGGCCTTGGCAATCGCGCCATCGGGGATGACGTCGAACAGCTCGCGCACATCGCCGGGGAAAACGGCAAGGTTCGATACGCCCGCCAGATCAATCTTGCGCAGCAGCATGGCGACGCCGTTCACATAGGGCTCGGCCCCGATGATCGCCATATCGGGATGGGTGGCGGCCATATGCACCAGATGCTCGCCGCCGCCAAAACCGATTTCCAACCAGATCGGGCGATCACCAAAGCGCGCCTGCAAATCCAGCGGCAGGCGCTGGGGGTTTTCCTCATAGGTGACCGCGCCGGGCGACAGCGGGTCAAGATCGCTCAGGCGCGCCTCTTGCGCGGGGCGCAGCGTTTTACCGCGAATGCGACCGTAGAAGTTCCGCCAAGGCGTGCCATCGGGATGAAGACGGGGTTTGGAAATGCGCTGTGACATGGCGCTCCGATAGCTGTAGCCGTGCCTTGCGTAAAGGGGGGCATGGCGGGTTCGCCGCCATGCCACGTCGTTTTAGTTCAGGGCCGCGTCAGTGATGACATGCGTCCATGCGCCTTCGGGCACGGCGGTGATGACCGGGTCCGAGCCGGGCTGCATCAGCATTTCAACCGTGCGGTCAAACGCCGCCGGGTCCAGCGCGCCGTTCGAGCCTGCGGTCAGCTTGGCAATCTCGCTCATCATAAAGACCTGATGCGCCTCGGTCTGGGCGCCGGTCTCGTCGAATTCCAGCACGATGGCGGCGGCTTCCTCGGGGTTCGCCTCGGCGTATTTCCAACCCTCCATCGAGGCGCGCACGAACCGCACCAGAGAATCGACAAAGGCCTCGTCCGACAGGCGGTCTTCCAACACCCAAAGGCCGTCTTCCAGCGTGGCAACGCCCAGATCCTCGAAGACGAAATTGGTCAGCTCGTCGGGGCTGACGCCAGCCTCCAGCACTTGGCCATATTCGTTATAGGTCATGGTCGAAATGCAATCGGCCTGACGCTGCAGCAGCGGGTCGACGTTGAAACCCTGACGCAGGATCGTCACGCCATCTTCGCCGCCATCAACCGAGATGCCTTCGGCGCTCATCCAGTTCAGGAAGGGATATTCATTGCCGCCGAACCAGACGCCGATTGTATGGCCTTTGAAATCCTGCGGGCCGGTAAAGCCCGCGTCTTTCCAACAGGTCAGCATCAGGCCCGAGCTGGCAAAGGGTTGCGCGATATTCACGACCGGAAGGCCGCCTTCGCGCACCGCCAGCGCCGAGGGCACCCAGTCTGTCATGATATCCGCCGCGCCGCCCGCCAGCGCCTGCGGCGGGGCCACATCGGGGCCGCCCGGCAGGATGGTGACATCAAGGTTCTCGGCCTCGTAAAATCCCTTTTCCAGCGCGACGTAATAGCCCGCGAATTGCGCCTGTGTGACCCATTTCAGTTGCAGGGTCAGCGCGTCTTGCGCCATGGCGGGGGCGGCGATTGCGCCCAGCGCGGCACCTGCCAGTAAGATGTTCTTGATCATTTTCGCTCTCTCTGTTGGTTGGGAGGTTATGGTTTTCTTGTTGTTATTTACGTTGCGAGGGGTGCCAGAACGTCACCGCCCGCTCGACAAGTGCGACCAGCCCATAGAACAGGCTGCCCGCGATGGCCGACATCACAATGGCCGACCACACGACATCCAGCGCCAGCCGCCCGCGCGAGGCGTCGATCCGAAAGCCAAGGCCCTGTGTCGGCGAGCCGAAGAATTCCGCCACAATCGCGCCGATCAGCGCCAGAGTGGTCGAGATTTTCAGCCCGTTGAAAATGAACGGCATCGCCGCTGGCAGGCGCAGTTTCAGCAGCACCTGCCAATAGCCCGCCGCATAGGTCGTCATCAGATCGCGCTGCTGCACGGTGGTATCGCGCAGGCCCGCGACGATATTCACCAGCAGTGGAAAGAACACCATGGCGACGACCACGGCCGCCTTTGACTGCCAGCCAAAGCCGAACCACATGACGAAAATTGGCGCCGTACCGACAATCGGCAGCGCGGACAAAAAGCCGCCGACCGGCAGCAGGCCGCGCCGCAAAAAGGCAAACCGGTCCGCCAGCAGTGCCACGACAAAAGCCGCAATGACGCCAATGACATAGCCGGACAGCGCGCCTTTGAACACGGTCTGGACCAGATCCTGCCACAGGGTCGGCAGGTTGCGCATAAAGCTGACCCAGATGGCGCTGGGAGGCGGCAGGATGACGCCCGAGACATTCAGCCCCCGCACCAGCAATTCCCACATCAGCAGCAGCGTGACGCCAAAGATGATTGGGGCCACGGTCGCAACCCAAGGGGCGTTGAGGCGCGACAGCCGGTGGTTCAGCGCCCAAGCGCCCAGCCAGATCACCAGTGCAAGCAGGGTCAGCATCATGCCGCACCCCCCATCGCGCGGCGCACCAGCCGGTCGGCGACGCCGACCACGCCGACCATCGCCGCCGCCAAAATCGCCGCCGCCAGCAGCGCCGCCCAGATCTGTACGGTTTGCCCGTAATAGGACCCCTGCAACATCCGCGCGCCGAGGCCTTGGGTGGATGAGGTCGACAGCTCCGACACGATCGCCCCGACCAGCGCCCCCGCAATCGCGACTTTCAGCGAGGCGAACAGATAGGGGACCGCCATCGGCAGCCGCAGCTTCCAGAACCCCTGCGCCGCCGAAGCATTATAGGTGCGCATCAGATCCAACTGCATATGATCAGGCGCGCGCAGCCCTTTGACCATGCCGACCAGCACCGGAAAGAACGACAGATAGGCCGCGATGATCGCGCGCGGCACAAGGCCGGTGATCCCCGCAGATGACAGCAGCAACACGATCATCGGCGCCAGCGCCACAATCGGAATGGTCTGGCTGATGATTGCCCAAGGCATCACCGACAGATCCATCGCCCTTGAATAGACGATACCCACCGCCAACGCGATCCCCAGCACCGCCCCAAGAACAAAGCCGTAAAGCGTTGTTTCAATGGTCTTTAGCGTATGCAGCACCAGCCCCGCATTCGACAGACTGCCCGATCGCACGATACCGCGCCGCCCGTTCATCTCTTCGTCCAGGGTGCTGTTATAGAATTCACGGATCACCTGCGCGGGCGACGGCAGACGCGGGCGATCCTGCGCATAGGTCAGCCCGATTTGACCCGCGTTTTGCACGACCAGCGACAGCGCGCCGGCATCGCGACGCTCGGGCGCGGTGGCGGGGGTGATGGCGGCGCCTGCCCGCTCGGCCTCGGTCAGCGCCTCGCGGATGTTCATCGGGATGACGGCGAGCGTCCAGAGGAGCAGCAGCCCTGCCACCACCGTCAGGATCGCCGCCACATTGACTATCCCTTCACGTGGCAGGGTCATTCCACATGCCCCGCGCGCAGGCCTTCGCGCACGCGATGCGCGATGGCGATGAATTCGGGGCTGTCGCGGATCTCCAGCGGACGCTCGCGCGGCAGGGTGCTTTCGATCACGTCAGTGATGCGGCCGGGGCGCGGCGACATCACCACGATCTTGGTCGACAGATAGACTGCCTCGGGGATCGAATGGGTGACAAAACCGATGGTCTT
Source organism: Ketogulonicigenium vulgare WSH-001 (assembly GCF_000223375.1). Taxonomy (NCBI): domain Bacteria; kingdom Pseudomonadati; phylum Pseudomonadota; class Alphaproteobacteria; order Rhodobacterales; family Roseobacteraceae; genus Ketogulonicigenium; species Ketogulonicigenium vulgare. The sequence goes on along the minus strand of NC_017384.1, from coordinate 570,881 downwards.
TTTGGTGCGCGCCCATAGGCCGAGCAATTCCTCGTTCAGGCGGTCGCGGACGATTTCATCCAGCGCACCGAACGGCTCGTCCATCAGCAGGATATCGGCATCGAACGCCAGCGCGCGGGCAATGCTGGCGCGTTGCTGCATCCCGCCCGACAATTGCCACGGGTATTTCTTTTCAAAACCGGCAAGTTCCACCAGCTCCAGCACGCGCTGCACCCGCATATCCTGCTCGGTCTTGGGAAAGCCCATGATCTCCAGCGGCAGGCGCACATTCGCGCCAATCGTGCGCCATGGGTAAAGCCCCGCCGCCTGAAAGACATAGCCATAGGCGCGGGCGCGGCGCGCCTCGTCCGGGGTCATGCCGTTGACGGTGATCGCACCGCCCGTCGGCTGCTCGAGCCCCGCGATCACGCGCAAAAACGTCGTCTTGCCGCAGCCCGATGGGCCGATAAAGCTGACGAAATCGCCCTTTTCAATATTCAGATTCACATCTTTCAGCGCCTGCACAGGCCCGTCGCCGGTTTGAAAGATCAGGTTCAAATTGTTCGCAGTAATGACCGGAGCCATTTATACCCCCGTCGCAGGCAGTTCGGCGCGCAGGACGGCGCGCGGGTTGGATACGGCTTTCCAGGCAGAAAGCGCGCGGTTCACATCGGGATTGGCCTTGCGCGGCACAAAGGCACCGTGACTCTCGGCCGCGAGAACCTTGCCCTCGGCATAGGCGATCACCCCGCGCGAGAGTGTCATACGCGGCAGGCCGGTGACGGTGATCCCCTCGAACACGTTGAAATCGCTGGCGGATTGTTGCGCGCTGGCGGTAATCACCTTTGTCGCCTTTGGGTCCCAGATCACCAGATCAGCATCCGATCCGACCGCCACCGCGCCCTTTTGCGGATAGCAGTTCAAAACTTTCGCGGCATTGGTCGATGTGGCGGCGACGAATTCGCTGGGCGTCAACCGCCCCGTGCCGACACCATAAGTCCACAGCAGCGGCATCCGATCCTCGAGCCCGCCGGTACCGTTCGGGATCTTGGTGAAATCACCTAGGCCGAAGCGCTTTTGCGCTGTGGAAAAGGCGCAGTGATCGGTCGCAACGCAAGACAGCGACCCCGCAGCCAACCCCGCCCACAGGCTGTCCTGATGCTGCTTGCCGCGAAAGGGCGGCGACATGACGCGGCGCGCGGCATGGTCCCAATCAGGGTGCAGATATTCAGAATCGTCCAGCACCAGATGCTGGATCAGCGGCTCGCCCCAGACGCGTTTGCCGGATTGGCGCGCGCGGCGGATCGCTTCGTGGCTTTCCTCGCAACTGGTGTGGACGACATAGAGGGGCACGCCCGCCATATCGGCGATCATAATGGCGCGGTTCGTGGCCTCGCCCTCGACCTGCGTGGGGCGCGAAAACGCGTGGCCTTCGGGACCGGTGACGCCATCGGCCAGCAGCTTTGCGGACATTTCGGCGACGATATCGCCGTTTTCGGCATGCACCATCGCGAGGCCGCCCAGATCCGCGATGCGGCGAAAACTGGCGAACAGCTCGTCATCATTGACCATCAAGCTGCCCTTATAGGCCATGAAATGCTTGAAACTGGTAATGCCGCGGGCGGTGATTTCCGCCATCTCGTCAAAGACTTGCTGGCCCCACCAGGTGATCGCCATGTGAAAGCTGTAATCGCAATGGGCGCGCGCCGTCTTGTTCGACCACAGTGCCAGCGCATCCAGCAGCGACTGACCCGGCGCAGGCAGCGCGAAATCCACCACCATCGTGGTGCCGCCCGCCAGCGCCGCACGGGTGCCGCTTTCAAAATCATCGATCGAGAACGTGCCCATAAAGGGCATTTCCAGATGGGTATGGGGGTCAATCCCCCCCGGCATGATCAGGCACCCTGCCGCATCAATCACCTGATCGCCCTGCAACCCTGCGCCAATCGCGGCGATCACGCCATTCTCGATCAGCACATCGGCAGTATAGGTCAGTTCATGCGTGACAATGGTTCCGTCTTTAATGACCGTGGTCATACGGAGTCCTCGACAACTGTTGGAAATGGCCGGGTTTTCCCGGTCCTTATTATCGCCCGCGCGAGGAAGCCCGCGCGGGCGCAAATCTTATCGCGCAGCGCAGATCGGGTTGCCCGCGCCATCGCGCAGCGGATAGCCGCTGGGCGGGGTGGTCACTTCGACCGAGTAAAGATAGCAGCCGTCGGAATTCTGGATGACAACGCTTTCGGGTGCGCCTGCGGGCAAGGCGGCAGCGACATTTGCGGGCAGCGGCTCAGGCTCGCGCGGCACGGCGGGCTGGATGACCACACAGCCTGCCAGCAGCGGCAGAAAAGCGACGGATATCAGGTATTTCTTCACTGGTCTTTCCTTCTTTCGTTTCGAGGCCAAGGCCCATCACGCCGTGATGATAGCGGTTTCAAGCACTGCGTGAAGCAAAACATCAGTGCCTTTGGTCGCCCAATCGGGGGTGATCTCCTCGGCCTCGTTATGCGACAGGCCGTCAACGCAGGGGCAAAAGATCATCGCAGTCGGTGCGACCTTGCTGATCCAGCAGGCATCATGGCCCGCGCCCGAGATCATATCCTTGTGGTCATAGCCGAGGCGGGCCGCGGCGGCACGGACACGCTCGACCAAGGTGGGGTCGAAGGTCACGGGATCGACATGGCCGACGGGTTCAATCTCGATCGACAGGCCCAGCGCATCGGCGATGGCGGGGGCCTCATCCTCGAACCGCGCGCGCATGGCGGCAAGCTTTGCCGGATCGGCGGTGCGAAAGTCGATGGTAAAGACCGACTTGCCGGGGATCACATTGCGGGAATTGGGATAGACATTGATCTGCCCCACCCCGCCCACGGCACCGGGCTGCGCCTCCATCGCGATGGTCTGCACCAGCTCGATCATACGTGCCATGCCAAGGCCCGTATTGCGGCGCATCAGCATCGGGGTCGAGCCGGTATGCGCATCCTTGCCCAGCAGCGTCACCTGCAGCCACCACAGGCCCTGACAATGGGTAACAACGCCGATGTCCAGCTCCTCGGCCTCGAGGATCGGGCCCTGTTCGATATGCAGCTCGAACATCGCATGGATTTTGCGGGCGCCGACTTCTTCCTCGCCGATCCAGCCGATGCGCGCCAGTTCATCGCCAAAGCGCAGGCCATCCGCGTCGCGGCGATCGTAGGCGTAATCCAGATCGTGAATCCCTGCAAAGACGCCCGAGGCCAGCATGGCGGGCGCGAAACGCGAACCTTCCTCGTTCGTCCAATTGGTCACGACGATGGGGTGGCGGGTCTTGATGCCCAGATCCTTGATGCTGCGCAGCACCTCGAGGCCCGCCAGAACGCCGTAAACGCCATCGAATTTGCCGCCCGTCGGTTGGGTATCAAGGTGGCTGCCGATGTAAACCGGCGCGGCCTGCGGGTCAGTGCCCGGAATTTGGGCAAAGATACTGCCCATTTTATCGACACCAATTGTCGCACCCGCAGCGATACACCATGTTTTAAAGAGGTGGCGGGCCTCACCATCAGCGTCGGTTAAGGTTTGACGGTTATTGCCACCGGCCACACCTGGGCCGATTTTTGCCATTTCCATCAAGCTGTCCCAAAGGCGCGCGCCATTTACCTTGAGGTTAGCTGCCGGGCTTGCCATAGATAGTTCCTTGAATTCTGTGTCGTTCCACGCAGTCGCTGTAACGCTACAGGGTCCGGCTGCGGGCCAAGCGATTTGACCAAACGGTAAAGTGAATCTAGCATTTACGAGACGTATCGGGTCAAGGGCCGCTGCTGAAAACCAAGGCGGAAGATGAATAGCGATGAGAAAACAAACACCGACCCGTAACTTCGCGCAAAAATGCAGCAAGTGCCAAACCGGCACAATGGCTCTTTAGGTGGGAATGCCGATGAATAGCCCCGTCGTCAGCGAGACAACCCCCGCACCAAAGCGCAGCCGTATCCAGCGCAAGAACCGCGCCCTGATTCTAAAAGCCGGGCTCGAGGTGTTTTCCCAGAACGGTTTTCGCGGCGCGACGGTTGATATGATCGCGCAGGTCGCGGGCCTCTCAAAGCCGAACCTGCTGTATTATTTCCATTCCAAGGAAGAAATTTACACCACGATCCTTGCCGATCTGCTGGTGGAATGGCTGAACCCGTTCCGGATGCTGGACCCGAACGGCGATCCGATGGACGAGCTGATGGGCTACATCCGCGCCAAGCTGGCCATGGCCCGCGATTTCCCGCAAGAAAGCCGCCTGTTTGCGACCGAGGTGATCCAAGGCGCGCCGCATATCAAATCCGTGCTGGAAACCGATCTGCGCGAGCTGGTCGAGGCGCAATCCGCGATTCTATCGAAATGGATGGACGAGGGGCGCATCGCGCGGATGCATCCGGTGCATCTGATCATCACGATCTGGGCGCTGACGCAGCATTACGCCGATTTCGACGCGCAGACCCGCGCGATCCTGTCGGGCGACGACCCGTTTCCCGATGCCGCCGCCCATCTAGAACTGTTGTTCCGCAAACTTCTGACGCCCTAAGAGGCGTCAGATAAAGTCGCGCATCACCTCGGCCCCGATTTCCAGCGAACGCTTGCGCGCCTCGAAATCATAAACCGCGCCTGCAGCCATGATCTCGTCCGGGGCAAAGGCGTCGATCAGGCGGCCGATATCGGCGCGCAGCTTGTCGCGGCCGCCCACGGCAGACACCGACAAGGCATGATCCGCGCCCTGCAGGATCGACGGCGGATAGAGCGTTGCAATGTCATTGCGCGGCGGCGGCAGCAGGCCCGGCATGCCGGTGCGCAGCCGCGCAAAGGTCTGCACCTGCGAAGTTTTCAGGAACTCTGCCTCGGCATCGCTTTCTGCCGCATAAAGCCCCATCGCCATCATGAAATAGGGCTTTTCAAGATGCTCGGACGGACGGAAGGTGCGGCGATAGACATCCACCGCCTGCGCCAGATGGTCAGGCGCGAAATGCGAGGCAAAAGCATAGGGCAGCCCCAGATAGGCCGCCAATTGCGCGCCATAAAGGCTGGAGCCCAGCACCCAGACCGGCACATTCGTCCCCGCCGCAGGCACCGCCTGCACGCGCAACTGACCCGCATCATCCGAGAAATAGGTCATCAGATCGACCACGTCCTGCGGAAAGGTGTCATCCGCCGACATATTGCGGCGCAGGGCATGGGCGGTCACCTGATCGGTGCCCGGCGCACGGCCAAGACCCAGATCGACACGGCCCGGGAATAGCTGCGCCAGCGTGCCGAACTGCTCGGCAATCACCAAAGGCGAGTGGTTCGGCAGCATGATCCCGCCCGCGCCAAGGCGGATGGTTTTGGTGGCCGCGCCGACATGGCCGATCACGACGGCGGTCGCGGCACTCGCGACCCCCGGCATGTTATGGTGTTCGGCCAGCCAAAAGCGGTGATAGCCATTCGCCTCGGCCAGTTGCGCCAGCGTTGCGGAATTGGCCAAGGCCTGCGAGGGCGTCGAGCCCTCGGTGACCTGGCACAGATCCAGAATCGAATAATGCTGCATCTGTTAACCGTTCAACTGGGCTTTGATGATCGCGCCCGCTTTGCCAAAATCCATCTGCCCCGCATAATTCACGCGCAGATAATCCATGATCCGGCCCATATCGCGCAGGCTGGCAGCCTCGGTCGCGGCAATCGCGGCGGCAATCGCGGCCTCGACCTCGGCGCTGTCCAGTTGGCGCGGCAGGAATTCTTCGATCACGGCGATCTCGGCCCGCTCTTTGGCAGCAAGCTCGGGGCGGTTGCCGCTGTCGTAGACACTGGCGCTTTCCTGACGCTGGCGCACCATTTTCGCCAGCAGCACGGTGATATCGGCATCGCTGATCGCGTCTTTGCCCTCGCCGCGTGCATCGATGTCGCGGTCTTTGATGGCGGCGCTGATCAGGCGCAGGGTCGACAGGCGCGCGCTGTCGCGGGCGCGCATGGCGTCTTTCACGGCTGCGGTCGTCTTTTCGCGCAGGTCCATGGGATGTCCTTTCATCTGGCTTTGCATCATTAGATAGGGTGCCCCATGCCAAAGGTCAAAACCCGACGAAATACAGCGCCAATCCCTTGACCCTGATCGCGCGCGGCACTAGTTACCCGTCGATTTATCTTTCGGTTTGGAAAAGGACGCGCGCGATGTCGAACACTGCCAAGAAACCGACGGCCTGCCTTGCTTTGGCAGATGGCACCGTCTTTTACGGCTTCGGCTTTGGCGCAACCGGCCAGACAGTGGCCGAGCTGTGCTTTAACACCGCTATGACCGGCTATCAGGAAATCATGACCGACCCGTCCTATGCGGGTCAGGTTGTGACCTTTACCTTCCCCCATGTCGGCAACACCGGTACCACCGCCGAGGATGACGAAACCGGAGATCCCGTGGCCGCCGGCATGATCGTGAAATGGGACCCGACCCAGCCGTCGAACTGGCGTGCACAGGGCGATCTGGAAGCCTGGCTGACGAAAAAGGGCCGCATCGGCATGGGCGGCCTTGATACCCGCCGCCTGACCCGCGCCATTCGCCAGCAAGGCGCACCGCATGTCGCCCTCGCCCATGATCCCGAAGGCAACTTTGACGTCGAGGCGCTGGTCGCCGCCGCCCGCGGCTTCCGCGGTCTGGTCGGTCTGGATCTGGCCAAGGATGTGACCTGCGCCCAAAGCTATACCTGGAACGAGATGCGCTGGGCCTGGCCCGAAGGCTACGCCCCCCAGACCGCCGCGCGCCACAAAGTCGTCGCGATTGACTATGGTGCCAAGCGTAACATCCTGCGCTGTCTTGCCTCGGCCGGCTGCGATGTCACCGTGCTGCCCGCTTCGGCGACCGCTGATGACGTGCTGGCGCTGAACCCCGATGGCGTCTTCTTGTCAAACGGCCCGGGCGATCCGGCCGCAACCGGTGCCTATGCCGTGCCGATGATCCAAGGCGTGCTGGAGCGCAGCGACGTGCCGCTGTTCGGGATCTGCCTTGGCCATCAGATGCTGGCGCTGGCGCTGGGGGCAAAGACCGTCAAGATGAACCACGGCCACCATGGCGCGAACCACCCCGTCAAGGATGTGGAAACCGGCAAGGTCGAGATCACCTCGATGAACCACGGCTTTACCGTCGACAGCCAGACCCTGCCCGAAGGCGTGATCGAGACGCATGTCAGCCTGTTCGATGGCTCGAACTGCGGTATCCGCATGCTGAACCGTCCGGTCTTTTCGGTGCAATACCACCCCGAAGCCAGCCCCGGCCCGCAAGACAGCTATTACCTGTTCGAGCGTTTCGCCGATGCCATGGACCAAAAGAAGGCCAGCTAAGCCTCTCTCTGTTCACACTTTATTTACCAATAATCGTTCTGCTGTTCCCGTAACTTACGGGGACAGCGATGGCGGATAGCGCCGCAGGCTTTGCGACAGATCAACTGCCGGGCGGTCGGCCAGATCCGGAATTATTGGACCGCTTTGGCGCGGACGAGGCTGCGGCAATGGGCCTTATGCCATGGCGCAGGCAGGGCGCTGCGGTCATCGTCGCCACCAGCGGCGCACCAGATGCTGCCGCGCTGATCCGACTGCGACAAGTCTTTGGCCGCACCGCGCTGCACATGCTGCCGCCGCGCGTTTTCGAGCGTGAGGTCGCCCCCCTCTATCAACGCCAGGCCATCTCTGCCGCCGAACGCCTGCTGCCCCTTGCACAAAGCTGCCGCACGATCCTGCATTCCTATGGGCTGCAATATACCGCGCTGGCCGTGGTGGCGGCGCTGGCCATTGCGCCCGGCCCCAGTTTTGCCGCCCTTTGTATCATCGCGGGCGGCCTGTGCATCGCGAACGCGCTGCTAAAACTGGTCTGTGCGCTGGCCGCAGGTCGCCTGCCGCCCGCCCCGCCGCCCCTGCCCGATGACGAGCTGCCCGTCTTTACCATCTTCGTCCCCCTGCTGTTCGAAGAGGATATCGCAGGCCATTTGCTGGCCCGGTTTGAAAAGCTGGATTATCCGCGCGACCGGCTGGATCTGTGCCTGCTGACCGAGGATCATGACGAGATGACCCGCAGCGCGCTGCGGGCCGTATGCCTGCCCGCATGGGTGCGCGTGATCGAGGCGCCGCTGGGCACCATCCGCACCAAGCCCCGCGCGATGAACTATGCCCTGCCGCAAGCGCGCGGCAGCCTGATCGGCATCTATGACGCCGAGGACAACCCCGCCCCCGATCATCTGCGCCGCGTCGCCGCCGAATTTGCAATGCGCGGGCCGCAAGTCGCGTGTTTGCAAGGCAAATTGGATTACTTCAATGCCAATGCGAATTTTATAACCCGCTGTTTCACGCTGGAATATGCGGTCTGGTTCCGCCTGTTCCTGCCCGGCCTTGGGCGGCTGGGATTTGTTGTGCCATTGGGTGGCACGACGCTGTTTTTACGCGAATCCGTCATCCGCGCGCTGCATGGGTGGGACGCCCATAATGTGACCGAGGATGCCGATCTGGGCGTGCGTATCACCCGCGCCGGTTATCGCACCGAGATTATCGACATCACCACGATGGAAGAGGCGAACGGGCGGGCATGGCCTTGGGTGAAACAACGCTCGCGCTGGCTCAAGGGATTCGCGATGACCTGGGCGACGCATATGCGCGATCCCGCTGCGCTGCTGCGGGATCTGGGCGCGCGGCGGTTTTTGGTGCTGCAAATCATGCTGCTGGGGATGCTGGTGCAGACACTACTGGCGCCGCTGCTGTGGTCCATGTGGTTGATCGTGCTGCAAATCCCGCATCCCTTAACCGGCCTGCTGCCTGCATGGGTGCTGGTTTTTGCCGCCAGCGCGTTTATTGCGGCGGAACTCGTGCAGCTCGTCACCTTTTCCATTGGTGCGATCCGCGCGCGCAAAGCTTGGCTGATCCCATGGGCCCCCACGATGCACCTGTATTTCCCGCTGGCGACGCTTGCGCTGATCAAGGCGCTGGCCGAAATGGTGACCCGGCCGCATTACTGGGACAAGACGCAGCACGGATTTTACAAGCCGCCTGCCAGCTCGTGACTATAAAAGCCCGCTATTCTCGGCCTTTAGCGCATCGACCTTGAGCCGAGTGCGATAGGCGCGCGAAATATGCTCGCGCAGCGCCGCCTCGGCCGTTTCGCCGTCCCCCGCCTCTATCGCGACGACAACAGCGGCATGTTCGTCCATCGCAGCCTGCGAGCGCCCCTCAACCTCCAGCGACGAGCTGGCCAGCAGCGCCATCGAGCGATGCACAAGATCCAACTGCTGCACCAAAAACCGGTTGTGCGAGGCGAGGTGAATTTGACGGTGGAACCGCCGGTTCGTACGCGCCAGCGCCGCCGGATCACCTGTCAGCAGCAGATCATCCTCCAACATCTCGCGCAGGACGCGGACTTCCTCGGGCGTGGCGTGGCGGGCGGCAAGACGGGCGGCCAGCCCCTCAAGCGTGCTGCGCACCACATAAAGCTCAGACAATTGGTTATGATCGAGCGAGGCGACGATCAGCGAGCGTCCATCGCGCGACAGCAGCGCCTGAGTCTCAAGGCGCTGCAACGCCTCGCGGATCGGGGTGCGCGACATGCCGAAACGTTCGGCCAATTCATTCTCGACCAGACGGTCACCGGGGCGATAAATGCCGCTGTCAATCGCCTCAAGGATCTGACCGTAAGCATCCCCCTGATTTGGCTTATTTTCCGTCATATCCGCCTCCAGTTTCAGCAAGTCTTAGGCCAGCGGGACGCGCGGTTCAACTGGAATGCAGGCTTGTCAACGCGCCCGCCCAAGACTAGCACAGGATCATGAGCGAAATTCTAAAGCCCGCCCCGCGCGCAGTCATGAATCACGTGAATGTCTGGGTCTTTGACCTCGACAATACCCTTTATCCGCCAGAGGCGACATTATTTGACCAAATCCGTGCCCGGATGCGGGATTATGTGATCCGCGAGCTGCGCCTGAGCCCGGCGGATGCGGACACATTGCGCGATGGCTATTGGCATCGCTATGGCACGACGCTGGCGGGTTTGATGGCCGAACATGGCATCGCGCCCGAGCCTTTCCTAGACGAAGTGCATGATATTGATTTTTCATGTCTTTGCGCCGATGTGCAGCTGGCGACGCAGATCGCGGCCCTGCCCGGTCGCAAGATTATCTTTACCAATGCGGCGCAAGGCTATGCGAACAAAGTACTGAAAGCGCGCGGTCTGGACGGGTTGTTCGACGGTGTTTTCGGCATCTCGCAAACCGGCTATTGCCCAAAACCCGAACGCGCCGCCTATGACATCGTGATCCGCGATGCGGGCTTTGATGCGACCCGCGCCGCCATGTTCGAAGATGACCCCCGCAACCTGTTGGTGCCCAATAGCATGGGGATGCGGACGGTGCTGGTCGGATCAACCTCGGTCGCGCCACATATTGATTTTTCTGCGCCCGATGTCGGGAATTTCCTGTCGCAGTTGCAACATGTCTAGCGTCGATATCGTCATCGCAGGCGGCGGCGTGGCGGGATTGACAGCGGCGGCCGCCTTTGGTGCGGCGGGCTATACCGTCGTGCTGGCCGACCCTGCTCCGGCCGTCGCGGCCCAAAATGATCAACGCACAACCGCGTTTTTGCAGCCCGCCCGCGCGCTGCTGGAACAGGCGGGCGTCTGGCCACTGATCGCGGGGGATGCCGCGGATTTGCGCGTCATGCGCATCGTCGATGCCGCCAAGCAGCCAGCGGTATCCGCCGATTTCGTCAGCGACGAGATTTCCGACCAGCCCTTTGGCTGGAATTTCCCCAATGCGCTGCTGCGGGCAAAGCTGCTGGAACGGATCGCCGCGCTGCCGCAGGTGCAGATCCGCTTTGCGACGCGCTATGAAAGCCACCTTGCCCAAGATGCAGATGTGCGCGTGCAATTATCGGACGGTATCGTGAGAGCGCGCCTGCTGATCGGGGCGGACGGGCGCGCATCAAACGTGCGCGAACAGGCCGGGATCAAGGCGCGGGCCAGCAGTTTCGCCCAAAAGGCGGTGGTGTTCTCCGTCACGCATAGCCAGCCGCATGACAATGTCTCGATCGAGGTGCACCGCAGTGGCGGGCCGTTCACGCTGGTGCCGCTGCCGGATCGGGACGGCAAACCCTGTTCCTCGGTCGTTTGGATGGAAAACGGGGCGCGCGCCGAAGACCTGATGGCGCTGGACGACGCCGCTTTCATCGCCGCCGCGCAGGATCGATCCGCCGATGTGCTGGGGCAGATGGCGCTGGCGTCAAAACGGCAACTTTGGCCGATCATCGCGCAGCGCGCCGCCCATATCACCGCGCCGCGTGTGGCGCTGATGGCCGAGGCCGCGCATGTCATGCCGCCTATCGGCGCGCAAGGGCTGAACATGTCGCTGGCCGATCTTGCCGCGCTGCTGGATCTGGCGACGCCCGCGGGCCTTGGCGGTGGGACAATGCTGCGCGCCTATGCCCGCCGGCGCGAAGCGGATATCGCGCTGCGGATGGCGGGGGTTGCGGCGCTGAACCATGCCTCGATCGCGGCACTGCCGGGGATTGGCGCGCTGCGGGCGCGAGGGTTGCGGGCGATCCACGGGCCGAAAGTGATCCGCCAAGCCCTGATGCGCCTTGGCCTTGGCGTGCGTTAAAGCGGGCCGGGCAAGCGCTCCTCGGACAGCAGGACATTCGCCTCGACATTGCCGACGCCGGGCAAGGTCAGGATACGGCGGCGCAACACACGTTCAAAATCAGCCAGATCGCGGGCAACGACACGCAGGCGGTAATCGAACAGGCCCAGCACATGTTCGACCAATTGCACCTCGCGGATGGCGGTCACGGCGCGCTCGAAATCATCGACACCCACCCGCCCGCGCGCGGCAAGCTTGACGCCCAGAAACACCGTCACGCCAAAGCCCAGCGCTTCTTTGTCCAGCACAAGGCGTTTGCGCGCAATCACACCCGCCTCTTGCAGCCGGTTGACGCGCCGCCATGCGGCGGGTTGCGACAGGCCCAGCTTGCGCCCGATGGCGCTGGCGGGCTGGCTTGCATCCTGCACCAGCAGGCGCAGGATTTGACGATCGATGCCGTCAATCTCGATCATAGCGGCAGGCTTTCATCGTTTTTGATCTGGGCGATGGTCATCAGGGATTCGATTTCCAGAATATGCGGCAGGTTCAGCAGCCGGTCGTGATAGATCGCCTGATAGTCGCGCAGGCTGCGCGCGATCACAGATAGCCGCAGATCGACCCGGCCAAGGAAGGTCTGAATCTCGATCACCTCGGGCACTTGGCGGGCGGCGGCGGCGAAATCCTCAAAGGCGCGCGGAGCGGTCTTGTCCAGCGTGATCCGCAATGACACCTCGACCTCATAGCCCAGCGCACGCCAGTCGATCACCGCCACCTGCCCCGCGATGACCTTGGCCTCGCGCAGCTTTTCCAGCCGCCGCCAGACAGCGGGCGCGGTCATGCCGGTCAGCTCTGCCAGTTCATTATTACCCAAAGAGGGATCATCTTGTAATAATCGCAAAAGGCGGCGGTCGATATCGTCAAGCATGATTGTTAAACCAATATCTGTAATGACGCATGATAATTTCCATTGTACGCCAAATTATCCAAGGCTCAATCTGGTTTATCGCCAGAATATGGATAGTTTATCGCCATCAAGGCCGCTTGGCCAGCTAGACCCAAGGATGAAGACAATGCGCGTTTATTATGACCGTGACTGTGATGTGAACCTGATCAAGGACACCAAGGTCGCCATTCTTGGCTATGGCAGCCAAGGCCACGCCCATGCGCTGAACCTGCGCGATTCGGGTGCGAAAAATCTGGTTGTTGCCCTGCGCGAGGGCAGCCCCTCGGCCGCCAAGGCAGAGGCAGAGGGCCTGAAGGTGATGGGCATCGCCGAGGCTGCCGCCTGGGCCGATCTGATCATGTTCACCATGCCGGACGAGCTGCAGGCCGAGACCTATAAGAAATACGTGCATGACAACCTGCGCGAAGGCGCGGCGATTGCCTTTGCCCATGGCCTGAACGTGCACTTCGGCCTGATCGAGCCGAAACCCGGCGTTGACGTCATCATGATGGCGCCCAAAGGCCCCGGCCATACCGTGCGCGGCGAATATACCAAAGGCGGCGGCGTGCCCTGCCTGGTGGCGGTGCACAACAACGCCACCGGCCGCGCGATGGAGCTGGGCCTGTCCTATTGCTCGGCGATCGGTGGCGGTCGCTCGGGCATCATCGAGACGAACTTCCGTCAAGAATGCGAGACCGACCTGTTCGGCGAGCAAGCCGTTCTGTGTGGCGGTCTGGTCGAGCTGATCCGCATGGGTTTTGAAACGCTGGTCGAGGCTGGCTACGAGCCCGAAATGGCCTATTTCGAATGCCTGCACGAAGTGAAGCTGATCGTAGATCTGATCTATGAAGGCGGCATCGCCAACATGAACTATTCGATCAGCAACACCGCAGAATACGGCGAATATGTCAGCGGCCCGCGCATCCTGCCCTATGACGAGACCAAGGCCCGCATGAAAGCCGTGCTGACCGACATCCAGACCGGCAAATTCGTGCGTGACTTCATGCAGGAAAACGCTGTCGGCCAGCCCTTCTTCAAGGCGACCCGCCGCATCAACGACGAACACCAGATCGAGCAGGTCGGTGAAAAGCTGCGCGCGATGATGCCCTGGATTTCCAAGGGCAAGATGGTCGACAAGGCCCGCAACTAACAGATCAAGGGGCGCGAAAGCGCCCCTTTTTCATTCCGGTTGCCACTCAAATTGGCTGTCCAACCCATCCGAGGACAGCAGGCGAAAGCCGCAAGCGGCATAGAACCCCGCCGCCGCACTGTCTTGCAGCGCGATCAGGCGGATCACCTGCCCCATTCCTTGCAAATGCGCGATCACCTGCCGCCCGACGCCCTGCCCCTGATGCTCGGGTTTTAGGTAAAGATGGTCGAGGTAAAGGTGACCCTCGCGCGGGCGCAGCACATAGAACCCCATCAGATCGCCGATATAGATCAGCATGGTGTCCGCAGGCGTGAAATTATCCAGCAGCCGCGCACGGGCGCGGGCCTCGTCGAACCGGCCCACAGCCATCAGGCTGTCGCGCATCGCAGCGACACGGATATCGGCAAGGCGGGCCGCATCCCCGGCCCGCGCGCGGATCAGCCGCATCAGGCCGCGCGCTCAACCGCGGCGACGATATCGTCCACCACCTGTTCAGCCAGCGCCGGATCGACGCTTTCGGCCATAACGCGGATCAGCGGCTCGGTGCCGGATTTGCGGATCAGCAGACGGCCCTTGCCGTCCAAGCGCGCCTCGGCATCGGCGATCACGCGCTGCACCTCATCGGCGTCAAGGGGGGCTGTCCCCTCGCCATAGCGGACGTTTTTCAACAACTGCGGCACCATGTCGAACTGGCGCGCCAGCACGCTTGCGGGTTGGCCGGTCTGCACCATCGCGGCCAAGAACTGCAGCCCCGCCAGCAAACCGTCACCGGTGGTCGCGTAATCGGTCATGACGATATGGCCCGATTGCTCGCCGCCCAGGTTCATGCCACGGTTACGCATCTCCTCGACCACATAGCGGTCACCGACGCGTGTGCGCAGCAGGGCAAGGCCCCGGCCCTCCAGATAGCGCTCAAGCCCGAGGTTCGACATCACCGTCGCAACCAAAGTGCCATGGGACAGACGCCCCTCATCCGCCATGCGGCTGGCAAACAGCGCCAACAACTGGTCGCCGTCCGCAATCTGGCCCTGCTCGTCGATGATCACGATCCGGTCGGCGTCACCATCAAGGCAGATGCCGACATCCGCGCCATGCGCAACGACCGCAGCCGCAGCCGCAGCAGGCTTGGTCGAGCCACAGTTTTCATTGATATTCAGGCCGTTTGGCGTATTGCCCAGCGGGATGACATCGGCGCCCAGCTCCCAGAGCACATCGGGGGCGACGCGATAGCCCGCGCCATTGGCGCAATCGATCACGACCTTTAGGCCGCGCAGATTGAACCCCGCCGGCAGGCCGGCCTTCAGGCGTTCCATATACCGAAAGCGACCGTCATCGATACGCTTGGCGCGGCCGATCTGCTCAGACAGCGCATTCGGGACGCCGCTATCGATCAGGGATTCGATTTCAGCCTCGGCATCATCCGACAGTTTGAACCCGTCGGGGCCAAAGAATTTGATGCCGTTGTCGTAATGTGGATTGTGGCTGGCCGAGATCATGATCCCAAGATCCGCCCGCATCGACGGCGTCAACAGCCCCACCGCAGGCGTCGGCACCGGCCCCAGCAGCAGCACGTTCATCCCGGTCGAGGTCAAACCCGCCGTCAGCGCGTTTTCAAACATATAGCCCGACAGCCGCGTGTCCTTGCCGATCACCACACGGTTCACGCCGCGTTCGGCCGCACGGAAATAGTGCCCCGCAGCGGCACCCACACGCAAAGCCATCTCAGCCGTCATCGGCCAAGCGTTTGAACGTCCACGGATTCCATCAGTGCCGAAATATTTGCGCGACATGCTGCCTCTCACTTCTCTTTTTCGGCCATATGACCGAGAGCCCAAGGCAAGGGCCACTCACATAATATTACAGCCTGGTTTCAGGCAGATTGGCGTCAGTTTGAGGCTGTGCGGATCGGGTCGCGATAGAAACGATGCGCGCCAATGCTGGCGGTGCGTTCAAAGACGCGCGACCATCGCGGGCTGACAGCCGATGTGTGGTAAAATGTAGCGCCATTGGTCAGATCGCGCGGCGCGCCATCCAGCATCGCGCGGGCGATCTGGCCCACTTTGCGATAAGCGGCGCGTTCATTGATCACCTCGGGGCGACCATCGCAGGTATAGGAAAATTGGCAGCTACGCCCGCTGGCGCTGCGCTGGTTGACCACGGTGCAGACGGTATTGGGGAAACCATCGCTATCGACGCGGTTCAGGATCACTTCGGCGACGGCTGCGATACCTTCGGTTGTCTCACCGCGCGCCTCGAAATACAGCGCCTCGGCCAAACAGGCCCATTGATCGTCACCCGAAGCGGTGGCCGCAGCGATGCGGCTGGTCAGGCTATCGGTCTCGGCCTCGGCGCTTGGCGTGATGCGGTTTGACCCGACCGGCGGCGTGTTCAAGACCGCCTCATCTTCCAACGTCTGAGAGTAATCACCCTGATCGAGAAGCGCCCCAAGGCGGCTTGCCACCAGCTCTTCTGCGCCTGCATGACCCGGCGAAATTGCCAAACCAGCGACCAGAATCCCCACCGCAATCCCGTGCCCTAGCACCACGTGACCAGACTGCATTTACCTTCATCCGTCGTTTCACGCAGTCAGCCCCGCGCCGGCTGGAACGAGGTATGCGAGATGAAACGAGGTGTCCAGACATTAACGCAAGTTAAGCAATTCTTGGCCTTCGCATAAATTTACATTTTAATTCATGTAGTTATAAATATTTCCCGCTAGCACTGGGAAAATCATAACGTTCACGAATCGCAAGTTGCGCTGCCGCAAGCCGCGCAACCGGCACTCGAAACGGCGAGCAAGAGACGTAATCGAATCCCTGCGCGCGGAAAAATGCGATGGCCTCGGCATTGCCGCCATGCTCGCCGCAGACCGATAAAGTGACGCTGGGGTGACCCTGTTTGGCGCGCGCAGCCCCGATCTGCAACAGCTCGCCCACCCCCTCGATATCGAGGGTGTGGAACGGGTCGGCGGGGAAAACATGGTCGGCCAGATAGGCGGGCATGAACCGTCCCGCATCATCGCGCGACAGGCCATAGGTCATCTGCGTCAGGTCATTCGTACCAAAGGACAGAAAGGCCACATCCTGCGCAATATCGCTGGCGCGCAGGGCCGCGCGGGGCGTTTCGACCATGACACCCAGACGATAAGTGAACTCAACCCCAGATTGTGCCCGCACCGCACTGGCGATCGCATCGATCTGACTGCGCACGGTCTGCACCTCGCGCCGGGCCGAGACAAGCGGCAGCATGATTTCGGGCGTCACACTCAGCCCGCCGCGTACGACAGCGACGGTTGCCTCGAAAATCGCGCGGGCCTGCATCTCATAGATTTCGGGGACGGTGATCCCAAGGCGGACGCCGCGCAGGCCCAGCATCGGGTTATATTCGGTCAGCGCCTCGACCCGCGCGATGACATCGGCCAGCGGCAGCGACAGGCCGTCGGCCAGATCACGCATCCCGGCACGGTCCGAGGGTAGGAATTCATGCAACGGCGGATCGAACAGACGGATGCACACCGGCAGCCCGTGCATGATTTCGAACAAGCGGACGAAATCCTGTCGCTGCATGGGCAGCAGACGGTCCAGCACTTCGCGCCGTTCGCCGGACGTCGCGGCAAAGATCATCTCGCGCATCATGCCGATGCGCTCGCCCTCGAAAAACATATGTTCGGTGCGGCAAAGGCCAATGCCCTCGGCGGCAAAATCGCGGGCGATCTGCGCATCGCGCGGCGTATCAGCATTGGCACGGATGCCGATATCGCGGCTGGCATCGGCCCATGACAACAAGGTGCGAAAGGCATCGTCCAGCGGCGCCTCTCGCAAGTTGGCCTCGCCGGCCAGCACCTCGCCGGTCGAGCCATCGACCGTGATCACTTCGCCCACGTGGATGACGCGGCCATCGGGCGCGATGACGCGCGCGCCGCGCCGGTCGATGACCAGCCCCGTCGCACCGACGACACAGGGCACCCCAAGGCCCCGCCCCACAACGGCCGCATGGCTTGTCACACCGCCGCGCTGCGTCAAAACCCCCGCCGCCGCATGCATGCCGCGGATATCCTCGGGGGTCGTCTCGCGGCGCACAAGGATCGCAGCCTCGCCGCGCATGGCAGCGGCCTGCGCCTCTTCGGCTGTCAGCACCAGCTTGCCATGGGCGGCACCCGGACTTGCCGCGATGCCGCGCATGATCAGGTCGCGCGGCGCTGTCGGGTCGACCTGCCGGTGCAGCAGCGCGGTGACCGCCTGCACGTCAATACGATGCACAGCCTCGGCCCGCGGGATCACATCGCTTTGCGCCAAATCCACTGCGATCCGCACCGCCGCCTGCACCGTGCGGGGCACACGTACCGCGTCGATAATATGCAGCGCGCCGTTGGAAATGGTGAATTCGATCTGCATCTCCTCGCGCAGGCGCTTGCGGGCGATCTGGCCAAAAGCCTGCAATTGCGCGAAAATCTCGGGGTTCTGCTGTTCCAGCGCGGGGCCGCGCGGATCGCGTGTCAAAAACAGCGCGCCATCGGCCACCATCGCCTCGCGCCCCTGACTTTGGCCAAGGTAGCGCCCGGTGATGCGCGGCGCGCCGGTTTGGCTGTCGACGAATTGAATGACGCCCGCACCGCTGTCGCCCGCGCCAACGCCCAAGGCCATCGCCTGCACGACCAGCCCCAGACCCGCATCGCTGGGCGCACCTTTCGCCTGCCGCAGCAGTCGCGCGGATGTCCCCTCCCACGTGCGCGCCATGGACCGCAACACCTCGGACAGTTGCACGGCGGGATCTTGGGGAAACGGCTCGTCCATTTCCGCCTCGAATGTGGCAAGGGCGATACCCAGTGTATCCAGTCCGGAACGCCCGTCGAAATCAA
This sequence comes from Ketogulonicigenium vulgare WSH-001, assembly GCF_000223375.1. Classification (NCBI taxonomy): domain Bacteria; kingdom Pseudomonadati; phylum Pseudomonadota; class Alphaproteobacteria; order Rhodobacterales; family Roseobacteraceae; genus Ketogulonicigenium; species Ketogulonicigenium vulgare. The sequence goes on along the minus strand of NC_017384.1, from coordinate 552,363 downwards.
AGGCGTCGGGATTCAGCCGCGCCACCTGGATCGCATAGGTCTGGATAAACCGCAGATACAGCGCGGTTGCCGCCGCCTCGCCCGCCGTCGCGGTCAGCTTTTGGTGCAGCGCATCGCACATGCCGATGTTCAAGATCGCCCCCGGACCGCCCCAATCGGGATCAAGGCTAGACGGGCGCACCGACAGCAGTGGCGCATCGCCAAAGGGGAAGACAATTGCAGCCATATCCGGCATCTGCCCGCGCGCGATCGCCCGCACCGCATCAAACCCCAGCGCCACCGTAACAGGCACCGGCATTTTCAGGCGGATCAGCCGCTGCAGGCATTTGGCGCGCCCGCCAAACACATCAGGCCGCATCGGGGCGGTTTCGGTGATCAATGTGACGGGGTCGTAATGCGATGCATCAGGCACAGAGGGCCTCCTTCATTCGCCCCTATCTTAACCCGTCACGCCCCGTGGTTCAAAGCCTTGATTCGTCCCCCTTTACGCTGCTGGAACCCCTTGAGCGGATGGGACAATTCGCGAAAAATTCAATGAAATAAGGCGCCTCTTGATTTTTTGACCAATCGGTGACATATGAGAGAGGTCACTCAAGACAGAAAGAGAAGAGTGTGTAATGACTGCCCTGAAGCGCAGCCTGAATTCGTTCGGCGCTGTTCTGGGGGTTATCGGCGCCGCATTTTGTATTCGCGGCTGCTCAGATCACCATGGCTCCTACGCGGGCCTGAACCGTTCCGGACAAGCCGGAAAAGAGTTCGACGTTCATTTCTGACCTTATCGGGATGCCCGCCCATTAGAATTGGCGGCGCGGTAGCCCAGTCAGGTCAGACTCGCAGGTCCCACTTTGGGGATCGCCTTGGCGAGAGACTGCGACGGTTGCAGCACTGATCGAACGTTACCAGAACTACCGCAAGACTATCGTAAGATAGGCGGCCGGTCGGGATCCATTCCCGGTCCGGCCGTTTTGCTTTTGGGGGTCACGGGTTGCTGCGGCACGCCCAGCGGGATCGCCTGCCCCACGTTCAGCCGTGCGACAAAGCTGCTGTCTTTGCTGCTGTCAAAAAAGGCCACATCCAGTGCTGCCGCCTCGACCCCGGAAAAGACCAAAGCTTCGCGCACCGCGCTGGCCAGTTGCGGCTGCGCGGCAGGATCGGCATCGACAAAAGCCAGCATATGGCCGCGCGCGCCGGTGTCATATTCGATTGCAGCCAGCCAAGCCGCCCGCGCCAGCACGCCCGCATGGGTCAGACGCGCGGTCAGCGCCTGCATCAGCCCGGGCGGCATCTGCGCGGGGGCCGCGATTTTACGGGGGCGCGCGAAATCGGATTCCGGCTGCGCCGCCAGTGTGTCCGCCAGCCAATCCACCCCTTCGGGCCCGATCATCATGCTAGAGGGCGCGCTATCGAGGTTCACGCCAAGACCGATTCCCTGGCCCGCGATCATCTCGACCAGACCGCGCCCGGCGAGACCGGCATAGGGCACCGCCCCGCCCGCAAATGCGGCAAGGCGTGCCTCGCTGTCAAAGACCAAAATGTAATCCACGCCTGCGACATTGAACACGGCGGGGCTGACGCTTTCGCCTTCAGGCTCGCCCTCCAGCATCAAAAACAAAGCGCTATCGGCCAGCACCGCATAGAATTGCAGGCGGCGCGCATCATCATCGGGCGCGGCCTGCATCTGCGCATGGGCTTGATCCAGCGCGCTGAGGTCACTCATTGCGGCTTTTCCACCGGGCCCAGTTGATGCACATCGGCCGAGGATTCCAGCGTCTCGGCGGTCTCGATCGGCAGCGTATCATTCGACAGCTTGTTCATAATCTCGCGCTGATCGCGGGTATAGGCCGCGCCCGCCAGCAAGATCAGTCCCACCGGCGTTGTGATCATGACAAAGATGCCGATGATCAACTCATGCAGCAGCACCTCGCCCGCGATGACCGAAAAGAAGATCATCGAGGCCAGCGCAATCCCCGCCGTGCCCCAGCTGGTGCCAAGGGTCGGCGCGTGCAAGCGGTCGTAAAAGTTCTTCAGCCGCACCAGACCCAGCGCGCCAACAAAGGTCAAAGACGATCCGACCACCACCAGCACGGCGATCAAAATTGCGACCCAAACGGGCAGATCAGCGCCGGTCATTCGATCACCTCGCCGCGCAGCAGGAATTTCGCCAAGGCGACCGTGGTGACAAAGCCAAGGATGGCGATGATCAGCGCGGCCTCGAAATAGTAATGCCCGCCGGTGCGGATCCCGGTGACCAGCAACAGCAACATCGCGGTGATATAGATCGTATCCAGACCCAGCACGCGATCTTGGGCACGCGGGCCGGTCACGCCGCGCCAGCCCGCCAGGATCAGCGCCAGACCCAGCATGATCTGCGCATAGGTCACCGCCCAAAAGAGGATGGTTTCGCTCATTCGTAGATCTCCATCAGAACCCGCTCATATCTTTCTTGGATCTGCCGCCGCCATTCGTCCTCGTCGACAAGGTCAAAGACATGGATCAGCAGCCGCCCGCGTTCGGGATCGTGCCAGATCCAGGCCGAGCCCGGCGTCGCCGTCAGGATCAGCGCCATGACCATCAGGCCAAAGCGGTCGGTCAGTTGCAAATCCATCTCGATAAAGCCGGATTTGCGCGCGCCTTGGCGGCCTTTGGTGACGATCAGCCAGAACACGGCAGCATTCGAGCGGATGATATCGGCGCCGACGACAAAGAACAGTTTCACCAGCGGTAGCCAGTTCTTGATCCGCCGCTCGCGCGGATAGACTAGGCCCAGCGACCAGCCTGCCAGCAGCGCAATACCAAGGCCCAGCAGCAGATGCCCGACGCTGAAATCGTTCAGCGTCATCCAGACCAGCGTCAGCGACAGGGTCACCATCGGATGGGGGATAAGTTTACGCACCGTTTCCTCCTGCAGCTGCGACGGGTTGCTGTTCTGCGACGGGGCCTTGCAGATCCTCGACCCGCGGCGCGGTGATGACGCCGTCGATATAAATCGTCGGACGCGCCAGCGCGCGTGCGGTGATCTCGGTATAGCGCATGACCGGATGGGCACGCACGGCAAGGATCACCAGCAATACAACCAGACCGACGATGGGCAGCAGCTCTTGCAGGCGGACCTTGGACATCGGCTCATCATCGCCCCAGAATGTCTGCATCCCGATCCGCACCAGTGCGATCATCGTGGCAAAGCCCGACAGGATCACAAGGAAGGTGAACAGCCACATCCATTCCGACGGCATTCCGCGCCCCAAGCCGCCCGGGTTCAGCCCGCCCGACAGCATGGCGAACTTGCCGATAAAGCCCGGCAAAGGCGGCATCCCCGACAGCACCAGCGCCACGGCAAAGAACGCCACCGCCAGCACGGTCAGCACGGCAGGAATGGCAACGCCAACCTCGCCCGATTCCGAATCGTCCTCGGGCTGATCAACGCCGTAAGCATCAGCGGTCAGCGCAAGGATGGCCGCGATACCGCCCTGCCTGCGCTGCAGCACCTCGTCCAGCAGGAATAGCGCGGCCGTGGCGAGGGTCGAGGCGATCATATAATACATCGCGCCGCCCAGCATCGACATGCCGCCACCACCGATGGCAAAGCCGATCACCGCGATCAGCGTCGCCGATGTGACCTGCACCGAATAGCCCGCCATACGGCCAAGGCTTTGCGATGTCATGACACCCGCAGTGGCATAGATCAGCGACAGGATGCCAATGGCGATCAGCACCTCGGCCCCGAAGCCGGCGGAAAGACCGCCGCTTTCCCCAAACAGCAGCATCGACATGCGCAAGATGACATAGATGCCGACCTTGGTGAGGATGGCGAACATCGCCCCCACCGGCGCCGGCGCCGCCTGATAGGTCGGCGGCAGCCAGAAGGACAGCGGCCACGCGCCCGCTTTGATCAAGAAGGCGATCCCCAGCACACCTGCCGCCGCGTGCAGCAAGGGACGGTCGGCATCGCTGATATTCACGATCCGCGTCGCCAGATCCGCCATGTTCAGCGTGCCGGTGACCCCGTAGATCAGCGAGACGCCGATCAGGAACAGCAGCGCGCCGACAAGGTTCACCGCGATATAATGAAGACCCGCCCGCACCCGCAGCTGCCCCGAGCCATGCAGCATAAGGCCATAAGAGGCCGCCAGCAAAATCTCGAAGAAAACGAACAGGTTGAACAGATCGCCTGTCAGGAACGCGCCGTTCACGCCCATCAGCATGAACTGGAAGATCGAATAGAAATGCTGCCCCTTACCGCCCCAACCGGCAGCGGAATAGACCAGCGCCGGGATCGAGACCAGCGCCGTCAGCACCAGCATCATCGCCGACAGGCGGTCGACCACCAGCACGATGCCAAAGGGCGAGGCCCAATCGCCCAGCAGATAGAAACCGATCGAGTTGCCACCCGTCAGTTCGGACCCGCGCGCGCACCAGCAGCTCGATCCCGATGACCAGCATCGCAAGGGCCGAGCCAAGGCTCATGATCAGTTTTGCGCGCCGCTGACGGTCATCATACAGCAGCATCAAGGCGCCAATGACCATCGGGATGACGATCGGCGCGATCATCAGGTGTTCAGGTGATGCGCCCATCAGTTGGTCTCCTTGCCGTCAACGTGGTCAGTGCCGGTCAGCCCGCGCGAGACCATCATCACCACCAGAAACAGCGCCGTCGTGGCAAAGCTGATGACAATGGCGGTCAGCACAAGGGCTTGCGGCACCGGGTCGGCGAATTGGGTCGGATCGACCGGCCCGCCTTTGGTCATGATCGGGGCTTTGTCGACCCACAGCCGTCCCATGGCAAAGATGAACAGGTTCACACCGTAAGACAGCAGGCACAGGCCGATAATCACCTGGAATGTGCGGGGGCGCAGCACCAGCCACACACCCGACGCGACGAGAACGCCGATTGCAGTTGCAAGAACGACTTCCATCAGGCGACCTCCTCGTCTTCTTCTTTGGCACGCGCCTCATCCAATTCACGCGCCCGCGCGGAACGCAGCGATTGGTGGGCGATTGCGATCAACATCAGCACGGTTGCGCCCACGACCAGCAGGAACACCCCAAGGTCAAAGAACAGCGCACTTGCCGCAGGGACGCGGCCGATGATCGGGATATCCAGATATTGCGAATGGGCGGTCAGGAAGGGATAGCCAAACAGCCATGCCCCCATCCCCGTCGCCGCCGCAATCAGCAGACCCCAGCCAATCCAGCGGATCGGCAGCACCGTCAGTCGCGATTCAATCCAGCGCACATTCGCCGCGATATATTGCATCAAGAACCCGACGGCCAAGGTGACACCGGCAGCAAAACCGCCACCGGGCAGATCGTGACCGCGGAAGAACAGATAGGCCGAAAGTGCAATCGTCGGCGCGAACATCCACTGCATCACGATGGCCGGCACATACAGGAACTGGTCCAGCATCTTGGGATCGGCACCGATTTGTTCATCCGGGCGACCGGCAGCCTCTGGCGCGGGGCGGAACCGCCGCAGCAGCGAAAAGACGGTCAGCCCGACGATGGCTAGAACGGTGATCTCGCCGAACGTGTCAAAGGCGCGGAAGTCGACCAGAATGACATTCACCACATTGGTGCCGCCACCCTCGGAATAGGCGTTTTGCAAGAACCAATCGCCGATTGTATCCACTGGCGGCGATAGCATGACCCACAGTGCCACGATTGCGACACCCCCGCCGCACGCCACCGCAATCACCAGATCGCGCGTCCGCCGCAGGTGCGAGCGTAGAGCCCCGTCACCTTTGATCGGCTCGCGCCGCTTGGGCAGCCAGCGCAGACCCAGCAGCAGCAGGACGGTGGTCACAATCTCGACCAGCAGTTGCGTCACGGCCAAATCGGGCGCGGACAGCAGAGCAAAGGTCATCACCGTGCACAGGCCCGCGCCGCCCAGCAGCACCAGCGCCGCGAAACGGTGGTATTTCGCCTGCCACGCCGCCGCGACAGCACAGGTCGCACCCACGATCCACAGCATCGCAAACGGCAGGTCAAAGCCGACGCCGCCCAGAATATCGGGCACCGGGCGCGGCACGCCCCAGACCGACCACGCCGCCACAAGGAAAGCGACCAGAATGATAATCACCAACTGTGACTGCAGGCGGTCACTGGCAAAGGTCGACAGCAGCCGGCGCGGCACGCGCCACGACAGGATCAGCAGCAGCCGGTCAAACACGCGTTGCCCGCGCAGCGGGTGGATCAAGGGCGGGCCATCGGGCCCTTCCTCGATCTGGCGACGGAACGTCAGATACAACAGCGTGCCGCCGATCAGGGCAATCGCGCTCATCATCAGCGGCGTGTTAAAGCCGTGCCACAGCGACAGCGAATAATGCGGCGTCGCATCGCCCAGCACCGACAGCACCGCCACCTTCAGGATCGGGGCAATGGTTTGATAGGGAAAACAGCCCACGGCCACGGCCAGCAGCACCAGGATCTCGACCGGCAGGCGCATCAGGCGCGGCGGCTCGTGCGGGGTTTTGGGCAGGCTGGTCGCATCGGGGCCAAAGAACACCGACAGGATCAGGCGCAGCGCATAGGCGGCAGAGAACAGCGAGCCAATCGTCGCAACCCATGGCAGCAGCGCGGCAAATTGGCTGCCGTTATAGGGCTCGATCGTTTCGGCAAGGAACATTTCCTTGGAAATAAAGCCTGACAGCAGCGGCACGCCCGCCATCGCGGCAGCCGCCAGTGCGGTCAGCACAAAGGTTACCGGCATCAATCGCCTGAGGCCGGACAGGCGCCGCATATCGCGGGTGCCCGCCTCGTGGTCGACGATACCTGCGGCCATGAACAGGCTGGCCTTGAAAATCGCGTGGTTGGCGATGTGGAAGATCGCGGCGACAATGGCGGCAGGGGTGCCAAAGCCCGCAAGTGCGGTGATCAGACCCAGATGGCTGATCGTCGAATAGGCCAGCAGACCTTTCAAATCATGGCGGAACAGCGCGACAAAGGCGCCAAAGGCCATGGTGACCATCCCGACGCCGCCCACCGCATAGAACCACAGATCGGTCCCACCGATAGAGGGCGCAAACCGCACCATCAGATAGACGCCCGCCTTCACCATCGTCGCCGAATGCAGATAGGACGACACCGGCGTTGGCGCGTTCATCGCGTTTGGCAGCCAGAAATGGAACGGGAATTGGGCGGATTTTGTGAACGTGCCCAGCAGAAACAGCGCGAGGATGACAGGGTACAGGCCGTGATCCTTGATCACGCCGCCCGCCGCCAGAATGCGGTCGATATCATAGCTGCCAACCACATGGCCGATGATCAGCATCGCGGCCAGCAGGCATAGCCCGCCCAAACCCGTGACGATCAGCGACATCCGCGCCCCATCGCGCGCGCCTTGCAGGTGGTGCCAATAGGAAATCAGCAAGAAGGATGTGATCGAGGTCAGCTCCCAGAACACGACCAGCATGATCACATTGCCCGACAGCAGCACGCCCGCCATCGCGCCGGTAAAGGCCAAGAGGCTGCCAAAAAAGCGGGCCGAGGGATCTTTGGGCGACAGATAGAACCGCGCATAGATCACCACCATCAGCCCGATGCCGAACACCAGCAGCAGGAACATCCAGCTAAAACCGTCCAAGCGGAACAACAGGTTCAGCCCGATACTGGGCACCCATTGGATCTGGCTGCGCAGCGCGCCGCCATCTTGGATCAGTGGATAAAGCGACAGCGTGATCACCAAACCTGCGGCCATGACGATCGCGGCAAGCCATGCTTCGGCGTTTCTGGCATGGGTTCCCAGCGAGACGGCCAGCAATGCGCCCGCAAAGGGCAACACTGTCAGCACCAGCAGCAGGTTTTGTTCTATCATTCGGCCACTTCCCCCCAAGCCACGTGCATCATAACGCCACCCACGACGCGGGCCACGCAAATGACAGTTTAAGCACTGTCACAGCTCCCCTCGGAACCTAACTTGCCTAAAAGCAACAGTCTGTCGCTGTGCTGCAACAGACATCCTGATGGGAGCGCCCAAAAACTAGGCCAGCCCGCCCCGATTGTCGAGTGTCAAGGCGGCAAAAATGTGCAGATTTGCACATGAATTTTCATATCTTAACAATCGCATTGCACGTTTAGCGCTAATTACGCCCTAGCCGGCGGCAACGCGTCGCAATCGCAACGCATTTGCCACCACCAAAACAGACGAAAGAGCCATCGCGCCCGCCGCAAGCGCGGGCGACAGCAGCCAGCCAAACGCCGGATAAAGCACACCTGCGGCGACCGGGATCAGCAGCACGTTATAGCCAAAGGCCCAGAACAGGTTCTGCCGGATATTTGCCATCGTCGCCCGCGCAATCTGGCGCGCGCGCAAGACGCCCGCGATATCGCCGCTCATCAGCACAATGTCCGCGCTTTCAATCGCGATATCAGTGCCATTGCCGACGGCAAGGCCGACATCCGCACTGGCCAGCGCCGCTGCGTCATTGATGCCGTCCCCGACAAAGGCCACGGGGCCACCCTCGCGCAGCGCCAACACCGCGTCGCGCTTGCCCTCGGGCAGCACCTCGGCCAGCACCTCGTCAATCCCGAGGGTTGCGGCCACGCGGCGCGCATTGGCCGCCGCATCGCCCGAGATCATCACCACCCGCGCGCCTGCCGCCCGCAGCGCGGCGACAGTATCGGCGGCATGGGGCTTGGCCTGATCCTCGACCGTCAACAGACCCGCAATCTTGCCCGCCTTGGCGATCAGCACGGGGGCGCGCCCCTCGGCGGCCAGCGCGGTCAGGCGCGCGGCGATGGGGGTCAGGTCGATGCCTTCATCCGCCATCAGACGCTGGTTGCCGATGACAAGACGCTGGCCCGCAACCATGCCCGTCACGCCCAGACCGGGCAGCACCTGCAGATCACGCGCCTCGGGCAGCGTGCGACCCGCTGCGGCGGCGGTGATGGCAGCAGCGGTCGGATGTTCGGACAGGCTTTCCAGCGCGGCAACCTCGGCCAGCAGATCGCCGTCCGCCAGCGCTTCAAAATCTGTCAGCACAGGCTTGCCGGCGGTCAGCGTGCCGGTTTTGTCAAAGGCATAGGTCTTGATCCCCGCCAGCCTTTGCAGCGCATCGCCCTTGCGAAACAGCACACCCAGCTCGGCCGCGCGGCCAGCGCCGACGATGATCGACACCGGCACCGCCAGCCCCATCGCGCAGGGACAGGCAATGATCAGCACCGAAACGCCCGCAACCAAAGCATGGCTAAGGCGCGGCTCGGGGCCAAAAACCAACCAGACCAACACTGCCCCCGCCGCCAGCACCATCACAACCGGCACGAACCATAGCGTGATGCGGTTGACCAGATCTTGGACAGGCAGACGCGCGCCTTGCGCCTCTTCGACCATCGACAGGATGCGCGACAGCACCGTATCGCTGCCGGTGGCGGCAACCTCCATCCGCAGCATACCCGCACCATTGACGGTGCCGCCGGTCAAGCTGTCGCCAGTGGTTTTCGCGGCGGGCATCGGCTCGCCTGTGATCATGCTTTCATCGACATGCGAGGTGCCCGAGATCACCCGCCCATCGGCGCTGATGCGGCTGCCGGGGCGAATTTGCACGATATCGCCAAGGCGCAGGTCAGCAATCGGCAGCTCGACCACCTCGCCCGCGCGCTCGACCAGCGCGGTGGCGGGGCGCAGGTCCATCAGGCGGCGAATGGCCGCGCCTGCCCGACCCCGCGCCCGCGCCTCTAGCCAGCGACCGGCGAGGATCAGGGTCACGATGACACCCGCCGCCTCGAAATAGACCACGCGGCCAGATGCGGGCACCAGCCCCGGCAGGAACAGCACGAAGGTCGAATAGAGCCACGCCGCCCCCGCCCCGACGGCCACCAGCGCATTCATATCTGGCGCGCCGTGCAGCAGCGCGGGAATGCCACGGCGAAAGAACACCTGCCCCGGCCAAGCCAGCACAGCGGTAATCAGCAGGAATTGGAACAGCCAATTGGTCAGCGGCAGTTCTGTAAAACTGGTGCCGTGATCATGCGCTGCGGATGTCAGCCCGACCCAGCCCAGCAAATGCGAGCCCATTTCAATGGCGAACACCGGCAGCGTCAGCGCAGCGGCGATGATCAGGTTGCGCTGCAAGGCGGCCGCCTCAGCCGCGTCGCGATCCTCGGGTGCGGCGTCCACCTCGCGCAGGCGGGCATCATAGCCCGCGCGTTTCACCGCGGCGATCAGACGATCCGCATCGCGCGACAGATCATCCAGCTGCGCGCTGCGCGTGGCAAGATTGACAGTGGCATTGGACACGCCCGGCACTTTGGCCAGCGCCTTTTCCACCCGCGCGACGCAAGAGGCGCAGGTCATCCCCTCGATCTCGAGGGTGCGGTGGGTCAGCGTTGCGGGATAACCCGCCTTGCCCAGCGCGGCCGTCAGCGCATTGGCGACAACGGAGGCCTCTGCGCCATCGGCGAGGGTCACACGGCCCGCATGGGTCGCAAGGTTCACATCCGCAACCGCGACGCCCGGCACGTGTGAGAGCACCTTTTGCGCCCGCGCCGAACAAGATGCGCAGGTCATACCTTCGATATGAAAGGTCAGATCCATGGGGCACCTCCTTTTCTTGATTCGATGAAGATAAGGGCTTCCCCAATGGCAAGGTCAAGGCCCGCGCCGGATTGTTGTTGACTGGGGCGCGCGGGGGATCAAACTGGGCCAAAGTGACCCGAGGAGAAGTGTCATGGATACTCTGCGCAGCAACGATCCCACCGCCATTATGGCCGCGGACAAGGCCCATGTCTGGCACCATCTGATGCAGCATAAACCCTTTGAGGGCGGCGTCGATCCCCGCATCATCGTCGAGGGCAAGGGCCTGCGCGTCTGGGATATCAAGGGGCGCGAAAGTCTGGATGCGGTCTCGGGCGGCGTCTGGACGGTGAACCTTGGCTATGGGCGCGAGCGGATCGCCAATGCGGTGCGCGACCAGCTGATCAAACTGCCCTATTTCGCGGGCGCCTCGGGCACGATCCCCGGCGCGATCTATGCGCAAATGCTGATCGGCCATATGCCGGGCCTGTCGCGCGTCTATTTCGCGAATTCGGGGTCAGAGGCGAATGAAAAGGGCTTCAAGATGGTCCGCCAGATCGCCCACAAACATTACGGCGGTAAAAAGTGGAAAATCCTGTATCGCGAGCGGGATTATCACGGCACCACCATCGGCACGCTGGCCGCCTCCGGTCAGGTCGAGCGGGCGATGCAATACGGCCCCTATCCGGACGGTTTCGTCATGGTGCCGCATTGTCTGGAATACCGCAAACAATGGGATGTCGAAAACTATGGCGAGCGCGCCGCAGAGGCGATCGAGGAAGTGATCCTACGCGAGGGCCCCGATACGATCGGCGCGCTGTGCCTGGAACCGATCACCGCAGGCGGCGGTGCGATTGTCCCGCCAAAAGGCTATTGGGAAAAGGTGCAAGAGATCTGCCGCAAATACGACATTCTGCTGCATATCGACGAGGTCGTCTGCGGCTTTGGCCGCACCGGCACGATGTTCGGCTATCAGCATTACGGCATCCAGCCCGATATCGTGACCATGGCCAAGGGGGTCGCCTCGGGCTATGCCGCGATATCGGCTTGCGTCACCACCGAGGCGGTGTTCGACAAGTTCAAGGACGACAGCGACCCGCTAGGCTATTTCCGCGATATCTCGACCTTTGGCGGCTGCACCAGCGGCCCCGCCGCCGCGATCGAAGTGCTAAAGATCATGGACGAGGAAGACACCTTGTCGAACGTCAAGAACACCGGTGCCTATTTCATCGACCAGCTGCAGGGCTTGGCGGATCGCCACGCGATCATTGGCGATGTGCGCGGCAAGGGCCTGTTCGCAGGGGTCGAGCTGGTCGCGGATCGCACCACGAAAGAGCCGCTGGCGGAAAAGCTGGTCGGCGGTGTGGTGGCCGATTGCGCTGCGAACGGCGTGATTATCGGGGCGACCAACCGCTCGATCCCCGGGTACAACAATTCGCTGGTCTTTGCCCCGCCGCTGATCGCCACAAAATCCGATATTGACGAGATCGTGGCGGCCGTGGACGGGGCGCTGTCGCGCGCGGTTTAGCTGCCGCGATAGGTCGAATAGCCAAAGGGCGACAGCAAGAGGGGCACGTGATAGTGGTCCTCTTGATCCATCGTGAAACGGATCGGGATGATATCCAGAAAACCGCCCTTCAGCCCCGCGCCGCGCAGGTAATCACCGGCGTGAAACACCAATTCGTATTCGCCCAGCGCAAAGGCCTCAGCGGGCAGAATCGCGCCATCGGTGCGGCCATCGGGATTGGTGACTTTGCTCGCGATCAATTGGCCCGCGCTGAACAATTCGATCTTCAGGCCGACCGCGGGCGTGCCGGTTGCGGTATCCAGAACATGGGTCGTCAGATAGCCTTTGCTCATTCCTTGATCCTTTGGCGTAAATTTCTGCCCGCCACCTTGCAACTTTCCGCAGGCATCCGCTACGCCTGAACCGACAGATGAGGGAAGAAAACATGCCGAACCGTTATCCGCGCGATTTCAGGGGCCACGGGCCAGAGGCGCCCGATGCCGCATGGCCGAACGGGGCCAAAGTCGCGATCTCGCTGGTGCTGAACTATGAAGAAGGCGGCGAGAATAACATCCTTCACGGCGATGATGCCTCTGAGGCGTTCCTGTCGGATATCGCAGGCGCGGCGATGTGGCCGGGCAAGCGGCACTGGAACATGGAATCCATCTATGAATACGGTGCGCGCGCGGGGTTCTGGCGGCTGCACCGTCTGTTCACGGGGCTGAATCTGCCGATCACCATTTACGGCGTCGCCACCGCCCTTGCCCGTAACCCCGAACAGGTCGCGGCGATGGTGGATGCGGGCTGGGAAGTGGCCAGCCACGGCTGGAAATGGGTCGAGCACAAGGACATGCCCGAGGAGATCGAGCGCGCCCAGATCGCAGAGGCTATCCGCCTGCATACCGAGGTCGTCGGCACCCCGCCCAAGGGCTGGTATACGGGCCGCTGCTCGGCCAATACCGTGGCGCTGACGGCTGAAACCGGTGCGTTCGACTGGATTTCCGACACTTATGACGATGACCTGCCCTATTGGCGCGAATGCGGCACCCGCGACCAGCTGGTCATTCCCTATACGCTAGAGGCGAACGACATGCGTTTTGCCACCGCGCCCGGCTATATCGAGGGCGAGCAGTTCTATCAGTATCTGAAAGACACGTTTGATACGCTCTATGCCGAAGGCACGGCCGGCCATGCCAAGATGTTCTCGGTCGGTTTGCACAACCGCCTGATTGGCCGCCCCGGCAAGATCGCGGGGCTGAAACGCTTTCTGGATTACGCGCTGTCGCATGACGGGGTCTGGTTCGCAACGCGCGGCCAGATCGCCGCCCACTGGGCCGCGCACCACCCGCATCAGCGCTTTGAACGGCCGAGCGAGATGGATGCCGTGACATTCGTCGCCCGTTTCGGCGGCATTATCGAACACAGCCCATGGATTGCCGAGCGTGCCTTTGCGCTAGAACTTGGCCCCGCGCATGACAGCGCGGCGGGCTTGCAAAACGCGCTGGTGCGGATGCTGCGCAGCGCCTCGGACGCGGAAAAGCTGGGCGTGCTGAATGCGCACCCTGACCTCGCAGGCAAGCTGGCCGCCGCCAAACGCCTGACAGCCGACAGCACCGCCGAACAGGCCAGCGCGGGCCTAGATGCGTTGACGGACGAGGAACGTGCGACGTTCACGCGCCTCAACGCCGCTTATGTGGAAAAGTTCGGCTTTCCCTTTATCATCGCCGTGCGCGATCATGACAAAGCGGGCATCCTTGCGGCTTTTGCACGCCGCATCGCCAATGATCACGCCACCGAATTCAACGAAGGGTTGCGCCAAGTCGAACGCATCGCCCTCTTGCGCCTGAAAGCCATCCTGCCATGACCTATGCCTTCCCCCCCGGCGGTATGCCGCCCCTGAGTGACGATCCCGCAGCCGCAGGTGCAGTGTTCACCCCCGCCTATGCCTTCATCCCCGGATCGGTCATGCGCGATATCGTCGCGAGCCTGCTGCCCGGCTGGGAGGGCACACGCGCCTGGATCATCGCCCGCCCCCTGACCGGCTTTGCCGAAACCTTCGCGCAATATGCGGTCGAAGTGGCCCCCGGTGGCGGATCGGACGCGCCCGAGCCTGACGCGGGCGCCGAAGGCGTGTTGTTCGTTGCCGCGGGCGAGATGCAACTGACGCTGAACGGCGCCCTGTATACACTGACCGCAGGTGGCTATGCCTATCTGCCCCCCGGTGCGATCTGGTCGCTGCGCAACACCGGCGGCGCGCTGTTGCAATTCCATTGGGTGCGCAAGCGGTACGAGCCTGCCCCCGGCCTTGCGCTGCCCGATGCCTTTGTCACCTCGGATACCGACAATCCGGTGAACTGGATGCCCGGCACGGACAAATGGGGCACCACACGGTTTGTGGAACCAAGTGATCTGCGTCACGACATGCATGTCAATATCGTCACCTTCCACCCCGGCGGCCGTATCCCCTTTGCCGAGACCCATATCATGGAACACGGCCTTTATGTCCTTGAGGGCACGGCGGAATATCTGCTGAACAAGGATTGGGTCAAGGTGCAGGCCGGCGATTTCATGTGGCTGCGCGCCTGGTGTCCGCAGGCCTGTATCGCCACCGGCGACGGCCCGTTCCGCTACATGCTGTATAAGGATGTGAACCGTCATCCCAGCCTGACGCTGGCCGCCAAATGATACTGGCGCGCCCGCTGACGGCGGCGGATTTCGCGCCCTTTGGGGATGTGCTGGACGCCGCGGGCGATCCCGATCGGATCATCAATGCGGGGCTTTGCGGTCGTTTCCACGACCGCGCAAGGCTCGATTTTGCGGCAGGCGGCCGCGCGGGGGTCAGCATTTTCAATGCCGTGCCACGCGCCCTGCCCTATGCGCTGGATCTGGTCGAGCGTCACCCGCTGGGCGCGCAATGCTTTATCCCGATGACGCAGCATCCCTATCTGGTGATTGTGGCAAGCGCCCCCACGCCTGATGCGGTGCAGGCGTTCATCGCTGCGCCTGGTCAGGCGATCAACTTCCACCGTGGCACTTGGCACGGTGTGCTGACCCCGCTGCATGCCCCCGGCCTGTTCGCCGTGGTGGATTACATCGGCGAGGGCGACAACCTGCAAGAAGTGACGTTTGATACGCCCGTGATGATCACAGCGCCGCAAGCATGACTACCGCGCCGCAGGCATAATCACAGCGCCGCAAGCGCCGCGTTGACACCCTTTAGCCCGCCATAAAGCCCCTGCCAAATCGCAAAGCGTTTCTCGGCCAGGGCGGCAGCGGCGGGATCGGGGATAAAGACACGATCCACCGGCACCAGCGCGCGGGCGGCGGCGGCCAGATCATCGGTCAGGCCGACGCCCGCTGCCGCCATTACTCCCGCGCCCATCGCGCCCGCATCGCGCGCCTGCATCCGTTCGACCGGGCGGCCCAGCACATTGGCGCGGATCTGGCACCAGGCGTCGGACGATGTGCCGCCGCCCCCGACCCGCACGACACGGGGGCGCATGCCCCCCGCCTTTTCAAGGGCCTCGAGGGCGAGGCGCGCAGAAAAGGCGACCCCCTCCATCACGGATGCAACCATACGCGGCGCGCGGGTCGAGCTGTCGAGGCCCGCAAACGCCCCGCGCGAGACCGCATCCCACAGAGGCGCGCGCTCGCCCTCTAGATGTGGCAGGAATAACGGGCTGCGCGGGTGGATCACCTCGCCCTCGGCCAGTGTCGCCGCCGCGCCCGGCTCGATCTGCAAAAGGCGCGCCAGCCAATCCAGCGAGGCGCCCCCCGCCTGCGTCGGCCCCGCATGCAGTGTGATGCCGCGCCAGGCTGGAAAGGTAATGACGCCTGCGACCGGATTGCGCGTGCTGGAAATCAGCCCAAGCACCTCGGATGTGCCCGACAGGTTCATCCCCTCGCCCTCGCCCGCGACGCCCACCCCGAACATCGAGGCCCAGGCATCCATCGTCCCCGCGACCACGGGCACGCCTGCAAAAGCGCCCTCAGCCACCGTCCCAATCACATCCAACGGATCATGCAGCAGAGCCAACCGCCCCGCCGCGCCGTCCAGCAGGCGCAGCACCGCGCCCGCATATCTCATATCCGTCCCGACCAGCCCGACGGATGAGATCGGATCGGCCACAACCTGCCCCGTCAACTGCGCGATGACATAATCCTTGGGCGCCAGCACATAGGCGGTCCGCGCCCATAAATCCGGCGCGGTCCGCCCCAGCCACGCCATCCGCGACAGAGCGTGGCTGGCGTCAATCTGCATCGGCGCGCCCAGCGCTGCGATCTTTTCCTCGGCCGACAGCGCCTGATCCAAGCGCACGGCATCACCGGCCGCGCGCCCATCGGCCCAGTTGATCGCAGGCAGCAAGGGCTGCAGCGCGCCATCCACAAAGACATGGGTATTGACCTGCGACGTCACGCCAATCGCCGCAACCTCGCCCGCGCGGGGATGGGCGGCGAATGCGGCAAGCGCCGCAGTGACATGTGCCGTCCAGTCATTGGGGTTTTGCTCGACAAGCCCGGGCGCAGGCCGCGCGGTCGGATAGCCCGCGCTATACCCCGCCAGCCGCTGACCGCCCGCGTCCAACATCACCGCTTTGACCGCAGTTGTGCCAATATCGACGCCGATCAGAACCGCCTTGCTCATCTTCCCCCCGAATTCTTATGTACGCACCCGTCCGGGCGCTGGACAGTCGCCTGCGGCGCTGCCATTCATGTCCCGATGAACCACAAAGCTTCCGGGGGAGGAAGACCTGACATGATCCGCACGGGACAAGCCATTGCAAGCGCCGCCATCTTTGCCCTGATGGGCAGCGCCGCTTTCGCGCAAACTGTTGCCGTCATCACGCCCTATCTGGCGCAGCCCGGCACGCAGTTCTATGTCGAGGCGTTCAACGCCCGCGCGGCAGAGCTGGGCTGGGATGTCTCGGTCGTCGATACCGCAGGTGATGTGGGTGCGGTCATCAGCCGGATCGAGGATGCGGTGATCCAAAACGTCGACGCCATCGTCATCAACGTCGATCCCGTGCAGGTCGGCGCTGGCCTTGCCGCCGCCGCCGATGCGGGCATTCCCGTTGTCGGGATGGATGCGGGGAACGACCCGCTGCTAGCGGCGAACGTCACCTCGAACGGCTATGCGATGGCGGCTGAAACCGCGGTTTATGTGGCCGACCGCATCAATGGCGCGGGCAATGTCGTGATGATCACTTTTGACCCCTTCCCACCTGTCCAAGTGCGCGGTGTGGTTGCGGATGCCGTGTTCCAGAACTTCCCCGATATCAATGTGATCGACCGCATCACGCCGGACGTATCCGACGGCGGCATCGCCGATAGCCGCGCCAAGATGGAAGCCATCCTGACTGCGAACCCCGCGCCTGGCTCGATCGCGGCGGTCTGGGCCGCCTGGGATCAGCCCGCCTTGGGCGCGCTACAGGCGATCGAGGCCGCTGGCCGCGAGAACGAGGGTATCGTCATCACAGGCATCGACGCGAACCCGCAGGCCCGCGAAGCCGTCGCCGCCGGCGGCAATTTCGAGGCGACCGTGGCGCAGGATTTCGCAGGCATTGGTCGCACCGCAGCCGATACCGTCGCGCGCCTGCTGGCAGGCGAGCAGATCCTGACCCAGAACGTCTATGTGCCGACGGTGCTGATCACCGCCGCCAACGCTGCCGAGTAAACACGCGGGGGGCGGCGACCCCGCCCCCAAAGGCCCCCTATGACGACCCTGACCCTTTCCGATATCAGCCGCCGCTATGGCGCGGTGCAGGCGCTGCAAGGCGTGTCCCTCAGCCTGCAATCAGGCGAGGTTCACGCCCTGATGGGCGAGAATGGCGCCGGAAAATCCACGTTGATCCGCATTTTGGCGGGGCTCGAGCGCGCCGATAGCGGTGCGTTCCACCTGGATGGCGCGGCACTGCCGCCTTTGGATTGCACATCAGGCCTGCGCTTTATCCATCAGGAATTGCAGATCATTCCGGCCCTGTCGGTGGCCGAGAATATGCATATCGCGCGCCCCTATCCGCGCCGCTTTGGGTTTGTGGACTGGCGCGCGCTGCACCGCGCATCGGCACGGGCGCTGGCGCGCCTTGGCCTGTCGCATATCCGGCCACAGCAGCTGATGGGGGACCTCGGCCCCGGCGATCAGATGCTGGTGCGGATTGCCGCAAGCCTGCTCGAGAGTGCCACGCAACCTTGGCTTTATGTCATGGACGAGCCGACGGCCGCGCTGACAGGTGACGAAGCTGCGCGCCTGTTCCGCGTCATCCGCGAATTGGTGACGCAGGGCGCGGGTGTGCTCTATGTCTCGCACCGCATGGGCGAGGTGATGGAGCTGTCGCAGCGCGTCACCATCCTGCGCGACGGCAGGTTGATCGAAACCACCCCCATCGCGAAGACCGATCAGGCCCAGATCATCACCGCGATGACGGGCCGCGCGATGGCCGATCTCTATCCGGCGCGGGCGGCGGCTGCCCGCACGGATACGCGCCTCAGCGTCGAAAACCTGTCCTCTGGTCGCTTGCAAAATGCCAGTTTCACTGTAGCGCGGGGCGAAATTCTGGGCCTTGCCGGTCTTGCAGGATCAGGGCGCGGCGCGCTGCTGGCGGCGCTGGCGGGGGCCGCGTGCTATACCGGGAATGTGACGCTAGACGGCAGCGCCCCGCCCCGCGATGCGACCGGCGCATGGCGCGCAGGCATTGCCCATGTCCCGCCCGAGCGGCGGGCCGAGGGGTTAATGCTGGATCAAAGCATCACCGACAATATCGCCCTGCCGCATCTGAACCGCCTGTCCCGCATGGGGCTCCGCGCGCATCGGCGCGAGCGCGCGCTGGCCAGTGACAAGGGCCAAGCGGTGCGGCTAAAAGCGGCCTCGGTGCAGGCACCTGTTGCCTCGCTATCAGGGGGCAACCAGCAAAAGGTACTGTTCGCCCGCGCTTTGGCCGGAAATCCGCGCCTGCTGCTGCTGAACGAGCCGACGCGCGGCGTCGATGTGGCGGCAAAATATGACATCTATCAGATCATCCGCGATCTGGCCGACAGCGGCACCAGCGTGATCATCGCATCATCCGACCTGCCCGAGCTGATCGGCCTTTGCGACCGCATCGCCATCTTGCGCGAAGGCCACCTGACCCGCGTGATCGCCAATGAAAACCTAACCGAAGGTGGGCTGCTGACCCATTGCTATGGCCACCAAGGGGATGCCGCATGACTTCGATTTTCCGCCGGTTCGCAAGCCTGCTCGGTATGGCTGCCATCGTGCTGTTCTTTTGGTTCAACCTGCCCGAGACGTTCATGACGGCCCGCAATTGGCTGAATATCAGCCAGCAGGTCAGCATGTTGATGGTCGTAGCCGTGGCAATGACGGTTGTGATGGCAATGAACGATTTTGACCTGTCCGTGGGGGCGATGGCCTCGCTGGCGGGGGTCGTGGCGGCGATGCTGTTCAGCCAAGGCTGGGGCATCGGCGCGGGGATCGCGGCGGCGCTGGCGGTGGGCCTTTTGGGTGGCGCGCTGAACGGCTTTTTGATCGCGGGCATCGGCATTTTACCCTTTGTCGCGACACTGGCGACGATGACGATCTTTTCGGGCGCAGCGATGATCGTCTCGGGCGGCAGCACGATTTTCGGATCGGCCATCCCGGCGGAATTCGGTAATTTCGCCCGCGGCGGCATCCCCCTGTGGGAGGTCGACGGCCGCATCACCCGCCTGCCCGCCCTGACCGTGGTCGCATTGATCATCGCGGCGCTGCTATGGCTGGTGCTGGAACAGACCAGCTATGGCCGCCGCCTTTATGCGATTGGCGGCAATGCGGTCGCCGCGCGCCTTGCGGGCGTGCGGGTGGCATGGCTGCGCGCCAGCGCCTTTGCCTTTACAGGCGTGGGCGCGGCGATTGCGGGGCTGATGTATGCCAGCCGCGTCGCATCCGCGAACCCCGTGCAGGGCGATGGCTTGATGCTGAACGCCATTGCGGCGGTGTTTTTGGGCATGACGCTGACCCAGAACGGCCAGCCAAAGATTCTGGCCACGATCGCAGGGGTCTTTACCCTTGCCGTGCTGGAAAACGGCCTGACCCAGATGCGCGTCGACAGCTATGTGTCAAAAGTGCTGGTCGGGGTGATTATCGTGCTGGCGGTCAGCCTGTCGGCGATCAGCCGCAAGCGGGCAGCGCGGGGATAGCGCCCCGCGCCGCGCCTCTATTACTCGGCCTCGTCGAATTTCGACGCGTTCAGCAGCGCGTAATTCTGATCGCCCAGACGGTCGAGCAGTTCCAGCTGCGTTTCCAGAAAGTCGATATGACCTTCCTCGTCGGCCAACAGCTCGTCAAAAAGCTGTTTGGAGACGTGATCACTGACCGAGGCGCAATATTCGCGCGCCTCGCGATAGAGCTCACGCGCTTCGCGCTCGGCGGCCAGATCGGCCTCGACCGATTCGCGCGGCGTCTGGCCAATGCGCAATGGATCGAGCTTTTGCAGGTTGGGATGGCCTTCCAAAAAGATCACGCGCTGGATCAGTTTGTCGGCATGTTGCATCTCTTCGATGCTTTCGGCGCGGGATTTCGCGGCCATATGGCCGAGGCCCCAGTCCTCTTGCAGGCGGTAATGCAGCCAGTATTGGTTGACGGCTGTCAACTCGCTGCGGATACCACGGTTAAGGTAGTCGATGACTTTCGCGTCGCCCTTCATCTTGCAGATCCTGTGTCTTGACGCGGCCAAGGCCGCGCAGTTGCATGGGTATCTCAAGATTAGCGTTCTGGCGCATGGTTGAAAGGAAAAGTGGCAGACAAGAGCCACAATCAGCGGATTTTCCCAATGCGCGATAGACTTTACCGGGTGTGATCAGCGTATGGGCATCGGATGCACGCATCCAATCAACAGCGGCGTTGATATCTTTGTCGGTGATTCCCAGACAAGAACAGACAATCATCGGGCGGCCCCTACACGGCAAAAGCGAGGGATTCATGCCCGTGACAGGGCAAAAAGTCAATCCTGACAAAAACAATCATCTGTTACGGCAAAACCTGACGGTTTCCCTTTGACCATTTCCGACTAAACCACTACGGATTTTTGCGAAGACCCACAAAGCGTTGAGCCCTTCAGGCGCATCGCCCAAAAAGGACCTTGCAATGAACCTGCGTTACACGTTGTCGGCCGCAAGCATCGCCATGGTGGCGGCACTTCCGGCTTTTGCCCAGTCGGTTACCATCCCCCATGCACAGGGCGAGCTGACCCTGGACGCCGCACCCGAAAAGGTGCTGGTGATGGATATCAACACGCTCGACAACTTTGTCGCGCTGGGCCTGACGCCTGCGGGCGTGCCCAAAGGCAACCTGCACGGCCCGGCTGCCGTGTTCGACACCGATGAATTCATCAATGTCGGCACCTTGTTCGAGCCTGACCTCGAGGCGATCAACGCCGCCGAAGCCGATCTGATGATCGTCGCCTCGCGTTCGGCGCGCGCCTATCCGGCCGTGTCGGAGATCGTGCCGACGATCGACCTGTCCTTCGACAGCGGCAAAGTGTTCGAGGATGTCTCGCACAACCTGACGCTGCTGGGCGATGTGTTTGGCGTGCAAGACCGCGCAGCCGAATTGGTGGCCGATCTGAACACCCGTCTGGAGACGCTGCAAGCCGCCGCCGCAGGCAAAGGCACCGCCGTCGTGCTGGTCACCAATGCAGGCAACCTTGGCACCTATGGCCCCGCCAGCCGTCTGGGCTGGATCTTTAACGATCTGGGCTTCCAGCCGCTGGAAGAGAATATCGATGACCGTTTCCACGGCGGCGATGCGATCAGCTTTGAATATGTGCTAGAGCGTAACCCCGATTACATCTTTGTCGTCGACCGCGACGCGGGCGTTGGCGACAATACCGGTGCGGCTGCCGCGCTGCTGGACAATGATCTGGTCAATCAGACCACCGCAGCCCAGAACGGCCATATCATCTATCTGGACCCCTATTCGGCCTATATCACCTTTGGCGGCTATAACGCGCTGGTGACCCTGACCGACCAGATCCTCGCCGGTATTCAGTAACAGGATAGGGGTGATCAGCCAGCGCTGATCGCCCCTTTTATTTCATGCGATTTCCCCTTTTCCTTGCCATTGCCGGCCTGATTATACTGGCCGGCATCAGCCTTTTCGTTGGGGTCACCAATGTCAGCATACAGACGCTGATCACCGGTGGCTTTGACGGTCGCGCCATGCAGGTGCTGATGGTGTCCCGTGTGCCGCGCACGCTGGCGCTGATCCTTGCGGGCGCGTCCATGGCCATTTCCGGCCTGCTGATGCAGATGATGATCCGCAACCGCTTTGTCGAACCGGGCACGGTTGGCACCAGCGAATCCGCGGCCCTTGGGCTGCTGCTGATCACGATCTTTTTCCCGGCCTCGCCGGTCTTTGTGAAAATGCTGGTCGGCGCGATGGCAGCGCTGATGGGAACTGCGCTTTTCCTGCGCATTCTGCGCGCCGTGCCGCTGCGCGATGTGCTGATGGTGCCGCTGGTTGGCATTATGCTCAGCGGCGTGATCGCCGCCATTACCACCTTTATTGCCTATCGTTACAATATGATGGCGACCGTTTTGGGCTGGGGCGCAGGCGATTTTTCCGGCGTGCTGCGCGGCCGGTACGAGCTGCTGTATATCGGTTTTGCCTTTGCTATCCTGGCCTTTGTCGCCGCCGACCGCTTTACGGTTGCGGGGATGGGGCGCGATTTTACGGTCAATCTGGGGCTGAACTATCGCCGCGTGGTGATCTTTGGTCTGGTGATCGTGTCGCTGATCTCCTCGACCGTGCTGGTCTCGGTCGGGATGATCCCGTTCCTTGGCCTCGTGGTGCCGAACCTTGTCAGTATGATGATGGGCGACAATATGCGGCGCGCAGTGCCATGGGTTGCACTCCTTGGCGCGGGTTTCGTGCTGGTCTGCGATATTTTCGGCCGCATCGTCCGCTTCCCGTACGAGATCCCGATCGGCACCGTCGTTGGCGTCGTCGGATCGGCCCTGTTCCTTTACCTGCTGCTCAGGAAAAATCGCCGTGTTAGCTAAGGCCGTCTCGCACGATCCTGCCGCCCGCCGTGCGCATATCGTGCTGATCATATTGATCGTCATCGCTGTGATTGCCACGTTTTGCTTTATGACGCTTGGTGCGCGGGGATCGTGGTCCTTTGTGCTGAAACTGCGCGGCACCAAACTGGCCGGTCTGGTGCTGGTGGCATCGGCGATTGCCACATCAACCGTGCTGTTCCAGACCGTCACCAACAACCGCATCCTGACCCCCTCGATCATGGGGTTCGATGCGCTTTATATTCTGCTGCAGACCATGCTGATCGCCTCGCTGGGATCGGTCGCGGTCAGCCGAATGGACAGCACGCTGCTTTACGGCATCGAAGTCGTGCTGATGCTGGTGTTTTCTGGCCTGCTGTTCCGCTGGCTGTTTATCGGGCACGAGCGGTCACTGCACCTTTTGGTGCTGGTCGGCATCATCTTTGGCACGTTCTTTCGCAGCCTGTCGGGCTTTGTACAGCGCATTTTGGACCCGAATGAATTCCAAGTGCTGCAAGATATGTTCTTTAGCAGCTTCAACATCGTTGACCGCTCGCTGCTGGGCTTTTCCGCCGTCATCCTGATCGGTGCGCTGATCTGGACCTATCTGCTGATCGGGCGGCTGGATGTGGTGAACCTGGGCCGCGCGACGGCGATCAATCTGGGGCTGAATTACCGCAGCACGGTGATGCAAGCGCTGATCATCTGTGCGGTGATGGTGTCCGTCTCGACCGCGCTGGTCGGGCCGGTCACATTCTTTGGCCTGCTGGTCGCCAGCCTTGCGCATCGGCTGGTGGGCACCGATAAGCATATCTACCTGATCCCGACCGCGATCCTTTTGGGCATCATCGCGCTGGTCGGCGGCCAAACCGTGCTCGAGCGCGTGTTCGCCTTTAACACCGCCCTCTCGATCATCGTCGAATTCCTCGGCGGTCTGACCTTTATCTACCTCATCATGCGCAGGAGCCGTGCCCGATGATCGTCGCAAGCCAAGTCACCAAAACCTATGGCGATACGCTGGTCGTCGATGACGTCACGCTGACCATCCCCGCACATGGGATCACCGCCATTATCGGCCCGAATGGTGCGGGCAAATCGACAGTGCTGTCGATTGCCGCCCGCCTGCTGGCCGCCGACAAAGGCACTGTCACCGTCGACGGCATGGATGTGACCAAGACGCCCTCCGATAAGCTGGCGCGTCATCTGGCGATTTTGCGGCAGGATAACCACCTGTCCGCCCGCCTGACGGTGTACGATCTGGTCACTTTTGGCCGCTACCCCTATTCCAAGGGTCGCCCGACTCTTGAGGATAAGGGCCATGTCGATCGCGCCATCGAATATCTGGGCCTGACCGAGCTGTCTGGCCGCTATCTGGACGAGCTGTCGGGCGGCCAGCGTCAGCGTGCGTTCGTGGCGATGGTGCTGTGCCAAGACACCGATTACGTGCTGCTGGACGAGCCGCTGAACAACCTCGATATGAAACATGCGCGCTCGATGATGCAACTGCTGCGCCGCGCCACGCGCGAGCTGGGCAAGACCGTCGTGCTGGTGCTGCATGATATCAATTTTGCGGCCTGGTATGCCGATACGGTCATCGCCATGCGCGATGGCAAGCTGGTTGCAGGCGGCTCGGTCGATCAGATCATCACGCCCGACGTGCTGCGCCAGATCTATGATATGGAGATCGCGGTGCATGAGCTGGCAGGCAACCGCATCTGCCTGTTCTACGAGTAAATCGACTTTATTCCCTGCACGGCGGTGCGCAACAGTGCGCCGCCCCCCAGCCCTTTGCGGGTTTTGCGCACGACGATATTGGGGCGGATCGCGCCGATTTCGGCCAGACGCACGGCGGTCAATGCTGACGGGATCTGCGCATCCGCACGCCAGTCGCTGCGGCGCAGGATCTTGCACGGCACATTCGCATCAGGCACCCAACGGCGGTATTTCAGCGCCAGTGCCAGCGTGAGCCCCCCTGTAAGCAGCCCGCGCAGCGCCCCGTCGCGCCGATTGCGGCGGCGCATCATCACGGCGGGCAGCTCGCCCGCGATGACCAGACGCGCATAGCAGCCAAGGCCCGCCAGCGGCACCTGCCCGTCAGCGTCCAGCACCATAATGACATCGGCGCTTGCGGCCGCCACGCCCGCGTTCAACGCCGCGCCATGGCCTGCGTTTTCTTGCTGGAGTAACCGGATACGCGGATCAGCCCTGACAATTGCAGCCGTATCATCCGTCGAGCCATCGTCGACGACGATCACCTCGGCATCAGGCACGGCGGTCAGGATATGATCGCCAAGTTCGGCCAGCGCAGCGGCGATCCCCGCCTGTTCATTATAGGCGGGGATAATGATCGAAAGCTGCGTCATTCGCCCTGCAAGGCCGCGATGATCGCGCCGACATTATGGCGCTGCATGGCGATGAAATCCGCCGCGTGGCCATCCGCCGCCGAGAAATTTTCCGCATAAAGTGGCGCGCCCAAGGGGATCGACAGCTCGGCCGCAAGCCGCGCCACAAGGCGGTCGCTGGCGCCGCTCACCGGAAAGGCCGCCGCTGCGCCTTCGTCCCTGAGCGCGCGCAACAGCGCGGCGAGATCAGCGGCAGAGGGTTCGGATTCGGTCGACAGGCCTTGGGGGGCCTCGAAGGTCAGGCCGTAAGCCGCGCCGAAATAGGCAAAGGCATTATGCGGCACCAGCAGCACGTGATCCTGCGCACCGGCCTTAGTCAGCGCGGCGTGCAATTCCACGTTCAGCGCCGCGAATTCCGCATGGGCCTCGCCCTGCCGTGCCTGATAGGTGTCGCAGTTCTCGGCGTCGAGACCGCAAAGCGCCTGCGTGATATTGTCGATATAGATCAGCGCGTTGTCGATGGATTGGAAGGCGTGCGGATCAGGCGCGTCATCGCCGTGGTCGTGATGATCGTGATCGTCATGCCCGCCCGCCTCTTGCAGCGTGACACCCTCGCTGGCGACAACCACGGGGGCCGCGCTGCCGCTGGCGGCGATCAGACGGTCGATGAACCCCTCGAACCCAAGGCCATTCACCACGATCAGATCGGCGCGCGCCAGCACGCCCGCATCGGCAGGCGTCGGCTCATACACATGCGCATCCGCGCCCGCCCCCACCAGCGAGGTGACGGTGACGCCGTCGCCGCCCACACGCTGGACGAAATCGCCAAGCACGGGGAATGTCACCACGACATGCAGCGGATCAGCCACTGCTGCCCCTGCGCAAACGCTGAGTGAGGCTGCCAAAAGCGCGATCTGTTTCATAACCCTACCCTATGCCGTGCGGTGACGCGCCGCCGGACGCGCGCCCAGCAAGCCGCGCCGCCCAATGACCATTGAAATCAGATAGATCAGGCCCGCTGTCAGGATGATCGCCGGCCCCGCTGGCAGCGCCCAGTGATACGAGGCCAGCAGCCCCAGCACCGAGGATATCAGCCCAAAGCCCAACGCCAGCGCGGTGATCACCCCCACCCGGGCCGACCAGAACCGACCAGCAGCGGCGGGCAACATCATCAGACCGACCACCATCAGCGATCCCAGCGCCTGAAAGCCTGCCACCAGGTTCAGCACCACAAGGCCAAGGAAGGCGAAATGCACCACACCGCCCAGGCGCGAGACGCTGCGGAAAAACAGCGGGTCCATACATTCCGCAACCAGCGCGCGCCACAGCAGGCCCATGACGATCAGCGTCACCACCGACACGCCGCCAATCAGCGCCATCGCGCCGCCATCCAGCGCCAGAACAGACCCGAACAGCACATGCATCAGATCCACGCTCGAGCCTTTGGCCGAGATCAGCACCACGCCCAAAGCCAGCGAAATCAGATAGAAAGCGGCCAGTGAGGCATCCTCGCGCTGGACGGTCAGCCGCGCAACGGCCCCCGCACCAAAGGCCACGACAAGGCCCGCAATCAGGCCCCCGATGGTCATCGGCATCAGGTTCAAGCCAAAGAAC
Organism: Ketogulonicigenium vulgare WSH-001; assembly: GCF_000223375.1. Taxonomy (NCBI): domain Bacteria; kingdom Pseudomonadati; phylum Pseudomonadota; class Alphaproteobacteria; order Rhodobacterales; family Roseobacteraceae; genus Ketogulonicigenium; species Ketogulonicigenium vulgare. Next base: position 525,362 of record NC_017384.1, on the reverse strand, counting down.
ATAAAGCCCAGCGCCGCGCCGGGCAGGATCGCATGGGCCATCGCATCGCCCGTGAGGCTCATGCGGCGCAGCATCAGGAACACGCCAAGAGGGCTGGCGGCGGCGCTCAGAAGCCACGCCCCCAGCAGCGCCCGCCGCATGAAAGCAAAATCAGCGAAAGGCGCGATAAACAGGTCGTAAAGCGCCATCAAGCCAGCTTTCGGAAATGGTCGTGCCCCTGATCGTGGTCATGGCCGCCCAGATGTTCGTGGGGCGGCTCGTCACAAATCGGGGCGCTGTCATCCCACGCCTCGGCAAAGCCGCGCGCGCGGGCAAGGTTCAAAGGCGTCAACACATCCGCCGTCGGCCCCCAAGCAATCGGGTCGCGCGCCAGCAGCAGCGCGCGCGGGAAATGTGTGCGGACGGTGTCAAGGTCATGAAGGACGGTCAAAATGGTGCGCCCCTCGGCGTGCCAACCGGCGATCAGGCGCAAAAGATCGGCCTCGGTCGGCTGGTCGATCCCGTTAAACGGCTCGTCCAGCAGAATGATGTCGGCCTGCTGCACGATGACACGCGCGAACAAAGCGCGCTGGAACTGGCCACCGGACAGGGCATCCAAGGGGCGATTCTCGAAACCCGCAAGACCGACACGCGCCAGCGCCGCTTGCAGACGGGCACGGTCATCGGTGCTGTGCTTGCGCCACAATCCACGCTCGGCCCAGAGGCCCAGGCTGACCAGATCAATGACGCGGGCGGGAAAAGACCGGTCAACCTCGGCCGATTGCGGCAGATAAGCGATGCGGGTGCCCTCGGCGCGCGTAATGCGACCGCCCATCGGGCGCAGCAGCCCGACGATCCCCTTCAGCAGCGTCGATTTACCCGAGCCATTGCCGCCCACCACCGCCAGCTTTTCCCCTCGCGCGATACTGCCGCCCAAGTGGTGAACCGCCGCGTGGTTGCCGTAACCAAGCGTGAGGTTATCAATCGTCAATATGGGCATATCAGGCACGCGCCTCGTGTTTTTGGCAGGCGGGGCATAGGCCCGCCACCTCGATCACGGCACGTTCAGCGCGAAAACCGGTTGCCGCGGCCAGCGCCGACAGACCGCCGAGGTCATGCCCCGCCTCCAGCTCCGCCACCGCATTGCATTTTTGGCAGATCATAAAGACCGGCGCATGGGCATGGTTGAAATGGCTGCAGGCGACATAGGCGTTCAGCTTTTCGATCTTATGGGCAAAGCCCTGCTCGACCAGAAAATCCAGCGCGCGGTAAACCACAGGCGGCTGACTGCCCAAGCCCTCGGCGGCAAGGCGTTCCAAAATGGCATAGGCCCCGATGGCGCGATGTTCCTCGCCCAAGATTTCCAGCACGCGGCGACGCACGGGGGTCAGGCGCAGACCTTCGGCTTGGCAGCGATCTTCGGCGCTGGCCAGCATTTCGCCTTGGCAATGCGAATGGTCGTGGGTGTCGAATCCGGTCATTTTGCGCCTCTAAAGTTACGATATAACATAAGAGGACGCAGGCTGACCCGCAAGGGGCGTTATTTTGCGGCGATTTGCGCCTCGAGCGCGGCAATACGGGCGGCAAGGGCGATATTCTCCTCGCGCGCGCGGGTTGCCATGGCGCGGACAGCCTCGAATTCTTCGCGGGTGACCAGATCACGGTCGGCCAGCCAGCGGTCAAGCCAAGCCTTCATGGCATTATCCGCCTCGCCCTTGGCCCCTTGGGCGACACCCATAGCATTGGTGAAAAGCTGCGATACGTCATCAAAAAAGCGGTTTTGGCCGGCCATGATATCCCCCTGTCCAGTTGCCCTATCATATGGCGTTTGGCGCACCGATCACAAGAACGCCCGGGCACATTGACTTTGCACCGCAATCCCGCAAGGAAAGCATATGGAAACCGGCATCCCCTTCCCCCCGCTGTCACCCGATGTTTTCAGCCTGAGCCTGTTCGGGTTCACCTTTGCGCTGCGCTGGTATGCGCTGGCCTATATTGCCGGGGTGGTGATCGGCTGGATGGTGGTGCGCGCCGCTGCCCAGCGCCCGCAGCTATGGCCCGAAGACCGCGCGCCCTATACGCCCGCGCAACTGGAAAACTATATCACCTGGGTGATCGTCGGCATCATTCTGGGCGGCAGGTTAGGCTATGTGCTGGTCTATGAGCCCGCCCAATATCTGGCCCGCCCGTGGGAAATTTTGGCGCTGTGGACCGGCGGCATGTCTTTCCATGGCGGCTTTGTCGGTGTGGTGTTGGCGACGCTGCTATTCGCGCGCAGGCATGGCATCGCGCTGCCCGCGTTGTCCGATAGCGTGGCCATGGTCGCGCCGATCGGCATTTTGCTGGGGCGGCTTGCGAATTTCGTCAATGCCGAGCTGTGGGGCCGCCCGACCGATCTGCCGTGGGGCGTGATCTTTCCGGGTGCGGCGGCGCAGGATTGCGGCAATTTGATCGGCCTGTGCGCGCGCCACCCCTCGCAGCTTTATGAGGCGCTGATCGAGGGGCTGATCCTGGGCGCGCTGCTGCTGTGGCTGGCGTTCCGGCGTGGCGGGCTGAAAAAGCCGTGGCTGATCACAGGGCTGTTTCTGACCATCTATGGGCTGGGCCGCTTTGTCGTCGAATTCGTGCGCCAACCCGATGCGCAATTCGTGGCGGTCGGCAACCCGCTGGGCCTTGCGCTGCATGTGGGCGGCTGGGGCCTGACGATGGGCCAATTGCTGTGCCTGCCGATGATCCTGATCGGACTGTGGCTGGTCCGGCGCGCCCGCGCATGAGCCTTGCCGCCCGGATCAAGCGGATGATCGCGCAGGGCGGGCCGATGCGCCTGTCGGATTACATGTCGCTTTGTCTGCTCGATCCCGAGGCCGGTTATTACACCACCCGCACAGCAATCGGCGCGGGCGGCGATTTCATCACCGCGCCCGAGGTCAGTCAGGTCTTTGGCGAGCTGATCGGCCTTGCGCTGGCGCAGGCCTGGCTGGATCAGGGCGCGCCCGATCCTTGCATATTGGCCGAGCTTGGCCCAGGGCGCGGCACGCTGATGGCCGATATTTTGCGCGCGACGCGCAAGGTTCCCGGTTTTCACGCCGCAGCACAGGTCGTGCTGGTCGAGGCCTCGCCGCTGATGCGCACGCTGCAAGCGGCCAATGTGCCCGCGGCCAGATGGTGCGACAGCGTAGAGGCACTGCCCGCCGGGCCGCTATTCCTGATCGCGAACGAATTTCTGGATGCCTTGCCGATCCGCCAATTTCAGCGCAGCAGCGACGGCTGGCACGAGCGGCTGGTCACCGTGCAAGACGGGGCGCTGACCCTCGGCCTTGGGCCGCAGATCGCACTGCCCGATGCGCCGGATGCGGATGTCTTTGAACAAAACACGATGGCCGAAAGCGTGATGCGGATCATCGCCAGCCGGATCGCTGTTGCGGGCGGCGCTGCGATTTTCATCGACTATGGCGCGGATGAAAGCCGTGGCGATACGTTTCAGGCCGTGCAAAATCACGCCTATGCCGATCCGTTCAGCGATCCGGGGACAGCGGACCTGACCGCGCATGTGGCGTTTGGCCCCCTCGCACGCGCTGCGACAAATGCGGGCGCTGCGGCCTCGGCCTTGATAACCCAAGCAGATTTCCTGCTGACCCTTGGCCTCAGCGCGCGCGGCGCGGCTTTGGCCCGTCATCTATCGGGCGCTGCGCTGGACGCGCATCAGGCCGCGCTGAACCGCCTGACGCATCCGGGCGAGATGGGGACCTTATTCAAAGTTCTGGGCATCACCCCTGCCGCCGCGCCAGCCATTGCGGCCCTGCCGCGCCCCGTGCATAGTACATGACGACTCTGGTGAAAGGGCCGTGGGCATGAGCCTCGACATCATCACTTCTGATGCGCTGGTGGGCGTGCGCCATGGCTTTTTCGGCCGTGCGGGCGGCGCATCTTCGGGTGTATTTGCAGGGCTGAATTGCGGCCTTGGCAGCACCGACCAGCGCGAGGTTGTCCTGCTGAACCGGGCCCGCGTCGCGGCTGCGATGGGTGTGGCGGCAACCGCGCTGATTGGTGTCAATCAGGTGCATTCCGCCGATGTGGTTGTGGTCAGCGACAGTGATACGCCCCGCCCCGCCGCCGATGCGATGGTGACAAATGTGCCGGGCATCGCCCTTGGCATCCTGACCGCCGATTGCCAGCCGGTGCTGTTCGCCGACGTTGATGCTGGCGTCATCGGTGCCGCGCATGCCGGTTGGAAAGGCACGCGGGCAGGCGTGCTCGAGGCGACGGTCGATGCGATGATCCCGCTTGGCGCGCGCCGCGATCAGATCACAGCGGTGATCGGCCCGACCATCAGCCAACGTGTCTATGAGGTTGGCGCCGATTTTCGCGACAATTTCATCGCCGCCGATCCCGATGCCGCGCGATTTTTCGTGGCGGGCGCGCCCGGAAAATATCAGTTTGACCTGCCAGGATTTGGCCTGTCGCGTCTGCGGCGCACGGGGATCAAACAAGCGGAATGGACACGCCATTGCACCTATTGCGACCCCAAGCGCTTTTTCAGCTATCGCCGCACTACACATGAAAAAGAGGCGGACTATGGCCGCCTCATCTCAGTGATCAGGCTGTAATTACGCGCGGCGCGCGATCCGCTCTTCCAGAACATCGAACGGCACGCCCGGCTCGTCTTTCGCGCAGCGAATCACAAGGCTGGTCTTCACGCTGGCCACATTCGGCGCCGAGGTCAGCTTTTCCGTCAGGAACGACTGAAAGGTGCGCAGATCCGGCGAGATGCATTTGAGGATAAAATCCACTTCGCCGTTCAGCATGTGGCATTCGCGGACCAAGGGCCATGATTTCGCCAGCGCTTCAAAGGCGCTCAGGTCAACCTCGGCCTGATTGATCAGGCGCACCATGGCGAAAACCTGCACCTCGAACCCCAGCTCGCGCGGGTCGATATCGGCATGATAGCCACGGATATAGCCCTGTTCCTCAAGGGCGCGGACACGCCGCAGGCAGGGCGGAGCCGAGATTCCAACGCGTTTCGCCAGTTCCACATTGGTCATACGACCATCGGCCTGAAGCTGGGCTAGGATATTGCGGTCAATGTCGTCTAGTTTCGCCCCGGGCACGCCTTACCCCATCAATGCTGATTTCAGTGCTGTCAGAGGCATATAATACGCAATAATATTACGCAACAGCCCAATCGCTTAGCAAGGAAAAGACGTCGCGGGAATTCGCCATTGTCCCTGAAAATCGCGGCTTTTGCTGGCGGGCTGCACTGCCTATATGATGTGCAACGACCTATCGCAGGAGCCGATCCCATGTCCAATCCCCGTCACACACGCGTCCTGATCATCGGATCGGGCCCGGCGGGCTATACCGCTGCCGTCTATGCGGCGCGCGCCATGTTGCAACCGATCCTTGTGCAAGGGATGGAGCCCGGTGGCCAATTGACCACCACCACCGATGTCGAAAACTGGCCGGGCGAGAAAAGCATCCTCGGCCCCGACCTGATGGTGCGGATGGAGGACCACGCCCGCGAGATGGGCGCCGAGATTGTGATGGATCTGATCACATCGCTGGATCTGCAGCAGCGCCCGTTCACCGCAGTGGGCGATAGCGGCACCGTGTATACAGCCGATGCGATCATTCTGGCCACCGGCGCGCGCGCCAAATGGCTGGGCCTGCCGTCTGAGGAGCATTTCCGCGGCTTTGGCGTCTCGGCCTGTGCGACCTGTGACGGCTTCTTTTATCGCGGGCAGGAAATCGTCGTTGTGGGCGGTGGCAATACCGCCGTCGAAGAGGCGCTGTTCCTGACGAACTTTGCCAGCAAGGTGACGCTGGTGCACCGCCGCGACAGCCTGCGCGCCGAAAAGATCCTGCAAGAACGCCTGTTCAATCACCCCAAAGTCGAGGTGATCTGGAACCACGAAATCGTCGAAGTGCTGGGCGAGACCAATCCGCGCGGCGTCGAGGGTGTGCGTCTGCGCGATGTGAACACGGGCGATGTGCGCGATCTGGCCGCCAAGGGCTTTTTCGTCGCCATCGGTCACGCCCCTGCCAGCGAATTGGTGCAGGGCCAGTTGGAACTGTATAACGGCGGCTATGTGAAAGTGACGCCCGGCAGCACCGCAACCTCGGTGCCGGGCGTGTTTGCGGCGGGCGATCTGACCGATGACAAATATCGCCAGGCAATCACCTCGGCCGGGATGGGCTGCCAGGCGGCGCTGGATGCTGAGCATTGGCTGCAAGCCCAAGGCTGACGAGAGGGTTGATTTTACAGCGCCAAGCGCGACACTGCGTCAAAGCGACGGGAGATGAAGATGAGTAATGTTCTGGCCGATCTGCTGAGCGAAGTCTCGGACGCCGAAGAAATATCCAAAGCGGCCAGCGCCGCTTTGGTCAAAGCCCAAGAAGAGCTGACTTGGTTTGACGCCTTTGATCAGGCCGAAGTGCGCGCCAAGATCGAAGCGTTGAACGAAGATCTGGGCGTGCTGGCCGGCACGATCGCCGGCCTTGTGGCCGAGGAAGCGCTAGAGCAAGAGCGCTACAAGGAACTGCGCAGCGAGGCGGGTAGCATCCTGAACCCGCTGAACTGGTTCAATAAAGAGAAAAAGGAAAGCCGTGCCGTTGCCCGCGACCAGCGTGGCAACCGTGATGCGACCCGCGACCAGTTGCGCGATCAGCGGCTGGTCGAAAGCCGCCTGCAAGCCGAAAAACGCGAGCAGCAAGAGCATTTGAAGCGGTTCGAGGCCTTTGATCGCCCCAAACAGGTCAAGCTGCTGAAGTCGCTGGAGATCGACGCCGACAAGACCCGCCTCCATGCCGAGGCTTTGCGCGCGCTCTATGAAAGCGCGAAAAAGCTGACCGCCGGCGCGCTGGCGGAATTCGAGGTGCTGTCGGACAAGCTGAAACCGCTGCAAGACCGCCTGTCGCGGGCCACCACCGCCGTCGCCAATCTGGCCGCAGAAAAGGACCAGACCCAATGCGACGTGCTAGAGGAGCGCGCCAAGGAACAGTTCGGCACCGTCGATCTGCAACAGGTGATCAGCGGCTGTCAGGCCGAGATGAGATCGCTGGAGGATCAGCTGGCCGGGGTCGAGGCGCGGATTTCCGAAACCGTCCTGACGATGCGCAAAAAGCTGGATTTGCCCGTGGTGCAGAAGAAAACCTAAATAAAAAAAGGGCCGCGCGATGCGGCCCTTTTCTTTAATTCACACCCACCGGCGTGCGCTCGTATTGGCGGGCGATTTTAAAGGCCAGATCGCGGTTCGCAACCAGCGCCAATTGTTCACCGGCTGCGTCATGGATTGAAAAGACCGTCTCCATATTCTGGCCGATCCGCTCTTGCACATCATCAGGCAGGCTCGCAACCTCGACGGGTTTCACATAGACCACTTCGCCCAGGCCAACTTTTCCAAGATCGATCAACGTGTTCATTTCCCACTCCTTTTGATGCGGATGGTCTGCACGACGGCGTCGGGCAGTTGGCGGTTCAAATCAATATGCAGCAGGCCGTTTTCCAGCACGGCCTCGCCGACTTCCATCCCGTCGGCCAGCACGAAACTGCGCTGGAATTGGCGCGTGGCAATGCCACGATGCAGATAGACCCGCTCGCCCACATCATTTTGGCGCCCGCGCACCACCAATTGGCGGTCCTCGACCGTGATGGACAAATCCTGTTCCGAAAAACCTGCAACAGCCAGCGAGATCCGGTAATCCCGCTCGGAGGTTTGTTCGATATTATAGGGGGGATATCCCTCGTTCGAGGATTTCGCCGTCCGCTCAACCAACCGCTCGAGCTGGTCAAAGCCCAGCAAAAACGGATGGGCCCCCAATGTCAATTTCGTCATTCCGCACGTCCTATAGCTAGCGACAGTGTCCAAAGTGGCCCCAAATAGGCGACCATCTGTACAGTGAATATGGGCGCTTGCCCGCCCCCTTGCAAGTAGCCAGACCTTGCAACTGGGCTAGCGCGGCGGCACAAGGCACAGTATAAAATCAGAACCCTCCCAGACGCACAGGTAACCGCAGATGAGCTTTTCGCCCCGTATGGAAGAGACCGAGGTCCTGCGCGTCAAGCTGGAGATGTTGCGCCGCGAACACCGCGATCTGGACGAGGCGATCCAGGCGCTGGACGCGCGCGGCACCGGCGATATGTTGATGATCCGCCGGTTGAAAAAGCAAAAGCTGATGCTGAAAGACCAGATCGCCGCAATCGCCGACCGAATTCTGCCCGATATCATTGCCTGACCTCGCGCGCGCGTATAAGCGGGGCGTGAAACAACAGGGGATCGGCATGGGCGATATCAAAGTTGGCATCATCATGGGCAGCCAGTCGGACTGGGCCACGATGCGCGAGGCAGCAAGCATTCTGGACGAGCTGCAAATCCCCTATGAAACCAAGATCGTATCTGCCCATCGCACGCCCGACCGCTTGTGGTCCTATGGCAAAACCGCTGTTGATCGCGGCCTGCATGTGATTATCGCAGGCGCGGGCGGCGCGGCGCATCTGCCGGGGATGATGGCGTCGAAAACCCGCGTGCCGGTAATCGGTGTGCCGGTGCAGACGCGGGCGCTGTCTGGCGTCGATTCGCTGTATTCCATTTTGCAGATGCCCAAGGGCTTTCCCGTGGCCACGATGGCGATTGGTGCCGCGGGCGCCGCGAATGCCGGGCTGATGGCTGCGGGCATTCTGGCGATCAGTGATGCCGCGATTGCCGCGCGTCTGGATGCGTGGCGCGAGGCGCTGTCCGCCTCGATCCCCGAGGAGCCGCGCGATGAGTGATATGCTGCAACTGGGCGCGACGATCGGGATTTTGGGCGGCGGGCAGTTGGGGCGTATGCTGGCGGTTGCGGCATCGCGCCTTGGCCTGCATGTCCATATTTACGAGCCGGGCGCCTCGCCCGCCGCTGAAACCGCCGCCCGCGTGACCCATGCCAGCTATGACGACGCGGCCGCCCTGCGCGCTTTTGCTGAAAGCGTCGATGTCGTCACCTATGAATTCGAGAATATCCCGACATCGGCGTTGGATCTGCTGGAATCCCTGCGCCCGATCCGTCCGGGTCGCCGGGCGCTGGCGACCTCGCAAGACCGGCTGACGGAAAAGACATTCCTGCAAAGCATCGGCCTGCAAACAGCGCCTTTTGCGGTGGTTGATGATGCCGAAAGCCTGCGCAGTGCGATCCTGGCGGTCGGCACGCCCGCGATCTTGAAAACCCGCCGCATGGGTTATGACGGCAAGGGCCAAGCGCGACTAAAGTCGGAGGCCGATGCCGTGGATGCGCTGGCCGCGATGGCGGGCGCCCCCGCCCTGCTGGAAGGTTTCGTCGAGTTCAGCGCCGAGATTTCCGTCATCGGTGCGCGCGGCGTGGATGGCGAGATCGCCTGTTTCGACCCCGGCGAGAATGTCCACCGCAATGGCATCTTGCACACCACCACCGTTCCTGCCCGCATCAGCCCTGCCCTGCGGTCGGATGCGGTGCTGATCGCGGCGCGTATTTTGAATGCGCTGGATTATGTCGGTGTCTTGGGTGTCGAGCTGTTCGTGACGCCGCGCGGGTTGATCGTGAACGAGATCGCGCCCCGCGTGCATAACTCGGGCCATTGGACGCAGAACGGCTGCCTGATCGACCAGTTCGAACAGCATATCCGCGCGGTTGCAGGCTGGCCCCTCGGCGATGGATCACGCCACAGCGACGTGGTGATGGAGAATCTGATCGGCGATGACGTGCTGCGAGTGCCAAGCATTGCCCGCAGCAATACGGCGATCCACCTTTACGGCAAAGGCGCGCCGCGCCCTGGCCGCAAAATGGGCCATATCAATCAAATCACTGGCCGTTAAACGCCCTAAGCGCCTCATCCACGGCAGCAGATAGCACGCCGCCAAGGGTGAGGTCATGGTTGAACGCCCCCTCGCGCAGATAGGTGACCGTCTGCGCGATGACCAGCGGGTTGTTCATCAAGAATGTATGGCTGACCGGCAGCACCAGATGGTCGCGCATCCCCTCAAGACGTGTCGAGGCGACCGAGACCTTGCCGTCATGCTCGCCCTCGAACGCCAGCGACATCAGCGGGTTCAGCGGGGCGTTTCCGGCGATAATGCCGATATCATAGCCATTCGCGGGGCCCAGCGTGTTCGGCACCGAATCCGCGCCTGTCCCCAGTTGCAACCCCGCCGGCCCGTTCATCCATTGAAACGGCGCGAAATCACCAAATATATCCACCAGTTCCGAGCCTTGGTTCGGCGGTGCCAGCATGACGATCCGCCCCAGATCCGGCACATGATTGTCGGCCAGATAGGCGCGCACCAATATGCCGCCCATCGAATGGGTCACGAAATTCACCCGCCTTTTGCCGCATTCGGCAATATCCTGCGGCAGATGCTGGGCGACCAGTGCCTCGATCGGCTCGGCGGTCGAAGGGTAGCCGCTGTTCACCACCCTATAGCCCGCGATTTTCAACGCCTCGCCCATCGGCGCAAGCGAGGCCTCGCTGCGGGCAAGGCCGTGCAGCAGCACGACGCATTCCCCCGTATCCGGCGCGGCAAGGGTAAAGGCGGGTGTCTGTGCCATAGCGGGCCCTGCGGTGATGGCCAAAGCGGCCAGGATCAGCGGTTTCATGCCCTGCATCAAACCAGCAACACAGGGCAATGGCAATCAGCGCGCCTCGCGCCGGACCACGCGCAGCACGACATAGCCCAATGTGCCCGAGAGGATCGATCCGGCCAGAATGCCGAATTTCACCCCGTCCTGCAGTGCCGGGTCGTCAAAGGCCAAAAGGCCAATGAACAGGCTCATGGTAAAGCCGATCCCGCATAGCAGCGACACACCCAGCACCTGCCCCCAACTGGCCGCCGCTGGCAGATCGACGATACCACTGCGCACCATCAGCGCGACCGCGCCAAAGACCCCGATCAACTTGCCAAGGAACAGCCCAGCGGCCACACCCAAGGTCAGCGGCTGCGCGAATGTCGCCAGCGTAACGCCCTCGAACGAGACGCCCGCATTGGCGAAACCAAAGATCGGCACGATGATAAAGGCGACCGGTGTTTGCAGGATATGCTCGAGCCTGTGCAGCGGCGATTCGGCTGGCGATGCTTCGGGCGCGGCGGGGGTGCGTTTGATCGGAATGGTCAGCGCAAGGATCACGCCCGCCAGCGTCGCATGCACGCCGGATCGGTAGACCAGCACCCACAAGATCACGCCCAGCACCAGATAGGGCACAAGGGAATTGACCCGCATCCGGCCCAAGCCCACCAGCGCTGCCACAACAGCCGCCGCCAGCCCCAGATCCACCACGGACAGATCCGTCGTATAAAACAGCGCGATAATCACGACCGCGCCCAGATCGTCGATGATCGCCAGCGCGGCGAGGAACACCTTGAGCGAGGCAGGCACCCGTGGCCCCAGCAGCGACAGCACCCCCAGCGCAAAGGCGATATCGGTGGCCGATGGAATCGCCCAGCCGCGCAGGGCCGCCGGATTTCCTGCGTTAAAGGCGACATAGATCAGCGCAGGCACCGCCATACCGCCCAGCGCCGCCACTCCCGGCAGGATGCGGCGCGGCCAGGTCGATAGCTGGCCATCGACCATCTCACGCTTGATCTCGAGGCCGACCATCAAAAAGAACGCTGCCATCAGCGCATCATTGATCCAATGCTGCAGGCTGAGCGGACCAAGATACAGATGCAGCGCGTTGAAATAGCTGGCCGCAAAAGGCGAATTCGCCGTGATGATCGCAAGGGCCGCAACCACCATCAAGACGATGCCCGCGGATGATCCGCTGTCCAGAAATTTACGAAATGTAGCGTTACCGCCGCGACCATTCGGCCGTGGTTCATGCGTCGACATGACCAAGCTCCCCAAGAGACAGGTTTCAAACTTCTCCGTATTCAGGGGGACCCTGGGCGCACGCAGCACACGCCTGTCTGTATTCTAGCCAATGCGGCCCTGCGGTGCCAAGCCTTTTCGTCGCATTGCACCCCGCCCTCGCCGCCGATAAATACGCAAAGCCGAAAAGATAAAGGGCGGTTGGTTATTCCGCCCCTCTGCGTTCCAGAGATCCATTTGCGCCTGCGCGCAGAGCCACGGCGTCTGTCGCAGCACGGCCCCAGACACGGGGGCCGCATTATCTGGAAAGCCTCACCCTTTGGAACTGAAGACTCGTATTATCGCGCAACTGATCATCACCTTTTGCATGGCCAGCATCATGTCGGGTTTCCTGACGCTGCTGGTCATGGGGCCAAGTATGCAATGGCTGCAACAATGGCCGCTGCGCATTATCGTCGCTTGGCCGCTGGCCTTTATCGTCAGCCTGATCGTCGGGCCGCTGGCGTTTAAGATTGCGGCGCGTCTGACGGCACCGCGCCGCTAAAAGCCTCGGCCACGGCCGCCGCCTCGTGCGGGTCAAGGCCGTGGCCTGCGGGCAGCAGGGTGACCTGCACCTGCGCGCCTGCGGCCTCCAGCGCTGCGGCAAGCCGCTGGCCTTCGGGCAGGAAACTGTCATCGCGGCCAAGGATTAGCGTAATCGGCACATGATCCAGCGCCACTGCGGGCGCCCCCTCCAGCACTTCGGCGGCGCGCAGCAGAACCGTGCGGGTGGCAAGCTGCGGATAAAGCCGCATCGCCGCCGCGATGAAATTCGCGCCATTGGAATAGCCAAGGAACGTGACATCGCTGATCGCGATGCCATAGCCCGTGCGCAGATCCTCCATAAAGGCGGCAAAGGCGGCGGCCTCGGCACGGATGTCGGCCTGATCATACTGGCCCGCGCCAAAACGGCGGAACCAGCGCAGGCTGCCCTCCTCGGTCGCGCGACCGCGCAGGGCGATCAGTGTCGCGCGCGGATTGGCGGCGGCGGCAATGGGCATCAGATCGGCCTCGGTCCCGCCCGAGCCGTGCAGCAGCACGATCACCGATCCATCGGGGTCGGCCGGATCATAGAAACGGTGGCTGAAATCCAGCGTGCGAATGGGGCGGCGCGGCGCACCCGGCAGTGCAAATTGCGGCAGCATCACCTGTAGATCCGCCGCACGGTCCAGCGCATTATCGGGCAAGAACAGCCCGCTGCCCAAGTCCTCGGCGCGCTCATCTAGCAAGAAACCGGGCGCATCGGTGGCATATTCGATCAATGTCCCCGCAGGCTCGCGCACGTAGAGCGAGAAAAAGTATTTGCGATCATGGACATGGGTCACGCCCTCGTGGTCGCGCAAGTCAAGGCGCATCTGGCGGACGGCATCGACATCGGGCGCACGAAAAGCGACGTGATCAAAAATCCCAGCGCCCGGGCCCCCGGTCACAAAGCCCGCGGATTGTCGGATATCCACCACATCACGGTCGGATTGCATCCGGATGAACGGCCCGTCGCGCAGCGCCACGCTATAGCCGAAACGCGCGATGAATGCGCCCGTTGCCTCGGCATCCTCGGTCAGGATCGTCACCGCGCGGATGCGGGTCGGGGCCATCGGATCGGGCAAAGGGGCATCCGCAGGCAGATCAGTCCCGACCAGCTTGACGATAATCCCGTCGGGGTCGCGCAGGCGCAGCACAGGCTCGCCCAATTCGCGCGCGGGGCCGGTAAAGGGAATACCCGCCGCCATTGCCCTTTGCAGCCAGTCACCGATACTGGCGAGCGGCACCGCAAAGGCGATCTCGCTGACCTGCCCGAGGCCGACGCGGCCATGCGCGCCATCGGGCCAGACCAGAAAGGTGATCAGCGATCCGGGGCTGGCAAGCTGATCGCCATAAAACAGGTGCAACTGTTCGGCATCCTCGAAGCCGCCGGTGCGCTTGACCAGACGCAGGGCCAGAAACCCCGCGTAAAAATCGACATTGCGCTGCACATTTGCAGTAACGGCGGTGACGTGGTGGATGCCCGAGGTCATATTCTATCCTGTCTGTAGCGCCGCCACCTTGCCGCGATTTTCGTGCAAAAAGAAAGGGCCCGCGTTGCCGCGAGCCCTTCCCGTCAGACCAATTGGCCGGATGATTACATCATGCCGCCCATGCCGCCCATGTCGGGCATGCCGCCGCCGGCGGGTGCGCCTTTGGGCTCGGGCTTGTCAGCGATCATCGCTTCGGTGGTGATCAGCAGCGAGGCAACCGACGCTGCGTTTTCCAGCGCAGTACGGGTCACTTTAGCCGGGTCGATCACGCCGAAGGTGAACATGTCGCCATATTCTTCGGTCTGCGCGTTGAAGCCGAACGAGGTCGAGGTCGATTCGCGGATTTTGCCCGCAACAACCGCACCATCAACGCCCGAGTTTTCCGAGATTTGACGGATCGGCGCTTCCAGCGCGCGACGGATGATCGCGATACCGACGTTTTGGTCGCTGTTTGCGCCAACCAGGCCGTCCAGCACTTTGGTCGCTTGAACCAGAGCGACGCCGCCGCCGACGATGATGCCCTCTTGGACAGCAGCGCGGGTTGCGTTCAGCGCGTCATCAACGCGGTCTTTACGCTCTTTCACTTCGACTTCGGTCATGCCGCCAACGCGGATGACAGCGACGCCGCCAGCCAGTTTGGCCACACGCTCTTGCAGCTTTTCGCGGTCGTAGTCCGAGGTGGTTTCCTCGATCTGCGTGCGGATCTGGCCCACGCGGGCTTCGATCTCGGTACGCTCGCCCGCACCATCAACGATGGTGGTCGCGTCTTTGGTGATCGAGACGCGCTTGGCCGAGCCCAGCATGTCGATCGTGACGCCTTCCAGCTTCATGCCGAGGTCTTCCGAGATCACTTGACCACCGGTCAGGATCGCGAGGTCTTGCAGCATGGCCTTGCGGCGATCGCCAAAGCCCGGTGCCTTGACGGCAGCGATCTTCAGACCACCGCGCAGCTTGTTGACGACCAGCGTGGCCAGAGCCTCGCCTTCGACGTCTTCAGCGATGATCAGCAGCGGCTTTTGCGACTGAATGACGGCTTCCAGCAGGGGAACCATCGGCTGCAGCGACGAGAGTTTCTTCTCGTGCAGCAGGATCAGCACGTCATCGAGGTCAGCAACCATTTTGTCGGGGTTGGTGACAAAGTAGGGCGACAGGAAGCCACGGTCGAACTGCATGCCTTCGACAACTTCGACCGAAGTCTCAGTGCCTTTGGCTTCTTCGACGGTGATGACACCTTCGTTGCCGACTTTTTGCATAGCTTCAGCGATCAGCTTACCGATCAGCGCTTCGCCGTTGGCCGAGATGGTGCCGACTTGGGCAACTTCATCGCTGTCCGCAACGGGACGGGCCGCGGCTTTCAGGGCTTCGACGACTTTGGTGGTCGCCAGGTCGATGCCGCGCTTCAGATCCATCGGGTTCAGGCCAGCCGCAACCGACTTCAGACCTTCTTTGATGATCGCTTGCGCCAGAACGGTCGCAGTGGTGGTGCCGTCGCCGGCCTCATCATTGGTGCGAGCCGCAACTTCTTTCACGAGCTGTGCGCCCATGTTTTCGAATTTGTCAGCCAGTTCGATTTCTTTGGCAACCGAAACGCCGTCCTTGGTGATGCGCGGGGCACCGAACGACTTGTCGATCACGACGTTACGGCCTTTGGGGCCCAGCGTCACTTTTACAGCATCGGCGAGGATGTTGACGCCGCGCAGCATACGCTCGCGGGCTTCGGTGTTGAACTTTACGTCCTTGGCAGCCATTTCAGCTTTCCTTGTCTTCTATGGTTTCCCGGAAGGGCGAAATCAGGCGATAATGCCCAGAATGTCGCTTTCCTTCATGATCAGCAGCTCTTCACCTTCGACGGTGATCTCGGTGCCCGACCATTTACCGAACAGAACGCGGTCGCCGGTTTTCACCGAAGGTGCGATCAGCTCGCCCGAATCCTTACGTGCGCCTTCGCCAACGGCGACGACTTCGCCCTCAGCGGGCTTTTCTTTTGCGCTATCGGGGATGATCAGACCGCCCTTGGTCTTTTCTTCGCTTTGCACACGGCGCACGACCACACGGTCATGAAGCGGCTTGAATGCCATCTTGCGGCTCCTCAGCTCATCAAAATATGGTTTTTAGCACTCATCAGTCCCGAGTGCTAACGATCCTTACTTAGGGATCGAACAGCGCTTATGTCAACTCTTGTGGTGCGGAAGTTTTCGGCGGCATGCGTGAAATTTGCATGACAACGGGCGAAAGCCCGCCGCTGGCAAGTGACATCTCGTGGCCCGCCCCCTATAAACCGGCCGAAATGCAGGCGTCTGCACCAAATTCACGCAGGATATCACTATGACGACATTGGTTTTTGGCCATAAATCCCCTGACACCGACGCAACCGGCTCGGCCCTGATCTGGGCCTGGTATCTGAACGCCACCGGTTTCAGCGCCGAAGCCCGCGTTTTGGGCACGCCAAATACCGAAGCCGCTTTCGTGCTGAAGCGTTGGGGTTTCGAGACGCCGGCCCTGCTGACAGAAATCGCCGCGGGCCAGCCCTGCGTCATCGTCGACACCAATAACCCAGCCGAATTGCCCGAGGGCATCAACAGCGCCGATATCCGTGCGATCATCGACCACCATGCGCTGATCGGCGGGCTGAAGACCAAAGGCCCGATCGAGATCACCATCCGCCCGCTGGCCTGCACCGCAACGCTGCTGCACCAATTGATGGGCCATGTCGCCGAGACCGCGCCCGAGGCGATCAAGGGTCTGATCCTGTCGTGCATTTTGTCGGACACGCTGGAATTCCGCTCGCCCACCACCACGCCGGTTGACCGCGCATTGGCGGAAAAGCTGGCCGCAGACCTTGGCATCGAAATCCCTGCTTATGCGGCTGAAATGTTCGCCGCGAAATCGGATGTATCGCATTTCTCTGACGCGGCGCTGCTGCGGATGGATTCCAAGGAATACAACGTCGATGGCGTCGAATTCCGCGTCTCGGTGCTGGAAACCACATCGCCCGCCACGGTGCTGTCGCGCAAAGAGAGCCTGATGGCCAGCATGCTGGATGTCGCCCGCGAGGATGGCGCCGACCAAGTGCTGCTGTTCGTCATCGACATCCTGAACGAAGAAGCCACCCTGCTGGTGCCGAATGATCTGACCAAACAGGTCGCCGAGAAAAGCTTTGGCGCCACTGTCACGGGCGACACCGTGGTGCTGCCGGGCATCATGAGCCGGAAAAAGCAAATCATCCCCGCACTAAAGGTCTGACATGTCACGTATTATCGAACGTTTCAGCGAAATCGCGCTGAACTACGACGCCGCTTTCGTTGACCTGTGGGGCTGTATGCATGACGGCATCCGCGCGCTGCCCGATGCGGTGGCCGCGATGCAGGACTTCCGCAAAGGCGGCGGCACGGTTGTGCTGGTCACCAACTCGCCCCGACCCCGCGCCAGTGTCGAGCGTCAGATCACCGAAGATTTCGGCATCGCGCCCGATAGCTGGGATGCGATTGCGACGTCGGGCGATGCGGCGCGCACCGCGCTGTTCACCGGCGTTGTCGGCCAAAAGGTCTGGTTCGTCGGCCAGCCGCATGAGCGCATCTTTCTTGAGCCGCCAAAGGTCTTGGACACACCCATCGACGTGACCGAGGTGGATCTGGATCAGGCCGAGGGCATCGTCTGCGCGGGTCCCGCCGATCCGATGGCTGATCCCGACCTATACCGGCCGGAATTTGAACGCGCCATCGCGCGCGGGCTAAAGCTGCTGTGTGCGAACCCCGATATCGTCGTGGATCGCGGCCATTCGCGCGAATGGTGTGCGGGCAAGCTGGCGCAGATCTATACCGAGATGGGCGGCGAGAGCCTGTATTTCGGCAAGCCGCATGCGCCGATCTATGATCTGGCGCGCCGCCGTCTGGACAAGCTGGGGCGCAAGGTCGATCACAGCCGCATCATCTGCATCGGCGACGGCATCATCACCGATGTCCAAGGCGCCCTGTCCGAGGATTACGATTGCCTTTATATCAGTGGCGGTCTGGCCGCGGCCGAGACGAAAACCACCTATCAGCCCGAACCCGCCGCGCTGGATGCCTATCTGACAAGCACCGGCCTTTCGCCTGATTACACGATCGGTTTCCTGCGTTAAGCGCGGGAAACTGTCACGCTTGCGCTTGCCGCGTGGCGGCGCTAGGCAAACCGCATGGACATCATCCGAGACTCGCAATTCATCGCGCCCGCGCAACGCTGCGCCGTCATCGCCATCGGTAATTTCGATGGCGTCCATGCTGGCCACGCCGCCGTCATCGACCACGCAAGGCAGATCGCCCAACAGATGAACGCCCCCTTGGGCGTTCTGACGTTCGAGCCACATCCCCGCCAGTTCTTCATTCCCGATGGACCGACCTTTCGACTGATGGATGCCGCAACGCGCGCCGAACAGCTGCGCGAAAGCGGCGTGCAGCGCCTGTACGAGCTGCCATTCAACAGCGCGCTGGCGGAACTGAGCGCCGAAGATTTCATCCAAAAGATCCTGCACGAGCGTCTTGGCGTGAAACATGTCGTCGTCGGTCAGGATTTCCATTTTGGCAAAGGCCGCAGCGGCAATGCCGCCATGCTGGCCGAGATGGGCGAGCATTTGGGCTTTGGCGTGACCGTCGCGCCGCTGATTGCGCTGACCGGCAAGGAAGTGTCCTCGACCGCCATCCGCACCGCCTTGGCCGAGGGTCGCCCCCGCGACGCCGCCGCGATGCTGGGCCATGTTCACCGCATCGAAGGCATCGTCGAACACGGCGATCAACGCGGGCGCGAGCTGGGCTTCCCGACTGCCAATATCGGCATCAACGGCCTGCATATGCCGCGCTTTGGCGTCTATGCGACCACTGTCATCGTGCGCGATGGCCCCTATGCCGGACAGTACTTGGGCGCGACATCCATCGGTAGCCGTCCGACCTTTGGCGTGAACAAACCCAATTGCGAGACCTATCTGCTGGATTTTCGCGGCGACCTTTATGGCGCGCGGATCTCGGTCGGGCTGGTGGATTATCTGCGGCCTGAACTCAAATTCGACAGTATCGACGCGCTGATCACCCAGATGCACGCCGATGTGATCGAGGCGCGCCGGATCTTGGCCGATGTCTGACCCCACTCTTCGCCCGCAGTTCTGGGAGAAGTATCGGCTGGAGCAACTGACCCCCGCCGAATGGGAAGCCGTCTGCGATGGCTGCGGCAAATGCTGCCTGAACAAGATCGAGGACGAGGACAGCGGCGAGGTGTTTCTGACCCGCGTCGCCTGTCGCCTGTTGGACGGTGCAACCTGCCAATGCTCGCGCTATGCCACCCGTCACGATTACGTGCCCGAATGCATCGTGCTGACGCCCAAGACTTTGCGTAAGAACCTGTATTGGTTGCCACAAACCTGCGCCTATCGCCTGATGCACGAGGGGCGCCCCCTCTATCCGTGGCATCACCTGATCAGTGGCGACCCTTCCGCCGTCCATAAAGCAGGTGTATCGGCCGCTGGCATGACTGTTTCCGAGCTCGACGTCGATGACGACGACTGGGAAGATCTTATTATCGAGGAGCCGCTTTGAATGTTTTTCGCATCGGATAATGCCGGGCCTGTCCACCCTTCGGTTTTTCGCGCGCTCGAGGCCGCGAACCAGGGCTATGTGGCAGGCTATGGCGCCGACGCCCTGACCCGCGATGTGACCGCCCGCATCCGCGCCCTGTTCGAGGCGCCCGAAGCTGCGGTCTATTTCGTCGCAACCGGCACCGCCGCCAATTCGCTGGCGCTGGCGACGCTGGTGCAGCCGTGGCAGACCGTTTTTTGCACCGAAATGGCGCATATTCAGGAAGATGAGTGCAACGCCCCCGTCGCCTTCATGGGCGGCGCGACCCTGACGCTGGTCGAGAATGTGAATGCGAAAATCGTCCCCGCCGCGCTGGCAAAGGCGATCGCAGGTGCGGGCAGCCGCGGCATCCACGGGGCGCAGCCAGGCGCCGTGCAGATCACGCAGCTGACCGAAAAAGGCACGCTCTATACGCTGGACGAGATCCGCGCCGTGACCGATGTGGCCCATGCCGCTGGCCTGCCCGTCCATATGGACGGCGCGCGTTTTGCCAATGCGCTGGTCGCGCTGGGTTGCTCGGCGGCCGAGATGACGTGGAAAGCCGGCATTGACGCGGTGACCTTTGGTGGCACCAAGAACGGTCTGATGGGCGTCGAGGCAGTCGTGATTTTCGACCCCAAACACGCACTGGAATTCGAATACCGCCGCAAGCGCGGCGCGCAGCTGTTTTCCAAACACCGCTATCTGTCGGCGCAGTTTGACGCCTATCTGCAGGGTGATCTGTGGCTGGATCTGGCCCGCGCCGCAAATAGCAAGGCCGCGCGCCTGGCGGCAGGTTTTGCCGCAGCAGGTCACAGCCTGAACTACCCCGCCGAGGGCAACATCCTGTTCGCCGACCTGCCCCGCAGCCTGCACCGCAAGCTGCAAGGTGCGGGCGCCATGTATTCCCTGTGGAACGGCGCCTTGGGCGAGGGGCCGGAAGACGAGCTACTGCTGGCGCGCTTTGTCTGCGACTGGGCCCTGCCCGAGGCCGAAATCGACGCTTTCCTCGCACTGCTTTAACCACTGACTGTTGCAACGGCTTCAGGACGGCTATGTTTTCGCAAACATCCGTCACAAAGCCGTTGCAGATTTCCCGCTGCGGGGCCAGAAGCGGCCTCATCGTCGGCGGAGAGTTCCGCCCCTTCTGCCAAAGGAAAATCCGATGCCGCTGATGACCGAACCCAAGTTGATTTCGGGGAATGCGAACCGCACCCTGTCGCGCGCGATTGCCCGCCGCATGTCGATGCACCGGGGCATGAATGTCGATCTGGTCGACGCCCGCGTCGAGCGGTTCAACGACCAAGAGGTCTATGTCGAGGTTTACGAGAATGTCCGCGGCGAGGATATGTTCATCGTCCAGTCGACATCGAACCCCTCGAACGACAACCTGATGGAATTGCTGATCATCACGGATGCGCTGCGCCGCTCGTCCGCGGGTCGCATCACCGCCGTGATCCCCTATTTCGGCTATGCCCGCCAAGATCGCCGCACCCGCGCCCGCACGCCGATTTCGGCCAAGCTGGTCGCGAACCTGATCGCCACCGCTGGTGTTGACCGCGTCTTGACGCTGGACCTGCACGCGGCGCAGATTCAGGGCTTTTTCGACATGCCGGTGGATAACCTCTATGCCTCGCCGATCTTCTCGCTGGATATCAAACATCACTTCGCCGACCGGATCGAAGATCTGATGGTCGTCTCGCCCGACGTGGGCGGTGTGGGCCGTGCGCGCGAGCTGGCAAAGCGCATCAACGCGCCGCTCGCCATCGTCGACAAGCGCCGCGAAAAGCCCGGTGAGATTGCCGAGATGACCGTGATCGGTGACGTGACCGGCAAGACCTGTATCATCGTCGACGATATTTGCGACACCGCAGGCACCCTGTGCAAAGCCGCTGAAGTGCTGATCGATGCAGGCGCCGCCGAGGTCCACAGCTATATCACCCACGGCGTCCTATCCGGCCCTGCCATCGAGCGGATCGAGAATTCGGTCATGAAATCGCTGGTGATCACCGATTCGATCGAGCCGAGCGCCGCTGTCCGTGCCGCCTCGCGCATTCGCATCGTGCCGACCGCGCCCCTGTTCGCGCAGGCGATCATCAATACCTGGAGCGGTACTTCGGTCTCGTCTTTGTTCGAGACAGAGACCCTGACCCCAATCTACGAAGGCCTTTATTCGGCCGGCTAAAACAAAAGCCCCGCAGGACACTGCGGGGCTTTTTGCAAAGGGTCAGACGTCCCAGGCGTCGGCCTCGACCATGCCGATGGCCTGCCACCCGACCCTGACCCGTGCGATTTTCGTATCGCCCCAGGTGCGGAAGATCAGCGTAAAGCCTTTGGGCGTGATGTCAGCAGTCGTCAGATCGACGCGTGCCACATGCGCGTTTGAAATATCCCACATCTGCAAACCAACCGTCACCGCAGGCGTCGCGGCAAACGTATCGTTGAAACGCACCTTTGTGCGCACCTCGCGGTCACCCTCGCCTGTCCACATCGGGCCGCCATTCTCATAGTCCGAGAACAGTACAATCTGCCCGTGGTCAACACCGATATACCCACTGAGGAATCGCTGCATCGTCTGTCTTTCCATCGTTTAAACGGCATAAGGGGCCCATTTCGGGGCCCCTTATAAAGTCTTAGCCAGCGTGGTCAAAGACCATCAAAGCCCGAGGCTACGCGCAGCAACGTCCAGATCTGCAACCTGTTTGGCTGCAACATCGACGTCTGCATTGGCGCGCAACTGAGCGGCCAGTTCTTCGACCTTGGCCGCCGTCACTTCTGCTGCAGGCAGCGCAACCTCGGCCAGAACCGTCACCGTTGTCGCACTGATGTCAGCAAAGCCGCCGGTGACCAGATAGTCATCGGTGCCGCCCGCATGGACAACGCGCAAGATGCCGGGACGCAGCGTGGTGATGGTGGTCGCATGGTCCGCCATCGCCGTCAGGTCGCCATCAGCGCCCGGGATCTGCACCTCGCGCGCGGAAACAGAGGCAAGCCTCCGCTCCGGGCTAACGAGGTCGAATTGGATGTCAGCCATTCAACCGCTCCTTAGGCAGCAGCCGCAGCGAGACGCTCGGCCTTGGCGATCACTTCCTTGATGCCGCCAACCATGTAGAAGGCAGCTTCGGGAAGGTGATCGTATTCACCAGCAACCACGGCCTTGAACGAGGCAATGGTTTCGTCCAGCGGCACTTGCTTACCGTCAGCGCCGGTAAAGACCTTTGCCACGTCGAACGGTTGCGACAGGAAGCGCTGGATCTTACGCGCGCGGGTCACGGTCAGCTTGTCGTCTTCCGACAGCTCATCCATGCCCAGGATCGCGATGATGTCCTGCAGCGACTTGTACTTTTGCAAGATGATCTGAACCGAACGGGCAACAGCGTAATGCTCTTCGCCAACGATCGCCGGGTCCATCAGACGCGAGGTCGAATCGAGCGGGTCAACGGCCGGGTAGATACCCATTTCCGAGATCGCACGCGACAGCGTGGTGGTTGCATCCAAGTGCGCAAAGGTCGCGGCCGGTGCCGGGTCGGTCAAGTCATCGGCGGGCACGTAGATGGCCTGAACCGAAGTGATCGAACCCTTTTTGGTCGAGGTGATACGCTCTTGCAGGGCGCCCATGTCGGTCGCCAGCGTCGGCTGGTAACCCACGGCCGAAGGAATACGGCCCAGCAGTGCCGACACTTCCGAACCTGCTTGGGTAAAGCGGAAGATGTTGTCGACAAAGAACAGAACGTCCGAACCCGAGGTGTCGCGGAATTGTTCTGCAATGGTCAGACCGGTCAGGGCCACGCGCGAACGCGCACCGGGCGGCTCGTTCATTTGACCGTAAACCAGCGCCACTTTCGACTCGGTCAGGTTGTCCGGCTTGATAACGCCCGATTCGATCATCTCGTGATACAGGTCGTTACCTTCGCGGGTCCGCTCGCCCACACCGGCGAAAACCGAGTAGCCCGAGTGCACTTTGGCGATGTTGTTGATCAGTTCCATGATCAGAACCGTCTTGCCCACGCCCGCGCCGCCGAACAGACCGATCTTACCGCCTTTGGAGTAAGGGGCCAGCAGGTCGATGACCTTGATGCCGGTGACGAGGATTTCCGACGAGGTCGACTGTTCGTCGAACGCCGGTGCGGTGTTGTGGATCGGACGGGTTTCGGTCGAGATAACCGGGCCCTTTTCGTCAACCGGCTCGCCGATGACGTTCAGGATACGGCCCAGCGTGGCATCGCCCACGGGAACCGAAATCGGTGCGCCCGTGTCTTCAACCGGACCGCCACGGACCAGACCTTCGGTCGCGTCCATTGCGATGGTGCGGACGGTGCCCTCACCCAGGTGCTGTGCAACTTCCAGAACCAGTTTCTTGCCGTTGTTTTCGGTCGTCAGCGCGTTCAGAATCGCCGGGAGTTGATCCTCGAACTGCACGTCGACGACGGCGCCAATCACCTGCGTGATCTTGCCCTTGTTTGCCATGTCGTTACTCCGGTTCGTTAGAGCGCTTCAGCGCCCGCAATGATTTCGATAAGCTCGGTGGTGATCGCGGCCTGACGGGTGCGGTTCATTTCAACCGTCAGCTTGTTGACCATGTCGCCTGCGTTACGCGTGGCGTTATCCATGGCCGTCATCCGCGCGCCCTGTTCCGAGGCAGCGTTTTCCAGAAGCGCCGCAAAGACCTGCGTCGTGACACCGCGCGGCAGCAGCTCGGCCAGGACCGCATCCTCGCCCGGTTCGTAGTCATAAAGACCCGAGACCTCGGCGGTGGTGGTGACCTGGGCCGGAATGACCTGCAGTGCCGTCGGCGTCTGGCTGATCACCGACTGAAAGCGCGAGTAGAACAGCGTTGCGACATCAAAATCGCCAGCGTCGAACGACGCCAGGATCTGTGCGGCAACATCCTGTGCAACAGCGTAACCCAACTTGACGCCCGTCAGGTCAACGTGACCGACGAACAGATGGGCAAAGTCACGCTTCAGCGCTTCGCGGCCTTTTTTGCCAACGGTCAGAATCTTGACCGTTTTGCCCTCGGCCAGCAGCTTGTTCGCATGCTGACGCGCAAGGCGGGCGATGTTGGCGTTAAAACCGCCACACAGGCCGCGTTCAGACGACAGAACCACCAGCAGATGCACGCGATCCGCACCGGTGCCAGCCAGCAAGGCCGGCGCCGAAGGCGAATTCGCAGCCGCTGCCGTCAGCCCCGCCAGAACCGCGTTGAAACGGTCGGCATAGGGGCGCGCGGCTTCGGCCGATTCCTGCGCGCGGCGAAGTTTCGCCGCGGCAACCATCTGCATGGCCTTGGTGATCTTGCGGGTCGATTTGACCGACGCGATCCGGTTTTTCAGGTGTTTAAGACTGGGCATGCCAACCTCTCCCTTTTATGGCCGGATCAGGCGAAATCGCGTGCGAAATCGTCCAGAGCCGTTTTGATCTTGGCCTCGGCGTCGCCCTTGATTTTGGGGTCTTCCGTCGCGATGAAGTCCAGCAGATCCTTGCGCTGGGTGCGCAGGTAGGTCAGCAGGGCTGCTTCAAAGCGCACCACGTCACGCACAGCGATCTTGTCCAGATAGCCTTTGATCGCGGCATAGATCACCACAACCATCTCGGCGCTGGTCAGCGGCGCGTATTGCGGCTGCTTCATCACCTCGGTCAGACGGGCACCGCGGTTCAGCAGCTGTTGCGTTGCCGCATCCAGATCCGAACCGAACTGCGAGAACGCCGCCATTTCGCGGTATTGCGCCAGTTCCAGTTTGATCGGGCCAGCCACCGACTTCATGGCGTTGGTCTGTGCGGACGAACCCACACGCGACACCGACAGACCAGTGTTCACAGCCGGGCGGACGCCCTGATAGAACAGATCGGTTTCCAGGAAGATCTGACCGTCGGTGATCGAGATCACGTTGGTCGGAACATAGGCCGCAAGGTCACCAGCCTGGGTTTCGATGATCGGCAGCGCGGTCAGCGAGCCAGCACCGAAATCGTCGTTCAGCTTGGACGAACGCTCGAGAAGGCGGGAGTGAAGATAGAACACGTCGCCCGGATAGGCTTCGCGGCCCGGCGGACGGCGCAGCAGCAGCGACATCTGGCGGTAGGCGACGGCTTGTTTCGACAGGTCATCATAGATGATCAGCGCGTGACGGCCGTTGTCGCGGAAGAACTCGGCCATTGCGGTTGCCGAATAGGGGGCCAGATATTGCATCGGCGCGGGGTCCGAAGCGGTCGCAGCGACGACGATCGAATAGGCCATCGCGCCGCTTTCTTCCAGCTTTTTCACCAGCTGGGCCACGGTCGAGCGCTTTTGGCCGATCGCGACATAGACGCAATACAGCTTTTTCGACTCGTCCGAGCCAGCTGCTTCGTTATACGACTTTTGGTTCAGAATGGTGTCGAGCGCGATTGCGGTCTTACCGGTCTGACGGTCGCCAATGATCAGCTCGCGCTGGCCACGACCGACGGGGATCATCGCATCAACCGACTTCAGGCCGGTTGCCATCGGCTCATGCACCGATTTACGCGGGATGATGCCGGGGGCTTTCACGTCGGCCACGCGGCGCTCGGTGAATACGATCGGGCCCTTGCCATCCAGCGGGTTACCCAGTGCGTCGACAACGCGGCCCAGCAGGCCATCGCCTGCGGGCACGTCCACGATGGACTGCGTACGCTTGACGGTGTCGCCTTCTTTGATGTCACGGTCCGAACCGAAAATAACAACACCAACGTTGTCTTTTTCAAGGTTCAGGGCCATCCCGCGGATACCACCGGGGAATTCGACCATCTCGCCAGCCTGGATGTTGTCGAGGCCATAAACGCGGGCGATACCATCGCCAACCGACAGGACGCGACCCACTTCAGCAACTTCGGCGCTTTGGCCAAAGTTCTTGATCTGGTCCTTCAGGATCTTGGAAATCTCAGCGGCTTGGATCGCCATCATCCGACCTCTTTCATGGTGTTCTGGAGTGCCTGCAGCTTCGAAGCGACCGACGTGTCGATCATTTTCGAGCCAATTTTTACAACAAGACCGCCGATCAACGCAGGATCAACGGTCGCATTCAGTTTAACAGTCTTGCCAACTTTCGCCGAAAGAACCTCGGCAAGTTTGGTGGCTTGGGTTGCGGTCAGCGCCTTGGCCGATACGACCTCTGCGAAGACTTCACCCTTTGCGGCCATGACGCGGGCACGCAGCTCTGCCACCAATTGGGGCAGAACGAAAAGACGACGCTTGGCGGCCATCAATGCCAGCGTGTTTTTCAACACAACCGACAGGCCCAGCGCATCAGCAACAGCCGTAATGGCCCTTGCCTGCTCGTCGCGGGTCAAAACGGGCGATGCAATTACCGCACGCAGATCTGCACTGGCGGTCAGGGCAGCGTCGAGGCTGTCGATATCACCCTCGAGCGCGGGCAGAGCCCCTTCTTCCACCATAAGGTCAAAGACAGCCGTTGCATAACGACTGGCGATGCCTGTTGAAATCGAAGCTGGTTCGGACACGTCCACCCTTCCGATGTCTGGGCCCGCCGATCACATCGTAATGCCGATGCTGGCGGGCTGCCTACCCCAACTACCTCATCACAAGGCAGTCATTAATCCATGGCGCGTGTAGCAGACGAGGGTGGGCCTCGCAACCGGCTAGAGGCTGCTTTTCGCGATTGAATCGCATTTGTTTCGTGCCTTTGCTGCACGAATTGGCACCCTGTTGCATGGGTGACATGATGGGGCCGTGATTTCGGGAAAATGTCAGCGGTAACGCATCGCTGCGGGCGAAGTTGCGGGCCCGAGGATTCGCAAGCTGCGCTTTTCCAGCACGCTGCGCGGGCGTGCGGGGGTGCGCGGCGCGGGGACTTTGACCGCTTCGACCATTAAAACGCCACCTGCATATATCGCAGGCAGATGCGTTCCGACACTTTCCAGCATCGGCCCCAACCGCCGCCATGTGCGCCGCACGGATGGCGGCTGATACAGCACCGTTGCCGCGCGCTCGGGCGCAAAGTCATGCAGTCGCAGCGCCCCTTCTAGCTGGCCGATCGTATAGGGCTTGCCATAGCCAAAGGGCGTGCGGTCGGTGCGCGACCATATCCCGGCGCGGTTGGGCACGATGAACACCGCCCGTCCGCCGGGCCCAAGGACGCGCCGCGCCTCTTGCAGCAGCGCGCCGGGGTCATCGGACATCTCAAGGCCGTGCAGCATGACCAGCCGGTCCACCGACCCCGTTTCCAATGGCCAAAGCGCCTCTTCGACCAATGTGGTGATATTGGGCAGGCCGGGCGGCCAGGCCATCACCCCCTGCGGCCCCGGCATCAGCCCGATGACGCGGCGGGCCTCGGGCAGAAACGGACGCAGCAACGGCAGTGCAAAGCCGAATCCTGCAATCGTCATACCCTTTGTCTCGGGCCACATCTGCCGCAAGCGTCCGCGCAAGACCTGCTGCACCGCCCGCCCAAGGGCGCTGCGATAGTAGAAATTCTTCAGATCCTGCACGTCGAGATACATTTCACCCCGCCAAATCCGCCCCGGCACCTTGCCTTAGGGGCGAAGTAATCCCATGATTCCCAAAGGGGCTGTCAATGCAACCCCGTATCCACATGTTCATCCGAACGACATCCCCGACATTCCGGGGGGCCCTAGAATTTTGGGAGACTGCCATGTCCGCCTCGACAGGAACCGATGACAAAGGATTTCGGATCGTCACGATCCCCTGCCTGCGCGACAATTATGCCTTTCTGATCCACGACAGCACCACAAACCGCACCGCCTTGATCGACGCCCCCGAGGCAGACCCGATCGAGACCGTGCTGCGCGCCCGCGGCTGGAAGCTGGACGCCATCTTGCTGACCCACCACCACGACGACCATATCGCCGCCGTCCCCGCCCTGCTGCAAAACCACAAGGCCCAGGTTTACGGCGCGGCCGCTGACCGCCACCGCCTGCCGCCGCTGGATCATGCGCTAAAGGGCGGTGATGTGTTCTCGTTGCTGGGCACGCCGGTCGAGGTGATCGAAGTGCCCGGCCATACCATCGGCCATATCGCCTTTCACCTGCCTGAACTGACAGCGGCCTTTACCGGCGACAGCCTGATGGTGATGGGCTGCGGTCGCCTGTTCGAGGGCACCGCCGCACAGATGTATCACAGCCTGACCCAGCTTGCCGCCCTGCCGCCCGAGACGCTGATCCATTCGGGCCATGAATATACCGAAAGCAATATGCGCTTTGCCCTGTCGATCCTGCCGGACGACCCATCCTTGCGTGCGCGTGCCACCAAAATCGCGGCCTGCCGCGCCGAAGGCAGCTTTACCGTTCCGGCCCGACTGGAAAAAGAGCTGGCAACAAACCCGTTCTTGCGGGCGCATGAGGCGCAGATCGCGCGGGCCATCGACATGCCCGATGCCGATCCGCTGCGCGTCTTTACCCGCTTGCGGGCCATGAAGGACGATTTCTAGGCGAAAACCCGCGGCCCGAAAGGGCCGTTTACGCCTTCATTTCTGCTCCGTCTTATTTAGTGATCGGAATGTGACAATTTTCTTCTTGAAGATACGCAAGGAAAGCCGATCTTTATATCCTATAGGCCATGGTGGCGCAGCGGACCAAAAGCCAAAGGCCTCTGCCCGCCCCCGGACGAAAGGAGCACCCGACCGTGCCGTCATTTACCAATTCGCTCGAACAGTCCATTCACAGCGCATTGTCGATTGCCAATGCACACCACCATGAGCTTGCAACGCTCGAGCATCTGCTGCTCGCCTTGCTTGACGAACCTGACGCGGCCCATGTTTTGCGCGCCTGCGCCGTCGATATG
This sequence comes from Ketogulonicigenium vulgare WSH-001, assembly GCF_000223375.1. Lineage (NCBI taxonomy): Bacteria > Pseudomonadati > Pseudomonadota > Alphaproteobacteria > Rhodobacterales > Roseobacteraceae > Ketogulonicigenium > Ketogulonicigenium vulgare. The sequence continues at coordinate 496,161 of NC_017384.1, read as the reverse complement.
ACCGACCTGCGCAAATCGCTGGAAGACTTTGTTGACGATGACCTGACCACGCTGGTGACAACGGTTGAAGGCTCGGAAGCCGTGCCGACCGCCGCCTTCCAGCGTGTGATCCAACGCGCCGCCATCCATGTCCAAAGCGCGGGCCGTGTCGAGGTGACCGGCGCCAATGTCATCGTCGCATTGTTTGCCGAGCGTGAAAGCCATGCCGTCTACTTCCTGCAAGAGCAGGACATGACCCGCTATGATGCGGTGAACTTCATCGCCCATGGCGTCGCCAAAGATCCAGATTTTGCCGAAAACCGCACTGTCAACGGGGCGACGAACGGCGAAGACCGCTCGGCCCCCACGGGTGACGAGAAGGAAAAGGCCTTGGCGAAATATTGCGTCGATCTGAACAGCAAGGCGCGTAAGGGTGACGTCGACCCGCTGATCGGCCGCGACCTCGAGGTCGAGCGGGCCATTCAGGTCCTGTGCCGCCGGCGCAAGAACAACCCGCTGTTGGTGGGTGATCCGGGCGTGGGCAAGACCGCCATCGCCGAAGGGCTGGCGTGGAAAATCGTTCAGGGCGACGTGCCCGAAGTGCTGGCCGCGACCACGATCTATTCGCTGGATATGGGCGCGCTGCTGGCCGGCACCCGCTATCGCGGTGATTTCGAGGAACGTCTGAAGGCTGTCGTCAAAGAGCTGGAAGACCACCCCGATGCCGTGCTGTTCATCGACGAGATCCACACCGTGATTGGTGCGGGCGCGACCTCGGGCGGGGCGATGGATGCCTCGAACCTGCTGAAACCGGCTTTGGCCGGTGGCAAGCTGCGCTGCATGGGCTCGACCACCTATAAAGAGTTCCGCCAGCATTTCGAGAAAGACCGCGCCCTCGCCCGCCGTTTCCAAAAGATCGACGTGAACGAGCCCAGCATCGACGATGCGGTGAAAATCCTGCGCGGCCTCAAGCCGAATTTCGAGGAGCATCACGGTGTGAAATACACCAATGATGCGATCCGGGCCTCGGTCGAGCTGGCAGCGCGCTATATCCATGACCGCAAACTGCCCGATAGCGCGATTGATATCATCGACGAGGCCGGTGCCGCCCAGCATCTGGTGCCCGAAAGCCGCCGTCGCAAGACGATCTCGGTGAAGGAAGTCGAGGCTGTGGTCGCCAAAATCGCCCGCATCCCGCCCAAGCAAGTGTCCAAGGACGATGCCGCTACGCTGAAAGACCTCGAGCCGTCGCTGAAACGCGTGGTCTTTGGTCAGGACAAAGCGATCGAGGCGCTGGCCTCGGCGATCAAACTGGCGCGGGCTGGCCTGCGCGAGCCTGAAAAGCCGATCGGCAACTATCTGTTCGCAGGGCCCACCGGCGTCGGTAAAACCGAGGTTGCCAAGCAGCTAGCCGATACGCTGGGCGTTGAAATGCTGCGCTTTGACATGTCGGAATACATGGAAAAGCACGCGGTTTCGCGTCTGATCGGCGCGCCTCCGGGCTATGTCGGCTTTGACCAAGGCGGGCTTTTGACCGATGGCATCGACCAGCACCCCCATTCGGTGCTGCTGCTGGACGAGATCGAAAAGGCCCACCCCGATGTGTTCAACATCCTGTTGCAGGTGATGGACCACGGCAAGCTGACCGATCACAACGGGCGTCAGGTCGATTTTCGCAATGTGATCCTGATCATGACCTCGAATGCGGGGGCTGCCGATCAGGCGCGCGAGGCGCTTGGCTTTGGCCGCGACCGCCGCGAGGGCGAGGACACCGCCGCGATCGAGCGGACGTTCACGCCCGAATTCCGCAACCGTCTGGATGCGGTCATCGCCTTTGCCCCACTGGCCAAGGAGACGATCAGCAAGGTGGTCGAGAAATTCGTCCTGCAACTCGAGGCGCAGCTGCTGGATCGCAACGTGCATTTCGAACTGTCGCCCGCGGCCGCCGCTTGGTTGGGGGACGAGGGTTACGACGAAAAGATGGGCGCCCGCCCACTGGCGCGCGTGATCCAAGAGCATATCAAAAAGCCGCTGGCCGAGGAGCTGCTGTTTGGCAGCTTGCAAAAAGGCGGTCTGGTGCGCGTCGGCGTCAAGGATGGCAAGCTGGACTTGCAATTCGAGGCGGCGAAACAGCGCCAAGCCACCAGCGATACACCTGAACTGGCGGACTGATCGCCAAGGGTATAATCTGAAGGCCCGCCAGAGATGGCGGGCCTTTTCCATTTCGGGAGGCAAACATGCCCGCAGACAGCCATTACGATAAGGTCGACAAGCAATTCGGCCCCCGCGCGCAGGCCTATATCGACAGCCCGACCCATGCGGCGGGCGAGGATATCGAGGCTTTGGCCGAGATTATGGCCGGTAAACGCCCGCATCTGGCGATTGATCTGGGCGCAGGCGGCGGCCATGTGGCTTACCGGATGGCGGGCCTTGCTGATCATGTGCTGGCCGTTGATCTGTCGCAGGACATGCTGCTGGCCGTCGGCGCCACCGCGCGGGCGCGCGGCATCACGAACCTGACGACCCTCTGTGCGCCTGCCGAGATGATGTCCCTGCCCGATGAACATGCCGATTTTCTGGCCAGCCGCTATTCGGCGCATCACTGGCACGATCTGGCCGCCGGTCTGCGCGAGGCGCACCGCGTGCTGAAACCCGGCGCGACGGCTGTCTTTATGGATACGGCAGCGCCGCGTTCCGCCGTGGTCGACACCCATCTGCAGGCGATTGAACTGCTCCGCGACCGCTCGCATGTGCGCAATTATACCGCCGCCGAATGGGTCAGCGCACTTGCCGTTGCGGGTTTTCAGGTCCAGACCCTCAGCCATCACCCGCTCAGGCTGGAATTCCAGCCTTGGGTGAAACGCTCGGGCACGCCCATCCCGATGGTCGCGGCGCTGCTGGAATTGCAATCGGGCGCAAGCCAGCCGGTGCGCGATGCCCTGCGGATCGAGGATGACGGCACGTTCACCGTGGACAAGGTCTTCATCACCGCCACGCGGACTTGACTTCCCGCCCTGCCCCTCATAAAGCCGCCTCTGTTGGTGTTGGTGGCCCCCGCAAGGGGCAGCCTGTCGGGATATCATTCCAAAGGACAACGCCCTTCACGCCCCATCCGGGGCACCCACTTTGAAGGAGATCAGAGGTGACTAAACGTACTTCTGCCAAGCACAAAATTGACCGCCGTATGGGCGAAAACATCTGGGGCCGTCCCAAATCGCCGCTGAACCGCCGCGAATACGGTCCCGGTCAGCACGGTCAGCGCCGCAAGGGCAAACTGTCCGACTTTGGTACCCAGCTGCGCGCAAAGCAAAAGCTGAAGGGTTACTACGGCGACCTGACCGAAAAGCAATTCCGCCGCATCTATTCGGATGCCGAGCGTACCAAGGGCGACACCGGTGAGAACCTGGTAGGCCTGCTCGAGCGCCGCCTGGACGCCGTCGTCTACCGCGCCAAGTGGGTTGCGACCGTCTTTGCTGCACGCCAATTCGTGAACCACGGCCACGTCACCGTGAACGGCGTTTCGGTGAACATCCCCTCGTATCGCGTCAAAGAAGGCGACGTCATCGAGATCCGCGCCAAGTCCAAGCAACTGGCCGTCGTGCTGGAAGCCATCAACCTGGCCGAGCGTAACGTTCCCGACTACATCGAAGTCGACAACAGCAAGCTGACCGCGACCTATGTGCGCACGCCTTCGCTGGCTGACGTTCCCTATCCGGTGATCATGGAACCGAACCTGATCGTCGAATTCTACGCAAAGAACTAATCCCAACCGGATTTCTTCTTTTAAGCCCGCCGGTTTCGGCGGGCTTTTTCTTTGCCCGCGCTTTGCCCATGCGATTTTGTGTCACGCCCTATTGATCGCGGATCGCGTCGATTTTATCTGATCGCGAAACACCCCTCCCGGAGAAAAGAATGTCGAAAAAGAACGGTCTCGAAGTCGGCTTCGAGCGCACCTTGTTTGCGTCGCGCTGGCTGATGGCCCCTATGTATCTGGGCCTTGTGCTGGCGCTGTTGATGGTCGTTGTGATCTTTTTCCGCGAGCTCATGTATTACGTGCCGCAGATGTTCACGATGGAGATGGACAAGGGCATCCTCGCCGTCCTGTCACTGATCGACCTGACGCTGGCTGCGAACCTTTTGGGGATCGTGATCTTTTCGGGCTACGAGAATTTCGTCTCGAAACTCGATATCGACGAAAATGCCGAGCGTCCCGAATGGATGGGCACTGTGGACTTCGCGGGCCTCAAGATGAAGCTGATCGCCTCGATCGTGGCGATTTCGGCGATCCACCTGCTGAAGCGGTTCATGGAAATCGGCAAGCCGGTGGGCGAGTTGTTCGACGGCACCGAGCTGATGTGGCTGGTGATCATCCACCTGGTGTTCATCGTCTCGGGCGTGATGATGGCGCTGATGGATTACATCAACGCCAAGGTGAAAGCCGCATCCAAATACTAAAAGAAAAGGGGCCGCGCGGCCCCTTTTTTACGTCTTGTTGCGGCTGATCCAGACACCGGCAAGGATCATCAGCACCCCGCCGAGCTGCATCCAGCCATTGCCGGATGCGCCGCGCAACAGATCCAGCGCCACCGATGACAACATCTGCCCCGCGATCAGCAGCACCGATGTCAGCGCCGCGCCCAGACGCGGGATCAGCCAGCTACCCGCCGCCACAAAGACGGCGCCAAAGATGCCGCCCATCCAGGCCAGCATCGGCGCGGTGGATGCGCCCTCGGGCCACAGACCACCTGCGCCCAGCACCACCAGCGTATAGGCCAGCAGGATCACAAAGCCGACCGCGTGGTTCCACAGCGACGAGATCACCGCCGAGGTCGACAGCGCCAGCCGCCCGTTCAACTGGCGCGACAGCGTGACCAGCATTCCGCCCGCGAAAGCGATCAGAACAATCACCGCCATCAGCCCTGCCCTCCAGCCTGCGCGCGACCAAAGATGATCAACAGCGTGCCGCCGATTACCAGCGCCAACGAGATCAGATCATTGCGCGTCGGCTTGCGCCGCGCCATGCCCAAAAGGCCAAAACGGTCAAAGATCAGCGCCAGGATCACCTGCCCCGCCAGACCCAGCGCCAGCGTGCCCGTCAGCGCCAGCGAAGAATTCGCGGCATAAGAGGTCAGCACCACCGTCAGCGCACCTGATAGCCCGCCCAGATAGGCCCACAGCGGCGCGCGGCCAATCAGCGGCGGCTGTGCCTTGCCCGGCATCGCCAGCCGCAGCGCCAGCACCGCCAAAACCAGCGCCACCGCTCCCACGCCATGCGCCGTCAACGATGAAAACAGCGGCGTGGTATGTGCGGCCATCAGGCTGTTTGACAGCAGCATGATCGTCATCAGGCCGCCCGTCGCCAGCGCGATGCCGATTTCAAAGATACCGGGAGAAGACGCGGGTTTGGTCATCAGAATCCTTTCAGCGGCAATAGGCACTGCGGCGGCTGGCGGTGTCGAAATGCAGGTGGTCGCGGTGGGCGGCGTTCGCCTCGGGGCCCAGAACCGTGCCGAACATGCCGCAGGCGGCGCGATGCATCTGGCGCAGCACATTGCCCCAGGCCGCGCTGCGCCAGCCGTTCAGCACGTTGAATGTGGTGCCATCGCGCAGGCGAAAGGCGACGACATCCACCGCTTTGCCGCGTCCATGTTCAGACAGGCGATTGCTATTGGTGCCCACCACCGCGCGGCAGGAATAACCGCCCGGCGTCTGGATAAAGGCGAGGCCGCCGCCGGTATTGCCGATGCTGGGGATCGCAACCTCGCTGACCCAGCGGTTAAAGGTCACGGCGGTTTGGCAATCAATGACCAGCGGCGTCGAAAGCGCAACACCCTGCACCGATCGCACCTGCACCGCATTCGTGACGCCGCAGCCGCCGCGACCGGAAATATCCTGAATCACATCGCCTTGCAGGCCGGGGATACCGCAAAGCCCTGCGCCGGTGCTGGCGATACGGGGGGCGGCAGGTGCGGCAGGCGCGGGTGTTGCTGCAATGGCGCGCCGCCCGGCGGGGCGCTGCGGCGGGCGGGGCACCGGGGGCAGAACCGACAGGACCGTCGGGGCGACCTGCGCCGCGCGGGGTACGGCTGGCACGGATTGCGGCCTTGTGCGCGGGATCGGCACCGACAGCGAGCCATCAGGCCGAGCGGTGACAGGCGCCGATTGCGCAGGCGTGTTGGGGGCAGCGGTTTCTGGAGCAGGCGTTTGCGGAGCTGCAGCCTCGGGGCGCGCCTCGGGCAACGGAATGGTTTGCGCCGCCAGGGGCGCGCCTAGCAACGCCAGGGCAAGGCAGCCAAGGGCGATCTGGCGCCCTGCCCGCTTCAACCCTTGCTCTCCGATACATCCTCGATGCCGCGGCCAAAGTTCGGCTTGGCGGTATCCTGACCTGCCTCGATAATGCCGCGACGAATGGCACGGGTGCGGGTGAAATAGGCGTGCAGATGATCGCCATCGCCCTGCCGGATCGCGCGTTGCAGGGCGAACAGCTCTTCGGTGAAACGCCCCAGAATTTCCAGCGTCGCATCTTTGTTGTTCAGGAACACATCGCGCCACATCGTGGGGTCAGAGGCCGCGATCCGCGTAAAATCGCGAAAACCGGCGGCGGAATATTTGATGACCTCGGAATCGGTCACACGGCCCAGATCATCGGCGACGCCCACCATCGTATAGGCGATCAAGTGCGGCGTATGGCTGGTCACGGCCAGCACGCGGTCGTGGTGGTCGGCGTCCATCACCTCGGTATTCGCGCCCAAGGCCTGCCAGAAGTCTTGCAACATTTGCAGGCGATCGGCGGGGGTGTCCTCTTGTGGGACAATGATGCACCAGCGGTTATCAAACAGCGAGGCAAACCCGGCACGCGGGCCAGAATGCTCGGTCCCAGCCAAAGGGTGCGCCGGAATAAACGACACATTTCCAGGCACATAGGGCATAACCGCATCAATAACAGAACGCTTGGTCGATCCCACATCGCTGAGGATCGCACCCGGTTTCAGCGCCGCGCCAATCTGACGCGCCACCGATCCCATCGCGCCCGGCGGCACGCAAAGAATAACCAGATCGGCATCCACCACAGCCGCATCAGGCGTGTCGGTAATGCGATCGCACAGGGCAATCTCGCGCGCGGTATCGCGGACATCGCCTGAGACATCATAGCCGACAATCTCGCCCGCAACACCGGCCCGCCGTGCCGCATGGGCGATGGACGAGGCGATCAGCCCCAGCCCGATCAGCGCTACGCGCGGGAACAGCACGGACATCAGCGCAGGCCCTTGAATTGCGCGACGGCATGGACGACCTGACGGCAAGCCGCCTCGTCACCCACGGTAATGCGCAGCCCCTCGGGGAAACCATAGCCGGTCACGCGGCGCACGATGATACCGTTGTCGCGCAGATGCGCATCGCAGCCCGCCGCCTCGGCCTCGGAGGCGAAACGGGCGAGGATGAAGTTCGCAGAGCTTTCGTCCACCGCAACACCAAGCTCGGTCAGCGCATGGCTGAGCCACGCGCGCCATTTTGCGTTATCGGCGCGGCATTTCTCGACCCATGCGGTATCGCGCATCGCGGCTTCGGCGACGCTAAGCTGCACTTCCGACAGATTGAACGGCTGACGCACGCGGTTCAGCACGTCGATGATCTCGCGCGCGGCATAGCCCCAGCCGATCCGAAGGCCGCCAAGGCCGTGGATCTTGGAAAAGGTGCGCGTCATGATCATGTTCGGGCGCGTGGTCACCAGACTTGCGCCGCCGTCATAACCATCGGCAAATTCACAATAGGCGCTGTCCAGAACCAGCAGCACCTGACGCGGCAAAGCATCGGACAGGCGTGCGATTTCAGCCTCGCCGATCATGGTGCCGGTGGGGTTGCCGGGGTTGGTCAAAAAGACGATTCGCGTGCGATCCGTGCAAGCGGCCAAAATGGCATCCACATCGACGCGGCGCTGCTTTTCAGCGACTTTCACCGGCACCGCGCCAACCGCCAAAGCGAGCAGCGGATATAGCGAGAAACCGTGTTCGGTATAGATCACTTCATCGCCCACACCCGCATAGGATTGGGTGACGAATTGCAGCACTTCATCAGAGCCTACGCCGCAGATAATACGTTCAGGATCAAGGCCTTGGACTTCGCCAATGGCGCCGCGCAGGCGCGCGTGATCTGTGCCCGGATAGCGATGCAGGTCATGCGCCGCCCGCAGGAAAGCCTCTTTCGCCGCATCCGAGAATCCGGCCGGATTCTCGTTCGAGGAAAGCTTCAACACATGGCTTTTCCCGGCGATGCTGGACGCGCCACTGGTGTAAAGCGCGATATCCATAATGCCGGGTTGCGGGCGAATTGCGGTCATCTTGAACCTGCCTGACTTGACTTCCGCCCCTCTCTAGCCGCGAGGGCGCGCCAATGCCAGAGGCTAACCAAGCGTAAAGAAGCCCTCGCCTGCCAAACCACGTAGTTTTCGTGCCATTTCGGCACCGATTTGGGCAGCATCAACGGCGGCGCCGCGCATGTCATCACAAATCGCCTCGGAACCGTCGGGGCGCAGCACCTCGCCGCGCAGGCGGATCTGGTCGCCGATGATCTCGGCCAGCCCCGCGATAGGCGTGTGGCACGAGCCGTCAAGCCCCGCCAAAAACGCGCGCTCTGCGGCCAGACGCACACCCGTCGGGCCATCGTGAATAACGGCCAGCATCCCCTCGATGATACGATCATCGGCGCGCCGTTCGATCCCGATGGCGCCTTGGGCGACGGCGGGCAGCATCTGCTCGACTTCCAGCGCCTTCAGCGGCACGTCACCCCGCTGCAGGCGGTTCAGGCCGGCCATGGCAAGGAAAGTGGCATCTGCGACGCCCTCGTCCAATTTCTTCAGGCGGGTCTGCACGTTACCGCGAAACTCGACCACGGTCAGATCGGGGCGACGCGCCAGAATTTGGGCGCGGCGGCGCAGGCTAGAGGTGCCGATGACCTTGCCCGCAGGCACATCCGCCAGCGTCCAGCCATGCAGCGACACGAACGCATCACGGACATCTTCGCGCGGCAAATAGCAATCCAGCAGCAGGCCGGCGGGCTGCTCGACGGGCATGTCCTTCATCGAATGGACAGCAATGTCGATACTGCCATCCAGCAGCGCATCCTCGATCTCGCGGGTGAACAGGCCCTTGCCGCCGATCTCGCGCAGCGCTTTGTCCTGCACCATATCGCCCGTGACCTTGATCACTTCGATCTGAAAGGCCTCATGCGGCAGGGCAAAGGCCTGCGCCAAGCGGTCGCGGGTCTCATAGGCTTGCGCCAGGGCCAGCGGCGAGCCGCGTGTGCCAATGCGCAAAGGTTGGGCGGGTGTGGGAAGGGCGTTCAGCATGGCCCCTTCTATGCCGAGGCGCGGGTGCTTTCAACTGTGCAGGCTTGACTTTCACCCCCATTGCCCCGACTTGCCATCAAGACTGACAAGAGGACGATCATGACGCTGCAAAAGCCCATTCTGCGCGCCCTTGCGGGCGAAACGCTGCCGACGCCCCCCGCCTGGATGATGCGCCAAGCTGGCCGCTATCTGCCCGAATATCGCGCAACGCGCGCCGAGGCGGGTGATTTCCTGTCGCTGTGCTATACGCCCGATCTGGCGGCCGAGGTCACGTTGCAGCCCCTGCGTCGATACAGCTTTGACGCGGCGATCCTGTTTGCCGATATTCTGCTGCTGCCCCAAGCGCTTGGGGCCGAGCTGTGGTTTACGCCGGGCGAAGGCCCGCGCCTGTCGACCACGACGACCCCGGATGAGCTCTCGGCGCTGAAACCCGCAGATGCCGTCCATGACCGTCTGTCGCCAATTTATGAAACCGTCCGCATTCTGGCGCGCGAGCTACCAAAGGACGTGGCACTGATCGGCTTTGCCGGTGCGCCTTGGACGGTTGCGACCTATATGATCGCCGGTCGCGGCACGCCGGACCAAGGCCCCGCCCATGCGCTGAAGACCGAGGACCGCGCCACATTCGACGGCATCATCGACCTGCTGACCGCTGGCACGATCGAATATCTGTCGAAACAGGTCGAGGCTGGCGCCGAAGTGATCAAGCTGTTCGATAGCTGGGCCGGATCGCTGCAGGGCGAGGATTTCGCCCGCTATTCGCTGCGCCCGATGCAGGAAATTACCAGCGCGCTGAAGGCCCGTTTCCCGGGTCTTCCCGTCATCGCCTTTCCGCGCGGCGCGGGGAACCGCTATGCGGGCAGCCATGCCGCCGTTGGCGCCGATTGTATCGCGATTGATGATGGTGTGACCGCCGCATGGGCTGCCGAACATGTCCAGCCCGCAGGCTGTGTGCAGGGCAATCTGCTGAACAGCCATCTGGTCACCGGCGGCGATGCGCTGGTGACCGAGACGCAGCGCGTCGTGCGTGCGCTGCGCGGCGGGCCCCACATCTTTAACCTCGGGCACGGCATCACCCCTGATGCCGACCCCGAGAATGTGACGATCATGCTCGAGGCGATCAAAAACGCCTGATTAGGTCCATTTGGCCAAAGGCGGCAGGCTCATCAACACCGCATCGGCGTTGTGACCTGTCGCCAGACCGAATTTCGTGCCGCGATCCCAGACCAGATTATATTCGGCATATAGGCCGCGATAGATCAGCTGGGTGTCGCGGTCAGCCTCGGTCCAGGGCGTGTTGCGGCGGCGTTCGATCAGCGGCAGATAGGATGGCAGGAACGCGCGGCCAATATCGCGGGTCAGCGCGAAATCCGCAGCCCAATCGCCGGTGTTGCGATCATCCATGAACGTGCCGCCCACCCCGCGCGCGCGGCCACGGTGCGGAATAAAGAAATACTCATCGGCCCAGGCTTTCAGCTGCGGGTAAAGCCCCTCGCCATGGGGCGCGATGAAGGATTCTTGCGTCGCGTGGAAATGCGCCGTGTCCTCGGCATAGGGGATCGGCGGGTTCAGATCGGCACCGCCGCCAAACCACCACGCCGAGGGTGTCCAGAACATGCGGGTGTTCATATGCACCGCAGGCACATGCGGGTTCTGCATATGCGCCACCAGCGAGATACCAGCAGCCCAGAAACGCGGATCGGCCTCGATCCCCGGCACGCCGCGCTGCGCCATCGAGCGGATCGCGCCCTCGCCCAACGTCCCCTCGACCGCAGAAAAGTTCACGCCGACCTTTTCAAAGACGCGGCCACCGCGCATCACGCTCATGATGCCGCCGCCCAGATCCTCGCCATTTTCGCCATGGCGTGGCGTCGGGGTCACTTCGAAACGCGCAGGTGGCAGATCGGCGGTGGGGCCAGCAAGATCGCCATGCTCGGCCGCCTCGAACGCGGTGACGATCTCGTCCCGCAGGCTGCGGAACCAATCCGCCGCTGTTTTCCGCTCTTCTTCCATACCGGTGGCTTTGATATAGCCCGCCATAACGGCCCCCTTGCGCTTGCTTGCCAGTTGCGGGGGGCTTACCATTGGACAAGCGCAGGCACCAGCCGCGCGTGTTTTCGGTTACGCAAGGAGTAAGCGATGCGCAAAGCCCTCGTCATTCTACCGCTGGTCTTTCTGGCCGCGTGCCAAACCCCGCGTGAGGCCTGTATCAGCGATGCATCGGGCAATCTGCCGACCATCAACCGCTTGATCACTGAGGCCGAGGGCAACCTTGCGCGCGGCTATGCCATCGGTACCCGCGAAGAGGTCGAGATCGAGCGTGATTATTGCACCCGCACGTTGCAGGACGGCTCGACGACCGAGGTGCGCTGCGATCGCGCCCGCACGATCGAGCGCCGCGTGCCCGTCGGCATCGACCTGAATGCCGAACGCGCGAAACTCGAGTCGCTGTATCAACGGCAGGCCCAGTTGCAGCGCCAGATCGCGCCCGCCATCCAGGCCTGCGTCGCAGCCTATCCCGAATAGGCCTTAACGCCGTGCGCGCACGGGTTTGGCGGCGTAGAACAGTTTGAAGGCGCCGTCACCGCCCGGAAGTTCCGAGACTTCATGGAACTGCTCGCGCAGGATGGCCTCATAGGGCAAATGGCGGTTCGCAACCATCCACAGCTTGCCGCCGGGGTGCAAGATACGCTGCGCGGCGGTGATAAAGGCGCGGCCCAGTGCAGGCTCGCCCTTTGCGCCGATGTGGAAGGGCGGGTTCATCACCACGGCATCATAGGCCTTGTCCGCCTTGAACTGCGTCGCATCGGCCCAAGTGAATTTCGCGCGCGCATCCGTCACGTTCTGGCGGGCATTCTCGAGCGCCAGCGCCTCGGCCTCGATCAGATCGACGGTTTTCACACCCTCGCGCTGCAAGATCGCCTGCGAGAGATACCCCCAGCCTGCGCCGAGGTCCGCAATCCGCGCTGGCAGTTTTTCAGGCAAAGCGGCCGCGAGCAGCGCCGAGCCGCGATCCACTGCGCCATCCGAGAACACGCCAGCCGAAGTGACAAAGCCGTCGAATTCCGACAGCACCGGCGCCGCCCAATCCTCAAATGCGCCTGCGGGGATCTGATCGCGTGTCAGCCAGAACAGGCGACCATGCGCCTTGACCACACCCGACAGGTCGGCGGCGGGCACTTTGGCGCGCATATCGCGCCAGATGCTGTCGATACCATCTTCGCGCTGGCCATCGACCAGCACCAGTTCGGCCGTCGCAACGGCCGCCGCAATCAGCGCGCGGGCCTGCACTTTAGAACGCGGCAAGACCACCAGCGCGGTCGGCGCGGTGATCGCGCCCTCTTGCACGGCATAGCCGGCGGCGCGCCAATAATCGTAATCGGGACGGAATGTATGGCTGATGACGACCTGTTCACGCGGCAAAGCGGACAGGTCGAAACCGGCGGCGGGACGAAAGACGGCGATAGGGCCGTCAGGCAGGCTGACCGCGCCGCTGTCCAGCGCAGTCGTCAGGCGGGATTGCGCCATTGATGTTACTCTTGCTCCATCGTGCATTGCAGGGGGTGCTGGTTGCGGCGAGCGAATTCCATCACCTGCGCAACCTTGGTCTCGGCCACCTCATAGGGAAAGACGGCGACAACGGCCACACCTTTGGTATGGACGGCCAGCATAATCTCGACCGAGCGGGACTCGTCGAGGCTAAAGAAACGCTGCAGCACCAAAACGACGAATTCCATCGGCGTATAGTCGTCGTTCAGCAGCATCACCTTGTACAAGGGCGGCCGCTTGGTCTTTGGGCGCGTCTTTAGGGCAACGCCGCGTTCGTTCTCGGGCGTGTTGGTGCCGTCATTGTCGTTGGATGATGTCATCCGTGTCGTGCCACCCATGCGTCACGTTCCGTCTCTATGCGAATTGAAAGGTTGAACCTCTATATAAGCGGGCATAGGCACATGAAAAGACCTGTATAGCCCCAAGGTAAGGCAAATATGCCCCGCAACGACTGGACCATTGGCTTTGATGCCGATGACACCCTATGGGAGAATGAGACATTCTTCCGCACAACCGAAGCGCAATTCGTCGAAATGCTGGGTGATTTCGCGGATCGTGACCATTTGATGAACCATCTGATGGAGGCCGAGACCCGCAATCTGGCCTCGTACGGCTTTGGCATCAAGGGATTCGTGCTGTCAATGATCGAAAGCGCCATTCAGGTGACCGAAGGGCGCGTTGATTCGCGCACCATTGGCAAAATCGTCGATTGGGGCAAGGATATGCTGGCCCATCCCGTCGATCTGCTGCCCGGTGCGCGCGCCGCGGTCGAGGCCATGGCCGAACGCGGCGATGTCGTGCTGATCACCAAGGGCGATCTGCTGGATCAGGAACGCAAACTGGCCCTGTCCGGTCTGGGCGAGCTGTTCACATCAGTCGAGATTGTCAGCGACAAGCGCCCCGAGACCTATGCCCGCATCTTTGCCCGCCACGACAGCCACCGCGCGCTGATGGTCGGCAATTCGCTGAAATCCGATGTCATCCCCGCGATCGAGGCCGGTCATTGGGGCGTGCATATCCCGTTCGAGACCACTTGGGCCTTTGAAATGGCCGAGGCGCCGGTGGATCACCCCCGCTTTCGCGCGTTGCCGCAGATCGGTCATCTGGTGGGGCTGGTCGATTCGCTGTGATCATTAACAATTGCTGAATTGCCACAGGGGACAAAAAGTTATCCACAGGCGCAACCTAGGTCTAGGCAGAATCCTGCGCGTGACCCCCACATATGCGCGCATTACCGTAATATCACCCGCGAAACTGCTGTAATTCTATTGTTTTCTTGAAGCCCCTCACATGCTAGCCTGACCGGACGACACGCATGGAAACCGACCGCGGATCAACCGCTGGCGATACCTGAGGCGAAGGGCAGTTAATATGGCACAGCTGGCAGGCAAGGCCCGTCTGGGGCTTTTGGCGTTCATTATTCTATGTGCGGCGATGATGTCGCACGCCTTTGCTGCACCCTATGCAGCGCTGGTGATGGATGCACGAACGGGACAGGTTCTCGATTCCGAAAACGCAGATACGCGGCTGCACCCGGCCTCGCTGACCAAGATGATGACGCTGTATATCGCGTTCCAAGCGATCGAACGCGGCGAGGTTTCGCTGAATTCGCAGGTCACCGTATCCGCCAATGCTGCAGCCCAACCGCCCTCGCGCCTTGGCCTGCGCGCGGGACAACGGATCGAGCTGCAATATCTGATCCGCGCTGCCGCCATCAAATCCGCCAATGACGCAGCCACCGCCATTGGCGTTGGTATCTCGGGTTCGGAAGAGGCCTTTGCCGCCCGCATGAACGCGACCGCCCGCGCTATGGGCATGAACAACACCCATTTCATCAGCATGAACGGCCTGACAACGAACGGTCACTATTCGACAGCACGTGACATGACGATTCTGGGCCGTCACCTGATCTATGATTTCCCGCAGTATTATAACCTATTCTCGCGCCGCTCGGCGGATGCCGGGATCGCGACGGTGCGCACCACCAATTCACGCCTCCTGGACAATTATCAGGGCGCTGACGGGATCAAGACCGGCTATACGCAGGCGGCGGGTTACAACCTGACCGCATCGGCGGAACGCGGCAATGTGCGGATCATCGCAACGGTGTTTGGCGCGACATCGAACGCGGATCGTCATACGCGGATCACGCGCCTGATGGATCGTGGCTTTGCCAATGCGCCGCGCAACGCCCGTCTGCGCCCGCCCGAGGCACCGCCCGCCTTCCTGACACCGCAGCAACAGCAGCCCTCCGCCCCTGCGCGCCTGCCTGAAACACCGCCCGCGCGCCCGACGGAAGAGAACTTCGACATGAACGCGCTGATCGCGGCGGTCTCTGCCAGCGCCGCGGGCAACAGCCCTCCGCCCGCGCCGCCCAGCAGCGAGACGCTTGCCGCGCTGCGCCCCATCGCGCGCCCCAGCCTAGCGACAGCCGCTGTGGTCGCCGCCGCCGCGCCAGAGCCTGCCGCCCCGCCGCCGTTCCAGGTCATCTCGGACGAAGATCTGGGCGCGATTGCCAGCGACAGCACGACCGCCGATGCCATTGCCGAGGCTGTGGCGCTGGCCGTGGCCAGTGATCCCGCCGCGCCCGCTGTTTTGCGCCCGATGATGCGCCCCGCGACACAAGTCGCGGCGGCGACCCCGGCCCCCGCGCCCGTTACAGAGCCCGTCGCAGAGCCGGTCGCCGCGTCTGAACCCGTTCAGCTCGCTGCGGCAGAGCCCCTGCCCGCGCCCGCACCGGTCGAAGAAGCCCAGATCATCGCCAGCTTTGGCGAGACCGAGGCCCAGCCCGAAACCCTTGCGATGCTGGACACGACCGAAGCACAGGCCCGCCCGCAGACGGTCATCATGACCACGGCAGAGATCACCCCCGCCGCCACCGGCGTCGCCGAGCAGCAGGTCGTCTCGCGCATGTCCACCTCTGGCGGGCGGCTGTTTGGCGTGAATATCGGCCGCTTCAATTCGTCCTATGCGGCCGAGCGCGAGCTGATGCGCGTGGCGATGATGGAGGTCAGCATTCTGTCTGGCAGCCAGCGCACCGTTAGCCAGAACCCGCGCGGCTTTGACGCGAATTTCGTCGGCATGACCCGCGATCAGGCGGAACTGGCTTGCGGTCGCCTGCAAGCGCGGTCGATGGAATGTAATCTGCTGGATACCAACTGATAAGATCAGGCGGCCTTAGGCCCAAAAGGCCGCCTGCATCAATGTCTTGGTATAATCGCTGGTCGGGTTGTCAAAGACATCAGCCGCCAAGCCGCTTTCCACCACATCGCCGTCTTTCATCACCATAATCCGGTGCGACAGCGCGCGCACAACGCGCAGGTCGTGGCTGATAAAGACATAGGCCAGCCCGTGTTTGGCCTGCAAATCGCGCAACAGATCGACAATCTGCGCCTGCACCGTCATATCCAAGGCCGAGGTCGGCTCGTCCAGCACCACCAGATCGGGGCGCAGCACCAGCGCGCGCGCAATCGCGATGCGCTGCCGCTGACCGCCGGAAAACTCATGCGGATAACGGTTGCGCATTTCGGGGTTCAGCCCGACCTCGCGCATGATCGCGACCACCTGCTGTTCGCGCGGGGTGGCGGGGTCGACAGCATGAACGCCCAACCCCTCGGCGATGATCTGGGCGACCGTCATGCGGGGGGATAGCGCGCCATAGGGGTCCTGAAACACAATCTGCATCTGGCGACGCAGCGGGCGCATCTGGCGATGGCTAAGGGCCGAGATCTCGCGCCCCAAAAACAAGATCCGCCCCTGGGATGGCACCAGTTTCATCAGCGCCAGCGCGAGCGTCGTTTTGCCCGAGCCGCTTTCCCCCACAATCCCAATCGTCTCGCCAGCGCGGACCGCAAAATTCGCGTCGTTCACCGCCTTTACATGGCCGACCGTGCGTTTCAGCAATCCGCGCTGAATGGGAAACCAAACGCGGAGGTTCTGCACCTCGGCGATCACCGGCGCCTCATCGGGCACCGGCTGCGGCACGCCTGCCGAATGGGCGGCCAGCAACATCTGCGTATAGGGATGCTGCGGATTGGCGAAAATCTCTGCCGTCAGGCCCTGCTCGACGATCTCTCCGTCTTTCATGACGCAGACACGGTCGGCGATGCGCTGCACGATGCCAAGGTCGTGCGTGATGAACAGCATCGCCATGCCGCGTGCGCGGCGCACATCGGCCAGCAATTCCAAAATCTGCGCCTGAATGGTCACATCGAGCGCGGTCGTCGGCTCGTCCGCGATCAGCAATTTGGGATCGTTGGACAACGCCATCGCGATCATCACCCGCTGGCGCTGGCCGCCCGATAGCTGATGCGGATAGGCGCCAAGGCGGCTTTCGGGATCGCGAATACCGACCTGATGCAGCAATTCAACCACGCGCGCGCGCGCAGCCTTGTCGCGCAACCCTTGGTGCAGGGTGATCGCCTCGACCAACTGCTTTTCAATCGTATGCAGCGGGTTCAGGGATGTCATCGGCTCTTGAAAGATAAAGCTGATGTCATTGCCGCGCACGGATTGCAGGTCGCGTTCGCGCATTTGCAGCATCTCATGCGCGCCAAACAACACCTGCCCTGCTGTCACCGCATTATCCGGCAGCAGCCGCACCGTGGACATAGCCGTGATCGACTTGCCCGAGCCGCTTTCGCCCACCAGCGCCACGGTCTCGCCCGCGTTCACGGTGAAACTGACGCCGCGCACGGCATGCGTCTCGCCCGCCTCTTGCTGAAAGCGGACATGCAGGTCTTTCACCTGCAACAATGGGGCATTCATCGGAACGTCTTTCGCGGGTCAAAGGCATCGCGGACGCCCTCGAATATGAAAACCAGCAGCGTCAGCATGATGGCAAAGGTGAAAAAGGCGGTAAAGCCCAGCCATGGGGCCTGCAGATTATCCTTGGCCTGCTGCGCCAATTCGCCAAGGCTGGGGGCGGATGACGGCAGGCCAAAGCCCATAAAGTCCAGCGCCGCCAGCGCGCCGATCTGGCCGGTGACGATAAAGGGCAGCATGGTCAGCGTGGCCACCATGGCATTCGGCAGCATGTGGCGGGCCATGATGGCAATATCCGACACGCCCAGCGCCCGGGCGGCGCGGACATATTCAAAGTTGCGCGCCCGCAAGAATTCCGCCCGCACGACGCCGACCAATCCCATCCAACCAAATAGGATCGCAAGAAATATCAGCAATGATAAACTTCGCCCCAGCACCGCAAACAGGATGATGATAACATAGAGCGTGGGCGTGGCGGACCAGATCTCGATAATCCGCTGCAAGATCAGATCGACCCAACCACCGAAATAGCCCGAGGCCGCGCCCACCGCGATGCCGATCACCGATGTCGCAACCGTCACCACCAGCGCATAGATGATCGACAGCCGCACGCCGTAGATCACCCGCGCCAGCACATCGCGTTTCGTGTCATCGGTGCCCAGCCAGTTATGGCCGTTCGGAGCCGATGGCGCCGCGCCCGGAATATCGACGATGGTGGAATAATGATAGGGGATCAGCGGCCACAGCATCCAGCCTTTGACGAAACCCGGATCATCGACCGCACCGCTATCCGCCGCCGCAATCATCGCGCCGGGATCGTCAAAACAACTTTCCAGTCCGCCGGTCGCGATCAGGCATTGCAGCTCGATATCTTTATAACGCGCAGCGGTGGGCAGATCGCCGCCAAAGTCACGCTCGGCGTAAAAGCGTGTCATCGGGAAATGCAATTCGCCCCGGTAACTGACGACCAAGGGTTTGTCATTCGCGACGAATTCAGCGAACAGGCTGATGGTGAACAGCACGGCAAAGATCACCAGCGACCAAAAGGCCCGGCCATTCTTGCGAAAGTTGCGCCAGCGGCGGCGGTTCAGGGTCGAGATCGCCATTACCTGCGGCTTTCAAAATCAATACGTGGGTCGATCAGCACATAGGTCAGATCAGTGATAATGCCGACCACCAGCCCCATCAGGCCAAAGGCGAACAGCGTGCCGAACACCACGGGGTAATCGCGCTGCAGCGCAGCCTCGAAACCAAGGCGGCCAAGCCCGTCCAGCGAAAAGATCGTCTCGATAATCAGCGAGCCGCCAAAGAATACGCCGATGAACAGCGCCGGAAAGCCCGAGATCACGATCAGCATCGCATTGCGAAAGATATGACCATAAAGGACGCGGGATTCCGACAGGCCCTTGGCGCGGGCGGTCATCACATATTGCTTGCGGATCTCGTCCAGAAAGCTGTTCTTGGTCAGCAGCGTCAGCGTGGCGAAGCCCGAGATGGTCGAGGCGATGACCGGCAGCGTGATATGCCACAGGTAATCCACGATCCGCGCGCCCCAGCTCATCGCCTCCCACCCGTCGGATGTCAGGCCGCGTAGCGGAAATATCCGCCAGTACGACCCCCCCGCGAACAGCACGATCAGCAGGATGGCGAACAGGAACCCCGGGATGGCATAGCCCACGATAATCGCGCCCGAGGTCCAGGTGTCAAAACGCGATCCGTCGCGCACCGCCTTGCGGATGCCCAGCGGGATCGAGATGAAATACGCAAGCAGCGTCGACCATAGTCCCAGCGTGATCGAAACCGGCATTTTTTCCAGCACCAGATCCACGACCGAGATCGAGCGGAACCAACTGCGACCGAAATCGAACCGGATATAATCCCACATCATCATCGCAAAACGTTCCAGCGGCGGCTTGTCGAAACCGAATTCGCGCTCGAGCTGTTCGATAAAGGCGGGCGGCAAGCCGGTCGCACCGGCATAGGTCGATCCGGTGACGCCGGATGTCACCTCGGATTGAAAGGCGGCATCGCCGCCGCCGCCGGTGATGCTTTCCATCACATTGCCGCGCCCTTCCATCTGGGCGATGATCTGTTCGATCGGCCCACCGGGCACGAATTGTGTCAGCACAAAGTTGATCACCATGACCCCGAACAGGGTCGGGATCACCAGCAGCAGGCGGCGTAGGATATAGGCGCCCATATTTAACGGATGACCCCCGCCGCACGCAGCCCATCGGCTTTCTCGGCATTATACCACCAGAAATCCAACTGCCCCAGCGCATAGGGGGGCATCTCTTCGGGGTGCTCGAACATGTCGTAATAGGACACCCAGAAATTGGCATTATACCACGAGGGGATCACGAACAGCGCGCGCCGCATAATGCGGTCGATACCGCGAACGGCGGCAGACATCTCATCGTAATTCTGCGCATCGACCGCAATCTCGATCAGGCGATCAACGGCGGGCGATGAATAGCCAGCAGGGTTGAACACGTCATCCACGGCGTAAGAGCCGAACCGCTGCGCAAGGCCAAGGCCCTCTTCCAGCCCGGTGGTATAGCCATCATAGACCATATCGAAATCATTGGCGCGGGTGCGCACCGTATATTGCGAGGGGTCAATGCGGTTGTAATTCGCGGCAATGCCCAGGGTATTCAGGTTTTCGATAAAGGGCGTCACAATGCGGTCAAAGGTCGGCGAGTAGCCCAGCAGTTCCAGCGTCAGCGGCTGGCCGTCTTTCATCAAGCGGCCATCGGCGCCACTTTCCCAGCCCGCCTCGGTCAGCAGCGCCAGCGCCCGACGCAGGTTCGCGCGGTCTAGCTGGTTCGCGCCCGCCGTATGGGGCATGGTCACAGGCTCGGTCAGGATCGCGGGGTCGATCAGATCGGCGACGCTTTCCAGATATTCCAGCTCCAACCCCTCGGGGGTGCCGTGGGCCTCGAGCGGGCTGCCCTGCCAAAAGCTGTTGCGCTGCTGGAACAGGCCATATTGCAATGTGTCGTTCGTCCAAGTGAAATTATACATCAGCGCAATGGCCTGACGCACGCGAATGTCCTGAAATTCGGGACGGCGCAGGTTCAACACAAAGCCGACAGCAGGTGGCAGGTTGCCATTCCCCAACTCATCCTTGACGACATAGCCATTGTTCAGCGCCGGAAAATCATAACCCGTCGCCCAAACGATCGAGCTGTTTTCCTGCCGGAAGGTATATTCGCCGGCCTTGAACGCCTCGAACGCTACATTGGCATCGGCGAAATAGACGACGCGGATCTCGTCGAAATTGTGCCGCCCTTGGTTGATCGGCAGATCGGCGCCCCAGTAATCGGGGTTGCGGCGATAGGTGATGTAATTGTTGAAATCGAACGCCGCGCGCACATAGGGGCCGGAACCGGGCGAGGTTTCCACCTGCGTCTGATCCAGCCGCGCGCCGGTGGATTCATACCAAGCCTGCGAAAACACCGGCGAGCCGCCCGCCTGCACGATCAGCCCCTTGCGCGGCACATCGGGAGCAAAGGTAAAGCGCACGGTGTGATCGTCCAGCGCCTCGACATTCGTGATCAGCGGGGCGACAGCCTCGCGATAAGACGGCAGACCCTGCTCCATCAACAGGTTATGGCTGAACACCACATCATGCGCCGTCAGCGGCGTGCCATCGGAAAAGCGCGCCTCGGGGCGCATGTGAAAGATCACCCAATCCTGACTTTCGGGATATTCCAGCGTCTCGCACAGCAGGCAATAGGCGTCGCTGACGGTATCGGCGGTTGCCTCTAGCAGGCTTTCATAGCCGATGGTTGCCATTGCCCCCGACAGACCCTCGCGCGCATAGGGGTTGAAGCTGTCAAACGTGCCCTGCGCCCAGACCGAGATCGTGCCGCCTTTTGGTGCATCGGGGTTCACATAGTTCAGATGCTGGTAATCGGCGGGGTAGGTCAGCTCGCTCAGATCACCAAAGGTGGTAAAGCCGTGCGAGGTGATCGTTTCCTCTTGCGCGCGGGCGGCACCAGACCACAGGGCCGCCCCCAAAAAGCCGAATGCCGCCAGCACGATGACGGGTCGCCAATCCCTGCGCCCTGCGGCAATCACACGCGAACGGGAACGAGGGGCCTGGCGCATCATCATAGCTCTCCTGCACTGATGTTGTTTCGCACCAGCTAAAGGCCTGAACCCGCAGGATTCAAGTTGATAATGCGTGATCGGGTCCTAGTGCCCCTGAAGGAAGGCAATCAGATCGGCGCGGTCCTGCGCATTTCGCATCCCGGTATAGGTCATCAGCGTGCCCGGCGCGAACCGGCGCGGGTTCGCAATCAGGGCATTAATGCGGTCAGGTGTCCAAACCGTGACAACCCGCTCCAGCGCGCCGGAATAGGCAAAACCGGGGGCGGTATCGACCGCGCGCCCGACAACACCGGCAAGGCTGGGACCTGTGCGGTTGTCGCCCGCCTCTAGCGAATGGCACATGCGGCACGACCGCCACAGGCTTTCGCCGCGCACCGGATCAGCCGCCTCAAAGATGCGGGCGAATTCAACGGGATCAAGCGGATCGATCCGCGGCCCCGCCCCCGGAACCTCAACAAAATACGCAGGCTCGTCATGGATTGCGCCGACCGAATAGACCGCATCTGCGATGAAACGGATGACCAGCAGCAGCGCGAGCGCCGCGATGATCGACAGCATCAGCGCCGCGGCTGCGCGGGTTTTTGTGCCAAACATGCCGCGCCTCCGCTTTGGTTTTCACGCTGGGCGCATCTATGCCCTTCAAACCCTATTGCGCAAGGTATAGAGGCCATTCACCTGCCCCAAGGACATCACCGGGCAGGCCAAAGGAGGACAGATGACCACGACCTATCGCGGCCGTATCGCCTATCAAGGCGCGCCCGGAGCCTACAGCCACCAAGCCTGTATCGATTCCTGCCCTGATTTTGAGCCTGTCCCCTTTGCCACCTTTGAAGACGCGATCGAGGCCGTGCGCAGCGGCGCCGTCGATCTGGGCATGATCCCGGTCGAGAACTCGACCTATGGCCGCGTCGCGGACGTGCATCAGCTGCTGCCCGAAAGCGGTCTGCATGTGATCGACGAGGCGTTCGTACGCGTCCATGTGAACCTGCTGGCGGTGCCCGGCGCGACGATGGCAGACATCCGCGAGGTGCGCGCCATGCCGGTGTTGCTGGGTCAGGCGCGCGGATTCATTCGCGACAATAACCTCAGCCCCATTGCGTGGTCGGATAATGCGGGCGCGGCGCGCGATGTCGCGGCGCTGGGGGATATCACTGTCGCCGCGATGGCGTCGGAAATCGCGGGCCAGATCACGGGTCTGACGGTGCTGGCCCGTCATGTCGAGGATAACGACCTGAACACGACCCGCTTTTTGGTCATGTCACGCACGCCCGATTATACCCGCCGCGGCACCGGCCCGATGATGACCTGCCTGATCTTTCAGGTGCGCAACATTCCCGCCGCGCTTTACAAAGCGATGGGCGGCTTTGCCACCAATGGCATCAACATGACCAAGCTGGAAAGCTATATGGTCGGCGGCCATTTCACCGCGACGCAATTCTATGCGGAAATCGAGGGCCATCCGGACGACCGTTCCGTCCAACTGGCATTGGAAGAGCTGGGCTATTTCACCAGCCATATGGCGCTGATGGGTGTCTATCCCGCATCCAGCGCCCGTAACTCAGAAACCCGTAACTAAGAAAAAGGCGTCGGCTTAAACGCCGGCGCGCTCCTCGGCGCGGTGCAGGTAATTGCCCACACGTTTATGAACGCGGCTAGAGATCTGGCCACGCGCCAATTTCAGCGATTGCAGCAAAAGCCGCCCGATCAGGGTCGAAGCCCCCATCGTCATCGTAAACGCCGTATCCGTACCGTCACCGGCCGGGGTGGCGAGCAGCACGACTTTACCCTCGACCCCGCCGGTGGTGAACAGAACGCGCATCCGATGCGGTGCCTCAACCTCGGTCACGGTCATCGTCACATCCAAGGTGCGGTCGCGAAAAGGCGCACCAATCTGCCATGTCGCACCAACGCCCGCACCGCGACCCGCGTCAGTGCGCCGAACTGTCGCACCGCCGCGCCGGATCATCTGTTCCAGCAGGTCGGTATCGTTAAGATGTTTGAAGAGGGCATCGGGGCTAACAGCGATATGATCGTTGACAACAAACTCCATGGCCCATTCCTATCTGACATACTTCATGTATCGGTTAACTTATTTGATCTCACCGGTCAGCAACGAATTGCAACAAACATCATTCATCTTTGATCTAATTTGGCGCATCCTCGCCGCAAGATCCTCATAACGAAGGCGAATACCGATGTCCGAACCCGTTCTTTATGGCCATCCCGATTCGGGACATGCCTGCAAAGTGGCCCTCGCGCTAGAGCTGGCCGGCGTCCCCCATCAGCGCATCTGGGTCGATATCTGGGCGGCGCCCGAGACACGCCCGGCGGCCTTTCTGGCGGGCAGCCCCTTTGCCGAAGTGCCGCTGTTGGTGATTGATCAGCAGCCCTATGTCCAATCGGGCGCGATTTTGCTGGAAATCGCGCAGCGCTATCAGGTGCTGGGCGGCGACAGCCATGCGGGCCTGCGCCGCGCGCGCGAGTTGATCGTCTGGGAGGCGAACCGCATCGGCATGTGCCTGCCGCAAATCCACTATGCCGCGAAAGTGCAGAACCAGGGCTTTCCGCCCGGCGCGCTGGATTGGCTGCGGGCCCGCTATCAGGTCGACCGCGCAAATTTTGATCGTTTGCTGGGCGATGCGGCGTTTTTCCACGGCGATGCGCCGGGTGTGGGTGACTGCGCGATTTGGGGCTATACCCAGTGGATCAACCGCATGGGGGTCGAGCCGACGACATCCATGCTGCGCTGGATCGACAATATGCGCGCCCTGCCCGGTATGAAGACGCCCGAATCCTTCTTTCCCAACTAACAAGGACGACCCAATGACCGATACTGTGACCCATGCCTTTAAGGGCGTCGTCTTTGATCTGGATGGCACGCTGACCGATACCGAGGCACAGGCAAATCACGCCGCGATCGCGGTTCTGGCCGATATGGGCGCCGACGTCGATATCGCGATTTTCGAGGCGCTGGCCGGCGTCCATGATGCCGAGCGCCGGGTGATTCTGAACCGCGCGCTGGCTGAACAGGTCTCGCCCGATGCGTTCCTGCTGGCCTGGCGCGCCCGCATCAACGACCTGCGCGAGATCAGCGTCCCCATCAAACCCGACGCGCATGAGGTGCTGACGGCGCTGAAGGCGGCGGGCTATAAACTGGCGCTGGCGACATCCAGCCACCGCGAACAGATGGATGCCAAGCTGGCAAAGGCGGGCCTCGCCGGTTATTTCGACGCGCTGGTGCCGGTGGATGACGTCGCGCACGCCAAGCCCGCGCCCGATCCCTATATCCTTGCGGCAGAACGCCTCGGGCTGAAGCCGGTCGAATGCGTGGCCTTTGAAGATACCGAAGTGGGCGCTGAAGCGGCCTTTACCGCTGGGCTTTTCACCGTCCAAGTGCCTGATATCCAACCCGCCAGCGGAAAATGGGCCAATCTTGTCGCCCCGACTTTGCTGGAAGGGGCGAAAGGCGCAGGGTTGATCTGACCCTTGCGCCCCGCGCATCAGCCGATTATATCGGCCCCTGAGAGGTTGGCGCGGGCAAGCGCCTCGCCAACCCGGTCAGGTCCGGAAGGAAGCAGCCGTAACGAGATCCGTATGGGTCGTGTCCAGCCTCTCACCTTGCAGACCGCCGATGGCTGCCTCTGGATGATATCTCATGGATGACAGCGTTTATAATGGATCGTGCCACTGCGGAACGGTGCGATTCACGGTGCGTTTGCGCGACGGCCTGGCCAGCGCGCGCCGCTGCAATTGCAGCTTTTGCGCCATGCGCGGGGCGGTTGCGGTGTCGGCAAAACTTGCGGATCTCGAGATCCTAGAGGGCCGCGATAACCTGTCGATGTATCAATTTAATACCGGTCAGGCGAAACATTACTTTTGCAAGACCTGCGGGATTTATACCCATCACCAGCGCCGCTCGCGCCCGGGTGAATTTGGCGTCAATCTGGCCTGCATTTCGAAAATGTCGCCCTTTGATCTGCCCGAAGTCCCCGTCCTGAACGGCCGCGACCACCCGCGCGATGGCAATCCCCATCGCAATCCGGTCTATGGCACGCTGATC
This sequence comes from Ketogulonicigenium vulgare WSH-001, assembly GCF_000223375.1. Taxonomy (NCBI): domain Bacteria; kingdom Pseudomonadati; phylum Pseudomonadota; class Alphaproteobacteria; order Rhodobacterales; family Roseobacteraceae; genus Ketogulonicigenium; species Ketogulonicigenium vulgare. The sequence continues at coordinate 470,347 of NC_017384.1, read as the reverse complement.
TTCCGCCGCTCGGACAGCTAAGGCTTTGACGGTGTAAGATGAGCCGTTTTCACATCCGCCAACTGACCCGCCACGATGCCGAATCGTTCCGCCAGCTACGGCTGGAGGGTCTTGCCGCGCATCCCGAGGCTTTTGGCGCCGACCTTGCCGACGAGGCCGCACGGGATCGCGATTTCTTTGCGACCCGGATCGAGACCAGCAAGATCTTTGGCAATTTCCGCTTTGCAACCAAGATGATGGGCAGCATCGGGCTGGCGCAGGGATCAGGCGCGAAAACGCGGCATATTGCGACGATCTGGGGCATGTATGTCCGCCCCGAGATGCGCGGCAGCGGGCTTTCCTCGGCCTTGATGCAGGCGGCGCTGGATAACCTGCCCCCAGATGTGCGGCAGGTGCGGCTGTCGGTTGTCGCCTCGAATGCGGCAGCACTGCGGCTGTACCAGACATTCGGCTTTCGCATCTGGGCACGGGATCAGGGCGCGCTGCGCGTCGGCGACAGATTGCACGACGAGATTTTGATGCGCCGCGAGCGTGCCGATTAACCCATCGGCGCGGTTTACGGCGGGCGCGCGCGGCGTTAGATTAGCCTGATGCTAAAGGAACCCCGCGCATGAGCGATCCGCAAAACTACCGCGTGCTGGCGCGTAAATATCGCCCCGAGACCTTTGCCGATCTGGTCGGTCAGGATGCGATGGTGCGCACGCTAAAGAACGCCTTTGCGGCGGGGCGTATCGCGCAAGCCTTTATTATGACAGGGATTCGCGGCACCGGTAAAACCACGACCGCGCGGATCATTGCCAAGGGGCTGAATTGCATCGGCGTGGATGGCACAGGCGGCCCGACGACCGAGCCTTGCGGCAAATGCGAGCATTGCGTCGCGATCACCGAAGGCCGCCATGTCGATGTGCTGGAAATGGACGCCGCCAGCCGCACCGGCGTCAATGACATCCGCGAAATTATCGACAGCGTCCATTACCGCGCGGCCTCGGCCCGGTATAAAATCTATATCATCGACGAAGTGCATATGCTCTCGACCAGCGCCTTTAACGCGCTGCTCAAAACGCTGGAAGAGCCGCCCGCCCACGTCAAATTCATCTTTGCCACGACCGAGATCCGCAAGGTTCCCGTGACCGTCCTGTCGCGCTGCCAGCGGTTCGACCTGCGCCGGATCGAGCCCGAGGTGATGATCGCCCTGCTGCGCAAGATCGCGGATGCGGAAACAGCCGCGATCACCGATGATGCGCTGGCGTTGATCACCCGCGCGGCCGAGGGGTCAGCCCGCGATGCCACCAGTCTTTTGGATCAGGCCATCAGCCATGGCGCGGGGTCGGACGTCGGCACCACCGCCGATCAAGTGCGCGGTATGCTGGGCCTTGCGGATCGCGGTCGTGTGCTGGACCTGTTCGACATGGTCCTGCGCGGCGATGCGGCAGGTGCGCTTTCCGAACTTTCGGCCCAATATGCCGATGGGGCCGATCCGATGGCGGTGCTACGCGATCTGGCCGAGATTGCGCATTGGCTGTCGGTCATCAAGGTGACCCCCGATGCGGCGGATGATCCGACCATTCCGCCTGATGAACGCCTGCGCGGTACTGAAATGGCGGGCAATCTGCCGATGCGCGTGCTGACCCGCATGTGGCAGATGCTGCTGAAAGCACTGGAAGAAGTGGCGATTGCCCCCAATTCCATGATGGCCGCCGAAATGGCGATCATCCGTTTGACCCATGTCGCCGATCTGCCCAGCCCTGCCGAGCTGGTCGAACGTCTGCGCGATCTGCCCGTGCCGCCCCCCTCCGGCGGTGGCGGTGGCGGCGGCTATCGCGCCGCGCCCGCACCCGGCGGCACAACCCAGGCGCGCGGCGTCCCGATGGCGACCCATTCCGCATCGGGCGGTCCGGTGGCGCAACTTGCCGGCGCGCCCAGTCTGCTCGCGCCCTATGCCACTTTTGAGGCTGTGGTCGAATTGATCCGCGATCAGCGCGACATGCGCCTGCTGGTCGAGGTCGAGGGCACCATGCGCATCGCCCGCTATCAGCCCGGCCGGATCGAGTTTCAGCCGACCCCAAATGCCGCGCCTGATCTGGCCGGTCGCCTTGCCACGCGCCTGCAGAACTGGACCCATGCCCGTTGGGCTGTCATCATCGTGAACGAGGGCGGCGCCCCCACCATCACCGAGGCCCGCGACAGCGCCGAGAATGCCCTGCGCGACCGCGCCGCGCAAAACCCGCTGGTCGCCGCCGTCTTGCGCAACTTTCCGGGCGCGAAAATTGAAGTCACCCCGATCCCCGACAAAATCGCCAGCGCCGCACAGGATGCCCTGCCCGAGGTCGAGGATGAATGGGACCCCTTTGAAGACGATTAAGAGGTAGCAGATGTTTAAAGGTATGGGCGGTCTTGGCGATATGGCCAAGATGATGAAAACCGCGCAGGATATGCAGGAAAAAATGCAGCGCCTGCAAGAGGATCTAGAAAACACCGTGGTCGAGGGCCAATCGGGCGCGGGCCTCGTGCGCGTCAGCGTCACCGCCAAGGGCGAGATCCGCGCGCTGTCGATTGATCCTTCGATCCTGGTCGCCTCGGAAAAGGAAGTGGTCGAGGATCTGATCCTGGCTGCAATCCGCGACGGTCAAAGCCGCGCGGCGGAACGCTCGGCGCAGGAAACCCGCCGCATGGCCGACGGCCTTGGCCTGCCCCCCGATTTCAAGCTGCCGTTCTAAACCGTGGATGACAGCAGCGACATCGCCCGTCTGATCGCGCTGATGGCGCGTGTGCCCGGTCTTGGGCCGCGTTCCGCGCGGCGGGCGGTGTTGCATCTGGTGAAAAAGCGCAGCCAGTTGATGGTGCCGCTTGGCAATGCCATGCAAGCGGTGGCGCAATCAGCGCGCGAATGCCTGAATTGCGGCAATATCAGCACCCATGACATCTGCCCGATCTGCGCAGATACCGCCCGCGCCAACGGCCAGATTTGCGTGGTCGAGGATATTGACGATCTGTGGGCGATGGAACGCACGGGCGCCTTCAAGGGCCGCTATCATGTCCTTGGTGGCACGTTATCCGCCATCGACGCCATCGGCCCCGAGGAGTTGCGCATTCCGCGTCTGGTCGATCGCGTCACGACCGAAAATATTACCGAGGTTATTCTAGCGCTTGGCGCGACCATTGATGGCCAGACCACCGCGCATTACATCGCTGACCACCTCAGCGGCATCATCGTCAGCACCCTTGCCCAAGGCGTGCCCATCGGCGGCGAGCTGGATTATCTGGACGATGGCACGATTGGCGCCGCACTGCGGGCGCGACGCCAATTGTAATTTTTAGATCGTCTGCGTGACCTTCGACAGCGTTTCAGGCGCGTCGGGGTTCATGCCCAGCGACAGCGCAATCTCGCGGATGATCGGGTAAACCACACACAGCAGCAGCGCGGCGGCGGCGGCAGGCACCAGCGCATCAGCCGTAATATCGCTGGCAGCGATGCGGAACACTTTGCCGCCGGTGGCGTTGAAACGCGCCTCGGCCGCGTCGAGGCTGGCTTTTGCGCTCTCCTCGCCGGTGTCCAGAATCAGCACCGTCAGGCCGCGTTTGACCAGTTGCAGCGGGCCGTGCAGCACTTCAGAGGCGGAATAGGCCTCGGCATGCAGCACGCAGGTTTCCTTCAGCTTCAGCGCTACCTCCTGCGCCGCGCCAAAGCCGCAGCCGCGACCGACGACATAGACGTGGTTCGCACCCGCCAGCGCCGCTTGCAGTTCTGCCGCGCGGGCATGGGCGGGGGTGCCGATGGCGGCAAAGGTTGCAGCGGCGGATTTCGCAGCCGGGGCATAGGCCGGCTTTAGCGCCGCCAGCAGCGCCATGGCTGCCGCAACCGAACCCACAACCGATTTCGTCGCAGGCACCGCCAGCTCCGGCCCCGCGCCGATGGGCGAGAGCGCATCTACCGCTGTGCCAACGGGCGAGGCTTCGACGTTGACGATCCCCACCGTCACGGCGCCCGCGGCCTTTGCACCCTTGATCGAGCGCACCAGATCCTCGCTTGCGCCCGATTGCGAGATGCCCAGCGCGATCGCGCCGTCCATCTTGACGCCCGCGCCCAGCGAGAAAATCGACGGCGGCAGCGAGGTCATCGGCAGGCCGGTCTCGCGCATGAATTCATAGGAAATGATCGTCGCCGCCGCGTCGGACGAGCCGCGCGCGATGGTGTAAAAGGCGCTGCGGCCCCCGAAATTGCCGTCAGTCAGGCCCAGCGGGGCCAAAGCGGGGGTCAGGTCGGCTGCTGCAGTGCGGGCGAATGTACCCGGTGCCTCGGCCACTTCGCTGGCCATCAATTCTCCGCTCATGCTTGTCTCCTGCTGGTCGGATGTCGTTGGCCCTTGGTAGGCGATGCGGGGGCCAAGGGAAAGGGCAGTGAATTACTGAGATGTGATAAGTTATTCGATGCGGCAAAAGTTAGGACTGTCTTGCAGTTACCCTTGATTAGGGAATGACCTTTAGGCATCTGCACATCACGTGATATCAATGGGATAGATTATGACCACACTTCGCCTCGCCCTGATCGCCGCCGCATTGGCCACCGCCGTTGCCGCACCGGCCAGCGCCGACCCCAAGCTGGGCCTTGGCCTGACGCTGACCTTTGGCCCGAACCAGACGCTGAACACCGGCGCCAGCCTGCGCCTGTTTTCCGACAACGAAGATGACAGCGTCGTGGGTGCCGTCGGCGTCGATTATATGTTCATGACCAACAGCCTGCGCGCCAGCGTCGGCCCGGCCTATGTGAAGGACGACCTCTTTTTCGACCTGAACGTCGGCTATGACTTTGGCCTGCAAAACGTCAGCTTTGGCGCAGGTATCGGCGCGCTGTCGACCCAAAGCGAACAGCCTGCTGTCGTGCACTATCAATAAAGATTAAGGGGGCCTTTCGGCCCCCTTATTTTATTCCCCGTAGCCCATCGGATTGGCAGATTGCCATTTCCAAACGCTGTCGGTCATATCGCGCAACCCGTATTCGGCGCGCCAGCCCAGCACATTCGCGGCCTTGGTCGCATCGGCACGCATCTCGGCCACATCACCGGGGCGACGGGGCTGCACCGCAAAGGGCAGATCGCGACCGACGCTGGCCGAGAATGCGGCCAGCATTTCCTTGACCGAATAGCCGGTGCCGGTGCCGATGTTAAACGCCTCGGCCCCCTCGCCGTTGAAGTTCAGCGCGGCGACATGGGCGTTGGCCAGATCGACGACATGGATGTAATCGCGCACGCCAGTGCCATCGGGCGTGTCATAATCATCGCCAAACACCGCCAGCTTTTCACGGCGGCCCGTGGCCACCTGTGCCAAGAACGGCATCAGATTGTTCGGAATGCCGACCGGGTCCTCGCCAATCGTGCCACTCGCGTGGGCGCCGACGGGGTTGAAATAGCGCAAGAGGATCGAAGTGCGCCCCGGCGCCGCCTCGGCCCAGGCCGACAGCAGCTTTTCGGCCGTGAATTTGGTCTCGCCGTAGACATTGGTCGGGGCCAGCGGGTGGTCTTCGGTCATCGGCAGGAATTGCGGCTCGCCATAAACCGTGGCCGAGGAGGAGAACACGATCTTATTGCAGCCCGCCGCCTCCATCGCGCGGATCAGCGACAGCGTGCCGGTCACGTTCACATCATAATAATCGACGGGGCGCGTGCGGCTTTCGCCCACGGCCTTCAGCCCGGCAAAGTGGATGACCGCATCGGGACGGAACGCAACCGCCACAGCCGTCAGCGCAGCCGTGTCGCGAATATCGACATCATGCGCCTCGATATGGCCGTTGGTGATCGCGCGCACGCGGTCCAGCGCGATGGGCGAGCTGTTCGCATAGCTGTCGACAACGCAGGTCTCATAGCCCATCGCCGCCAGTTCGACCAATGTATGGCTGCCGATATAACCGGCCCCGCCTGTCACAAGAACGCGCATAAAATTTCTCCTGAAAATCGTCTTTGTCGCTGTTCTAACGACACAATGTGACAGCCCGCCAGCAAATTGCACCATGCTCGGCGCTTTTGGGGTGTTGTAACGCAAGGTGCCGCCGATCTAGGCTGACATCAGGTAACAGGAGAGGCCCATCATGCCAGACAACAGCCCCAACAGCTGGGAAGCGCGCGCTGATCGCTATAACCTCTATGGCTTTACGGATCTGCCAACGGTCGAGGCCCGCGGCGCGGTCGTCGTCACCCATGGCAAAGGGCCCTATATCTTTGACACGGCGGGGCGCAGCTATCTGGATGCGAATTCCGGCCTGTGGAATATGGTTGCGGGCTTTGACCATCAGGGGCTGATCGACGCCGCCAAGGCGCAATATGACCGCTTTCCGGGCTATCATTCCTTCTTTGGCCGCCTATCCGATCAGACGGTGATGCTGTCGGAAAAACTGATAGAGGTCTCGCCCTTTGACCGTGGCCGTGTGCATTACACGAACTCGGGGTCCGAGGCGAATGACACGCTGGTCAAGGCGCTCTGGTTCATGTTCCGCCACGAAGGCCAGCCCGAGCGGCGCAAAATCCTGACCCGCATCAATGCCTATCACGGGGTGACGGCGGTCTCGGCCTCGATGACCGGCAAACCCTATGTCGGCACGTTCGGCCTGCCCCTGCCCGGCTTTATCCACCTGACCTGTCCGCATTACTGGCGCTTTGGCGAAGCTGGCGAGACTGAGGCGCAGTTCACCGCCCGCCTTGCGCGCGAGTTGGAAGATACGATCCTGCGCGAAGGCCCTGAAACCATCGCCGGTTTCTTTGCCGAACCCGTCATGGGCGCGGGCGGCGTCATCCCGCCCTCGGACGGCTATTTCCAGGCGGTACAGCCGATCTTGCGCAAATATGGCATTCCCTTTGTCGCGGATGAGGTGATTACCGGCTTTGGCCGCACGGGCGAGGTTTGGGGCTGTCAGACCTATGATTTCACGCCCGATGCGATCATCTCGTCAAAGAACATCACCGCGGGTCTGTTCCCGATGGGCGCGATCATTCTGGGGCCAGAGCTTGCCGACCGTATCCAGGCGGCCTCTGAGGCGGTCGAGGAATTCCCCCATGGCTTTACCGCCTCGGGCCACCCGGTCGGCTGCGCCGTCGCGCTAAAGGCGATTGATGTCATCCTGAACGAGGGGCTGCTGGAGAATGTCCGTGCCCTGACGCCCCAGTTCGAGGCCGGCCTTGCCCGCCTTGCACAAAAGCCGAACATCGGCGAATGGCGCGGCAAGGGTCTGATGGGCGCGCTAGAGGCCGTTGCGGATAAAGAGACCAAGCGCCCCTTTGATGGCACCCTGTCCGTGTCCGAGCGTATCGCCAATGCCTGCACCGATCAGGGCCTGATCTGCCGCCCGCTGGGACAGTCCATTGTGCTGGCCCCCCCGTTCATCATCACTCCCGCCCAGATGGACGAGATGTTCGACAAGCTGGAAAAGGCGCTGGACAAGGTGTTCGCCGAAGTCGCCTAACAAAAAGCGGCCGCCCTGCTGGAGACAGGACGGCCGCAACGCAATCCGCCCAAGGGATGGACAAAGGGCGAAATGTCATCCCGCGCCGCAAAGGCGCGGCCACGGCAAAGGCAAAGGCAAAGCCTTCATCTGCGTTCTACCAGTTTCCATTGCAATGGTGAACGCCGCATCGCGTCTTTACAACAGACGCATCCACGGCAGATCCGGCCCTTCGGGAACGATGCCCATCGGGTTCAGCGTCTTGATCGAATAATAGCCGCGCTTGATATGGTCGGGGCTGACAGTCGCCGCAACACCCGGCACCGCCAGCACGCGTTCGATATAGGCCGACAGCGCCGGATAGCTGGAGACCTGACGTTTATTCGCCTTGAACAGCCCATAATAGGCCAGATCAAAGCGGATCAGCGTGACAAAGGCGCGGATATCCGTCTCGGTCAGGCGGCTGCCGAACAGGAAAGGGCCGCCGTTTGTCAGCCGATCTTCCAGCGCATCGAGCGCGGTGAACACATCGGCATAGGCATCTTGATAGGCGCCTTGGGTCGTGGCAAAGCCCGCGCGATAAACGCCGTTGTTCAGGCGCGGATAGATCCAATCGTTCAGCGCGTCGATTTCCGTGCGAAGATCTTCGGGGTAAAGGTCGATGCCACCTTTCGCCAGCGCGCCGAAACCGCTGTTCAGCATCCGCACGATATCGGCGGATTCGTTGTTCACGATGGTTTTTGTCTGACGATCCCACAGCACAGGCACGGTGGCGCGGCCGGTGTAGTTCGGGTCGGTTGCGGTATAGATTTCATGGATATAGGTCGCGCCCTGTGCAGTCTCCGTGTCCGCACGGGCGGCGTCCGATAGCCGCCAGCCTTGATTGCCAATCTCGGGCTCCATGACCGAGACGGTGATCACATCCTCGAGCCCTTTCAGCGCGCGGGCGATCAGCGTGCGCGAGGCCCAGGGGCAGATCAGCGCGACGAACAGGTGATAGCGGCCCGCCTCGGCGGGATAGGCGCTGCTGCCATCCGAAGTGATGACATCGCGAAAACCCGAGATTTGGCGCACAAAGCCGCCCTTTGCATCCGTGCTTTGCACCGGCTGCCAGTCAGCGTCCCATTTTCCATTGACCAGCATGTCAGGCGTCCTTCGTCGTCAGGGTAAAGGTGGTATGGCTGGGGTCGGCGACCGTCAGCACCGGCGCGGGTGTCTGCCCAAGGCGGGCCGCAACCGCATCCAGCGTCGCGCGATCTTGCGTCAGCAGTTTCACATCCGACAGGCCCGTCATCGCGCCTGTGCGCGGGGGCGAATTGCGGCTGTTCCAGATGTTCGAGGCCAGATGGTGGTGATAGCCGCCCGAGCCATAGAAAATCGCGCCCGGATAGCGAGTTGTCACATCGAAGCCCAAATCCTTGGCGTAAAAGGTCTCGGCCGCCGACAGCATCGCGGTTTGCAGGTGGACATGGCCGATATAGGTGCCGGCGGGCACACCCGACCAGCGACTGTTACCGGCGCTTTGCACCAGATCCTGCACGTTCAGCGCCTCGGTGAACATCTCGAGGCTGCCGTCCGATTGTTTGGGCCACTGGGCATAGGGGCGGTCGGCATAAATTTCGATGCCGTTGCCCTCGGGGTCGGTCAGATAGATCGCCTCGCTGACGCCATGATCCGAGACGCCGCTGACGGGGATCTGCCCATCAATCGCATGCATCACCCAGCGCGCCAGATCGGCCCGCTGCGGGAACAAGAAGGCATTGTGGAACAGGCCCGCCTGACGCGCGCCGGGGTTCTGCGCGGCCTTATCCCCGCGCAGGGTCAAAAAGGGCGTATCGGCGCCCAAAGTAATCTCGCTGCCATCCGCGCTGAACGTCTCGAGGTTCAGCAGATTGCGGTAGTAATCCGCCATGCCTTGCAGATCCTGCGCGACCAGCGTGACGCCACCCACGAAAATCGGCGCTTGGTTCGAAATGGTCATATTGCACCTATCCAAAGGGCGATCCGCCCGTTGAGGGTTAGATAGACTATTTCTGACTTTGCCTTAAGACACCCGTTTGTGATGATTAAGTTTCCATTTTGGAAACAATCACCAGCCCTTCTCCCAGTCCGGCGTGCCACGGAAATGTCCGGCAAGGAATTCGACAAAGCTGCGCAGCTTCAGCGGCAGGTGACGGCCGGGCGGAAAGACGATGAACAGGCCTACGGGGTCATCCTCGGTCTGGGTCATCAGCGGTACCAATGCGCCGCTTTGGAACATCGGCCCGGCGACAAAGCTGGGGATGCGCGCGATCCCAAGGCCAAGGCTCGCCGCGCGGGCGCAGCTTTCGGCATTCGACAGCACGATGCGCGATTGCACCGGCACCGAGACGCGCCCGCCGGCCGTGTTGAAACGCCACCTTGTCGCATCGGTGAAATTCGCGTCAATCACGCAATCATGGCCCACCAGCGCGGCAGGCTGATCGGGCGTGCCATGCGCGGCCAGATAACCCGGCGATGCGCCCAGCACGATGCGGATATCGGTCAGTTTGCGCGCGATCAGGCTGCTATCAACCGGATGGCCGATGCGGACGGCGGCATCGAACCCCTCGTCCACCAGTGACACCACGCGGTCGGAAAAGCTGATATCCAGCGTAATCTCGGGGTAGGCGCGGGCGAATTCGACCAGAATTGGCGTCAGGGTCGAGACGCCAAAGGTCAGCGGTGCCGTCACCCGCAACCGCCCCGAAGGCCGTCCTGTCGCCTGCCGGACCGAGGCGTCGATCGCCTCGACCTCCTCAACGACGCGGCGCATCCGCTCGACATAGGCCTGCCCCGCCTCGGTCAGCGACAGGGCGCGCGTGGTGCGTGACAGCAGTTGCACGCCCAGATCGCTTTCCAGCCGCGAGATCACCTTTGACGCCTGACCGGGGCTGACGCCGTGCCGCTCGGCCCCGCGGGCAAAGCTGCCAAGGTCGACGACGGAAATCAGCAGGCGGTCTGCGTCAAGGCGGTCCATCAGCGGCCCGCCGCCGCGATCAGACCGGCCAGCGTGGTTGCATCATCGGGTGCGGTGCGGGGGCTGGCGCCCAGTTGGGCCAGCGCGCGGGCATAGGCATCGGCGCGCGGGCCGATCACCACGATATCTTGTCCCAGCCACCAATGTTTCGCACCGGCAAGATCGGCCCCGATCAGCAGCCCCTGCTGCGCAGCGCGGCCAGATGTGGTCGCAAGACGTGACAGCAACTGCTCGGGCCGGGCATAGCCATCGGCGACGGCCGCATCGAAATCGCCACCCTCGCCCTGACCATCGGCCAGAAAGTCGCTGATCTCGCCGGTCAGGCTGGCGCGCAGGCCGATCACCTCGCCCGCGCTGACATGCGCCCAGATCGTGCGGCTGTGGCACAGGCAGATCGCGCCATCCCAATCACCCGCCGCACGCAGCCATCCGATGATCCGCGCCTCGTGCCCCATGGTGACCGCGCCGGTATCGCTTTGGATCAGCGGTGCCAACAGCTTTTGCTGTGCGCCTGCGGCCAGATGCAGCGGGATGGTCGGCACAGGCATCGCGGGCACGCCGCCGATACCGCAGGCGACAATCGGCAGATCGGGCAAGGCCCCGCCATCAAGGGCAAAGGCACGTTGCACCTCGGCCCCGCGCATCTGCCAGCCTTGGCCGCTGAGAGCGTCGATCGCCAGCCAATCGCCGGTCATAATCCGCCGACCTCTTTCAGCAGAGCGACGATCTCCTCGACCCCCTCACCATTCCTAAGGCTGGAGAACAGGAACGGCCGCCCCTGCCGCACGCGGGTCGCGTCGCGTTCCATCACATCCAGCGATGCCCCGACATAGGGCGCAAGATCGGTTTTATTGATGATCAAAATATCGGATCGCGTGATCGCGGGGCCGCCTTTGCGCGGGATCTCCTCGCCCGCGGCGACGTCGATGACATAGATCGTGACATCGGCAAGCTCGGGTGAGAAGGTCGCCGACAGATTGTCGCCGCCGCTTTCGATAATGACCAGATCGAGGTCAGGATGGCGGGCGCGCATCTCGGCCACGGCGGCGAGGTTGATCGAGGCATCCTCGCGGATCGCGGTATGGGGACAGCCGCCAGTCTCGACGCCCATGACGCGGCTTTGCGGCAGGATCTGCAGGCGCATCAGCGCCTCGGCATCTTCCTGCGTATAGATATCATTGGTGATGACGGCCAGCGACAGCTCGTCTTTCAGGCGCTTGGCGAGCGTTGCGGTCAGGGTGGTCTTGCCCGCGCCGACGGGGCCTCCGATGCCGAGTTTCAGCGGGCCGTTCGGGGAGATGGTCATCGACGAGAGTCCTTTATGAGCGGAAGAGGCGCGGCTGCAGCCCCTCGTGCCGCATGGCAGCGATATCGGCAGCAAGGGCGAAACCGCCCAGATCTTGCAACGATGCGCCCGTGTTTTCCAGCGCAACCTGCGCGCAGATCGGTGACAGCGCCTCGATCGCCTGCTGCGCGCGGGTCTGACCCAGCGGCATCAGGCGCTGTGCCCCCTGCACGAGGTTGGTGACAAAGGCTTGCAGATAGACCTGCGCGGCGGGCACCAAGGGCAGCTGCGCCTGCCGCGCCGCCCAGCCGAAAACCACAGGAAACACGGCATCGGGCAGATCATAGCCGCGCACATCGCGGGTGATTTTGGCAAAAGCCGCGCCTTGGCTGCGCGCCTCGAGCAAACGTTCGCGCGCGGGCTGCAAGGCGGCACCATAGGCGGCGGCACCCTGATCGCCGCGATAGGCCGCGCCGATCAGGATCGCATCATTGCGCCCAGCGCCCTGTTCCAGCACCGCCGACAGCCAGGCAATCAGACTGTCCCGGTCCTGCACCTGAGCGTCCGCAATCGCGCTTTCCAGCCCGTGCGAAAAGACGAATGCGCCCACCGGATAGGCGGGCGACAGCCATTGCGTCAGGGTCAGTAGCTGTTCAGTGGTGATGGTCATGGCGATGGGGGCGCAGGTTCGGCACGCCCTCGTGGGAATGATCGTGGTCGTGGTCATCATGGTCGTGGTGATGGTGACCATCCTCGGCCCCCGCAGGGGCGTCGCCCGCCATCAAACCATGCAAGCGGTCATGGCCATCCACATGGGCGTGATCATGCGCCGTGTCGGGGCCATGCGAATGACCCCCATGCGAATGTCCCATCGTGCGTCCGTGGCCATAGGCTCCGCCTTCGGGGCGAAAGGGCTCGCGGATGGATTTCACCGCCGCGCCAAGGCCGCGCAGCATGTCTTGCATCACCTTATCCGCGCGGATCACAAGGCGGTCCATCTCGATCTGGCAGGGCGCGTGGCGGTTGCCGATGTGCCATGCAAGGCGGTGCAGATCGCCCTGCACTTCCAGCAGATCCTCGTCCGCCGCGATGATTGTGACCTGCCGCCCATCGCTGAGGACAAAGGCGTCGCCCTCGTCCAGACCGACCGTTTCGGGCAGATCGACCATGAACGACAGCCCGCTGGCGGTGGTGACGCGCTTGCGCCGGATCAGCCGCTCTTCATAGCTCATCTGGATGAAATCGGCCGGGGTCGCGTCGCTTTGGCGGGCAATATCATGGGCATGCAGGGTCATTGGCGTCTCAGAACAGGAAATAGCGCTGCGCCATCGGCAGGGTCTTGGCTGGCTCGCAGGTCAGCAAGACGCCATCGGCGCGCACCTCATAGGTTTCGGGGTTCACCTCGACCTTGGGGGTCGCGGTGTTCAGCTTGAGATCACGTTTACCAATATTGCGGGTGTTTTGCACGCCAATCAATCTCTTGCCGAGGCCAAGGTTGCGCCCCAGATCCGTCGCGGCGGCGGCGGCAGACACAAAGGTCACCGCATTATGCTCGACGGCCTTGCCAAAGGCGCCGAACATCGGTCGCGTATAGACCGGCTGCGGCGTCGGGATCGAAGCATTGGGATCGCCCATCTGCGCCGCGACAATGCTGCCGCCGATCAGGATCATTTCCGGCTTTACGCCGAAAAACGCCGGGTTCCACAGCACAAGGTCAGCCCGCTTGCCCTCCTCGATCGAGCCGGTCTCATGGCTGATACCATGCGCGATCGCGGGGTTGATCGTGTATTTCGCAATATAGCGGCGGACGCGGAAATTGTCGTTCAGGCCAGTTTCCTCGGGCAGACGGCCACGCTGCACCTTCATCTTATGCGCGGTTTGCCATGTGCGGATGATCACCTCGCCCACGCGGCCCATGGCCTGGCTGTCCGATGCGATGATCGAGAACGCGCCCATGTCGTGCAGGATATCCTCGGCGGCGATGGTCTCGCGGCGGATGCGGCTTTCGGCAAAGGCGACATCCTCGGGGATGGATTTGTCGAGGTGGTGGCACACCATCAACATATCCAGATGCTCCTCCAGCGTGTTCACGGTGAAGGGACGCGTCGGATTGGTCGAGGCGGGCAGGACGTAATCCTCGCCGCAGATCTTGATGATATCGGGGGCATGGCCGCCGCCTGCGCCCTCGGTGTGAAACGCATGGATGGTGCGCCCGGCCATCGCCTTTAGCGTATGTTCGACAAAGCCCGATTCGTTCAGCGTATCGGTGTGGATCATCACCTGCACATCCATCGCATCGGCGACGGTCATACAGGTATTGATCGCCGAAGGCGTCGTGCCCCAATCCTCGTGCAGTTTCAGACAGGCGGCGCCTGCGAGGACCTGTTCCTCCAGCGCGGCGGGCAGGCTGGCGTTGCCCTTGCCCGCGAACATCATATTCATCGGAAAGGCGTCAGCCGCCTGCAACATGCGGGCGATATGCCACGGGCCGGGGGTACAGGTGGTGGCCAAAGTGCCATGCGCGGGGCCGGTGCCGCCGCCGATCATGGTGGTCAGGCCCGAATGGAGCGCATCTTCGATCTGCTGGGGCGCGATGAAATGGATATGGCTGTCGATGCCGCCGGCGGTCAGGATACGCCCCTCGCCCGCGATGGCCTCGGTGCCGGGGCCGATGATGATATCGACGCCCGGTTGCGTGTCGGGATTGCCGGCCTTGCCGATCTTGTGGATGCGACCATCGCGCAGACCGACATCGGCCTTGTAAATACCGGTATGGTCGATGATCAGCGCATTGGTGATGACGGTATCGACCGCCCCGCCCGCACGGGTCACCTGGCTTTGGCCCATGCCGTCGCGGATCACCTTACCGCCGCCGAATTTCACTTCCTCGCCGTAGATCGCCGCATTCGCGCCCGAGCCGCCGCTGACCGCCGCGCCCACGTTCAGCGCGGTCAGGTCACGCTCGACCTCGATCACCAATTCGGTGTCGGCAAGGCGCATCTTGTCGCCCGTCGTCGGGCCATACATCGCGGCGTAATCGGCGCGGGAAATTTTCGTAGACATCTGGCGAACTCCCTAAAGCGGACCGGCGATCAGCGCGTTGAACCCATGCACGATGCGCGCGCCCGACAGCGGGATCAGATGCACATCGCGGCGCTGGCCCGGCTCGAACCGGACAGCGGTGCCCGCGGCGATATCAAGGCGCATGCCGCGCGCGGCGGCGCGGTCGAAATCGAGCGCCGGGTTCACCTCGGCGAAATGGTAATGGCTGCCGACCTGAATGGGCCGGTCACCGGTATTGGCGACCATCAGGGTGATGGCCTCGCGGTCAGCGTTCAGGATCAGATCGCCATCGGCGGGGAAAATCTCTCCGGGTATCATCAGGGCCCCCTGTCAGCGGATCGGGTTATGGACGGTCACGAGTTTCGTGCCATCGGGAAAGGTCGCCTCGACCTGCACGTCATGGATCATCTCGGCGATGCCCTCCATACATTGGGCGCGGGTGATGACATGGGCGCCCGCCTGCATCAGATCCGCGACCGAGCGGCCATCGCGCGCGCCCTCGACCACGAAATCGGTGATCAGGGCAATCGCCTCGGGGTGGTTCAGCTTGACGCCGCGCGACAGGCGGCGGCGGGCCACCTCGGCCGCCATGGAAATCAGCAGCTTATCCTTTTCACGGGGGGTCAGTTGCATGTCAAAGGCTCCAAGTTCGAGGCAGCGGGGCGCGGGTTAAGACTTCTAAAATCGGCACGAGGCTGCGGCGCAGCGCATAGCCGTCTTCGGCTAGAATACGGATAAACAAAACGCCGTCCCGCACAAGGCTGGCCCCCGCCGTGGGCGGCAAAAGCGTGCGAATGCGTAAAAGTTCAGCATCTGCGTCCGGCGCGGCCAGCATGACCTGCGCCATGGCCGTCGCGCCATCGGCGATGCCGATCCGATCGGCCAGATCCTGCACGGGGCCGCGCAAACGCAATGTATCAAGGAAGATCAACTCGCCGCCGCGATGCACCTGCCAGCGGTCGGTCAGATGGGCCGATGTCACCCGCTCGCCCATCGCGCGGCGGCCCAGAATCAGCGGCTCGCACAGGACAACACGCGCGCTAGGGTGCATGTCGATGTGCAAATCGCGGTCCAGCCCCGCGCCGTCAAACAAGATGGTTTCCTGCGGCAGCCAGTGCAGGGTCGCGCCCGCCTCGGCCCGCAGGCGGGTGGTAATGCTGCCGGGGCGGTCGCCCGCGATGCGATAGGCACGCTCGGCGGCCTGTGTGGATAGGGTCAAGGCGGCGCCCGCGCCTGCGACAGCCTCGGTATCAAAGCGGTCGCCGCCGGTGACGCCGCCCGATGTGTTCAGCATGATCGCCAGCACATCGCCGCGTGCGCCATGCGGAAACAGCGCGCGGAACGACCCTTGCTGGCGCAACTCGTCCAGACGCGAGCGCCCCTCCGCATATTTCGCGGTGATCACCAATTGCCCGACCGAGCGGGGCTGTTCATGGGGCAGGCGGGCGGGTTCGTGCAGCATAAGCGGCAAGTTAGGCGAGGCGCGCGCAAAGGAAAAGGGGCGGCAGCGCCGCCCCTGCCCCGTCAGTTCGGGTTATCCATGCGCACAAGGCAGCGCATCGTGCCCTTGCACGTCGCGCCAAAGGTCAGCCGCGCCTGCCGGTTGCCGGTGCCATATTCGACATCGACCAGCGGGCTTTCATAGACCGATCCGCCGTTCGATGTGGTGATCGCGCCCAGCGGGACCAGTGCCTCGACCGTGCGCAGGCGGCCATTGAAGGGCAGGTTCGATCCGCCACTGATCAGCCAAGTACGGCTTTCCGAGGTCTGGCTATGCGTGACGCTGAGGGGGTTGCGCGTCTCGTTCGTCACCGCGTTGAAGACATTGCCGGTGAATTGCACATTGCGGATCCGGCTGAAATCGAGGTCGGCAAACGTGGTATCCACCCGCTCGACCCGCTCGACCGTGCCCGCGATGGTGCGGAACACGTTGTCATTCACCGTCAGCCCCTGAATGTAATGCCCCGCGCCGTAAGGCTTGATCACGATCCAGCTAAACCATGTCGCCACATTCCCGGCGGTGAAATTGTTGCCGGTGATCGTCAGGCCGCTAAAGCTGAACTGATTGCCGAGCGCAGGGCTTGAGGAATGTTCATTGGTCCATTCAATCGAATTGTTGTCGATGTAATTGCCGACAATCGTCATGCGCGGGTTCGGCAGCGTGATGACCAAACCGCCGAACCGGATGCCCGTCCCTTCGGAATCGCCCGCGAAAAAGTGGTTGTTGCTGACGATATTGCCCGATCCTGCCATGACACCGAAATGGCGGAACATCACGGCGCGGTTGTCGCGCAATTTCAAGTCGTTGGCGTTGGTGTTGAACCCGATGGACACACGGCTGCTGACCGGCAAATGCTGCTCGGCCGACAGGAACTGACAGCGGTCGATCAATAGGCCCTGACAGCCCCGCCCGATGGATGTGATGCCGCGATCTTGCGGGCGGGTGAAGAAACAGTCGCGGATATGAAACGCAACGCCCCCGCGCGCCAACATCACGCCGCTGGCGCGCGACAGACATTGAAAGTCGATATCCGACAGCACCACCTGCGTCAGCGTCTCGTAGCCCGAGAAATCCAGCAGATATTTGAACCGCGTAAAGGTAAATTGCTGCGTGCCCTCGGCGTCATATAGCTCGGCGGAAAGCGTCAGGGAATTGTTGGCGGGATTCACCTCGGTCACATAGACCTCGCGCCCGACGCCCGCGCCGGTGACCAGACTGCCACGCTGGATCGCGCCAATCGCGGCGATGCCGGTCAGTTGGGTCGGATTGGCGGCAGAATAGGTCGCCTGCGCGGTGATCACATCGGACAGCCATGCCGTGCCCTCATCCGGTTGGAAACAGCCGTTGCGGATCACGCGGCGCTGCGCGAATGTGGTGCGCGAGGGGTCACAGGCCTGCATATCCAAGGGCCGCGTCAGCGTCACGCGCCGCCCGCCCATATCCAGCCCCTCGTGATCCGCGTTATTCAGCAGCGCCTGCCAGGCCTTGCGAAAGGCCTGTTCCTCGTCGCCAAAGGCATCGACATAAGACGGCAGGTCGAAATTGCTTTGCAGGATAAAGCGGCGGGCGTCGGGGACAATTACTTTACCTTCAAACCGGACGCGGCTTTGCAAGGTGACATCAGCATCCAGAAAATAGCTGCCCGCAGGGACAAAGACCTCGCGACCCGCAGCGGCGGCATCGGCGGCGGCAAAGGCGGGCGCGTCGTTCGTCACGCCATCGCCGCGCGCGCCGTAATCGCGCACATCAACCTGCGCCAGCATGTCGCGCAGAAAGACATGGGTGATATCCTCGATCTCGATATCATCGATGCGCAGGATCGCGCCATTGGGGCCGGTAAAGTTGATACCGAAATAACCATAGGCGGCACTGGGCCAATACATGTTCACGCCGCCGCGCAGGCCGGTGCCGACGATGGCCGAGACCTCGACCACCTGACCATAGGCCGTCAATTGCGTGGGGGCCGCGGTGACCGTCAGGCCCGATATCGCCCCGCCCGAGCCGTTCGTCGGATAGCCCGCGATCTGCACCGCAGGCAGCGCGCCCGCGATGGCCTTGACCCGTGCTTTGATCCGCAAATAAAGGCCGGGCAGCATGGGCGTTGCGACCATATAGCGGATTTTCTGGGTGGCGGTGGTTTTCTGGATTTCCAAGGCCGCGCCGAAATCCTGATCGGCAGGGACAAAGCTGCCCGCGCCCGACATGGCATAGGTATCAGACCCCGGCACCCCGTCGCCGCGCGACCATTGCCCCAGGCCCGCCGCAAAGCTTGCGGGCATCAGCACCAGCCCGTCCGTGATCACCTTATTCATCGCTTGCCCCCTCTAGCGGTTCGGGCAAGTCTTTAGGCAGCACGGGTTGACAACGCGCAGCAGCACCGCGCGTTGTCATGCGTGTTTAAGCGACCAGATCGCCCGCCAGCGCGCGCTCGATCAGGGCAATCGTCTCATTCACGCCGTAAAGCGCGATGAAACCGCCAAAGCGCGGGCCCTCGGATGCGCCCAGCAGCACTTCGTAAAGCGCCTTGAACCAGTCACGCAGCGGTTGGAATTCATGCTTATTGCCGATGGCGAACACAAGGTTCTGCAGCGCTTCGGCATCCGCGCCGCCTTGCCAGACGCGCAGCTCGGCCAGCAGGTCTTCCAGCGCGGCGCGCTCGGGCTCGGTCGGCAGGCGGAAGACTTTGGTCGGCTTCACCTTGTCATTGTAATAGCGCACCGCGAATGCGGCGGCGGCATCCATGCCGGGGTTCTGCTCGGGGCTCGCCTCGGGCACATAGCGGGCGATAAAGCCCCACAGCGTCTCTTTGGTCTCGGCGCTGGACACGGAGGCCAGGTTCAACAGCATCGCAAACGGGATCACCATATCCGAGGCCGGCACATTGCCGCGATGGATGTGATAGACCGGGTTGTTCAACTGCGCCGCCGCATCTTGCGTGGCATAACCGCGCAGTTGTTGATGGTACTCATCCACCGCCTTCGGGATCACGTCAAAATGCATCCGCTTGGCGGTTTTCGGCTTTTGATACATGAAATACGACAGGCTCTCGCTGGAGGCGTAGTGCAGCCATTCGTCGATGGTCAGGCCGTTGCCCTTGGATTTGCTGATCTTTTGACCCAGCTCGTCCAGGAACAGCTCATAGGTGAAATGGTTCGGCGCGCGGCCGCCCAGCGTGCGACAGATGCCGTCATAGATCGGCGTATTGGTCGCGTGATCCTTGCCATACATCTCGAAATCGACGCCCAGCGCCGCCCAGCGCGCGCCAAAGTCCGGCTTCCACTGCAGTTTCACATTGCCGCCGGTGACGGGCAGCGTCCATTCGCGGCCGGTTTCGTCGTCAAAGGTGATCGTGTAATCCTTGGCGTTCACCTCTTTCATCGGAACATACAACACGCGGCCGGTTTCGGGATGGATCGGCAAGAAGGCGGAATAGGTCTGCTGACGCTCTTCGCGCAGGGATTTCAGCATGATGGCCATGATGTCGTCATAGCGCTCGACCATCAGGCGCAGGGTCGGATCGAACTGGCCCGAGCCATAGAATTCGGTGGCCGAGTAGAATTCATACTCGAACCCGAATGTGTCCAAAAAGCGGCGCAGCATGGCGTTGTTATGTGCGCCAAAGCTGTCGTATTCGCCGAACGGATCGGGCACCGATGTCAGCGGCTTTTGGATATTGGCGTAAAGCATCTCTTGGTTCGGCACGTTTTCCGGCACTTTGCGCATGCCATCGAGGTCGTCCGAAAAACAGATCAGGCGCGTCGGGATGTCGGAAATCACCTCAAAGGCACGGCGGATCATCGTCGTGCGTAGCACTTCGCCAAAAGTGCCGATATGCGGCAGACCCGAAGGGCCATAGCCGGTCTCAAAAAGCACGTAGCCCTTTTCCGGCGGCGCCTTTTCATAACGTTTGAGCAGCGCGCGCGCTTCTTCAAAGGGCCAAGCCTTGCTTTGCATCGCGACGTCGCGCAGATCAGACATCTTTTTCATCCATTCTTTCACGGCCGAAGGTAGCCGCAGCGCCCCCAATTAGGGATTTGCGGGCGCAGCGTCAACAAACTCGCATCTGGCGCGGCCTGAAATGCCAGCTAATATGCCGCAAAACAGGAGCTAACCATGCTGGATATTCCCTCGCTCAGCCCGCAAGACGCGCTAGTCGCCGTGATGATCAGCGTTTCGGCTGCGGATGAAAATATCCGCACCTCGGAGTTGGTGCAGATCACCACGATCATCAACACCTTGCCGATCTTTGCAAATTTCGATTCTGACCATCTGTCGCTGGTGGCGCGGACGGTGTTTGACCTCTTGGATCAAGAGGACGGGCTGGATGCCTTATTCGGTCTGATCCGCGATGCATTGCCCGAAAAGCTGTTCGAGACCGCCTATGCGCTGGCCTGCGATGTGGCGGCTGCCGATGGCGTCATCACCAGCCCCGAAGGCCGGATGCTGGAAGAGATTCGCGACGAGTTAGAGCTGGACCGCCTGCACGCCGCCGCGATCGAGCGCGGCGCCCGCGCCCGTTACATGGTGCTGTAAAGCGCGCCCCAGCGCTGGATCAACTGCTGCTGCAAGCGCCGCGCGCGCGCGTTCCACGCGCGCGAGCCTGCGGGCACCTCGTCCAGCCGCGCCGCCTGACGCGCGGCGGGATCGGACGAGAAAATCGCAAAGACCAGATCCTCGCCTGCGGGCGGGTCGATATAGCCGACAAGGGCGCTGGTGAAATTCAGCGTGCCGGTTTTGGCGGCGACCTGCGTATCGGGGTTTGGCAGGCGGTCGCCTTCGGCATCGGTCAGTACAACGGGGCGCAGGATACCGCGCAGCGGGCCATCCGCGCCGCCGCGCAGCAGGCGCACCATCTGATCGGGCGCGATCTGCGCCGCGCCGCCAAGGCCGGAATGATCGACCAATCGCATCTGCGCGCCGTGCTGCAATAGCACCCATTCTGCCATCGCCGCCGCCGATTGCGGCAGGCTGACCACGCCCGGATTATCGCGCCGCGCGGCGGTCAGGCCGATGACCTCGGCCGTGATATTGGTGGAATATTCCAGCATATCGCGCAACATGATCAGCAGTTCAGGGCTTTGATGACGGGCATAGACATTGCCGGCGATCAAGCGACCCTCCGGCTGGGGCGTAGGCAGGGTGATACCGCGCGCGGCGCAAAGCGTGCGGAACACATCCGCCGCATAGGCACCGGGGCTGCGCACCGGCAACCAGCGCGACCCGCCGTTCCCCAGCGCGCCGCTGGCAACGGTCCAGCGGTCGATCACGCCATCTTGCCGATAGCTGAACGTCGGCGCGCCGCGATCGGCCAGCGCCATGGTCGCGATGCTGACAGCCGGGGTGACATTGCCGCCGCGCGCATCCATCGCCAAGTTCCACGCCCCGCCCGCCCGCGTCCATTCGAAATGCACGCGGTTGAAATTCAGGTTCAGCCCAGAAATCGCCGGATTGTAACCCGCCTGCGGCAGTTGGCCGCCGGGATCGATTTCGGTGATGGCGGGCAGTGCGCCATCGAAATAGGAAAACGTGCCGTTTACACGCCGCACGCCCGCCGCATGAAGCTGGTCGACCATCGCCACCAGATCGGGGGGTCGACAGGATCGGATCGCCGCCGCCCGCCAGCATCAGCGTGCCTTGCAAAGTGCCCGCCTCCACAACGCCCTGCCCCAGCACCAGCGTTTCGAAGCGGAAATCAGCACCTAGACGGTCGAGGGCGTAAAGCGCAGTGACGGCCTTGGCCGTGCTGGCGGGGGCAAGGGCCATACCGGGGTTGTTCCCCTCGATCACCTGACCGTCCGACAGGCGCGCCGCCAGATAGGATACCCCATTGCCCAGCCGCGCCTGCTGCAACATCTGCGTGGGCGTCTGGCGCAGCGCGGGATGGATACGCGCAGGCCGCGCAAGCGGGCGCAGCACCGATTGCGACAGCGCGGGCGTCGCGGCAGCGGCCAGCAGGCTGGTGAGGAAGATGCGGCGCGAATAGCTCACCAGCCCCCCTTCGCGCGGATCGCGCTGGATGACATTGCATTCAAAGGAATATGCGCAAAGGCCCAAGCGGGCGCAGGCGCAAGGCCAAGGCGCGGGCCTTCGCTTTCGCGCAGCCGCGCCCAGCGATAGGCGCGCGCCGCGGGGGCGAGTTGCGCGGACAATCCCGTGCCGGGCCGCGCCAGCACACCTATCGGCACGCTGTCCATGATCTTGCGCCAGCTTTGCCAGCGATGGAACTGCGCCAGATTATCCGATCCCATCAACCAGACGAAATGCAGATCGGGACGCAGCCGTTGCAGCGCCGCGATCGTATCGGCGGTATAGCGGGTGCGCAGGCGCGCCTCGATATCGGTGATCGAGACGCGCGGGTCGCGCATCATGGCGCGCGCAGCGTCTAGGCGACGCACCATCCCAGCAGGTCCGTTTGATTTCAGTGGGTTACCGGGGCTAACCAGCCACCAGACGCGATCCAACCCGAACCGCGCCAGCGCCTGACGTGTGATGGCGACATGACCAAGATGGGGCGGATCAAACGACCCGCCCAACAGCCCCACAACCTGCCCCCGCCCCGCGGGGGGAAGGATCAGGGCACCACCCATATTTTAGCGGGTGAACTTCTTGAACTTGACGCGCTTGGGTTCCAGCGCATCGACGCCCAGGCGGCGCTTTTTGTCCTCTTCGTAATCTTCGAAGTTGCCTTCGAACCATTCGACATGGGCATCACCCTCGAAGGCGAGGATGTGGGTACAGATCCGGTCAAGGAAGAAGCGATCGTGGCTGATGACAATCGCGCAGCCCGCGAAATCAACCAGCGCATCTTCCAGCGCGCGCAAAGTTTCCACGTCAAGGTCGTTGGTCGGCTCATCGAGAAGCAGCACATTGCCGCCGTCTTTCAGCAGCTTGGCCATGTGAACGCGGTTACGCTCACCGCCCGATAGGATGCCGACTTTCTTTTGCTGATCGGTGCCCTTGAAGTTGAACGCACCGCAATAGACGCGGCTGTTCACGGTCGCATCGCCCAGAACGATCAGCTCGGCACCGCCGGAAATCTCTTCCCAGACGGTTTTTTCGGGATCAAGCGCGCCGCGCGACTGGTCGACATAGGACAGCTTGACGGTATCACCCAGCACGACAGTACCGGAATCGGGCTGTTCATGGCCGGTCAGCATCTTGAACAGGGTCGATTTACCCGCACCGTTCGGACCGATGACGCCAACGATACCGCCGGGGGGCAGCATGAACGTCAGGTCTTCGATCAACAGCTTGTCGCCCATGGCTTTTTGCAGATTGGTGACCTCGATGACCTTACCGCCCAGACGGGGACCATTGGGGATGACGATCTGCGCCTTGGTGATCCGCTCGCGTTCGGACTGATCGGCCAATTCGTTATAGGCGTTGATACGGGCCTTTTGCTTGGCCTGACGGGCCTTGGCACCTTGACGGATCCACTCCAATTCGCGCGACAGCGTGTCTTGGCGGCTCTTGTCCTCGCGGGCCTCTTGCAGCAGGCGCTTGGCTTTTTGTTCCAGCCAGCTGGAATAGTTGCCCTCATAGGGAATGCCACGACCGCGGTCGAGTTCCAGAATCCAGCTGGTGATGTTGTCAAGGAAGTAACGGTCGTGGGTAACGACCAGAATAGTGCCCTTGTAGTTCATCAGGTGGTTTTGCAGCCAGGCGATGGTCTCGGCGTCAAGGTGGTTGGTCGGCTCGTCAAGCAGCAGCATGTCGGGCGCTTCCAGCAGCAGCTTGCACAAAGCGACACGGCGACGCTCGCCGCCCGACAGGCTTTCGACATCGGCATCGTCATCGGGACAGCGCAGAGCCTCCATCGCGATCGAGACTTGCGTGTCCAGATCCCACAGGTTCTCGGCGTCGATTTCATCCTGCAGACGGGCCATCTCGTCGGCGGTCTCGTCCGAATAATTCATCGCCAACTCGTTATAACGCTCGAGTTTGGCGGTTTTGGCGCGCACGCCTTCCATGACGTTGCCGCGCACGGTCAGCTGCGGGTCGAGTTCCGGCTCTTGCGAGAGGTAGCCGACTTTGGCGCCCTCTGCGGCCCAGGCCTCGCCGGTGAAGTCCTTATCCGTGCCGGCCATAATGCGCAGCAGCGAGGATTTACCCGCACCGTTCACACCGACCACACCAATTTTCACGCCGGGCAGGAAGTTCAGACGGATATTCTCGAATACCTTCTTGCCGCCGGGGTAGGCTTTGGACACGCCGTCCATGAAATAAACGAACTGGTAGCTGGCCATGTCGAACCCTCGTGTTGAATGTGCATGATCGGAAACTTCAGCGCCCTCACATAGGGGTAGATCAGCGAAAGGGCAACGGTATGCTTGATCACTTGCGGCTGTAGAATATGGTTTTCGCGCATATCGGCAAAGAAACGAAATCCTTTTTCTTGCCTGAACGGGCATTGCCCTTTATGGTACTAGTGCAAGTTATCTCTATCGACCATCTGACTCCCAGCCGGGCCCAGCTGCTTCGACTAGCGCTGACGAGCCGGTCCGCTGCACTTCCGCGAGCGGAATTCTACGAGGAGTTCTCACGATGGCCACCGGCACCGTGAAATGGTTCAACACTACCAAGGGCTATGGTTTCATTGCCCCCGATGGCGGCTCGAAGGACGTTTTCGTTCACATTTCGGCTGTTCAGCGTTCGGGTCTTGAAGGCCTGAAAGACAACCAAAAGGTTCGTTTCGACATCGAAAGCAGCCGTGATGGCCGCGAGTCGGCTGTCAACCTGTCGGTTGAATAAGTCTTTCCAGTTCTGGAAATGAAAAGGGCGGGGATTTCCCCGCCCTTTTCTATTACAGCCCCTGCGGTGCAGGTTTCACTTGGAACAGCGGCAAAATGTCCGCCATTTCCGGGCCGTGTTCCGCGCCTGTCAGCGCTTTGCGCAGCGGCATGAACAGGCCTTTGCCCTTGCGACCCGATTGCGCCTTCACATCATTCAGCCAGTTCGACCAGCTATCAGCGGCATAGGGCGCGGCGGGCAGGATGGCCAAAGCTTCGCGGATAAAGTCTTTATCCTCGTCGGCAACGCTGCCTTTGTCACCTGCGGCAAAGACCTGCCACCACGGCGCAATATCAGCGCGGGTGGCGATGTTTTCACGGATGATCGCCCAAAATTGCGGCGCGACAGCATCCGGGACGCCAGCGGCGGCGACATCTGCGGCGACCTGATCCAGCGACATTGCCGCCAGCACTTTGGCGGTCAGCGGCCACAGGTCGTTCTCGTCGAATTTGGTTGGCGATGCGCCAAAGCTTTCGACTTTGAAATTCGCAACGATCTCGTCGATCGAGCCGCGCATCTCGACCGGCTCGGACGAGCCGAGGCGGGCCATCAGCGACAGCACCGCCATCGGCTCGAGGCCTTTTGCCCGCAGATCGCGCAGCGACAGCGCGCCAAGACGTTTGGACAGGCCCTCGCCCTGCGGGCCGGTCAGCAGCGAATGGTGCGCAAAGCGCGGCACCGTGCCGCCCAGCGCCTCGATCATCTGGATCTGGGTCGCGGTATTGGTGACGTGATCCGATCCGCGCACGATATTCGTCACGCCCATATCAATATCATCGACCACCGAGGCAAAGGTATAGAGCCACTGGCCGTCGTTCTTGATAATGACCGGGTCCGAGACCGAGGCCGCATCGATCGAGATCGCGCCCAGAATACCGTCTTCCCATTCAATGCGCTGGTGATCCAGCTTGAAGCGCCAATGCGAGCCACGCTCGGCCCGCAGTGCGTCCTTTTCTTCGGCAGTCAGCAACAGCGCGGCGCGGTCATAGACCGGCGGCTTGCCCATATTCAGTTGTTTTTTACGCTTCAGATCCAGCTCGACCGGGGTTTCAAAGCATTCATAGATGCGACCCTCGGCAATCAGTTGATCGCGCGCGGCCGTATAACGGTCAAAACGGGCCGACTGGCTTTCCAACTGATCCCATGTCAGGCCAAGCCAGGTCAGATCGGCTTTGATGCCGTCAATATATTCCTGTTTCGACCGTTCCAGGTCGGTATCATCGATGCGCAGGATGAACTTTCCGCCCTGCTGCCTGGCGATCGCATAGTTGAACAAGGCAGCCCGCAGGTTGCCGATATGGATCCAGCCAGTTGGTGAGGGAGCAAAACGGGTCGTTGTCATCTGAAATCATCCTTAGCCGATAAGGGCGAGGCGGGCGGCAAAACAGCCGCGCGCAGTGGTCAGCCTCTTTCACAATGCGTGCATTTTGTCCATATGAAGGACATGGACCATATTGCCCCTTCGCTCGATGAAATTGAAGAACTGGCGCGCGAGACTGTCGCCAACTTCCCCCTGCCCTTTCGCGAACGTGCGCAGGCGGTAGCGCTTTGCGTTGCCGAATTCGCCAGCGACGAGATCCTCGAAGAGATGGAGATCGAGCCGTTCGAGTTGACCGGCCTTTATGACGGCATCCCCCTGACCGAGAAATCGAACTGGGACGTGCCGCGCGGGCCGGACACCGTCTGGCTGTTCCGCCGCCCCATTCTGGATGAATGGGCCGAGCGCGGAAATGTCACCATTGCCGAACTGGTCAGCCATGTGACGATCCACGAATTCGCGCATCATTTTGGCTGGTCGGATGACGATATCGCCTCGATCGACCAGTGGTGGCACTAGCAAGCATGCTAAGGTTACCTTCAGGTAACTACCTGTTTTTCGTAAACAAATGTAATGCGGCGTGTAAAGAAATGTAAAAGAAGCCCTCTCACATTCCTGTGAAGAGGGCTTTTTAATGCTTAATTTCTAAAAATTTTTACAAATTCGTGCCTGCCTAAAAAGCAGGTTTCTCTTTGAAACCCAAGACTTCGCCGGATTGTTTAACGACAAGAGGGAATTTCAAGTCTAATTTCGATCACAAAATAGGCTGAATTTTGTGATCTTGCACGCTCTGGAACATTTTTGAATCTCGATCCAACTACGGTTCACACAACGACGATACGGCCCGGCGCAAACGACCACAGCGTCCCACGCCCCGCCCCGTCGCTATAACCGAGTGCCGCGAAAACTGGGCTGATCCCAGGCGGCGATATAAGGATGACGAAGATGAAAAACCTGTTTGCTCTGACCACTGCTACTGTTCTGGCCGCTACCGTTGCGACCGCATCGTTCGCAGCTCAATCGGGCGGCTTTATCGACACCGCTGAAAAAATCTCGGCCAGCCAAGGTCTGAACATCGACCTCGTGAACGCCAGCAGCGCCGCTGTTTTGGAAGTTTACACGCTGACCAACGGCGCTGCTGACCAACTGGTGTCCAGCCGTGATCTGGCCGCTGGCGTCCACACCGACCTGCGTCTGAGCAGCACCAAAACCCCGACTGCTGACCTGATCGCTGTGCTGAAAATCAACGACCAAGTTGTCGACAGCCAAATCATCGAACTGAACTAAGCTCCAGGGTTCAGATCTTTGCGAACGGGCCAGCCTGCAAAGGCTGGCCCCTAGCGTTTATGGCATCGGAATACTTAGAACGATTCTAATATATCCCTTGACCGATGACGGCTTTGGTCACATATTAGCATCAACAGATGCAAAGGCTGCGCCATGTTCATCCAAACCGAATCGACCCCGAATCCCGCGACATTGAAATTCCTGCCGGGCCAGCAAGTGCTGGAACTTGGCACGGCTGATTTCCCCTCGGCCGAGGCGGCCACGACCTCGCCGCTGGCCAAACGGCTTTTCGCGGTGGATGGCGTCACTGGCGTCTTCCTTGGCTATGATTTCATCACCGTCACCAAGACGGATAATCTGGAATGGCCGCACCTGAAGCCCGCCGTACTTGGCGCGATCATGGAACATTTCCAATCCGGCCAACCCGTGATGGAAGGCGAGGCGGTTTCCGCCCACCGCGCGCATGACGGCGAAGACGGCGCGATTGTCGAGCAGATCAAAGAGCTGCTGGATACCCGCGTGCGCCCGGCTGTGGCACAAGATGGCGGCGATATCACCTTCCACGGCTTTGATCGCGGTGTGGTCTATCTGCATATGCAGGGCTCGTGCGCGGGCTGCCCCTCCTCGACCCTGACGCTGAAAATGGGCATCGAGAATCTGCTGCGCCATTACATCCCCGAAGTTCTGGAAGTGCGGCCCGTTGCGGCCTGATGTCCTATGATTTTGGCGATTGATACCTCGGCCGCGCATTGCGCGGCCGCTTTACTATCGGATGACGGCCAGATCTGGGTGCAGGTCGAGGCGATGGACAAGGGTCAGGCGGAACGTCTGATGCCGATGATCGCCGCGCTGCTGGCCGACCACCACGTGGCCCCCGCCGATCTGCGCGCGGTCACAGTCGGCACCGGCCCCGGCAATTTCACCGGTATCCGCATTGGTGTTGCCGCCGCACGCGGGCTGGCGCTGGGCCTTGGCATTCCCGCCATCGGCATCAGCCAGTTCGAGGTGCTGGCCCAGGGTCAGCCCCTGCCCTGCACCATCACCTTGCCCGGCAATCGCGGCCAGAATTATCGCCAATCCTTTGATGCCGATGGCGCGCCCGGCGCGCCCGCCGTTGTCGATGAGGGCGAGGCGACCCCGCTGCCCGTGCCCGCGCTATTGGTGCAGCAGATGGCCCGCATGACGCCCGCGCGCCTGACCAGCCCTCAGCCACGCCCCGCGCCGGTCTATGTCCGCGCCGCCGATGCCGCCCCGCCGCGCGATCCGGCCCCCGTGATCCTTGACGCATGACAACGCCCGCTGCGCTGGCCGCCACCCATGCGCTGGCCTTTACCGATCAGCGCCCGTGGTCGGCGGATGAATTCGCCGATCTGATGGACCAATTCGGCGTGGCCGTGATCGGGGACGCCCACAGCTTCATCCTGACCCGCACCATCGCAGGCGAGGCCGAGATCCTGACCCTCGCCACCGCCCCCGCGCACCAGCGCAAGGGCCTTGCCCGAAACCACCTGAAAACCCTGCTGGAACAGAGGCTTGATCGCGTATTCCTCGAGGTTGCGGTGAACAATGTGCCCGCCATCGCCCTTTATACAGCGGCGGGTTTTCAGATCATCGGGCGACGCAGGCATTACTATCACCTGACCTCGGGCGAAATGGTCGACGCGCAGGTGATGGCATGGGCGCCCAAGCCATAGGCGGACAGAAAACAAACCATCCAATAAAAAATTGCCGAAACGACTGGCGATTCTGGTAAATTGACGCTGTGACGCCGCGATTTCGCTGTTGCAGTCTTGGCGGACGTTAGCGAATCCGACATGATAGCCACCAGATCAGCATTGATCGGGGGATCGGAAAACCGGCCCCTAGCCAATCGGGAGAAAGAAATGAACCTGAAGTCCCTGTTCCTCGGCGCAAGTGCCGTCGCCGCCCTTTCGGCAGGTGCCGCTTTGGCCGAAGGCCCCGCAGTGATCTATGATCTTGGCGGTAAGTTCGACAAATCCTTCAACGAAAGCTCGTTCAACGGCGCAACGGCCTGGGCCAATGAGACCGGCAACAGCTTTGCTGAGGTCGAGCTGTCGTCCGACGCCCAGCGCAGCCAAGCGATCCGCAATTTCGCCGAAGCTGGCTATAACCCGATCGTCATGGCTGGTTTCACCAATGCCACCCCGCTGTCGGAAATCGCCCCCGACTACCCCGACACCAAATTCGTCATCATCGACGGCGTTGTTGATGCGCCGAACGTGCGCTCGATCCTGTTCGCGGAAGAGCAAGGCTCGTTCCTCGTCGGTATGCTGGCCGCGCTGAAATCGGAAACCGGCACCATCAGCTTTGTTGGCGGCATGGACATTCCGCTGATCCGTAACTTTGCCTGCGGCTATGCCCAAGGTGCGCTGGCTGCGAATCCGAACATCAACATCGTCGCCAATATGGTCGGCACCACCCCCTCTGCCTGGAGCGATTCGCCCCGCGCCGCCGAGCTGACCCTGGCCCAGATCGGCCAAGGTTCGGACGTGGTCTACGCTGCCGCTGGCGCCGCTGGCCTTGGCGCGCTGCAAACCGCTGCCGACAGCGAGATTTTCGGCATCGGCGTTGATAGCAACCAAAACTATCTGCACCCCGGTTTCATGCTGACCTCGATGCTGAAGCGCGTCGATAATGCTGTGCATGCCTCGTTCACCGCAGGCGCTGATGTCGAGCCGGGTTTGGTCGTGATGGATCTGGCCTCGGGCGGCGTTGGCTTTGCGCTGGACGAATTCAACGAATCGCTGCTGACGCCCGAGATGCTGGCGGCGGTCGAGGCGGCTTCGGCGCAGATCATCGCAGGCGAGATCTCGGTTCACAACTATAACACCGACCAGACCTGCCCGGTTCTGTCGTTCTAATCGACAGACCATTTAGACCCCGCCCCGGCCCGCCGCATGGTGCGGCCGGGGTTCCCTTTACCAAGCCTCGGGTAAATCTATATGAGCGATACCGCGCCCCCCGCCATCGAACTTCAGGGCATCTCAAAGGCCTTCGGCCCCGTTCAGGCCAATAAAGACATTTCGATCAAGGTGCAGCCGGGCACGATCCACGGGATCATCGGGGAAAATGGCGCGGGTAAATCGACGCTGATGTCGATCCTTTACGGTTTTTACCGCGCGGATTCGGGGCGCATCCTGATCAACGGCAAGCCGGTCGAGATCACCGATAGCCAGGCCGCGATCAATGCCGGTATCGGCATGGTGTTCCAGCACTTTAAACTGGTTGAAAATTTCACCGTCCTTGAAAACGTCATCCTTGGCGTCGAGGATGGGCTATTCCTGCGCCCCTCGCTGGCAAAAGCGCGCAAGCAGTTGATGGAACTGTCGCGCGAATATGAATTGCAGGTCGATCCCGATGCGGTGATCGAAGAGATCGGCGTCGGCATGCAACAGCGGGTCGAGATCCTAAAGGCCCTCTATCGCAAGGCCGAGATCCTGATTTTGGACGAGCCGACCGGCGTTCTGACCCCGGCCGAGGCCGACCACCTGTTCCGCATCCTCGCCAATCTGCGGCGCGAGGGTAAAACCGTCATCCTGATCACCCACAAGCTGCGCGAGATCATGGAAATCACCGACGAGGTCTCGGTCATGCGCCGCGGCGAGATGGTGACGACCGTGAACACCGCCCAGACCAGCCCGACCCATCTGGCCGAGCTGATGGTCGGCCGCAAAGTGCTGCTGCGTGTGGAAAAGACGCCTGCGACGCCCGGTGCGCCGCTGCTGGAAATCAAAAACCTGAATGTCTACGATTCCAAAGGGGTCCACCGCGTCAAGGATCTCAGCCTGACCGTCCATGCGGGCGAGATTGTCGGCATCGCGGGGGTTGCCGGCAATGGCCAGTCGGAACTGCTGGAAGTCTTGGGCGGCTATCGCGCCGCCGCCAGCGGCACCTTGCGCGTCAACGGCCGCGAGTTGGATATCACGGGCAAGAAATCCGACGGCAAGACCCGCCGTAACGATGGGATCGCCCATGTGCCCGAGGATCGCCACCGCGAAGGCCTGATCCTGGAATTCCGAGCCTGGGAGAACATCGCCTTTGGCTATCAGGACGATCCGAAATTCGTGAAACATGGCTTTTTGATGGATAACGCAGCCATCATGGCCGATTGCGACGCAAAGATGCAGCAATATGACGTGCGCCCGCCGGATAAGATGCTGGCCGCACGTAATTTTTCGGGCGGCAATCAGCAAAAACTGGTCATCGCGCGCGAGGTTGAACGCAACCCCGATGTGCTGCTGATCGGCCAGCCGACGCGCGGCGTCGACATTGGCGCGATTGAATTCATTCACCAACAGGTTGTCGCCCTGCGCGACAAGGGCAAGGCCGTGCTGCTAGTCTCGGTCGAGCTGGACGAGATCATGTCGCTGTCCGACCGCATCGCCGTCATGTTCGACGGCAAGATGATGGGCGAACGCGCCAGCGGTACAACCACAGAAAACGAACTAGGCCTGATGATGGCCGGTATGAGTGCCGGGGAGGCCGCGTAAATGGAAAAGATGCCCAAATGGGCCGATGTGGTTCTGATCCCGCTGATCTCACTGATCTTGGCGGCGATCATCTCGGGGCTGGTCATTCTGGCGCTGGGGTCGAACCCGATTGCCGCGCTGCAAGTGATGCTGAACGGCGCGCTGGGCAGCCAGTATAATTTTGGCAATACGATCTATTACGCCACGAACTTTATCTTTACCGGCCTTGCGGTCGCAGTGGCGGCCCATGCGGGGCTGTTCAACATCGGCGGCGAAGGTCAGGCGATGCTGGGCGGGCTTGGCGTTGCCATCGTCTGCCTGATGATCCCGTTTCCGCATTGGTCGCTGGCGCTGGTCTGCTCGATCGTGGGGGCTGCGGCTGCGGGGGCGGCTTGGGCGTTTGTGCCGGCCTATCTGCAAGCCAAGCGCGGCAGCCATATTGTGATCACCACGATCATGTTCAACCAGATGGCCTTTGCGCTGCTGAACTATCTGCTCGTCGGCCCGCTGAAATCGCCGGGCGGGATGGAGCCAGCCTCGGCCAGCTTCCCCGCCACGACCCATCTGCCGAGCTTTCACGATATGCTGGCGCCCTTTGGCATCGCATTCTCGCGCGGGGCGATGGCGAACTTTTCCTTTGTGATCGCGATCATTGCTGCCGCCGCCGTCTGGGTGCTGATCTGGCACACGCGTCTGGGCTATGAGATGCGATCCTTGGGCAAATCCGAGCCAGCGGCGAAATACGCAGGTATCAATCCTTTCCGTATCATCATGATTACAATGGCGATTTCAGGCGGTCTTGCCGGGATGATGGCGCTGAACAACGTGCAGGGCGAGGCCGAGCGTCTGATCCTTGGCGCGGTCGAAGGCGCGGGCTTTATCGGTATCGCCGTGGCGCTGATGGGCCGCAATCACCCTGTCGGCATCGTGCTGGCGGCGCTGCTGTTTGGTGTGCTGTATCAAGGCGGCATGTCCCTCAGCCAAGACCAGACCCTGCGCATCCCGCGTGAATTGGTCGTTGTGATCCAGGCTCTTGTGATCCTGTTCACCGGTGCGCTCGATACGATGGTGCGCACCCCGCTCGAGCGGCTGTTCATCAGCCTGCGCGGCGGCAGATCGGCGAAGGCGGCGGAGTAAATCATGACCTATATGGATATTATCCTCATCCTCGAGAGCATGATCCGGATCTCGACCCCGCTGCTGCTGGCCTGTCTGGCCGGGCTTTATTCGGAACGCGCGGGGATTTTTGACATCAGCCTTGAAGGCAAAATGCTGATGTCGGCCTGTATTTCGGCCTCGTTCGCCTATTTCACGGGAAATGTCTGGTTGGGCCTTGGCGCGGGGATTATCGCGACGCTGCTGCTGTCGGGCATTCACGGCCTTGCCGCGATTACCTTCCGTGGCAACCAGCTGATCTCGGGCGTCGCGCTGAACTTCCTCGCCTCGGGCATGACGGTGATGCTGGCGAATGCATGGTTCGGTCAGGGCGGACGCACACCGCAACTGTCCGGCGAGATGCGCTTTCCGCGTCTAACGCTGCCTTTCGCCGATCAGATCAGCGAGATTGCCTATTTCGGCCCGTTCTATGCCCGCGTGCTGTCGAACCACTCGATCCTAACCTATATCGCGTTCTTGGCGGTGCCCTTTACGTGGTGGCTGCTGTATCGCACGCGCTTTGGCCTGCGAATGCGCGCTGTGGGTGAAAATCCGGCGGCGGTGGATACGGCGGGGATCTCAGTCGTCAAACTGCGCTATGCGGCGGTTGCGATCTGTGCGGTGCTGTGCGCACTGGCCGGCGCGCAACTGGCGACCGCCGTGCCTGCGGCAGGCTTTGTCAAGGATATGACCGCCAACCGCGGCTATATCGCCCTTGCCGCGCTGATCTTTGCGAAATGGCGTCCGTGGCATGCCATGTGGGCCGTGCTGCTGTTTGGCATCTTGCAAGCCGCCGCGATCCGCTATCAGGCGATCGAGATTTTCGGCACCCGTATCCCCGGCCAGTTCATGGATGCGCTGCCCTATATCCTGACCGTCATCATCCTTGCGGGCTTTGTCGGCAAAGCCATCGGCCCGCGTGCCGGAGGCGTCCCCTATGTCAAAGAGCGCTGATCTTGTTGCAGCGATAAAATCACGCGCGGACGATCAGCCCGTGCGTCTGGGCCTGATCCTTGGATCGGGCCTTGGCCATTTGGCCGATCAACTGGAGGGCATTGCGATCCCCTATAGCGACCTGCCCGGCTTTCCGGTCGGCAATGTCAGCGGCCATAATAAAAAGCTGGTCATTGGAAATCTTGAGGGCGTACGCGTTGCGGTCTTTGGCGGTCGCAGCCATTATTACGAGGATGGCAACCCCTCTGTCATGCGCCTGCCGCTCGAGGTGTTGCAGGGCCTCGGTGCCGATCATGTCATCGCGACGAATGCGGCAGGCTCGCTGCGCGCCGATTGCCCGACCGGCTCGATCATGCTGATCAACGACCATATCAACTTTTCCGGACTGAACCCGCTGATCGGCGAGGCGACCGACCAGCGTTTCGTGCCGATGGGCGATGCCTATGACCCCGCCCTGCGCGCCGCGCTGCTGGCTGCGGCGGCCGCGACTGGTACCGCCCTGCCCGAGGGGGTCTATGCCTGGTTCTCTGGCCCGAGTTTTGAAACGCCCGCCGAGATTCGCGCCATCCGCATCCTTGGCGCCGATGCCGTCGGCATGTCGACCGTGCCCGAGGTGATTTTGGCGCGGTTCCTTGGCCTGAAAGTCGCCGCGATTTCGACCATCACCAATATGGGTGCGGGCCTCAGCGACGAATCCCTCAGCCATGAACAGACCAAAGCCATGGCCCCAATTGGCGCGGCGAAACTGGAACTGGTGCTGCGGCGCTACTTACAATCACTTTCCTGAATTGAACCCTTGTCGCGGCGGCATAGGGATGATTTGACTGGGGGCAGACCCATCATTCACCCCTCATGCCCGGGCGCACGATGACGATCTATCTGCCCATAGCCGAAGTTTCGGTCGATGCTCTTTGGATTTTCGGGCTTGGCTGGATCGTTGGCATCCTGTCGGGAATGTTTGGCGTGGGCGGCGGCTTTTTGATCACGCCGTTGCTGATCTTTTCGGGCATCCCATCGGCCGTCGCCGTTGCAACCGCAACGAACCAGATTGTCGCCTCATCCGTATCGGGGCTGTTCGCGCATCTGCGGCGCAAGAATGTCGATCTGCGGATGGGCACGGTGCTGATGATCGGCGGCCTTGTGGGTGCGGCGATCGGGGTGGGTATCTTCAACTGGATGCGCCGCATGGGTCAGGTCGATCTGATGATCACCCTGTCCTATGTGATCTTGCTTGGCACCATCGGCGCCATGATGCTGGTCGAGGGCACCCGCGCCCTGCTGCGCCAGCGCAGCGGCGTGGTGCCGGCACGCAAGCGGCACAACTGGGTGCATAACCTGCCGCTGAAGATGAAATTCCGCGTCTCGGGCCTTTATATTTCGGTGATCCCGCCGCTGCTGGTGGGCACGGGCGTGGGCGTTTTGTCGGGGATCATGGGTGTCGGCGGCGGGTTCATCATGGTGCCCGCGATGATCTATCTGCTGGGTATGCCGACAAAGGTGGTTGTGGGCACGTCGCTGTTCCAGATCATCTTTGTCACCGCCTTTACCACGATGCTGCACGCGACGACGAACTATACCGTCGATATCCTGCTGGGGCTGATGCTGATCCTGGGCGGCGTTGTCGGCGCGCAGATCGGCACCCGCATCGGGATGCGCCTGCGGGCGGAACAGCTGCGCATCTTGATGGCGCTGCTGGTGCTGCTGGTTGCAGGACAGCTTGCGCTGGGGCTGATCCTGCGCCCGGACGAGCTGTATTCCCTAGAAGTATTGCGGGGACGCTGATGATCCGTCTGGTGCTGATGATCCTGCTGCTGACCCTGCCCGCCCGCGCCGAACAGATCGTGCTGGGGTTGTCTGCCGATTCGGTTGGCATTACCGCCCGTTTTGATGGCGAGGATATTCTGATCTTTGGCGCTATCAAACGCGATGCGCCCGTGCCTGCGGATGCTGCACAACTGGATGTGATCGTGACCGTATCGGGCCCTCTCACTCCGGTTCTGGTGCGCAAACGTGACCGCGTTTTTGGCATCTGGCTGAATGCCGAGGGCGAGCGGATCAGCCTTGCCCCGTCTTTTTATGCGGCGGCCTCGACGCGGCCCTTGGCGGATATCCTGCCCGCCTCGGTCGATATTGTGCATGCAATCACCGTGCCGCGTGCGGTTTACGCCACGGGCACCACGCGCGAGGATGTAGATGCCTTTTCCCAAGCGCTAATCCGTATCCGCACGGCCGAGGGCATGTACCAAACCCGCGAGGGCGATGTCGTGCTAGAGCAGGATGCGCTGTTTCGCACCCGCATCGCCCTGCCCGCCAATCTGACCGAGGGCAATTACCGCGCCCGCATTTTCCTGTTGCGCGACGGTCAGGTGATTGATTCGACCGAAACACCGATCGACGTCCACAAAGCCGGGATCGAGCGGTGGCTCTATACCGTCGCGCATGAGCAGCCGTTCTTTTACGGGCTGCTCACGCTGCTGATGGCGCTGGTGGCAGGCTGGGGCGCGTCCGAGGCCTTCCGCCACTGGCAGCGCCGCTGATCAGCCGCGCTGTTGCAGCCTGCGCCGCAGGGCCTGCCAGCCGCCGGGCGCAACCACAATCGCCGTCAGACCGCCAAGGACAAAGCCCGACAGTTCGGCAATCCATGCCGGATGCGCGCCAAACAGCAGGCCGAACACCAATTGCAGCCCCATCAGTAAACCGATCAGTTGAAAGGCCTGAAACCGGCGACTGTCGCCGCGCCCGAACCGCAGCCACAGCGCATAGGTATAGCCACCGATCAACCCATAAGCCGCGGGATAAAGGCCCGACAGCCACGCTTGGTCGGGCGCGAACAGGCCAAAGACGACCGCGCCGCCAATGGTCGAGACCAACAAGATCGCGACAACCGACAATTGGCTGAATGCCTCGCTGACGAATTTACCCAGCGCCAGCAGCAGCACGATGCCAAAAATGGCGCCCATGGTCGAAAAGTTCACAAAGACATAGGTGACGAAATTTTTCAGGATCATCGGGTCCAGCCGTCCGGCCAGCACATAATCCAGCATCTGCGGGTTGAACCCAAAGGCCAGCATCGCATCGCGCCGCCACATCCGGCCGTCTGATCCGAAAATCCCGGCATCCGCCACAGCCAGCAGTAATTCGACCGCAACCACGATCAAAAAGGGCACAATGACCACCGGCGGCAGCGGATTTACCGCGCTTTCGGGCTTAAAGGGGCTCGGGTGTCTCATGACCTCTCCTTGACGTCGTTTTGCCGCATGGGTAAGCCCATTGGCACTGTTAATCCAGCGGGACAATCACCATGACGGAAACGACGGCCAAGGCGAATTTCGCCAAGCGCGTGTTCTCGGGCATCAAGCCCTCGGGTGGTCTGCAACTTGGTAACTATTTGGGCGCGATCAAGCGGTTCGTCCAGACCCAGGACCAAGGCGAATTCGAGACCACGCTATACTGTATCGTAGATCTGCACGCGATCACCGTCTGGCAAGACCCAGCTGACCTGCGCGAAGCGACCTATGAAGTGACAGCCGGCTATCTGGCGGCTGGCATCGACCCAGAAAAATCGATCCTGTTCAACCAAAGCCGCGTGCCTGCGCATGCGGAACTGGGCTGGATTTTCAACTGCGTCGCGCGCGTGGGTTGGATGAACCGCATGACGCAGTTCAAGGAAAAGGCGGGCAGCGGCGCTGAAAAGCAGTCGCTGGGCCTTTATGCCTATCCCTCGCTGATGGCGGCGGACATTTTGCTGTATCACGCAACGCATGTGCCGGTGGGCGAAGACCAAAAGCAGCATGTCGAGCTGACCCGCGATATCGCGAATAAGTTCAACCACGATTACAAGGTCGATTTCTTTCCCGAAACGATTCCCGTGATCGAGGGCCCCGCCATGCGCATCATGAACCTGCGCGACGGCACCAAGAAAATGTCGAAATCCGGCGAATCCGACATGGAGCGGATCAATATGCTGGACGACGCGGATGCGATCTCGAAGAAATTCAAGAAAGCCCGCTCGGACATGGAGGCCCTGCCCGAAACGGCGGCCGAGCTGGACCACCGCCCCGAGGCCAAGAATCTGGTGAATATCTATGCCGGTCTGGCCGATCTGTCGGTCGATCAAGTGCTGGCGCAATATGCCGGCGAAGGCTGGGGCAAGTTCAAGCCTGCGCTGGCCGACCTGGCCGTGGACCAGCTTGCGCCCATCTCGACCGAGATGAAGCGCCTGATGGGTGACCGGGCCGAACTCGACCGCTATCTGGCCCGCGGGGCTGAACGCGCACGCGAAATCGCGAATCCGATCCTGCAGCAAACCTATGATATCGTAGGGCTTGTGCGCTGATTACCGCAGGCCCGCGCCCCCCACATCACACCACCCCGCCGCGCAAAGTTAAAAAGCGCGGTTGGGTGGCACGCGATGCGGTTTCAAAGGGGGGGCGCGGGCTGCATTACGCGCTGCTGCTGGGGTTGGCGGCCTATACCACCAGCCACACGTTCAATGTGCTGCGCAATACGCCCTTTGCGGCGATCACGCTGCAACAGACCGGCGCGCAGCTGCAAGCCAGTCTTGCCCGCGCCGTCAATGCCGAGGCGACGCCCGAGCGTCTTGCCATCCTCATCGACAATGCCGTGACCAACACGGATCGCGAAATGGCCGATGCGCTGATCGCGCTGGCGGACGCGCGCGACCTGACCCTGCCAAGTGATGTGCTAGAGCGGCATTCCGCCCTGGTCGATCGGCTGGACAATCCCTTTAACCGTGCAACCGATTGCGTCGCCTGCATGTGGGATTTCGACAATTGCCAGTCGATCAGTCAGGCCCTGTGGTGCAAGGGCCCGGTGATCCTGACGCCTGTGGACGATGTATTCGTGCTGACCCAAGCCGGAATTGACGCCGCAACCGGGCAAGAGGTCGACCAGCTCGACGTGACCCTTGCCGTCGTGGGGTTGGGCGCGACGGGTCTGGTGCTGGTCTCGGGCGGTAGCAGCTATATCGTCAAGGCCGGCGCGGGCGCGCTAAAGGTCGCAAAGGGCATGGGCAAACTGCCGCCCGCCCTGCTGCGCACCCTGCGCGAGGCGGCGGATGTGCCGGTGAACTGGGGCCGCGTCGGTGATCTGACCATTGGCCGCGCCGCAGTGGGCGATGTGGTGGACATGACCCGCATCGCACCCCTTGGCCGTATGGCGGGGGATTTTGGCCAGATCGTCACCCGCACCTCGCCCGCCGATGGCATCCGCCTGCTGGCGCATGTGGATAACGGCGCCGATATGGCCCGCGTCGCCCGCGTGACCGATGCGGTAGGCGTCGATGCCCCCCGCACATTCGAAGTGCTGGGCAAGTCCCGCGTCTTTCGCATCGCCGCGCGGCTGTCGGACGATGTTTTCGCCGCGATCACCGGCATTTTGCTGCTGGCTGGCCAATGGGCCGCGTTGCTGGGCGGCTGGGCGGCGCAGTTTGGTCTGCGCGTGCTGCGGCGGTCCTTGCGCTAAAAGCCGCGCACTAAACGCCTTGCGCGGCGCGCTTTGATGGGTGAAACATGCCCGAAGTTATCGGAGACAGATCATGCGCAAATCCCTAGTCGTGTTGGACGAGACGCGCGAATGCCTGAACGCCATCCGTTTTGCCGCCATGCGCGCCGCGAAAACCGGCGGTGCCGTCCAAGTGCTTTCGGTGATCTCGCCCGAGGAATTCGGCCAGTGGATCGGCGTGGCCGAACTGATGCGCGCCGAAGCGCGCGAGCGGATCGAAGTCCATTTCGAGGTTTTCGCCAAATGGATGCGCGACCGCCAGAATATCGACCCCGAACTGGTGATCCGCGAGGGCGACACCGTCACCGAGATTCTGAACCAGATCCGCGATGATGCCGAAATCGGCGTGCTGGTACTGGGCGCCTCGAGTGACAACAAAGGCCCCGGCCCCATCATCACCGCGCTGATGCGTCAGGCGGGCACGCTGCCTGTACCCGTGACGATCGTACCCGGCGAGATGACCAAGGAACAGCTGGAAAAGATTACCTGATCAGCAATCGGTAATGACGACCGAATGCTTTGCCCCCATCGCATTCGCAAGGTTCTTCAGGCGCGCCTGCGCCACCTCGCCAAAGAGCGGCTCGGCCCGGCGCTCCAGCGATAGCTCGACCTCCAGCTTATCGCCGTCGCGGCGCAGCACCAGTGTGCCGGGCGCTTCATGCGCGCCGATCCACAGCATTGCGCCCAAGCGCATGGCGCGGCCCAAAATGGCGGCCTGCCGCTGCTCATCCTCGGGCAGGTAGGCAAAGATATCGGCGAAACGCTTTTGCTTTTTGCTGGAATAGCGGTGCATCAGCGCCATGCCGAGGAAGATGCGTTCCTCGTGTTTCAGCCCGCCAAGGTTCGCGCGGGTCGCGTTTTCGAAACACACCTCGGCGCGGAAATCGGGGTGGGCGCGCCAGCTGACATCATGCAGCAGGCAGGCAGCGCGGATGATCCGCTTGCGCTGCCAATCGGCATCCGGGAAGAGCGGCATGATGAAATCATAAAGCACATCGCCAAAACCCGGCAGGCGGGCGTTCTGCGCCTCGGAATGGCGGGCCGAGGCGATCAGGGGGTCGGTCTCGCGCAGGGCGGGCGACATCTGCTCGTAAAGCAACCCCTCGCGAATGCCATAGGAGGAGACCGCGATATCTTTGGGCTGGAAGGTCTGGCACAGCGCGTCCAGCACCTGAATCGCCAAAGGCACCAGTGCCATGCGATCTTCGGAAATATCGCAGCGGCCGCGCAGATCGTTCAAATCGGCATCGGCGATATAGGCACGGGTGGCGGCGACGGCTTCGGCGGTCATGCGATATTCATGCACGATGGTCAGCGGGTAGTTGCGCCGCTCCATATCGATACGCGCGATGGCCCGCCACGATCCGCCGACCAGAAACAAGCGCATGGCGGCTTCGAACTGCATGGATTCGTGCAAGGTTGCGATTTCGCGCGCGATATAGGCATCCAGACCCGCCTGCCCGCCCTTGACCTCGCGCAGTTTCAGCGGGCCGAGGGGGGATGTGACGCGTTGGCCGATCTTGCCATCCGCCAGATCGGCCAGCTCCATCGACGAGCCGCCGATATCACAGACCATACCATAGCTGCGTGGCCAGCCCAGCAGCACGCCTTGTGCAGACAGACGCGCCTCTTCCTCGCCAGGGATCACGTGCAGCTCGATCCCCGTCTCGCGCAGGACCTCGTCGCAAAAGGCGGGGCCGTCGCTGGCCTCGCGCACGGCTGCGGTCGCAACGGCCGAAAGTTCGATCCCCATGCCGCGCGCCAGTGCCGCAAACCGCGCCAGCGCAGCCATCGCACGCACCTTGCCCTTTGGGCTAAGCCTGCCGGTTTCGGAAAACCCCTCGCCCAGCGCGGCCATGACTTTTTCATTGTAGAAATAGGCAGGGCTGCGCACCGCGCCATCAAAAACCACCAGACGGATCGAGTTCGACCCCACATCCA
Organism: Ketogulonicigenium vulgare WSH-001; assembly: GCF_000223375.1. Lineage (NCBI taxonomy): Bacteria > Pseudomonadati > Pseudomonadota > Alphaproteobacteria > Rhodobacterales > Roseobacteraceae > Ketogulonicigenium > Ketogulonicigenium vulgare. The sequence continues at coordinate 428,613 of NC_017384.1, read as the reverse complement.
CCACGCCGATACGCTGGATGGCCATGCAGTTTGCCGGATCGCTTTGGCCAAGATCTTCGCCAAAAACCCGATCGTCAAACGGAAGCCATGCGCCGGTGGCGGTTGCGATCTTACCCATGAGGACCCCTCGTGCTTGCGGCAGGCGCCCCGCGCGGGGCGCCGTTATCGCTAGCTATCCCCTAGTCGTCGGCGTGGGTCAACTGCGGAACGTCCGCCGCCCCTGCCGAGCCGCGCCCCGACAGCGAGGGATTTTCCATAAAGAAGCGATGACAGTTAAAGGCAAAGGCCCCCTCTGGCACCGGATATTGATGGAAATCGCCGCTGGCATCGCCCACCCAACTTTGCGCAACGTCAGCCATATTCGCCGCCATGATCTGATCGACGATCTGCGCCTTGACGGTCGGGTTCACCGCCTCGACCAAGGTCTCGACGCGGCGATTGAGGTTGCGCTCCATCCAGTCGGCCGAGCTGATGAACACCCGCGCCTTGGGCGACGGCAGGCCGCGACCATTGCCGAAACACACGATACGGCTATGTTCCAAAAAGCGGCCAACGATGGATTTCACACGGATATTTTCGGAAAGGCCGATGATCCCCGGGCGCAGGCTGCAAATGCCGCGCACCACAAGGCTGATCTTCACGCCGGCCTGACTTGCCGCATAAAGCGCGTCGATCACATCTTCCTCGGTCAGCGAATTCATCTTGGCCCAGATCTCGGCCGGGCGGCCTTGGCGGGCATGTTCGGCCTCGGCGGCGATCAGCTCCAACAGGCGCGGCTTCAGCGTCAGGGGCGAGATGGCAAGGTTGGTCAGCCCCTCGGGCTGGGCATAGCCGCCGATGTAATTAAACACTTTATTCGCATCGCGGCCCAGACGATCATCGCAGGTGAACAGCGACAGGTCGGTGTAAATCCGCGCCGTGATCGGGTGGTAATTGCCGGTGCCAAAGTGGCTATAGGTCACCAGCCTATCGCCCTCGCGCCGGACAACGACCGACATTTTCGCGTGGGTTTTATAGTTGGTGAAGCCGTAAACCACATGCGCGCCCGACAGCTCCAACCGGCGGGACTGGCGAATATTCGCGGCCTCGTCAAAACGGGCCTTCAACTCGACCAAAGCCGTGACGGATTTACCATCCTCGGCGGCGGCGCAAAGCGCGTCGACGATCGGCGAGTTGCGCGAGGTGCGATACAGCGTCTGCTTGATCGCCACCACATCGGGGTCGCGCGCCGCCTGCTGCAAGAACCGCACGACCATGTCGAAGGTCTCATAGGGGTGATGCAGCAGCATGTCTTTTTGACGGATCGCGGCGAACATATCGCCGTCGTAATCTGTCACACGCTCGGGCACGCGGGGCGTAAAGGTCGGCCACAGCAGATCGGGGCGGCTGTCGATCACCATTTCTTTCAGGCGGCCAATGTCGATATGACCGGCGATCTCGAAAATCTCGTCGTCCTGCACATGCAGCTCGCGCGTGATCAGCTTGCGCAGGCCGGGCGGTGCGTCGGCAGAAATCTCAAGCCGCACCACCTCGCCGCGGCGGCGACGCTTTAGTGCGGTTTCGAATTCGCGTACCAGATCCTCGGCCTCTTCCTCGACCTCGATATCGCTGTCGCGCAGCACCCGGAACGTGCAGGCGCCGCCGATGCGATAGCCGGGGAACAAACGGTCGATATGCAGTTGCAGCAGTTCCTCGAGCAGCAAAAAGCGATCCTCGCCCGGATCAGACGGCAGCCGGACAAAGCGCCCGATATGGTTCGGCACCGGCAGCAGCACTTTGAGCGAGCGCTTATCCGCCTTACGCTCGAGTTGCAGCGCCAGCGCGAAACCTTCGTTCGAGATGAATGGGAAAGGGTGCGCCGGGTCGATCGCCAGCGGCGACAGCACCGGGAACACCTGGTTCATAAAAATGTCATCCAGCGTCGCCTGATCGCTTTCCGTCAGATCGCCCCGCGACAAAAGGATGACGCGGTTCTGGGCCATCTCGTCGCGCAGCGCGACAAAGACACGCTCTTGCCGTTTCATCAGGTCGCGGGCGCGGGCGTTGATGCGCAAAAGCTGCTCGGCCGGGGTCAGGCCATCGGCGGCGGGCGTTGTATTTCCGGCTGCGGCCAATTCGCGCAGACCCGCTACGCGGACGGTATAAAATTCGTCCAGATTGGTGCCCGAGATCGACAAGAACCGCAGACGTTCCAACAGCGGAACGCGGCGATTCTCGGCCTCTTCCAGCACGCGGGTGTTGAAGCTGAGCCAGCTGAGTTCGCGGTTATAAAACCGTGCGGGGCCCGTGAAATCAGCCTCGACCGCAGGCGGGAACGGCGCGGCGAGGAAATCGGCGAGATTGGCTGGGATTTGGCTTTCGGCGTGCATGGCGACCTGTCATTCCTGTCTTCACGCCGTCCTTGTCATGATGACATGACGGATTGATGACACGCCGCTATTTCACCCCTGCGCCGCGCGGTTGTCCAGCACCTGCCGCGCCATAGGGCGGTTCAGCGGGCGACGTTGTGCAAGGGCTGCCGCATCCATTTGCGCCACGACTTCGGCGGCAACGGCCAGCGAGCGCGGCAGGCGCGACACCAGATAGGGCAGCACGTCGGGGGTGGGCACCAGTTGGCGATCGGCGAATAGTTTCGCCAACACGGCGGTCATCAGCCATTCATCCGGATCGCCAATCGGCACCACCGCCATGGCCTGCATCCGGCTGGCCAGATCCGGCAGGCGGATCGCCCAATCGCCGGGGCCACGATCCGAGGTCACCAGCAGATGCCCACCGGTGTTCATCAGATGGTTGTGGACGTGAAAGACATATTCCTCGGCGCGGCGGGGCAGATGTTCGATATCCTCGATCACCAGATTGGCGCCATCAGGCGGCAGGCCGCCTTGCGGATCGAGCCCGCCTGCCTGCCAGACATGGCCGCCCTCTTGCGCCTGCCACACGCGCGCGAGGTGGGTTTTACCTGCCCCCGGCGCACCGATCAGCGCCAGTTTGTTGATCGGCCAGGGCTCTTCGCACAGCATGACATAGGCGGCTTCATTCGCCTCGGATACGACGTAATCCCCCGCCGCCAGCGAGGGGCGGATCGGCAAATCGAAGCTAAGTTGTTGCGCCATGAGACCCCTAGATCAGAGCATGTTCGATGGGCCGCGATACATGGGGCCTTCTTTGTATTTCTGCAAGCCAAAGCGTATCAGCACGCCGATAATCGCCGCGACAGGCACCGCAACCAGCATCCCCACAAAGCCGAACAAGGCGCCGAACACCGAAATCGCAAAGATCAGCCAGACCGGATGTAGCCCGACCGAGCCGCCCATCAGCTTTGGCACCAGCACGTTCCCCTCTAGGAACTGGCCGATCAAAAAGATCGCGACGATAATCGCCACATGCAGCCAATCGCCCCAGAACTGGTAAAGGGCAAGGCCGATGGCCGCGACGCCGCCAACCAGCGTGCCGACATAGGGAATGAACGAGATCATCCCCGCGCCAAAGCCGATCACCAGACCGAAATTCAGCCCCGCCAGCATCAGCGTCACCGCATAGAACACGCCCAGCACGACACAGACCAACCCCTGCCCGCGAATGAAGGCCGACAATGTCTGATCAATTTCCGCAAAAATGCGGCGCACTTCAGCACGGCGCGGCAGCGGGATCAGATCATCGACATGGCGCACCATGCGATCCCAGTCGAGCAGCAGATAAAAGGCGACGACCGGCGCGATGAACAGCACCATGGCGATCGACACGACACTCATGGCGCTGCCGACAAGGCCGCCGATCAACTCGCCGCCGCGCGACTGGATCGCATTGCCGATATTGGTCAGTGTGGTGTTAAGGGTCTGGCGCATCTGGCTTTGCTCGTCCGACAGCTCGGGGAAACTGTCGCGCGCCCAGTTGGTCAATTGCTCGACAAGGCTGGGGACGGTGTTCACCAGTTGCAGGGCCTGATTGATCAGCGTCGGCACCAAGATCAGCAGCCCAATGGTGAACAACAGCACCCCAACCAGCGAAATGATCGAGACCGCCCAGACCCGGCCAATGCCCCATCGCTCCATCCGGTCGGCGACCGGGTCCAGCAGATAGGCAATCGCCGCGCCCAGAACAAAGGGCAGCAGCACGCCGCTGACGGTATAAAGCAGCGCCAAAAAGATCGCAGCGGCCGATAGCCAATAGATCGCCTGCTTTTGCACCTTAAATCCCCTTGCATAATATGGCTCAACTTGTGGCCCAGCTTTGCCAAACTGGCAAGGGCGCCGATTGCCGCCCTTGCTTCACCCCGCCCAAGCGCCTATCACCTTCGGCTAAGTAAACCCTTCCCCAAGGACCCGATATGCGCCTCAGCCGCTACTTCCTGCCCGTTCTGAAAGAAAACCCGGCCGAGGCCCAGATCCTCAGCCACCGCTATATGCTGCGCGCGGGCATGATCAAGCAAGAGTCGGCCGGCATCTATGCCTGGTTGCCCCTGGGATATAAGGTGCTGTCGCGGTTGGAAAAAATCGTGCACGAGGAACAGCAACGCGCAGGCCACATCCCCCTGCTGATGCCGACGCTGCAATCGGCTGATCTGTGGCGCGAATCCGGGCGTTACGACGCATACGGCCCCGAAATGCTGCGCATGACCGACCGCAACAAGCGCGAAATGCTGTTCGGCCCGACGAACGAGGAGATGATCACCGACATCTTCCGCAGCTATGTCCGCAGCTATAAAGATCTGCCGCTGACCCTCTATCATATCCAGTGGAAATTCCGCGACGAGATGCGCCCCCGCTTTGGCGTGATGCGTGGCCGCGAATTCCTGATGAAAGACGGCTATAACTTTGACCTGACGCGCGAGGATGCGCTGCATGCCTATAACCGCCATATGGTCAGCTATCTGCGCACCTATGAGCGGATGGGCCTGACCGCCATTCCGATGCGCGCCGACAGCGGCCCCATCGGCGGCGATGACACGCATGAGTTCCTTGTGCTGGCGAACACCGGCGAGTCCGAGGTTTTCTACGACGAGGACGTGACCCGTCTGAAGCTGGGCGAGCGCGCGATCAACTATGACAACCGCGAGGAAGTCGCCGCGATCTGCCAAGAGTTCACGACCCCCTACGCCCGCACTGACGAAACGCATGACGCCGCCTTGTTCGATGCCATCCCCGAAGGCCGCCGCAAGGTCGGGCGCGGGATTGAAGTGGGCCAGATCTTTTATTTCGGCACCAAATATTCCGAACCGATGGGCGCCACCGTCCAGAACGCCGAAGGCAAGCAGGTTCCCGTTGAAATGGGCAGCCACGGCATCGGCGTCAGCCGCCTGATCGGCGCGCTGATCGAGGCGAACCACGACGACAAGGGCATCATCTGGCCCGAGGGTGTCACCCCCTTCCACGTCGGCATCGTGAACCTGAAACAGGGCGATGCCGAGGCAGACGCCGCCTGCGAGGCGCTACATGACAGCTTTGTCGCGCTGGGTCTGGACCCGCTCTATGACGACCGCGATGAACGCGCGGGCGGCAAGTTCGCCACGATGGATCTGATCGGCCTGCCTTGGCGCATCACCGTCGGCCCGCGCGGCCTGAAAAACGGCGTGGTCGAGCTGACCAGCCGCCGCACTGGCGTCTCCGAGGAACTGCCCCCCGAAGAGGCCATCGCCCGTATCGCCGCGATCTACGCGAATATCTAAACGGCTTGCCTCCCGACTATCGGGGGGCATCCGCTGCCGGAGGCCGCCATGGCGCAATCCACCCTGCCCTTCGCCCGTTTCGAATGGATGATCGCGTGGCGCTATTTGCGCGCGCGCAAGGCCGAAGGCGGTGTCTCGGTCATGACATGGATCAGCCTGATCGGCGTGACGCTGGCGGTATTCGCGCTGGTCGCGACGCTGGCGATCCGCGAAGGCTTCCGCGAGGAATTCGTCGATTCGATCCTGGGCGCCAATGCCCATGTGACGATGATGCAATATCCGGTGATGGATAGCGCGGGCAGCAATGACCGCACCATTACCGATTATCAGGCCATGGCCGCTGATCTGGCCGCAGTTCCGGGCGTCACCCGCGCCGCCCCCCTTGTGCGGGCCACCGCGCTGGCGACTGCCGGACAATATAACGCGCCCGTGGATATCTATGGCATCAGCGCCGCTGATCTGGCGACCATTCCCAGCATCGCCGATCCCGCGAACCAGCAAGGCAGCCTTGCTGATTTCGAGGGCGGCGTGGCAATCGGTTCGGGCGTTGCGCAAAGCCTCGGGCTGCAAGTCGGCGATAGTATCCGCATCACCTCGCCCAATGGCGCGCGCACCCCGATGGGTGTCGTGCCGCGCGCCAATGCCTATACGGTGACGATGATCTTCAGCGCAGGCCGCTATGACATTGACCGTGTGCGCCTATACATGCCGCTGGCCGATGCGCAGTCGTTTTTGAACCGCGATGGCGTCGCGGACGAGATCGAGGTCATGGTCGCCGACCCCGAAAACGTCGATGCGATCGTCCCCGCGCTGATGAATGCCGCTGGCCCCCGCGCCATGCCATGGACGTGGAAAGACAGCGCGGGCGCTTATCTGCGGGCGCTGACGATCGAGGATAATGTGATGTTTGTCCTGCTGTCGATCCTTGTGCTGATCGCGGCGATGAACATCATCTCGGGCCTTGTGATGCTGGTGAAAAACAAGGGCCGCGATATCGGCATCTTGCGCACCATGGGCCTGTCCGAGGGATCGGTCCTGCGGATCTTTTTTATCTGCGGTGCATCCATCGGCACCATCGGCACGCTGGTTGGCGTCGCGCTGGGGGCGCTGTTCGCCCTTTATATCGACCCGATTTTTGCCATGGTGAACACAGTGGCGGGCGGCGGCGTCTGGGACCCGTCGGTGCGCGGCATCTATCATCTGCCCGCGAAACTGCAGTGGCACAATATCGCCTCGGCCATGGGGCTATCGCTGGGCCTAAGCTGGATCGTTACGATTTTCCCGGCGCGCCGCGCGGCCCGCATGAACCCGATCGAGGCTTTGCGCTATGAATGACATCGTGCTGCACCTTGAAGGGGTGGAAAAGACCTATAACAAAGGCCGCGCGGATGCGGTGCAAGTGCTGCATGGCGTTGATCTGACCTTGCGCGCGGGCGAGGTTGTCGCGCTGGTGGCCCCATCGGGCGCGGGCAAATCGACGCTGCTGCATATCGCGGGGCTGCTGGATAGCGCCGACGGCGGGCGCGTGTCGATTGATGGCGTGGATCTGACGCGTGCCAATGACCGCCGTCGCACGCTGGCGCGCCGCACCAGCATCGGTTTCGTCTATCAATTTCATCACCTGCTGCCGGAATTTTCCGCCGCTGAAAACATCATCCTGCCGCAAGTGATAAATGGCACACCGCGCGCCGCAGCAGAGGCCCGCGCCGCGCAGCTGCTGGAACGCGTCGGCATCGCGCACCGCGCCGATCACCGCCCTGCGGCCCTGTCGGGCGGCGAGCAGCAGCGCACCGCCTTTTGCCGCGCATTGGCGAACGCCCCGCGCCTGCTGCTGGCGGACGAGCCGACCGGCAACCTTGATCCGGCTACATCGGAACAGGTTTTTTCCACTTTGATCGGCCTTGCACGTGAAACAGGGCTTGGCGCGCTGATCGCAACCCATAATCTGGACTTGGCCGCGCGTATGGATCGAATCCTGCGCCTTGATGGCGGCAAACTCTTGGAAGCTAAGCCTTAGGGAGGCCAGCCACATGAACTCAACCTCGATCCCGCTGGTCGCCGCGCTGGCGCTGGTGCCTTTGATCGCAGCCTGCGCCGCCTTTATGCCGGAACGCGAATTCGACGGCGCGCAGATGTTTGCACAGAACTGCGCGGCCTGTCATGGGGCGGATGGCACCGGATCGCGCGCCATGGGTATCGCGATGGAGCCGCCCGCCACCGACCTGACGCGTATCGCGACCCGCAATGGCGGCACCTTCCCATGGAACAGCGTGATGTCGACCATCGACGGCTTTGGCCAAGGCGGCCATAACGGCGCGATGCCGGCTTTTGGCGATGGTGATCTGGGCGAGCCGGTGCTGATCGAGAATAACGGCGTCTCGACCCCGGTCCCTGCAGGCCTGCTGGCTGTTGCGAACTATGTCTACGGCCTACAGAAATAGAGAATGGCTAAGCTTTACTTCAACTATTCGACGATGAATGCCGGCAAGTCGACGGTGCTGCTGCAGGCGTCCTATAACTATCTGGAACGCGGCATGCAGACCTATCTGCTGACCGCCGCCTTTGACGACCGCGCAGGTGTGGGCCGTATTGAAAGCCGCATCGGGATCGGTGCGGATGCCGATACCTATCGCGCGGGCGACGATCTGTTCGCCCGCATCCGCGCGCGCCAAGCCGCGGGCGAGATCGCCTGCGTCTTGGTGGACGAGGCGCAATTCCTGACCCCGGACCAAGTCTGGCAACTGGCCCGCGCCGTCGATGACCTGCGCGTGCCCGTCATGTGTTTTGGCCTGCGCGTCGATTTTCGCGGCGAGCTATTCCCCGGCTCGGCCACGCTGCTGGCACTGGCCGATGAAATGCGCGAGGTGCGCACCATCTGTCATTGCGGGAAAAAGGCCACGATGGTCGTGCGCTATGGCCCAGATGGCACCGTCGCCCATGATGGCGATCAGGTGGTGATCGGCGGCAATGAAACCTATGTGTCCCTTTGCCGCCGTCATTGGCGCGCCGCGATGGGCGAGGATGTGCCCTTTTAAACGCGATTAGGCAGTGGCTGACCGGCGGCAAAGGCGTCGATATTATCCAGCACCATCGCGCCCATCTCGGCCCGCGCATCATGGGTCGAGGTGCCCAGATGCGGCAGCAGCACGGCATTGTCCAGCGCGCGAAGGCTAGCTGGAATGCTCGGCTCGTCGCGGTACACATCCAGACCCGCGCCCGCGATGGCACCGCGCTGCAACACCTCGATCAGCGCATCTTGGTTCACCACATCGCCGCGCGCGATATTGACCAGAACGCCCGTAGGTTTCATCGCGCCCAGCGCGTCCGCATCGATCAGATCGGGATTGCCGCCCGGCACCGCGACCACGACGATATCCGCCGCGCCCATCAGCGCATGCAGATCGTCGATCTTGCGCGCGGGGAACGCGGCCTCTTTGGCCGAGCGGTTATAATAGACCACATCCATGCCAAAGCCGTAATGGCAGCGCTGCGCAATCGCCTGCCCGATGCGGCCAAAGCCGACGATGCCGACCGTCTTGCCGGTGACATGCTGGCCCAGCATCTCGACCGGGCCCCAGCCTTGCCACTCGCCGGACCGGGCCAGACGCTCACCCTCGGCCGCGCGGCGGCAGGTCATCAGGATGAGCGTCATTGCGATATCGGCGGTGGCATCCGTCACCGCACCGGGGGTATTCGTGACCTCGACCCCTGCCGCGCGGGCGGCCGTGACGTCGATATGGTTAAAGCCGACGCCGAAATTCGCGATCAGCCCCGCCCGCAGGCCCGCCGCCTTGGCGCGTTCAAACACCGTCTGGGTCAAACGATCGCCCAGCGTGACCAGCAGCGCATCGTGGGTGGTGAGGGCCGCGACCATCTCATCCTCGGTCAGCGGCTTGGTCGCCTCGGCGCGCAGGGTGACGTCATATTGCGCGCGGGCGCGGGCCAGCGCCCCGTCGGGCATCAGGCGAGAGATAAACAGTTTCAATGCAGGCGCCCTCCCAGTGGCACGTCGTGATCAGGGGTCATTAGCACCACGGCACCATCGGCATCCGGCACGCCCAGCACCAGCACTTCGGACAGCACCGGCCCGATCTGGCGCGGCGGGAAATTCACCACCGCCATCACCTGTTTGCCGATCAGCCCCTCCAGATCATAATGCACGGTGATCTGGGCCGAGGATCGCTTTTCGCCAATCTCGGGGCCGAAGTCGATCCAGAGTTTATAGGCGGGCTTTCGCGCCTCGGGGAAGGCTTCCGCGCGGGTGATACGGCCCACGCGGATGTCCAGCTTTAGAAAGTCGTCGAATGTCGCGCTCATTTGCCAGAGGCCAATTCGGCGGAACGGTCCCGCGCGGCTTTGATCGCTTTGGGAACGATGGCGGGAAAGCCGGTCTGCTCGTCCATCAGCACGTTCAGCGCAGCGAGCGTGGTGCCCTTGGGCGAGGTCACGTTGATACGCAGCTGGGTCGGCGTCTCGTCCGAGGCCTCTGCCAGCGCGCCCGCCCCCGCGACGGTAGCCTTGGCCAGGGTCATCGCCATTTCGGGCGAGAGGCCGACCTGTTCGCCCGCAGCGGCCAAAGTCTCGATCAGGTGAAAGACATAGGCGGGGCCGCCGCCCGATAGCGCGGTGACGGCGTTCAGTTGTTCCTCGCTGTCCAGCCGCACGGTTTGACCCACAGCGCGCAGCAGGCTTTCGGCCAGATCGACCTGCGCGTCCGAGGCATGGGCGTTGCCGATCAGCGCCGTAATGCCCAGACCGATGGCCGCAGGCGTGTTCGGCATGGCGCGCACGATGGGGGTGTGATCGCCAAGGATCTCTTCATAGCCGGCGATGGTGATGCCAGCGGCAACCGATAGGAACAGCGTATCCCCATTGCCCAAAGCCTGCAGCGTCGGCAACGCATCGGCCATCATCTGGGGTTTCACGGCGATCAGCACAACGGCGGGTTTGGACGGCAGCGGACGGTTCACATTCACGCCCTGCGCCAGCAGCCAATCGGAGGGCGTCGGATCATTCACCCAGACCGAGGTCGGCGGCAAGCCGCCCGACAGCCAGCCCGCCAGCATGGCCGAGCCCATTTTCCCACAGCCCAGCAGCACCAGACCATTCATGCTTACGCTATCGTCGATCATCATCTTCCCCGAAACTTAAATCGTTTGGGGAAAGGCTAGCGCCTTGGAATTGCGGGCGCCAGCCCGAAAGGCCTAGGCGTGGCCATGCACCTCGGTGATCGCGGTGCGCAGCGCCTCGGAGGGCGTTTTTTCGCCCCAAGTCGCCATTTGCAGGGCGGGGTAATAGCGCTCGGCATTGCTGATGGCGGTTGCGATCATCATATCGACCTGCGCGGTGCAAGGCTGCTGGCCCCCGGCCAGAAACAGCGCATATTTGAACGCCATCATCTGATGATCGGGCCACCAGCTGAACGATCCCGCCCAGCAGCGGTCATTGATCAGGTTCAGCACCTCGTACAGCGCCGCCAGACGTGCGGGGGGCGGCTCCATCTCGAATGTGCAGAACAGGCGCAGGGCCTCGTCCTCGGGGCTCCAGGAAAGGGTGACGGTATAGGACCGCCACAGCCCCTCGACCACCATGGCGATATCATCGCGGGTGATACGGTCGAACTCCCAGGCGTGATGCTGGGCAATGTCTTCGACCAGATCGATCGGGTGCGACAGATGATGTCCAAGATCGGGCATGGGGCCTCGCTGCGTAAAATCTGCGATCATAAGGTCAGACCCACGCCCCCCGCAGCAAGCGCAACTTGTGCTATCCCGATTCATATCCACAAGATTTTGCGTCTGCGGCGGATTCACCCTAGGTTATACACAGGCAGGTGCGACTTATACCCAAGCTGGGCGCGCCGCCGCCATGGGGGGTGATTCCCCCGCTTTTCCATTGAAGGGCGCGCCAAAGCCCTTATCTTTGGAATGAATGAACTGGCTTTGAAGGGCTGTCATGCAGGATACGACCATGCGCACCACGGGCCTGCCGCAACCCGCCGCTGTGCCGACATTGTGGCTGCTGGGCAAAACGGGCGCGGGCAAAAGCAGCCTGATCGCCAGCCTGACGGGCCTGAGCGATGTCGCCATCGGCAACGGGTTCCAAAGCTGCACCAAAACCTCGCGCGCGCTGGATTTCCCGCCCGATGCGCCGGTGATGCGGTTCATGGATACGCGCGGCCTTGGCGAAGTCGGCTATGATCCGGCCGAGGATATCGCGGCGCTTGCGGGTGTCACCCATATGATACTGGCAGTCGCGCGGCTGGACGATCCCATTCAGGGCGAGGTGCTGGACGTGCTGCGCCGCGTGGGCCGCAAAGCGCCCGTGCTGCTTGTCGCAACCGCCGGCGATCTGCTGGGCCCCGAGGCGCACGCCCGTTCCCTGCGCCTGCTCCGCCAGGATTACGAAGAAGCCGTGGGCCGCGCCCTGCCCTATGTCGAGCTCGGCCACACCCCCGCTGGCGGCTATACCGCCGAGGGGATGAATGCGCTGGTTGATAAACTCTCGACCCTGCTGCCAGAGGTCGCCGATATTCTGGCCAAGGCCAGCGCCGCCGATGCCGAGGCGGCGCGGTTTGCAGCACTGCGCCCGCGCGTGCTGACCTTCGCAGGTGTTGCGGGCACCACCGATCTGGTCCCTGCGGTCGGCGCGTTTTCTGTGCCGGGCGTGCAGTTGACGATGATGAACTGGTTGGCGGGGGAATATGGCGCGAAATGGTCGCGCGGATTGATGATGCGGTTCCTGACCGCTTTGGGCGCAGGCACGGCGGCGCGCTATGCGGCACTGTTTGGCCTGAGGCAACTCGGGAAATTCATCCCCGTCTATGGCCAGACGATTGTGGCTGCCGCATCGGGTACAGTCAGCTTTGGCACGACCTATGCCTTGGGCCGCGCAGGCGCTTATTTCCTGTTCCATCATATGAACGGCGCCACCCCATCGCCCGATGCGCTGCGCAGCGTCTATGCCGATGCGCTGCGGCGCGAGCGTGACAAAGCATGAAGCCTCGCCGCCCGATCAGCGGCTGGCTGATGCGTGCCGAGCGGCTGGCCGCTGTGGGCGCCGTCGCAATCCCCATGGCCGCCGCCGTCATCTTTGGCTTTTTGTATCTGATCGAACACGGCTGGATCTGGTATTTCGCCATGGTCTCGGCGGCATTGTCACTTATCGCTTTCGCCATCCGCCGTTGGCCGCGTCGCAAATCCGCGCGGGTGCAATCGCCAACCGCCGAGACAGGCGTGGCCGCGAATCCCGAATGGGACGCGCGGGCGGGCAAGGCCTATGAGGCGGCCACCCAGCTGATTGACGCGCGCCTCGCCGCCCCGCTGCCATGGGATCAACTGCAACCGCTGGCCATCGAAGTGATCGAGGTCATTGCCGCCCATTCCGGCGACAAGGGCAAAAGCGCCTTTGACTTTACCCTGCCCGAGGCCTTGCTATTGACCGAACGCGTCTCGTCGCGCTTTCGGGCCGATCTGCGCCGCCATGTGCCGTTTTCCGACAGCCTCTCGCTGCGCTCGGTGATCTGGCTGTGGCAGAACCGCGACCGTGCGCAGGCACTGTGGCACGTCGGGCAAAATGCTTGGCGCGTCTTTCGCCTGCTGCGCAACCCGCCCTTGGCCGTCATTCAGGAAATCGACCGCGCGGCGGCGGGCGGGCATCAGAATATGCTGACCGGCGAGGCTGTTGCCCTGCTGCAAACCGTGCTGCTGCAAGAGGTGGCAAAGGCAGCGGTCGATCTTTACTCGGGCCATTTGCGGTTCTCGGATGCGGAGCTGCTGGCGCTGCGCCACGCCGACGCCGCCCGGGACGAGGGGCGTGCCGCCGCACCCGACGCCCCATTGCGTGTGGTATTCGCCGGGCAAATCAGTGCCGGAAAATCGACACTGATCAATGCGTTGCTGGGCGATCAGCGGGCGGAAACCGATATGCCGCCCACGACACCGGGCGCAACCGCCTATAGCGGCACCGTGGCCGGAATGCGGGCGACCTTTCTTGATCTTGCGGGCCTTGATGGCAGCCAAAAGGCCCGCGAGGAGACCCGCGCGCAGCTCATGGGCGCGGATATGGTGGTCTGGGTGCTAAAGGCCAACCGCCCCGCGCGCGCACCCGATGTTGCGGCCCTGCGCGATTGGCTGGAGGCGCTGGCACAGGACCCGGCGCGCCGGATGCCGCCGCTTGTCATGGTCGCCGCATGGGTCGATGCGCTGCTGCCCGGTGACACCAGCGCCGCCTTGCCGCCCGAGACGGTGGCAAAACTATCGGGTGCCATGCGCGAGATCGGCGATGAAATCACCGCCGCCGTCGGCCAGCCGCTGCCCCTGCCCATTCCGGTGCGCGGCACGCCCCCTGCATGGAATATCGAAACTCTGCGCCAGACCCTTGATGCCCATGCGATTGAAGGGCTAATGGTGCAGCGCAATCGCGTGCGCTTGACGCCTCAGGGCGGCGCCATCCAGCAAGAGCTGGGCCGGGCGTGGCAGGGGATCAGCACCGGGCTTGGCTTGGGGACAAAGCTGGGGCTGCAACGCTTTGGCTTTGGCCGCGCGCGCGGCCAAGATGCAAAAGACCCCCCCGAGGGGTAATGGCGCATCGAATTTTATCTGGCCGTTCCCGAGGGTTCGCGCTAACGAAAAGAACCGGCGGCCAGCGCACCATGCAGGCGTGCGGTCGGCCACTCGCAGGAGGAATGCGGATGCAGACGACGAAGGCAGACCTTGGTGTCCTGGGTCTAGGTGTGATGGGCGCGATGCTGGCGCTGAATTTTGCGGATAACGGCAAGTTCAATGTTGGCCTGTTCAACCGCACCGTTGAAAAGGCGACCCGCCTGAAGACAGACAACCCGGATCTGGCAGAGCGGTTGCATCCCTCTGAAACACTTGAAGATTTCGTGGCAAGCCTTGCCACCCCCCGCGTCATCGTCCTGATGCTCAGCGCGGGCTCGGCGGTCGATGAGCAGATCGCCCAACTGCAGCCGCTGCTGGAAGATGGCGATATCGTCATCGATGCGGGCAACGCCGATTTCAACGACACCCGCCGCCGCAATGCGCTGTATGACGGCACTGGCCTGCACTTTGTCGGCATGGGCGTATCGGGCGGGGAATCGGGCGCACGCCACGGCCCGTCGATCATGGTTGGCGGCTCGGCCGAGGCATGGACGCGCCTGAAACCGCTGCTGGAACCCATCGCGGCGAAATATGACGGCAGTCCGTGTATTGATTGGTTGGGCACCGATGGCGCGGGCCATTTCGTAAAGACCATCCACAACGGCATCGAATATGCCGATATGCAGATGATTGCCGAAATCTATGCGATCCTGCGCGACGGCGCGGGCCAAGGTGCGGGCGATATCGGCGCGGTTTTTGCCGATTGGAACACGCGCGGCCTGTCGTCCTATCTGATCGAGATCACGGCAAGCGTCCTCAAAGAGGTCGATGCCGAGACCGGCAAGCCGCTGGTTGATTTCATCGTCGATGAGGCTGGTCAAAAAGGCACCGGCCGCTGGTCGGTGATCGAGGCGCAAAAGCTGGGCATCGGCGCGACCGCGCTTGAGGCGGCCGTGGCTGCCCGCTGCGTCTCGGCTGCGCGCGCCATGCGCCTGACCGCCGCTGGCATCTATGACGATATTCCGGTTGAAAGCGGCGTGTTCGGTGCGACTGCCGCCGATATCGCCGAGCTGGAATCGGCGCTGGAAATCGCGAAAATCGTCGCCTATGCGCAGGGCTACGCCGTGCTGGATGCCGCATCGAAAGAATTCGGTTGGGATCTGCCGATGGGCGAGATTGCCCGCATCTGGCGCGCGGGTTGCATCATCCGCTCGGTCCTGCTGCAGGACATCATGCAGGCCTATGCGGGCGGCGCGAAGGTTGAGAACCTGCTGCTGGTCCCCGCCTTTGCCGACCGCATCAAGGCCGGCCAAGGCGCATTGCGCAAAGTTGTCGCGAAAGCGGCGGCGGCAGGCATTCCGGTGCCGGCACTGTCCTCGGCCCTCGCCTATTTCGACGATCTGCGCCGTGCGCGCGGGGCTGCGAATCTGGTGCAAGGCCAACGCGACTATTTCGGCGCGCATACCTTCCGCCGTCTGGATCGCGACGGCGTCTTCCACCACATCTGGCCCGAAGCCTGATCGCATATCAGTTGCGCGCGGCGAATACCGCGCGCAACTTTCGACCCTTGCCCCGTCGGCGGCCTTGCTACTGCGTCTAAATCCTCGTCAAATGCCTGGCAGTCATGATGAGGATGTCTTTGGCCATGCAAGACTTCAGTTTGGACACCTCCACTCTGCCCGAGACGATGCGCGCGACGGCCTATGAATCCGTCAACTTTCCGATGGCAAAGCTGCAAGTTGCGGCGGGCGCGCCCGGATTTCGATCACGCAGACGCATCACAACGCTGCCGGCGGGCAGTATGGTCGCTATCGGCCATCACAGCACATCGTCATTGCGTCGCTCGCTGCCACTGGCCAGTGGCGAGGGTGAAAACCTGATGGCGCATCTGGTTATTAGCGGCGAATGCACCTTCACCCCGATAGGCGGGCAGACATTGCGCTGCACCCCCGGATGGATCGTGCTGGACGCGCTGCAACGACAGGGCAGTTCCGAAATTCTGGCCCCCGGTGCGGTGCTGGTCTATGCGACAGTGCCGATGCAACGGCTATATGACAGCGTACCCACGCTGCGCGATATGATCCGCACGCGTGTGCCCGCCAACCTGTTCTGGCAACAGATCATTCTGGCCATCCACAAGGCGCATCAGGACATCGACAGAGGCCTGCCGTTGGACGAAGCCCTGTTCGAGGCAAAGATCATCGACCTGTTCATCGCCGCCTGTAATGCCAGCGCCGCCACCCTTGGCCTGCGCGGACGGATCGGCAGCAATGACGTGCTACGCCGGCTGTCGCAGATCAAACGTTCGATCGATCTGCATCTGGATGATGATGCCCTATCGCCCGATCAGATCGCGGCTGTGAACAATATTTCGGCGCGCTATCTGCGCACATTATTTGCCACTGAAGATATCTCCTTCACCGACTATGTCAGCGCCCGGCGGCTGTCGCGGGTCTATCACTTGATCTGCGATCCGGAATTTATTGATGTCTCGATCACCAAATTGGCGCAAAGCTGCGGCTTTACCGATGCGTCGTGGTTTGCCAATCAGTTCCGCCGCGCCTATGCCGCGACCCCGTCCGATGTCCGTGCCAAGGCACAAATTCAATGGCGTGCGATGGGTCTAATTTCAGATAAATGCGCCGCAGATCTG
Source organism: Ketogulonicigenium vulgare WSH-001 (assembly GCF_000223375.1). NCBI lineage: Bacteria > Pseudomonadati > Pseudomonadota > Alphaproteobacteria > Rhodobacterales > Roseobacteraceae > Ketogulonicigenium > Ketogulonicigenium vulgare. Next base: position 411,692 of record NC_017384.1, on the reverse strand, counting down.
GCGGTTGTCTGAGACGGCGAACGACATCCGCTGCTTGTCACGCGCAGGGCAGCTGGTTAATTCTATTGCAATGCAGCCAAAGGGGTTTGGGTATGGACGGTTCTGAACAGTCGCAAGCTAAAACAGTATCCAACGACGCAAACGCCGAAAAACCCGCACGCAAGCCGCGCGCCAAGGCGAAAGCAAAGGTTAACAGCGATGCTGCGCTGAACGTCCCTACAGTCGCAAAATCCGCGTTCAATATCCTCATCGTCGCACAGGCCGGCCGCCTGCAATACGAGGCGCTGCTCTTCGCCGCCGCCTTGCGTCAAAACACGCCGAACTTTGCCGGTCGCTTGATCGTGGCCGAGCCGCAACCCTCGGCGCATTGGGATCACGATCCGCGCATTGCGCCCCATATCCGCAAACTGTTGCAAGAGACATATGGCGCGACGATCAGGCCATTCACCAACACCCTCTTTGGTCAAACCTATCCCTATGGGAATAAGATCGAGGCGCTTGCCACCCTGCCCGCAGGCGAGAATTTCATCTTTTTCGACACGGATACGATGATCCTTGGCGATCTGTCGCAGGCCCAGATTGATTTCAGCCATCCCACCGCCTCGATGCGGCGCGAAGGCACCTGGCCGGTCGAGGATCTGTATTGGCCGGGTTACACTGCGATCTGGAAGTCGCTTTACGATAAATTCGATCTGCCATTTGAACAGACGCTAGATCTGTCCGAACCCGATGAATATTGGGAGCGCTATCTGTACTTCAACGCAGGCTGGTTCCTTGGCAGCGATCCGGTGGCGTTCAGCAACCTCTTTACCCGCTATGCGACCGAGATTAACGAGGACCCGCCAGAAGAACTAGTCATCCAACCGCTGAACCCTTGGCTGGATCAGGTCGCGCTGCCGCTGGTTGTGACCGCCCTTGGCGGCGGGCGTCCGGGCCCGGCGTTGGACGGCTTTGATGGTGCGCTGACCTGCCATTACCGCACGCTGCCGCTGCTTTATGCGCGCGAAAGCGACACTGTCGTCGCGCAATTCGAGCAGATCGTGAATAATCCTGATTTACGCCCTGTTTTCGCCGAATACGCACCGTTCAAACGGATGGCGTTCCAAGGCGATGGCGCAAAAGTGCGCGGGTTGTTCAACCGCGAAAAGCTGCCCCGGTTCGAGAACCGCTATCGGCAGATTATCAAAGCCGAAGGGCTATGGATGCGCTAGCACCCATAGCCCGTTCGGGTTGTCTTACTGCTTGATCTCATAGACCAGCGTGACCGAGGTGCTCAGTGTCAGCTCGCCGCCGGCGACCGGCACGCTGTCGGCGGCCATCGCCATCATGCGGCCTTCGGCGATGGGCATGGGGCGGACGGGCGCATATTGCTCGGTCAGGTTTTGCAGATCGCCCAGACGCACACCAGCGGCATCGGCGAACAGGTTCGCCTTGGCCACGGCATCGGCAACAGCCGCGCGCCGGGCGTCGTTCATCGCGGCTGCGGGGTCCTGCACGTCAAAGCTGATCCCCGAGACGCGGTTCGCGCCATCGCTGACCGTCGCATCCAGAACCGAGCCCAGCGCATCCAGATCGCGCACGCGCAATTGCAGGTTCGATGCGGCGGTAAAGCCGACCAGCACCGGCGCGCTGTTTTCAGGATAGTCGTAACGCGGGTTCAATTCGATACTGCTGGTCTGCACATCACGCGCCTGGATCCCGGCCGCTTCGACGCGCGCCATGACAGCGGACAGATCCGTACTCATCCCAGCCATGGCTTCGGCGGCGGTATCGGCGTCGAACGACACGCCAACGCTGACATGCGCCATATCGGGGGCCAGCATCACCTGACCGGTGCCGGTCACGGTCATCGTCTCATCTGCAAAGGCGGGCGCGGCGATGGCAAGCACAGCAGCAGTGGCAAGGGCCGAGATGGAATGGTTCATGATGTCCTCTTATACATCCAGCGGATCATTTTAGCCTAAGGCATGGACGATTTTATCGCCAGCGCTGGTCCCATACGGGCTGCGCACAAATGTTTTATCGGGCTTCGCGCCCAAGGCGCAGCGCAATTCGCAACTCTGTCTTGCTCCGGCGAATTTCTGCTATAGGTGCTGGATCACGGGCCTGCGGTTGTTTCACACAAAGGCCGTGCGTGTTAAGGCTGAAGAATGACGGTTGAACTTGCGCTTGCTTTGACTTTTGACGGTATTCGCCTGCTGCGCCTGCGGGACTCTGCGCCCGGGGAACAGCTTGATGCGGCCTGGGAACGGCTGGGAGAGGCGGCGCTGGATGCGCCAGATCTGGCCCAGCACTTGGTCGGTCTGCGCGATCAGGGCGCAAGCCTGCTGGATCTGGGGGCCGATGCGCCTGTTCCTGTCCAGATCGTGCTGCCGCCCGAACAATTGCGCTATATGGCGCTGGCCGGCCATCTCAGCGACAGCGATGCATTGGCAAAGCTAGAGGGGGCGACGCCCTATCCGCTGGACGATCTTTGCACCGACCTCGCGCGCGATGAGACCAAGGTTTACCTCGCCGCTGTCGCCGCAGAAACATTGTCCGAGGCCGAGGATTTCGCCCGCCAGCACGGCTTCCAGCCGCTGTTCCACACCAGCCTGCCTGCCGCTGATGTCTTTCCACGCGCGGCCCGCTTTTCCGTTGTGAACGAAGTGCCCGCGGCTGACGCGGCCGAAGAAACAGCAGATGTTACGACGGTTATCGACGCGCCTGCCGCGCCGCCAGTCGTTGTGGCCGCGCCCGCCGTCACGGTCGATGGGCCGGTCGAGACGCCGGTGGCAACAGATGACATGCCCGCGCCCCGCCCTTCCCCCTCGCTGGCCGCCCCACTGGCTGCGCGGCGCAATCTGCCCGAGCCTTTGCCCGAGACCGAGGACGAGGCCCCAAAGCCGGTCACGACCGAGCAGATGCTGGATAATGCGACGCAGCTTGCAAATCGCCTGACCAGCTTTTTTGGCGCGCGTGGCGCCGATCTGGCCAATGTCGCCGCCAAACTGCCCAAGCGCGAGAAAAAGCAGGCTCCGGCGCTGCCGCCTCTTGTGCCAAAAGCCGCAGCCCCCAAAGCCGAGGGCTTCATCGCGGCAAAGCCGATTGTTGCGAGACCTTCGCCGACCAAACCGGTCACGGCCAAGGTGAACCAGTTCGAACGGATGCCGCCCCGCCGCGCCGCGCCGCGTTATCTGTGGATCATCCTTGCCGCCGCGTTGCTGTTAGTGATGCTGGTCATCGCGCTGCTGACACCGGCTGGCCGCATGGTCGGCGCGCTATTCGCGCCCGGCCCCGCTGCGGTTGCCACCACCGCACCTGATGCTTTGCCCGACACCGACGCCCAAGATGCAGCGGCGGCGGCCGTCGCCCTTGCGCTGCAAAACGGCGCGGCGAGCGCGGGCACGCAGGCGCTGATCGCGCCCCTTGGCAATGGCCCCGTCACCCAGGACGAGGCGGAAAGCTTTCACGATTCCACCGGCGTCTGGATTCGCAGCCCGCGCCTGGCCGCCGATCCGCGTCTGGGCGAGACGGATTTAGGGGCCGCAACGCAGGATCCAGGCGCTGGCCGCGCTGCAAGACGGCCAAGCGCCGCTGAATGACCCCGCCGAGATGACCGAAGCCGCGCTGATTGGCGATACACCGGCCGCGCAACCCGCCCCGCCTGCCGCGGGCACACGCCTGCCCCGCGATGCTCGCGGTTTTGTCGCCGCCACGCCCGAAGGCACGCAAATGCCTGATGGGATGATGATTTACGCCGGACGTCCCGCCACTGTGCCGCCGAACCGGCCTGACGATCTGGTGCCAGCCGAAGCGCTTATAGCGCCCGACGCGACCCTAGACGCCACCGCTGAATCAGAGGCGGCCCTTGCGCCAGAGGTTGACGCCACCGCCGCAGGCATCGCCGCAACCGCCTTGGCCGCACTGACCGAGGATGCCGCACCTGCGGCCGCGCCTGCCCCCGCCGTCATGCGCCCCGCCCTGCGCCCCACCGCGATTGAGGAGGCCGCCGCGCTGGCGCTGAACGCGCCTGTCGTGCCCATGCCGCTGCAGCGGCCCCAAGCCATCGTGGCGGCAGCCGCTGCCGCCGCAGCGGTCGCGGTGGCCGAGCCTGTCCCCGCCGCCAGCACCAATGGTGATGTGGTCGCGGCGCTGAGTTCCATCATGCAAAACGCGCCCGACCCAGTCGCCGCCGCGCAGCAGCAAGCCGCTGCCGAGGCCCAGCGCCAAGCGGCCGCGCAAGCCGCTGCCGCGGCAGCCGCCGCAAACCCCGCCAATGCGCCGACGCGCGAGGAGGCCGCTGAGGAGGATGAAGTCGTCGTTCCCGGATCACCGACCGGTGCCGTCCCGCAATCGGTGGCGCAATCCGCCACAATCGCCGGCGCAATGAACCTGCGCGAGATGAACCTGATCGGGGTGGTGGGTCGCCAAAACGACCGCCGCGCTTTGGTGCGCCTGTCAAATGGCCGCGTCGAAGTGGTGCGCGTGGGCGATGCGCTGGACGGCGGTCAGGTGACCGCCATCGGCGATAATGTCATTAACTATGTGAAACGCGGGCGCACCTATGCGTTGCAAATCGCAGGCGCGACCTAAGCTGCGTCTCTCGCCAGATCAGATCTGACGCTCGGGCATATCGACGCGCAACCCGTCAAGGCTATCGTTCACGCGCAATTGGCAGCTCAGGCGCGAGCGCACCGGATCGGGGGCCAGCGCGAAATCGAGCATGTCTTCTTCCATCGGATCGCGCTGCGGCAATTGATCGACCCAAGCGGGATCGACATAGACATGACAGGTCGAGCAGGAACAGGCACCGCCGCAATCAGCCTCGATCCCCGGAATGCCGTTATCACGCGCGCCTTCCATCACTGTCAGGCCGGTCGGCACATCCACCACATGTTCGGTTCCGTTGAATTCGACATAGGTAATGCGTGCCATTTGCGTGCCTTTGACTTTGATATCGGCGGGTTCTTAACGCCCTTGCCCCGGCGATACCAGAGCGCGGGATACAAAAAGGGCGCCCACATGCGCAGGCGCCCCAAGATTGCTTATTCCAGCGGCAGTGCCACGAAACGCGGATCGCCACCGCGACGCACCAGCAGCATGACCGAGGTGCGACCGGATTCGCGCGCCGCTGTCACGATCTCTTCGACCTGTGCGGGGGTTGCGACAGGGGTGTTCGCGACATCGCTGACGACATCGCCCACCGCCAGACCGCGCGCAGCGGCTTCGCTTGCGGGATCAATCTCGGTGATGACCAGACCGGTATCGGTGCCGAGGTTGAATTGCTGCGCGATTTGCGGCGTGATCTGCGACAGGGTCAGGCCAAGGCCCTCATACTGCGACTGTTCGGTCGGCAGGCCCTGCGGGGTTAGCTGGCCCTCGGCCTCTTCGCGGCGCCCCAAAGTCACCGCCAGATCAAATGTTTCGCCATCGCGCAGCACGCCCAGCGTCACGGTCTGATCCGCACCGGCTGCCCCGATCATCTGCACAAAGCCGCGCGAATCCGTGACCGTCGCGCCGTCAAAGGTCAGCACAACATCGCCAGCCTGCAGGCCAGCCTCGCGGGCCGGACCCTCGGGCACGTCAGAGATCAACGCGCCGCGTGCATTCTCTAGCCCCGGCAGCGCGCCGACCATATCCTGCGTCACGGCCTGCACGCGCGCACCCAGCCAACCCCGACGGGTTTCGCCAAATTCGCGCAACTGGCCAACGACGCCGCTGACCACCTCGGAGGACATGGCAAAGCCGATCCCGATCGAGCCGCCGTTGGGCGACAGGATCGCGGTGTTCACGCCGATCACCTGACCTTCCATATTGAACAGCGGCCCGCCCGAGTTGCCCCGGTTAATCGCCGCATCGGTCTGGATGTAATCGTCATAGGTGCCAGACAGCGCCCGGTTGCGGGCCGAGATGATCCCGGCCGAGACCGAGAAGCCCTGCCCCAGCGGGTTACCCATCGCCATGACCCAGTCGCCGACGCGCGCCGCAGTTTCGCTGGAATCGCCGAATTCAACATAGGGCAGATCGCTCGCCTCGACCTTGAGCAGCGCGATATCGGTGTTCGGATCGGTGCCAACCACAGTGGCAGGCAGGCTGTCGCCTGAGAAGAATTCAATCTGGATCTGATCGGCATCGGCGATCACGTGGTTGTTCGTGACGATATAACCATCCGCCGAAATCACGAAACCCGAACCCAATGCATTGGCGCGTTGCGTCGGGGCCTGCTCGCCCGAACGGGGGCCGAACTGACGGAAGAAATCTTCGAACGGGGTGCCCTCGGCGGGGTTGTTTCCACCCGGCGCGGCCACAAGCATACTGGTGGTAATATTCACCACGGCGGGGCTGACCTGTTCGGCCAGATCGGCAAAGGACAGCGGGCGCATTTCGACGGGGGATTGCTCAGGCGTCAGGGCCTGAACGGGGGTCACGACCTCTTGCGCGGGCAGAACTTGCGGCAGCAATGCCATCGTCAGGGCACTGCCGAGCATCAGCGCGGAAACAAGTTTGCGGGGCCGGACAAGCGACAGAAGGCCTAGATCAGGTTTCTGTGTCACGACAGTCTCCTCAGGTTAGCAGGGCAACATAGGCGTCGCCACGCGTCGAATATTTAACGTGCCGCCCCTCTTTCGCAATGGCCGCACCGGACAACTCGGCGTGCTTCATACGGAAGTGAGGATTGTTTCAAATGAAATGGGGCGACCCTGACAGGCCGCCCCACCCTGTTATTGCTGTGCGCTAGCCGGGCCGTCCGACGAGTAAAGGTAGTTAAAGAACTCGTTATCCGGGGTCAGCACCATGCGGGTATTCCCCTGCGTCAGCGCAGTCTGATAGGCCTGCATCGAGCGGTAGAAGGCGAAGAATGCCGGATCTGCGCCGTAAGCGTCGGCAAAGACACGGGCCGCTTCTGCATCCGCCTCACCGCGCACGACATTGGCCTCGCGCTCGGCTTCCGAGATCGTCTCGGTCACGGTACGATCCGCCAAGGCGCGCACACGCTGTGCGGCTTCGTTACCGCGCGCCACCTCGTCCGTGGCCTCGCGCTGACGCTCGGCCCGCATACGGGCAAAGGTCGCGTCCAGGTTCTGGCTGGGCAGGTTCGTCTGTTTCAGACGCACATCAACCACGTCCAGACCCATGCTCGCGGCGGCATTGCGCGCGCGATCACGGATGCGGTTCATCAGCTCGCCCCGATCCGACGACAGGATCGTATCCGAGGTCACCTGATTTGCCCCCAAGACTTCGCGGATTTGCGAGTTCAGGATGGATTGCAGACGATCTTCGGCCAGACGCAAACCGCCGGTGCCCACCGCTTGGCGGAACCGCACCACATCGGCGATGCGATAACGGGCAAAGGCGTCAACGACCAAACGGCGGTCATCAGAGGGGGTGACTTCGATCGTGTCCGTGTCCAGCGACAGGATACGGTCGTCATATTTGACCACATCCTGAATGAACGGCAGCTTAAAGCCGATGCCGGGCGTCTCGCGCACGTCACGGATCTGACCGAACTGCAGCACCAGCGCTTTTTCACGCTCGTCCACGACGAAAATCGAATTTGCGGCGACAAAAGCAATAACAGCGACGCCGATCAACAGTCCAATTCCGGTAGAGCTTTTCATCTTAGTTCCCCTGACCGTTCGTCGTTCCGACCACTGCGCCGGCTGCATTGTTCGTGTTCATCATATCCGTCAGCGGCAGCAGCGGCACGACACCATTGCCCGCGCCTGTCAGCGACGGGTCAAGCACAACCGCGCCTGTGCTGCTGAGGACGCTTTCCACCGTTTCCAGATACAGACGTTGACGCGTCACATCCGGTGCCAGTTCATATTCGACCCGGACCGAGTTAAAGCGCGATGCCTCACCCAAAGCCTGGTTGACGGTTTGCGCGCGGTACGCCTCGGCCCCTTCGATCACCTGGGCAGCCTGACCGCGCGATGCGGCCATGACGCGGTTCGAATAGGCATCGGCCTCACGCTCCAACCGGTCACGCTCCTGCTCGGCGGCCTGCACTTCGCGGAAGCTGTCGATGACTTCCAGCGGCGGGTCGGCGCGCTCGAGGTTGACACGGATGATGGCGATGCCGCTGTCATATTCGTCAAGGATCGCCTGAATACGCTCGCGCGCGGTGTCGGCAATCAGGCCGCGGTCGCGGTTCAGAATGGGCGACAGCAGCGATGCGGCGATAATCTCGCGCATGACGGATTCCGAGACAGCATTCACGGTCAACTGCGGATCTGCGATATTGAACAGCAGCTTGGCCGGATCATTGATGTTCCAGACCACTTGGAAGCCGATATCAACGATATTGGAATCGGTGGTCAGCATCAGACCCGCACCCGACGCCGCCGACCCTGCGGTCGATGCACCGACGATTTCGGTCCGCTCGGACGTGGTGTTGACGACGGTATGCGTGATGAGCGGCCAAGGCGCAAAGTTCAGGCCGGGCTCGCCGATCTGGTGATAGCTGCCAAGGAACAGCTCAACCGACTGCTCTTCGGGGCGCACCGTATAGAACGACGAAAAGGCCCACAGGCCAATCGCACCAACGACACCCGCGATGATGATACCGCGATTCATTTTCGGACGGGGCATCTGGCCACGACCATTGCCGCCCTGCCCGTTGCCGCCGCCATTTCCGCCCATCAGAACGCGCAACTGCTCGCGTCCGCGATTCATCAGCGCGTCAAGTTCGGGGACATTGCCCCCTTCGTTATTACCCGGACGACGGGGGCCGTTATTATTCCCCGTTGGCCGATTATCCTCTTCCCCATTGCCACGATTTCCGCCGCCGCCCCAGGGGCCCCCGTTGTTTCCAGACATAGAGCCTCTGCTTCCCTCTTTCGGGGGCGGTGAAACCGCCCATCTTACTCGCTTCTCAAATGGGGTTTCAGCCCTGTAAATCAAGGCCAAAACGTCCCAAACTACATACGGGTCACATTGCGTAGCGTGACCAGTTCCTCCGCCATCGTCGGATGGACCGCGACCGTGCGGTCGAAATCCTCCTTGGTGGCCCCCATCGTCACGGCAATTGCCGCAAGTTGGATCATCTCGCCCGCCTCGGGCGCGACAATATGAACGCCCAGCACCTTGCGCGTCGCCTGATCGACGACCAGCTTCATCAGCACCCGCTCTTCGCCGCCTGCAAAGGCGGAACGCATCGGCTTGAAGGTGGTGGCATAGACCTCGATCGGGCCGCGCGCGCGGGCGTCTTCCTCGGACAGGCCCACGGTGCCGATCTCGGGCTGCGTGAATACCGCAGTCGCGACAAGGCTGTGATCCATCGCAGTCGGCGTACCACGGAAAACCGTATCGACAAAGCACATCGCCTCGCGGATCGCGACGGGCGTCAATGCCGCGCGGTCGGTCACATCGCCCACAGCATAGATCGAGGGCACGCTGGTCTGCGAATACTGATCCACAGGCACCTCGCCCCGCGCGCCGAGCGTGATGCCGACCGCCGACAGGCCGAGATCACGCGTATTCGGATTGCGGCCGGTGGCAAACAAGACGGTATCGAATTCTTCCTCGCGCCCGTCGCTGAACCGCACGGCAATTGGTCCGCGGTACCCCTCGGGGGCAGGCTGGTCGGGGTTTCCTGCGGGACCCATGGCGGCGATTTCGGTATTCAGACGCAGGTCAATGCCGCGCCGCTGCATCCCGGCAGCGACGTGGTCGCGCGCCTCGCCATCAAAGCCGCGCAGGATCTGCGCGCCGCGATAGGCCTGCGTCACGCGCGTGCCAAAGCCATTGAAAACGCCTGCAAATTCACTGGCGACATAGCCGCCCCCGATGATCAGCATCCGCCCCGGCAGGTTGGGCAGCGCAAAGACATCATCCGACACCAGGCCCAAGCCCGCGTTCTGCATTTCGGGCCGTTGCGGGCGGCCGCCGGTGGCGATCAGGATATGGCCGGCGGTGAAACTCTCGCCGCTCGACAGGCGCACCTCGTTCGGGCCGGCGATTGCGCCGCGCGCCTTATAGGTGGTGACGCCCGAGCCGGACAACAGGCGCTCGTATACGCCCTCGAGCCGGTCAAGCTCGGCATTCAGGCTGGTGCGGAACCGCGCCCAATCGAACGTGCCTTCGCCAAATTCCCAGCCAAAGGCGGCCGCTTCCAGCGGCAGCTCTGCAAAGCTAGATGCGTAGACCATCAGCTTTTTGGGAACGCAGCCGCGAATGACGCAGGTGCCGCCCATACGGTCGTCCTCGGCCAGCGCAACACGCGCGCCCGCCGCAGCCGCCATACGCGCAGCCCTCACCCCGCCCGAGCCGCCACCAATGACGAAAAGATCGTAATCATATGCCATGGGTTAATCCGCGATGTCCTTGAAAATATTATCCGACGCGTCACTATCATCGGTCAGACCGCTATCTGCAACAAGGTCAATCACCTCGTCCGATCCGTCTGGGTGACCAATGACGACTGTATCGCAGATATCGACGAACAACCCGTTTTCAACCACGCCCGCAATTTGATTGAGCATCAACGACAACTGCCGCGCATTCGCGATTCGGCTGAGGTGCAGGTCGATGATCAGATTGCCCTCATCCGTCGTATAGGGCTGGGTGCCGTTCATGCGCAGGGTGCTTTTGCGCGCGCCAACATCAACGCCCAGCAGCGATTCCTCGATCAGGTGGCGCGTCGCCTGCCAGCCAAAGGGGACGATCTCGACCGGCAGCGGAAAGGCCCCCAGCGTATCAACCTGCTTGCTGGCATCGGAGATCACAATCATGCGGTCACTTGCAGTTGCAACGATTTTCTCGCGCAGATGTGCGCCGCCGCCGCCCTTGATCAGGTTCAACGCGGGGTCGAATTCATCCGCGCCGTCAATCGTCAGATCGAGCCAACCCACATCTTGCAAGGTGACCACGTCGATCCCCTCGGCGCGCGCCTGTTCGGCCGTGCGCTCGGATGTTGGCACGGCGCGGATCTGCAGGCCCTGCTCGCGCACCATATGGCCCAGCACGCGCACCAACCAAAATGCCGTTGACCCGGTGCCCAGCCCCAGGCGCATCCCCTGTTCGACGAAATAGCTGGCACGCCGGGCCGAGGCGAATTTCGCCATCTCCACAGGTGTCAGCCCGGTCGGTGCAAATTCAGCGGGATTAAAAGTCGTCATTGGGCCCTCGTGTGCAGCGCGAAGGCCTTATAGGGCTTTTCAGCTCAGGGCGCGAGGGGGCAATCCCCGATCCGCAAAGGAAAGCCCCGCAAACCAAGGCTTGCGGGGCTGATTTCTGCTAATTTTGTCGGGGCTTTACGCCGCGCGGCCTACCAGCAAGGTGCCGATCTCGCGCGCCATCGAGACCTCGTCCTTGCCGTTCACAGCGGCCAGCTCGCGGGTCAGACGCTCTAGCGCGCGTTCATAAAGTTGACGCTCGGAATAGCTTTGCTCGCGCTGGTCATCGGCGCGGTGCAGGTCGCGCACAACTTCGGCGATCGCGATCAGATCGCCCGAATTGATCTTTTCGTCATATTCCTGTGCGCGTCGCGACCACATGGCCTTTTTAACCTTGGCCTTGCCCTTCAGCGTCTTCAGCGCGTGATCGACCACATCGCTAGAGGCCAGCGCGCGCATACCAATCTCGATCGCCTTATTGGTCGGCACGCGCAGGGTCATCTTATCCTTTTCAAAGGCGATGACGAACAGTTCCAGCTTGAAGCCGGCGACTTCCTGTTCTTCGATGGACAGGATCTGGCCAACCCCATGCGCGGGATAGACGATATAGTCATTCGGGTGGAATTCCGGCTTCTTCGACTTGCTCATAATATCCTTTCCTGTCCCGACAACTGCCGACAGCCCCGACGGGGATTACCCCTTCGAGGCGGTGCATGCCGATGCCATCATGGGATCGCGGTACAACCTTTAGGCTATATATAGCACAAAATTAGCATGCTTCAAAGCGGCCATCGCCGCCAATTCAGCCACCCAGACCGGGATTTTCCGACAAAAGCGCCAGTTTACCGGGCTTGCCGTCCATTTCCTCATATCCGGGCAGCGGATCGCGGCGCGATGTGATCACGGGCCACATCTCGGAATACTTGCGGTTGAACTCGACCCATTTTTCCATATCCGGCTCGGTGTCGGGACGGATCGCGTCGGCGGGGCATTCCGGCTCGCAGACACCGCAGTCGATACATTCGTCGGGATGGATGACCAGCGTATTCTCGCCCTCGTAAAAACAATCGACCGGACACACTTCGACACAGTCGGTGTATTTGCAGGCGATACAGTTTTCGGTCACGACATAGGTCATAGGCAGGCTTCCACAAGACAACGGCTTCGGCGGCGCGCCGCCCGGCTAATCTGGGGCCGAGGGATGCGCCCAAGCATCCGCCATGTCAAGGCAGGCCGGATGATTTGCGGATCAGATCTACGGCACCGGGTTCTTTGGCACTTACATCTCTGGCACAACGGCAGAGGGTGCAGTGTCGGCTGTCAGATCTTCATACAGCAGCCGGGCTTCCTCTGCCGGGCCGCGACGGGTGCCGATATCCAGCACCCGCACGACCCGCACGCGTCCACCTTGCATAAAGGTCAACACATCGGCATAGCCGACCGCCCTTGCGGGTTTATCGGTCGGCTGGCCATTCACGCGTATGCGCCCCTCGACCACCAAAGCATGGGCAATGGCACGACTTTTGCAAAAGCGGGCGTGCCAAAGCCATTTATCCAGTCGAAGAGTTAAACGCGGCTCGCTCACTTGGTCTTGAAACTCGCCAATGCCATTGCAAACGGGTTGTCGGGGTCGATTTTGGCCGGACGGGGCGCCTGCGCCTCGAACGGAGCCTGACGGCCTGCGGGCTTATCGCCGCGCGGTTTGTCACCACGACCTTGGCCGGGCTTGCCGCCCTTGCCGCGCGGACGACCACCTTCGCTACGCTCGCCTTCGGGTTTCGCATCCGATTTGAAATCGCGACGGGGGCGGTCACCACCCTTGCGGGCCGGTTTGTCGCCGGTCGCACCCTCGGGCGCGGTGGCGGCAGCGGCGGCCGGACGGCGACGCTGACCCTCGGGACGCTCGCGGCGCTGCGGACGCGCACCCCAAGTGAAGGTGTAAAAGACCTCGACCTCGGCAGGCACATCCGTGGCACCTTCGGCGGGGGTTTCAACAGCTTCGGGGGCGGCTTCAGCGGTTTCCTCAGTGGAAACAGCAGGCTCTTCGGCCTTCACCGCGCGGACTTTCGGACGTTCGGCTTTCACGGCCTGATAGCCGATGCCTTCCATCAGTGCGGCAAATTGTTCCAGCGACAGGCCGGTGATCGAAAGCATGTCGGCCGAGGCCTCAAAACCCGCGCGGCTGTCTTTGTCGCGCAGCATATCGGCCAGGCGTTCCAGCATATCGATGCGAATCGCACGCTCGCCTGCGGCGCGGTAACCCGCCATCGCATAGTAGCCTGCGGGCGCACCTTGCACGGCGGGCACGGTCACAAGACCGGGCGGCGGCGCATCGGGGAATTCGTTCAAGCCCTTAGCCAGCGACCACAAAACCAGACGCAGACGGGTCGGCGCGGGTTTCAGCAGCAGCGGCTGGAACACGGTCATTTGGCCAAAGCGGATGCCATGCTTGCGCAGGGCAGAACGCGCCTCTTGGTCCAGCGCCTTCACCTCGTCGGCAACTTCGCCGCGGGGAATGATGCCGAAATGCTCGCCCATCCGATACGCAAAACCGCGGGCAAGGCCGGTCAAAGCCTCGTCCTTTGTCAGGGCCAAAAGCGGCTCCATCGCGGCGGCGATTTTGCGGTCGATAAAGTGCTGCAGACGGCGCTGCACCTTTTGGATGACCTCAGCGCCAGCCTCTTCATCAACGAAAACAGTCACTTGCGGGCGCAGCGGTTCGGACCCGGCGACCAGCTTGCCGACGGCATGCTCGCCCCACATCAGACCACCTTGCTCGGTGAAATCAATCTCAGTATCGGGGGCGTTATAGAAACGGTCGGCCCGCAGATGGAATTGCGGCGCCAGCGCAACAGCGGCGGCCTGACGCAATGTCTTGGCCTCATCCGGTGTTGCGGCCTTATCGGCACGGAAACGGAAACCCTCAAGCCGGCCGACGAATTCGCCTTCGACCGTCACTTCACCCTTGTCGCTCACTTCGGCCACGAGGACCTCCTTCTGCTTGAGCCGGCGGGCGAGGACGCTTGTCCGCCGGTCCACAAATCTTTGCGTCAGCGCATTATGCAATGCGTCTGACAGACGGTCTTCTACAGCGCGCGTTTCGGCGCGCCAATGGCTTTCTTCCCGCACCCAGCCTTTGCGTTGGCTGACATAGGTCCAAGTGCGGATATGCGCGAGGCGCTTGGCAAGAGTGTCAATGTTCCCGTCGGTGCGGTCAAGACGCTGAACTTGCTGCGCCAGATAATCGCCGGGAACCGCACCAAATTGGTGCATAAAGTTGTAAATCGTTGCCAACATGCCAGCATGTTCGCCCCGGCCAAGGCCGCGAAAATCGGGGATTCGGCAGACATCCCACAGAAGTTGCACGGATTTTCCATCCGTCGCGCGGGCGAAAACCTCTGGGTTGCCCGCCAGCGCCTTGAGCGCGGCCAGATCGTCACTTTCGCGCACGCGGCCCAACCACGGGTTCTGAGTCTTTTCCTCGAGCGTCTGGATCAGGCGGTTCACGCTGCCAAATTGCAGACGGGAATTGCGCCATTGCAGACGCGAGACGGGACGGAACTGATGCGCCTCGATCGCGGCGACATCCTCGGCGTCCATTTCCGGCACATCGCCGGTGACGCCAAAGGTGCCGGGGGACAGGTGGCGGCCCGCGCGGCCTGCGATCTGCGCCAGCTCGTCTGCGTGCAGATCGCGCATCCGGTGGCCGTCGAATTTACGCAGGGCCGAGAAGGCGACATGGCTGATATCCAGGTTCAGCCCCATACCGATCGCGTCAGTTGCGACCAGATAGTCGACGTCGCCGCTTTGGAACAAAGCCACCTGCGCATTGCGGGTGCGCGGTGACAACGCGCCCATCACCACAGCCGCCCCGCCCCGCGTGCGGCGGATATATTCCGCGATGGCATAAACCTCGTCGACCGAGAAGGCGACAATCGCCGCGCGCTCGGGCATACGCGCGATTTTCTGCGGGCCGGTATAGGTCAGGGTCGAGAATCGCTCGCGCCGGATGAACTGCACGCCGGGCACCAGCGCCGCAATCGCGGGACGCATGGTTTCAGACCCCAGAAACAGCGTCTCATGCAAGCCGCGCGCATACATCAGGCGGTCGGTAAAAATATGGCCGCGCTCCGGGTCGGCACAGAGCTGGATCTCGTCAATCGCGACGAAATCACAGCCCATACCGTCGGGCATCGCCTCGACCGTGCAGACCCAATATTGCACGCGGTCGGGGATGATCCGCTCCTCGCCCGTCACCAGCGCCACGACCGAGGGGCCACGCGCCGCAACGATGCGGTCATAGACCTCGCGCGCCAAAAGGCGCAAAGGCAGGCCGATGATGCCGGTGCGATAACTCAGCATCCGGTCGATCGCGTAATGGGTTTTGCCGGTGTTCGTTGGGCCAAGAACGGCGGTCACGCGCGTGGGCGTTGGCATGTTTCCCCCTTGACCCGTAATCGGGTGTCGTCAGATTGCCGTGCCGTCAGCCGCGCCATCGGGGCCCCATTGGCCCCCGCGCGGAGCAGGCATGGCAGGATAAAGTGCAAGCGCGCGCGCATACGCGAGATCGGCGGCTTCGGTATCACCAATGATCGCGAATGTAATGCCCAACAGGCGCAATGCGTCAAAATTTTCGGGGTTGGCTTTTATGACAGTGGCCAGATCGGCAGCGGCCTGACCGGCCTGCCCCTCGCGTAAAAAGGCGCGGGCGCGTTCCAGATAGGCCTCGGGATAATCGGGCGCATAGTCGATGACGGTGGACAGATGCCAGATGGCACTGCGGTTATCCTCGGCCTCGCTGGCGGCTTCGGCGCGGCGCATCAGCAGGTCGATGGTGGCCGAACCGGAATGCGCCCAGATCGCGCGGATTTCCTCGGCGATGGTCGCGGCCTCGGGGTCCTCGGCGGTGCGCAACTGTTCCATCAGCTCGGATTCAGTGGCTTCAGCCAACACGGGGCCAGCCGTCACCAGCAGCATTGCCGCCACGAGAATCTGTTTTGCTATTTCCGACGCCTTACGCATAGTGCCA
The DNA here is from genome assembly GCF_000223375.1 of Ketogulonicigenium vulgare WSH-001. NCBI lineage: Bacteria > Pseudomonadati > Pseudomonadota > Alphaproteobacteria > Rhodobacterales > Roseobacteraceae > Ketogulonicigenium > Ketogulonicigenium vulgare. The sequence continues at coordinate 395,564 of NC_017384.1, read as the reverse complement.
GTGTAAATGAAATCGGCCGCCGCGCCAGAGGGCAGGCTTCACATCCGGTCGATTACCGCCCACCTCTGATAGACGAGCAATTGAATGAGCGATTTTCTGAACCATGTAGCCGCGATCCTGACCGACAAAGTCGCAGGTCAAGATATTCCGGGCACAGTGAAATTTCACATCACCGACCGCGGCGCCGTGCTGGCGGGGCCCAATGGCATTACCGTGGGTGACGGTCCCGCTGATGTGACGCTATCGGCCAGCGAAGAGGTGTTCCAGTCGCTGATCGCCGGCCATTCGAACCCCGTGACCGCGTTTATGACCGGCAAATTGCAGGTCGATGGCGATATGGGTCTGGCGATGCGGCTCTCTACATTGTTTGAATGACCGACCCTGTTTGAATGAATGGCGGCGCAGGGTTCCAATACCCTGCATCTGCCCCTATCTCTTGCCTGAACAACAAAGGCTTATACGATGAAAACCCCTGTTTTCGATGCGAATGCGATTGGCGGCAACGCGATCGGCCCCCTGCCCGAATGGGATCTGACCGATCTTTATCCCGGCGAGGACAGCCCCGAGCTTGCCCGCGATCTGGACTGGCTGGCGGGCGAATGCACCGCATTCCAAGCCGATTACGAGGGGAAGCTGTCGTCGCTGTCGGCGGGCGATATGCTGGCCGCCGTCAAACGCTATGAGGAAATCGACATTATCGCGGGCCGCATCATGTCGTTCGCAGGCCTCAGCTATTACCAGATGACCACTGATTCCGAGCGGGCGAAATTCCTGTCGGATATGCAGGACGAGATCACCAATGACACCACCGCGCTGGTGTTCTGGGGGCTGGAATTCAACCGCCTGGACGATGCGCATCTGGATGGCTTGATCGCACAAAACGCAGATCTTGCCCGCTATCAGCCTATTTTCGAGCGGATGCGCGCCATGCGCCCCTATCAACTGTCGGACGAGCTGGAAAAGTTCCTGCACGATCAATCGGTGGTCGGCGCCTCGGCCTGGAACCGTCTGTTTGACGAGACGATGGCGGGCCTGTCGTTCGAGGTGAACGGCGAGACGCTGAATATCGAAGCCACGCTGAACCTTTTGACCGATGACAACCGCCCCACGCGCGAGGCGGCGCATGTCGCGCTGGCGAAAGTGTTCCGCGAGAACGTCAAAACCTTTGCCCGCATCCACAACACACTGGCCAAAGAGAAAGAGGTCGAGGACCGCTGGCGCGGCTTCCCCACCCCGCAAACCGCCCGCCACCTTGCGAACCATGTCGAACCCGAGGTGGTCGAGGCGCTGCGCAACGCCGTGGTCGCCGCCTATCCGCGCCTGTCGCACCGCTATTACCGCCTGAAAGCGAAATGGATGGGCCTTGATGTGTTGCAGGTCTGGGATCGCAACGCGCCCCTGCCCCGTAATCCCCAGCGCCCGATCAGCTGGGAAGAGGCAAAGGATACGGTGCTTGCGGCCTATGGCGATTTCGATCCGCGCCTGGCCGATCTTGCCGCGCCCTTCTTTACCGATGGCTGGATTGATGCGGCGGTGAAGCCGGGCAAGGCGCAGGGCGCATTCGCGCATCCGACCGTCTCGACCGTCCACCCCTATGTGCTGGTCAATTACCTTGGCAAAACGCGCGATGTGATGACCCTTGCGCATGAGCTGGGCCACGGCATCCACCAGCGTCTGGCCGCAGGTCAGGGCGAGCTGCTGTCCTCGACCCCGCTGACTTTGGCCGAGACCGCATCGGTGTTTGGCGAGATGCTGACCTTCCGCAAAGTGCTGGACCAGACCACCGACAAAGCCGCGCGCAAGGCGCTGCTGGCCAGCAAGGTCGAGGATATGATCAACACGGTCGTCCGTCAGATCGCCTTCTATGACTTTGAATGCAAATTGCACGCCGCCCGCGCTGAAGGCGAGCTGACCCCCGACGATATCGCGGTGCTGTGGATGTCGGTGCAGGCGCAAAGCCTGGGCGATGCGTTCGAATTCGCCGATGGATACGAGAATTTCTGGACCTATGTCTCGCATTTCGTCCATTCGCCCTTCTACGTCTATGCCTATGCCTTTGGCGACGGGCTGGTGAACGCGCTTTATGCCGCCTACACCGAGGGCGATCCCGACTTTCAGCAGAAGTATTTCGACCTGCTCTCGGCAGGCGGATCAAAGCACCATTCGGAACTGCTGAAGCCCTTCGGCCTGGACGCGACCGATCCAAAATTCTGGGACAAGGGCCTGTCGATGATCGAAGGATTCATCGACGAGCTTGAATCCATGGAAGATTAAAGCCAAACAATGGCCCGCAGCCCCCTTGCGGGCCATTTTGCGCTGGATGGTCATGAGCCCCTATATCGAGATTCTGCTGTCGCAGCTGCAGCTGCAACAAGATCCTGCCGTCCTTGCGGATTGGCCAAAACTCAAAGAGCTGGTCTCGCTTGGCGACAGGCTGGATCAGGCCGAGGTCGCCAGCGTCCACGCCCTTGTCGCGCGGATCATCGCGGCGCAGGTCGATGCGCGCAAAGCGCTGCGCGATGATGTGTCCGGCTTTTTACCCGGCACCGATACGCCCGCGCCTTTTATCGTGGGCATCGCCGGATCGGTCGCGGCTGGCAAATCAACGATTGCGCGCATTCTGCACCGCCTGATCGAAAACTGGCCTAGCGCGCCCAATGTACAGCTGATCACAACGGATGGCTTTTTGCGCCCCAATGCCCAGCTAGAGGCGCGCAATATGCTGAACCGCAAGGGATTCCCCGAATCCTATCGCCGGCAATTGCTGCTCGATTTCATCTCGGATGTGAAATCCGGCAAACCTGTCGTGACCGCGCCGGTTTATTCGCACCTGACCTATGACATTATCCCCGGCAAACGGGTCGAGATCAGCCGCCCCGATATCTTGATCATCGAGGGAATCAATATCCTGCAGCCCGGCACCGTCGCGCCGTTCGTGTCAGATTTCATTGATTTTTCAATCTTTGTCGACGCCGATCACGACGATCTGCTGGCCTGGTATGTCGAGCGGTTCCTGACCCTGCGCGACACAGCCTTTACCGATCCGAACAGCTATTTCAGCAAATATGCCAGCCTGTCGGACGCGGAATCGGTCGAGATGGCCCATCGCATCTGGGCCGATATCAACGAGCCGAACCTGCGCCAAAACATCCTGCCCACGCGCGAGCGCGCCGATCTGATCTTGCACAAGGGCCGCGATCATCGCGCGGATCTGCTGCAAATCCGGCGGATGTAAGCCACCCTTGCGATAGGCCCGCCTTCGCCCTAAATTACCTCCGACATGGCGGCAGATCTGCCGCCCGCTGATGGAGTGTGGATGTCAGAGCTTGTGAAATAAGGCTCTCTGCCCCCGCGCAGAGAGCCACGTGAAACAAAAACCGCCGGGCGCGCCGCGCATCGGTTGTCTTTTCACGCCTTTCTACGAGCCATCCATGAATATCTCGAAATACGAACAGCGTGCTTTGCACGTTCTGGCCCTTGGTGGCCGCATTTTGCATGAGCGCGAGAAAAACGCCAAAATCACCGCCGTCACCTGTTTCACGCGCGAGGGGATGATCCTGTCGGATTTTGATCTTGCGACATTCCAGAAACTGCTGCGCAAGGGCCTGATCGAATCCCGCCTTGGCAGTCCCTATCGCATCTCGCGCCGCGGACGGATGTCGGTGCGCGCGCAGTTGAACAACCAAGGCTGACAGCATGAAAAAGGGCGCCCCGCGGGGCGCCCTGATTGATTTTAGGCCATTTCCAACATGCCCTTGTCGCGGGCCAATTGGGTCATACGCTTTTGCAGCTTTTCAAAGGCGCGGACCTCGATCTGGCGGATCCGCTCGCGGCTGACGCTGTATTTCTCGGACAGCTCTTCCAGCGTCACCGGCGGATCTTGCAGACGGCGCATCATCAGCACATCGCGTTCGCGATCATTCAGATCTTCCATCGCAGCTTCCAGCAGCACGCGGCGGGCGTCCAGCTCGTCGCGGGCCTCGAAATCGGCGGCCTGGTCGGAATCCTCGTCCTCAAGCCAGTCCTGCCATTGGGTCGAGCTATCGTCATCGCCCCCCACCATCGCGTTCAGCGAGGCATCACCCCCCGACAGACGGCGGTTCATGTTGACGACTTCTTCCTCGGGCACGCCCAGATCATGCGCGATGCGCTGGACATGTTCGGGGCGCAGATCGCCCTCTTCCAATGCACCGATGCGGGCTTTGGCCTTGCGCAGATTGAAGAAAAGCTTTTTCTGCGCCGAGGTGGTGCCCAGTTTCACCAACGACCACGAGCGCAGGATATATTCCTGGATCGAGGCACGGATCCACCACATCGCATAGGTCGCAAGACGGAAGCCCTTTTCAGGGTCAAAGCGTTTCACAGCCTGCATCAGGCCGACGTTCGCTTCGGAAATCACCTCGGCCTGCGGCAGGCCATAACCGCGATAGCCCATGGCAATCTTGGCGGCCAAACGCAGATGGCTTGTCACCAGCTTATGCGCGGCTTGCGTATCACCATGATCGACCCAGTTGCGGGCCAGCATATATTCCTGCTCGGGTTCGAGCATCGGGAATTTACGGATCTCTTGCAGGTAACGGGAAAGTCCCTGCTCGGGTGAAGGAGCGGGAAGGTTCGTGTAAGTCGACATATGTCCCCCTTCTTATGTATAAGAGCTTAACATGCCATATGGGGCCGGATTGTTGCTTTTCAAGATCGGCCGGGGCAGCAAGTCTGTTGGATTACTTTTCTTAACACAGAAGTCTTGATCCGGTTCCATTGCGGCACCATCGCGCGCCCCGCCGGGCCTGCCCAGCGGATTTCACCCTCTTCACGCAGATGCGAAAGATATTACATCAACCGCGCATCAAGCCGATCAACTGGGAAATATCCGGCGGCAGCGGCGATTCGAAACGCATCTCCTCGCCCGTGAACGGATGGACGAAGCCCAGCGTCGCGGCATGCAGCGCCTGGCGCGGGAAATCATGCGCCATCGCGACCGCCGCCTCTGGCAGGCTTTTCGGCGACAGGCGCTTGCGCCCGCCATAGGTCGGATCGCCGATCAGCCCATGGCCGACATAGGACATATGCACGCGGATCTGATGCGTGCGGCCGGTCTCTAGCCAGCATTCGATCAAGGATGCGGCGCCGTTATACTCCTCGACCACGCGGGCACGGGTGACGGCATGGCGGCCACCCTCCCAGATCACCGCTTGGCGCTGACGGTCGGTGCGGTGGCGATCAAGGCGGGTCTGGATTTTCAGAATATTGCCCAGCTCGAAATTGACGCCCTTTAGGCCGCGCACGCGCGGATCGGCGGCACTGAGAACACCATAACACAGCGCCAGATACCGCCGTTCGATATCATGCGCCTCGAACAGGGCGGCAAGGCCGTGATGCGCCCGGTCGGTTTTCGCGGCAACCAGCAGGCCCGAGGTGTCTTTGTCGATGCGGTGCACGATGCCCGGACGCTTCATGCCGCCGACACCCGACAGGCTCTCGCCACAATGATGGATCAGCGCATTGACCAGCGTGCCATCGGGGCTGCCGGGCGCGGGATGCACGACCATGCCGGCGGGTTTGTCGATGACGATCAGATCATCATCCTCGTAAACCACGTTCAGCGGTATATCCTGCCCGACGATATGGCTTTCATTTGCCTCGGCGATTGTGATCTCGACCAGCGCGCCCTCGGTCACGCGGGCCTTGGCATCTTGCACAACGGTGCCGTCGATGCGGATCGCGCCCTCGTCCAGCAATTTGGCAAGGCGCGAGCGCGACAGGGACGCTTCCTCTGGCACGTCGCGCGCCAGCGCCTTATCAAGGCGGGGCGGCGGATCGGCCGCGATATGAAAAGACAGCAAGTGGTGATCCATGACCCCGGTTCCTGAACCTGACCAGAACGCCCCCCTGCCCCCGCAGCTGGCATGGCTGCGACGTCTGGTGACGACGCTGATGGTCGTGATGATTCTGGGCTTCCTAGTGCTGATTGCCGTGCTTGTCACCCGGCTTGGCCGTGCGCCGGCCCTATTGCCCGATGAAATCAGCCTGCCGGCGGGTGAAAGCGCCCTGTCGCTGACGATGGCCGAGGGCTGGTATCTTGTCGTCACGGCATCTGGCCGCGCGCTGGTCTATGACCGCGACAGTGGCGCATTGCTGCAAGAGGTAGAGCTGATCACCGCGCCTTAGGGCGCGATGAAAGAGATCCCCGGCATATTCGCGATGATATCGAGGTCTTCCTCATAGGCCATTGTCATATCGGCGACGGTGCGATGGCTCCAACCGGTCAGATCGACATTATCCCACATCTGTTCGGGGTCGCCGTATTCAGCCAGCAAATCCTGCGCCAGCGCCTGACGGTCCGCTTGGCCAACAGGTGTGCCTTGGCCCAAACGCTGTTTCAACAGGCCCTGCCCCTCGGGCAGCAGCAGATCGTGCAGCAGGTCATGGTCGCCGAAAATCGGATCTTCGTCCGCGATGCCCAGCATTTCGCGTAAGATCGTGCCCCAGATCAGCGGCGCATCCTCGTTCGCCCAAAACGTCAGTTTCACCCCCGGCGCGGCATCGCGCAGGCGGGCGACAACCTCGGACCAGCGAAAGCCCAGAATGTCGTAGCCGCCAAGGTAATTGCGAACATCATTGTCACCCAGCGCCTTCATCATCGTGTTGACGAAAGCGGCAGGATTGCGCAGGGCGACGAATATTTCGACCTCTGCCTCAGGAAATAGCGACTGCATGACCTGAATGCGGGCGGCCGCCTCGGGCAGCGGAATACCGTCGTCGAACATGTGGCGCGGCGCGGCCAGATAGGCGGGATTCGCTAGCGCAACGCGCGCCAGATTCGGCGTCTCTTTCAGGAACTGATCGGTCACCAGCGTTCCCAGCGTCGACATATCCTGCCCGCGCAGGCGCGCCTCGGCCAATTCACGCAGCGGCCGGCGATAGCGGCGCACGCCGGGGGCGCGAATCCCATGCTTGGCCAGGCCCTCATCATTGCGCACCAACGAGCGGACAACCTTGTCCTCGTCAGTTTCGTTCATTCCCGCAAAGAAAGCGATCTTCATCCGTCTAGCCCTGATTAAGCCCTTGTTCCTTTTGCAGGGATTACGCAACGAGGTAAAGCGCAAAGCCCGCAGAGGCGCTTGCATCTGCCCGCGCTGCCCGCTAAAGGAGCGCTGCGCCCCTATAGCTCAGCTGGTAGAGCGTCTGATTTGTAATCAGAGGGTCGGGAGTTCGAGTCTCTCTGGGGGCACCAGTATTCAAGGGCTTAGGCAGGAATGCCTAGGCCCTTTTGCTTGCCCCGTCGATCCGCGAAACCCGTGCGAGCAGCAGGCGATCCCCTGATGCCGCTGCACCAGACAGGCCCGGTTTCCAACGCCAATGACGGCCAGCAATAACCGATCCCGTGCCCGAGGTCATAGCCTCATACGCCCAGTCACATTTGCCTGCCCGGCGCACAGGTAGACGCCCGCGTACTTGCAGCCAGAGGGAATAATCCCATTGCTCGCCGCCGCATGGGGCAAGCAAGGCTTGGGGGGCTGCGGATTGACAGTCTGTCCGGACGTGCTTCCCCATCAGATGCGGCCGCGTCCCAGACCGACGCTGATTGGCGATCTGGATCGACCGGCTGCGCTCAACCAGCTTTTCGGTCGATTGCTTCGCCACTCGGGGGCGTTGGTGCACATAAATACCGCGGCCAGAATGATCCGCCCGCGGTCTATCGTTGCAGCCTGTGCTTACTGGCCAGTCAGCTTGGGGTGCTGCAGCAAAGCCTCAAAACTGGCGTCCGTATCGGCGAGGAATAGCAGATAACGTGCGCGGCTAACGGCGGCCAAACGCTGCAGCTCGGATGGCTGTGCGACCAGACCGTCCAGGGCTTCAACCAGATCGGTCAAGGTTTCATGCCCGTGCAGGGGATCGCCAGTCTCGATTCCCTTGATGCCGACGCGCGTCGACAGCAAAGGCATACCAAAGGCCATAGCCTGTACCGTTTTGACATTGATGCCTGTGCCCATTGTCACGGGCGAAATCACAAGATCAACGCTTTCGTAAAAGGCTTTTATGTCCGCCACAAAACCAAGCTTGTTCAGCCAAGGGCGGTTAAAAACCTGTTGCTCGTGCGCTGGTAGATCCTTGACCATGCCACTGACCTGCCCGGCAAGCTCGACCGTAAAGGGGCAGTTATCGCCGTATTTGGCGGCCAGCACGTTCAGGAAATCGCGCACGATTACAAGATTAATGCGGTTCGCGCTTGCAACGATGCCGACACGGTTCAGCGCCGTAAAGGAGCGATCAAGGAAACGGGCCTCTTCGACATGCGGCAGGACGATGCTCATTGATCTGCCGGCCACCTCATCGAAATAGCCCGCTTCCTCGGCGCGGCGCGCACCGACCAAATCAGCCCGGCGCAGATAGGCGCCCTCTTCCTCCGGTGTGCAGGAAAAGAACTCGACCGGTTGCCCGTTGGCGCGCAGCATTTCATAGCGCCCGCCCATCCGGTCATGTGTGTCGATCACCTTCAACACATGCTCAGGCACATAATCCAACAGCTTTGACTGAAAGACATACGAGCAGAATACGACATCGATATCATATTTATCGCACAGGACGCGCATCGCCTCGCCAGTGCCGTCTTGATACCAACCATCAAACGCGATCGCCTCGCCGTTTGATCCTAGGGGATGCACATTGGGCAAAATATCCAACGAATCCCACGCTGCTTTCATCGCAGCCATGCTGTTTTCATCGTACATATCGCTGCGCAGCAGCGCAAAATGCACCTTATGCCCCATCGCTTTGAACCGGCGACCAAAAGATTGAATCGTCGCTTGGTTGCCATGATTGTCCGGGTGCGAAGGAAACGGGCTAAAATAAAGGATATTCAGTTTGCCGCTTGCCCGTCGCGCGATGGCGGCAGCGCTTGCATGTCGCTCGGCATGGGCGGCCACGATCATCGGCGCGGTCTGCGGCGGCAAGTAGTGAGCCGTCAGATCCGCTTGCCATTTATCGACAAGACGCACCAAATTGGCAGTCGCCCGTTCCTTTGGCTTTTGTGTGATCTGCTGCCCATAGCTGGCATGTTCAAAATGCAGCACCTGCGCATGCGCTGCACACCAGACCTGATACCCACGGGCCCGCGCGGCAATCGCAAGATCGGAATCCTCGCAATAGGCCGGGGCATAGCGCGCATCAAAGCCGCCAACCTCGTCCCAGAACTCACGCCTTACAAGAATCGACGCGCCGGTCGCATAGTCGACTTCACGATCAAATGTGAACAGCCGGTCATGTGGCGACCTGCCGCGTCCAATGCAGCTTGCGCTACCATCCGCAAACAAAGCGCCCCCAACCTCTTGGATTGTGCCATCGGGATAAAGCAGTTTAGCGCCGATGATCGCCGCATCGGGATGCGCATGCAGCGTCGCGAACATTGCATCCAACCAGCCCGGCAGCACGATTGTGTCATTGTTCAAAAACAGCAGATTCTGCCCACGCGCCTTTTCTGCAGCCGCATTTGCATTCAGCAAAAAGCCAAGATTTTCCTCATGCCGCATAACCCGCAAACCTGGGAATATCTGGGCCGCCTGCTGTGTTTCATCGCTTGAGGCATCATCGGCAAGGATAACTTCGGCCGTTATACCGGTGGCTTTCATGGCCCGCTGCACGGCAATCAAAGCAGCCTTTGTCAAAGCCCATTGGTCATGCACGGGTATGATAATGGACACATCGACCGTCACTTCGGGCGGCAAATGCGGGAAAGCCGCAGGCGATGACGCCGCGATGAAGTTGCTGTAAAGATCGACGGGCAGTGCCCGGGCGCGCTCTAGCATACGATAGACCGAGGCGCGATTGGCGGCCTCGCTAAAGTTCTGATCGACCAGATCCGCGCCGTTTACGGCAAGCCTCTCCCACAAAAGCTGATCGCCATAAAGCGCGATCAGCGCTTCGGCAAAGGCATCAGGATCGTCACGCACAAGGCCGTGGATACCGTCGACAATGCTCATCCCCTCGGCTGCGATGGTGCTCATGACGGTGGGAACGCCCGCGCCCATCGCCATGCCGACCTTACCCTTGATCCCCGCCCCAAACAAAAGCGGTGCCGCGCTGATGCGATATTGCGCAAGCACGGGATCCAGATCGGCGACATAGCCGACAAAGCGTACGCCCGGCACCCGCCCAAGCGAGACGACGTCGCCGGGCGCTTCGGCACCAACAATATGGAATTCCACATCAGGCAGCGCCGCATGCACCTTTGGCCATACGTTTTGCACAAACCATTTTACCGCCGAGATATTCGGCAAATGCTTAAAGCCACCAAGGAAGAAGATATCCTTGCGCGCTGCGAATCCGGCAGGTTCAGCCACAACCGGGCAGTAAAGCGCCGGTACAACAGAGATTTTTTCGCACGGGATGATATCGGTCAGATAATCAATCTCGGCGGCACTGACCAAAACAACATGGTCAGAAGCCTGCATGATCTTGCTTTCGCGGGCACGGGTTTTGGCGGCCTCACGCATATCGTCAGCATTTTTGCTGTGTGCGGCGGCGCGCTCTTCGCGCAGGAAATACAGGTCAGGCGCGTGGAAAATGATCCGCGCTTGCGGCGAAGCAAGACGCGCAGGCGTCAGCAGGGCCTCAGCGACATCTACACGAATAAAGTAGAATGTGCCAAACTTGTGACCATGTATATCGATGTAATCATTCGCATAGGCGTAGCCCTGCGTTGCGGTGATCACCTCAACCCCGATCGCCTCTAGCTGCGCGCGATAAGGTGCGGTGTCTTGCATATCGGTCGAAATGAAGGTGACCTGATAGCCCATCGCCACCATATCCGCGATCACGCCGACGGTCGCTTTTTCGCCCGCAGACACGTCAGGGCGAGGCAAACGGTAATCCGCGACGAGGATTTTGCGCAACGACATGCTGGAGGGCGCGATCACACCTTGCCCGTCGCCAGCCAACTGGTGCTGCTGCGCGATCGCAGGATGATGACCACCAGCACGCAATACCGCCGCTTGCCACATCTCGATATGGCGCTTGGGCTTTCGCTTGGCCAGCGAGCGCCGCAACCTTTCGGCCCGCGCCTGCGACATGCGCCCCTCGGCACGCAGCAGCAGTTTGGTCAAACCATAGCGCAAACGACGTTTCAGCATCCGTAGCGGTTGTGCCTCGGCGCGGCGCGCGCTTTCGGCAATATGGGCGCCCGCACGCGCCAGATCGCTGATTACATCGGCATGGCCTGCACGGGTTTCTTTCAGAAATTCGTCCGCGGCGGTAAATTTCAATTCAGCAAGCTCTAGGGCAGCCTGCAGTTCGGCCTGCTGCGCTGCCGCCGTTTGAACGATCTCCGCGCGCTCTTGCATGATCGTATCATAAGCGCGCTGCAAGGCGTCATGCGCCTGACGCGCGGCCTCAAGTGCGGCTTGGTCTTGTCTGGCAATCGCAAGTTCGCTTTCCAGCTTTTCGATAATACTCATTCTATAGGCGTTCCTTGCGGTATGTTCGTCCGGGCTCATTTCGAACATGTGTTCAGTGCGTTCTGCGATATTCGCGAGTAGATCCGACTTCTCGCGGTTGCTCTTGGCTTCCAGCGCGCTGTTGTAATCGTGCAGCGCGCGCGCGCCCTGGGCCAACAATGCGGCGGAAATAGCCCCCACCTGCGCCAAATCATCCACGACACCCATATCCGACCCCAAATGGGTCAAAAAAGCGCCGCGCATTTTGTCGATGGAAGTGTAGCCTTTGCCTTGCCCCATAACGACCAGCGGCATCGTGCCCGCGCGCATCGCGGCAAGCGCCAAATGCATGCGTCCCGTCACCAGCAAATCACAGCTCGCCAGCAGCGCGATATTATCGGCGTAATGACTGGCACGCCCCACTTGTACGAAACGCGAAGGGGCAAGCGTTGTGGTGATCCATTTGGCCGCCATATCGCTATAATCGTCGTCGGGCGGATGGTTCTCGAACCTGCGCCGATCGTTAGAAAGCAGGACAAAAGACGCGGTGGGATTCGCATCGACGATCTGGGTCAGAACCGCCGCGACAAAGGCCCCGCGCGCGGCGGTATCATGTGTATCGCTAAACGAACGAAAGCTATGCTCGGCAAAGTTCAGGCCAATGATCGGCTTTGACAGCGCGCTGATGCTGTCGCGCAGCGCAACCGCGCGCGGTGTATCGCGTCCTTGCCGATAAAAAAACGACATATCAGAAAAAGCATGGCCGCGCCGCGCCGTCTGACGCTCGAAATTCTGCATAGACAGGCCGTCGCGTAGCAAAAACACAGCATGTTTCAGCCTGTCAATCTGCGCGAGGATCTCGGGCGCGACATCTGACCGGAAAGAGCAATGTGCGTAAACCGGCACCCCCGCTTGTTCTGCGGTCTGCATCAGATCAAGACGGTATTTTGCAGGCATCATCCCGCAGGTGCCGTCCAGCACATCTGCGCCAACCACAAAAAGCAGGTCCCCGTCGCGAAAGATATCATGGCTGGCCGCGATCGGCTGGGCTAGCCATGTGATCCGGCCTGCATCTTCAGGCGACAAAGCCAGATCAGCCGCCCAATCCCCATCGCCATCAGGCCCGATGATGACAATCGGCAATGTATCGAACAGATCAAGAGCCCCGCGCACCATCCCCTCATCCCCTTTGCTACCGGGGTCGGCGGGCGGCACAAGACAAACGCGTTTTATATGCATGGGGCCCTCTTGCCGTTTGGGTTTCACCCGATCTTGGTCACGATCGAGCCGCCATTCGTCATCGAGATCGGAATAACATTATCCGCGCCAAAACGTTCAACGAATGCCGGATGAAGGTCAGGGTCGGCAAGGAACAACACAAAGCCGCCGCCGCCCGCACCCAGAAGTTTGCCGCCGCGCGCGCCCAACTCTTTTCCGGCGATATACAGATCGTCGATAGCCGAGTTGCTGACCGCTTCTCCCAGCTGACGTTTAAGCTGCCAGCCCAGATCCAGCATTTCGGCAAAGCTTTGCAAGACGCGCAGATCGTCGCCATCTTGTTCCAAAAGGGCAGCGCCCGTTTTGGTCATGTTATACATCTCTTTGAGGTAATCCGCATTCGCGCCCTGCTTTGTGCGCTTTTCCTGCGTAGTCAAAGTCTGTGATGCGCTACGTTGGCTGCCTGTGTAGACTAGCAACATCGAACGGTTCAGCAGGTTCATGCGCTGGGTCGTCAGGCGAAGCGGCTCGATTGAAAAGCCATCACCCGTGAACTCATAGCGCGACAATCCACCAAATGCGGCATGGATCTGATCTTGCACGCCGACGTTTTCCTGCAAGATGTCCTGTTCCATATGGATGGCCTGACGCGCCAGTTCATAGCGCGTCAGTTCATCACCGCGCATCTGGTGCAGCAGGTTCAAAAAGCCGACCGTGAACGCAGATGAACTGCCAAGGCCGGTGCCGCCCGGCAGATCCGACATGGTCGCGATATTCAGCGCCATATCACCGCCCCAGCGTTTGACACTTTCGCGGATCACCGGGTGCCGAATCTCGTCCACCGTTTGCACACTTTCAGTGGTGCGATACGTGACGCGGTATTTCTGCTCTGCTACCGCAGCCAGCGGCAGGGCCTGAATATAAACGTATTTGTCGATTGTGCTACCCAGCACTGCGCCGGGATGATCCCGGAAGTAGGATGGGTAATCCGTACCGCCGCCGAGAAAACTGGCACGCAGAGGCGTTTTGCTAATCCACATATTCTCACAACCTTATTTCAGATGGTCCAGGACCAGCGCATGCAAGGAGCCACCTTTATAATGAACCCCCGTGATCCCGGCGGCCTTCGCAGCCGCCATGTCCGTTTCAGCATCGCCAATCATCAGGCTGCGCGCCATATCGACGGGCCAAAAGGCCAGTAGATCGTTAATCATGCCGGGCGCAGGCTTACGACGCGGACAGTCTTTGCGATAGGCTTCGACCGTCGCATCGACATGATGCGGGCACCATTCCAACGCATCGATATGGGCACCGATCTGCGCAAGATCTGCCTGCATGGCGTCATGGAACTGACGCACAGCATCCTCGTCATAAAACCCGCGGGCGACACCCGCTTGATTGGTAACGACAAAGACATAATAGCCGCGATCATTCGCCAGCTTGATTGCCGCGCGCGCGCCTGGCTGCCATTGCAGCGTGGCCGGGTCGTGCGTGTAGCCGCGATCAACATTCAGCGTGCCATCGCGATCCAGAAACAACGCCGGGCGCGTACGCTGCGCAACAAACTCATCCTGCACCTGCGCGTAAGTGACAGGCAAGCCGATATCAATGAAATATGCCCCGTCAGGCGCAGCCACGCCGGCGACCTGGCCCGCAGCGACAAGACGAGGAAACACCTCGGCCTCTAGCGAGCATGCCTGTTCTGTCGGGATCTCGGCGATAACCGCGCGCGACAGGATATAAACCCCGGCATTGATCTGACCTGCCTGACCAGCGCGCTCGGGGGTCTTTTCACGAAAACCGGTGACGCGCCCTTGCGCCGTTTCCACAGCCCCATAGCGACCACTGTCGGGCACGCTTTGCAGCAATATCTGCGCGAACACGCCCGATTCCTCGCGCTGATAGGCATTCCAGTTCTGCACAAAGACGGTCAGATCCATGTCGATCCATGAATCACCGTTCATCAACAGGAAGGCCGGATCGAGCGCACCCAGCGCATGGGCATAGGCCAAGGCGCCGCCAGTGCCCCGCGGTTCAGGCTCGATGATCACATCAACCCGTGCACCATTGATCACCCGACCGTCATAGGCCTCCTGCACTTGCTCGCCAAAGCGTCCGGCCAAGAGCGTCACACGCTTGAACCCATAGCGCGCGGCCTCAAGGATCAGATATTCAACGAACGGTCGTCCAGCGACGGGCAGCATGGGCTTGGGCGTCGAGGCCGTCAATTCCCCAAGACGCGTCCCTAGCCCACCACAAAGTATTACGGCTTGGGCGAGCACAACTGCACCTCAACCATCGCGCAGATCATGTGACCGATGGCGATATGGGCCTCTTGGATGTAATTGGTCTGCGCATGCGGGACCGCCAGCAAAAGATCCGACAGCGGGGCCATTGCGCCGCCGCCTGCTCCGGTCATGCCAATCGTGGCAATGCCCAACTCGCGCGCAACTTCAAACGCTTTCACCACGTTCACGCTGTTCCCCGAGGTCGACAATCCGACGATGACATCCCCGGCAACGCCGATCCCGCGCAGCTGACGCGCGAATACGTTTTCGTAGCCATAGTCATTGCCGATTGCCGTCAGGGCCGAGGTATCCACCGTCAGAGACAGCGCGGGCATCGGTGCGCGGTCGAACAAAAAGCGTCCCATCAATTCAGCGGCAAGATGCTGTGCGTCTGCAGCCGATCCGCCATTGCCGCAGAAAATAACCTTGCGGCCGTTTTTCAACGCGGACTTCCAAATATCAACGGCGGATAAAATCTGTTCGTTTAACGCTTTAGTATCCTGCAGCACCTGAATAGTAGCGTCTAGATAATCACTTACAAAGTTAACGTCGTTCTTCATACTCTACCCTTGGAATAGCCCGTTATTGCCTGCTGCCTGGAGTGTTTCGGTCTGCCCGTGCAGCTCAAGTCTTAACTCATGCCCCACTGTTACCCGATGAATCGCGCGCCCGCCAAGCGCCGTTCACTCTTTCGGCAAACCTCCACCTATGATTGTGCATCAATACAAGAATTTCTTTCAATCACCAGCGTCCATAGGCGGCATCGATAGAAAAACATTCCAATATAAGAATATATAACAAGCTCAGATCACTTACGCATTGCACCCAATGGTATATCGGAAAGCCAACCTCATACCGAGGCGCAGCCGAGATTATCATGCAGGTGCGCCGGAAAGCTGGTGCCAAGAAATATGACATCCATTCGCTGAGATACTCAGCTGCGGCAAAGCTGGCAGCACCAGGCTGCGGCGATGAGCTGATAGCGGCTGCAGCGATGGTTCGCAAATATGCCAGATCCGCGCGCCAGAAGGTCAGAGTGATCGGGGCGCAAAAGCGGCGCGAATAGCTTAAGAACGTACGGGGGGGGGTGAACAGGAATGTTGCCAGCGCTGTTGCCAAATCTTGCAACATGCCAAAGCGCCCAGCGCAACATACTGAAGTATTGGAGGCGAGTACCGGAATCGAACCGGTCTCCACGGATTTGCAATCCGCTGCATAGCCAGCCTGCCCACTCGCCATCGGGGTGCTATGGCGGGCGTGTAAGGGCAATTTCGGCGATGCGCAAGGGAAAGATCACGCCCGCACCGCATGGCGCTACGGCAATTCAACGCCTTACCGCTCAAGCGCGCCTTTGCCCTCGAATATCTTGGGGCGCAGCTTTTCGATGCGGTCGCGGCGGGTTTGCGCGGCTTTGGCGCCCGAGAGGGCGATCAGATAGCTTTTGCGTCGCCCCGGCGTCAGCGCGTCAAAGGCGGCGGCAAAGCTGGGGTCCTCGTCCAGCGCCTCTTGCAGCTCGACCGGCATATCGACATGTGTTTCGATCTTGGGCGGGCGCAGACCGGCGGCGGCGTTGGCCATCGCCTCGGCCAGATAAGCGCTGATCACATTCCCCATCGCACCCACCTGCGCGCTATCGGTAAAACGTAACATATCGGGGTGCGGGGTGTTGGCGCCCTGGCGCTGCAAGACGCCCGCCGGGTCCTTCAACAGGGCCGCATCAAAGAATGACAGCCGGAAATCGTCGCGAAAAGCACCAATGATGGCGATATTCCGCCCAGCATGCATATAGCACGGATGCCCCCATTTCGCGACCTCGCTAAGGCCCGCATCCCGGCAGATCTGCCGCAGCGCCGCCAGCCCCTGCCCCCACCGCCGTGCCGCGCAATCGTCACTGGCATAGCGCGCGCAACGTCCACAGCCATCCGCGAAAAACACATCCGGGTCCGTGATCATCTCGGCCATCAAGCGCGCCCTTTGGTTGCTGCATGACATCATGCGCTGCCTTTGCCGGCAGCCTGCCGCCTGAACACTTCCGCGTCAACTTGGCAAAATACGGCCCGTCAAATGACGCATCAAGGGCGCTGCCTCCATCCGGCCCTTTTCGATAGGCATCGCGCGACCTATAAGGCCAGGATAGTTTCGGCAAACAGGCGGCGGACGGCCCCCGAATCGGGGCC
Source organism: Ketogulonicigenium vulgare WSH-001 (assembly GCF_000223375.1). Classification (NCBI taxonomy): domain Bacteria; kingdom Pseudomonadati; phylum Pseudomonadota; class Alphaproteobacteria; order Rhodobacterales; family Roseobacteraceae; genus Ketogulonicigenium; species Ketogulonicigenium vulgare. Next base: position 378,449 of record NC_017384.1, on the reverse strand, counting down.
AGCCTTTTGTTTGCGCGCGTGGCACGATCAACGGGAAGAAGACGGTATGGCAATTTTTGGGGGCTTGTTCTCGTCGGATATGGCGATCGACCTGGGGACAGCGAATACGCTGGTCTATATCAAAGGGCGCGGCATTGTTCTGTCCGAGCCCTCGGTGGTCGCCTATCATATTAAGGACGGCGTGAAGAAGGTTCTGGCCGTGGGCGAGGAAGCCAAGCTGATGCTGGGCCGCACGCCCGGCACCATCCAGGCCATCCGTCCAATGCGCGAGGGGGTCATCGCGGACTTTGCCTCGGCGGAAGAGATGATCAAGTATTTCATCCGCAAAGTGCACCGCCGCACGCCCTTTGCACCCAAACCCAATATCATCGTCTGTGTGCCGCACGGCGCTACTCCTGTTGAAAAACGCGCGATCCGTCAGTCGGTTCTGTCCGCAGGTGCCCGCCGCGCCGGCCTGATTGTCGAGCCGATCGCAGCCGCCATCGGCGCGGGAATGCCCATCACCGACCCCACCGGCAGCATGGTTGTCGATATCGGCGGCGGCACAACCGAAGTCGCAGTCCTATCGCTTGGCGATATCGTTTACGCCCGCTCGGTCCGCGTCGGCGGTGACCGCATGGACGAGGCGATCATCAACTATCTGCGGCGCCAGCAAAACCTGCTGGTCGGCGAGGCAACGGCCGAGCGGATCAAAACCACCATCGGCACGGCCCGTATGCCCGACGATGGCCGTGGCCAGTCGATGGTCATTCGCGGCCGCGACCTGATCAACGGCGTTCCCAAAGAGACCGAGATCACCCAAGCGCAGATCGCCGAGGCTTTGGCAGAACCTGTCAGCCAGATCTGCGAGGCGGTGATCACCGCGCTGGAGGCGACGCCCCCCGATCTGGCCGCCGATATCGTTGATCGCGGCGTGATGATGACAGGCGGCGGCGCATTGCTGGGCGATCTGGATCAGGCCCTGCGCGAGCAAACCGGCCTTGCGATCTCGGTCGCCGAGGAATCGCTGAATTGCGTCGCACTCGGCACCGGACGCGCGCTGGAGTATGAAAAGCAACTTCGCCACGTGATCGACTACGATAGCTGATCCGGGCAGACCTAAACGGGTTTGAGGACAGGATTTGGCGCAAGACCGCAAATCTTCAGGGGGTAAGGCCTCGGGCGACGAATACGTTCGCCCGGTGCGCCGCCTTGTTGTCGGCACATTGGTCATGGTGATGATCGCGCTGTTTCTGGTCTGGCGCATCGACAGCCCGCGCGTCGAGCGGATGCGCACTGCCGTCATCGACACCGTCGTGCCGCGTATGCAGTGGATCGCAGCCCCTGTGACCGGCGCGACCAAGCTGATCGCCGATTTCCAAAGCTATCGCCGCATCTATGACCAGAACCGCGAATTGCGCCTCGAGCTGCAACAGATGCGCGCCTGGCGCGAGGCGGCGCTGCAGCTCGAGCAGGAAAATGCCAAGCTGCTGGATCTGAACAACGTTCGCATCGACCCGACGCTGACCTATGTGACGGGCGAAGTGCTGGCCGATAGCGGCTCGCCCTTTCGCCAGTCGGTGCTGCTGAACGTTGGCGCGCGCGATGGTATCATCGATGGCTGGCCTGCGATGGACGGGATCGGCCTTGTCGGGCGGATCTCGGGCGTGGGCAGCCACACCTCGCGCGTGCTGCTGCTGACGGATAGCTCTAGCAAAGTGCCGGTACTGATCCAGCCCTCGGGGCAACGGGCGATTCTGTCGGGCGACAATACGATCTATCCGGTGATCGAATTTTTGGAAAACGCCGACCAAGTACGCCCCGGGGATCGCGTTGTCTCATCGGGCGACGGCGGGATTTTTCCGGCGGATATGCTGGTTGGGCAGGTCGCGCTGGGGACGGACCGCCGCCTTCGCGTGCGCCTCTCGGCGGATTACGAACGCCTTGAATTCCTGCGCGTGTTGCGCGCCCCGCGGATCGAGGCGATCACCGACCCCGGCGGATTGCTGGTAACACCGCGGCTAGAGATCGCAGGCCCGCCCGCACCCGAGGGAGAGCTGCCCGATGGCTGAGACCAGCGCCCTGCGCGGCTGGCGCGGCCAGCTGACCTTTGTGCTGCTGGCGCTTGCCATTATCACCCTGCGCCTGCTGCCCCTGAACACGGTGCCGCCCGGCCCCGTGGTGCCGCCTGATCTGCTGCTGCTGATCACGCTGGTCTTTGTTACTCGCCGCCCCGACTACCTGCCGGTCACGACGATTGCGGTGATCTTTTTACTGGGCGATTTGCTGTTCCAGAATCCGCCCGGCCTCGAGGTGGCGCTGGTCATCGTCCTGACCGAGGCGATGCGCCGCCGCGCCGCCCGCCTGCGCGAGGCGCCGTTCTGGATCGAATGGATGACGGTCACCTTTGGCATCGTGCTGCTGGTCTTTGCCCGCCGCGCCGTCTTTGCGCTGCTGTCGGTGCCGCAGCCCGGCCTGTCCGCGCATCTTTCGCAAATGGTGATGACGATTCTGTGTTATCCTATTGCGGTTGGAATCATGTATTTCGGCTTTGGTCTGCGCCGTCCGGCGGCGGGCGAGGTCAATGCCATGGGACAAAGGTTGTGAGATCAGGACATCGCGATACATCCGAACGTGGTCCCCGCTTTACCCGGCGGGCGCTGCTGATGACCACCGCGCAGGCCGGTGTCATCGGCCTTTTGGGCTGGCGGATGCATCAGTTGCAGGTGAACCAATCGGATGAATTCCGCATGTTGGCCGAGGAAAACCGCATCTCGATGCAGTTGATCCCGCCCGCGCGCGGATTGATCTATGACATCAACGGCGTCGCGCTGGCCGCAAACGAGCCCGTCTATCGCATCACCATCGTGCGCGAGAATGCGGGCGATGTGGATGACGTGCTGAACCGCCTGGCGCAGATCATCACGCTGCGCCCCGAGGATATCGCCCGCACGAAAGAGGAAATTGCCCGCCGCGCCGCCTTTGTGCCGGTGACGGTGATCGAGCGCATTTCCTGGGAGGAGGTCTCGCGCGTGCAGGTGAACGCCCCCGCCCTGCCCGGCATCTCGGCCGAGGTCGGCCTCTCGCGCGTCTATCCGCACGGGCAGGACACGGCGCATGTGGTGGGCTATGTCGGCCCGGTCAGCGATTATGACCTGAGCCTGATGACCGAGCCTGACCCGATCCTGCAAATCCCGCGTTTCCAGATCGGCAAGACCGGCGTTGAAAACCGCCTCGAGGCTGCCATGCGCGGCAAAGCTGGCACCCGCCGGATCGAGGTGAACGCCCTTGGCCGCGTCATGCGCGAGCTGGACTGCCAAGAGGGCGACAGCGGTGCCGACATTCAACTGACCCTTGATTCCAAGTTGCAGGCCTATGTCGAGGCGCGTCTGGACGGCGAAAGCGCCTCCTGCGTGGTGATGGATTGCGAGACGGGTGATCTGAAAGCCATCGGCAGCGCGCCATCCTTTGACCCGAACCTGTTCGTGCGCGGCATCTCGGTCGCCGACTGGACGGGTCTGAACGAGAATATGTATCGCCCGCTGGCGGCAAAGGCCTTTCAGGGCACCTACCCGCCCGGCTCGACGTTCAAAGCGATCACCGCACTTGCGGCGATGGAAGCGGGCGTGCTGACACCCGAAGAGACGATCTATTGCCGCGGCTATACCGAAGTGTCGGGTACGCGATTCCACTGCTGGCGCCCCAGCGGCCATGGCAATGTGAATTTCCACGACAGTCTGAAATTCAGCTGCGACTGCTATTACTACGAGGCCGCCCAGCGCGTCGGCATCGATGCGATGGCGGTGATGGCGCGCAAATTCGGCCTTGGGACACGCCACGACCTGCCGCTGTCTGCCGTGGCCTCGGGCCTTGCGCCCGACCGGCAGTGGAAACGCGAAGTGCGCGGCGAGGATTGGCGGATCGGCGACACGGTCAATGCCTCGATCGGTCAGGGTTATGTGCTGGCCTCGCCGTTGCAACTGGCGATTATGACCGCGCGCCTTGCCTCTGGCCGCAATATCGAGCCGCGCATGATCCATGCGATTGATGGTGTCGTCCAGCCGCTGATCGGCGGCGAAAGCCTTGGGCTGAACGAGAATTTCCTGCGCCGCGCGCGCCTGTCGATGTATGATGTGGTGAACCATCAACGCGGCACCGCCTATGCGACGCGCTTTGACATCGCGGGCCAGCAGATGGCGGGCAAGACCGGCACCAGCCAAGTGCGCCGCATCACCGCCGAGGAACGCGCCCGCGGTGTGACCCGCAACGAGGATCTGCCGTGGGAGCGGCGCGACCACGCGCTATGGATCAATTACGCGCCCTTTGACCGCCCGAAATATGCGGTGGCGGTGGTCGTCGAACATGGCGGTGGCGGCGGCACTGTTGCGGGGCCGATTGGTCGTGATGTGACCATGCAGGCGCTGGCGGGCGGCTTCCCCGAATTGACCGCCTATCCCGCCGCCACGCGCGGCCGGGCCGAGGAAATTCAAAACCGCGTCCGGGCCCTGATGGAAGCCCGCGACCGCGCCCATCAGAACCGCGCATGACCTATCTGAATTACAACCTGCGCTCTGTGCCCACGGGCATCCGCAAGCTGCTTTACCTGAACTGGCCGATCATCTTGTTGGTGGTCGCCCTGTGCAGCGCGGGCTTTTTGATGCTCTATTCCATTGCCGGCGGGCGGATGGAAACCTGGGCCGAGCCGCAGATGAAGCGTTTCGCCGTCGGCATGGTGGCGATGTTCGTCATCGCGATGGTGCCGATCTGGATCTGGAAGAATATGTCCATCATCTTCTACCTGATCGCACTGGCGCTGCTGGTCGGGGTGGAATTGTTCGGCCATGTCGGCATGGGCGCGCAGCGCTGGCTGGAACTGGGGCCGATCCGCATCCAGCCCTCCGAGCCTGCCAAGATCGCCATGGTGATGATGCTGGCGGCCTATTATGACTGGCTGCCGGTGAAAAAGGTCTCGCATCCGTTTTGGGTGCTGCTGCCGGTGCTGCTGATCCTGATCCCGGCGGGGCTGGTGTTCTTGCAGCCGAACCTTGGCACATCGATGCTGATCATCATGACGGGCGGCATTATGATGTGGGTCGCGGGCGTGCATTGGGCCTATTTCGCAACGGTCGTCAGCGCAGCGGCAGGCGGGGTTTGGGCGATTTTCGCAGCGCGCGGCACCAGTTGGCAATTCCTGCACGATTACCAATACCGCCGGATCGACACGTTCCTGAACCCTGCAAATGACCCTCTGGGCGCGGGTTACAATATCAATCAGGCGACGATTGCGCTGGGATCTGGGGGCCTGACGGGGCGCGGCTTTATGCAGGGCACGCAGTCGCGACTGAACTTCCTGCCGGAAAAGCAGACGGACTTTATCTTTAACACGCTGGCGGAAGAATTCGGCTTTATCGGCTCGATCACGCTGCTGTCGCTATATGCGCTGGTGATGTTCTTTTGCATCTCATCGGCGCTGTCGAACCGTGACCGCTATGCCTCGCTGATGATCGTGGGGATTTCGGCGACGTTCTTCACGCTATTTGCGGTGAATATGATGATGGTGATGGGACTTGCCCCCGTGGTGGGCGTGCCGCTGCCGCTGGTGTCTTATGGCGGATCACAGTTGATGGTGATGCTGGCGGCATTTGGGCTGCTGCAAAGCGCCCATGTGCATCGGCCGAGATAGAAAAGGGCGGCCCCGATGGCCGCCCTTTTTATTAGTTTTTCACCATCGTCAGCGTGGTCCAGTCCGTCACCTCGTCACGCCATTTCAGCGTGAAACCAGCGGTGTTATAGACCTCGATCACGCTATCGGCCTGCTCGTTGAGGATACCCGACAAGATGATGACGCCGCCCGACACGACATTGCCGCCCATTTCGGGGGCAAGGGCGACCAGCGGGCCTTTCAGGATATTGGCAAAGACCAGCTCGAACGGCGCACGGGCGCGAATCTCGGCAGCATCAAAGCCTGCGGCTTCGACACAGATGACGCGACCCTTCATACCGTTCGCCTCGGCATTGGCGGCGGCGACATCAACGGCGACGGGGTCGATATCGCCCGCCACAACCGTTTCAGGCCACAGATGCGCCGCGGCCATCGCCAGAACAGCGGTACCCGCGCCGATATCGGCGGTGTTCGCGGATTTGAACCCTTGGGTCTCCAGCCGGTCCAGCGCGCGCAGGCAGCCCAGCGTCGTGCCATGGTGGCCGGTGCCAAAGGCCATTGCGGCCTCGATCAACAGCGGCAAGCGGCCTTCGGGGACTTTGTCGGCATCATGGCCGCCATAGACGAAAAAGCGGCCCGCCTCGACGGGGGACAGCTCGCGCTTGACCTTGGCGACCCAGTCGACATCCGGCACTTCCGAGACGACAAAGGGTTTCGCGCCAAAGCTTGCGGCCAGCAGATCGAGGATGATCTCGTCGGGCTGCTCTTCGAAATGAACACCGATCTCGTATAGGCCCGAGCCGTCCTCGATCTCGAATACACCAACGCCAAAGGGTTCCAGATCCTCCAGCGCCTCGCCCAGCGCCTCGGCGCTGTCTTGATCAGGCAGGGTCGTATGGGCCGAATACATCGTCATAAAGTCGTCTTTCCGTTAAACGCCAAGGCCGATCGGGCAAGTGACGCCCGTGCCTGCGATGCCGCAGTAACCATCGGGGTTCTTGGCCAGATATTGCTGGTGGTAATCCTCGGCATAGAAATAGTTCGGCACCGACAGCACCTCGGTCGTCACCGCGCCAAAACCTGCGGCGGCCAGACGCGCGCCATAAGCCTCACGCGCGGCCAGCGCCGCATCTTTTTGTGCGCCGCTATAGGTATAGATGGCCGAGCGGTACTGCGTGCCCTTATCGCCGCCCTGACGCATGCCTTGGGTCGGATCGTGGTTTTCCCAAAATGTCTTCATCAGATCGTCAAAGCTGATCTTTGCCGGATCAAAGACGATACGGACAACTTCGGTATGACCGGTGAGGCCGGTGCAGACCTCTTCATAGGTCGGGTTCGGCGTATAGCCGCCCGCGTAACCGACCGAGGTCGAATAGACACCCGGCAGCTCCCAGAACAGGCGCTCGACCCCCCAGAAACACCCCGCGCCGAACATGGCAACTTCCATGCCAGCCGGCACTTTGTGCAGGTCAGAGCCGTTGACGAAATGGGTTTGCGCGGTCTGAATGGCGTTTGCACGGCCCGGCAGGGCGTCTTGCGGAGCCACCATGACATCCTTGGCGCCAAAAAGCGAAAACATGGCATTTGCCTTTCAATGAATCGGGTTGGCCTAGATATAGGTGGTCTTGTCGCGGATTGCGACGGCTTTGCCTTACAAGAAAGATTGTGGGTCAATGTCAATGGTCAGCCGCAGATCGGGCGGCAGCGGGATGGCGATCCACTGGGCCAGCGCGGCCTGCAGCGCGGCGCCTTTCGCGGCTTTGACCAGCAGCCGCACGCGGTGCCGCCCCCGCACGCGGGCAATAGGCGCAGGCGCAGGGCCGTAAACCTCGGCCCCGACCTGCAACAGCGGGCCTGCGTTGCGCGCCAGCCGGTTGCCGACATCGAACGCCGCCTGCAAATCCGGGGACGAGATAATCACCCCCGCCATCCGGCCAAAGGGCGGCACGCCCGCCGCATGGCGCTGATCGGCCTCGGCCTGCCAGAACCCCTCGTCATCGCCCGACATGATCGCGCGCAGCACCGGATGTTCGGGTTGATAGGTTTGCAGCAGCGCGACGCCCGGCGCCTCGGCCCGCCCGCCCGTCCCGCCACCTGCCGCATCAGTTGAAAGGTCTTTTCGGCGGCGCGCAGATCCGACCCTTGCAGTCCCAGATCCGCGTCGATGACGCCGACCAGCGTAAGCTTTGGAAAGTTATGCCCCTTGGCCACGATCTGGGTGCCGATGATGATATCCGCCCCGCCCGCCGCAATCTCGGCAATCCGATCTTTTAGCGCGCGGGCGGTGCCGAACAGGTCAGACGATAGTACAGTGGCGCGGGCCTCGGGAAAGACGGCTTTCACCTCTTCCTCCAACCGCTCGACACCGGGGCCGACGGGCACCATTTTGCCCTCGACACCGCAGGAGGGACAGGCGTCTGGAACGGGGCGGTTCGCGCCGCATTGGTGGCAGACAAGGCGGTTCTGAAAGCGGTGCTCGACCATGCGTGCATCGCAGTGATCGCAGGCGACCTGCTGGCCGCAGGCGCGGCACAGGGTCACCGGCGCAAAACCGCGCCGGTTCAGGAACAGCAGCGATTGCTCGCCCTTTTTCATCCTGTTCAGAATCGCGCCCTGCAAGGTGGGGGAAATCCAGCGCCCGCCCGGCAGCTTCTCGGCCCGCATATCGATGGGGCGCATATCGGGCATCACGGCCACGCCAAAGCGCGCATCCAGCGTGATGCGGGCGTATTTGCCCGTATCGGCATTCACCCATGTCTCGAGGCTGGGCGTGGCCGAGGCCAGCACCACCTGCGCCGCATTCAAACTGGCGCGCAGCACCGCCATGTCGCGCGCGTTATACAGCACGCCATCGCCCTGTTTATATGATCCGTCATGCTCCTCATCGACCACGATCAGCCCAAGGTCTTGGAACGGCAGGAACAATGCGGATCGCGCACCCACCACCACCTGCGCATCGCCCGTCCCGATCATCTTCCAGACGCGGCGGCGTTCGGTCATGGTGATGCCAGAATGCCATTCAGCGGGGCGCGCGCCGAAACGCTCCTCGACGCGGCGCAGGAATTCACCCGACAGCGCGATTTCAGGCAGCAGCACCAAGGCCTGACGGCCCGCGCGCAAGGTTTCGGCCACCGCCTCGAGGTAAACTTCGGTCTTGCCCGATCCCGTCACCCCTTTCAGCAGCGTCGTGCCATATTGCCCGCTGCGCACCGAGGTGCGCAGGGCATCTGCGGCAGCGGTCTGCTCATCAGTCAGCGCCTTGCCGGGATGGGCGGGGTTCAGGCGCTGGAACGGCAGATCCTTTGGGGCGACCTCCTCGGATATCGCGCCCGCTTTCACGAGACCCTTGATCACCGAGGGCGTCACATCCGCAGCCCCGGCAAGCTCACCCAGTGTGAACGACAACCCGCCAAAATCGCGCATCACTTGCAGCACTTTTTCGCGCGCAGGCGTCATGCGATCGGGCACAGCGCCGGTGGCGCGATAGACCAGCCGCACCGCATCCTCGAGCGCGGGGGCGCGCACCGTCATGCGCAGCATCTGGAACATCGGGGTCAGCGTGTAATCGGCCACCTTTTCCAAAAAGCGGCGCATCTCGTCGCGCAAGGGCGGCACATCATGCAGGCGCAGAATGCTGCGCGCCTTGGCGGGGTCAAAGCCGCCCTGCCCCGGCCCCCAAACAACGCCCAGCACTTTGCGCGGCCCCAAGGGCACCTCGACCAGCGCGCCGATATCGCAGCCGCCTTCGGGCGCGCGATAATCCAGCATCCGGTCGATGGGCTGGGCGGTTAGAACCGCCACCAGCGCGCCTGCGGGGAAATCAGGCTCCATCAGTCCTGGGCAACCTTGGCGACGGCCGCCTCGATCATGCGCAGGCAGGCGGGCGTGGAAAAGCGGTGATCGGCGCCTTTGACCACTTTCAGGCGGATATCACCGCCGGTGACATGATCCAGCAGGCGATAGGCGACCTGAGGGGGCACATCGACATCCGCCGTGCCTTGCAAGAACCGGGTCGGGAATGGCAGATGCAGCGGGCTGCGCAGCACCAGATTACGCCTGCCGTCCTCGATCAGCTTCCAGGTATAGGGATAGGGATCGCCGTATTCCGAGGGGCGCAGCACCTTGCCAAAGCGCTGCATCTGGGCTTGTTCCTCGGGCGACAGGCGCGGCCAGACCAGATCCTCGGTAAAATCAGGGGCAGCGGCGATGGTCACCAGCCCCTTGATCCGCTCGGGAAAAGCGCGTGCCAGCAGCAGGGAAATCCAGCCGCCCATGGATGAGCCGACCAGCACCACCGGCCCGTCGATCCGCGCCATGACCGCGCGCGCATCCGCCGCCCAATCACCGATCGATCCATCCTCGAACACGCCGCCGGATACGCCATGGCCCGAATAATCGAACCGCATAAACCCGAGGCCCTTGTCGGCCGTCATCTCGCGCAGGGCGATGGCCTTTGTCCCCTCCATATCCGAGCGGTAGCCGCCGCAGAACATGACGGTCGGCCCCTTTGCGGGCAGGTGTTCAAAGGCGATCTCGCGCCCCTCGGAGGTGGTGAAACGTTCGATCATGGCGGCCTCCTGGGAAATACTGTGCTGAAACTGGCCCTGATCGGCGACAAAGACAAGCCTAGACGCCCCCTTGACGTCAGCGCGCGCCAGTATCACAAAGCGCGCACACATAACCCGCAACCGGGCGTTCAGTGGGCGCCAAACCGACGAGGAGCTATAGGCCATGAGCCTTATTTCCCTGACATTCCCTGATGGTAACAAACGCGAATATCCCGCCGGGATCACCGCCGCTGCCGTCGCCGAGTCGATCTCGAAATCGCTGGCAAAGGCCGCGATTTCCGCACAGCTGGATGGCCAGCATTGGGATCTGCAATGGCCGATCACCGCAGATGCCTCCATCGCGCTGAACACGATGAAGGACGAAGCCCCCGCGCTAGAGCTGATCCGCCACGACCTGGCGCATATCATGGCGCGCGCCGTGCAAGAGATCTGGCCCGATGTGAAAGTCACCATCGGCCCCGTCCGCGATTACGGCTGGTTCTATGACTTTGACCGCGCCGAGCCCTTTACCCCCGAAGATCTGGGCGCGATCGAGGCGCAGATGAAAAAGATCATCAACGCGCGCGAGCCTGTCCGCACCGAAGTGTGGGAGCGCGCCCGCGCCCTCGCCTATTACGAGGATCGCGGCGAGCCCTATAAGATCGAATTGGTGAACCGCATTCCGGGCGACGAGCCTTTGCGCATGTATTGGCACGGCGATTGGCAGGATCTGTGCCGCGGCCCGCACCTGCAAAGCACCGGCCAAGTGCCCGCTGACGGGTTCAAGCTGACCCATGTCGCCGGTGCCTATTGGCTGGGTGACAGCAGCCGCCCGATGCTGCAGCGCATCTATGGCGTCGCCTTCCGCAACCGCGAGGATCTGAAGGCGCATATGACCATGCTGGAGGAGGCCGCCAAACGCGACCACCGCCGCCTTGGCCGCGAGATGGATCTGTTCCACATGCAGGAGGAGGCCCCCGGTCAGGTGTTCTGGCATCCGAACGGCTGGACGGTCTATACCGCGCTGCAAGATTACATGCGCCGCCGCCAACGCAAGGACGGCTATGTCGAGGTGAACACCCCCCAAGTGGTAAACCGCGTGCTGTGGGAGAAATCCGGCCACTGGGAGAACTATCGCGACAATATGTTCATCGTCGAGGTGGACGAGGAAGGCGCCAAGGAAAAGGTGGTCAACGCGCTTAAGCCGATGAACTGCCCCTGCCATGTGCAGATCTTTAACCACGGGCTGAAATCCTATCGCGAATTGCCGCTGCGCATGGCCGAGTTTGGGTCCTGTGCGCGGTATGAGCCGTCGGGCGCGCTGCACGGCATTATGCGCGTGCGCGGCTTTACGCAGGACGACGGGCATATCTTCTGCACCGAAGATCAGATTGAATCGGAAACCAAGAAATTCATCGAATTTCTGGCCAGCGTCTATGCCGATCTCGGCTTTGAAAGCTGGCGCGTGAAGCTGTCGACCCGCCCTGAAAAGCGCATCGGCACCGAAGAAAGCTGGGATCACGCCGAGCAGTCGTTGGGCAATGCCTGCCGCAAGGCCGGTTATGATTACGAGCTGCAAGAAGGCGAAGGCGCGTTTTACGGGCCAAAGCTGGAATTCGTGCTGACCGACGCCATCGGCCGCGACTGGCAATGCGGCACACTGCAGGTCGACCCCAACCTGCCCGAGCGTTTGGACGCCAATTACATCGGCCAAGACGGCGCGAAACATCGCCCGATCATGCTGCACCGCGCCTGCCTTGGATCGTTCGAGCGGTTCGTGGGCATCTTGATCGAGAACTTTGCCGGCAAGCTGCCCTTCTGGCTGGCCCCGCGCCAAGTGGTCGTCGCCTCGATCGTCTCGGATGCGGATGATTACGTCCACGAGGTTGTGGCGGCACTTTCCGCCGCCGGCGTCCGCGCCGAGGCCGACACCCGCAACGAGAAGATCAACTACAAAGTGCGCGAGCATAGCCTGGGCAAAGTGCCGCTGATCCTGGCGATCGGCGCCCGCGAGGTCGAGGAGCGCACCGTGACCGTCCGCCGTCTGGGCGAGAACCAGACCGCGACCATGTCGCTGGATGCGATCTTGGCCGAAACCCGCGCCTCGGCGCTGCCGCCCGATCTGGCGTAACGATTAAGGGGGGGCGATATCGCCCCCCTTTTTAGTCCAGCACCGCCTGTTGCTGTGCGGGCTTCCACCCCAAATGCCACATGCCGTCTTTCAAGATGGCCGGGCGTTTCAGCAATGTCGGATAGGCCGCCAGCAATTCCGCCGCCGGCTTTTCTTTTTCGTCGTCGGACAATCCGCGCCATGTGGTCGAGGATTTGTTGATCGCGCTATCGCCATGCGCGTCCAAAATGCTGGAAATCAGCGCCTGATCCAGCCCGTCTTTGCGAATATCCGTGATCTCGATCGGCAGCCCTGCCGCGGCAATTGCCGTGCGTGCTTTTTTACACGTGTCGCAATTTGATAATCCGATGAATTTCATTCCTGCCCTTTCACTGCACGTTCAATGCTGTGTCTGTGTGCATATTCGAATTTTGCACGCAATTTCATGGCGCGCGATATGCTTCGTATTTGATTTTTGTCGTTGATAATCGAAAGCTGGACAAGTGAAGGCTGGCATTGACGCTTGGGCAATCTGCGTCTCACGATTACGAAAGCCCGCTGCGGGCGGCGGAACGACAAGGGAGAATGGCGATGCCGAACGGCACCGTAAAATGGTTCAACACCACCAAAGGCTATGGTTTCATCGCGCCAGAAGGCGGCGGCAAGGATGTGTTTGTGCATATCTCGGCCGTCGAACAGGCCGGGCTGACCGGCCTTAGCGATGATCAAAAGGTGACTTTTGACCTGATCGAAGGGCGCGACGGGCGCCAGATGGCGGGCAATCTCAAGCCAGAATGAAAAATGGCGCTGCCCATATGCAGGCAGCGCCAGCCTTGGTTACTCGGCCGCAGCCAGCGGCTGATAATCCACATCATATTTAAAGTAACGCGGGCCTGCGACCTCGATCCCCAGTGGCGTGCGCCACATCGGGTTGCAGGGATAGGCAAGGCACACAAGGCGCTGACCATAGCGCAGCGAATCCGTCGTCACCGCAAGGCCGGTTTCCGCATCGACCAGACTGATCAGATCGGGCGTAGTCACGACAACTTCGCCGTCGCGCATCGCCAGCAAAAACTCGTTCTGGAAGTCGATGGACATCTCATGCCCCTTCCAATCGTCGGTGCCGTTCAGGATCACCTTGCCGCGGGCAAAACCGCCGACGGTGCGCCGTTCGATATCGACGATGCGGCCTTCGAACATATTATGCGCCTGCAAAAGGCTTGCCAGCGCCTTGACCGGCTCGCCGTGGTTGGCCTTGGCCTCGCGCAGGGTGCGGCCGATGGATTCGCAAAGGGTCAGCGTGCCGCGCACAACGCATTCCTTGGCCTTGGCACCCGACATCGAATAAAACGCCAACAGCGCCGAGCCGCCCATTTCCACCGTCGCCGCCCGCGCCAGACGTTCCGTCCAGCGGTTCGAGACGGTCTCGAACGTCACTGTATTGCCCTTGTCATCACACAGAACCATCGGCGTCGCGCTAACACCGGCAAGGGCGAATGTTTCCATCTGAAGTTCCGGAAACGCGCGGCCCATACCGTCGCCATCGACCAGTGGCAGGCCGGTGGCCGCCGCGACAACAAAGGGCGTCATCGAGTTCACGCCCCCCGCCTCGCCGCACAACACTGCGTCGATCTTGCGGCCCAGCAGCTTTTCCAGCGCGACAAAGGCATTCACCAGCTCGTCGCCCTGCGGCAGTTTTTCGGTCATCACGGTGGGCGCGCCCATCATGCAGACCGGCACGACCAGCGCGTCATCGGGCAGATCCTCGGTACGGACAAGTTTCACCTTGCCGAACTTGCGGATCGCCTGTTGCGCCATCAGTTTGCCGATATAGGGATCGCCGCCCCCGCCGGTGCCCAGAACGGCACCGCCTGCGGCCATATCCTCGATCTCGGCGACATCCACTTCGCGAAAGATTTTCATGACTTGTCCTTTCACGCGGTAATCTGGCCCAGCGCCAGCGGCTTAAATGCGATATCGGGATAGCCAAAGGCCTTGGGGCCGACGATGGCCATCGCCTCGGGCGTTTTCATCAGATCATGCGCAGGCAGGCCCAGTACTGCGACGCGCTGGCCGAAACGCAGCACTTCGGTGGTGATCGGCTCGCCCGTTTCCGGGTCGACGTTCATAATCAGGTCGGGGACCATCAACACGGGTTTGTCGTCGATCCACAGGATCAGGTTCTCGTTCTGGATGGCGATGCGCGCGGTGGAACCGGCCCATTCGCCCGCGCCCTCGATCACGGCGGTGCCACGGTTAAAGCCGCCCGACATGCCCCGTTCGACATCGACAACCTTGCCGGTAAAGAACAGCGTGGCGCCGGTCGCGCCGCAGATGCGGTCGACGACATTATGGCGTTTTGCGCGCGCATCCAGCACCACGCGGCCCAGCTCTAGCGCCTGTGTGACGGTGCCCGGAACGGCGACCTTTTTCACGAAATCGCCGCGCATCGGCGCAATCGCAAGGCCCGCCGCCGCGCCCATTGCCACAGCGGTATCGCGGGCAAAGCGTTCCAGCCAGAACATATCCTGCACATGGCGAAAGACGACGACATTGCCCTTTTCATCCGCAATCGCAGCCGGAGAGGCCTTGGCGCCATAGATGAACCATGTGCACATCTGCACTTCGGGAAAGGCGCGGCCCATGCCGTCGCCGTCCACCACCGGCAGGCCCGATTGGGCGGCGGTGATGATTGGCTCGAGCGCGTTCGAGCCGCCGATCTCGGCCGAGATCACCGCATACATCTGCACGCCTGCGGCTTCCTCGACAGCGCGCATCGCGCGCAGGCATTCCTCGCCCTGCTCGATCTTTTCAATGCCGACGACCGGCGCGCCGATGCCGCCAACTTCGCCGATATAGGCGTCGTCCGGCAGCGCATGCAGCGGCAGCACGCGCACAACCGCGCCCGCCCGGATCAATTCGCGCGCACGCAGCATCCCGATATAGGGATTGCCGCCGCCGCCCGTGCCCAGGATCGCCGCCCCGATGGACAGGGGCAGCAGATCCTCCTCACGCAGGATATAGCCTTCAGCCGACATGCAGCTCACCCACAGCTTTGACGCGGACGCGCGTGGCATTGCCGGGCAGATAGGCCAGGGGCACGTCCTCGACGTCAACGATTTCAACGGTTTCGCGTTTGGCCCCTGCCGCAACGGCGGCGTTCACCGCCTGCGTCTTGGCATCCTCCAGCGCCTTATCGCGCGAGATTTCGGCCATGGCGTAGACGCGATCCACCTCGCCCGAGACCTGCGCAATGGCCGCGCCCACGGCGTTCGCGCAGGCGAAATGGTTCGGCTTGATCAGTTGCAGACCGGCAATCGGCCCGCCCACGATGACCGAGCCGCCGCCCACAACAATCACCGGCAGCGGATCGGCAGAGACGCGGGCGCGCTCGACACAATCGTCCAGCATTTCGGCGATACGCGCGCGGCCGCGGGCCACCAGATCCTTGTCCAGATGCGCGACCTTGGCGGGATCACCGATCACCGCGCCGCCATCGGCGACCACCAGATCGGTCGTCGTCAGCGTGCTGCCGCCAAAGACCAGCGCCTCGGTCGCGATGCGATAACCGACCGAGGTCGGGCCGACTTTCACGCCACCCGCCGCATCAACCACAAGGCTGCCACCGCCGAGGCCAATCGAGAACACATCCGGCATACGGAAATTGGTGCGCACGCCGCCCACCTCGACCGCAACGGTCGCTTGGCGCGGAAAGCCCTTTTGCAAGCTGCCAACGTCGGCGGTGGTGCCGCCGATATCGACCACAATGGCGTCCTTGACGCCCGACAGGAACGCCGCGCCGCGCATCGAATTGGTCGGACCCGAGGCAAAGGTCAGCACCGGGAATTTCTCGGCGAATTCGGCCTCCATCAAAGTGCCGTCGTTTTGCGTCAAAAAGAAACGGCCCGTAAAGCCGATCCCCGCCAACGCATCGCGAAACGCCTGTATCACCTCATGCGACAGATCGCGCAGGCAGGCGTTCATGATGGCGGCGTTTTCACGCTCTAAAAGACCGATCCGGCCGATCTCGCTCGAGACAGTGATATGCGCGCCGGGCAGTTCACGGGCGAAAATCTCGGCGGCTTTTGCCTCGAACTCGGCCGAGACGGGCGAGAAGACCGAGGTGATTGCGATCGTGTTGATCCCCTTGGCTTTGATATCGGCGGCGATGCCGACCAGCTCGTCCTCATTCAGGGGCGAGATCACGCGGCCGTCGAATTCATGACCGCCATGCGCCAGATACCAGGTGTTGCCGATGACATCGCGCAGATCCTCGGGCCAGTCGACCATGGGCGGCAGGCTTTGGGTTGCGGGCAGGCACAGGCGCACGGCGGCGGTCTGCGCCAGATCGCGACGCTGCACGACGGCGTTGGTGAAATGCGTGGTGCCGATCATAACCACATCGACATCGCTTGCCGATTTGCCAGCCTCGGCCAGCACAAGGTTCAGCGACGAGACGACACCCGACATCACATCCGATGTGGTGTGCGATTTGACGGCGGCCAGAACATCGGCGCCGTCCATGATGACAGCGTCGGTGTTGGTGCCACCCACGTCAATACCGATACGGATCATGTCACTTCCTTTCCTGAACGCCACCGGCTTGCCGCAGGGCAAGCAATTCTTCTGCGGTGGGCAGTTCGCCATTGATTAAGGGGATTATGGGACGCAGGGCTTCTTCCTCGGCGGAAACAACCGGAACCGAGGCCAGCAAAAGCCGCGTGTAATCATGCTGGGGATGGGTAAAGACCGCAGGCGTCGCGCCGGTTTCAACCACATCGCCGCGATACAGGACGCCAACACGGCTGGTAAAATTGCGCATCAGCGACAGGTCATGGCTGATGAACAGATAAGTCAGGCCCATCTCGCGCTGCAGGCCCTCGAGCAGTTCGATCACCTTTGCCTGCACCGAGACATCGAGCGCCGAGGTCGGCTCGTCCAGCACCAGCAGTTTTGCACCCACAGCCAACGCGCGGGCGATGGCAACGCGCTGTTTCTGGCCGCCCGACAGTTCATGCGGATAGCGGTTCGCGAAAGCGGCGGGCAGTTGCACCATTTCCAGCAGTTCCGCGATCCGCGCGGCGCGATGGCCGCCATAGCCATGCGCCACCAACGGCACGGCAATCGACTGCCCCACGGTGCGGCGCGGGTTCAGCGAGGAAGACGAGCTTTGGAACACCATCTGCACCCGCGACTTCAGATCGCGCGGCGCCTCTTTCGAGAGGATACTGACACCATCGACCAGAATGTCGCCGCTATCGGGCAGCGCCAGCCCCATGATCATCCGCGCGATGGTCGATTTGCCCGAGCCGCTTTCCCCCGCCAGACCAAAGCTTTCGCCAGGCATGATCGACAGCGAGACATTATTCACCGCCGTCGTCACCGATTTCACGCGGCCAAAACCACCCTTTAGGGTAAAGGTCTTGGTCACATTGCGCAGTTCCAATGCGGGGGTCATGGGCGCACCTCGGGCATCTTATCGCGTCCTGTCAGTTTTGGCACCGCCGCGATCAGATCGCGGGTATATTGCTGCTGCGGATTGGCGAACAACGCACTGGTGGCCCCGTGTTCCACGATCTCGCCCTTGTTCATCACATAGACATATTCCGAGGTTTCCCGCACAACGCCGAGGTTATGGGTGATCATCAACAGCGACAGGTGATGTTCGCTGACCAGATCTTTCAGCAGCTTCAGGATCTGCGCCTGCGTCGTGACATCCAGCGCGGTGCCCGGCTCGTCCGCGATCAGCAGGCGCGGCTCGGACAGCAGCGCCATTGCGATCAAAATGCGCTGACGCATCCCGCCCGACAGCATGACGGGATAGGATGCTGCGACACGTTCGGGCTCGCGCATACGCACTTGGGTCAGCACTTCGATCACGCGGGCATAACGGCCCGCTTTGCTGCGGTCGCGGCCAAGGCGGCGGTCGGCGTATTTCAGGATCGTCATCAACTGATCCTTGATCGTAAAGACCGGGTTCAGCGAGGACATCGGGTCTTGGAACACCATGCTCATAGCGGTGCCGCGCAGCCGCAGACGGTCGCGGCGCGGCATGGTCAGCAGGTTCTGCCCGTCGAACATCATGGCGCCGTCGGTAATCGTCGCATTGCCCGGCAGCAGGTCCATGATGGTTTTCATCGTGACCGACTTGCCCGAGCCGCTCTCGCCCACCAGCGAGACCTGCGCCCCTTTTGGCACCGTCAGATTGACGCCTTTCAGCACCTCGGTCGTGCGGCCATAGGTTTTGAAGCTGACATGCAGGTTTTCAACATGAAGCGCGGGCTGCATTACACGTTCTCCACATCGAACAGATCGCGCAGGCCGTCGCCCAGCAGGTTAAAGCCCAGCGCGACGAATAGAATCGCAGCGCCCGGCAGCAGCGCCTCCCACCAATAGCCCGGCAGGAATGCGGCACCTGCCGCGACCATGGTACCCAGATCGGGCGTCGGCGGGCGGATGCCAAGGCCGATGAACGACAGCGAGGCCCCGACAAGGATCACAAAGCCCGCATCAAGCGAGGTTTTCACCGCCACAGCCGAGATGCAATTGGGCAGGATCTCGCGGAAGATGATGTGGAATTTCGATGCGCCCAGCGTCTCTGCCGCCTCGATATATTCCTGCGCGCGGATCTGGCGGGTCAGGCTGAACACCAGCCGCGTGTGCCATGTCCACCATAGGGCCGAAATCGCCAGCATGGCATTGGTCAGCGAAGGTTCTAGCACCGCCGCAACCGCCAGCGCCATCACCAAGGGCGGCAGCGCAAGGGCAATATCGGTCAGGCGCATGATGACAATCTCGGTCCAGCCGCCAAAGTATCCGGCCAGCATCCCCAAAAGCGTGCCCAGCGGCACCGCGATCACCAGCACGACAAAGGCCAAAGCCAGCGAGACGCGCATCCCGAAAATCACACGGGTAAACTGGTCGCGGCCCGCTTGATCCGTGCCGAACCAATGCTCCCAGCTTGGGGGCTGGTGACGATTGCGGAAATCGACGACCGCGCCGACATGATCGGGATAGGGCGTGATATAGGGCGCGAAAATCGCGGCAAGCAGGCAGATGATCACGATCAGCGCGCCGATCACCGCCGTTGGATTGCGCGAGAAACGATACCAGTTCTGCGCGGCGTGGCTCATATTCTGGCTCATGCGCGTTTGCCCCTGATACGAATGCGCGGATCGACGATGCCGACAAGAATGTCGATCAGCAGGTTGACGATGACAAAGAACAGGCCCGACACCATGACCACGGCCATGATCGCGTTCAGATCCTTTTGCGTGATGGCGCGCAGCCCGTAAGCGGCCATCCCCGGCCAGGCAAAGATCAACTCGACCACGAAAGCGCCGCCGATCAGCGAGGCAAACTCAAGGCCAAGGATCGTCAGCGGCGGCACGAAACTGGGGCGCAGCTGGTATTTGAACATACGCAGGAAACTGGGCACCCCAAAGGCGCGCGAGGCCTCCATATAATCCTGACGCGATACGTCGATCATCGAGGCGCGGGTAATCCGCGCGATCTGCCCCATCGTGGCCAGCGCCAGTGCGGTTGCCGGGAAAATCACATGGCGCGCCGCCTCGGCCACCACATCCAGCCGCCCGCGCAGCAGGCCGTCGATCAGCAGAAGTCCGGTGATATCGGCGTTGAATTCAAGGCCCATCGGCAAGCGGCCGGTGGTGGGAAAGCCCTTCAGCACATAGCCCGCCAAAAGTTGCAGCAGCAGCGCGATCAAAAAGGACGGCATCACCGCCGAGACAATCGCTATCGCCCGCACAAGGTTATCGGGCCAGCGGTCTTTCCAATGCGCGGCCACCACACCTAGCGGCACGCCAAAGGCAAAGGCCAAAAGGATCGTCACCAGCACCAATTCCAGCGTCGCAGGAAAGGCGGCGGCGATATCCAGCGAGACGGCGCGCTGCGTCAGCAGCGACAGGCCCAGATCGCCCTGAAAAAGCCCGCTGATAAATCGGACATATTGTTCATAAAGCGGCAGGTTCAGACCCAGCCGTTCTTGTAGTGCCAGCACCTGATCGGCACTTGCGGTCGGGCCCAGCGCCATACGGGCCGGATCACCCGGAACGACGCGCGCGATGGTGAAAATGATCACCGACAGGCCAAACAGCACCAGCAGCGACCACAGCAGCCGCCGGACAAGGAAAGCCAGAAATTCCATTGTCGCCCCTTGAGTTTACGCGAAAGGTGGCGCGGCCAGTGGGGCCGCGCCGAAGGTGTTAGCAGTCCCAGTGGAACTTGCGGAAATCGAACTCAAAGCTCATCATCGGGACCATTTCCATGCCTTGCAGACATTGGTCGATGGCATGCATCTGCAGTTGCGACAGCAGCGGGATGGTCACTTGCTGATCCGCCAGAATTTGCTGCACGTCGCGGTAAAGCGCGGCCTGTGCCTCGGTATCGCCGGTGGCGCGCGCGGCATCGATCAGGGCATCAACCTCGGGCGAGGCCGCCCAATCCATCGAAATCCACGTCCCTGCCCCGTTCGAATGGTATTGCGGAAAGAACATGCTGTCCGGCGAGGGATAGGTCGGACCGTAGAAAATCTGGTTCAGGTTCGGGGTGCCCTCGACGGTGGCGGCCAGTTCCGTCACACGGTTCCATGGCTCGGGCTGCTGAGTCACAACAAAGCCGAGGCTTTCAAGGTTCGCCTGCATCAGCAGCGAGATATCTTCCTCGAACTGGGTGCCTGCGACGTACGACAGGGTGATCGGGATCTGCTGGCCGGCATAGGCCGACAGCGCGATTTCGGCGGCAGCTTTTTCCAGATCATAGGTCGGCGCGACGACATCCGTGTTCAGGAAGGCCGAGAAGCTGCCGGGCAGTACGGTATTCATCGGCTCGCCGGGGAACAGCACTTCGCGGATCGTGTCGAAATCGGTCGCATAGGCAATGGCGCGGCGGATATGCACGTCATCGGTCGGCGCGGTCTGGTTGTTCAGCTTCATGTAGAACGCGGTCGGCGTGGCAAAGCTTTCGACGCGGAAGCGGCCCATCGCCGCCAGCGCGTCATAGGTCTCGGTCGATTGATATTGCGAGGTCATGGTCAGCTCGCCCGAGGCGGCCATCGCGCGCACCGTCGCCTCGTCGTTCGTGACGACCCAGCGCACTTCGTCAATCGCGTTTTCGGGGAAGCCGCCGTAGTAATCGGTGTTGCGGCGGATCACCATGCGCGCGCCGCGATCCCATGTCACCAGATCATAGGCACCGGCGCCGGCGACATTTTGCGCCAGATAGCTTTGGGCATCGTCATCACCCGCGTTCGCCTCGACCAGATCGGCGTTGACGATCATCAGCGCGGGCATGGTTGCCATAAAGGGCGAGAAGGTCTGCGACAGGGTGAATTTCACCGTCTTGTCGTCAATCGCCTCGACCGCGCCGGGGGCGACAATACCCGCAAACAGGTTCGAGGGGCCTTGGTTCAGGCGCAGCAGACGCTCGAACGTATAGACGACATCCTTGGCCTCAACGGGCGAGCCATCGGCGAATGTCGCATCGGCGCGCAGGGTAAAGACCACCTCGGTCGCATCATCCGAAACCGTCCAGCTTTCGGCAAGGCGCGGGATCAGGCTGCCGTCGGGCGCGACGGTGATCAGCCCATCATAGAGGTTCACCGCCGCCATATAATCGGTGTAATCCGAGATTTTGGCCGGGTCGATCGAGCCAAAGATCTGCACCGTGTTCATCGTCACGATATTCTGTGCGACAGCGCCCGTCGCAGTGGTGATCGCACCTGCCAGCAGCGCGGTCGCTGCGGTGGCGGTCAGAAACTTTGCCTTCATAGCCCTAATCCCTGTGATGTGGTTCTGTCAGTCCCGGGTTATTGGCCCCCGTGCGTCTGGAAAGTCTGATCCAGCGACTGCCCTGTCGCAACCGCGCGCAAGGATAGGTTTTTCCATCATATGGGTAGGTATAGACGTGATCGGCGCCTATAATTTTAGCAAAAGTTGCGCAAGATCACCGTTTAACGTGTCAAATCTAACGCGGCAGCGGCGATGCGCACCTCGGCCCGGGTCGCGCAGCCAAGTTTACGATACAGATTTTTCAGGTGAAATTTCACCGTCGCCTCGGACAGACCCAGCAGTTTCGCGATTTCCTTATTCGTCGCCCCTTCGATCAGGGCATACATGGCGCGCATCTCTTGCCGGGTCAGGCCCAGCGCTGCGCCGCGATCTGAATCAACGCCGCCCTGCACATGCTGCGACAGCAGGCTGGATTGCCGCAGGAAACGGCGCAGGCGGGGATCATGTTCAACCGCGTCCAGCAGACGTTTGCGGCGCAAAAGATCGGCAAGCGTCGCCGCCTCTTCATCCAAAATCGCCACTGCGCCGCGCGATTGCATCGCGCCCAGCGCATGCAGCAGCAGAGTTTGCGCCTCGGCCATATTGTTCTGGCGCGCCTCGTATTGCGCCTGCCACAGGCTGACGGCGATATGCTGGCGCCATGTCAGATGGGTATTGCCGCGCATCGCATCCAGCTTGTCGCCCAAACCGGACAGGCGCGGTGTTTGATGCACGAAATGCCGCAGCCACAGCAGGGCGATGGCGACTTCGCCGCGGCCCTGCACCTCGGCAAGGGCGGCGTCCCCCTCGATCCCGGCGCGGGTGATCGGACCGGACAGGCTTTGCGCCTTTTGCGCGGCCTCGATCCAGCGGCCGGCGTTTTGCATCAGCAAAATCTCGCGGTTATCAATCAGCGCACTGAATTGATGCGACCGCTCGCCCGTCACGCGCCAACGGTCGAGCAGCGCCCGCGCCGCCAGATGCGATTGTGTCAGCGCCAGCGCCTGGGGGCCATAGGTCAACAACAGCTCGACAATCGAGCCCCAGGTCTCACCATTCACAAAGGCATCATGGTCCTCGGCAATGAACCGCAACAGCCCATCCACCTGTCCCATCTCAAAGGCGACGCAAGCCTCGGCCAGACGCAGCAGCCGCGCGTCGGATGCATTGTCATCGACCTGATGCAGCCACCCCCATGCCGCTTGTACATGGGTTTGCGCGACCAAAGGCTCGCCCATGAACAACCGGATCACCACGCTATGCAGCGCGATATAGAACGACAGCACCGGCACGCCCGCGCGGGCATAGTGGATGGCAGCTTGGCGGGCGACTTGTTCAGCCTCGGGAAAGCGGCGCAGGCGCACATAGATGTCCAGCACGACATTATAAATCGAGCCGCGCCGCAGATCGTCGTCGACCGGCACTTCGGCCAGCAGGTCATAGACCGGCGCGACATCGGCTTCGGTCAGATCGGCATCCTCCCAAATGCGCAGCAGCAGCCGGAACAGGCGCGCCTGAAAGCTGAAATGGCGGGCGTCACGGATGAAGGCGACAGGGTCGCGCGTCGCGTCGCCATAAAAATCGCGCATGATCAACTGCGCCAGCCGCACATCGCCCTGCTTTACGGCCACCATCGCGCGGCCCAGCACCAGCGCCTCGGTCTCGTTCTGCATCTGCTGCGGAAAGCCCGCCAGCAAACGGCGGCACGCCTCGGGGCCAAAGCGGTGGATCGTATAGAACCCGCCCGCCGCCTCATAGACCTGCAGCGCGGTGGTCGTCGCGCCGACGCGCTGTAGCGTTTCGATCGCCTGCGGCACAAGGCCCAGCGCCACTTGGGTGCGGGCGATGGCACGGGCATGGGCCATGTTTTGCGACAATTCCCGCAGGCGCTGCGCGGCGGCAGCTTGCAGCGCGGGACGAATGGCGGCCACCGCCGGGGCCAGCACCGCCGTCCCCAAAGGCGTGCCGCGCAGCACAGCCGGATCGGGACGCAAGCGCGGATCAACCAGCATCGCATGCAGGCTGGCGATCTGCGCGGGCGAAAGGCTCACCAGCATCTCGTCATGCAAGAATGCGGTCAGATCATCGGGATCGGGTGCCTCTGCACTGGCCCAAGGCAGCAGGCAGGGCCAGCCGCCGCTGCGGGTAAAGACCGCAGGCGAAAGGCCAGCGGCAGCGATATCATCGCGCGTAAAAACCAGATCCTCGGCGCGATAAAAGCTGGTGCGGCCATAGATCACCGCCCGTGCAAGACCGCGTAGCTGCACTTCGGGGCGTTTCGCGATGATCATGCCGCGCGGCCCGGGGTCGTCTGGGATCACGGGCGATGGCCCTGCCCCGACATCATGCAGCGCGCGTCCCGTGTCCTGCAACTGCCGCAACAGCCAGCTTTTCCCCATGCCCGCGGGTGCCTCGATCACAATAATCTCGGCCGGATCGGCAAGGATACGCGCGATCAGGGCGCGGCGCGGCAGGGGGGAAATGGTCACTTTTGCATCCCAAGGCTTGACCCCACAGCTTTATCATCTCTGGCCGGGCCGCGCACCCTTGCATCGTGGAGGCACGGACGACATTCTGCGCCTGTACAAGCGGAATGAGGCAGATGCAGCGCAAGTTGGGGATTATCGGCGGCTCGGGTCTTTATGACATCGCGGGACTAGAGGGCGCGGCTTGGCATCAGGTGGACAGTCCGTGGGGCACGCCATCGGATGCGGTCCTGACCGGAGTGCTGGGGGGATTGCCGATTGCCTTCCTGCCCCGCCACGGGCGCGGCCATGTCCATAGCCCGAGCGCCGTGCCTTACCGCGCCAATATCGACGCGTTAAAGCGGCTTGGCGTCACGGATATCGTCTCGATCTCGGCCGTTGGGTCGTTCCGCGAGGAACTGGCCCCGGGCGATTTCGTCATTGTCGACCAGTTCATCGACCGCACTTTCGCGCGCGACAAGTCGTTCTTTGGGACCGGCTGCGTCGCCCATGTCGGCTTTGGCCATCCGACCTGCACGCGTCTTGGCGATGCGGTCGCTGCGGCGGGCGCGGCATTCGGACTGAACATGCACCGCGGCGGCACCTATCTTGCGATGGAGGGGCCGCAATTCTCGACCCGCGCCGAAAGCCTGATGTATCGCGGCTGGGGCTGCGATGTGATCGGCATGACCGCCATGCCCGAGGCGAAACTCGCGCGCGAGGCCGAGATCTGTTACGCCACAGTGGCAATGGTCACCGATTATGATAGTTGGCATCCCGGTCACGACTCTGTCGATGTCGCCGCCGTCATCGCGACGCTGACCGCAAATTCCACTGCGGGCAAGGCGCTGGTCGGCGCGCTGCCTGCGCATCTGCAACCCTTTGACCCCTGCCCCTGCGGCTGTGATCGCGCGCTGGATCATGCGATCATGACTGCGTCTGATAAACGCGACCCTGCCCTGCTGGCAAAGCTGGACGCTGTCGCCGCCCGCATATTGTGAAAGACTGCCCATGAAAACCGTTCAGGATTACATCCGCACCATCCCCGATTTCCCGCATGAGGGGATCTTGTTCCGCGATGTGACGACGCTGTTTGGCGATCCGCGCGGCTTTCGCATGGCGGTTGATCAAATGCTGCACCCTTTTGCGGGTCAGCGCATCGACAAGGTCGCGGGGCTAGAGGCGCGCGGCTTTATCCTGGGCGGCGCGATCGCGCATCAACTGGGCGTCGGTTTCGTGCCGATCCGTAAAAAGGGCAAGCTGCCATGGAAAACGATCGAGCAGGATTACGCGCTGGAATATGGCACCGCCACTGTCGAAGTGCATGAAGACGCGATCCTGCCGGGCGAGCGTGTCCTGTTGGTCGACGACCTGATCGCCACCGGCGGCACGGCCGAGGCCGGCATCAAACTGATCCAGCGCCTGCAAGGCGAGGTTGTCGCCTGCTCCTTTGTCATCGACCTGCCCGACCTTGGCGGGCGCGCGCTGCTGGAAGGGCTTGGCATGAATGTCCAAGCCCTCTGCGTCTTTCCCGGCCATTAAGACCGCAGCATCGCACCGGGGTTCATAATGCCGTTCGGATCAAAGCTTGCTTTGATCCGGCGCATCAGGTTCAGGCGGACGGGGTCGTTATATTGCTCGACCTCGCCCACTTTCAGGCGGCCAACGCCGTGCTCGGCGCTGAACGAGCCGCCCATCTCCACCGCTAGATCATGCACAATGGCTGAGACCTGCTTGCGGATCGGGTCATAGGCTTTGCGATCCTCGCCCTTGGGCGCAAAGACGTTGTAATGCAGATTGCCGTCGCCCAGATGCCCGAAACAATTGATCCGAAGCGGCCCCAGCGCCGCGATGCGCCGCGCCGCCTCGGGGATGTAATCCGCGATCCGCGACAGCGGCAACGAGATATCATGCGAGGCGATTGACCCGATCAGACGGTTCCCCTCGGGGATCGTCTCGCGCATGGCCCACAGGCGATTGGCCTCGTCAGTGGTGGTCGCAATCAGCCCGTCTTGGACAAGGCCCGCTTCGCTCGCGGCAGTGAAAATCCGTTCCAGCGCGTCATCAGCATCCGATCCGGCGGAAAGGCCAACGCGCAGCAGCACCTGCCAATCGGGCAAGGGTTGCAGGGGCGGTGCCGCCATCAGCCCGGTTTCCATCATGAAATCAAAGCCGACACGCGACATCAGCTCGAACCCCGACAGCCCCTCGCCGACGATATCGCGTGCCAGTGACAGCAACGACAGGGCGGCGGCGGGATCGGTGACGGCCAGCAGGGCAGATCCCTCGACCGCCGGAATGGGCGAGAGTTTCAGCGCAGCGCCGGTGATAACACCCAATGTCCCCTCGGCCCCGATGAAAATATCGCGCAGATCATAGCCGGTGTTGTCCTTGTGTAGTCGGGTCAGGCCGTGCCAGATCTCGCCCTCGGGCGTGACAACCTCGAGCCCCAGACATTGCGCGCGGGCGGTGCCATAGCGCAGCACGTTCAGGCCGCCTGCATTGGTGGATAGGAGGCCCCCGATGCGCGCCGTGCCCTCGGACCCCAGCGACAGGGCGAACATCTTGCCCGCATTCAGTGCAGCAGTTTGCAGATCGGCCAGAACCGCACCCGCATCGGCGATCATTACGCCCTCTTCCGCGTAGATCGCGCGCACACGGGTCATGCGCGACAGCGACAAGATGATCGGCACTGCGCCCTCCACCAGCACCTGCGCGCCGACAAGGCCAGTGCCGCCGCCATGCGGCACGACGCCGACGCGGGCCGCGTTACAGGCACGTATCAGCGCGGCGACCTCATCCGTCGTGGCGGGCGCGACGACGACGCCCTTGCCGCGATAGCGTCCGCGCGGCTCGGTCAAGAATGTATCGCTGGCGTCCAGAAAGGCGGCGGCAGGCAGCAGGCCACGCAGATGATCGACAAAGGCCTGATCCGCATCGTTCAATCTATCCGGCATCGGTCTTTCCCCGTCTATCAATCCGCAAATTCGCATAAAGCACATGGTTGCGCCAACGGCCATTGATCTGCAAATAGCTTTGCGCCACGCCCTCATATTTATAGCCGCAGGTTTCCAGCAGGCGGCGCGACGGCGTATTTTCGGGCAGGCAACCCGCCTCGATCCGCGACAGGTTCAAATGCGTGAAAGCGTAATGCACCAGGCCGTTCAGCGCCTCGCGCATATAGCCGTGGCGGGCATAGGGCGCACCCATCCAATAGCCGGTGGTGCCGGTTTGTGCGGGGCCGCGGCGGATATTGTCCAGCGTGACGCCGCCCAGCAGCGCGCCGTCGGTGCGACGATACAGCATCAGCGGCACCGCGATTCCATCCCTGATCGCGCGGCGCGACCAGTGGACGCGGTTCATAAACGCGCGGCGGGACAGGTGATCGGGCGCCCAGACCGGCTCCCACGGTTGCAGAAAATCGACCGAAGCAAAGCGCAGGTCGCGCCAGGCGGCGAAGTCTTGATGTTCCGGCGGCCGCAGCACAAGGCGCTCAGTCTCGATCTGCACCAAGGGAGAACGCCGGAACATCAGCATCTTAGGCGGCGAGCCTTGCTTTCAGATCAGCAAGGCTGGGCGCTTGATCCGCGGGGCCATAAAGGGCCAGTGACATCGGCGCGGCGGCCATCTGCGCCGCAAAGCCGCGCAGCTCGGACAGATTGACCGCGTCGATTTTCGCCACCGCCTCGGACAGATCGGGCACGCGGCCCCACAGCGCCAGCATCCGCGCCAAACGCTCGGCCCGGTTGGACGAGCTTTCCTGCCCCATCAGCAGCCCCGCCTTCATTTGCGCGCGTGCGCGGTCCAGCTCGGCTTGGCTCAGGTCATCCGCCGCGCGCGCCAGTTCCGTCATCGTGATGCGCGACAGATCAAGGATCTGCTCGGACGAGGTGCCTGCATAGATCGTGGTGGCGCCAGTGTCTTCGGAGGCGCCGGTCTGCGCGAAAATCGTATAGCAAAGGCCCCGCTTTTCCCGCACCTCTTGGAACAGGCGCGAGGACATGCCCCCGCCCAGCGCCGTCGACCATAGCTGCGCCGTGTAAATATCGGACGCACGCACGCCCGGACCTTCGATCGCTAGGGCGAAATGCACTTGTTCCAGCGACTTTTTGATCTCGCGCCGCTCGCCCACGGTAAAGCGGGCGGGTTCAATCGCGGAAAGCCGGTTCGCGGGCGGCAGATGGCCGAACAGGCTTTCGGCCTGACGGACGATGGCATCATGATCGACACCGCCCGCCGCACAGAGGATCATCTGCTCAGGCGTGTAATGCTGCGCGACAAAGCGGCGCAGGTCAGCCTGCTGAAAGCTGGATACGCGCTCGGCCGGGCCCAGAATGCTACGACCAATCGCTTGATCCTGATAGCAAACCTCTTGCAGCCAGTCGAAGATGATATCATCGGGCGTGTCCAGCGCCTGACCGATTTCTTGCAAGATCACGCCGCGCTCGACCTCGATCTCGTTCAGATCAAAGGTCGGATTCAGCAAAATATCTGCAACGATATCCAGCGCCAGCGCGGTATCACCGGACAGGACACGGGCGTAATAGGCGGTCGTCTCGCGCGATGTATAGGCGTTGATATAGCCGCCGACATCCTCGATCGCCTCGGCGATTTGCAGCGCGCTGCGGGTCTTCGTGCCCTTAAAGGCCATATGCTCCAGAAAATGGGCGATGCCATTTTCCTGCGGCGCCTCGTGGCGGCCACCCGCGCTGACCCAAATACCGATGGTCGCGGATTGCAGGCCGGGCATCACCTCGGTTGCGATGCGAAAACCGTTGGAAAGGGTGTGAATCTGAACGGTCAAGGGTTCAGTTGCTCCGTAATAAAGGCTTCCAACGCCGAAAGGTCGTTGGGCAGTTTTGTCTGACGCTCGGGCCGGTCGAACAGATCGGCCATATGCGCGGGCAGCGCGGGGCGGACGCCCGTGGCGCGTTCGACCGCATCGGGGAATTTTGCGGGATGGGCGGTGGCCAATGTGATCATTGGCACTGTGCCCAGATAGTCACGCGCAACCTTCACCGCAACGGCGGTATGGGGGCAAATCAGCTCGCCCGTCTCGGCCAGCGTCTGGGCGATCTCGGCCAGCGTTTCCTCTTCCGAGGCGCGACCCGAGGCAAAGCCGTCGCGCAGGAATTCCAGCGCGCCTTGTCCGACGGTAAAGCCGCCCTCTTCCGCCAATGCGCGCATTTGTTCCGCCACCACTTTGGGATCGCGGCCATAGGCGTCGAACAGCAGGCGTTCGAAATTCGACGAGACCTGAATATCCATCGAGGGGCTGATCGAGGGATTGACCCCCTGTTTGGTATGCGCGCCGCTTTGCAGTGTGCGGTGCAGGATGTCGTTCTGGTTCGTCGCGATAACCAGCTTTTCAATCGGCAGGCCCATCTGGCGCGCGATGTAACCGGCGAAAATATCGCCGAAATTGCCGGTCGGCACGGTAAAGCTGACCGGACGCATCGGCCCGCCAAGGCTGACGGCGGCGGTGAAATAGTAAACCACCTGCGACAGCACGCGCGCCCAGTTGATCGAGTTCACACCGGCAAGGCTGACCGCATCGCGGAAGGCAAAGTCGTTGAACATGTCTTTCAGGCGCGCCTGGCAATCGTCGAAATCACCGGCCAGTGCGATGGCGCGGACATTTGCCTCGGAGGGCGTGGTCATCTGGCGGCGCTGTACATCGGACACGCGGCCGTCGGGGAACAGGATAAAGACATCGACATTGGCAAGACCGCGAAACGCCTCGATCGCGGCCGATCCGGTATCACCGGATGTGGCGCCAACGATGGTGATGCGCTTGCCCGAACGCGCCAGCGCCGCCTGCATCAACTGGCCGATGACCTGCATGGCAAAGTCCTTGAACGCCAGCGTCGGGCCGTGGAACAGCTCTAGCAAGAAGTGGTTCGGCGCAAGCTGTACCAGCGGCGCACGCGCATCGTGGTTGAACCCGGCATAGGCAGCGGTGATCAGGCTGCGCAGTTCGTCTTGCTGAAAGCTATCGCCGACAAAGGGGGTCAGCACGCGCAGCGCGACCTCGGCATAAGACAGGCCCGCGAAAGCCGCGATCTCGTCCGCGGTGAATTGCGGCACGGTTTCGGGAATATACAGACCGCCGTCGCGCGCAAGGCCGGTCATCATGGCCTGTTCAAACGTCAGAACGGGTGCCGCGCCCCGGGTCGAGATATAGCGCATCCTTAGTCCTTCTTCTTTGATTGCGTGCCGCGCAGCACAAAGGCGGCGGTCATAGCCGCCCAAGCCGCGGCCAAGGTAAACCATGTGATGGCATAGCCAAGGTGGTCGTTTTTAACGCCATCGGTGGTGACCGGCCAAGGCTGGGCAGGCAGCGCGGGCGTGGTTTCGCGGGCGATCACCAAAACGGGGTCGGTCTGCAGCGCGCTCGCCATCGCTGTCACATCGCGGGCGTACCAGACATCGCCCTCGGGCGCGGGGGTAAAGCCGTCGACCTCGACCGGCCAATGGACATTGCCGGTGACTTGCAGATTTTCGACGACATAGGGGGCGGCGCGCTGGTCCTGCGGCACAAAGCCGAGGTCGACCATGATGCGGCGCCCATCATCCGTCTGCATCGCGGCGATGACGCGGTACCCTGCCCCATCCAGCGGCGCAAAGACGAAAAGCTGCTGGCCCGGCAGATCCCCGGCAACCGTCACCGCCAGACGGGTATCGGTGGCGGGGTCGGGATTTGCAGGCAAAGGCACGGGCGCGGCGGCGATGCGCGCAGAGATTTCGGCAAGGATCGCCTCTTTCCACTGCAAGCGTTCCAGCTGCCAGATGCCAAGACCGATCAGAATGGCAAACCCGCTTAAGCCGAACAGCAGCGAGAACCCGAGTTTGCGTGAAAATGAGGCCACGTGCCACCTCGTCCTAAGAAAAAACGCGCGAGGCCTTAGACCCGCGCGTCCCGCTTAAACCAAAGCGATGGCAGCGCCAAGGGCGCTGCCAGTCTATCCTTAGTGAGCGCTGACGCCGCCGGCGCCCCAGATGTAGACGGCGACGAACAGGAACAGCCAGACGACGTCAACAAAGTGCCAGTACCATGCGGCCATCTCGAAACCGACGTGCTGTTTTGCCGACATCGCACCGCGCAGGATGCGGATCAGGCAGACCAGCAGGAAGATCGAACCGATCAGAACGTGCGCGCCGTGCAGACCCGTCGCCATGAAGAAGACCGCGCCATACACATTGCCCGAGAACGAGAACGCTTCGGTATGGACGATTTCATAATATTCATAGGCTTGGCACAGGGTAAAGATCCAGCCAAGGCCGATGGCAATCGCTAGGCCAATCGCGGTTTTCTTGCGGTCGCCGTGGACGATGGCGTGGTGCGCCCAGGTTGCAGCCGCGCCCGAGGACAGCAGCAGGATGGTGTTCACCAGCGGCAGGTGCCACGGGCTGAGGGTCTCTACGCCTGCAGGCGGCCAGACGCCGTAGTTCAGCGGGAAAGTCCCGTCGACGGCCATCGGGTGCAGCGCGTATTTAAAGAACGCCCAGAAGAAGGTCGCGAAAACCATGACTTCCGAGGTGATGAACAAGATGAACGAATAACGCACGCCGATCTGAACGACGGGGGTATGCTCGCCCTCATTCGCCTCGCGGCTGACGGCCGCCCACCACGAATAAAGGCAGAAAATCGCAGTCGCAAACGCGACAAAGCCGATGATCATATAGGTGCGGCCGGCTTCCGGCGACAGCGTGGCGTTTGCACGCATGCTCTCGAACCAGTGCGCTGCACTGAAAAGCGTTGTAAACAGCGCAGTCGCTGTCGCAAACGGCCAAATCGAGGGCGGTAGGATTTGGTAATCGTGATTCTTGACGCTTGCCATTGGTGATGTCCCTCGGGATGTCTTCAGTTTTGTATGGCGACTGTCTCGTCGCTTGTCAAAGGTGCAGCGGCACCGCCCTGTAGCCCAGCTTGCAGATTATCTGCCGGCATCGGGCTTTCGTAGAAAGTGTAATTCAACGTGATGGCGTTGATATATTTCGCCTCGCGGTGATTCACCATTTCGGGGTCGACATAAAAGCTGACAGGCATCAGCACAGTCTCGCCCGGTTGCAGCACTTGCAGCGTAAAGCAGAAGCACTCGATCTTGTCGAAAAACTCGCCTGCAGCATAGGGCGCGACGTTATAGGCCGCAGTGCCTGCAATGGGTTTGTCGGACATATTGGTCGCCTCGTAAAAGGCAAGGCCGGTCTCGCCGATACGGATGCGCATCTCGGGCTCGACCGCGCGGAAACGCCACGGCATGTCATCGGCCACAGCGGCCGAGAAACGCACCAGAATTTCGCGGTCCAGCACGATTTCCGATTCGCCATCCGCCAGCATCGTCGTGCCGCCGTAGCCCGTGACCGAACAGAACCAGTTATAGAACGGAACTGCCGCCCAGGCCAAAGCGCCCATCACAACAACGACGCCGGTTGCGGTCGCAGCCGTGCGCGCCACCGGGGACATGTCTTTGAATTTCTTCATTGTGTGCCTCCATCAATCTGGCCGGGCACCAGCTGAGGACGGGCAACGTGGTCGAAGGCCTCGAACTGCGAGATGTCATCAAGGCTCGTCACCTTTACAACAGTCAGTCCGAAAACGATGGCGACAAAGCCGATCAGAACAGCCAGCAGGCCGTAATTGCGTCCCTTGCGACGCTGGTGCAACTCATGTTCGACGCGAATGGCCATTAGAACCACCCCATGATGTAGGCCCAGCCATCAATGCCAAAGCCCCGCAGTGCCGCTTCGATCAAAAGCGCACCAAAATGCAGGAACAGATAGCTGAGGGACAGGCGGAAAAGTTTGCGTTCGCCGGCGTAATTGTCGGCGTCCGAGATGTCTTTATTACGCGACCAGACCCGATAGGCGCCCAGCACGAACTGCAGGTTCAGTACAGCCGAAATCGCGAGGTAAACCGGCCCGCCAATCGTGGTAAAGCTGACGCCAACCGCGAAAGGGATCAACAAGATCGCATAGACCAGAATATGGATGCGCGTCGCCTTTTGACCGCGGGTGGCGGTCATCATGGGCACGTTGGCGCTGGCGTAATCGCCCTTCATGAACAGATCCAGCGCCCAGAAATGGGGCGGCGTCCACATGAAGATCAGCATGAACAGCAGCATGCTTTCAACCGACACACCGCCGGTGACAACAGCCCAGCCGACCATGGGTGGAAAGGCCCCTGCGGCGCCGCCGATCACGATATTCTGCGGCGTGCGGCGTTTCAGCCAGACCGAATAGATCACGACATAGAAAAAGATGGTAAAGGCCAGCAGGCCAGCGGCGACGATATTGGTCGCCAGATACAGCATCACGACCGCGAAACAGGCCAGCGTGACACCAATGCCCAAAGCTTCGCCGGGCTGGACGCGACCTGCAGGGATCGGGCGGTTACGCGTGCGGCGCATGATGGCGTCGATATCGGCGTCCCACCACATATTCAGCGCGCCCGCCGCACCTGCACCAACGGCGATGCATAAGATTGCGACGAAGGCGATAAAGGGATGAATGCCACCAGGTGCGACGACCATACCGACAAAGGCGGTAAAGATCGAAAGCGGCATGACACGGGGTTTGAGCAGCGTAAAATAATCGCCGAACCCTGCCTCGCCAGGTTCTGTCCTGACGCCCGGTTGGATGCTGCTGTCGCTCATGGCGGTTCCTCATCTTTTAGCGGATCGCCACATCCGCCAAACTCCGGGACGCACCCCGGACTTGAAATTTATCCCGGCCAGTAATGGCCGGGATGTGATGGCGTTGGCGATGCCAGCGGGCCTGATTAGTAGGCCGGATACTCGTCGGCGGCTGCAACCAGCCACTCTTCATAGACTTCGGGCGTCACGACTTTGACGGTGATCGGCATGTAGGCGTGGTCTTTGCCGCACAGTTCCGAACATTGACCAAAGTAGATGCCTTCCATGCCCGGATCGACTTCGAACCAGATCAGGCCAACACGGCCAGGAACCGCATCTTGCTTGACGCCAAAGGCCGGGATCGTCCACGAGTGGATCACGTCACCGCCGGTGACTTGCAGCAGGATCTTGCGGCCCGACGGGATGACCATGGCGGTATCGGTCGCCAGCAGGTAATCGTCTTCGGTATAGCCGTAATATTCCAGGTCCGACTGATCCAGCATATAGCCGTCCAGCATGATGCCGTCGTTCGGGTAGGTGTAGTTCCAGTACCAGCTACGACCCTCGACGTTGATGACGATGTCACCCTCGGGGAACTCTTGCTGTTTGAACAGCACCGGCAGCGAGAACGCACCGATGAAGACCAGAATCACAACCGGAACAATCGTCCAGACGATTTCCAGCGGCGTGTTATGGGTGAACTGCGAGGCTTTCGGATTCCGCTTTTCGTTAAAGCGGAAAATGATGATCGCCAGCAGCGCCAGCACAAAGATGCTGATCGCGAAAATGATGACCAGCAGCATGTTATCCAGGAAGTGGATATCACGCGCCAGCTCAGTCGCGGCAGGCTGGAAGTTGATGCCATTGGGCACCGGACGGCCGATAACGGGCAGGTCTGCGGGCAGAACCTCGTCGTACATGTTCTGCGCAAAGGCCGCAGCCCCGCTCACCATGCCTGCAACAGCGGTAATGCCGCCCAACCACAGCTTCCCAAAGGTCTTGGTGATATTCATCTCTATCCCTTGTCTCGTGCAATGCGCGCGCAACCGCCCCGGGAAAGGGCCAGCATCCGCTTATCCTTTGCCCGTGTCTTTCACATAAACCGCAGGTCAGGGCAAGCAAAAGGATCGGCGCGCGCGCCCCGAATATGACGAAATTCTTGCACCTTCCCTGTTTTTCCGACGCACAAGGCTTTATCTGGTCTTAACAGCGATCTGCAGGACAAGGCTCTGACGATGACCGATACAACTTTCCGCCCTTTTGATGAATCGCTCGACCGCGATGTGGCGCTTGCGCAGCTGCGGGCGGCCGTTGCGGGCGCCGATGACGGAGAGCTGTTCATGGAGCGCCGCCATTCCGAGGCCATGGCCATTGATGACGGCACGCTGAAAACCGCAAGTTATGACGCCAGCGAAGGCTTTGGCCTGCGCGCGGTGAATGGCGAGACGACCGGCTATAGCCATTCGACCGAGATTTCCGAGGCTGCGGTCAAGCGCGCCGTATCGACCGCGCGCCTTGCGGTGGGCGCAGGGGGCGGCACGCTGGCCGATGCGCCCGCCCATACGAACCAACGTCTTTATACCGATATAGACCCGCTGGAATCGGCGACATTCCCGGCAAAGGTCGAACTGCTGCGCGCGATTGACGCCTATGCCCGCGGGCTTGACCCCCGTGTGGTGCAGGTGTCGGCCAGCGTCTCGGCGGGGCTGCAGCAGGTGGTGATTCTGCGCCCCGAGGGCGGCGAATATACCGACTTCCGTCCCCTCTCGCGGCTGAACATCTCGGTCACGGTTGAACGTGACGGCCGCCGCGAAACCGGCGGCACGGGTGCGGGCGGCCGGTTCGGGCTGGAAGGCCTGATGGACCCCAAACACTGGCAAACCGCTGCGCGCGAAGCGCTGCGAATCGCGACCGTGAACCTTGATGCCGTCCCCGCCCCTGCGGGTGTGATGGATGTGGTGCTGGGGCCGGGTTGGCCGGGCATTTTGCTGCATGAGGCCATCGGCCACGGGCTCGAGGGCGACTTTAACCGCAAGGGCTCGTCCGCTTTTGCCGGTCTGATGGGGCAGCGCATTGCCGCGCCGGGCGTGACTGTGCTGGATGATGGCACCATGCCGGATCGTCGCGGCTCACTCAATTTCGATGACGAGGGCACCCCATCCGCGCGTAACGTGTTGATCGAGGATGGAATTTTGGTGGGTTACATGCAGGATCGCCAGAATGCACGGCTGATGGGCGTAAAACCCACCGGCAACGGGCGGCGCGAAAGCTTTGCCCATACGCCGATGCCGCGCATGACCAACACCTATATGCTGGCCGGAAATGCCGCGCCCGAAAGTCTGGTGGCGGAATTGAAGGACGGCATCTATGCCGTCGGCTTTGGCGGCGGTCAGGTCGATATCACCAGCGGCAAATTCGTGTTTTCCTGCACCGAGGCTTACCGCGTCCGCAACGGCGTGGTGGGCGAGCCGGTCAAGGGCGCAACGCTGATCGGCGATGGCGCGACCGCCTTGCAGCATATTCGCGGCATCGGCAATGATCTGCAACTGGACCCCGGTATCGGCAATTGCGGCAAGGCCGGCCAATGGGTGCCGGTGGGTGTCGGCCAGCCCAGCCTGCTGATCGGCGGGCTGACCGTGGGCGGCGCGGGCAAGTAACTAGCGAATGCGCACGCGGCCGTCGGTCAGTTCAACCTCGACCGAAGTGGCCGCTTCCAGCGCGGCGGTGCTGGTTGCGACATGGCCATCGGCGCGCACCACCGCAAAGCCGCGCTTCAGCGTCGCCGCATAGCCTAAAGTTTCGCGCAGGCGGTCGATGTTTTCGACCGCCTGTTCTTTTTGCCGCATCAACCGTTCGGTCGCGGCGCTGGCGCGGGTGGCCAGCACGTCGATGGTGCGCAGATCATTGTTGATCCGCGTGCGCAGGACACTGGGGGTCAGCGCGTTGCGGGCAAGGCGCAGGGCGCGCGCATCAATGCCGGTCTGCAGCGCCGCATCCAGCCGCTGCGCCGCGAAATCCAGCCGCTGCGCCTGCCCCGCCAGCAGCGCATCGGCGCGCGGCAAGGCCCGCGACAGATCGGACAGACGCTGGCCGCGCCGTGTCAGCACCTGCTGCATCGCACGCGATTGACGCGCCTCTAGGCTTTGCATCTGCGCGAACAGATCCATTCGCACCGGCACCGCCATTTCCGCCGCAGCGGTGGGCGTCGGCGCGCGGCGGTCGGCGGCATAATCGATCAGCGTGGTATCCGTCTCGTGTCCCACCGCCGAGATCAGCGGAATGTCCGAGGCAGCAGCCGCGCGCACGACGACCTCTTCGTTAAAGGCCCATAGATCCTCGACCGAGCCGCCACCGCGCGCCACGATCAGCAGATCGGGACGCGGCATCGCACCGCCCGGTGTCAGCGCGTTGAACCCGGCGATCGCGCGGGCGACCTCGCCCGCCGCCGCCTGCCCCTGCACGGCGACCGGCCAGACGATGACCTTGCGGGGGAATCGGTCGCGCAAGCGGTGTAAAATATCACGGATCACAGCCCCCGAGGGCGAGGTGATCACCCCGATCACCTCGGGCAGAAACGGGATCGGCTTTTTGCGGGCGGGATCAAACAGGCCCTCTTCGCCCAGCTGCGCCTTTAGCTTTTCCAGCCGCGCCATCAGGGCACCGGCGCCTGCGGGGGCGATATCCTCGATGATCATCTGGTATTTCGACTGGCCGGGGAAGGTGGTCAGACGGCCGGTCGCGATGACCTCCAGCCCCTCCTCGGGGCGCGCAGACAGGCGCGCGGCCTGCCCTTTCCACACCACCGCCGCCAGAACCGAGCGGTCATCCTTCAGATCCAGATAGATGTGACCGGACGACGGACGCGAAATGCGCCCCAGCTCGCCCCGCACGCGGACATGGGCGAATTCGCCCTCGACCATGCGCTTCACCGCGCCCGACAGCTCGGACACGCTGAATTCGGGTGCATTGTCTTTGGGCTTCTCGTCCTCGAACAGTTCCATAGCGCGCCTTTGTCGTCTTGCCTGCATGTCGCGCCGACTTTAAGACCCCAAAGCAGTAAGGCAAAGGGGGCTGACGTGAAGATTCTTATTCTGGGATCGGGCGGGCGCGAACATGCGCTGGCTTGGGCTATCAAGCAAAATCCCACATGCACCGATCTGATCGTGGCCCCGGGCAATGCGGGTATCGCGGCGGATGCGACCTGTATGGCCGTCGACCCGCTGGACCCCGCCGCCGTTGTGGCGCTGGCAAAGGCGCAAGGCGTCGATTTCGTAATCGTCGGCCCCGAGGCTCCGCTGGCCGCTGGCGTATCCGATGCATTGCGCGCCGCCGGTATCCTGACCTTTGGCCCGAGCCAAGCCGCCGCGATGCTCGAGGCCTCCAAGGGTTTCACCAAAGAGGTTTGCGACGCCGCAGGCGCGCCGACCGCCGCGTGGGCACGGTTCGATAATGCCGCCGAGGCCCATGCCCATATCGCCCGCGAAGGAGCGCCGATTGTCATCAAGGCTGACGGCCTTGCGGCGGGCAAGGGCGTCACCGTCGCCATGACCGTCCCCGAGGCGAGCGCGGCCATTGATGCGCTGTTCGCGGATGCTGGCGCGGAAGTCGTGATCGAAGAATTCATGGACGGCGAGGAAGCCAGCTATTTCGTGCTGTTCGACGGCACAACCGCCCTTGCAGTGGGATCGGCGCAGGACCACAAGCGCGCCTTTGACGGCGATACCGGCCCCAATACCGGCGGCATGGGGGCCTATTCCCCCGCCCCCGTCTTCACCCCGGCGATTGAACGCCAAGTGATGGACGAGATTATTCGCCCCACCATGGCCGAGATGACCCGTCGCGGCACGCCGTTCCAAGGCGTGCTGTTCGCGGGCCTGATGATCAAGGACGGCAAGGCGCGGCTGGTGGAATATAACGTCCGCTTTGGCGATCCCGAATGTCAGGCGCTGATGATGCGGCTGGGGCCGCAGGCGCTGGATCTGATCCTGGCTTGTGCCGAGGGGCGTCTGGATCAAGTGCAGGTCGCATGGGCGGATGACCATGCCCTCAGCGTGGTGCTGGCGAGCCGTGGCTATCCGGGCGATTACGTGAAAGGCAGCGTGATTGACGGCCTCTCGGCTCTGCCCAACGACCCCGATCACAAGCTGTTCCATGCGGGCACCGCCTTTGGCGCGGATGGCCAGATTGTGGCGGCGGGTGGCCGTGTTCTGGCGGCCACGGCGCGCGGCAGCAGCCTGCAGGTCGCCCAGATCGCCGCCTATCACATGGCCGAGGCGATTGACTGGCCCGAGGGCTTTTTCCGCACAGATATCGGCTGGCGCGCGCTTTAACCCAGCGCGGCCACGGCTGCGGGCAAGCTTGCCCGCGGCAGAATCACCAATAGACCAGTGCGGGCGGGTGCGATGAAAATCGGCCCGCCCTTTGCGCTATTGGACACCCCCGTGCGCGCCAGCGGGTCCAGATGCAGGCCATGCGTCGCCCATTCCAGCCCCGTGCTGTCGCATTCCATCGCCACCAGTGGAAACAGCGAGACGCGGGTGCCTGCGGGCAGTTCCATGTGAAACGCGGGCGGACAGTGAAAGATGATGTCATCTGTCCCGATGACAATGGTGCGCCGGTCTGGATGCCCCGCCAGCGCCCCCAGCACCGCCAAGGCATGATCGGCCCGCCCGCCCCAAAAGCCAACGGCCAAGCGCAGCGGCGCACCGACGTGGATCAGCGCCTTTTCGAAATCGGTGGTGATCTGCTCGTTCACCTGTACCAGCCGGTCCTGAAAGGCCGCGCGGGCCGCATCGCCCAGCGAATCAAGATCGCCAATGACCAGATCAGGCTGCAATCCATGGCGCAGGCATTGATCCGCACCGCCATCCACCGCGACAATGGCGGCCCCTTGTGCCGGGGGCAGGTGATCCACAGGCACCGGGCCGATCAACATCACAGGCTTGTCGAAATGAATAGGTTTCAGAACGGGCCCCTTATCCGTTAAACTGCCGCCGAACGCGCAACACATACGATCGGGGAAATGATGACCGCACGCAAGATTGTGACCGTCACCTATGGCGAGCTGACAGTCTCGGTCGAGGGTTATGATGCCCCCGAGGCGATTCTGGAAGCGATCGCCACCATCATGCGCGACCTGCCGCATATGAATGTGCCGAAAAACCCGCCCGCGCTGCTGCCCTTGCGCCTGTCGCCGGAACAACGTGTGCCAAATGAAAACGAGGCGACACATGTTGTGCCGCCTCGCCTACTCCATCCCGATGAGACCCCGGCGGATTAATCCGCAAAGGGGTCGGTCACCAGAATCGTGTCGTCCCGCTCGGGCGAGGTCGACAGCAGCGCGACGGGGCACTGGATCAGCTCCTCGATGCGGCGGACGTATTTGATCGCCTGCGCCGGCAGATCGGCCCAGCTACGGGCGCCTGCGGTGGTCTCCGACCAGCCTTCCATCTCTTCATAAACCGGCGTGCAGCGGGCCTGTTGATCCGCAGCGGTCGGCAGGTAGTCGACAATCGCACCGTCCAGCTCATAGCCGACGCAGATTTTCAGCGTCTTAAAGCCGTCCAGCACGTCGAGCTTGGTCAGCGCGATGCCCGACACACCCGAGGTGGCGCAGGTCTGGCGTACCAGAACCGCGTCGAACCAACCACAACGACGCTTGCGGCCGGTGACGGTGCCGAATTCATGGCCACGCTCGCCCAGACGCTGACCATCTTCGTCGTTCAGCTCGGCCGGGAACGGGCCTTCGCCCACACGGGTCGTATAGGCTTTGACGATGCCCAGCACGAAATCAATCGCGGTCGGGCCAAGGCCGACGCCGGTCGCGGCCTGACCGGCCAAGGTGTTCGACGAGGTCACATAGGGATAGGTGCCAAAATCCACATCCAGCAGCGCGCCCTGTGCGCCTTCGAACAAGATCCGCTTGCCCGCGCGGCGGGCATCGTTCAGCACTTTCCACACCGGCGCGGCATAGGGCAGCACTTTGGGTGCGACGTCCAGCAGTTGCTGGATCAGGGCATCACGGTCGATCGGATCGAGGCCGAGGCCGCGACGCAATGCGTCGTGATGCGCCAGCAGCCGATCAACGCGCAGCTCGAGCGTCGCTTTATCTGCCAGATCGGCGACGCGGATCGCGCGGCGGCCGACTTTATCTTCATAGGCCGGACCGATGCCGCGACCGGTGGTGCCGATTTTGGCAACGCCGACAGCGCTTTCACGCGCACGGTCCAG
The DNA here is from genome assembly GCF_000223375.1 of Ketogulonicigenium vulgare WSH-001. Classification (NCBI taxonomy): domain Bacteria; kingdom Pseudomonadati; phylum Pseudomonadota; class Alphaproteobacteria; order Rhodobacterales; family Roseobacteraceae; genus Ketogulonicigenium; species Ketogulonicigenium vulgare. Next base: position 337,033 of record NC_017384.1, on the reverse strand, counting down.
CTCGCCATGCAGCGGCAGGATCAACGAGGTGTTCTCGGCGATCAGCAGGTTGTCGGGGTTGATATCAACACACTGCCCTTGCAGCTTGGCGATCTCAACCTCGAGGTGCCACGGGTCCAGCACGACGCCGTTGCCGATCACACTCAGTTTCCCGCCCCGCACGATGCCCGAGGGCAGCAAGCTTAGCTTATAGACCTGATTGCCAATGACCAAAGTATGGCCCGCGTTATGACCCCCTTGGAAACGCGCGACGATATCCGCGCGTTCGGACAGCCAGTCCACGATTTTGCCTTTGCCTTCATCGCCCCATTGGGCGCCAACGACGACTACGTTTGCCATGCCCTGAACTCCTCGTCCGGCAAAAATACCGCGCACCCTATAGCGAGGCACAGCCATATGTGAAACCGCTTTTTCACCCCGGCGACGCATTTACGTCTGATCCGCGCAAATGGACCGGCAGGGGTTGCGGCGCGCGGCACTTGGCTTTAGACAGACGCGCATCGCAGAAGTAGGACCCCCTTCCAATGGAAACTGTTGTCATCATCGTTCACCTGATCCTGGCACTGGTGCTGATCGGCGTGGTCCTACTGCAACGCTCGGAAGGCGGCGGCCTTGGAATGGGCGCTGGCGGCGGCAACGGCGGCCTGCCCTCGACGGGGCGTTCGGGCACGACCGCGCTGGCAAAAGCCACCTGGTGGCTGGCAGGCGCATTCATCGTGACCTCGCTGGTGTTGACGATCCTGGCTGCTACGGGCAATTCGGGCTCGGGCCTGATGAGCAACCCTGATCTGCTGCTGCCCCCGCCCGCATCTGACGCGCCTGCGGCCTCTGGCCTGCTGCCGCCTGCGGCTGGCACGACGGAAAGCAATTCGTTGCTGCCCAGCGGGAACTGATTCCCGCCTTTACCACAAAATCTAGAAGCGGCTTTGCCGCTTCACCCATTATTTCGCGGTCAGCGGGTTGCATAAGCCGGCCATAATCGGCTATAGTTAAATCCCGTGGTAAGCGCATTTTCATGCGCTGGCCGTATGATTCTATGCAATTCGATCTGGCAACATGATCTGGCAACACGGGGACATCCACAGATGGCACGCTATATTTTCATTACAGGCGGTGTGGTTTCCTCGCTGGGTAAGGGCCTTGCCTCTGCCGCGTTGGGCGCCTTGCTGCAAGCGCGCGGCTATTCGGTGCGCCTGCGCAAACTGGACCCCTATCTGAACGTTGACCCCGGCACGATGTCGCCTTTTGAACATGGCGAGGTTTTCGTGACCGACGACGGCGCGGAAACCGACCTAGACCTGGGCCACTATGAACGCTTTACCGGCGTTGCGGCGCGCACGACCGATTCGATCTCGTCCGGCCGGATCTATTCCAACGTTCTGGAGAAAGAGCGTCGCGGCGATTATCTGGGGAAGACCATTCAGGTCGTCCCGCATGTCACCAATGAAATCAAAGACTTCCTCTCGATCGGCGCCAACGAGGTTGATTTCATGCTGTGCGAAATCGGTGGCACTGTCGGCGATATCGAGGGGCTGCCCTTCTTTGAGGCCATCCGTCAGTTCATTCACGAGCGTCCGCGCGGCGAATGCATCTTGATGCATCTGACGCTGCTGCCCTACCTTGCCGCCTCGGGCGAGCTAAAGACAAAGCCGACCCAGCATTCTGTCAAGGAATTGCAGTCGATCGGCCTTGCCCCCGATGTGCTGGTCTGCCGCAGCGAGCAGCCGATCCCGGAAAAAGAACGCGAAAAGATCGCCCTGTTCTGTAACGTCCGCAAGGATGCCGTGATCCCCGCCTATGACCTGAAGTCGATCTATCAGGCGCCCCTCGCCTATCACGAGGCGGGTCTTGATGATGCCGTGCTGAACGCCTTTGGCATCGAGCCTGCGCCCAAACCGAACATGACCGTTTGGGAAGATGTCATTGATCGCCTGACCAACCCCGAGGGCGAGGTTAAAATCGGTATCGTCGGCAAATATACCCGTCTGGAAGATGCGTATAAGTCGATCTCCGAGGCGCTGACCCACGGCGGCATGGCCAACCGCACCAAGGTGAAAATCGCTTGGGTCGATGCCGAGCTGTTGGAAAACGACAATCCCGCCAATACGCTGGAACAGTTCGACGCGATCCTGGTGCCCGGCGGCTTTGGCGAGCGTGGCACCGAGGGCAAGATCCGCGCCGCCCAATTCGCGCGCGAGCATAAGGTGCCATACCTTGGCATCTGCCTGGGTATGCAGATGGCCGTAATCGAAGGTGCGCGTAACGTCGCGGGCATCAACAGCGCCGGTTCCGAGGAATTCGACCACGAGGCGGGCGTCCAGCGCTTTGAACCCGTGGTCTATCACCTGAAAGAATGGGTGCAGGGCAACCATGTCATCGCGCGCAAGCGGGACGACGACAAGGGTGGCACCATGCGTCTGGGCGCCTATAACGCCAACCTGAAGGCCGGATCGAAGATCGCCGAGATTTACGGCGCGACCGAGATCGAAGAGCGTCACCGCCACCGCTATGAGGTCGACACCCGCTACAAGGACAAGCTCGAGGCCTGCGGCCTTGATTTTGCGGGCATGTCCCCTGATGGCCGCCTGCCTGAAACGGTCGAATGGAAGGACCATCCGTGGTTCATCGGCGTGCAATACCACCCCGAACTAAAGTCCAAGCCCTTCGCCCCTCACCCGCTGTTTGCTGGCTTTATCAAGGCGGCGCTGGATAACTCGCGCCTCGTTTAATGCTATCATATCAGCATATCTATCACGCCGGGAATCTGGCTGACGTGCAAAAGCACGCGGCCCTTGCCGTGGCGCTGGATTATCTGACGCAAAAGAACAAACCCCTGACCTATATGGAAAGCCATGCGGGTCGGGGCCTGTATCTGCTGGACGCGCCCGAGGCGCTAAAGACCGGCGAGGCCGCGCAAGGCATTGAAAAGGTGGCGCATTGGTTCGCCGATGGCCACCCCTATGCCCGCGCGATTGCCGCGACCCGCCGCGATCATGGCCCCCGCGCCTATCCCGGCTCGCCGCTGATCGCCGCGCAGATCCTGCGCGATCTGGACACGTTGCATCTGGCCGATCTGCACCCACGCGAAAACGTGGCGCTGCAAAATGCGATTGCCCCCTTTGGCGCGCGCATCCACCAAAAAGACGGGTTCGACATGGCCTTGTCGCTGACGCCGCCCGATCCGCGCCGCGGCCTGTTGCTGATTGATCCCAGTTACGAAATCCGCAGCGATTACGCCGCGATCCCCGGCAAGATCGCGGCCATCGCCCGCAAATGGCCGGTCGGCATCATTATGCTGTGGTATCCGATCCTCTCGGACGCGCCGCATTTGCCGATGCTGCAGGCATTGGCCGATGATTTCCCCGATGCCCTGCGCCACGAAGTGACCTTTCCGCCCGCACGCGAAGGACACCGCATGGTCGGCTCGGGCCTGTTCATCCTGAACCCACCCTATGGGCTTATCCCCGAGCTTGAACGCCTGTCAGGCCTGTTCGCGCAGCTTTAACTGCCACAGCTTTGGGCAACCGCCCCATTGCGGGCACTGGCATCTGCTGAAAGCGTTGCAAAAAAAGCCAGATGCAGCCAACCTGACCAGAAGGTAAAACGGAATAGAACTCCTCGTGACCCATAGCGCTCCTGTCATTGCGATCCACAACCTGCATAAATCCTATGGCGATCTGCCCGTATTGAACGGCGTGGATATCACCGCGCCAAAGGGACATGTGATCGCACTGATCGGCTCGTCCGGATCGGGAAAATCGACGCTGCTGCGCTGCTGCAACCTGTTGGAAGACAGCCAAGATGGCGAGATTTTGTTCGACGGCAAACCGGTGCTTTGGGCGGGCGCAGGCCTTGATCGCCGCCCCGCCAGCCCCGCGCAGGTGCGCCAGATCCGCACCAACCTGTCGATGGTGTTCCAGCAGTTCAACCTGTGGTCGCATCTGACGGTGCTGCAAAACGTGATGGAAGCGCCGATCATCGTGCAAAAGCGCGACCGCGCCGAGGTCGAGGAAAAGGCCCGCGCCTATCTGGCCAAGGTCGGCATCGCCGATAAGGCCGACGCCTGGCCCTCGCAGCTATCGGGCGGCCAGCAACAGCGCGCCGCTATCGCCCGCGCCCTGTGTATGGAGCCGCAGGCCCTGCTGTTCGACGAGCCGACCAGCGCCCTCGATCCCGAGTTGGAACAAGAAGTGATCAAGGTGATCAAGGATCTCGCCGCCGAGGGGCGCACCATGATCATCGTCACGCACGATATGCGCATGGCCGCCGATATCAGCGATCATGTCATCTTCCTGCACCAAGGCCGCATCGAAGAAGAAGGCCCGCCAGAGGCCGTTTTCGGTGCGCCGCAAAGCCAACGTCTGCAGCAATTCCTGTCCGCAGGCCAGCCACACGCAACTTTCGCCAACAAGGAGTAGACCATGAAAACCCTGCTGCGTTCCACCGCGATCCTGTCGCTGGGGCTGCTTGCCTCGGGCGCGATGGCCCAAGATATCGTCCGTATCGGCACCGAAGGCGCCTATGCGCCCTATAATTTCGTGAACGACCAGAACCAGCTGGACGGCTATGAGATCGAGCTGGGCAACGAGCTGTGCCTGCGCGCCGGCATCACCTGTGAATGGGTGCAGAACGACTGGGATTCGATCATTCCGAACCTTGTCTCGGGCAATTATGACGCGATCATGGCGGGCATGTCGATCACCGATGAGCGTCGCCAAGTCATTGCTTTCTCGGACGAATATGTTCCGGCGCAAAGCTCGCTTTATGTCGCACAGACCGAAGGCGTCGATGTGAACACCGCCGTCGTCGCCGCGCAAACCGGCACGATCCAAGCGGGTCATGTGTCCGAGACCGCCGCCACCTTGCTGGAATTTGCGACCTTTGACGACGCGCTCGCGGCTGTGACCAGCGGCGAGGCGGATGCCGTTTTGGCTGACGGCGACAGCCTGCTGCCCGCGATCGAGGCATCTGGCGGCGCGCTGGTCGTTGTGGATTCGGTGCAAATCGGTGGCGGTATCGGTGTTGGCCTGCGCCAGTCGGACACCGCACTGGCCGAGACGTTCAACACCGCCATCGCCAGCATGAAAGCTGACGGCACCATCAACGAGTTGATGGTGAAATGGTTCGGTGCCGAAGCCGAAACCTTTGAATAAAAAATGAAATGGCGGCCTTTGGGCCGCCATTCCCTCGATTAGGAAAGACGGTATGGGTAGTTTCTGCGCAGATCCCGCAAGCCTCTCGGGCCCGGCATGGATGCTGTGCTATTTGACGAACCCCCGCCATCTGGCTTTTTACACGTCATTTGGAACGGTCATCGCGCTGCTGCTGATTACGGCGGTTGTGGCACTGTCTTTTGGCTTTGGCGGCGCCATGGCCGCACGGGCGCGGATCGCGCCGGTGCGCTGGTTCGGCAAAGCCTATATCGCGATTGTGCGCGGCGTGCCGGATATCGCCTTTTTCATGTTCTTTGTCATCGCGCTGGATCAGGCGTTTGAAATCGTCCGTCACCATGTGAAATGCCCCGATTGGGATCAGCCGATCCGGCAGGGCAGCGATTTTCTGGTCTGCGCGGCGGCGAAACTGCCGCTATCCACAGACCCAGCTTGGGTGCATGAGCTTTACGCCTTTGCGCTTGCGGTTCTGACCTTTTCCATTGTTTTCGGGGCATTCGCCGCGAATATCCTGTTTGGCGCGATGAAATCCGTGCCGCGCGGCCAGATCGAGGCCGCCGAAAGCTATGGCATGTCCCATGGCCAGATCTTTTGGCGCATCACCGTGCCGCAAATGTGGCTTTACGCGCTGCCGGGCCTGTCGAACCTGTGGATGGTGCTGATCAAGGCAACGCCGCTGCTGTTCCTGTTGGGCATTCAAGATGTGGTCTATTGGGCGCGGGAACTGGGCGCATCGCGCACGCCGCAATTCACCAGCTATCCGCATGGCGACTGGCGGATGTGGTATTTCCTGTTCCTGTTGGTGTTTTATCTGACGCTGACCAAAATTTCCGAGATCGGTTTCGACCGCTTGCAGCGCCGCTTTAGCGCAGGGCAAGCCACGACGGGCGGCGAGGCCCTACGAAAGGCCGTCGCATGAGCTGCTGGGACACTTTAACAACTTACGGTCTGCGCAGCATCGGCATCGGGCCGCGCGCGCTGCCCAGCGCCGATATTACCCTGTGCGATCAATTCGTTCTGATCGGATCGGGCATGATCTGGAACGTCTATTTCGGCATTATCGCGGTGATTTTCGGCTTTGTCGCCGCCGTCGCACTGGCGGTGGCCAAAGACAGCCGGAACCTTTGGGTGCAAAAGCCCGCGGCGTGGTTCATTTTCATCTTCCGCGGCTCGCCTTTGTTCATCCAGTTCTTTTTCTGCTATTTCCTGTTCCTGTCGCTGCGCGGCTGGGTGCCGCAATTGGGGTTCCTGACTTCGGCGGTTTACGGCGCGCTGGTGGTGCTGTTCATGAACACCGCCGCCTATTCGGCCGAGATCTTTCTGGGCGCGCTGCGTGCCATTCCCAAGGGCGATGTCGAGGCCGCCGATGCCTATGGCTTCTCGGGCTTTTCCCGCTTTCGCCGCATCATCTTTCCCAACATGCTGCGCCTTGCCTGGCCGTCTTATACAAACGAGGCGATCTTTCTGTTCCACGCAACGACGCTGGTGTTCTTTTCCGGCTTTCCGGCGGTGCAACAACAAGGTGACGCGCTGTATTATGCCAGCTATCTTGCAGGCAAGACGTTCAACCCTTTCATTTCCTATCCGATTTTGGCGGGCTATTTCATCCTGCTGACATTGCTGATCACCCTGATAATGGGGGTGGTGAATAAACGACTGAACCGACATCTTCCGCAGGAAAGGCGCAGTCGGATAAAGCTCCGACTACGATTGATAAGATGAGTTGGCTTGATGACAATCCGCATATCAAATCAGTCCGCACCGCAGCCGTTGACCTGAACGGTCAGGCGCGCGGGAAACGCACCCCCAGCCGGTTTGCCCGCCGTATCGAAGAAAGTGGCACAAGATTTCCCGCCTCGGCCCTGAATTTGGATATTTGGGGCGAGGATGTCGAAGACAGCCCCTTGGTGTTCGAAGAGGGCGACCCCGACGGCCTGTTGCGCCCGACCGAGCGGGGATATGTGCCCATGCCATGGCTGGACGGCACATCGGCGCTGCTTCCCGTCTGGATGTTCAAAGACAACGGCGACCCGTTCGAGGGTGACGCCCGCCACGCCCTTAGCGCCATTCAAAACCGGTTTGCCGAACGCGGCCTGCGCCCGGTCGTTGCAACCGAGATGGAATTCTATCTGGTCGATGACAGCGAAGCCGATCTGCGCGTGCCGCGATCACCCCGATCAGGCAAGCGGCGCATCGGGGCCGAAAGCCTGTCGCTGCGCGTGCTCGATGCCTTTGACGCCTTTTTCAACGACCTCTATGACGCCTGCGAGGCGATGGATATCCCCGCCGAAGCCGCCATGTCCGAGGTTGGCCCCGGCCAGTTCGAAATCAACCTGCAGCATGTTCCCGATGCCTTGCGGGCCGCCGATGATGCCTGGTTTTTCAAGATGCTGACGCGCGGCCTTGCGCGCAAACACAAGATGGCCGCCAGTTTCATGGCAAAGCCCTATCCCGATTTTGCCGGCAACGGGCTGCATGTGCATTTCTCGTTGATCAACGAACATGGCCGCAATGTCTTTGCCAATGACACGCATGACGGCACCAAGGTGCTGTATCGCGCGATTGCGGGCTGTTTGCAGGCCATTCCCGATTGCGCACTGATCTTTGCGCCCCATGCCAACAGCTATGAACGCCTTGTCCCCGAAAGCCATGCGCCGACCGGGATCTGCTGGGCCCATGACAATCGCACCGCCTCGATCCGCGTGCCCGCGTCTGAATTTCAGGCCCGCCGGATTGAACACCGCGTCGCGGGCGGCGATGTGAACCCCTATTTACTGCTGACGGCGATTCTTGGCGCGGCGCTGATCGGCCTTGAGGATGACATGCGCCCCCCGCCCGCGATTGAGGGCAGCGCCTATGATCAGCCTTTGCCGCAAATTCCTGTCAGTTGGGAGGCCTCGATCGACGCCTTTGCCGGATCGGAACTGGTGCGGCGCATTTTCCCCGATGCTTTGGTTGATAATCTGGTGCGCACCAAACGGCAGGAAATGCATTACATGGCCGAGCTGACCCCCGCCGAACGGCTGGAACTGTATTTGGACACGGTCTAGCCGCCTTGCCCGAAGGGTCAATTTTCGCTAAGGTCCCCAGTAACAAGCCAAATGGTGACTCCATGAAAATCGGTATCCTGCAAACCGGCTACGCTCCCGATGCGTTACAGCTTACCCATGGCGATTTCCCGGATCTGTTCATCAAGCTGCTGGACGGTCAGGATTTCGACTTTCAGACATGGCGCGTCGTCGACATGGATTTTCCGACCGGCACCGATCAGGCTGATGCTTGGCTGATTACCGGATCGAAGCATGGCGTTTACGAGGATCACGCCTTTATCCCGCCGCTGGAACAGTTCATCCGCGACATTCAGGCCAGCGGCAAGCCATTGGTCGGCGTATGCTTTGGTCACCAGATCATCGCCAAGGCGCTGGGTGGCCGGGTCGAGAAATTCGATGGCGGCTGGCGCGTCGGGCGGTTCGATTACGATTTCGGCGGCGAGACACTGGCCCTGAACGCATGGCACCAAGACCAAGTGCTGGATCTGCCCGCAGGTGCGCGCCGCATCGCCAGCGGCCCGATGTGCGAAAACGCGGCTGTGGTCTATGGCGACAGTATTTTCACCATCCAGCCCCATCCCGAATTCGGCACCGCCTATGGCCACGATATGATCGAACAGCGCGGCCCCGGCATTGTGCCTGATGATCTGCTGTCGCGCGCCCGCGCGGCAGCAGACCTGCCCCTTGATGCGGGCCGCCTTGGCGCGCGCATCGCCCGTTTCCTGAAAACCAAAGAGATCCCTGCATGAGCTGGACCGACCAGATCCCACAAGCTGCGCGCGACTACCTCGAGGCGAACAAGCTGGACGAGGTCGAATGTGTCATTGCCGATTTCCCTGGCATCGCCCGGGGTAAAGCCGTTCCCGCCATGAAATGGGAGCGCCAGCAATATTTCCATCTGCCTAATTCGATCTTTTTCCAGACGATCACCGGCGAATGGGCCGAGGCTGCAGGCCCCGAGGGCTATGTCGAGCCTGACATGGTTCTGCGCCCCGACCTGTCAACCGCCTCGGCTGCGCCATGGGCCAAGGATGGCACGCTGCAGGTCATCCATGACGCCTTTGATCAAAAGGGCAATCCGGTCGCCTGCTCGCCGCGCAATGTGCTAAAGCGCGTCGTCGCGCTTTATAAAGCGCGCGGCTGGACGCCCGTTGTCGCGCCCGAGATGGAATTCTATCTGGTCGCCCGCAATACCGATCCGGCCAAGGCGATCTCGCCCATGATGGGCCGCACCGGCCGTCCCGCCGCCGCACGGCAGGCCTATTCGATGACCGCCGTGGATGAATACGGCCCCGTCATCGACGACATCTATGAATTCGCCGAAGTGCAGGGCATCGAGATCGACGGCATCACCCAAGAGGGCGGTGCCGGCCAGATCGAGATCAATCTGCGCCACGGCGATCCGGTGAAACTGGCGGATGAGATCTTTTATTTCAAACGTCTGATCCGCGAAGCCGCGCTGAAGAATGATTGCTACGCGACCTTCATGGCCAAACCGATCGAGGGTGAGCCGGGCAGCGCCATGCATATTCATCATTCGATCATCGACCTACAGGGCCGCAATCTGTTCAACGGCCCCCATGGCGGCGAGACCGATTTGTTCTTCCACTTCATCGGGGGCTTGCAGGAACATATGCCTGCGGCCATCGCGGTGATGGCGCCCTATGTGAACAGCTATCGCCGCTATGTGCGCAACTTTGCCGCGCCGATCAATCTGGAATGGGGCCGCGACAACCGCACGACCGGCATCCGCATTCCGATCTCGCCGCCCGAGGCCCGCCGGATCGAGAACCGTTTGGCCGGGATGGACTGCAATCCCTATCTTGCCATCGCGGCCAGCCTGGCCTGCGGCTATTTGGGTATGGTGAACGAGATCTGGCCCGAAAAGCGCTATCACGGCGATGCGGGCGATGCCGAGGGCGAGGATATCCCGACCTCGCTGGGCGATGCGATGGACCTGTTTGACGAGTCAAAGGCCCTGCACGAGGTGATGGGGCCGGATTTTGCCCGCGTCTATTCCATCGTGAAACACACTGAATATGATGAATTCCTGCAGGTGATCAGCCCGTGGGAACGTGAACATTTGCTGCTGAACGTCTGATGAACCCTCTCTATCGCAACGACAAACCGGGGGAGTATCCGCCCAGCTGGTACACAGCCAGCGCGACCATTCCCCCTGCCCGCCCGCAGCTGCATGGCGCGCATCGGGTTGATGCCTGCGTGATCGGCGCGGGCTATACCGGTCTTTGGGCGGCTAAAACGCTGGCGGCCGCGGGACTGTCGGTCATCGTGCTGGACGCGCACCGCCCCGGCTTTGGCGCCTCTGGCCGCAATGGCGGGCAGGTTGGCTCGGGCTATAACAAGGGCCAGATCTGGCTGGAAAAGCGGCTGGGCGCGACCCGCGCCCGCGCGCTATGGGATGTGGCCGAGGACGCCAAATCCCAACTGGTCGATTTTTGCAGCGTGACCGCGCCCGAGGCCCGCTATCGCCCCGGCGTCGCCCATGGCGAATATTCCGCGACCGAGGGGCGCGAGATGCGCGCCGAGGCTGATTTCCTGCGCGACCGCTATGGCTATGACAAGATCACCTCGCTGGACAAGGACGGCATCCGGGCGCTGGTGAAAACGGAGTCTTATGTCGCGGGCCAGATCGACCGCGGCGCGGGACATGTCCATCCGCTGCGCTATGCGCTGGCGCTGGCCGCGAGCGCCGAGCAAGCGGGCGCGGTGATCTTTGAAAAGTCCGAAGCGATCCGCATCGACCAAGGCCAGCCCGCGACCGTCCATACCCCAAACGGCAGCGTCACCGCCGATTGGGTCATCACGGCGGGCAATGGTTATCTGACCGATATCGTGCCCAAAGTCCCCGCCCGCGTCATGCCAATCAACAGTTTCATCGGCGCGACCGAACCCTTGGGTGATCTGGCGGCCCAGGTTCTGGCCGAGGATATCGCGGTTGCGGACAGCAAATTCGTGGTGAATTACTATCGCATGTCCGAGGATGGCCGTTTCCTGTTTGGCGGGCGTGAAAGCTATTCCATCGGCTACCCCAAGGATATCGGAACGGCGCTGCAAGCGCGGATGTTGTCGCTGTTCCCGCAACTGCAGAGCGTAAAAATCAGCCATGTCTGGGGTGGCACATTGGCGATCACCATGTCGCGCCTGCCCTATGTGGCGCGGGTGGCGCCCAATATCCTGTCCGCCTCGGGCTATTCGGGCCACGGCGTCGCGCTGGCCGGTATGGCAGGCCGCGTCATGGCCGAGGCAGTGCTGGGCCAAGCGGGCAAGTTCGACGTGATGGGCGCGCTGCCCGTGACGCCCTTTCCGGGCGGCACGGCGTTTCGCGCGCCGCTGTTGACGCTGGCGATGACGTGGTTCGCGCTGCGCGACAGGTTAGGGCTGTAATTAGTTGGCGGTCAGGTAATCGGCCGAGACATAGCCGTGAATACCGGGTGCCGCCGCCAGGCTGACGCGGCACCACCGCTGCCCCAGCTCCGTGACACAATCCTGACGGCGCAGGCGCGTGCCGTCAGGCAGGCCCAGAATCACGGCATATTCAAGGCTGGGGCCTGCGCGTAGTTTCAAAAGATCATTCTGCCCGACACCCCTGACCGTGGTCGTGCCGCCATAGCTGGCCATCGAGCCGCCGCCACAACCGGCAAGAAAAACAAGGGCAAGTAAAGCTGTCAGGGTCAGGCGCATCAGTGGTCTCGATCGTTGGATAAAAGTAAGGCCCCGGAACACCGGGGCCTTATCATCTTAGACGCTGCGCTTCAGCGCGTCGATCAGATCGGTGCGTTCCCAGCTAAATCCGCCATCCGCATCCGGCGCGCGACCAAAGTGGCCATAGGCCGAGGTGCGCGCATAGATCGGGCGGTTCAGTTGCAGGTGGTTGCGAATACCGCGCGGCGACAGGTCCATAACTTGGCCCAGCGCCTTTTCGATCGCGGCATCGTCCACCTCGCCCGTGCCATAGGTGTCGACATAGATCGACAGGGGTTTGGCCACACCAATAGCATAGGACACTTGGATCAGGCAGCGTTCGGCAAGGCCCGCCGCCACCACGTTTTTCGCCAGATAACGCGCGGCATAGGCGGCCGAGCGGTCAACCTTTGTCGGGTCCTTGCCCGAGAACGCGCCGCCGCCATGGGGGGCCGCACCGCCATAGGTATCGACAATGATCTTGCGCCCGGTCAGGCCCGCATCGCCATCGGGGCCACCAATGACAAAGGTGCCCGTGGGGTTCACCCACCATTCGGTTTTATCCGTCAGCCAGCCCTCGGGCAGGACTTCGGTGATATAAGGCTCGACAATCGCGCGGATATCATCCGAGCTTTGCGCCGCGCTGGCATGCTGGGTGGACAGCACGATCGAGGTCACCTCGACCGGTTTGCCGCCCGCATAGCGCAGCGAGATTTGCGACTTTGCATCGGGGCGCAGCAGCGGCGCGGCGCCGGATTTGCGCGCCTCGGCCAGACGGCGCAGGATCGCATGGGCGTATTGGATCGGCGCAGGCATCAGCTCGGGCGTCTCGGTGGTGGCGTAACCGAACATAATGCCCTGATCGCCTGCACCCTCGTCCTTATTGTCACGCGCATTGACGCCTTGGGCGATATGGGCGGACTGCTCGTGCAGCAGGTTCGTCACCTCGACGGTGGCGTGGTGGAACTCGTCCTGCTCGTAGCCGATGTCGCGGATCGCCTCGCGGGTGATGCCCTCGACCTTGTCCATGAATTCATGCAGGCGTGCCTTGTCGGACAGGCCGACCTCGCCGCCGATAACCACACGGTTGGTGGTGGCAAAGGTCTCGCAGGCGACGCGCGCCTCGGGCTCTTCGGCGATAAAGGCGTCAAGCACCGAGTCCGAAATACGGTCGCACACCTTGTCGGGATGCCCTTCGGAAACCGATTCCGAAGTGAAGATATAGTCCTGTCGGGCCATGAGAAATTGCTCCATTTCAATCTTACCCGCCACGTCAGGAAGCCGTTGTGGGGGATGCTGGGGACAGGCCTATGCCTGCCCCGCGCTGGGGTCAATGCGGTTTGCGCGCGCGGATGGTGATAAGCGCGCCCAAAAGCAGAAAAATCGCCGCAAATGCGGGCCAATCACCAAAGCGTGCATAGGGTGTTGCACCGAGGGCCTGCGGCAGCAGCGCATCCAAACGCCCTGCCTGATCCAGCGGCAGGCTGGCCGTCATCCGCCCGCGCGGATCAATCATCGCCGAGACACCGTTATTTCCGACCCGCACCATCGGCAGGCCCAGCTCGATCGCGCGCATCCGCGCCTGCACCAGATGCTGGTAAGGACCGGCAAAGCGGCCGAACCAAGCATCATTGGTCACCAGCACCATGAGACGCGGGCGCGCGCCTGCGGCATTCACGGCGGCGCGCACCTCGGGGGCGAAGATGCCCTCATAGCAGATCAACGCCTGCGCCCAGCCGATGCCCGGCACATCCAGCCGCCCCGGCCCGGTGCCGATATCGAAACCCGCCCCATCACGGGCGGCAAAACCGCTGATGCCCCATTGCGAGAGCGTCTCGCCGAACGGGATATATTCGCCAAAGGGCACCAGATGCACTTTGTCATAGACCTGCAGCGGCACATCAGGCTCGACCAATGCCAGCGAATTAAAGAATTCCTCGCCGCGCAAGGACACCGCCCCCACCATCAGTGGGGCGCCGGATTCCTCGGCAATCGCCTCGAACAGGCCGCGCGCATCCTCGAGCAGCCATGGCGTTGCGGATTCGGGCCAGACGACCAGATCGGGCGTCGCACCGCCCACCGACAGATCGCGCATCAGCGGGATCAGAGTCTCGACCGTCTCGGGCCGCCATTTATCGGCCTGTGCAATATTGGGCTGTACCATGCGCACCAGCGGCCCGCCGGTCGGATCAGGCAGCGCGGGGAATAGCGCAAGCGATGCGGCCCACAGCGCCGCGATCCCGCCCGGCACCGCCATCGTGCGGGCGCGCGGGCCCAGCCACGCCAGCGCCGCCGCAAGACCAAGTGTGAGGAACGTCAGCCCCAGCGGCCCGCCCCACGCCCCATATTGCGCGATGGGCGTGTCGATCCAGATCTCGCCCGGCATCGCCCACGGAAAGCCGGTAAAAATCCGCGCGCGCACGAGTTCCGCCAGCGCGATCACCGCGGCCGCGGCAAAAGGGCCGGACAGGTGCAGGCGGCGCATCAGCCAGCCGCCAAGGCCCCAAAACAATGCCATGCCGCCGCACATTGCGAACAGGCCAAAGGGCGCCAGTGCGCCGTGTCGGGCGATATCGACCAAGAACGGCTCGACAATCCACCACAGGGTCAGCGCGAAATAGCCAAAGCCAAACAGCCAGAACCTGCGAAAGCCGCTGCCTGCTTTGGCAAAGAAAATCGCCAGCGCCAGAATGGTCAGCGGCCAAAGACCAAAGGGCGCTATGCCAAAACCGGCAAGCGCCCCCAGAGCCATCCATGCGACCGCGCGCATGGCGCGGCCGCGATCTAATTTCAAACGCTTCATTTATTCCGGAACGGCCTCGGGCAGATTGATCCGCAGACGTTTGATGCGGCGATTATCGGCATCGAGCACCTCGAAACTTGCGCCTGCGGGATGTGCGATAATCTCGCCGGTTTCGGGCACATCGCCCGACAGCATAAAGGCAAGACCGCCAAGGGTCTCGACCTCTTCTTCGTCGATGCCGTCATCGGCGGTCAGATCAAAGCCCGATTGCGCGGCAAAATTTTGCAGCGAGACCGTGGCATCGGCCTCCCAGACCAGCGGGGATTCCTGCGTCAGATCGTCCAGCTCTTCGATGTCATGCTCGTCCTCGATCTCGCCGACGACGGTTTCGATCAGGTCTTCGATGGTCAGCAATCCGTCGGTGCCGCCGTATTCGTCGATCACGAGTGCCATATGGATGCGTTCGGCCTGCATTTTGGCCAAAAGCGCGCCAAGCGGCATCGACGGGGGCACATACAGCACGGGGCGCAAAATGCCGCGCAGATCAAAGCCTGTCACATCCGCGCCAAAGCCGAATTTCAGCGCCAGATCCTTCAGGTTGACCATGCCAAGGGGCGTATCCAGCGTTCCCTCGTAGACAGGAATGCGGCTCATCCCGGTTTCGCGGAACGTCTCGACCAGAAAGTCAAAGCTGCTGTCAACCGGCAGCGCGACGATTTCGGCTTTCGGGGTTGCGACATCCTCGACCTCGAGGCGGCGCAGATTGCCAATACCCAGCACGGGCCCAATGGCCTCGGCGGTTTTGACGCTGTCCTGCGGGTTTAGGGCATCAAAGATACGGCTCAGAAAGCCGCCACGACTTTGCCCCTCGTTAGAGGCAGCCTCGCCTTGCTCCTCGTGCAACCCGTTCTGGGTTGACGGGGGCTGATTGCTCGCGTCTGACATGGTCTCCTTCCTGAAACCGATGGGGGACGGGGGTTTCACCCGTCCGAAAAATTAGTTGTGATCCGAATATGGGTCAGCGATGCCCATTTTGCCAAGGATTTCTGTTTCCAGACCTTCCATCAGCGCAGCATCTTCGTCGCGTTCGTGATCAAATCCCAGCAAATGCAGGCAGCCATGCACCAAAAGATGCGTCACATGCACATCCAGCGCTTTGCCGCCCTCATCCGCCTCGCGGGCGCAGGTTTCAAAGGCGATGGCGATATCGCCGATCTCGGGGTCATCGCCCGCTTGCGGCAGCATCGGCATATCGCCGGCGGTGCGCGCGCCGCGTTCCTCGGACGGCCAAGAGAGCACATTCGTGGGCTTTGGCTTGCCGCGAAAATCGGCGTTGAGTTCTGCGATGCGCGCGTCGTTGCACGCGAGCAGGCTGATCTCTAGATCCGCCGGCAGTTGCAGGCGGGCGGCAACGCCCGCCGCCGCCTTGACCGCCAAAGCATCCAGATCGACGGCATGCCAACGCGTTTCCTCGATCAGGCAATCGACGTTCATCGCGCGGCATTCCTTTCGTCATCCGCCTCATAGGCGGCGATGATCCGCGCCACCAGCGGGTGACGCACCACATCCTGCGCGGTGAAATAGTTAAAGCTGATCCGCTTGATGCCCTTCAGCAGACGCTCGGCCTCGGAGAGGCCCGAGGTCACGCCGCGCGGCAGGTCGACCTGCGTGCGGTCGCCCGTGATCACCATGCGCGACCCCTCGCCCAGACGGGTCAGGAACATCTTCATCTGCATGGATGTGGCGTTTTGCGCCTCGTCCAGCACGACAAAAGCATTCGACAAGGTGCGTCCGCGCATGAAGGCCAAAGGCGCGATCTCGATCACCTTTTCCTCCATCATCTTTTGCACCTGCTTGCCGGGCAGGAAGTCGTTCAGCGCGTCATAAAGCGGCTGCATATAGGGGTCGATCTTTTCCTTGGCGTCGCCCGGCAAAAAGCCCAGACGCTCGCCCGCCTCGACAGCGGGGCGCGACAGGATGATGCGGTCGACATGGCCGCCAAGGAACATCGACACGCCAACGGCAACCGCCAGATAGGTCTTGCCGGTGCCCGCAGGGCCGATGCCAAAGGCCAACTCGTTGTCCATCAGATTGCGGACATAGGTCTTTTGCGCCTCGGTGCGCGGCTCGACCGTTTTGCGGCGGGTGCGGATCTCGACCGGCGCATCAAGCGAGGGACGCGGGCCGCCAAGGGGCGCTGCAGGCGCATCGCGCTGCACTTCGGGCTGGGCGGGGCTGCCCATGCGGATCTCGCGATCAATGTCGGCGGTTTCCAGACCCTTACCCGCCTCAAGCCGCTGGTACAGCGCCTCAAGGACGTCGCAAGCGCGGGTGCGGTCATCAGGCTCGCCCACGACCGACAGCTGATTGCCGCGGCGCAGGATCTGCACCGACAGGCGATCTTCGATCAGGGCCAGATGGCGGTCATGCTGACCGCACAGGTCGATAAGCAGATAGTTGTCAGGGAATTCAAGGATCGTCTCGCCCGTATCGGGCTGATGCGGCCCGGGCGGCTGCGGCGTCAGTGACAATCAGTGCTCCTTTGTGGCCATAGCGGAAATTGCAACACCATAGGGGTGTTTTGCCCCCTGATGCTGCATCGCGCAAGCCTCGTGTTTAGGTGGCCAGACGGCCGGCAAGCGAATTGGTGCTGGTCGCCATAATCTCGACCATGCGGATTTCAGCGATATCGCTTTCGGGCGCATCGGCGTGAACGGCATGCAGGTAACCGGATTTGCCGATCAGTTGACCGGGCATCCGGCCTTTCTTTTCGAACAAAACAGGGATCGTCCGACCCACCATACTGGCCAGCGAGGCGTTTTGCTGCGCGATGATCTGCGCCTGCAGACGCTGCAACCGCGCGTCGAGCAGTGCGGGCGGCAGCTCGGGCTTTTCAGCGGCGGGCGTGCCGGGGCGTGCCGAATATTTGAAGCTGAACGAGGCGCCAAAGCCGACTTCTGCACAAAGCTGCAGCGTATCTTCGAAATCCTGATCCGTCTCGCCCGGAAAGCCGACGATGAAATCCGACGACAGCACGATATCGGGGCGTGCAGCGCGGATGCGTTCGATCAGGCGCAGATATTGTTCCGCCGTATGTTTGCGGTTCATCGCCTTTAGGATGCGATCCGATCCCGATTGCACCGGCAGGTGCAGATAGGGCATCAGCTTTTCTTCCTCGGCATGGGCGGCGATCAGATCATCGGCCATGTCATTGGGGTGCGAAGTCGTATAGCGGATACGGGCCAGCCCGTCGATCCGCGCAAGGCGGCGCACCAGATCGCCCAGCCCCTCGGCGCCCTGCCCGTGCCATGCGTTCACATTCTGGCCCAGCAGTGTAATCTCGCGCACACCGGCCTCGACCAGACCCTGCGCCTCGGCGATGATCTTATCGGCGGGGCGGCTGACTTCGGAGCCGCGCGTATAGGGGACCACACAGAAGGCGCAGAATTTATCGCAGCCCTCTTGCACGGTCAGGAAAGCGGTCGGGCCGCGCTGGGCGCGCGGACGCGCCTTGAGTTGCGTGAACTTATCAACCTCGAAATCCGTATCGACGGCGCGGCGGCCCGATTGAACGCGGGCCTCCATCGCGGGCAGATTGTGATAGCTTTGCGGGCCGACGACCAGATCGACCAAAGGCATCCGGCGCATGATCTCGGCGCCTTCGGCCTGCGCGACGCAGCCTGCGACACCGATCTTCAGTTGAGGGTTTGCCTCTTTCAACGGCTTCAGGCGGCCCAGATCGGAATAGACCTTTTCAGCCGCCTTTTCGCGGATGTGACAGGTGTTCAGCAGCACCATATCCGCCTCTTCGGCGTTATCTGTGGTGACATAGCCCTGCGCGCCCAGCGTTTCTGCCATGCGCTCGCTGTCATAGACGTTCATCTGACAGCCATAGGTCTTGATGAACAGCTTTTTGGTTTTCTCGGCTTGGTTGTCCATCACAGGGCCTTCCCGCGCTTGATCGTTCGTATCAAGGGCCCGTTTCTACCCCTGAATTCGTGCTAAAGTCCTGCCATAATCTGCAAGCGCTACACTTGCAATGCTTTGGCCTTTGGGCGATCACTTGTTCAAGCAATCTAAAGTTGCAGCAAAGGTCAGCCATGCGCTACGCCAGCGTCGATCACTTTCTTACCGGGGCCAGCGCCGTATTGGCCAAAGGCCCCATCGGCATCATCTATGCCGACGATAATATCGAGATCGACAGCACGATCAGCCATCACCTTGCCCGCGGGCCTAAGGTATTGATTGTTTTCGGCCATAAATCCTTTGTCATCGCCCCCGAACTGTCGGATCTGGTGCATTACATCGAATATGATGTGTTCACGGAAAACGGGTTGCCGCTGGCCGTAAACCGGCTGCTGGATGCGGCGCCTGAAAAGGTTTGGTTCTACTATAGCTATAATGCCGAATATTTGTTCCATGCCTTTAGCGAACATCGCACGATCGCCGAATTGACGACCTTTTGTGCCGAAGAACGCCGCGACAGCGTGCTGACCTATGTGATCGACCTATATCCGGGCGACCTGCAGCGCACCGACAGCGGTATCAGCCTGTCGGATGCCTATATCGACCGCACCGGCTATTATGCGCTGGGACGCAAGGACAAGGAAAACAACTATGAAGAACGGCAGTTGGATTTCTTTGGTGGCCTGCGCTGGCGGTTCGAGGAATATGTCCTGCCCCGCTATCGCCGCATCGACCGTGTCAGTATTTTCCGCAATAAGCGCGGGCTACAATTGTTGCCCGATCACCGGCTGAATATCCCAGAATACAACACCTATGCCTGCCCCTGGCACCACAGCCCAACGGCGGTCATGGCCTCGTTCCGCACAGCGCGGGCATTGCGGCGCAATCCCGGCTCGCGCTTTGATATCAAAAGTTTCATGTGGCACAATTCGGTACCATTCACATGGAACTCGCAGCAGCTCCTCAGCCTTGGGCTGATGGAGCCGGGGCAATGGTTCTAAAGCGCGTAGCATAGCTTTCCCCCTTGAACGGGGGGCGCGGCTGCCCTAGCCAGTCAAGGTAATTTACCATGACGCAGGCCCATTATGACCGATATCGCCGCAGCCGAGCTGATCTCCCGCCTGACCAAAATCGTCGGGGCCGAATTCGTGCAGACCGCCCCCGCAAAAATGGCGCGCTTCACCACCGGATATCGGTTCGGCGACGGCCCGGCGATTGCGGTGGTGCAGCCTGGATCGCTGTTGCAGCAATGGCAGGTGTTCAAGCTGTGCGTGGAATCGGGCCGTATTGTCATTATGCAGGCCGCCAATACCGGGCTGAACGGCGGCTCGACCCCGTTTGACAATCAATATGACCGCGAAGTTGTCGTCATCAGCGGGATGCGCATGAACCGCATCGACCTGATCGACGGCGGCAAACAGGTGCTGTGCCTGCCCGGCGCGACGCTGCACCAGTTGGAAAAGACCATCCGCCCCCTTGGCCGCGCGCCGCATTCGGTGATCGGATCGACCAGCGTCGGCGCGACTGTCGTGGGCGGCGTGTGCAACAATTCGGGCGGCGCGCTGATCCGGCGCGGGCCGGCCTATACGCAGCTGGCGCTTTATGCGCGGGTGACAGCGGATGGCCGCGCTGAACTGGTCAACCACCTCGACATCACCCTTGGCGAGGCGGCCGAGACGATCCTCGCGCGGCTGGATGCGGGCGATTACGATGCGACCGATGTGCTGTTCGACGCGGGCAAGCGCGCCTCGGACCCCGATTATGCGCAGATCGTCCGCGATTTGGATGCGCCGACGCCTGCGCGCTACAACAACGACCCGCGCCTGCTGGACGAGGCGTCGGGCAGCGCAGGCAAGCTGTGTGTCTTTGCGGTGCGGCTGGACACTTTCCCCTCGGGCGGCCCCAGCAAAGTGTTCTACATCGGATCGAACGATTCCAATGAACTCTCGGATCTGCGCCGCGCCGTGCTGACCGCATTCCAGACGCAGCCGGTCGCAGGCGAATACATCCGCCGCGACGCCTATGAGCTAGCGGTGAAATACGGCAAGGACATTTTCCTCGCGCTGAAATACGCAGGGACCGAGCGGATGAGCACGCTTTATCGCCTGAAATCAGGCTTTGACGCGTTCACAAAACGCATCGGACTGGGCGATAATCTGTCAGATGTGATGCTGAACGGGCTGATGGGTATCCTGCCGAACCACCTGCCCAAGCGGATGAACGACTTCGCCGCCAAATACGAACACCACATCCTGCTGCGCATGGATGGCACCGGCATTGACGAGGCCCGCGCTTGGCTTGCCGCCCGTTTCCCGAATGCCACCGGCGATTTCTTTGAATGCACGGATGACGAGGCTGACGCCGCCTTTCGTCACCGCTATGCGGTCGCGGGATCGTCGGTCCGCTATCGCGCTGTGCATCACAAAAGGCTGGATAACCTTGTCTCGCTGGACATGGCCCTGCCCCGCAACATTGACGACTGGCGCGAGGATCTGCCCGTCGAGGTGCGCCCCGCGATCGAGATGACGATGGCCGCCGGTCACTTCCTGTGCATGGTGTTCCACTATGATTACGCGATCAAAAAGGGCTGGGACTGGCACAAGGTCGAGGCGGATATTATCGCGCATCTGGCGGCGCGGGGCGTTGAATTCCCGTCCGAACATAACGTCGGGCATCTTTATGATGCGAAACCCGCACTGGTGGATTTCTATCGCAGCCTTGACCCGACCAATACGATGAACCCCGGCATCGGCCGCACCACGCGCAAGCGTAACTGGGCGAACTGACCCCGTGACGACGCCTGCGGCCTGTGCCAAACTTGGCGCAGGCATTCACGGGCGCCGAGTCTAACATCGGCCCCTGCCCAACTGTCCGCGGAGGGGACCCATAATGACATTTTTGAACGCTACGCGTCTGTCCGGCCTTGCACTGGCCGCCTGCGGCGCCTTGGCCGCCATGCCTGCCAGCGCCGAAGTGCTGCGTTTTGCCTGGGCGCAGGATGCGACCGGCATCGACCCGCACAAGCAAACCGCCTTCCCGTCGCTGCGCCTAATGGAGCTGGTCTACGAGCCGCTGGTGCGCCTTGACGCCGATCTGAACATCGTAAGCGCTATTGCCGAAAGCTGGGAATTCACCAATGATTCCCAGACGCTGACCTTCAAACTTGACCCGGATGCGAAATTTTCGGACGGGACGCAGGTCACCGCGGCCGACGTCAAAGCCACGTTCGAGCGGATTTTGGACGAGGCAACCGGCGCCTCGGCGCGCGCGAATTTCGGCGCCATTGCCAGCATCGACACACCCGACGATCTGACCGTGGTGTTCAACCTGTCGCTGGCCGATGTGCCGCTGCTGACGGCGATGTCATCGGCCAATGCCTCGATCGTGCCAGCGGCGGCGATCGCCGATGGCTCGGTCGGCACGTCGGTCGTGGGTTCGGGCCCGTTCACCTTGACCGCGTGGGAGCCGAACAGCCGCGCCAGCCTTGGCGTCAATGAACATTGGGCGGGCGGCGATGTCAGCTATGACGGGATAGAGATTTCGGTGCTGCCTGACGAATCCGCGATCCTTGCCTCGCTGCGCGCGGGACAGACGGATTTCGCGCTGCTGAACGATCCGCTGATCGCGACGCTGGTGCCCAGCCAAGCGGGTCTGACCCTGAACCGCACGCCGCAATTGTCGTATCATGTGCTGCAACTGAATGCCTCGCGCCCCCCGTTTGATAATCTGGCCGTGCGTCAGGCGATTTCCTGCGCCATCGACCGCCAGGACGTGCTGGACACCGCCATGATCGGCGAAGGCAGCGTCACTGGGCCCCTCACCATGCCCGCCTATCGCACCGATCCCGCCAATTTGTTCTGCTATGAACAGGATATCGAACAGGCCCGTGCCCTGATGGCCGAGGCGGGCTTTGCCGATGGTTTCTCGACAACCGTCGTCGTTGCCACCGGCGAGCCGCCCACCGCCGCATCCGAGGCGCAGGTGATCCAGTCGCAACTGGCCGAGATCGGCATCAGCATCGACATCAAGATGATGGAGCTGAGCGTCTATGTCGACACCTGGCTGAAGGGTGATTTCGATATGGCGGTCGCGCTGAACGGCGGCCAGCCCGATCCGTTCACCATGTATAACCGCTATTGGACAAAGGCAGGCAACCTGCAGGGCGTCGCGGGCTATATCGATGATGAACTGGACGAGCTGATGCAGGCGGGTCGCGCGGAATCTGATCTGGACGCCCGGCGCGAGATTTTCGCCGCGTTCGAGGCCCACCTGGCCGAGGCTGCGCCATGGGTTTGGCTGTACACCGCCTATGCCTATTCGGCGCTGCGCGACAATGTGACGGGCTTTGTGCCGACGCCGCAGGGCTCGCTGTTCTCGCTGTCCAGCGTTACTTTGAACTAATCAGGCAGAAGCCCCGATGACATATTTCCTACGCCGGCTGGTCACCTTCCCGCTGATCATGCTGGGTGTCTCGATCCTGGTCTTCGTCGCGATCCGCCTGATACCCGGCGATGCGATCACGGCGATGCTGGGAACGGAATCGGGGCTTTTGACACCGGCCCAGCGCGCGTCGCTGGCCGCCTATTTCGGCATCGACCAGAATTGGTTTGTCCAATACGGGCGGTGGATCTGGGGCGTGGTGCAGGGCGATTTCGGCCTGTCCACGACCTTTGGTCGCCCGGTGCTGGATGTGATCGGCGACCGCTTTCCGATGACGCTGCAACTGGCGGTCATGTCGCTGGTGATCGCCCTGATCATCGGCCTGCCTGCGGGGATTTACGCGGCCACGCGCCAAGATCGACTGTCGGACATCATCCTGCGCATCGTGGCGATGATCGGGCAATCGACGCCGAATTTCGTCATCGGGCTTGTGATTATCTATATCCTGTCGGCAGGCTTTGGCATCCTGCCGGTCATGGGGCGGCCGGTCAGGTTTTTGGATGACCCGCTGGGCAGTCTGGCGCAGCTCTCGCTGCCTGCGCTGATCCTTGGGTTTTCATTTGCCGCTTCGGTCACGCGGATTTCGCGCTCGTCCATGCTGGATGTTTTGGGCGAGGATTACGTCCGCACCGCCCGCGCCAAGGGCGTCAAGCGGCGCAACGTGATCTGGAAACACGCGCTGCGCAATGCACTGATTCCTGTTGTGACCCTCAGCGGGGTCGAGTTCGGCTATCTGCTGGGCGGCGCGGTGATTGTTGAGCAGATCTTTGCCCTGCCCGGCCTTGGACGTGTGGTGCTGGAGGCAATCGGGCAACGTGACTATGCGATGGTACAGGGATCTATCCTGTTCATCGCGCTGAACTTTCTGGTGGTAAATTTGCTGGTCGATCTGCTTTATGTCGCACTAGATCCCCGCATCCGGCTGGAGGGGCGCTGATATGCTAAAACGTATCTGGCAACACCCCAGCGGCCGTATCGGCGGGCTGATCGTGCTGGTGTTTTTGGTGCTGGCGGTCATGGGCCTGACGGGCCTGACACCGCATGATCCCTTGCAGCAATTCCGCATTGATCGGATGCGCGCGCCAAATGGCACCTACCTGATGGGCACCGATCTATTCGGGCGCGATGTCCTTAGCCGGTTGATGATGGCAGTGGGACAAAGCTTTATCGTCGCCTTTGCCTCTGTCGCGATTGCGGCGGTGATCGGCACGGTGCTGGGGCTGCTGGCCGCATGGTTTGGCGGCAATACCGATGGCGGCATTATGCGCGGCATGGATGTGCTGCTGGCCTTTCCGTCGATCCTGCTGGCGATGCTGATCATCACCGTGCTGGGCGCGGGGCTGTGGACGTCGATCTTTGCCATTGCGCTGGTCTATATGCCGATCTTTACCCGCGTGGTGCGCGGCCCTGCCTTGTCACTGAAATCGCGCGATTTTGTCGATGCGGCGCGCACCTTTGGCTCGTCCCGCAGCTATATCCTGCGCCGCCACCTGATGCTGAACCTGATCGCGCCTTTGACGGTGCAGGTGACGCTGGCGCTGGCGTGGTCCTTTCTGACCGAGGCGGGCCTCTCGTTCCTAGGCCTTGGCGTGCAGCCCCCCGCCCCCAGCCTGGGGCTGATGCTGTCGGAAAGCCGCAATATGATGGAGATGGCACCGTGGATGATGGCTTTTCCGGCGCTGACGATCATGCTGATCATCCTTGGATTTAACCTTTTGGGGGATGCGCTCCGCGATATCCTTGACCCGCGCGCGCAGGAGCGGACGGCATGACCCTGCTTTCAGTGAAAGACCTGCGGGTCGGCTTTGGCCGCAAATCCGTGACCGAGGTTGTGCGCGGCGTCAGTTTCGACCTTGCCGCAGGCGAGGTGCTGGCGATTGTCGGCGAAAGCGGATCGGGCAAATCGGTCACCTGCAGCGCGGTGAACCGGCTGGTGGATTTTGCAGGCGGTCAAGTGCTGGGCGGCGCGATTGACTTCACCCGCCGCGACGGAAGCCAGGTTGATATCGCCACCGCCCCCGAAAGCGTGATGGAGACATTGCGCGGCGCGGAAATCGGCATGATCTTTCAAGAGCCGATGACCTCGCTGAACCCCGTGCTGACCATCGGCGAACAGGTGGCCGAGGCCTTTCGTCTGCACCACGCCTTGCATGGCGCAGCGGCGATGGCAGCGGCGCAAAAAGCGCTGGAGCGCGTGCGCATTCCCGATGCGGCGCGGCGGCTGCGCAACTTTCCGCATCAGCTGTCGGGCGGGATGCTGCAACGCGTGATGATCGCAATGACGCTGGCTTGCAACCCGCGCCTACTGATCGCGGACGAGCCGACAACCGCGCTGGATGTGACGACGCAGGCCCAAGTCATGGCCCTGCTGGCCGAGCTGGGGCGCGCCTCGGGTATGGGGATGATTTTCATCACCCATGACATCGGCCTTGTCGCCGCCATCGCGGATAAGGTGATGGTGATGCAGAACGGCGTTGCGGTGGAATATGGCGCGCTGGATCAGATTTTGGACGCGCCGCAGCATCCCTATACCCAGCATCTGCTGCGCGCCGTGCCGCATTTCGCGGGCGGCGATGCCGTCAGGCATGACAATGACGCGGCCGCGCCCGTGCTGCTGGATGTGGATGGGCTGACCGTGCGCTTTCCGGTCTCGGGCGGCTTTTTGCGCCGCAGCGCGGGCGCGGTCCATGCGGTCGAGGGGATCGGCTTTACCCTGCGCCGCGGCGAGACATTGGGCATTGTCGGCGAAAGCGGCTCGGGCAAATCCACCACCGCCCGCGCGATCTTGAACCTTGTGCCGGTGTTGCGCGGCGAAGTGCGCGGCAACGCGGATGGCGCGGTGCAGATGGTGTTCCAAAACCCCAATGCCTCGCTGAACCCGCGTCTGAAAGTGGCGGAAATTCTGGCGGAACCTGTCATCGCCCGCAACAAGACCCTAAGCGATGCCGATCGCGCGCAGATGCAGCGGCTGATTGCCCGCGTCGGCCTGCCCGAAGATAGCCTGACCCGCTATCCACACCAGTTCTCTGGCGGGCAGCGCCAGCGCATCTGTATTGCGCGGGCGCTGATGTTGAACCCCAAAGTGCTGGTGCTGGACGAGGCGGTGTCGGCGCTGGATGTATCCGTGCAGGCCAAGGTGCTGGAATTGCTGGTGGATCTGCAACAGGAATTCGGCCTCGCCTATCTGTTCGTCTCGCATGATATGGCGGTGATCGAACGCATCGTCCACCGTGTCGCCGTCATGTTCGCGGGCCAGATGGTCGAGGTTGGCGCCGCCAAAAGCGTGCTGTCAAATCCGCAGCACAGCTATACCCAGCACTTGATCGCTGCCGTGCCATCGACGCACCGCCGCCATCAGGATTTCGCGCTGAACACCACCGAGATCCCCTCGCTGGTCCGGCCCAAAGGATACGAGCCTGCCGCGCCCAGATGGGTGCAGCACGGCCCCGATCACATGTCGAGAAGTGAAGTATGACACCATTCGATCAGGCTTTTGCCGCCGTTGAACAGCACATTAACACAGGTCGCATTCCGGGGGCGGTGCTCGGCCTTGTGACCCGTGACGGCACCCGCCATTTCCGCGCCGTGGGTCACGCCCAGACCGTGCCGGAGGCGCGGCCGATGACGACGGGCACATGGTTCGACCTTGCATCCGTGTCCAAGGTGATCTTTACCACCGCGCGCATTTTGCAACTGGCGGTGCAGGGCAAGATCGACCTCGATGCGCCGATCACCTCGGTCATTCCCGATTTCCGTCAATACGACCCCAAATGTTGGGAGCGTCAGGTCACCTTTCGCGACTGCCTTGGCCATGCCACGGCGTTTCCAGCGGTCGAGCCGATCTATACTTACGGCGATGACCCGCAGCGCCTGCGCGCCTTTGTGCTGCAACGCGAATGGCGACGGCTCGAGGCGCCGGTCTATTCCGATATCAACTACATCCTGCTGGGCATCGCGCTGGAACGGCTGGCGGGTAAGACGATCCGGCAGATGGATGCAGGCCCCGGCTTTGCCTTTTCTGCGGACCCGAGCCATGCCGCCGCGACCGAATATTGCACCTTGCGCCAGCGCATTCTGGTTGGCGAAGTGCATGACGAAAACTGCTGGGCGCTGCAAGGATCGGGCCATGCGGGCCTGTTCGGCACGGCTGATGCAGTGCTGGGCTTTGCCGCCGATCTCCTCTCCCGCGAAGATGACGCCGATGTGCGCCTGATGCGGCAGACCGTGACCGGCCACCGCACCCATGGCTGGGAAAAGCCGTTTGAGGGCTGGTCGGGCGGCGGCAAATGCAGCGAGGACACCATCGGGCACACCGGCTTTACCGGCACCGGCCTGTGGGTCGATTTCGCGCGCGGCCATGCCTGGACGCTGCTGACCAACCGCGTCCACCCGACGCGCCATTTCGACAGCGGCATTTTCGCGCTGCGCCAAGAGGTAGGAGATCTGATCAATGGCTGAGGCAATCTGGTCCGTCGGCTTGATGACCGGCACCGTGCTGGACGGTAATATCGACGTGGCACTGCTGCGCACCGATGGGGAGACGATCTCGGAATTCGGCCGCTATACCCTCGCCCCCTATCCCCGCGCGACCCGTGATCTGCTGGAAGAAACGCTGGCCGCCGCGCGCGTCTGGAATTTCGAGGGGCCGGAGCCCGCGATCTTTGCCGAGGCCGAGGATGTCCTGACCCGCGCCCAGTCGCAGGCGGTCATGGATTTGGTCACATCGGCGGGTCTGGAGATGTCCGATATTGGTATCATCGGCTTTCACGGCCAATCTGTGCTGCACCGCGCGCCGACGCCGGATCGCATTGGCCAGACGCGGCAACTCGGGAATGGTGCGCTGATGGCGCAGATCACCGGCACGCGCGTCGCCTATGACTTCCGCAGCCGCGACATGGAGTTCGGCGGCCAAGGCGCGCCGCTGGCCTGTGCCTATCACGCCGCCCTGCTGCGCGGGGCTGATACCCGCGATGAGGCGGCGATCCTGAACCTTGGCGGCGTTGCCAATGTCACTTGGACGGATGGCGCGGATCAGGTCATCGGTTTCGACACAGGCCCCGCGAATGCGCCGCTGAATGACTGGGTCAAGCTGCACGGCGCGGGCGATATGGATGTTGGCGGCGCGCTAGGCGCGGCGGGCCACGTCGACGAAGATCGTCTGAGCGCGCTGCTGCAGCATCCCTACCTGTCCAAAGCCTATCCCAAATCGCTGGATCGCTTTGACTTTACCGCCGATATGGCCAAGGGCCTGTCCTTGGAAGATGGCGCGGCGACCCTGACCGCTTTTACCGCCGGTGCCGTTGGCCGCGCACTGGATATGCTGCCGCATCGGCCCTCAAACATATTCGTCTCGGGCGGCGGGCGGCATAATCCGACGCTGATGCGCATGATCGAGGAACGCGCCCGCGTCACCGCCCGCCCCGCCGAGGATCTGGGCTGGCGCGGCGATGCGGTCGAGGCGGAATGCTTTGCTTTCCTTGCCGTGCGAGTGCTGCGCGGGTTGCCGATTAGCTTTCCGACCACCACCGGCGCGCCGCAGCCGCTGACAGGCGGTCGCCTGGCGCCCTAAAGGCTTTTTTGCAAGAACGACCGCGCGCGGCCCGGTGGAAAATCGGGCAGCACCCCAAAGACCGCATAGCCCGCGCGCTGGTAGACGTGCAGCGCATGCGGGCTGAACGTATCGATCCAGGCGCCGTGGCAGCCGCGCGCCCGCGCCTCGGCCTCGGCCATGTCCAGCAGGCGGCGCGCCATGCCCTGCCCGCGCGCGGCCTCGTCCACCCACAGCCATTGCGTATAGAGCCACCCCCAAGCGGTAAAGCCGTTCAGACCTGCGCGCAGCACACCCGCCTCGTCCTGCACAAAAATCACCAAATCGCGCTTTTCAGACGGGCCGGCATCGCCCGCGTTAAAGGCGGCCAGCGCCGCGCCCAACCGATCACGCATGGCGGCGTCAGGCGCGTCGGTCAGGGTGAATGACAGCTTCATCCGGGCAACTCCCCATTGCAATTTCGGCGCGCTTGTCACAAACCAGACCCAACTTAATCGGGGATCGCTATGTCGCGCATTGATGCCAAATTCGCCCAGCTTCGCGCCGAGGGGCGCAAGGCCTTTGTCTCTTACGTGATGGCGGGCGACCCCGATTATGAAACATCGCTGGAGATCGTGAAAGGCCTGCCCGCCGCTGGCGTCGATATTATCGAACTGGGTATGCCCTTTACCGATCCGATGGCCGATGGCCTGACCATTCAGGCGGCGGGCCAACGCGCGCTGGACGGCGGCCAAACGCTGGAAAAGACACTGGATATCGTGCGCGCGCTGCGCAAGGTCGACAATACGACCCCCGTCGTGATGATGGGCTATTACAACCCGATCTATTCGCGCGGCGTGACGCGGTTCCTGTCCGACGCGCGCGAGGCGGGCATCGACGGTCTGATCGTCGTCGACCTGCCGCCCGAGGAAGACAGCGAGCTGTGCATCCCCGCCCGCGATTACGATATCAACTTCATCCGCTTGGCGACGCCCACCACCGATAATGCGCGCCTGCCGACGGTGCTGCAAAACACATCGGGCTTTGTCTATTACGTCTCGGTCAATGGCATCACCGGCACCGCCGCCGCCAGCGCCGCCGCTGTGGGTCCCGAGGTTGCACGGATCAAAGCGGCCACCGATCTGCCGGTGATCGTCGGTTTCGGCATCCGCTCGCCCGAGGCGGCTGAAAGCATTGCAAGTGTCGCGGATGGCTGCGTCATCGGCTCGGCCATTGTGGCGCAGATTGCCGACGGCAAACCCGTCTCCGAGGTGCTGTCCTTTGTCGCCGATCTCGCCGCAGGCGCGCACCGGGCCTAATATTCGCGCCTCATCTGGGAGTTCAACATGACCGTCATGACCACGATCGAGGATCTGCGCCGCGTCTATAAACGTCGCGCGCCCAAGATGTTCTATGATTACACCCAGTCGGGCAGTTGGACCGAACAGACCTTTCAGGACAATACCAGCGATTTCGCCGATATCCGCCTGCGCCAGCGCGTGGCGGTCGATATGTCGAACCGCAGCCTGAAAACCACGATGCTGGGGCGCGACGTGTCGATGCCCGTGGCCCTCAGCCCTGTTGGCCTGACCGGCATGCAATCGGCAGATGGCGAGATCAAAGCCGCCCGCGCCGCCGCGAAATTCGGTGTGCCCTATACGCTATCGACCATGTCGATCTGTTCGATCGAGGATGTGCGCGCGCACAGCAAAGAGCCGTTCTGGTTCCAGCTCTATGTCATGCGCGACGAGGCGTTCGTCGATAATATCATCCAGCGTGCCAAGAATGCGGGCGTCTCGGCGCTGGTGTTGACGCTGGATCTGCAAATTCTGGGCCAACGCCACAAGGATTTGAAAAACGGCCTGTCAACGCCGCCAAAGCCGACCCTGCGCACGATGGCCGACCTTGCGCTGCGCTGGCGCTGGTGTGCGCAAATGGCGAAAACCCAGCGGCGCACCTTCCGCAATATCGTCGGGCATGCGCCCTCGGTCGGCAATCTGTCGTCGCTGTCGTCCTGGACGGCGGAGCAATTCGACCCGCAATTGGACTGGGGCAAGATCGCCCGCATCCGCGAAAAATGGGGCGGCAAGCTGATCCTGAAGGGCATTTTGGATGCCGAGGATGCCGTGATGGCCGCCGATGCCGGTGCCGATGCGATTGTGGTGTCGAACCACGGCGGGCGGCAATTGGATGGCGCGCTGTCGTCCATCCGCATCCTGCCCTCGATCGTGCGCGCCGTTGGCGATCGCACGGAGGTCTGGCTCGATTCGGGCATTCGTTCGGGTCAGGACGTGCTGAAGGCGCTGGCGCTGGGGGCAAAGGCCACGATGATCGGCCGCTCGTATATTTACGGCCTAGGTGCCTATGGCGAAGAAGGTGTTACCATGGCGCTAGATATCATCCGACGTGAGTTGGACGTGACCATGGCGCTGGTTGGCAAGCGCGATGTGCGCGATTTGAACCGCGATGTGCTGCTCGTGCCCAAAAACTTTGAGGGCGACTGGGCCTGACCCTTTCCTTTCCACGCTGTTTGCGTTAGGGGCAGAGCTTCATCGGGCCTTACACCCTTGGAGGAAGGCCCCTCAATTTACGGAGTTTCAAATGGCTAAGACCATTGAGCTGAACGCGACTGCGCGTACGGGGACAGGCAAGGGGGCCGCTCGTCAGGCACGTCGTGATGGGCAAGTCCCGGGCGTCATTTACGGCGCGGGCCAAGAGCCTGCTGCTATCAACGTGTCGTTCAACGTCCTGCTGAAGACGCTGCGTCAAGGCGGCTTCCTGTCGACCCTGATCGACCTGAACGTCGACGGCAAGACCGAGCGCGTCGTCTGCCGCGGTGTGCAGCGTCACGTCGTCAAAGACCTGCCGACCCACGTTGACTTCCTGCGTCTGGCACCGACCACCCGCGTCAAGCTGCACATCCCCGTCCACTTCGAGAACGAAGCGGCTGCACCGGGCGTCAAGCTGGGCGGCACCGTTGTTCACGTCCGTTCGGAAATCGAACTGGAAGTGACTGCGAACGACATTCCCGAATTCGTGACCGTCGACCTGACCGGCCGCAAAATCGGTGATGTGATCCACATCCAAGACGTGACCCTGCCCAAGGGCGCGGTTCCGACCACCGACCGCAACTTCGCTATCGCGAACATCTCGGCCCCCTCGGGCTATGTTCCGGGCGCGGAAGAGGACGACGCTGAATAATTTCAGCTTTGTCTGCGACATGCTAAACGGGGGCCATCGGCCCCCGTTTTCGTATCTTTAAGGAAGGATTGCCATGAAACTGTTCGTCGGTCTTGGAAACCCCGGCGCGAAATATGCCGGCAACCGCCATAACATCGGCTTCATGGCGATGGATTATATTGCGGGCGATCACGGCTTTACGCCCTTTCGCGCGCGTTTTCAGGGCCTGATCGCCGAAGGGCGGCTGGGCGATGAAAAGGTGCTGCTGCTGAAACCCGAGACATTTATGAACCTGTCCGGCCAGTCGGTGGGCGAGGCCATGCGCTTTCACAAACTCACCCCCGATGATGTGGTGGTGTTCCATGACGAATTGGATCTGGCCCCCGGCCGGATCAAGGCCAAGACCGGCGGCGGTCATGCGGGACATAATGGCCTGCGCTCGATCCACGGGCATATTGGCGAGGCTTATCATCGCGTCCGCATGGGCGTCGGGCATCCGGGGCATAAGGATGCGGTGGCCTCCTATGTGCTGCATGACTTTGCCAAGGCCGATCAGCAATGGCTGGACGACATGCTGCGCGGCATTTCGGACGGGGCGGCGCTGCTTGCGGCTGGCGATCAGGCACGGTTCCTGAATGCGGTGAACCTGCGGCTGAACCCGCCGCGTTCCTCGACCACCACGCCCAAGGCTGCGCCAAAGCCGGTCGCGGCGCCGGTTGAGGTAAGGAAGGTTGAGGCAAAGAACGAGGGGCCAAAAAAAGAGGGGGAAGAAAACCTCTCCCCCCTGCAAAAACTGGCTGCGAAATTCCGCAATATTTAGGGCAGCGCTTAGGCCTGAATATCCACCCCAAGGTGGCGGGCGACGGTGAAGATATCTTTATCGCCCCGCCCCGACAGGTTCATGACGATGATATGGTCCTGCGGCAGGCCGGGGGCCATTTTGATCACCTGCGCCAGTGCGTGGGATGATTCGAGGGCGGGGATGATCCCCTCGTATTCACAGCACTTTTGGAAGGCATCAAGCGCCTCGGCGTCGGTGATCGATTCGTATTTCACGCGGCCGATCGAATGCAGCCAGGCATGTTCCGGCCCGATGCCCGGATAATCGAGGCCTGCCGAGATCGAATGGCCTTCCAAAATCTGGCCATCCTCATCCTGCAGCAGGAAGGTGCGGTTGCCATGCAGCACGCCCGGGCGCCCGCCGGTCAGGCTGGCGCAATGCTCCATCCGGTCGTCAACGCCGTGGCCGCCCGCCTCGACGCCGACGATCTTGACCGCCTCGTCATCAAGGAACGGGTGGAACAGCCCCATCGCGTTCGAGCCACCGCCCACAGCCGCCACCAGCGTATCGGGCAGACGGCCTTCGTGTTTCAGGATCTGCTCGCGCGTCTCTTTGCCGATGACGGCTTGGAAATCGCGCACCATCGCGGGATAGGGATGCGGCCCGGCAACCGTGCCGATGCAATAGAATGTGTCATGGACGTTGGTCACCCAATCGCGCATCGCGTCGTTCATCGCATCTTTCAGCGTGCCGCGACCCGACTTCACCGGAATAACCTCGGCGCCCAGCAGCTTCATACGGAACACGTTCGGGGCCTGACGTTCAACGTCGGTGGCGCCCATATAGACGATGCATTTCAGGCCGAATTTAGCGCAGACGGTCGCGGTCGCAACACCGTGCTGACCCGCGCCGGTTTCGGCGATGATCCGCGTCTTGCCCATGCGACGTGCCAGAATGATCTGGCCCAGCACGTTGTTGATCTTATGCGCGCCGGTGTGGTTCAGATCCTCGCGCTTCATATAGATTTTCGCACCGCCAAGGGCGGTTGTCAGACGCTCGGCGAAATACAGCGGGCTGGGGCGGCCGACGTAGTTGAACCACAGATCGTCCATCTCGTCCCAGAAGGTCTGATCTGTTTTGGCTTTTTCATATTCGGCCTGCAGTGCAAGCACGACGGGCATCAAGGTTTCGGAAACGAAACGCCCACCAAAGTCTCCGAAACGACCGTTGTCATCCGGCCCTGTCATGAAACTATTGATCAATGTATCGGCCATGGCGCGCCCCTCCTGTCAGGTCAGTTCGCGTTTATATCCAATGTGCGAGGCGGTAAAGCCAAGGCGCTCATAGAAAGCATGGGCGCGGGCGCGACTTTTATGCGTTGTCAGCTGCAACACCTTGGCACCAAAAGCGCGGGCGCGCGTTTCCGCATCCGCGACCAGCTGCGCCCCCAGGCCCTGACCGCGCAACGTGCCATCGACGCGCACCGACTCGAGCACCGCCACGCGCCGCCCCTGATGCGACAGGCCGTATTGCACGATCAACTGATAGGTCGCGACGATACGGCCCTCCAGCACGCCGACATAGACGCTGGTATCGCGCCCCTGCATATCGCGCAAAGCCTGAATATAGGGCGCCATATCCTGCCCCTCACGCGTCGCGCCCAGCGCATCATCGGCCAGCATGGCGACGATGGCGGGCAGGTCAGCCTCGAGGGCCGCGCGAAAGGCGATCACCGCAGCGCCGCCGCGACAAAGGCACGGATGCGGACGGGGTCTTTCACGCCGGGGGATGATTCGAGGCTGGATGAGGCATCAAGCTGCACCGCGCCGGTCAGATCGCGGGCCTGCGCGACGTTATCGGGGGTAAGGCCGCCCGCCAGCATCCATGGCTTGCGCCACTGACGCCCCTGCAGCAACGTCCAGTCAAAGGTATTGCCATTGCCGCCGGGGCGCGTTGCGCCTTTTGGAGCCTTGGCGTCCAGCATGATCTGATCGGCCACATCTTCGTAATCGGCGATGGCGGCCAGATCTTCGGCGCCCGCGATGCTGAGGACTTTCATCACCGGCAGACCGTAACGGGCCCGCACCTCGGCCACGCGGGCGGGGGTTTCGTGCCCATGGAGCTGGATCATATGCAGCGCGACATGTTGGGTAATCTTGTCCAGCAGCGCATCATCGGCATCAACGACCAGCGCCACCATCCGAAGGCCCGCAGGCACATGCAATGCGCCCGCAGCTTCGGGTGTGATCGCGCGAGGGGATTTGTCGAAAAAGACAAAGCCGCCATAACTGGCGCCCGCATCGGCCACGGCCTGCAGATCCGCGTCACTGCGCAGACCGCATATTTTCACATAGGCTTTCATTTCGACTTTGACGCACCTAGCAGGGCCAGAATCTCGGCATCGCCCTGCCCTGCGGATGTATCGCGGCGCAGACGCTGCACCTCGTCATCCAGCGCAGTCAGCTGTTGGCGATGCTTTGCAACGGCGGCGCGCACCGGGTATTCGCGGATCCATTCCCACAAAAACCCGACCAGCAGACCGACGAAAACGCCAAAGAAAATGGCAACGAACAGCGGCACTTGGATCGTAGGCTGGATGCCGATGGCCTGCGCAAGGCCGGCGGGTATGGCGTGCAATGTCACCATACCCCGATTCGCCAGACCAAGCACCACCAGACAAGCGGCGACGATCAGCCAAAAGGCCAGACGGATAAGGCGCATCCGTTACTTGCCGTTTAGCCGGTCACGCAGCAGTTTGCCGGTCTTAAAGAACGGAACGCTCTTTTCCTCGACATCGACGGGATCGCCGGTGCGGGGATTGCGGCCAGTGCGCGAGTCGCGATGTTTCACGGAAAACGCGCCAAAACCGCGCAATTCAACGCGATTCCCCTTGGCCAGCGCCTCGGTAATCTCGTCGAATATCGTATTCACGATATTTTCGACATCGCGGTGATATAGATGCGGATTCTCATCCGCAATTTTCTGGATCAGTTCAGAACGAATCATCGTTAGGGGCTCTCCCTCAGGTATTGCGGCGGCTAGGCGCAGGGCGGGCGATATCCAAGTATCAGACTATCCTGCCTTATCTTGTAGTGTTTGGCAAAGATTCAATGACTTGTGGCAAAAAAATGCCCCGCGGCCTGATGACCGCGGGGCAAATGCTAGCACAAGTCGCGCTGATTAGTTGTTCGAACCAACCTTCAGAGCCGCACCGAGGATGTCGCCCAGCGAGGCGCCCGATTCGGACGAGCCATATTGCTCGACGGCTTCTTTTTCTTCAGCGATTTCGCGTGCCTTGATCGACAGACCCAGCTTGCGGGTCTTGCTGTCGACGTTGGTGACGCGCACGTCGACCTTGTCGCCAACCGAGAAACGCTCGGGACGCTGGTCAGCGCGGTCACGCGACAGGTCCGAACGACGGATGAACGACTTCATGCCTTCGTATTCGACTTCGATACCGCCGTCTTCGATCTTGGTGACCTCGACAGTGATGACCGAGCCGCGCTTCACGCCGTCAACGGCATCCGCAAAGGGATCTTCGTCCATCGCCTTGATCGAGAGCGAAATGCGCTCTTTCTCGACGTCGACTTCCAGAACCTTGGCCTTCACGACATCGCCCTTGCGGTAGTCGCCGATGACATCCTCGCCACGACCTTCCCAGGTCAGGTCCGACAGGTGAACCATGCCGTCGATGTCGCCCGAAAGACCAATGAACAGACCGAATTCGGTGATGTTCTTGACTTCGCCTTCGACATTGGTGCCCTCAGGATGGGTCTCAGCGAAGACTTCCCACGGGTTGCGTTGGGTCTGCTTGAGGCCCAGCGACACGCGGCGCTTGCTGCTGTCGATTTCCAGAACCATGACTTCGACTTCTTGTGAGGTCGAAACGATCTTGCCGGGGTGCACGTTCTTCTTGGTCCAGCTCATTTCCGAGACGTGGACAAGACCTTCAACACCGGGCTCCAGCTCAACGAAGGCGCCGTATTCAGTGATGTTGGTGACGCGGCCGGTGTGGACCGATTCCAGCGGATACTTGGTTTCAACCGAGTGCCACGGGTCGTCTTGCAGCTGCTTCATGCCGAGGCTGATGCGGTGCGTTTCCTTGTTGATCTTGATGACTTGGACCTTGATGGTCTCGCCGATCGACAGGATTTCCGACGGGTGGTTCACACGGCGCCATGCCATGTCAGTGACGTGCAGCAGGCCATCAACGCCGCCCAGGTCAACGAACGCACCGTATTCGGTGATGTTCTTGACAACGCCGTCAACCACTTGACCTTCGGTCAGGTTGCCGATGACTTCTGCACGCTGTTCAGCACGCGATTCTTCCAGAATTGCACGACGCGAGACAACGATGTTGCCACGGCGACGGTCCATTTTCAGGATTTGGAACGGCTGCTTCAGACCCATCAGGGGGCCAGCGTCGCGCACGGGGCGCACGTCGACTTGGCTGCCCGGCAGGAACGCAACAGCGCCGCCCAGATCGACAGTAAAGCCGCCTTTGACGCGACCAAAGATGGCGCCTTCGACGCGCTCTTCGGATGCATATGCCTTTTCAAGGCGATCCCAGGCTTCTTCGCGGCGGGCCATCTCGCGCGAGATGACGGCTTCGCCACGGGCGTTCTCAGCGGCACGGAGGTAAACTTCGACCTCGTCGCCGACCTTGATCGACGGTGCTTCGCCGGGATTTGCGAATTCTTTCAGGTCAACGCGGCCTTCCATTTTGTAGCCGACGTCGATGATGGCTTGGCCAGCTTCAATAGCAATGACCTTACCTTTGACAACCGAACCCTCTTGGGGGGTGTCAATCTCGAAGCTTTCTTGCAGAAGGGCTTCGAATTCGTCCATAGTGGTTTTAGCGCACATAAATCAGTCTATCCTTTACGGGTGTTTTCTGGCCATGCGGTTGTCTCCGCCGGTCTTTTGCGGGGCATGCGCCCCTTACGGATGGGCGCGCCATACCGGAAATTACGGGCTGCTTCAACTGCGGATTGCCGCTTGCCGCCGATTCCAGCAAGATTCCCCCCGTTTGGGGTTGCGCGGGGCGGCGCGCTGTCTATAAGGCAGGACAATTTGACCGCCCTCCCCTGTGGATGGGCGGCTTTCATCACGAATCCAGCCGTAGCCGCCGAGGGGAACGCCATGCCGAAGAGAACCGACATCCAATCGATCATGATCATTGGGGCGGGGCCCATCGTCATCGGGCAGGCCTGTGAATTTGACTATTCCGGTGCCCAAGCCTGTAAAGCCCTGCGCGAAGAGGGCTACCGCGTCGTTCTGGTGAACTCGAACCCCGCGACGATCATGACCGACCCGGAAATGGCCGATGCGACCTATATCGAGCCGATCACCCCCGAGGTCGTCGCCAAGATCATCGAGAAAGAGCGCCCCGACGCGCTGCTGCCGACCATGGGCGGCCAGACCGGCCTGAACACGGCACTGGCGCTGGCCGATATGGGCGTGTTGGAGAAATTCGGCGTCGAGTTGATCGGCGCGAACCGCAACGCGATTGAAATGGCCGAAGACCGCGCCCTGTTCCGCGAAGCGATGGACCGCATCGGTCTGGAAAACCCCAAGGCCACCATCGTCACCGCCCCCAAGGGCGCTGATGGCCGCAAGGATCTGAAGGCCGGCGTGCGCATCGCGCTGGACGCGCTGGAAGAGATCGGCCTGCCCGCCATTATCCGCCCCGCCTTTACCCTTGGCGGCACCGGCGGCGGCGTGGCCTATAACCGCGAAGAATACGAACATTACTGCCATACCGGCATGGATGCCTCGCCCGTGGGTCAGATCCTGGTCGATGAATCGCTGCTGGGTTGGAAAGAATACGAGATGGAAGTGGTCCGCGACAAAGCGGATAACGCCATCATCGTCTGCTCGATCGAGAACGTCGATCCGATGGGCGTGCACACCGGCGACAGCATCACCGTCGCCCCGGCCCTGACGCTGACCGACAAAGAATACCAGATCATGCGCAACGGCTCGATCGCCGTGCTGCGCGAGATCGGCGTCGAGACGGGCGGCTCGAACGTGCAATGGGCGGTGAACCCCGAGGACGGCCGTATGGTCGTGATCGAGATGAACCCCCGCGTGTCGCGTTCGTCCGCGCTGGCCTCGAAGGCTACCGGTTTCCCGATTGCCAAGATCGCGGCGAAACTGGCAGTGGGTTACACGCTGGACGAGCTGGACAACGATATCACCAAAGTCACGCCCGCCTCGTTCGAGCCGACCATCGACTACGTCGTGACCAAGATCCCGCGCTTTGCCTTTGAAAAATTCCCCGGCAGCAAGCCCGAGCTGACCACCGCCATGAAGTCGGTCGGCGAAGTGATGGCCATCGGCCGCACCTTCCACGAATCGATGCAAAAGGCGCTGGCGTCGCTGGAAACCGGCCTGACCGGTTTTGACGAGATCGCCATCCCCGGCGCGCCCGCGAAATCCGCCATCGTTGCGGCACTGGCAAAGGCCACCCCCGACCGTCTGCGCACCGTCGCCCAGGCCATGCGCGAAGGCCTGTCGAATGACGAGATCAACGCTGTCACCAAATTCGACCCGTGGTTCCTTGACCGTATCCGCGAGATCATCGACGCCGAAGCCCGCGTAAAACACGATGGCCTGCCCGTGACCGAAGCTGGCCTGCGCGAATTGAAAATGCTCGGCTTCTCGGACGCGCGTCTGGCACAGCTGACCGGCCGCACCGAAGATAACGTGCGCCGCGCCCGTCTGAACCTGGGCGTGACCGCCGTGTTCAAGCGGATCGACACCTGCGCCGCCGAATTCGAAGCCCAGACCCCCTACATGTATTCGACCTATGAAATGCCCGTCATGGGCGAGGTCGAGGACGAGGCGCGTCCCTCGGATCGCAAGAAAGTCGTGATCCTGGGCGGTGGCCCGAACCGCATCGGTCAGGGGATCGAATTCGACTATTGCTGTGTTCACGCCTGTTTCTCGCTGTCGAAAGTCGGCTACGAGACGATCATGATCAACTGCAACCCCGAGACGGTCTCGACCGACTACGACACCTCGGACCGCCTGTATTTCGAGCCGCTGACCTTTGAAAGCGTCATGGAAATCCTGCGCGTCGAGCAGGAAAACGGCACGCTGCATGGTGTGATCGTGCAGTTCGGCGGCCAGACGCCGCTGAAACTGGCGAACCAGTTGCAAGAGGCGGGCATCCCCATCCTCGGCACAACGCCCGACGCCATCGACCTGGCCGAAGACCGCGAGCGTTTCCAAAAGCTGGTTGAAGACCTCGGTCTGAAACAGCCGATCAACGGCATCGCCCATTCGGACGCCGAAGCGCTGGAAATCGCAGGCCGCATCGGCTTTCCGCTGGTGATCCGCCCGTCTTACGTGCTGGGTGGCCGCGCGATGGAAATCGTGCGCGATATGGATCAGCTGAACCGCTATATCCGCGTCGCCGTGCAGGTGTCGGGCGACAGCCCCGTGCTGCTGGACAGCTATCTTGCGGGCGCGACCGAGGTTGACGTTGACGCCCTGTGCGATGGCACCCGTGTGCATGTTGCAGGTATCATGCAGCATATCGAAGAAGCTGGCGTCCATTCGGGCGACAGCGCCTGCTGCCTGCCGCCCCATACCCTGAGCGCCGAGATCATCACCGAGATCCGCGCCCAGACCGAAAAGCTGGCGATGGCGCTGAACGTGGTCGGCCTGATGAACGTGCAATTCGCGGTCAAGGACGATGTCGTCTACCTGCTGGAAGTGAACCCGCGTGCCAGCCGCACCGTGCCGTTTGTGGCCAAGGCGACGGATAGCGCGATTGCCTCGATCGCGGCCCGTCTGATGGCGGGCGAGCCGCTGGATAACTTCCCGCTGCGTGCGCCCTATCCGCAGGCAACCGATTACGACAGCCCGCTGCCCTATGCCGACCCGCTGACGCTGGCCGATCCGAACATGCCTTGGTATTCGGTGAAAGAGGCGGTGCTGCCCTTTGCCCGCTTCCCCGGTGTCGACACGCTGCTGGGGCCGGAAATGCGCTCGACCGGCGAAGTCATGGGTTGGGACCGTAGCTTTGCCCGTGCTTTCCTGAAGGCGCAAATGGGTGCGGGCACTGAACTGCCCAAATCCGGCACGGTGTTCATCTCGATCAAGGACAGCGACAAAGGCGCGCTGATGCTGGAAGCCGCACAGATCCTGACGGATCTGGGTTTCAAGATCATCGCGACCCGCGGAACCCAAACCTGGCTGGGCGAAAACGGTGTCGAGGCTGGCGTCGTGAACAAGGTCTATGAAGGCGGTCTGACCATCGTTGACCGTCTGAAAGATGGCCATATCGCGTTGGTGCTGAACACCACCGATAACACGCAGACCATCTCGGACAGCCGCGAGATCCGCGCCGTCGCCCTGAACGACAAGATCCCGTATTTCACCACCGCCGCCGGATCGAATGCCGCAGCGCAAGCGATCCAAGCGAGAGAAGAGGGCGAGATCACCGTCCGCGCGCTGCAGGCCTGATTGCAGCCAAATGAACACGGGCGGCCCCGCGCGACCTGCGCGGGGCCTTTCATTTTGTTGACTTTGCCCCGCGCGGCAGGTCACAAGACAATCGCCTGGTGCCACATGCGTGGCCGAACAGGGAATGCGGTGAAACTCCGCGGCTGCCCCCGCAACTGTAAGCGGCGAGCGGGTCCGATTTGCCACTGGGGTATCCCCGGGAAGGCCGGTGCCCCGCCCCGACCCGCAAAGCCAGGAGACCTGCCAGTCGGATCACCCACTTTGGTCGCGGGGCGCGTATCAAAGGGCGGCGCATTCGCGTTTGTGCGGTGACATTCACCGCCGGCTGACCCCGGCATATGCACATCGGCGCGGGCCCGCCCGCGTCCCTACAGGAGGCCGGGCCATGAAAGCCCTGACCACAATTTCCACGCTTGCACTGATCGCGATGACAGGTGCTGCATCTGCGCAGACCGATCTGGGCACGATCATCATTCTGTCCGGCCCGATGCCGGTCGAGGCGAACCGCACCGGCGCCCTGCCCTATGTGGTCGCTGATGCCACCGCAGGCGGCCAGCGCGCGCTGTCGGAGGTGCTGCAAACGATCCCCGGGTTTAACCTGACCCGCAGCGGCGGTTACGGCCAAGCTGCCACTTTCAACCTGCGCGGCGCATCGCAAAAATACGTGCCGGTCTATATCGACGGGATCGAGGTCACCGACCCATCCGGCACGCAGGTCGCCTTTGACTTTGCCAGCCTGACAACCGGCGGACTTAGTCGGATCGAGGTGCTGCCGGGCAGTCAATCCGCCCTATTCGGCGCGCGCGCCGTGGGCGGCGTGATCAATATCCAATCCGCCCGCGCAACTGAGGACGGCACGCATTACAGCGTGGATAGCGAATATGGCAGTCACAACACCCGCGCGCTGACCTTTGGCGCGACCCACCGCGATGACCGCC
Source organism: Ketogulonicigenium vulgare WSH-001 (assembly GCF_000223375.1). Classification (NCBI taxonomy): domain Bacteria; kingdom Pseudomonadati; phylum Pseudomonadota; class Alphaproteobacteria; order Rhodobacterales; family Roseobacteraceae; genus Ketogulonicigenium; species Ketogulonicigenium vulgare. Next base: position 295,060 of record NC_017384.1, on the reverse strand, counting down.
TGTCGACCACTGTGACGCTGACGCATCTGGCCACTGACGGTATCTCCGCCGCGGCCAGCGGCACCGAGGATGACGGCGCAGAAACGAACCGTCTGTCGTTCAACGTTGAATACGCCCTGCAAGAGGGCGCGGTGATCGGCGCATCCGGCTTTGCCGGTCGCAGCAGCGCGAATTACGACGATTCTTATCCCGCGATGGCCGACGCCGATAACCTCGCGAAATCCGAGACTCAGGGCCTGCGCCTTTACACCGGCTTTAGCGCTTTTGGCCTCGATCAGGAGCTGTCCTACAGCCACTTCAATATCGAGCGCGCCAACTATGAGGCGTGGTCGGATATCTTCTATACCGGCACCCGCGACCGTCTGGCTTGGGTTGCCTCGACCGCCATCGGTGCGGCAGGTGATATCAGCTTTGGCATCGATCACAGCCGCGAGGATTACACCCAATCGGGCAGTTACGGCGATTCTGAGGGCAAGACCGACATCACCGGCGCCTTTGCAGAACTGCGCTATGCGCCGATCCAGACGTTGGATATCAGCGCCTCGCTGCGGCACGATGACCATTCGGATTTTGGCAGCTTTAATAGTGCGCGTCTGGCGGCGGCTTGGCGTTTCGCGCCGGATTGGACGCTACGCGGACAGATCGGCAACGGCTTTCGCGCGCCCTCGAATTACGAGCTGCACGGGCCGTTCGGCAATGCGGGCCTGCAGCCTGAAACCTCGACCTCGACCGAGATCGCTGCGGAATATGCGCTGGCCTATGGCGGCTTTATCCGCGCCACGCTGTTCGATCTGAAGATCGAGGATCTGATCGGCTTTGGCACGTCCAGCTATGAACAGGTTGCTGGCGAAACGCATCGCCAGGGCGTGACGTTGGAAGGTGAACTCGCGCTAGCACAAGGTCTGCGCGCGCTGGCGTCCTATACCTATACCGACAGCGATCCGGCATATACGACCCATGTGGGCCAGCAGATCATGCTTGGCTTTGCGGCGCAGTTTACCGATCTGACCACGGGCCGCTTTGACGTGACCCATGTCGCGGACCGCACCAGCCTGCCCGATTACACCGTGGCAAATGCGGCCCTGACCCATGCACTGACCCCGGCGATCACCGCCAGCCTGCGCGTCGAGAACCTGTTTGACGCGGATTATCAACTGGTCAGCGGTTATGCGACCTCGGGTCGTGCGGTCTATGCGGGCCTTGGTGCGCGTTTCTGACGCCATAATGCTGGTGGCGCTGTCCCTGTGGGGCGGCGCTGTCCTTGCAGACGATGCGCCCCGGCGCGTCGTCTCGATCAACCTGTGCACGGATCAATTGGCGCTGCAATTGGCTGCGCCGGGGCAGTTGATCTCGGTGACGGCTGTGGCGCGCGATGCGCAGGTCTCGCCCTTTGCGGATCTTGCGGCGGATATCTCCGTGAACCATGGCGGCGCAGAGGAAGTCTTTCGCCTGTCGCCCGATCTGGTGCTGGCCAGCGATTATACCCCCATCGCGACCCTCGATCTGCTGCGCCGCCTTGGCCTGCGGGTCGAACAATTCGCGCCGGAATATAGCTTTGACGATATCCGCACGAATACCGCCCGCATGGGCGCGCTGCTGGGTCAGGACGCGGGCGCGCTGATCGCCGATTTCGACGCGGGGCTTGCCCGCATATCCACCCCCACCCGCCCCATCCGTGCTGTCATCTATGGCGCAAATGGCTTTGCCAGCGCAGGCCCCGGCCTGCCGCAAGCGGTGTTGGACGCCGCCGGTCTGCAAAACGCCGCAGCCGAGGTCATGGCCTATAGCGGCACCCTGCCGCTGGAACGTCTTATCATGCTAGATCCCGACATGATCATCACCCCCACCCCCTATCCCGGTGCCTCGAACGCCGAGGGGTTGCTGCGCCATCCCGCGATGGACAAGGTCCGCCCTGGCGCAGGGCTTGCGGGTAATGAATGGGCCTGCGGCACGACTGCCGTGTTGCGGGCCGTCCAGCGCCTTGCCGCCGCGCGTGAGGGGTTGGAATGAGATACCCTCTCCTGCTGTCCCTGCTTGCCGCCTTGGTCGCCCTGCTGTTTGTCGCCTCGCTGCTGATCGGGCCTGCGGGGATCAGCGTATCCGATAGCCTTGCGGCCCTGTTCACCGGCGGCGCGCAGGCCGAGGTGCTGGTCATGCGCGAGATCCGCCTGCCCCGCACGCTGCTGGCCGCGATGATCGGCGCGGCACTGGGGCTGGCTGGGGCGGCTGTGCAAGGCTGGTTGCGCAATCCGCTGGCCGAGCCGGGCCTTTTGGGGACATCGGCCACAGCGGCGCTTGGGGCGGTGATCGTGCTGCAAACGGGGCTGGCGGGGGCGATCGGCTTTCTGCTGCCCATGGCCGCGCTGGCGGGCGCGCTGCTGTCGGTGCTGCTGGTACTGGTGCTATCGGGCCCGCGCGGGCAGACGCTGACGATCATTCTGGCGGGGGTTGCGATTTCGGCCCTTGCCGGCGCGGGTGTGTCGCTGGCGCTGAACCTGTCGCCGAACCCCTATGCGGCCTATGAGACGATGTTCTGGCTGATGGGCGCGGTTGCGGACCGATCAATGGCGCATGTCGCACTGGCCGCACCGCTACTGATGGTCGGGGCGGTGCTGATCGCACTGACCGCGCGGGGGCTTGATGCGCTGACATTGGGCGAGGATGCCGCCAGCGCCATGGGCATTGATCTGACCCGCCTGCGCATTTTGCTGGTGCTGGGCCTTGCGGCGCTGGTGGGCGGGGCGACCGCCGTGGCGGGGGCGATTGGATTTGTCGGCCTTGTGGTGCCACATGTGCTGCGCCGCGCTGTGGGGGGCAGGCCCTCGCGTCTGCTGGGCGCAAGCGCGCTGGGTGGCGCTGCGCTGCTGCTGGCGGCGGATATCGCGATCCGGCTGATCGCGCCTGATCGCGATTTGAAACTGGGGGTCATCACCGCCCTGATCGGCGCGCCGCTGTTTTTGCACCTGATCTGGAAGCTGCGGCGGGAGGCGCTATGAGCGCGCTGGAATTACAAGAGATTTGCGTTCCCGGCGCATTGGATCGCGTCAGCTTGCGCATTGCCGCCGGAGAATATGTCGGGCTGATCGGGCCGAACGGCGCAGGCAAAACCACGCTGCTGCGCGCGGCGCTGGGGTTGCAGGCGCATCGGGGGCGATCCTCGCTGGCCGCCTTGCCGCCCGGGCCGCGCGCCAAGCGGGCAGCGTTTTTGCCGCAACAGCGCCAGATCGCATGGCCGATTGCGGTGCGGGATCTGGTGGCGCTGGGCCGCCTGCCGCATGGCGATCAATCGTCCGAAATCATCGACGCGGTGATCGCACGGCTGGATCTGGCGGCACTCGCAGACCGCCCCGCAACCGCGCTATCGGGCGGAGAGCAAGCCCGCGTGCTGCTGGCGCGCGCGCTTGTCCAACAGGCAGAGCTGCTGCTGGCGGATGAGCCGACCGCGAACCTCGATCCCGCCGCGCAATTGCTGGCGATGGATGTGCTGGCGGATGAGGCCGCGCGCGGTACAGCAGTCATTTGCGCCTTGCATGACTTGGGTCTGGCCGCGCGCTATTGCAGCCGGTTGATCGTGCTGCACGCAGGCCGCATCGCGGCGGACGGCGCGCCCAAAGATGTGCTGACCCCGCAGCTTTTGGCCGATGTTTTCGGGGTCCGCGCGCAGCTGCGCGGCGATCAGCTAGAGGTCTTTGGGCGGCTCTAGCGCGGGCTCATCGGCGCTGTCGTCGTAATCCAATCCGATGGATTTCGTGGCTTTTGCCCCCATGGTTTTCAGCGTCTCGACCTGCGACAGCACATTGCCGCGCCCGCGCGACAACTGGCCAATCGCCGCCTCATAGGCGTCATGCGCGCCGGTGATATTCTTGCCGACCTTTTCCATACTGGCGACGAAATTCGCGACCTTGTCATACAGCAGTCCCGCGCGGCGTGCGATCTCATCGGCATTCTGGTTGCGCCGCTCGACCGCCCAAACCTGCGAGACAGTGCGCAAAGCCATCATCAGCGTGGTTGGCGTGGCGATGGTGATATGCCGCTCTAGCGCGTATTCAGTCAGCTTGCCATCGACGCGGAGCGCCTCGGACAGGGCGCCCTCGATGGGGACAAACATGATGACGTAATCGACCGACATCCCCTCGGCCTGCTGATAGCCTTTGGAAGACAAGCCATTGATATGGTTGCGGATCGCGGTCAGGTGGCGGCGGCGGAAGATCTCGGCCTCGGCCTCGTCCAGCGTATTCACCGACGAGGCGTAATCGTTCAGCGAGACTTTGGAATCGATCACCAGACTTTTGCCGCCGGGGATTTTCACCACCACATCGGGACGCAGCCGCTCGCCATCTGTACCGGTGCGATGGGCCTGCGTCACATATTCCTCGCCCGCGCGCAGACCCGAACGCTCGAGAATGCTTTCCAGGATCATCTCGCCCCAAGCGCCCTGCTTCTGGCGGTCGCCCTTTAGCGCGCGGGTCAGCTGCACGGCCTCTTGCGAGATCTGCTCGGATCGTTTCGTCAGCTGTTCGATTTCCGCCTTTAGACGCGCACGGTCTTTGACAGTTTCTTGATGGACTTCGCGCAGTTCTTTTTCAAAATGGCCGACATGTTCCTTCAGCGGAGTCAGGGTCGCTTCCAGCCGCTCGACATTGGCCTTGCTGAACGCCTCGCCCTGGGTGCGCAGCGCCTCGTCCGCCAGCAGGCGAAAGCGCTCTTGCATATCGGTGCGGACCTGCCCCAGCAGCGCGATCTTCTCCTCGGCCCCGCGCTTTTCCGCGTCGAGTTCTGTCTCCAGCGCCGAGATGCGTGAACGCAGCCCCTGATGGCTGTGCTGTTCCTCCTCGAGCCGCTCGCGCAGCGCGTCGACCTGGTCGCTGAAGCGCTGCACGGCCGCGCCCCGTGCGTCCAGCAATTCGCTGTCGGCGATGCGGCGGGTTTCCAGGCCAGAGACCCGCTGCGCGAGGCCGCGGCTCTCGCTCTGGGCCTGCTCGATCCGGTCGCGCAGATCCTGTTGAAGCTGCGCGGCGCGATCTGCCTCGATCCGGCGTTCATTCAGCAGGGCTTCGGCCCGCTCGAACCGGGCCGTGGCGTCGCGCAGGTCTTGGGCGCTGCGCTGGGCGGCAAGCCGGTGCTGACCGCCGCGCGCCAGCAGCGCCAGTGTGATGCCGATGGCCGCAACGCCGACCAGCAGCAGCACCATCACCAAAGCAGGGTTCGCAGCGGTCCACAGGGCAAAGGATTGCAAAAATTCGTTTTCCATTTTGTCCCGTCCGATCGCTGCATCCCCGCCAGATGGCGCAAGAGGCACCGCAATTGCAAGCCCGCTTTAGTCGGCGGGCCGTGTATCCAGCCGCGGCAAGAACCAGGCTACCAGACCGGCCAATGGCAATAGCGCACAGATACGATACATCGTATCGAGGCCATAGCTATCGGCGATCACGCCCAAAATCGCCGCCGCCACGCCGCCAAGGCCAAAGTTCAGCCCATAGAACAGCCCGCCGACAAGACCGATGCGGTTCGGCATCAGATCCATCGCATAGATCAGGATCGAGGCAAAGGCGCTGGCCATGATCAGGTTGATGAACACCGTCAGCACGCCCGTCCAGAACAGATCGACGTAAGGCAGCATCAGCGTCAGCGGCAGCGGCCCAAGGATCGAGATCCAGATCACCCGATACCGCCCGATCTTATCGCCCACGATCCCCCCGATCAGCGCGCCTGCGGCAGATGCGATCAGGAACAGGAACAGCATCATCTGCGAGGACGAAATCGACAGGTCGAACCGCTCGATCAGATAGAATGTGTAGAACGACCGAAAGCTTTCGCCATAGGCGTTCTTGGTGAACATCAGGAAGATCAGCACGAACATCGCCAGCGCGATGGTTGCGGGGGCATGGGCGGGGGCGCTGGGGCCACCCGCCGCCTTGCGCGCGGCCATTTGTTTAATGTTCTGATGATGCGCGCGGCCCGTCCAGACCAGCAGCGCCATCGCCAGCAGCGCAATGACCGCAAACCAAGACAGGCTGCCCTGCCCGCGCGGCACGATGATCAGCGCCGCCAGCAGTGGCCCCACCGCGCCGCCGGCCTGCCCGCCGACCTGAAAGATGCCCTGCGCCAGCCCCTGCCGTCCGCCCGACGCATAGCGAGCCATCCGCGTCGCCTCGGGGTGGAAAATCGACGAGCCGATACCGATCAGCGCGACCGAGATCAGGATCGTCGCATAATTGCCCGCCTGCGACAGGCACAGCAGCCCCGACAGCGTGAACATCATCCCCGCGACCGGCGAATAGGGCGACGGGCGGCGGTCTGTGATATAGCCCACCACCGGCTGCAGCATCGCGCCCGCAATCTGGAATGTCATGGTGATGATGCCGATCTGCACGAAATCCAGACCATAGCTTTCGCGCAGGATCGGATAGATGGCGGGGATCAGCGACTGCATCAGGTCGTTCAGAAAATGCGTCATCCCCAGAACGATAAGGACGGCGAATTGGGTCTTGGGGCGGATCATCAACGTAAGTCCCGGACATATTCATAATATCCGGTCTTTCTGATCCTATTTTCCGTGCGGCACCACCCCTCATATTGCAACAATGTAATGCGTTAGAAATATGCGTAGATTCGTATGCAATCGGTAACATTGACCGCAACCAAAAGTTGATTTTATCTTTCTGTGATTATTTTATGTGCAATTCACACTGGTATTCCAGCTTCAACATAATCGCAATTATTCAATCAGATTAGCTCACGCGCCCAATCCTGCGCTGCAAAGCCGTTATATTCATGATCAAGCCGCCGCCATTCTTACTACACATTGGCGCACGATCTATGTGCAATGGCGAACTAAACCCTTGTAAAACAGGATTAAGATAAGGCAGTTTTCTAATCACATCTCTCGCGCAGCCCCCTTAAAATCACCAGCGACTCGGGTAATGCCTACCTGTCCATCCGCTGTTTTTAGGGCGCGAACGCCGCGCTGCAATACGATCAAATCCGATAGAAATAATCAGCGCAACGCAACTTCAGATACCGAATGACTGTCCTGCAATACAATCATAGATTGCAATCGGACGAAGATTACCGATTTTTAACATTAACGAATTGCTTTCCCCTAGATCCGCTCCTATGTGCGCCGAACTTCAGATTCGGGGAGCCTAACGTGGGCAATATTGTAGTTATCGGTGGCGACGGGTTTTGCGGATGGCCCACCTCGCTTCACTTGTCGAACCTTGGCCATCATGTGACGATCATCGACAACCTGTCGCGTCGCACGATCGCAGATGAGCTGGGCGCGCAAAGCCTGACGCCCATCGCATCCATCGCTGATCGCCTGTCGGCGTGGAAGCGCGTGACCGGCCGCGAGATTGATTTTCTCAATGTCGATGTCGCCAAGGATTTTGACGCGCTGATGGCCGTCATCACCGACCTGCAGCCCGATGCCGTCGTGCATTTTGGCGAGCAGCGCGCCGCCCCCTATTCGATGAAGGGCGCCGTCCAAAAACGCTACACCGTCGATAACAATATCAGCGCCACCCATAACCTGCTGGTCGCGATTGCGGCCGTCAGCCCCGACACACATGTCGTGCATCTGGGGACGATGGGCGTTTACGGCTATGATGGCGACGGGCTGGAGATTCCCGAAGGCTATCTGGATGTGAAGGTCGAGGCGCCTGATGGCCGTCTGCTGCCGCGCAGCATTCTGTATCCGACCAATCCGGGCAGCGTCTATCACATGACGAAATCGCTCGATCAGCTGCTGTTCCAATTCTATGCCAAAAACGACCACATCCGCATCACCGACCTGCACCAAGGCATCGTGTGGGGCACGCAAACGGATGAGACCCGTCTGGACGAGGCGCTGATCAACCGCTTTGACTATGATGGCGATTACGGCACCGTGCTGAACCGCTTTTTGATCGAGGCGGCTGTCGGCCACCCGCTGACCGTGCATGGCACGGGCGGGCAGACGCGCGCCTTTATCAATATCCAAGACACCGTGCGCTGCGTCGCGCTGGCGATCGAAAACCCGCCCGAACGCGGCGACCGCGTCCGCGTCCGCAACCAGATGACCGAAACGCATCGCGTTCGCGATCTGGCGGCGATGATTGCAAAGATCACTGGTGCGGCCGTCGATTTCGTCGACAATCCCCGCAATGAGGCGGCCGAGAACGAGCTGAAAGTCTCGAACCGGTCATTCCTCGCGCTGGGTCTGACGCCCATCACTTTGTCGAACGGGCTGATGACGGAAACGCTGGAAATCTCGAACCGCTACGCCGACCGCTGCGATCTGTCCAAGATCCCCGCGAAATCGCTGTGGCGCAAAGCGGACGAAGACACCGTAGCCGTAACTGCTGAACTAAAGAAGGCCTCGTAACAGGGCAACGCTCGGACGGGTAAAGACATATGTTGAAATGGGTTCTGCCAGTCGTTGGACTGGGTGTATTGGGTGCGGCTGGTTGGGCCACATATGTCACGGTGCAAGTGGCGCGCGGGCAAGAGGTCAATCCCGGCCTGTCGCCCGCGCAGATCAGCGCTGTTCGCGCCAGTGTTGCGCGGGTGCTGCCGGGGGCGACACCCGCCCCTGCAGCAGCCATCTTGTCCGGCGGGACGACCATCTTGCCGGCGGGCAGCCTGTCGGAACGCGCACCTGCGCTGACCGGCCTGCCCGGCTATGGCCGCATGACCTTTTTGCTGCCACGCGAAACACGCCTGACCGAGGCCGAAGCGATCCTGCGCTTTGACTCGGAAATTCCGCTGAATGTGAACGCGACCTTGCGTGTGTCGGTCAATGGCGCGCGCCGCGCCGATGTGCTGCTGGCCGATGGCCGCGAAACGCGCGAGCTGCGCATTCCGCTGCAAGAGCAGGACCTGGCGCTGAATTCAGTACAGATCACCTTTGCGATCACGGGCGTCTCGACCAGCAGCGTATGCAGCGTCAATACCGGTAATGCGCTGGTGAATATCCTGCCCGGCACGATGATCGCAACCAATGCACCGCCGCTGGACAGTATCAGTGACCGCTATCGCGCGGCGGGGCAGCGCTTTGGCCTTTCGTGGCCCACGGTTGCCATCGATGATGCACAGGCCGGTACAGCTTTGCTTGCGGCGGTCGAGGGGCTGAAAAGCGGGCTGAATCTCAATCTGGTCGCGGAGGATTCAATTGATGCGCCGCAATTTCTGGGCACGCTCGAGGATCTGAACACGCTTGGCGCATTGTTGCCGTCTGATACAGCGGTCGCGGCGAAATGGCCGTTGCAACTGATTGACCCGGCCGTTGGCGGCGGACGCAGCTTTACCGGCACTCAAGTCTGGCGCTATGGCTATGCTGCGGCAGACCTGCCGGACGGACGCGCACCGGGGCGCATTGATTACAGCCTGAACCTTGGGACGTTGGGCGCCGATCTTCCGCGCGAAGATGGCTGGATGGTCTCGGTCATGCTCAATGGCCATCTGCTGGACAGTTTCGCCGCCAGCGCGGGCAAAGTCGTACGCAGCGCCGATATTCCCGCCGCGCTGACCGGCCTTAGCAACCAGCTAGAGATCACCTTGGGCCGTGCCTATGGCGATGAGGGTATTTGCAACGATGGCCCACTGCTGGTTGCGGAACTTGAATCAACGTCGGTGTTGCAGCCCGGGACGGCTGTGATCGACGATATCCCGGCGCAATTGCAGCGGCTTTTGGGTGCGCATCCCCGCTTTGACGCCGGCGGCACCGCCGCTTTGCTCAGCTTTGAGGCACAGGCCGCCATGATGATGCTGGCCGACCTGCCTCCGCTTGCGAGCGTTGGTGACAAAGCCGAGGTTCTGGTCGCCCGCACGCTGGATCTGCCGCTGCCCGAGAATGTCAGCGCTGCCTATCTGGGATATGAGGCCTGGGTTTATCTGCGCGATGATCGCGGACGCGTGCTGGGCCGTCTTGATGACCCCGCCACGCAGCGCCAGCTGGCCGACCGCGCGGTAGCAATCTTGATCCTTGTGCCGCGCAGCGGCACCGTCCTTTAGGATAGACCATGGCAGTCACGATTGGCCAAAGCGCTCCCGCCGTCTTCGCATCGGTGGATAGCGCGCCCGGCAGCTTTGCCGCACCGGTCTCGGTGTGGCAGGCGCCAAAGATGCTGGCCGTCTTTACCCTGCTGGCGGCAGTGCAGGTCTATTCCCTGAACCACGGCGGGCTGCACGCCTATTTCCCGACGGGCGATTACGTGCTGGATGTCGGCTATACCGGCACGCAGGCGATCGGCTTTCGCGCCTATGCGCTTTCATTCCTGATCAGCTTTGCCATGTTCTGGGGGCGCGACGTGCAAACCAGCACCCGCCTGCTGGTTGATTTTCTGCCCGGTTTGATCCTGATCTATCTATGCGGCGATCTGGTGCTGGGCGGTATTATGCTGCTGACCGGATTACAGTTTTCCCTGCATGTGATCGAAGTGATCAGCGGTCTGATCGCTTGGGGCTGGTTTGCGCGCAAGATGCTGCTGCACGCGACACTGCCGCGCGAGATCACCCTGCGCCGGCGCGCCACCGGCTTTGCCCGCGATTTGGGCCTGGGCGTTGCGCTGCTGCTGATCGCAATCTTGCTGGCCCATTGGGTCGAACAGCACGCCCATACCCTGCTGGCCGCCCTGCGCCAAAGCGGGCTGATCGGCGGCCTTGGGCCGGGCGTTTTTCTGGTCCTGCCACTGTTCTTTTTGATGCTCTATGCCGTTGCGCGGGTGCGCCATGCGCGGATGATCCGCAGCGACGGCTTTACCCCCGATGTGACGATCATCGTCCCCGCTTTTAACGAAGAATATATCATCGCCCGCACGATCCGCGCCCTCGACAGCGCCGCCGAGGGCTATGCCGGCAATGTCACCGTCCTTTTGATCGACAACAACTCGCGCGATGCGACCGCCGCCATTGCCGAGGCGAGTTTTGCCACCAGCCCCCATATCATCGGCAAGGTGATCCGCGAGGGCACCCCCGGCAAGGCCCATGCCCTGAACACCGGCCTGCGCCTGACCGAGACCGATTACCTTGTGCGCGTCGATGCTGATACGCAGATCCTGCCCGGCTCGATCGCCCGCGCGTTGTCGTGGTTTGCCAATCCGCGCATGGGTGTGGTCGGCGGCCTGCCCCTTGTTCCCGGCACCGGCCCCTTTGATTCCGCGCGCCAAATCGAGACCTTGGTCAAGCACGGCTTCTATTCCATCGCCTTGCAAGGGGTGCATAGCGTCGTCGGCGTCCCCGGCATGTTGGCCGTCTATCGCACTGAAGTTATTCGCGAGCTGGGCGGCTTTGTCAGCGGCATGAACGGCGAGGACACCGATATTTCGATGCGTATCGGCGAGTTGGGCTATGATATCATGGTCGATCCGCGCATTCGCTATATCTCTGAAGTGCCGGTCAGCCTTGAACACTTACGCGAACAGCGTCTGCGCTGGTTCCGTTCGGTTCTGCATATCAGCTCGCGCGGGCGGCAGATGATTTTGGGGCATCGCGCAACGATGCGTGGCCGGGTGATCCTGCCCTATATGCTGTTCAACTCGGCCCGGCGGACGGCGATGATCCCGCTGATTATATACGGAATTCTGGAGTATTTCTTGGGATCCGGCCCGCTGGGGCTGATGATGTGGCAACCGCTGGTCGCGGTCATGCTCAGCGCATCGGCGCTGGTCGCGATGCTGGCCTGTCTACTGGCCGGTATGCCACGCGCGATCCTTGGCCTGCCCAGCTATATCTCGTTCCGGCTGCTGCGCGGCTATTTCACGCTGGAATCGATGCTGACGATCCGCGTGAACCACGACAAAACCGCATTTGCCCTGACGCTGCCGCGCGACGAATAGTCTTTGGGTGACCCAAGTGTCACCCAAAGATTTCATCTGTTTGACCCTTGGCTTTGGCCGCGACCGGCGCTAGTCATGCCGTCGGAGCAGTGGCCGAGTGGTCTAAGGCAGCGGTCTTGAAAACCGCCGGGCCAGTGATGGTCCCGTGGGTTCGAATCCCACCTGCTCCGCCATTTGCCCTTAAACAACGGTTCTCCCGATCCGGCTGCGGCCGGATTTTTCCGTTGTTTTCGGGGGTTATGCGTGTGGGGCTTCGCACTGGCGTCCTCGCCACAGCAGCCGGACACGTTCTCTGAGGCCCCATATTCTCCGGACCTCTCGACTACGCGCATTCGGTGTAGAGCCCGTAACCAGTTGAAAGTATAGGGACAGTTCCTCGCGCCATCTGAACACTTCGATGCCAGTGGCGTTTGTGGAAAGGAACACAAATCCAACCCGTTCTTTTCCCCATGCAACCTCGCAATTCCCTTCCGCCATTGAGAATTTCCGGCGACGACGGCATCCTGTCGGTGAGGGAGGCTATAAATGGCGGAACCGGACCTCGACACCGACAAGCTCGACGACGCGGCGCTGGCGATCCTCAGCCTGACGCTGCATGACGGCAATCGCGTCTGGAAAGGGATCGACTGGTCGATCACCGACCGGCCGCACGCCAAGGGGCTGATCCACGGTCCCATCGGCAAGGCGAAATCGCTCGCCATGACAGAAGATCGACTGGCCCGAGCCGAAGCGGCTCTCGTAGAGTTGTTCGTGAGGCCGCTGTCGATCGATCCAAAGAGGTCCGAACCATGAAGCCGGCCGACGAGGAGCGCATCGCCGCCCGGCTGGCGAAACTGATGGCGATTATCTGTGTGCGCAACACGGGGATCGAGGAATTGCACGCTGGGACTGTCCCGGTCACTCACACGGGCGACTATTCTGACGTGTTCATCATCGATGCCGACGGCCGCCAGATTCCATGGTCTGGCGCGTCCCATCTCGACGACGACCAAATGCGAAACCTGATGCAGCAGATCGTCGACCGGCTCTACACCTTTCATCTCAAGGCTGACGATTCGGGGTTCCGCGACCACCTCGACCGCTGGCTGGCGGTCGCCGAACGATGGGACGAGCCGCATTTGGACAAGGCCTTTGTCGAGTTCGTAAGACGGCCGCGAAGCTGAATACTCAACTCGTTTCGGCGAGCTCGAAGGTATGCAACCCGCTCTATTCAAAAGGGATTGAACGTCGCACCCGCTTCGGGCGATTATCTTTCTGGTTAATCGGAAGGCGCGCAGGTTGGCACGATCACAGAAAACGAAAGTCGTCGAGCATCTGTTTGACAAGTACTGGAACGCTTCGACGGGCGCTCTGGACAAGAGCCTCATGAGCTTGGACGATGTCGCGGAGGCCATTCGCGAGTGCAACGATCTTTACGGCTCGACGCTCAGCGACCGCAATCCTGCGAACTTCATGAAAGATCTGCTGCGCGGCGCCAATGCCTCCAGCAACTGGCCGGTTTCGGTCGCGGCCAAACGCTTCGCGGCGGTCCAGCGGACCGGCGACGGAGAGTGTTTCGAGTTCATACCTTATCGACCAAGACAGACAGAGCCGTTCCCCGATGCGTTCGGAGTTCGCGAAGATGCGCCGCGATATCCGGTCCAGTCGATCAGTATTCCGCTCGTTACCAAGTCGCTGGGGCGTTCCGACGAGACCTGGTTGGTTCAAACTGCGATCAACCTGCGCGTCGTCGAGACCCATTTCGCGGTGGCAGCCGCGTTTCCACTGCTCGAACTGGCCCATCTTCAAATGGGGATCAAGCTGCGCTCGACCGAGATCGACGCCCTCTTTCTTGGCAAGACCGGCGATCCGCAACGCCCAGAATCCGTTTTAGTCACCTGTGAAGCGAAGCAGGCCAAGGACCCGCTTATTCAGAGCCAGATCATCAACCAAGTCCGTGCCGCCTTCGCGGAAGCGGAGGTGGACACGGTCGTTCCCATCGGTTTGCGGACGATCAAAGGCGTCGGGTTCTACCTGACCGAGTTCACTGCAGTGACGCGGTTGGAAGCGTCGGCGCTGGAGGAATTGACCCTAGCTAGCGACGCCATCTACGAGTTGCGTCCCCCTGTGAAGGGCATATGAAGCCTCGATCTCTTCCTGTTTCCGCTTTCGCGCACCGCTCTTCTTGTCGCGGCGTCCGATAGGGTTCTGGATATCGAAATACGAAGCGGCTTCGGTGTTCCCCATACTCAGGAGCTTTTCGTCGCCGAGATCCACAGTCTCGGTCGGTCGCGTGGGGCGGACCCCCAGCGCAGCGATAACGACGCTGGCCACCGCACGCGCCAGCGGAGGCGGCACTGAGTTTCCGATCTGGCGAGCGCCATGCCATTTGGTGACGTTGAAGCGAAACCAGTCTGGAAAGCCGTGGAGGCGCGCCATTTCGCGCACAGTTACGCACCGGTCGAACGCATAGTGAATCGGTCTCGGACTAGTGAACGCGCCACGAGCAGAATCCGTCCCCGCTCTCAGCGTATTCGAAACGCCGTCGGCCGGCAGCTTGAACAAACGCGAGATCGGTTCCACGCGACCCTGTTCCGTTTCGCGAAAGCGACGACGGGAAATCTCGGTGTGTTCGGTACGTGCGCTGGAGGTCAGTTTCTTCGGATCCCAATTCCGAGGGTGGCCATACGCCCATGCGTCGTTGCCAAGGCCCCGTAGCGGCTCGGCGTAGACGCTGGGCTTTCCGAAGGCCGCTGTCTTGATGGAGTCGGAATTTCGAAGGCGCTCGAACTCCTCTGCGTTTGGAAGATCGGCAAGAGCGTCCTGACAGGTCGGGCGTTCTGCGATCGCTTTGGGGTAGTCCGGAAGAGAGCGGCCCTTCTTTGCACCCATCAAAATCAAGCGCTGACGATCCTGCGGCACGCCATAGTCAGCCGCGTTCAGAACCCGCCAGTCACGTTGGACGGGATAGCCGATTTCTTCGAATTCCTCGATCAGTTCGAAAAGGAACTTTCGATGCTTGCCGACAGTTAACCCTTTCACGTTCTCGAACACGAAGTAGTTCGGCTCCAGTTCGCGAACCAAGCGTACGAAATCCTTTACCAGAGCGTTTCGCGGGTCGTCGAGCGCGCGCTGTCCGATCAATGAGAACCCCTGACATGGAGCTCCGCCGAACACGACATCGACCGTCTGATCGCCAATCCCGGCCTCGGCGCGGATATCTTCTCCGGAGACGTCCGTCACTGATCGGGGGATGACCGCGCAGTCCGGGAAATTGAACTTGTGGACCGCCGCGTGAACGGGATCGATCTCGACGGCGGCAACGACATCGAAACCGGCCTGCTCGAAGCCGAGGCTCATACCGCCCGCGCCCGAGAACAAATCGATTCCAATCGGTCTTGCCATGCCGCCGCCTCCAACGTTTTCGCCCAACATATCGGTGTGCCGCTCGCTTGACCAGCGAAACCTAGCTTCTCAGGAAGGCTTCGACCCGGTCGACGGCTCCTTCGATGTCCCTCAACTCGCACTGCCAAACGACCTGTGGTTCCCATCCAGCGTCTCGCAGCTCGGTTAAGACTCTCTTATCACGTTCTCTGTTTGTTTCAATCTTCGGCAGCCAGTATTCCGGCCTGGACTTGGGTTGTCGACCCCATCTGCAGCCATGACCATGCCAGAAGCAACCGTGCACGAACACGACCTTTCTCCGCGACGGGAACACGATGTCCGGACTGCCCGGCAGATCGCGACGATGGAGCCTGAAGCGATATCCGAGCCCGTGTAGTGCGCGACGCAGGGCAAGCTCAGGCTTCGTGTCCTTCTGGCCGACCTTCGACATTATGTACGAGCGGCGCTCCGCCGTTACGTGGTCGGCCATGAGGGTCTTCTCTTTGGGTTCGAGAGGAACGGACCGCTGCTCCTGTTCTGGGTTGAATCCATCGCATCGAGCCTAGGCAACGATCTCCGCGAAACTCGGCAGATATTTGTAGTACTGCTGAAAGGACCGGATTTGACGCTCGTGCAGGTCGAACCCAAGTTCCTGGATGCGGGCCCGGGTCAACTCCGCGACGGTCGGCAGCTCCGCCTGCAGCGTAGCGATTTCTCGAAGGGTCATTGGAGGAGCTTCAATGATTTCCCCGACAATGCCACGCCAAGCATTGTCTGCAACCAATGCCCGTGCAGCGGCGGCGGCTCCCTTTGCAGGAAGAACTCCGCCCACAGTCACCATTGCCACACTGTCCAGATACGGCAGCCTAAAGGCTTCGATGAACCCTCCAGGCCGCGCTGCATCGGCGACCTCCGACTTCAAGAAATCTGAAACCAGGCGTGCAAGGGTCGTTGGGAGCGTTTCCTTCTCGCACTCATCCCTTGAAAGCTCATCAGGAACTACATCACCCAGAAGCGCTCGGATCCGCTCGGGTCTGTTTACTGGCTTGCCATATGCGTTTTGGGTCGCACTGAAAGTGAAAAGGACGACACTATTGGGCGGTGCATTCGTCACCACCCACTGCATGTCCTCGACGATCTCCTCGTCTAGCGCACTGTCGTAGTCCAGCCATATGACCCAAGGGCGAGCACTATACCCATCGATTTCAAGGACATCGGGCAGCCGTTCCTTTGCGCGACCCTCTACAACGGTGATCGTTCGATATACTCTGTTGAAGGTCGCGCGCCGAAACCCGACATCGTTTGCCTCGATGGAAACCATGTCGTCGATATTTAGAATCTTGTGGGCCTGAACAAAGTCGGTAAACCAAATTGAACCGAAACCAACATATACAGCGTTTCCGACATCAATTTCATTGGCGATTCGGCGCAAACCCTCAAAAACCAACCCTCTCTGGACACTTTTGCTCGGGCGAATGCTGTAGTTGATCGAGTCAAAAGAAGCCATCACTCGTCACCCACAAGATCTTTGAAGGCATACTCGAACGACCGCAGGCCGACATCTTTGTAGGCCATATTTATATTACCAAAAGCCGAAGCGAGATTTCTCAGTCGCGACCTCGGGACGGTGTACAGCACATTTGCTTCTGGGATCTTCGGTTTCTGTGCGATCTTTGGAAGCTCTACTTCCTGCCGGATGGCAACTTCGAATATGGGTACGGCTTTGGCGACTTCTTCTCGCTGAATTGCTTCTTCCCGAATCTGCTTTCGTGTATTTGTGTAGGCAATCCATTCCTTTGTTGTCTCGCGCATCTTTGAGCGAAACTGCCTGTAGATGGCCGAGGTCTCGTCGACGCTGCGCTTTGTAGTCGTCAAAGGCAGGAGATCAGCGCGTCGAGATGAAAAGATTATGATCCCCATGAACCCCGTATACTGTGGGTGCCATTGAGGCCAGCCCTCGGTTCCCCAACCTGTCAAAGTGGTCTTGTCGGCGGCGAGGACGATCCGTCCATTACAGATTACATACCACCCGGATGTGTTTTGTCCTTCATCGAAGTCATCGCTGGGCTCGCTATCGTTCGGCGGTGGAGCAGCCATACCGGCCAAAATTTCGACGAAAACCTTCTCCCCGTCCATCACTTCTTCGAACTGAGCCCGCATCGGGCTGAAGTCGCCACCTTGTCGAAGCTCTATTTTCCACCCAGAGATCGGCGTACCTTGAACCTCGATTACGAGCCCGCGGTGCAAATGGAGTGCATAGTCTCGAGCTATCGCGCGTCTCAAGTTTCGGATGAATCGTGGGCTTTCGAATGACCTCTTAGCTGCCTCAGTGAGCTCAGAGACAGTTATTTGAACCCCTTTTTGGTCCAAATGTTCGGCTTCCTCGATGTCGAAGTCCCAGGTTTCGTCACCAGAGGCCAGCCAATTCTCAACGTTTATCGGCACGCGAAAGGATGCAGAATTGCCGTCGACCTCGTACGTGCTTCGTATGTCAATCGCTGTGCCGAGCTTGAAAACCGCTCGTTTCATTCCGATACCATAGACGCCAATACTAAAGTTTTCGGTCTCGGCATCGTCCTTGCGCCCAAAAGTAAAGGCATAGTCGGCTGCATCGTCCAATGTGATGCCACCGCAATTGTCAGAGATTTCGAAGCGATCTTCCTCGATCTTGATGCTGATCTTATAGGCGGAGAGATCGGTTTTATCATTGAGGCTTAACGGATGGCCGCCCGCCAGTTCCCAAGCCCCGTCGATACTATTGTCTACCAAATCGAAAATGCAGTCTTCCAGCGTGATATCTCGGGTAATCATGCGAACAAAGAATGCTTTGGTTGGATTGGCGTCCGCCTTCTTCTTGTCGGCTGGAATCATGGAAACCGCTCCCTAAGAGATTGAATTAAAGAAAAGAAAGGGGAGCCAGACTCGTCCCGGTAGCGCCTCGTCGTGTGACGGTGCAATCCCAACTGCCGCCTCATTTTCAGCCTTACAGTACGGGAGCTAACCGCGCTGACACAAGCATAAAGCGAGCGATTACAGGAGGTAAGCGCGTTGGTCCGACCAAATGATCGATAGTGGTTCCATGATGTGCGCCAACGTCACTTTCTGCCCCCGTCTGCCGTCCAGGATCGCCTCGACTAGATCGGGCGCGAGCAGTGTCAGGCGTAGGACCCGTGCCATGTATGTAAAGGCGATGCCCTCGTGCTCAGCCAGTTCGGAAATCGACAGGAACTCGCCTGACTCGAGCATGCGCTTCCAGCGGAACGCGCGCGCCAAAGCCTTGACCAACGTGTTGTCCGGTTTCCGCGCTTGCGCGGCGCCCTCTGGCAGCTGCATTTCCTTGCTCCCGCCGCGCTTAACCAGTTGGAACGGAACATGGATGGTAACGGTCTCCGGGACCGATGGAGTCCGGGTCATGCGGCTGTTCCTAAATCGGCGGTGATTTCGCGCGCCAGTGCCGCCAGTCCGTCCATGCGCAGGCGGACGTTGAGCCCGCTGGTAGCGATCTCGACCCGCTGGACCAATAGCGCTGCGATGCGCGCCTGTTCAGCCGGGAACAGTTCGTCCCACAGCGGATCGAGCCGGGTCAATGCCTCACGTGCGTCAGCCTCGGTGATGTCGTCGGCGTGGGTGCGCGCCGCTTTCCCCGTCCCGGCCACAATCTCGGGCTGGCGGAACACGGCGCGGAGCTGGTCGATGACAGCCGCCTCGATCTCGCCCGCAGGGACGCGCCCGACCGGGCAGGATCCGGCGCCATGCTTCAGCACGGTCTGGCTGACATAGTAGCGGTAGAGTTTGCCGCCTTTGCGGGTGTGCGTCGGCGAGAACGCCGCGCCATCGGGACCGAACAGCAGGCCTTTCAACAACGCGGGCGTGTCGGCGCGGGTGCGTGCCGCCCGCTTGCGCGGGCTTTCCTGCAGGATGGCGTGAACCTTGTCCCATAGCGCGCGGTCGATGATCGCGTCATGCTCACCGGGATAGCTGTCGCCCTTGTGGACGGCCTCGCCAATATAGGCGCGGTTCGACAGCATCCTGTAGATGTACTTCTTGTCGATCCGGTTGCCGCGTGGCGTGCGGATGCCGCGCGTGCCAACCTCCCGCGCCAGTTCCGTGCAGGAGCCGATCTCGATGAACCGGGCGAAGATCCAGCGCACATGCGTGGCGGCTTCCTTGTCGACCAGCAGCTTGCGATTCTCGACCCGGTAGCCGTAGGGCGGCACCCCGCCCATCCACATACCCTTCTTGCGGCTGGCGGCGACTTTGTCGCGGATGCGTTCCGCCGTCACCTCACGCTCGAACTGAGCGAAGCTGAGCAGGATGTTCAGCGTCAGCCGTCCCATGGACGTGGTGGTGTTGAACGACTGCGTAACCGAGACGAAGGTCACGCCGTTCCGGTCGAACACCTCGACCAGCTTGGCGAAATCCGCCAGCGAGCGGCTGAGGCGGTCGATCTTGTAGACCACCACCACATCGACCAGCCCGTCCTCGATGTCGTCGATGAGCCGCCGCAGGCCCGGCCGTTCCAGCGTGCCTCCGGAGATGCCGCCGTCGTCATACTGATCGCGGACCAGCACCCAGCCCTCGGAACGCTGGCTGGCGATGTAGGCCTCGCAGGCCTCGCGCTGGGCATGCAGGCTGTTGAATTCCTGCTCCAGCCCTTCCTCGGAGGATTTGCGGGTGTAGACGGCGCAGCGGAGCTTGCGAACGGGTTTCGATTTTTCCGGCGGCCTCGTCATGTCCGCCCCCTGTGATTCCTGAGTCCGAAGAACACCCAGCCGTTCCAGCGCGTGCCGGTGATGGCCCGCGCGATGGCCGAAAGCGACTTGTAGGGTCGCCCCTGCCACTCGAAGCCATCGGCCGTGACCGTGACGATATATTCGACACCCTGCCATTCGCGCAGGAGGCGCGTGCCAGTGATGGGACGGTCGCGGTCGAGGCGCATGCCGCGCTTCTTCTTGTCCCCACCGTCAAGTTCCTCGCCCAGCCGCTCCAAACGTCGGATGGTCTCCGGCTTCAGGCCGCCATAGGCGAGTTCCTGGATGCGGTAGGCCAAGCGGCTTTCAAGGTAGCGCCGGTTGAACGGCGGCGGTTCGCTGTCGAACAACTCGCACCACTGTTGCTTCAGGTCTGACGTCGGCATGGTTTTCAGCGCGGCCAGGCGCGCGGGGATGGGATCGGGCTTGTTCATGCATCTCTCCTGCGAGTTGGAGTTGCATGACGGCATTGGTCGGGCGGATAGTGTAGGCAACGTTCTCCAGACTTGTCAGATACTTCGCCCGCCTCCCGCATCCGCAACCGAACCAGCCCAAGCGCCAGAAGGCCGCACAGTTCCGCGCGTCGCTCTCCGGGTGTCATCTGGTCGGGCGGCAGCGGATTGGGGCGTTTCATGTCGTGGTAGCCGTGATCGGTGGTGTTACCGATCAAAAGCCACCTGGCGGGTGCCAATGGGACATCACGGCGTCACGACATTCCTGGATGCGAACAGGTTAAGAACATCGGGTCTTGCAGGGTGCGGTTTTGTCCACGATTATCGGAAGTTGAATCAATCAAGAGAATGTATTCGTTGAGGTGGTTTCATGGCGCGAAAGGCATCCCCGGTCGGCCCGCACATCCATAGCCTGATCGAGGATGCCCGCATTGACCTCGTCCGGGCTGTCCTCGCGGTGCGAGAGGGCGACAGCGAGCCCGATTTCGGCCTGCCCACAGATGTTCCAGATCCCTCGGATGAGGAATTGGCTCACGGGTTTCGGCAGAGCCTGTTGCAGATCCTGTCGAAATTCGATGCAGACGAGTTGCGGCCCGCCGAGCAAAGATCACGCCGTGTCCTGGCACTGGCCGAAGGCAAGGGTATCGATTCGCTCACGGCAATCACCGAACAACAACTCGACGATGAGCAAACGCTCGAGTTTGATCGGCAACCCGATCCGCTTTGCAAGAGCATCTGGGCATTTCTGAATGCCCGCCAGACATTCGAGGACGCCGAGAGTTTCCACTTCGCCCGCAAATTCAGGGACTATGGCAAGCTTTACGATGCCTTCGAGGTGGAACTCGAGAAAGCGGTCAACCTCAATTCGGGGTCAATCGACGAGAAAGCTCTGGCCGCGAAGATCACGTCGGTTCTGCAGCTCAAGACCGCCTGCACGGTGAAGGCGCTGGATTTGCCCGCCACTGCCGCGCACCCAGCGTCGATCATGCTGATCGTTCGCCATGGCGGACCGTTATCGAGCGTCCATGACCATCGTGACGACGGGCGCCGGGGCACGATCTATTATCGCCCGCCGAACGAGGCCACTCTCATCTACACGCCCGCCATCCGACAGATCGAGGTTTGCGCCGACAGCCCGGTCGTGCGGCAGGGCGTTGCCGGGTCATTTGCTGAGGAGGCGCTGGGACATGACGTGTCGCAGAAACCGCTGACCTGGAAGCGCTACAACCTCTCGCGTTTCCGGAGTTCGCTGCGGCTCGATCTGCCACGTATCCCAGGCTACGAGATCACGGATGCGCGCGTCCTCGAGGCCGAAATCCGCCTTGGCTCATGGAGCCGGAAGCTTCTTCTGAAGGTGGCGGCCGACGACGACATCGAGGAGGTAGCCGACCGCTATCTGAAGCCCAACAACATATTTCGCCGCGCCGATGGCTTCAGCCGCGTGGGGATTGCCGTCAGCTACAATCGCATCGGTGACGAAACGGTGCGCACGCTCAACATCACCATTTCCGGTTCGAAGAGCTGCAACCTTCAGAGCAACAAGGATCCGGATGAACGGAACCTCGGGTTCGCGCTTCTCGATGCCTGGGGCATTCTGAGCGCCTTCAAGCAGATCGAACCCACCGACCTTCGCGGGATCTTCCCGCAACTGGTCATGCTTCACGACCGGATCGAGGACGCTGTCAGCGGCGAGCATCTGCGCGAAATAGGTCTCGATCCGGACCGCATGATTCAGGGCGGTCTTCTTGATCGGCGGGGGCGCTAGGACATCGTGCTCATCGACGATGACGACATGGGCGGCGAAGCCGAGGTCAAGCCATCCGGCACCGAGGGCATGTCGCGCGTTGTCGGAGCCTTCGGAAAGGATGGGGGCCTGAGGCCGACATCGGATCTCGAGATGTACGAGATTAACCGCGAGTGGCTGCACGAAACCGTGGTTGGGCTTCTGAAACCGATGCTGAACAAAACCGCGGCGCAAGTGCTCGACCCGGACCTGTCGCTGCTCGGCTCCATGCCTACGAGCGCCTCGGCGTGATCGAGGAGCCGCTCACCCAAGCCTGGCGGCGGCGCATCGCCTTCGCCTTCCTGTTTCCGCAACGCTGAGACCCCGACATGGCCACCCTCATTCTCGGCGCCGCCGGTGCCGCCATTGGCGGCTCGATCGGTGGCGCGATCCTCGGCGTCAGCGCCGCGACCATCGGCGGCTTCATCGGCTCCACCATCGGCTCAGTCGTCGACAGCTGGATCGTGTCCTCGCTCGCGCCGACGCAGCGGATCGAAGGGACGCGGCTCGACAGCTTGCGCATCACGTCCTCCACCGAGGGGGCGGTGATCCCGCGCCTCTACGGCCGGATGCGCGTCGGCGGCAACATCATCTGGGCCACCGATTTTCGCGAGGAAACGAGGACCACCACGCAGGGCGGCGGCAAGGGCGGCGGGGGCGGCAAGGTCAAGACGACCGAGTATCTCTACTATGCTTCCTTCGCCGTGGCGCTCTGCGAGGGTCCGATCACCGGCATCGGGCGCGTCTGGGCGGACGGGAAGCCGATGGACCTCTCCGGCGTCACCTGGCGCTGGTATCCCGGCAGTGAGGCTCAAGGTCCCGATCCGTTCATTTCGGCCAAGATGGGGGCGGCGAACACGCCGGCCTATCGCGGCACCGCCTATGTCGTCTTCGAGGAGCTGGCCCTGTCGAGCTACGGCAACCGCCTGCCGCAGCTCTCCTTCGAGGTGTTCCGGCCGCTCGCCGACCCCGACACCGCCGAGGGGCTGACCAGCGCCGTCACCCTGATCCCGGCCTCGGGCGAGTTTACCTATGCCACCGAAGGAATCCGCAAATCCTCGGGCGGTGCGACGCAGGCCGAAAACCTGAACGCGCTGCCCGACACCTCCGACATGGTCGTGGCGCTCGACCGGCTACAGGCCATGGCGCCGGCCGTCGAGAGCGTCAGCCTCGTCGTCGCCTGGTTCGGCGACGACCTGCGCGCGGGCTCCTGCAAGCTGCGTCCGGGCGTTGAGGTCGAGGCCAAATCCACGACGCCGGTCGGCTGGTCGGTCAATGGCGTCAGCCGCGCCAATGCCTTTCTCGTCAGCCGCGACGACCAAGACCGCCCGGTCTATGGCGGCACGCCTGCCGATTTCGCGGTGGTGCAGGCGATCCGGGAGATGAAGGCGCGCGGGCTGCGCGTCACCTTCTATCCGTTCATCCTGATGGATGTGCCGCCCGGCAACACGCTGCCGAACCCGTATTCCGACAACGCCGCCGAGCTGGGCCAGCCCACATTCCCCTGGCGGGGGCGGATCACCTGTTCGCCCGCGGCGGGCTATGCCGGGAGCGTGGACAAGACAGCCACGGCGTCGAGCCAGGTCGAGGCGTTCTTCGGCACTGCCAGCCCGTCCGACTTCGCGATCTCGGGTGACACCTTCTCCTGGACCGGCCCCGCGGGCGACTGGGGCCTGCGCCGCATGATGCTGCATTACGCCCATCTCTGCGCGGTGGCAGGCGGGGTCGATGCTTTCCTGATCGGCTCGGAGATGCGCGGCCTGAGCACCATCCGCTCGGCTGCCAGCACCTATCCCGCCGTCACCGCGTTCAAGGCGCTCGCCGCCGATGTACGTGCCATTCTCCGAGCAGGCACAGACATCGGCTATGCGGCCGACTGGTCGGAATACTTCGGCCACCATCCGGGCGACGGCAGCGGCGATGTCTATTTCCACCTCGACCCACTCTGGTCGGATGCCAACATCGATTTCGTCGGCATCGACAACTACATGCCGCTGTCGGACTGGCGCGACGGGTTCAAGCATGAAGATGCGACGGAGGGCTGGCCCGCGATCTACGACCAGGCCTATCTGCAGGCGAACATCGCGGGCCGCGAAGGCTTCGACTGGTTCTATGCCAGTGCCGCTGACCGCTCCGCACAGGTCCGCACGCCGATCACCGATGGCACCGCGGGCAAGCCATGGGTCTTCCGCTACAAGGATCTGCGCAGCTGGTGGTCGAACCCGCACTACGACCGGCCCGGCGGGGTGGAGAGCGGCACGCCGACGGCTTGGGTGCCGCAATCGAAGCCCATTCGCTTCACCGAACTCGGCTGCCCGGCCATCGACCGGGGTACCAACCAGCCCCACGTCTTCTTCGACCCGAAGTCGTCGGAGAGTTTCACGCCCCATTTCTCACGGGGTTGCGCGACGACACCATCCAGCGCGCCTATCTCGAGGCGACCTATCTCTTCTGGGGTGAGGCCGCGAACAACCCGCTGTCCTCGGTCTACGGTGGGCGCATGGTCGATGTACCGGAATGCGCGGCCTGGACCTGGGACGCGCGGCCATACCCGTTCTTCCCCGAACTGACCGATGTCTGGACCGATGGCCCGAACTGGCGCCTCGGCCACTGGCTGACCGGGCGGCTCGGGGCGGTGTCGCTGGCGGCACTCGTGCGCCATCTCTGTCTGCGCGCCGGACTACCGGGGACCCGCATCGACGTCACCGGCCTCTGGGGCGCGGTCGAGGGCTACGCCATCGGCGCGCTCGAAAGCCCGCGCGCCTCGATCACCACGCTCGCGCGGCACTTCGGCTTCGATGCTGTCGAGACCGAAGGCGTTATCCGCTTCGTCATGCGCGGGAGGGCGGCGGTGGCGAGCGTCGCACCCGACGATCTGGTCGCAGCCCGCGAAGGCGACGTGCTGGAACTGACGCGCGGACAGGAGACCGAACTGCCGCAGGCCTTGAAGTGGCAGGTCGCCCGGGCCGACGAGGATTACGAGGCGGCTCAGGTCGAGGCCCGGCGGATCACCGTCGACACGACGCGCATCGCCTCCGAGAGCTTCCCGATGGCGGTGCCGCCTGAGGAGGCCGAGCGCCGTTGCCGTCGCGCGCTGATGGAAGCCTGGACCGGTCGCGAGAGCGCAGCCTTCCGCTTGCCGCCGTCACGGCTCGCACTCGACCCGGCCGATGTCGTGATGCTCGCCCATGACGGCCGGTCCATCCCGCTGCGGCTCATCTCGATGGCGGATGCCGACGCGCGCGGCATCGAGGCCGTGCGCCAGGATCGGGAGGCCTACGACCTGCCGCCCGGGGCTCCGCGACCTTCTGCGCTGTCGCAGGCGGTCGTCTTCGGCGCGCCCGAAGCGGTCCTCCTCGACTTGCCGCAGCTGACCGAGGATCAAGCCGCGCATCGGCCCTTCGCGGCGGCGCACGCGGTACCTTGGCCCGGCGAGATGGCGGTCTACCGCAGCCCCTCGACCGATGGCTTCGAACTGCAGACCACGTTTGGCGCTCGTGCCCGCATCGGCACGCTGGTATCGGACCTCTACGCCGGGCCCACTTCGCGCTTCGACCTCGGCAATGTACTGGTCGTCGATCTGCTGACCGGCACGATGGAAAGCGTCACCGACCTTACGCTGCTCGGCGGCGCCAATGCCCTTGCCGTCGAGAGCGCGCCCGGTGTCTGGGAGATCGTGCAGGCGGGTGCGGCCGAACTGATCGCCCCCGGCCGGTATCGCCTGACCCGGCTCCTGCGCGGCCAGCGCGGCACCGAGGGCGCCATGGGCAATCCGGCGACTTCTGGTGCGCGAATCGTGGTGCTGGACACCGCGCTCGCGTCCCTGCCGATCGCCGAGGCCGATCTCGGCATCCCATGGAACTGGCGCATCGGCCCCGCGAACCGCCCGGTCAGCGACGAGACCTATGTCGCGCAGGCCTTCACGCCCGCAGGCATCGGGCTTCGGCCGTTCTCCGTCGCCCATGTCGACCAGCCATGGCGTCGGCCGCGCACGGCCGGCGACCTGACCATCCGTTGGACACGCCGATCCCGCGCACTCGCCGCCGACAGCTGGGGCGGGCTGGAGGTGCCGCTCGCCGAGGAACTGGAAGCCTATGAGGTAGAGATCCTCGACGGCGCCACGGTGAAGCGGGTGCTGAGCACGGCCATCACCAGCGCGCTCTACACCGCGGCCCAGCAGACCGCCGATTGGGGCGTGCTGCTCGGCCCGGGCGACACGCTCGACATCCGCATCTACCAGCTCTCCGCCCTTGTCGGGCGGGGCGCGCCGAAAACCGTCACGCTCACGTTCTGAAGGCCATCCCATGTCCGACGCCACGACACATCTCCTGCTGCCCTACATCCTTGCAGCACAGGCCCAGAAGCACGTCAGCCATAACGAGGCGCTGCGGATCCTCGACGGGCTCGTGCAGCTCTCCGTCCTCGACCGGGACCCAACCGCACCGCCGGGAAGCCCCGCCGATGGCGACCGCTACATCGTCGCTTCGGGTGCCACTGGCGACTGGGCAGGCTGGGATCTGAACATCGCGCTCTGGACCGACGGCGCCTGGCTGCGGCTGCCGCCCCGGACCGGCTGGCGGACATGGGTCGAGGACGAGGGCCTGCTGCTGGTCTATGACGGCGCGGGCTGGGTCGGCACCACGCCCGCGTCGCTGCAAAACATGGCGCTGCTCGGGCTGGGGACGACGGCCGATGCGTCGAACCCGTTCTCGGCCAAGCTGAACGCCGCGCTCTGGACCGCCAGGACCGTGGCCGAGGGCGGCACGGGCGATCTGTTCTACACCATGAACAAGGAGGCCGCGGGCGACGATCTCGGGCTCACCTTGCAGACCGGCTTCGTGACGAAGGCTCTGCTCGGCCTCTTCGGATCGGATAGGTTCCGCCTCGCGGTCTCGCCCGACGGCAGCACCTTCTCCGACGGGCTGATCGTCGACAACGCCACCGGCATCGTCGACCAGCCCCGGCTGCCGCGGTTCAAGGCCTGGACCAACTACGACAACTACGTCGGCGTCGGGACTTGGACGAAGATCGGTATCAACAACACCGACATCAACGATCAGAGCGCGTTCGACGCCGCGAACAACTACTTCGTGGCCCCTGTCGACGGCACCTACCTCTTCGGCGCGACGCTGCTCTACAAGGTCAACGCCAGCACCACGGCGCGCATGCGCGGGCGGCTCGTGCTGAACGGCTCGACCGAAATCCGGGGATCGTTCGGGGAGAGTTCAGCCACCCACGTCACGCTCGCCACCGCCATCTGGCTGCAGACCATGATGCCGCTGACCGCAGGCGATACCGTCGAGCTGCAGGGGTATTTCCGGGTCGCGGACGGGTATTTCGCTGCCGATCACACGTCCTTCTGGGGATGCAAGGTTGGCTGAGCGTAGCGTCCGCACCGAAGTCCAGTTCAGGAGGACTGCACACCTTCCGCGCCGATCTCGATCTGATCTTCGTCGGACAGCAGCCAGGCGGACAGGAGTTTGGCCGAGGCTTCCACCTGTTCCGGCTTCCGCAGGGCGCACTCCCATACCGTCGCCACGCGCCACCCGTCTTCGAGGAGTCTTGTGCGAACGGCGCTGTCTCGAGCGGTGTTCGCATCGAACTTCGCCCGCCAGAACTCCGGCCGGGTTGCCGGTACGGTCGCGTAGCGGCACCCCTCGTGTCGGTGCCAGAAGCAGCCGTGCACGAAGACCACGGCGCGGTGCTTCGGAAGAACGAGGTCTGGCCGCCCGTGAACCTTGCTGGAATGAAGCCGGAAGCGAAAGCCGCGCGCGTGCAATGCCCGCCTGAGAGCCATCTCGGGTTTCGTGTTCTTGCCCCGTATTCCCGACATCATTCGGGAACGGGTCTCCTGGTCCACGATATCGGTCATATGCTCCCTGGTTTTCGTCCTTGAACCTAGTATACACCGGCTGAATGAATTTCGTCAGGAGCCTGATTTGCCCTCCACTTTCGGCATTGTCGATCTGTTTGCCGGTCCAGGTGGCCTTGGCGAGGGATTCGCGTCCTTCGTCGAGGACGGCCATGCGCCGTTCCGGATCGGCATCTCGGTCGAGAAGGAGGCGTCGGCCCATCGGACCCTGACACTGCGTGCCTTTCTGCGCGAGTATCGTGCACGTCATGGCGTCTTGCCGAAAGAGTTCATCGATTTCCATGCCGGGCTGGCATCCGAACCGGACTGGTCAGCCGTCGATGCCGAAGCGTGGCAACATGCCATCGACGAAGCTCGCGCGCTCGAGCTCGGCACCGGGACTGCGGCGACCGCCATAGATGGCGCCATCGCGACGCTGAAAGCAAAGTACGACGACACGATCCTGATCGGCGGCCCGCCATGTCAGGCCTATTCCCTGGTGGGACGCGTTCGCTCCAGAGGCAAGGTCGGTTACGTCCCGGAGGAGGATGCGCGGCACTACCTCTTTCGCGAGTACATCCGGGTCCTCGACAAGCTTCGGCCGGCCGCCTTCGTGATGGAAAACGTGAAGGGCATGCTTTCGTCCACCGTCGAGAGCCGACTTGTCTTCGAGATGCTGATTGAGGATCTGTCCTCGCTCGGCACGGGCCATGCCCATCACTACGAACTTCGTGCCGTCCGGGTCGAGGATGGCAAGGCCAGCCTGCAGGAGGCGGCACAGCCCTCGGATTTCATCGTGCGCGCCGAGGCGTTTGGTGTTCCGCAGCGTCGTCACAGGGTGATCATCGTCGGGATCCGTTCGGACCTCGCAGGACGGGCCGCCGATGCGGAGATCGCTGTGTCCGGGATGGCGAGGACCGTCCGCGATGTCATCGAAACGATGCCCGCCTTGCGAAGCGGTATCAGCCGCGGGCGCGACGACGCGGCTGCCTGGCGCGGAGAGGTCCTCGACGCCGCAAAGCTGCTGGCCGGCATCTCCAAGGGGAAGGAGAAACGTGCGCTCCGCGAAGCTTTCCTGACCGTTTCAGAGCAAGTGAGGGAAAACCCGCCTATCGTTCGGGCTGCGTCACGGCTGCCAGACGGCTACGGCACTTCAAGCGATGAGTTGCTGCAGTGGATCGAGCGACCGGAACTTCGCGCGATCGCGCAGCACGAGACGCGCGGGCACATGGCGTCGGATCTGGGCCGCTATCTGTTTGCTGCCGTGTTCGGGACCGTCCATGGCTACAGCCCGAAGGCCGCCGATTTTCCTCTGGTGCTCAGCCCCGATCACCGGAACTGGCACAGCGGTGTGTTCAATGACCGCTTTCGGGTTCAGCTGGCGGACGAGGCATCGACCACGGTTACGAGCCACATCTCGAAGGATGGCCACTACTTCATTCACCCCGATCCCATCCAGTGCCGGAGCCTGACGGTTCGCGAAGCTGCTCGTCTGCAGACCTTTCCCGACGATTACCTGTTTCTCGGCAACCGCACGCAGCAGTATGTCCAGGTCGGAAACGCAGTGCCGCCGCTTCTCGCGCGTCAGATTGCGAAATTGCTCCTTTCAGCCCTGACTTCTTGATCGGTTGACTCTGATCAGAGCTGCTCTTGCATCGTCAATTGACCACCAAGGGCGTTGCGCATGTATCATGCGGTGGCAGTTTGAACAGACCAAGGCAAGGTCGCTCAAGCTGGTCTTTCCGTGCTCACCGAGCAATGAAATCGGCAAGGTGTGGTGGCATTCGATGAATTCCCGGCCCCTCTCTCCGTAAGTCTGCAAAAAATCGAAGCCGCAGACCTCACAGGCAAGACAGCCATGCTTTCGCAGCGCCGCGCCCTTCTTTTTCTTCACGAGTGTACTGTTTCGCTCCCGGGAAACATGAACTCGGGTCAGTATTCGACCTTCTGACGCTTCGAATTCGGGGGCGTCGAAAGCCAAGATCTCCGCATTACTGGTGTCGATTAACTCCAAGATCCCATTTGCAACCCGCGCCAATTCGTCCGGAAGTCCCGAAAACTCCTCCCAAAGCTCGACTTCAAGCCTGTTGCCATTGGTTAGCCCCTTTCTGCCGTTATCGGTATATTGGGGATCGAAAGAACTGAAGTTTCGTAACTTCATGGCGATTGCGTCTGGCGTTCGCAAAAGCGATCCGTGTTCTATCAAACCCAAGGCTGCACCAACTTTCGCGATACGCCGAGCGAGTTCACCGACTTCCTCAGATTGGGGCCGAGGATCAAAATTACGATGATTCAGATGATAGTCGAGTGCAATGATTAGCTCGTCACGGGTCCAATCTGGATTTCGGTGTCGAACCTGCTCTACAAGAAACTCACGAACCTTGCAGAACAGATCTTCATCGCCGTTCCGTATCCAGTGTTCGTGAACTGCGCGGTCTCGTTCGCTGAGCTCTGACCCTCGCTTCTGACCATCCGACCAACCCTTTCGACCATTGTCAAAAAGGGAATCAAAGATGTCGCGCGTATTCCTGAGTGTATGGCGAAACTGCTGTTGAGAGCGACCGTCCGAAAGCGCGTCAAAGAACAGGTCGTACGCACCATTCCAACTATCGACGCCCAGTGATGTAGGCGGCCTCGGCACCTTGCCATCGGAAAAGTCTGTACAACGCGAAAGGAAGTACGCGACCAGGATCATGTCGTCGGAGCGTTTCCGTGTCTCGCCGATGTCTCGAACTTTTTCCATTTCCGTGCCTACCAAATGATCTCTATTGCTTGATTTCAGGAATAGACAAGGAATGAGGCGAGTAGTCCGCCGCTCTGACTTTAGCCCACGTGTCCGCACGCTTCGCCACTTCCGAAATCTGCTGGCCCGGGGCAATCCTGTTGAACTCGGCATTCACGACCACGGCCCAGTCCCAGAGCAGGTCGCGCAGACCGCCAGAAATCCCCTGTCGCATCCAGATCTGCTCGAGGTCCAGCCTGTCGCCGAGTCGATCCGCGACCACCGACACGACGTAGGTTGCGATGTTCACCCATCCCTGGCGGAACACCTCTTTCGCCTCCTTCGTCTTGATCATGCTCTCGATCGCCTTGAACAGAATGACCTTGGCGATCATCGCCCGATACCAGCGGGCATCGAGCGGGCTCGGGACAATGGTCGGATCATCATCGAGTGCAGCCATGAAGGCAGCGAAGTTCTTCTCGCCAGCCATTGCGACCTGGTTCGGCTTGCCGCGCCACGCTTCATGGTACTTCGCGATGTCGTTCTTGGTCAGCTTGCGTTTCGGCGGGACCATCTCCTTGAGGTTTCGCCTCTTCGCGGGCGTGGTACCTTCCCTCAGCAGCATGACGTTGTAGGCGCCAGCCGCGCGCTCGTAGAACCATCGCGTTGCGCCGTCCGGGCACCACGTGTCGTTTGCAAGTTTTTCAAGCTCTCGATGGAACGGGCGGTTTGCCGACAGGTCGGACATCTTCACCGCGTTCTGGCTGTTCGCATAGCGGGAGACGTTGCTGATCAGTCGCTCGCGTGCCTCGTCCTGCGATCCCTTGAGGATGATGATCTTTGCAGGGACCATGACATGGCTGAGATCAATGGTGCGATCGTCGCGCGAAGAGAAGTAGATGGTCGAGGTGGTCTGCCCGCCGTTCACGATCTGCAGGCCCTTCAGGAACGACAGGCCCAGATTTCCGTCCTCAGTCCGCTCGAACGCCGCTTCGTCGCAGACAAGAACGAGGCCATTGTTGAAGGCAAGAAAGTGCTCCGGTTCCTTTCGCAGCGTTTCGACGATGCCCTTGTTGACCGCGCGCTTGTTCCCCAGGAAGGTGCGGATGTTGGCTTCGAGCAGCGTCGTCCCGTAGCGCAGATAAAGATCCCGGATGAGCTGCCCGGGAATGGCAGTAAGGGCATACTCGTAGTCTGCATCAGGGTCCGGGACGTGGACGCAGGGGAGCGCCCGACCGATCGACTGGACGAAACTCACGGCCAGCTCGTCTCGCGGCTTGCCCTCGGTGTGGCGGAACAGCCTCTCCATATCCATGGCCTCAACGGCCACCATCTTCTGGTGAACCTCCTTGTTCGAGAACCGTTTGGTCTTGGTCTTGCCATCGGTGATGACGAACACACGAAGTCGGTCAATGTCGCCCCAGCGAGAACGAATGGTTGCGACCAGGTCCCTGACCGGATGGGTCGGATCGATCTTTGCGTCGAGGTTGCCGCTTGCCGCACGAAAGAGAAAGCGAACGCCTTCGCCTGCAGTTGCGGTGGCATCCGAGTCCCTGAGATCGTTCAGTTCCTCAGTCCCGAAATAGTGGGTCACGAACAGGTCGAGAGCCGTTTCATCGGAGCTGAGCGCATAGCCCGTAATGCGAAGTTTTGCGTTGCCGACCTTGCCGCTCCAGTGGCAAACGGTTGGGGCCTCGCAGATCCCGGTTTCTGCGACATGCTCCATGACCATTTCCGCAAAGACGAGCTCATCCGAAGGAAAGGGGCCTTCGCCAGCCTCTACGCGCTCGGCGATGATGGTCTGCAGGTCGGAACGAAAGTTGCGGTGAAATTCTTCAAGGCTCATGTCAGTCAAGTCCAAATTCGTTGATCAGCTCCGGAATCCCAATAGAGGGGACTTCCAAGGCATCGAGGTCGAGTACATAGGC
Organism: Ketogulonicigenium vulgare WSH-001; assembly: GCF_000223375.1. Classification (NCBI taxonomy): domain Bacteria; kingdom Pseudomonadati; phylum Pseudomonadota; class Alphaproteobacteria; order Rhodobacterales; family Roseobacteraceae; genus Ketogulonicigenium; species Ketogulonicigenium vulgare. The sequence continues at coordinate 262,394 of NC_017384.1, read as the reverse complement.
GGCCGAACGGATGGCGGCTGGCAGGGAGGCACGCGTAAGGCGCCGCATGTCACCTTCCGAGCGGAATGTGCTTGCATCCTTCAATGTCAGCGTTCGGCTGTAGAGCGGTGAATGCTCTTCGAGGTACCCCATCACCATGAGCAACGCCTCGAAGCCGCGCTGAATTCCGGCCAGTCTAAACCTCTCGCGGAGTTCAGACACGAGATCGACAAGCGAGATCCCGTCCGTGTTTTCCTCGAAGCGGAAGGCGCAGAGGAAGATGGGAGCCCTGTCACCGTCCAGCTGCTCGATGCTGTTGATCCGCGCAAGGAAGCTGCCGGTCCGAACCGTGCTCTTCACCTCTATCGCGCCACCTCGAACGTGGAAGTCCTGCGCCGCCCGCAACGGTCCCTGCCAGCAGCCGAGAGCACCGGCTCCGAGGGAAGTGTCCGTGAGCAGCCTGAGCAGCCACAGCTCACCGAGCAGGCCGATCTGCGCATCGGACGAGAGTGGACGGTGCGTTCGAGCCATGAACGCCTGCCACTCCATGACACGTTCGAGGAAGGCCTCCATCACGTCGCGATTCGCGGTGTCGGCTGTGGTCTCCAGCGTCCTCAAGACATCGACAACCATGATGGCGAAGATATCCGGTGACCCCTCAGGCCGCCTCACGAGGGCGATGGCGGTCTTCCCGGCAAAGACAGTCTGACCTTCGATGCATGAAACGTCGAAGCCCTTGCCTTCGGGCAGCCGTGCCGGATTGACTGGCCATGATCCAGGAAAGGCGACGATCAGCGCTTCCCGCCCGAGGGGAAAGTGACAACCCGCCTCGACCGAGACAGTGCCTATTCCGGTGAGATGGACAAATCGCCAGTCTTCTCCGGCTTCCTGGCGCGCGAGCGCTCGCCACGCACGTGCGAGCCCGTCTTCAGTCCACCCACTCATTGAGGCCTCCCCACAGTACGCTGTTGGCGATGTACCTCGAGTTGGAGACCCTTCTCTCGGAAGTGCTTGACGGAAAACTGATTGCCCAGGCGACGACGGGATCGGCATCCTTCAACTCATCGACACCCGCACCCTCGGGATCGAGCAGATAGAGCATGAGCAGGCCGCGTTCCCGGCGAGCCGGAATTCCCGCTTCGGCGGCGCCTTCTCCGAGTACGTGACGGATCTGCGGACCTCTCGGATCGGACGGTGGCTCCTTGCCTTCGTTTCGATCCGTGTCGTTGCGCCAGGTCTTCTGGCTGAGATCGAGCGCTGCCTTCCATTCCGCCTCGGTCAGATCGATGGCCTGATCGCGAGGCGAGATCAGGGTCTTTATCGAGTAACGGTCTGCATGTTCTGTCGTTCTCCTCCGCTTCAGCATATTTACCGAAGCACCGCCGACCGTGCGGTATTTGTCGTCCGGGCCTGTGTCTTTTCCGATAAGCGCAACCGTCCAGCTTGTGAGCTCGCTATCCTTGTTCATCTCCTCGATGAAGTCCGCAATCAGCGGACTCATGATCCGGAAACTGGCAGGGTGGGTCCTGTAATCCCTTAGGAACGAGATGACGCTCAGGGCGGGTACATCTCGCCAGAGGTGACCGTTCCACTTCTGACCTTGTGGAACGAAATGCTGATCGTTCAAATCCGTCGATGGACCGAGTGCGCTGATGAAACGATCCGTGGCATTGAAGTTTGCAGTGATGTCGTCCTTGCGGTTGGGAAACACGATGGTCTGCAGAAGATCGCCCGAATAGGTCAGCTGCATAGCGCGAGCGTTCCTCATCTTGGCCCGCGAGGTCACGGTCAGCACGGAGTGCGATTTCACCCGCAGACCGAACTGTTTTGGCGTGGCGCCGGCCGCGACCATGTTGTCGAACTCCTGACGCAACTCTTCGGCGGCGTCGGCGATATGGCCGAACCATTCCACCATTTCCTGTGATGTGTAGAGGCGGCAGACATCGAGGTAGCCGTCGCGGTAGCCGAACCACCGCCCCATCTGCATGAGCGTGTCGTACATGCGTGCGGTTCGCAGGAAGTAGCTCGTGCAGAGACCTTCGAGCGTCAGACCACGCGCCAACTTGTCGCCGCCGATGGCAATCACCTTCAGGCCGGTGCCATCGTTCTCAGCATAATCGAGTGCATCCCTCGCCGTGCCGTTGATCTCGCGCACGCGAATGTCGGACAGGACGTCGGGGAGGACGGCACGAATGTCCGCCCACGAAAAGTCCTCCAGCGTTTCGCCCTCGACGAGGGCAGAGCGGATTCCCTGCATGCCTGGCAGGAAGGTCTTTTCATATTCCTTGCGCATGGACGCCTCGAGGTCCGCAAGCTCGATGCCGCGGGTGTAGCGGCCCTTCATATCCCGCACGTACTCTGCGACCTGATTGACGACAGCGTTCTGCACCGAGGTGAAGCGGGTAACGTGGATTAGCATCGAGGAATGCTTGCTGCCCTGTCCGCGCAGCTTCCTCACTGCACAGGCATAGACGAAGGAGCGGATCGCTTCTGCGAGCGAGTCCGGCACACGGTCCTCTCCCTGCCATCGCGGCTGGTAGCCGTTCTTGTGTCGTGGCGGCATCCATGGTTGAAACTCGTCATCCGAGAGCGGGCGCACCAGAGGCAGGTCTTCGGGCGTGCTGGAAGCCGATCCGAAGACACGACCCGGCCCGACATAGTTCGAAGGTGCCGCAAGGCTGGTGATGAAGGCTGCCGGGAAGAGGTCCGGTCCGTGCTCCTGTGTCTCCCCGCGGTCATGAATGAAGATGTTCGCAAAGGGCGTCGCCGTGTAGCCGACATAAGCCTTCCGCGAGAAGTGGTGGAGGATCGACCGGATCAACCTGTTGATGGTCTTGGGTTCATGTTCGAGATCCGGGTTGCCAAACTCGTCCACGACGTCTTCACCCGTATCGACCGATCCATGGTCGGACTCGTCATCGATCACTAGGAGAGGCAGGTTGGTGACGAGCTTGCGACCGGTTTCGGGGTCGACGTGATTGGCGACACGGTTCCGGATCCAGTGCAGCAGGCGCTCGAGCACCGTCTTGTTTTTCTTGACCACGAACAACCACGGTCGCTGTTCCGGGCTGATGTTCATCTTCGCCGCAACGGCCGTGTTGAAGTCGCCCTTGTCGCTCCGATTTGTTGCAGCGTTGGGACGGACAGACATGTCCTTGTCGATCAGTCCCACCCCGACTGCAGGGAGCTCGTCAGAGTCAGCGATGGTGGCAAAACCCAGGAACCCCTCGTCGAGGCGGATCTGTGTCTGGGCTCTCAGGTTGTTGTGGAGGCCGGCCAGCACGATGATGATCTTGTAACCGGCGTCGGCGGCCTTGCAGATCAGTCCGGTGTAGTTGCCGGTCTTTCCCGACTGAACGTGGCCCACGACCAGTCCTCGACGATCCCATGCGCCTTCCCGGGTCGGGTCCTCGAGCTGTGAAAGGACTTCATCCGTGGCGACGTCGAGGGCGTCGAGGGCCGTCCACGGGATGCGCGCTTCCATGTACTCGGAGTAGCGCTGCCAGTAGGTCCAGCCCTTCTTCCTTTCTGCATCGAGCCACGCGATATGGTCCTCACCGCTCGAGAGAGTAGCGTTCTCACCCACGGTGCGGCTTGATCGGCGGATCAGTTCGTCAACGAGCGCATCGCGGTCGACGAGGGCAAAATCGTCCTCCATCATGATCGCGAGCTTGGTCAGCTCCTTCTCGATCATTTCCGGCGTGACAGGGCTCTGAGCGCGCTCCGCTGCGAGGCGGAGCATGTTCTGGGCCATGGAAAGGATTGAATCGAAGGCCTTCTGGTTCGAAATACTCATTGCGTGTCTTTCACTTCAAGGGCTGCAACCAGATCGAGGTGCCGGTCGAATGGGGGCGTACGACCAAGCCGTTCGCGCGCCTCGGTCGGGCTGAGTCCGCGAAACTTCACTAGTGCTTCAAACATCGAGGACAGCGTCTCCATCACTTCGTTGTCGGGCGCCCCGGCGAAACCAGTTCTCGGCGTCTCCTTGTCCTCCGCCGTATCCAGCCAGATGCGCTGCACGGGAACTGTCTCTTCAATCAGCCTCAGAAGAGCGAGGATGTCGGGCTTGAGCGAGCCGGCGCGATTCAGGACCGAGGCGACGAGGTCATGGTCACGGGCAATCCGGTAGGACGTCCCTTGTGCCGAACGCCGCACTTGCCAGGCCTCGGCTACAGCGTTCGAGCGCGTGCCTGAAACTGGGGTGATGTGACCCCGGTGGGCGAAAACCCGTCTCGCTGTGTCACGAGCTTCCGATGCCAGACGGTGAAGCTGAGATCGCAGTCTTACCGGCGGACTGGCCGTCGACTTCAGAACATTGATCTTCCACTCGGCGTCCGCGCTGTTCGGTATGTCGAGCCGGATGCGGGCAAGCCTGTGGGCTTCATCGCGAGGCCATGGCTTGCCGCCGTCGCCGAGGCCCAGCCAGCCCCCGGCGAGAAGGAGACGCTTGTTGCGGTAGACGTAGAAACCCTCCTGCTGCGTCCATCCTCCGGGCCCCGCCGCGGCTTCCTGTTCGGTGGGCTTGAGCATGTCGCGATGTGGAAGGACATGGCATTGCACTGTCACACCTGTGGTGTGGAGGATCCGATACTCGGGGCTTTCGAGTGCCTTGCCGGGATGTCCCATCAGGTACGGATCCCACGGCTTCAATCCTCTGCCATTGAGAGCAAGGCGAAGCATGGGCAGCTGGCCGTCGAGAAGACGATGAAAGGTCATCGCAAGATGCGCCTCGACGCGATCCGCGAGCTCGATCATGTCGGTGGCCGCGAAGCCATCGGTCACGATACGGTCCAGCTTCTCCCACAGGACGACGGTGCCGTGGGCCATCTGGTCCAGCGGCGCAAGCAGATGCTCTGAGCCCGGCGCCGGCCCCTCGAAGAGTGGCCATTCGGCGCCCGGCTCCTGACCGATGAGATCGAGGTCCCAGCGCAGGCAAACGACCGGTCCACCTTTCTGCCGACTGGCGACGGTCAGACGGCGAGCCTGGGAGAAACTGGCTGTCTTCAGTCCCAGCCCGAAGCGCCCAAGGTCTGTGGCGGCGCGTTCAGCCCTCGGATCGCGTGCGCCAAGCCGCATGCCGGCCTCCAGAGCCGCGTCGTCCATGCCGTCGCCGTCATCAACGATCCTTACCCAGCTCTCTGGACCGGCCCATTCGAGATGAACACCGACTTCACCCGCGTTCGCCGCGATGGAGTTATCGATCAGATCTGCAATGGCGGTGGGAGGAGCATAGCCAAGCCCGCGCAGGGACTCGAGCATCGAACCGGCATGAGGAGGAGCATTCCTTACACCCATGTCATCACATCCCGAGCAGAGCCTGGAGACGCCGCTTGCGTCCAGGGTGAGAAAGATGGTCGAGCGCCTTGGCCTCGATCTGGCGGATGCGTTCGCGTGTCACTCCGTAGATCTGGCCAACTTCCTCGAGAGTCATGTCGGTTTCGCGCCCTATCCCGAAGCGCATCCGGAGCACATCAGCCTGGCGCTCTGGCAGCTCAGCCAGTGCGTCCGCCAAGATCCTTTCGGTTTCTGTTTGGTCGAAGACATCCGCTTCTGAAGGCTCGGGCAGCAGGTTGTCCCAGTCGTCAAGGCTTGCGGGATATTCGGCTTCACGCGGGATGCCGCGAAACTGTTTGACCTCGTCGATTGTCCATTCGAGTTCTTCGGCGAGTTCGAGGTCGGAGACGGCGCCACCGACCCGAACGTCCAGCCTCTCCAGGGCGCGATCGAGCTTGGTGATCTTCTCGTTCCGATGCACGGGGATGCGGATCGCCGCGCCTTCATCAGCGCGCCATCGCGTGATGGCCTGTCGCATCCAGTAAGTGGCGTAGATGAGGAAGCGATAACCACGTTCGGGATCAAATCGCCTTGTGGAACGCTGCAGACCCATGAACGCGACCTGGAAGACGTCCTCTGGATCCTCGCCTTCATCCACGTTCCGCGAGGCAAAACGCCGGACGTAAGGCAGATGCTCGCGGATTAGGTGTTCGGTAGCAGATTCGGAGATCAGTATTTCGGCTTCCAGCTGACTGGCCTCGGCTTGGCACGCCGGGAACTGTTCCAGTCGGCGGACCAACTCCTTGTGGAATGCCAGAGAAAGATCCAATGCCTCGAGCGCAGCAAGTGCCTCTCTTCGTCGTTTGCCGTCCATCACCCGGCCGGTGGTGTGCCATGACCTCAGGGCCTCCACGGCGGCCATTACCTCGGATGTCTCTGCATGGCCCGGGCGCGAGGGAATGATGGTTTTCAGGGACACCGAGACGGGGTCTCGCACCCCGGCGCGGATGCTGTCCATGACGTCGAGGATCGTTTGGACGGCGGTCTCGGAGCCCAGGATGCCCAGCTGGAGTTCCTGCTTGGCCCGCATCATGGGCTCCAGCAGTTGCAGCTCGTCTGATTTGTCCATGACGAAGCGCTGTGTGCCGGGAAGCCGCGTCCGACGCGTAAGGGCTGCCTCGATCGCGTCAGCAAGGTCATCGGACGAAGTGTCTGAGACAGCGTCCCAGAGACCGGCATCATGCCCCGTCGCCTGATCGAGGTCGAAGCCAGCTGCTTCCATGTTGCGCTGGAGATTGATGCGCAGTTCCTCGAGATCACCATTCCCTTCGCAATGAGTGACAAGGCGGTCGACATCATCGAGGGAGCACCGTCCCTTGGCCAGAATTTCCTCTGCCCAGGAGATGCAGAGCTCCGGGTCGATCGACATCCGCGTGCCGGTCTGGACGACAGCGCGTTTGACCGATTGCCGGCCGCGGTTTCGGACTTTCAGGAAGTCATTCTCTGCACCGTGATCGGCGGCTACTGCGGCGCTGGATCCAATGCCTTCCCCGGCAATCTGTGCAGGTGAAAGGTCGAGATCCCATTCCACGTCCTCGTCGTCCGAAACTGCAGGTGCCGAACTGACGAGCGCAACGAAGGTCCCCGACGCCGTTTCTCCCGTGTACTGGCCGAAGAATTCCTCTGGTTCTGCCTCGGCCTCAAAACTCAGAAGGTCGTCGAGGTCGTCAGTTGTATCGTCCGGCTCCGTCTCCTGCACCACGATAGAACGATGCTCTGGAACCGCGCCGGTCCCGACCGGGGCGGTCTCGATCTCCGATAAATCCTCGTGCTCGTCGACCGTCTCCGGCTCCGGCGACGTCGTAACAAGTGAAGACAGCAGCTGCGCGGCGAAACCGTGACCTTCGGCAAATGCCAAATCAGCGGGTGTCTGCCGGTCATGATTCAGTGATCCAGGGTCGGCACCCGACCGAATGAAGAGATCGCAAACGGCAAGATTCCCCATGCGCGCCGCAAGGTGGAGTGGCGTGTCCCCCTTCGGGTCGGCCGCGTGGAGGCGAGAGGATGCCGCGAAATCGGCAAGGCTCTCGAGCTTCCCTTCGGCAATCAGCCGGATCTCGAAAGGGCCAAGAACATGGCTTTCCGCTTCGCTCGTCGCTTGGTCGCGACTGCCGAGGATGCGGGACAGTCTATCCATGATCTTCATGAATGACCTCCCTGTTGAGAAGCACGATCTGCTGGTCCTGCGGCCTCCTCGCGCCGGGATCAGTATCAAGCCCGAGACGCCTGAGCGCGTAGTACAGCAGCGCGCGCCGGACCTTGATCTTCGCCTTGCCCCCACGCATCCCGTAGTCGAGCGCGATGACCTTGGCCTGGGTTTCGGAAAGGGCGGGTGGGCCCGATTTCCAGTGTGGCTTCAGTATTCCAGTCGCGGTCGTCCTTCGCGGACACATCGCTTTCCCGACATTCTCGAATCTCGAGCATTCGCGAGAGCAGGAAGTCCTTGAAGGCTTCGTCGGTCAGGCAGAATGCGCGCGTGTGCCAGCGGAAACCGTCGAACCCGATGGCGTGCGGAGCGATCCAGCGCCAGCGCGGCTCCGGACTGGACAGGGACTGGTACTTCACCTCGATCGCCTCGGACCGGCGTATGGCGCCCACCACCGACCGAAGTGTCACCGGATTGACACCGCGCACAGGCGTCGGCGCGGATGCAAAGGGCGGGAGATCGGCAATCCATGAATCCTCGCGGTCGACGATCCCGTCCGCCACCGACCGAAGCTGGGCGAGGTAGCGGCTGGCGTCGGGTTGGAGGAACCGAGACTTGAACGCCGGGCCACGGACGTAGGTCCGCGCGCTCTTGTCGTAGACCATGTTGTCGGGTGCGAAGCCGATGTAGCGGTTCAGGTCGGTGGACGCCTGGTTTACCGAGACCCCGAACTGGTCCATCAGGTCGCTGCGGTTCACATGTCCCTCCCAGAACAGGCGGAACTCTATGAACTCGAGACGCTGCTCGACCCCCCAGCGAAGTTCGGACCTCTCGTTGTCCACCGTAGCCTCCCAGCCCCCTGATGCGCATGGTAACTATGCGCGCCCATTTTCTGGGTTGTCGTGAGGCTAGCCAGGGGATGATGATCTGGCAATGGAAATGCTTCTTCTTGCAGCATCAATCTCGATCCAAGCGAACAGCGGACATAAAAGGCTTGGGCCGCGGAGAAGCACTCAGTAGCCCCAGCCAGAGCTGACGGGGGGATCGCCAAGCGGATCTTCAAGCTCGTCGACTGCCGGGAACAGATCGCCTTCGGCCGCAAAGGATTTAGCAGCATCCAGTCCGGTTTGACGATCAAGCTCGGCCAACCGTGAATCTACCCACTGCAGCATCCGGCCTAGATCCGAGTCGCCGGACAGGCTGGCTTCCTGCGGCAGGCCGGAGATCCATTCGCGGATTTCGCGGGCCTCCCGACGCAGCTCAATGATCTGCCGGAGGTGAGAGAGTCGCGTCTCCTCGCGTTTGAGGCGGGCCTGTGCGAGCTGTCGCCGGTGCTGCAGGATTTTCCACTGCCTCTCGCGCTCCTCACGCTCCTCGCGGCGCACGCGAATGGTCTCTAGAATGAGCTCTATGCCGGCGACTATTTCGGGGACCATCCGTTCCACGCGTTGCGTCTTGCCGTCACCCCACGTCTTCCGCAGGCCATCCGCCCACGCATCGATCGAGAACACGAGTTCGCCGGTCCACGCACTCACATATTCCGGCCAGGGTGGACTGCTGCCGAAGGAAATGCTGTCCCAATCGTTGCGCCGAAGGGACCGTGCCCGTTTCTCTTTCCTCTTATCCTCCCGAGCGATTTCTTCTGGGGTCGGTACGTATTTCAGCCTTCTCGTTCGTTCGAGCAGGGTGAAACTGATCTTGTCCGCGCCCTTCTGGGCGGACATCTTCTCTCCGTCCGCTGTCAAGCTCAGCCCGACCTCGTCGAGCGCCCGCGCCAACGCGTCGAGAAAGAAGCAAGCACGTTCGGCGGACGCAGCGCCGACGACCACGCCACACAGGCCTGGCGCCGCGGCGCTGAGGAGGCCCTCCTTGTCCGGTTTCCTGGTCCGAAGGAACTTCACCGTTTTCGCCACCGAGGCGTGTGGGTTTTCCATCAGAGGCATTGGGGATTCTGGCGTCGCCTTGATGGTAGCAGCCCGGGCTTGCCGCTCAGTCTTTCGCTTGCGGGCGAGTTCGGCGACACTGTCAGGAAGGGCTGAGGTGGCCCCGCGGATGCGTACCCGATCGAGGCTTCGATCCCTCAATTCGAGGAAGGGCGGCACTTTAGGTTGTTCTCCGGCTGCGACCTTGGCCCATTATCCCCGGGGCGGTACGGGAATACGATGACGACTGCAGACCTTCGCGAGCCCCCGATCCGATATCCCGAATTCCTGTGCAAGCGCTGTCATCGGTTTGCTCCAGACAAGGTCGTAGAGGTCCCGACGGCTAAGTATCTGTGAAGGCGACAATTCTTGAACTCTCCGCAATACAGCTTCGCGCGGAAGCAATATCCCGCAGCGCCATTTTAGCTGTCATCGCCACCAGGGTGAAACGTGGAGAAGGTTGGATCCTAGGCCCGTCCGCTCCGCCAAATGATCAACGCAGATGCCTCAACGCTTTAAGAACGCGATCAATGCCGCGTTGAATTCGTCGGCATGGCTGACATTCAATCCGTGGGGGCCGCCCTTGATGATGGTCAGCTCGGACCCGGGGATTGCGGCATGGGTGCGGGCGCCTGAACCCTCGAACGGTACGATGGCGTCGGCATCGCCATGGATCACCTGCACCGGCACGCTGATCTTTTGCAGATCATCCCTAAAGTCGGTCGTGCCAAAAGATGTCATGCACGACAGCGCCGCATCTTGGTCGGATTGATGGCAAAGGGCGATGGCCTTGTCGCGCTCGGCCTCGCTGACGCGCAAAATATCATGTGCGCTAAAGAAATCGCGGGTAAAGCTGTTAAAGAACGCGCTGCGGTCCGCCTTTAGGTCGTCCATCATTTTGGTCGCTGCCTCGGGTGTCAGGGGGCCTTCAGGATTGTCGTCGCCCTGCATCAGATAGGGTGGAACGGCAGCCGCAAAGACGACGCTGTGCAGCCGGTCTTCACCATGATTTGCGATGTAACGTGCAACTTCGCCGCCACCCATCGAAAATCCGACGAGGGTCACATCGTGCAGATCCTCGCGCAGGATCAGATCCTGCAGGTCTTGCGCCAAAGTGTCGTAATCATAGCCGTTGTCCGGTTTATCCGACTGGCCAAAGCCCCGCCGGTCATAGGTTATGACCTTGAACCCGGCATCGACCAAGGGTTGCACCTGATGTTCCCAAGCCGCGCCCGAAAGTGGCCAGCCGTGGATCAGAACAACCGGACGGCCTGTTCCCGCGATCTGGGTGTGAATATTGACGTGAGCCATCGCATATCCTCCATATCCGCCATTGCGTGTATGAAGAAACTGCCCAGCGCGTGCGAAGTTCCCGCAAACAGGCCGCCGGTGCTAAAAGATGCCGATGAACCACCGCAAGACCCAGGCGATCAGCGCCAGGACACCTGCTGCCAGTACCAGCAACAATCCATCGCGCGTCAGCATTGCCGCCGCGACCAAGGCAATGAAGGTGGCGATAATGGTGCCGCTGGTTGGAATCAGCTCCATAAACGGCATGATGAGGCCAAGGCAGAATACCACAATCAACCAGGGCAAAATCCACGGCTTTTCCGTCATAAAGCTGAGGCGCGGACGTAAGATGCGGTCGATAAAACTGATCGGCTTGCGCAGCCAGCCCACCGCCGTGCCAAGGCGCGCGCCGGCAACGCCCCGCTGCGCGATGAACCCCGGCAACCACAGATGCGGACGCCCCATGATCATTTGCGCGGCCAGCATCGCCTCGATCAGCCCAACGGCAGATGTGACGCCCGGCACCACGCTGGCGGGCGAGATCGCCACAAGGGCAAAGACCAGCATCAGGGCCGTAAAGGCCTGCGGGCCGATCGTCTTGACCAGCGCGTCAATCGTGACCGTTTCGGATGTGCTGGCGTCTTCAAGCTGGTCTAGGACGGCATTCAGAACCTGGGGCAAGATACGCTCTCTCATGCTTTGTGGGTAAAACGTTCTTATCCATCAAACCGTTCCGTCCAAAGCCGTATTGTTTTGGCACCTGTTGCGGGAACAAAGGCGGTGCCTGTGCGTTGGCTGTGTAAGACACGCGGAAAAGGAGGATCTCATGTCCGCTCCCGATACAAATGTCAAAAAGCAATCGCGCAGGCATTGGCCCGCGATCACGGCCATCACCTTGGCGCTGGTTTTCGCCTTTGGTCTGGTGATTTGGTGGGTCGTGCGTGAATCGGTCGACCCCGAACCCGTCGCCACCCCCGGCGAGGCCCCCGTGCCCGAGGCGACGCAGACAACCCCGCCCGGCGCATTGCCCGATGCCGCGCCGCAGCCTGATCCGGTCAGTCCGGTCTCGCCGCAGACAGGCCAATAACGACAAAGCCCCGATGCTCAAACATCGGGGCTTTTTCATGGCAGTGTCAGTGGAATATCGGTGCAGGTGGTCAGGCCAAGCACGGGAAACAGCGTCAGCAGCACCGAGGCCACGCCGATCCACGCCCCCGCCCGCACCAACATATCCGGCAATGCCCCGCCCGGCGGCGCGCGCAAAACCAGAACGACGCCCAAGGCCAAAGCGATCAGCCACAGCCCGATCAGCGCGGGCCGCGCCTCCCATCCTTGTGCGCAGGCGGCCCCGTGCACTGCATAGATCACGGCAAATGCTGCCGCCCATAATGTCGGGCCGGCAAGGGCGCGCAGCGGCCAGCTCATGCCAGCACCTGCTGCAGGCTGATGAGGGCCAGCACAATGCCCGCCGTCACTGCGCTGAAATCCAGCCACATCCGCCAATGTGCGGTCGCGCCCGACGTCAGCGCCGAGATCCGTCCATCCCTCCGCTGCACCAGACATAGCGCGCTCAGCACCGCGCCCACGATCACATGCAGCGCGACATAGCCCATCGCCGCCGCGCGCAGGGCATCGCGGGCATGCAGGCGCGGATCATCCAGCAGCGGCACCATCACGACCAGCGCCAGCGCCGCCACCCCCAGCAGTGCGAGAGCCGCCATGGCGCCCGCGCCTTGCGGTATGCGGGCCAGAGCCGCCGCTGCCGCCAACGCCGCGACGATCACCAGTCCCGGCAGGATTGCGATCTGCGGCACCTGACTTTCAGGCGCAGGCCAAGCGGGCGCGATGACCGATAGAAAGCCCAGCGCAAACAGATAGCAGGCAAAGATCGACCCGTTTGCGATCAACAGACAGGTCATACCCGTGCGGCTAAGGGGATCGGCCACAAAGGGATGCAGCGGCAGTGACAGTTCCGGCCCGACCTTGACCTCGGGCGCGCCATGCAGCGGCGCCGGATGGTGCCATTGCCATGCCGCCACGATCAACCCGACCAATGCCAACGGCGCAACCGCGTAAAGACCCGCCAGCATCAGCAGCACGAATGCGCAAATCATACCCGCCGTCACCAGCGGCAGCAGCGTATTCCCCGGCAGCACCGCCACATGACGCGGTGCGCCGCTGATGCTATCGACGACCAAAGTCTCGCGCTGCGGCCGGGGGGCGCCGGGCAGCAAACCCTCGCCCCGCGCAAGTGGCAATGCGCCCTGCTGGCCCGGCAAAGGCAACGAGGCAAAATTGTAGCTGGGCGCGGGCAGCGGCGCGGCCCATTCCAGCGTTTCCGCCTGCCATGGATCGCGCCGCGCCCTTGTCCCGAAAAGCACTTGCAGCGCAAGGCTGATGGCAAACAGCGCAAAACCCATCGCCATCACAAAGCCAAAGACCGAGCTGATCAGGTTCAGCCAGACCCATTCACTATTATCCGGATAGATGTCGATCCGGCGCGGCATGCCCAGCAGCCCCGTCAGATGCATCAGGAAAAACGTGCCGTGAAAGCCGATAAAAATCAGCACGAACGCCGTCTGGCCAAGGCTTTTGATCTGCAACTTGCCGGTGATCAGCGGCATCCAATAACTGACCGCCGCCAGCATCGGAAAGACAAAGCCGCCGATCAGCACGTAATGCAGATGCGCCGTGACAAAGGCCGTGTCGTGGACCTGCCAGTTGAACGGCACGATGGCCAGCATCACACCCGTCAGGCCCCCCATGACAAAGGTCGAAAAGAACCCCATCAGATACAGCATCGGCAGCCGCATCTGCGGCTTGCCCCGCCACATCGTGCCGATCCAGGCGAAAATCTGCACCGCCGTCGGCACCGCGACCAGCGCCGAAGCACTGGAAAAGAACGCCAGCGCCAGATGCGGGATGCCGACCGTGAACATGTGATGCACCCACAGGCCGAACGACAGGAACACAAGGCCAAGGATCGCCGCCACGATCGCGCCATACCCCATGATCGGCACGCGGCTCATCACCGGGATAATGGTCGAGATGGCACCTGCGGCAGGAAGGAAAATGATATAGACCTCGGGGTGGCCAAACAGCCAGAACAGATGCTGCCACAGCAGCGGATCGCCGCCCCGCGCGACATCGAAAAACGGCCAGTCAAAGGCGCGCTCGAGCTCCAGCAGCACCGAGCCGAGGATCAGCGGCGGAAAGCCCACCAGCATCATCGCCGCCGTCCCCAGCATATACCAGGCAAACAGCGGCATCTTGGTCAGTGCCATGCCGGGCGCGCGCATCCGCAAGATGGTGACGGTGATCTCGACCGCAGCGGCGATGGCCGAAACCTCGACAAAGGTGATGCCCAGCAGCCAGACATCCGCGTTGATCCCCGGAGAATAGGCGCGCGAGGATAGTGGCGTGTACATGAACCAGCCGCCATCGGGCGCGACCCCGCCCAGCAGCGCCGCCAACAGGATCAGCCCGCCCAAAACATAGCACCACCAGCCCAGTGCCGACAGGCGCGGGAAGGCCAGATCCCGCGATCCCAGCATTTTCGGCAGCAAAAACATCGCCAAACCTTCCAACATTGGAATGGCGAACAGGAACATCATCAGACTGCCATGCATGGTGAAAATCTGATTGAAATGCGCCGCATCCAAAAAGGCCCCGCCCTGCGTTGCCAGTTGGGCGCGGATCAGCATCGCCAACAGGCCGCCGATCCCAAAAAACACGAAAGCGGTGATCATAAACCGCAGGCCCAGCTCGGTGTGGTTGACCGACGAGAGCCACCCCCGCAGGCCCCGTGGACGGCACCAAATCGCGTCAAGGTCGCGGTGCAGGCGCAGCGCGCGCTGCGGCGGATTGGGCTGCAGGGTCATGGCGCGGCCTCCTGATCACGATCGGTAAAGGCGGGCGGTGCGGCGGGGTCATAGACCAGCACATCGAATGTCATCGCGGCATAGCCCACCCCCGAAAACTCGGCCGAGCGACCGCTGTAAAGCCCCGGCCTATCGGCGGCGATCCGCAAGATATTGGTACGGCCGGGCATGGCATCCATCTTGCCCGCAAGGCGCGGCACCCAGAAACTATGGATCACGTCATCCGTCCGGATCAGAACATCGACCGGCTGGCCCGCCGGGATATGCAGGCGGTTCAGCGTCTCAACCTGCGCCCCACCCGGCGCGGTCTGCACAAAGCGCCATTGCCACTGCGACCCTGTCGCGATGACGGTGACCGGGCGATCTGCGGGGCGCGGCTGCAACCGCTCGCCCACCCAGATCCCCGCGCCGACAGTGACGGTCAATATCGCCAGCGACAAATAGATCCCGAAGCCCTTGATCCACAGCCGTTCAGAGGCCTCCCCGGGGGGGGCGGCAAAGGCACGCCAGACCAGCGCCAGTACAAACAGGGTTATTACCGCCGCGCCGATCAGCATCCCCCACCACAGCATTGCAATCTGGGCGGCGGCGGGCCCTTCGGGTGCCAGCGCGGATAATGGGCCGCTGCATCCGGCCAATAGCGGAACCATTAGCCATGCGGCGGGTTTCATCCGGTGACGCATCAGATGAGGGAGCCACCTATGCCACGCAAACGCCTGCGCGATCCGATTGCCGAACATGAAAGCTTTCATATGACCGAAAGCCGGATCGCCATCGCGGGGCACCCGATCCATGCGATGATGGTCGCTTTTCCTATCGCGCTGTGCATCTGCACCTTGGGCGCGGATTTCGCCTATTGGTGGACGGGCGATGCCTTTTGGCCGCGCGTTGCGCTGTGGGCGGCGGGCACGGGTTTCGTCATGGGTGTACTGGCCGGCATCGCAGGCACGGCCGAGCTGCTGCTGGTGCCCGGCATCCGCATCCGCGCCGCCAGCTGGACGCATTTCATTCTGGCGGTGATGCTGCTGTCGATCTTGGGCGCCAACTGGGGCATCCGGCTGGCCGATCCGGTCGGCGCTGTGCTGCCTTGGGGCGTTTTGGCGTCTCTGCTGGCCAGCGGCATGACCGCCATGACCGGCTGGCACGGCGGCAAGCTGGTGTTCGATTACGGCATCGGCACGCAGAAAAATCATGACGCCCCCTCTCATGACGGGCCCTGACGCGGCTGCAGCGCAAAGGCGGGCAAGAACTGCTCGAGCATCTCGAGCGGCGGCTTGCCCAGCACCAGAACCAGCACCGCCATGATGCAGACGAGAGCGCCGATCAGGCCCAGCAACAGCAACGTCATCGGCGGACGGCTTGGGGCCTCGCCGCTGAGGCGGATGATGTGGCCAAACCAGACATGCAGCAGCACCATACCCGCGACAAAGGCCAGCTTGGCCAGCATCCACGCGTCAAAGACCTGTTCGGTAAAGATCAGCACAGTGCCTGCGGTAATCGTCAGGATCGCGGCGGGGGTGGCAAAGGCAATATAGCCCATATGCGTCACCCAGCGAAATCGCGTGTAAAGGCGCGGATTGTCCGTCGTGCCATAGGCGCGGATCAACAGCGGCAGCGCGATCAGCGCCGCGCACCAGCACGCCAACCCACCAATATGGATCGCCTTCAGCAGCACGGTCATGATTGCACGCTTTGCACCCATGCGCGCTGGATCAGCAGCCCCGCCACAATGGCAAGCGGCAGCATCCCCGGCACCCACATGACCAACCCCGCCATTTGTTGATCGTAAAGCGGATCAATCCCCCACCCGAGCGCGCCGGTGATATGCTGCTCAAACAGGACGCGCGGCGCGAATGTGATGATCGCGCCAATCAATCCCATCACGCCCGCAAGACCGGCGGTCAGCAGCGCGCTGGCCGCTAATTGCTGCGGATCTTGGCGCGCCACGCGCGACCAAAAGGCCCAAGCACTCGCCAGCAGCGCGATCTGCATTAGCCAGTAAATGGCATGATTGTCCCACAACATCGTATAGACGGGCGGCAGGTGCCACAGCACAAGGACAGCGGCCAACACCATGAAGGGGATCTGTGCGCCCCTGCCGCGCATCGGCGATGCCATCGCCAAAAGCGGTGCGGCCAGTGTGACAATCACCAGATGATGCACGGATCGCGCAGTGAAAAAGGCCACTGTCAGCGCACAAAGTGGCGAGACAAAGGCCACTACCAGCACGCCCCACCCCAGCAAAAGGGGCCATCGCCGTGCGCCCGCGTAATGCCCGACCCCAAGGCATAATATCAGCGCCGCGATCAGGATCGGGTCAAAGTTCCACGCCGCCCAAATGTTTTGTGCTGTCGGCACCGGCCCGCAATAGGGCAAGGTCAAGGGCGGCATGATTTGTCCTTGGATTATGCTGGTTTACACAGGCCGAACGCCTGCCGGTCAGAAAGGTTCCGACCGGCAGGCGCGTGTTCTATGGCAGGGCATAGGCGATGAAATAATCACCGATGGGCGTTTCCATGAAATTATGCCCGCCTGCATTGATCACCAGATATTGCTGACCGTTCGCCTCATACATCGCGGGGCCGGCCTGACCGCCCGCGGGCAGCTCGGCCTGCCACAGGGTCTCGCCCGTCTCAACGTCAATCGCACGGATCAGGTCATCGGTCGTGGCCGCGATAAAGATCAGGCCCGAAGCGGTCACAACCGCGCCCGCATTATTGGGCGTGCCGATATCCAGCGGCAGCATCGAATGGAGACCAAACGGCCCATTCTTTTCGGCCGAGCCGAAGGGGCGATCCCACAGCACTTCGCGTGTATCCAGATCGACGGCCATGATCCCGCCATAGGGCGGCTCTTTACACAAAAGCCCGGTCAGCGGCACGCGCCAGCCCGCATTCACCTGAATGGCATAGGGCGTCTCGGCCTGCGGGTTCACGCCTGCCACGCCGGAGTAATCCGAACCCTGCTGATCCAGCGGCAGCACGCCCATCGCATCGGCATCGGCGCGCGGGATAAGCTGGTTGCGGTTCGGCGTGTCGTTATAGTTGCTGATCATGATGCGCCGCTCTGGATCAACGGCGATCCCGCCCCAATCCGAGCCGCCGTTATAGCCGGGATACTGGATCCACGGCCGATCCGCGCTGGGCGGCGTATAGATCCCATCGTAATTCGACTGATGATATTGGATGCGGCAATAGAGCTGATCCAGCGGAGTCATCCCCCACATATGGCGCTCTTCAATATCGGGGCGGATGACATTGGGAAAATCGACGACAAAGGGCTGCGTCGGCGACAGGTTCTCTGGCTCGACGCCGCCTTGGGGGACGGGGCGCTCTTCGACCTCGACCAACAGCGTGCCGTCGCGGCGGTCGAACAGCCAATACATGCCCATCTTGGTCGGCAGGATCAGCCCCGGCACCGGCCCGTCTAGCCCTTGCAGATCGACCAGCGTGCCTTGCGATCCCAGATCATAGTCCCAGATGTCGTAATGCACGGTCTGATAATGCCACGCGACCTCGCCCGTGGTGACATCCAGCGCCACCAGCGCGGTGGAATAGGTGTTTTCCTCGTCCGAGCGCATGCCCCCCCAGTAATCGACGGCGGAATTGCCCAGCGGCAGATAAACATAACCCAGTTCGTTATCGCCCGACGAGATCGTCCAGACGTTCGGGGTGCCGCGCGAATAGGTTTCGCCCTCGGGCGGCAGACCGGTCTCGCCGGGGCGGTTCATATCCCAGGCCCATAGCAGCTCGCCAGTCTCGACATGATAGCCGCGCACAACGCCCGAGGGCGCATCACGACGCTGGCCGTCGCGGACCTGCGAATGGACGACGGCCACATCGCGCACGATCGTGGGCGGCGAGGTCGGCGCATACCAGCCGGGCACGGTCTGGCCGATGCCCTCTTCCAGATCGACGATACCATTGGTGCCAAAGTCGCTGCAGAGCTGACCGGTTTGCACATCAATCGCCATCAGCCGCGCGTCCAGCGTATTCATCAGCACACGCTGATGACATTGCGCGCCCTCCTCCGGCGCGGGTGCCGCGTAATAGGCCAGACCGCGACAGGTGGCGTTATAGGGGATCGCGTCGGACGCAACCTCAGGATCATAGCGCCAACGCTCTAGCCCCGTGCCCGCATCCAGTGCGATCACCTTGTTCATCGCCGAACAGATCAGCAGTTGATTGTCGATTTTAAGGGGCGTGTTCTGATTTGAATAGCGCTCGCCCTCGGCGGGCATATCGCCGGTGCGGAATTCCCAAACGGGTTGCAAATCGGCGACGTTATCGCGCGTGATCTGCGTCAGCGGAGAATAGCGGGTAGCGTGATTATCGCCGCCATAGGCGGGCCAATCGGCGCCGGCGGTGGGCATCGTGAACTGCACGGGTGCGGCCTCGGGCGCAGCTATTGGCGCGGCGGGCACGGTCGGTGCAGGCACATTGGGCGCGGGTGCGGTGGGCGCAACCTGCGCCAGCGCAGTTTCCGGCCCGCGATCCACCATGGCAAGCGCAGCCGCAACACTCAGAGCAACGCCCCCCGTCGCCATCGCCGCACGCGGCAGGCGCGGCCCGCGCAATGTCGGCAGCGTCGAGAGAACCAGCAGCATCACCACCGCTGGTGCGATCAGGCGCGGCACCTGTGCCCAGCCATTGAACCCTGCCTCCCACAAAGCCCAGATCACCGTCGCGACAAATATCGCCGCGTAAAGCCAAACCGCGCGGCGATCCGCGCGCGCCAGCAAAAAGGCCGTGGCCAAAAGACCAAGGCCTGCGGGGAAATAATACCACGATCCACCAAGGGAGATCAGCCAGAGCCCCCCCAGCGCAATCGGGACGCCGAAAATGGCAATGACGGCAGCGACAATATACCTCCACCAATGTGCAAATCCGGGGTTTCTACGGGGGGGTGGTGCCGTCGCTCTCATCATCTCCTCCTTTGATTTCCGTAGAGGTAATGCGATGCGACGGATTTAGTTCCATATTATCGGCTACACCGCGTCTCTAACACGGTCATTCTTGCCAATATGGAATCCTATTTGTGCTGTTGATCCGCCTTGCGGCGCATCTCGTCGCGGTAGGCGTTGTAGACCGCATGTTGAATGCGGATGTGATCGTGCAGCGCGGCAGCCGCGCGATCGGCGTCGCGGGCGGTGATCGCAGCCAGAATCTCGCGGTGCTCGCGCAACGATTGCTCTAACCTGTCACCGTAACCCAACTGCAATTGCCGGTAAGGTTTCAGCCGGCGCTGCAACTTTGTTGTCTCTTGCGCCAGAAATGCATTTCCTGATGCATTATAGATTAGCTGGTGAAACACCTCGTTTTCGTCGTAATATCCTGCGATATCATGTGCTTGCTGCAAGGTTTCACAGCGGTCCGCCGAGGCGCCCAGCATGATCAGCGCCGCATTAGAGATCCGCGTTGCGGCCAAACGCCCGCACCAAGCCTCCATCCCGGCCATGACGTCGAACATTTCGACCATCTCCATGAAATCGGGAATGCGGGCAAAAGCACCCCGATTGCGGTGGATGGTGACCAAGCCTTGGGCAGCCAGCAGCCGGAACGCCTCGCGCACCGGGGTACGCGAGACGCCGAACATCTGCGCCAAGCGATTCTCATCCAGACGCGCGCCGTCCTCGAGCTCGCCCGAGGCGATTATACGCTCAATATTCAGGCAGATATCTTCGCTAGTGGTTATTTTGCTATCACTATCTCTCATCGCGCGCCTGCATTGTATACGATTATGGGTTTTTGTATGGAAAAATGCGTCACGCTGAAAGGGTAATTAAGACGCGCCGGACAAAGATTCGGTCTTAAAAAATAAACAGGGAGTTAAGAAATGCATCTGAAGCGGTTCTTGATGACAGCGGCTTTCCTTGCATCACTGCCCGCTGCAGTGCTGGCGGATAAGACCGATGACACGCTGGATATCGTCTTTACCAAGGACCTCGATAATCCGGATATCTATTTCAGCACCGCGCGTGAGGCCACTTTGGTCGGCTTTTCCGTGTTTGACGCGCTGGTTTACCGCGATCCGATCACCAATGAATATGTCGGCAATCTGGCCACCGAATGGTCATGGCTGGATGATCTGACGCTGGAAATGAAACTGCGCGAGGGGGTCACCTTTCATAACGGCGAGGCCTTCACCGCCAGCGACGTCGCCTATACCGTCAACACGATGAAAGAGGCGGTTGCCCCCGGCGCGCTGACATCCATGCGCTGGATCGACAGTGTCGAGGTGGTCGACGATTTTACCGTGCGTTTCCACGCCGGCGCGCCCTTCCCCGCCGCGATGGATTACATCGCGCAGGGCATCACCATCTATCCCGAGGATTATTATAGCGAGGTCGGATCGGCCGGTTTTGCCCGTCAGCCAATCGGCACCGGCCCCTATCAGTTCCAGTCGATCACGCCCGGCCAAGGCTTTACGCTGGTGGCCAACGAGGCCTATTTCGACGGGCCTAAATCGCGCGCCCAGATCGGCACCGTGAATGTGCGCACCATCCCCGATGTAAACACCCAGCTGGCCGAGATGATGACCGGCAACGCCGATCTGCTGTGGCAAGTGCCCGATGATCAGGCCGCGCAAATGGCCCGCCGCGATGATCTCGAGGTGGTTCAGGCCTCGACCATGCGGAT
Source organism: Ketogulonicigenium vulgare WSH-001 (assembly GCF_000223375.1). Classification (NCBI taxonomy): domain Bacteria; kingdom Pseudomonadati; phylum Pseudomonadota; class Alphaproteobacteria; order Rhodobacterales; family Roseobacteraceae; genus Ketogulonicigenium; species Ketogulonicigenium vulgare. The sequence goes on along the minus strand of NC_017384.1, from coordinate 241,204 downwards.
CGGCTATATCACGATGGATGCTGTGGGCCGTAATATGGCCGAGGGGCCGTTCCGCGATCCGCGCGTGCGGCAGGCCGTCTATCACGCCATCGACCGCACGGCGATCCGCGATGCACTGATGTCGCCCGCCGCGCAGATCATCAATTCGGCCTGCCATCCGATCCAGTTTGGCTGCTATACCGATGTCACGACCCATGCCTATGACCCCGACCAAGCCCGCGCATTGCTGGCCGAGGCTGGCTATCCCAATGGTTTCACAACCAAATTCTATGCCTATCGCGACCGCCCGCTGGCCGAAGCGATGATCGGCATGCTGGCCGAGGTCGGCATCACCGTCGAGCCTGTCTTCTTGCAATATGCCGCCGCCGTCGATGCCATCACGCAAAATCAGGTGCCGATGGCGTTCATGACCTGGGGCTCGGGTTCGATCGGCGATATCACCGCCAGCACCTCGCGCTTTTTCAACGGCGGCGATTGGGATGATGCGCGCGACCCGCGCGTGATCGAACTGCTGAATACTGGCGATAATTCCATCTCGGACGAGGCCCGCATCGCCGCCTATACCGAGGCCCTGAGCATCATCGCCGACGAGGTCTATTGGGTGCCGCTATGGACCTATTCGACCAATTACCTGCTGGCGAACGGGCTGAACTTCACCCCGACCGAGGACGAGATCATCCGTTTTTACGATATCGCCTGGGACTAAACCGTCACGCGGGCGGGGCCTCGCCTCGCCCGCCTCAGCACTTTTGACGGGCACAACATGCTAAAACTTATCGCGACAAAACTTATGATGGCGGCGCTGGTGGCGCTGACTGTCTCGGCGATCAGCTTTTCGCTGGTCTATATGGCGGGCGATCCGGCGATTTCACTGGCGGGCGAGAATTCCACCGCCGAGGATATCCGCATCATCCGTGAACGCTATGGCTTTGATCGGCCGGTGGTGGTGCAATATCTGGACTGGGTCTGGTCCGCACTTCGCGGCGATCTGGGCACCAGCCATTATTTCAACCAGCCGGTGTCCGAGATTATCATGGACCGCCTTGGCACCACCGTTACGCTGGGCGTCAGCGCGATCATTCTGGCGCTGGTCATCGCCCTGCCCTTGGGCGTTGTCGCCGCAGTACGGCCCAATTCCTGGATCGACCGGCTGGCGGTATTCTTTGCCGTCGTGGGCGAGGCGATCCCCAGTTTCTGGTTCGGCCTGCTGCTGATCGTCATTTTCGCCATCAACCTGGGCGTGCTGCCAGCGTCGGGGTCTAGCACATGGCAAAGCTTTGTCTTGCCAACCATCGTTCTGGGCTATTTCGCCGCCCCCGCCCTGATGCGCCTGACGCGCGCGGGCATGATCGACGTGCTGTCATCCGACTATATCCGCACCGCCAAGGCCAAGGGGCTGAAGCCGCGCAAGATCCTGTTCAAACATGCGCTGCGCAATGCGGTGATACCGGTCGTCAGCCTTGCGGCGGTGCAGATGGGGTTCATGCTGGGCGGATCGGTCGTCGTGGAAACCGTCTTTGCGCTGCACGGCGCCGGGTTCCTCGCATGGCAGTCGATCTCGCGCAATGACCTGCCGGTGATGCAGGCGCTGATCTTGATGTTTTCGATGTTCTACATCGTCTTTACCTTTCTTGCGGACGTGCTGAACGCATGGCTCGACCCGCGCCTCAGAGGAGGCTGACATGTCACAGACCGCCAATTTCGCTGCACCTTTGGACGATTATTCGCCCCGCAAAGTCATGCTGCGCCGCGCGCTGAAACACCGGGGGCTGATGATCTCGGGCGCGGTGCTGCTGATCATCGTGCTGATGGCGCTGTTTGCGCCGCTGCTGTCGCCGCATGATCCGTTCAAGCAGAACCTGCTGGGCCGGATGAAGCCGCCGGTGTTTTTGGGCGGCACATGGGCGAACCCGCTGGGCACCGATGCGCTGGGGCGCGATATGCTGTCGCGGCTGCTCTATGGTGCGCGCGTGTCGCTGGGTGTCGGGCTGATCGCGGCGGTGATGTCGATGATCATCGGCACGACGCTGGGTCTGCTGGCCGGATATTTCGGGGGCCGCGTCGATCAGGTCGTGCAGTTCCTGATCAACGTGCGCCTTGCCCTGCCCGCCATTTTGGTCGCCCTCGCCTGCGTCTCGCTGATTGGCGGATCGCTGATCGTGGTGACGACGGTCATGGGCCTGCTGCTGTGGGATCGCTTTGCGGTGGTGATCCGATCCGCCACGATGCAGGTGCGACAGATGGAATATGTCGCCGCCGCTGACCTGCTTGGCGCGCCGATGCCGCGGATTTTGTGGAAAGATATCCTGCCCAATGTCGCGAACCAGTTGATCGTCATCGCCTCGTTGGAAATGGCGGCTGCGATCATGATGGAGGCGGGTCTGTCGTTTCTGGGTCTTGGCGTGCAGCCGCCGACGCCATCCTGGGGTCTGATGATTTCCGAGGGCAAGGAAATGCTGCTGTTCGAAAGCTGGATGATCACGATCCCCGGTATCGCTTTGTTCATTCTGGTCTTTGCCATCAATATCTTTGGCGACGGCCTGCGCGATGTCACCACTCCCGAGGGGCGCAACTGATGACCGACACCGTTCTATCCATCACCGGCCTGACCCTTGCCCTGCCGCCGGGGGCCGACCGCCCCCATGCGGTCGAGGATCTCAGCTTTGACATCCGCCCCAATGAGATCGTCTGCATCATCGGCGAATCCGGCTCGGGCAAGTCGATCACCTCCTTCGCGACGATGGGCCTGCTGCCCAAAATGCTAAAGCCAAAGGCCGGCCAGATCCTGTTTGAGGGCCGCGATATGCTGTCCCTGTCCGAGGCCGAGCACGCCAAACTGCGCGGCAACCGCATGGCGATGATCTTTCAAGAGCCGATGTCCGCGCTGAACCCCTGCTATACGGTCGGTGATCAGATCGAAGAGGTCTTTGCCGCCCATACCAGCCTGTCGAAACAGCAGCGCCGCGCAAAAACCATGGCCCTGCTGGACGAGGTGCGCCTGCCCGATCCGCAGCGCATCTATCACAGCTTTCCGCATCAATTGTCGGGCGGCCAACGGCAGCGGATCGTCATTGCCATCGCGCTTGCGCTTGATCCCAGCCTGCTGATCGCGGACGAGCCGACCACCGCGCTGGATGTGACCACGCAGGCGCAGATCCTGGCGATGTTCCGCGATCTAAAGGCGCGGCGCGGTGCGGGGATCATGTTCATCACACATGACTTTGACGTGGTGGCCGAGGTCGCGGATCGCGTCGTGGTGATGCAACGCGGCCGCGTGGTTGAACAGGGCACGGTGGATGCGGTGCTGAACCACCCCACCCATCCCTATACGCGCCAATTGATCGACGCGGTGCCCCGCCGCACGGCAAGCGACGCCCGCCCGCTGCCAGACAGCGATCTGGCCCTGCAGGTCGTGGGGCTGGAAAAGACCTTTCACATCCCGCGCACCATGTTCACCCCCGCCCGCACCGTGCAGGCGGTGAAGCCGACCAGTTTTGACGTGCGGCGCGGCGAGACTTTGGCGATTGTGGGCGAGAGCGGCTCGGGCAAATCGACGCTGGTGCGCTGCCTGATCCGCCTGACGGAGCCCGATGATGGTGCTGTGCTGATCGACGGCGTGAACCTGATGCACAAACTGCCCAGCGAGATGCGCGCCGCCCGCAAAGATATCCAGATCGTCTTTCAGGACCCCTATGGATCGCTGAATCCCCGCCGCACCATTGGCGATCAACTGATCGAGGGACCGATAAATTTCGGCGTGCCAAAGGCCAAAGCGATTGAGAAAGCGCTGGAACTTTTGCGCATCGTGCGGATGCAGCCCGATGCGCTGAACCGCTATCCGACGCAGTTTTCCGGCGGCCAGCGTCAACGCATCTGTATCGCCCGCGCCCTGATGGTCGAGCCGAAAATCCTGATCGCGGACGAGGCGGTCTCGGCCCTTGATGTGTCGGTACAAAAGGAAGTGCTGCAACTCTTGGCCGATATTCGCGACCGCATGGGGCTGACGATGCTGTTCATCACCCATGATTTGCGCGTCGCGGCGCAAATCTCGGATTCCATCGTCGTCATGTGCAAAGGTGAGGCGGTGGAACGCGGCACCGTCGCCGAGGTCTTTGGCAACCCCCAAAGCGATTATACCAAGACCCTGCTGGCCGCGATGCCCGGCCAGAACTGGGAGCTGCCCGACCTCTCTGCAGCGACCGCCTAAACGCAAGTGAGCAAAGGAAATATCATGTCCATTCCCCTGTCCAAAATCCGCCAGATCGGCGATACCTATTACCTGTCGGGCGAGCTTGGCTTTGTCAAAGACGACCAGCCGGTCGAGGGGATCACCGCCCAGACGACCCTGACGCTGGAGCGGATCGCGGTCACGCTCGCGACTGTTGGACTGACCCCCGATGATGTCGTCAGCGCCGCCTGCTATCTGACCGACCCCGCCGATTTCGCGGCTTTTAACGCCGCCTATGCGCCGTTCTTCCCCGGTGAAAAGCCGACCCGCACGACGATTGTCTGCACGCTGGTCGTCGCCAGCGCCCTCGTGGAAATCACTGTCATCGCACAAAAGAAAGCAGCATAGGCCCGTCATGGCTCAGTCAGATGTCATTGTTCTGGGGGCGGGCATGGTCGGCACGTCGACCGCGCTGGCCCTGCAGCAACGGGGCCGCAACGTCCTGTTGCTGGACCGGCGGCCCGCCGGTCGTGAAACCAGCTATGGAAACGCCGGCCTGATCCAGATCGAGGCCGCGCTGCCGATGGAAATGCCGCGCGCTTTGTCCGAACTGTGGCGGATCGCGCGCAAGCAGGGCAATGACATCAACTGGCACCTGAATGCCATGCCCGAACATGCCAGCGCACTGCTGCGTTATTGGTTGGCCTCGTCCCCCGCGCGTCTGCGCGAGATCGGCAAGACCTGGTCGCAGCTGACATGGCGCGCGGGCGATGATCACGCGCCCCTCATCGCGGCGGCGGGCGCGGATCATCTGATCCGCAAAGGCGGCTTTCGCATCGGCTTTTCGACCGAGGCCGCTTTTGACCGCAGCACGCGCGAGGCGCAAAGCTTTGCCGCCGAATACGGTCGCGGACTGCGCCTGCTGGACGGCGATACGCTGGCGGCCGAGGAGCCGGCGCTGACCCGCCCCTTCGTCGGCGCGCTGCAATGGACGGACACTTGGGCCTGCCGCAACCCCGGCGCGCTGGTCGCGGCCTATGCCGCCTTGTTCGAGGCGCGCGGCGGCCAGTTCGAAATGTCCGAGGTTAAATCCATCACCCCCACCGCGCATGGCTGGTCGGTGCAGGTCGATGGCGCCCGGCATGAGGCGCCCGAGATCGTCATCGCCGCAGGCCCGTGGTCTGCGCGCCTTGTCGCGCCCTTGGGCTATCGCGTGCAGATCCTGCGCAAGCGCGGCTATCACCGTCATTTTCAGGGCGGCACGCCGCTGAACATGATGTTCTCGCATGCCGAAAGCCGCTCGGTCGTGGTGCCGATGGAACAGGGCAACCGCGTCCTGACCGGGGCCGAGATCGCGCGCGAAAACGCGCCCCCGACCCCCGTGCAGCTTGACCGCGCCGAAGCAGCGGCCCGCACCTATATGAATCTGGGCAGCGCAGTGGAAAACATGCCGTGGTATGGCAACCGCCCCTGTATGCCCGACATGCTGCCTCTGGCCGGAAAAGCCAGCCGCCACAACGGCTTGTGGCTGCATTTCGGCCATGGCCATCAGGGCTTTACCCTGGGCCCGACGACCAGTGCGGTGCTGGCCGATCAGATGACCACGGGCGTTGCGGCGTTTCCCGCCCTCTCGCCCGCGCGCCTTGGACTTTAGAATGGACATGACAATGGCACATCCCGTCACCGATACTGTGACCGACCCCGCAGACCTGACCGCAACCCAGGCGCGCGCCATGATCTCGCGCCGCCAGCTTTCGCCGGTTGAGCTGGCCGAGGCCTGCATCACCCGCACCAATGCCGTGAACCATGCCGTAAACGCGCTGGTTGCATGGGATTTCGACCGCCTGCTGGACGAAGCCCGCGCCGCTGAGGCCGCGCTGACCAGCGGCGCGCCGCTTGGCGCGGTGCATGGCCTGCCCTTTGGCGTCAAGGATATGATCGATGTGGCGGGCCTGCCCACGACCTTTGGCTCGACCATCTATCGCGACAATGTGGCGACGAAGGACAGTGCGATCGTGGCGCAGATGCGGGCGGCGGGCGGCGGTGTGCTGGGCAAGACCAACAACCCCGAATTCAGCGCGGGCGGCAATACGCGCAATGCGGTTTACGGCGTGACCGCGAACCCGTTTGACCTGACCAAAACCTGCGCCGGTTCCTCGGGTGGATCGGCGGTGGCGCTGGCGGTTGGTATGGCGCCGCTGTGTACCGGATCGGATACGGGCGGCAGCCTGCGCAATCCGGCCGCCTTTTGCGGTGTCGTCGGCTTTCGTCCCTCGCCGGGCGTGGTACCGGGCACGACGCGGGGGCCGGCACTGATTCCGCTGCCGACATCGGGACCAATGGGGCGCACGGTCGCGGACGTTGGCCTGATGCTGTCGGTGATGGCCACGCCCGACCGCTCTGACCCCTATACATTTGTCACGGATGGCAAGACGCCGTGGAATCCCGCCGATTTCACCCGCCTGCCGCGCGTCGACCTGGGCCGCCTGAAGGTCGCAATGACCGAGGATTACGGCTTTTCCCTGACCCAGAATGTCGTGCGCGAGGCGTTTCGCGCCCGCTGCGAAGCGCTGGCGCCGCAGTTCGGGCAATTGGACGCCGCCACCCCCGATTGCACCAACGCCGATCGCATCTTTGCGGTACTGCGCGCGGTGATGATGCTCAGCGGTCACGCCACGAATATGGCCAATCATGCCGATCAGATGGGCCCCAATGTCACCGATAACTGGAACGAGGGCCTGAGCTATTCCGCGCAGGATGTGGCGCAGGCCCTGTCGATGCAGGGGGCCTATTACCGCAATTGGCAGCTATTCTTTGAAGACTATGATTACGTCATCTCGCCCGCGGTGACCGTCTCGCCCTTTGACTGGCGCGATCTGTATCCGCAGGACATCGACGGCGTGAAAACCCAAAGCTATTATCACTGGCTGTCGCAGGCCTATGCCTCGACCATCGCGGGGCACCCCTCGATCAGCCTGCCGCTGGGGCGCGATGCGCTGGGGCTGCCGTTCGGGTTCCAGATCGTCGGGCGCCGCGGTGATGATCTGGGCGTGCTGGCCGTCGCCGCCGAGATCGAGGCTTTGTTCGCGGGCGACGCCACCTTTGGCCGGCCCAAAGCCGATATCGAAATGCTGAAAGCCGCGCCGCCGCTGTCGCAACAGGACGGTTTCCTCGGCTTTGCCTAGACGCTGATCACCATCACGATCCGCACCATAAGACCGGCGTCCTGCCGCGCGAATGCACCGGCAGGACCCTTGCACAAGGACCCCATGGCGCGGCGTAGGGGTGGATCGCCGGTTGTGCAGCGCGCGTCCTCGTCAACGGTTAACTTGATCCCGATGCCACCGCACGGCGTATGGCTCTTGCGGGCTTAAATATAAAATGTAATAACATAACATATATCAAGACGAGGGATTCCCATGCCGCGCTGGCTGCACAGCACTGCGATTTGCACTGTTATAACATTTCTTTCGGTGACCAGCACACAGGCTGCGCCGCTGCAAGTCGTCGCGACCTTTTCGATTATCGGCGATATGGCAGGCGAAGTTGGCGGCGATCTTGTCGATCTGAAAACGCTGGTCGCCCCCGACGCTGATGCCCATGTCTACGAGCCCCGCCCCGCCGATGCGATGGCAATCGCGCGCGCGGATGTCGTGCTGACAAACGGGCTGGAATTCGAAGGGTTCCTGTCGCGCCTGATCGCGGCAAGCGGCACCGATGCCAGCATCATCGCCCTAACAGACGGCCTGCCGACGATGGAGGAGCCGGGCGGCGGCCATTACCATTATGTCAACGGCGAGGCGATTTTCCACGCGGGCGCGCATGACCCCCATGTCTGGCAATCGGTTGAAAACGCCAAAGGATATGTTGCCAATATCAGCGCGGCCTTTTGCGCGGCCGATGCCGATAATTGCACGCAATATCAAGCGAATGCAGCCGATTACAGCGCGCGCCTCGATACGCTGGACGCGCAAATCCGCGCCAGCATCGACGCCCTGCCCGCAGATCGCCGCACTGTCGTCGTCGCCCATAACGCCTTTCGCTATTTCGAGGCCGCCTATGGCGTCACCTTCCTGTCGCCGCAGGGCGTCTCGACCGAGGGCGAGGCGGCCGCCGCCGATGTCGCCGGCCTGATCCGCGAGATCCGCGCCGCCAATGCCGGCGCGATCTTTGGCGAGAACATCAGTGACACCCGTCTGCTGGAACGGATCGGCGAGGAGACCGGCCTGACGCTGTCCGGCACGCTCTATTCCGACGCGCTGTCCGGCGCGGACGGCCCTGCCCCCACCTACATCGCCATGATGCGCCACAATACCAGCGCCATCACAGCCGCACTCACCGCCGAATAAACCAAGGAGAACAACATGTTCAAATACCTCGCCACCGCGAGCGCCATTGCCATGGCCACCACCGCCTTTGCGCAAGAGCATGATCACGACCATGACCACCACGACGAAGATGTGACGCTGTACCGTGTCTTTGTCGGCGACCACGCAGGTGGCAGCGTGACCGCCCTTGATCTGGCCGATCCGGACCACCGCTGGCAGTTCGACACCACTGGCCAAGTGAAACTGTTCGGCGTCGCAGGCGGCGCGACGGTTGCCGCCGTGCAATCGGACGACAATGCCGTGCATTTTTTCAGCAGCGGCATCAGTTTTGAGGATCACGGCGACCATGCCGATATCGCCGTCAGCGATCCGGCCGCCATCGACACCGTTCTGACCGGCCCCCGCCCCTTCCACGTGGTGGATCACGGCGGCAGCGTCATTATCAACTATGACCAGGGCGGCTATGCCGAGCTGATCGACGCGCATCACCTGTCGCATGGCGAGGTCGAGCTGACCACCTTTACCCAATCGCAGGCGCATCACGGCTTTGTTGCGCTGCTGGGGGGCAATCTACTGTCGACGGTTGCCTCGGATGTCGTGGATGCGCCCCGTTTGGGCCTGCAAGCGTTCAACGCCGATGGCACGCCTGCGGGTGAGCTGGCCACCTGCACGGCGATCCATGGCGAGGCATTTTCAGGCGCTTATCTGGCCGCTGGCTGCCGCGAAGGTGTGCTGACAGCAACCGCCAGCGCCGATGGCGTCACCTATAACATGCTGCCGTATGAGGCTGATCTGCCTGCAGGCAACACCACCGGCACGTTACTGGGTTCGACCGGCATTCAGGTTTTCCTTGGCAATTATGGCGCAAACGGCCTGGTTGTCGTCGATCCGGTCGATGCGCCGCATTTCCGCTATATCGAACTGCCCTTCCGCCGCGTGGATTTCGCCCTTGACCCCGTCCATCCCGCCAATGGCTATGTGCTGACCGAGGATGGCACTCTGCACCAAGTGAACCTGCTGGAAGCCGCGCTGACCGGCAGCGTGAAAGTCACCGAACCCTATTCGATGGACGGCCACTGGAACGACGCCCGCCCGCGTCTGGCAATGGCCGGGGATGAGGTCATCATCACCGACCCGAATGCGGGCCTGTTGCGCCGCATCGACACTGACACGCTGCGTGAAACCGGCACCATCGCGGTCGAGGGTGCGCCCTATAACATCGCTGTCGTCGGCGGCAGCGGCATCGATCACTAAAGATACTGCCGTCCGCGCCCAGCGCGGGCGGCAGCTACCACAGCGGGCGCAGGGCCATTTCCGCGCCCAGCGCCAGCAGGCAGATCAGAAAAGCTTGCCGGAACAGCGCGGGGCTGAACCTGCGCCGCAGCACGGTGCCCACAGCCATACCGATAAAGACCGGCACGATCAGCGCGCAGGACAACAGCAACTGATCGCTCGCCAACGCGCCGCGCCCCGCCAGCCCCACCGCCAGCGCAAGGGTCGAGACGGTGAATGACAGCCCCAGTGCCTGCACCAGCCAATCCTTGGTCAGGCCCAGCGCCTGCAAATAGGGAACCGAGGGGATCATGAACACACCCGTTGCGCCGGTCACCACGCCTGTCATCGCGCCGATCACCGGCGACAGAAACCGCTCGACCCACTGGGGAATATGGATCTGCCGCGCGCATAAAGTATAGGCGGCATAGACGACCAGCGCGACACCCAGCGCCGTGGTCGTCGCCGCCGTATTATCCCCCGCGATCAACCCGCTGGTCGCATAGGTGACGACGGCCATCACGATCATCATCGGCCACAGACGTCGCAGCAGCACCCGCACATCCGGCCCCGTCAGCAATTGCCAGACATTGGTCACCAGCGATGGGATCACCAGCAGACCCGCCGCCACAACGGGCGAGATCTGGCTGGCCAGCAGCGCCATCGCCACCGCCGGCAGGCCCATGCCAGTCGCGCCTTTGACAAAACCCGCAACCGCAAAGGCCGCGACGACAAGCAGTAATAAAGATGTGGTCATATCCGTCATGCCACGACACTAGGCGGCATCGCGCCGCAAAATCGAGGGAATAATGAAACGGCCCCAAAGATCAGGGGCCGCCATTTATTCCAGAGTTATCGCCAGCATCAGCCGGATATCCGCACCCGAGCGCCCAATTGCCAGATCAGCCGTACGATAGGGATAGGTCCAACCGCCGTCCCAAACCCGAAAGCCCTCGGGCATTATTTTCAATGTGGCACTGACCTCGGCGCCCGCAGGTACGACCACCTTCGCAAAAGCCAGCAGTTTGCGCTGGCCGTTTGGCAGGTTGTGATAGATCTGCACAACCTCTTGCGTGGCGCGTTCGGCGTGGTTGGCAAGGCGTACCTGCACGCACAAACCATCCAGCGCCTGCGCATCCAGATATTCAACCTGCCCGAACCCAAGCCCGTGCCCAAAGGGGAACAACGGCTTTAGCCCAAGGGCATCAAAGCGGCGCTGACCGATCGCCACGCCCTCGGCATAGGTCACCGTGCCGCCACGCGCGGGGCGTTCGGTAACAGCCGTGATCTGATCGTCGCTGGCGGGAAAGACCTGCGGCAGGCGGCCCGATGGCTCCTGTATCCCCAACAGAACATCCGCCAAAGCATTGCCGCATTCCTGACCCGGATACCATTGCTGCAATACCGCACCCACATTATGCGCCCAGGGCATCGCCAGCGGCGCGCCGGCTTGCAGCACCACAACCGTGCGCGGGTTGACCGCCGCAATCGCGGCAATCATCGCGTCTTGGCCCGGCGGCAGCGACAGGCTGCGACGGTCTTCAGATTCGGTTTCCCATTCGGGACTAAGGCCGGTGACGATCACAACCGCATCCGCCGCCGCCGCGATGCGACAAGCCGCGTCCAGATCGCCCTTTTGCGACACCGCGCGCAGTCCGAACCGCACCGCTTTCAACGAGGTCGCGATACCGTCGCCACAGAAATATTCGCAGCGGATCGCATAGGTTTGGCCCGCGACCAGATCAATCACGCCGCGCCGCTCGTCACTGCCATGGCCGAAATAGCTCTCGCCCTTTTGCCACGTCTCCCATGCATCCAGCACTTCGACATCGTCGATATAAAGCTTTGACAGCCCCGCGCTCATCAGTCCGATTTCATGGGGGCCGCTCTGGGTCGCGGTAAGGGTGCAGGTGATCCGCGCGGCAAACGCGCTGTGGTCAACCTCGGGCGCGACGGCGCCGAACCATGCAAAGGCGGTATCGGGTGCTTGCTGTACCAGCGCGGGTGCGCCGTCGCGGCTTTCACCGTTGAACAGCGCGATGGTGACGGCCCCCGTGATCGCGGGCACGAAACGCTCGGCAGCGGCACCCAGCGCGTAATCCACCTGTGCATCGGGCAAAGCCGCGCGCAGACCGTCGAGCGGCGTCACCGCGTAATGCGCATTGATCTGGGCCGATCCGCCGCCGTGAATGACCGCGACCGCCGCATTCGGGCCAATCACCGCAATTCGCTGCGGCGCGGCCAAAGGCAGCAGCCCGCCCCTGTTGGTCAGCAGCACAGTCGATTCCGCCGCCGCCTTACGCAGCAGCGCGCGGGTGGCGGGGCGATCAATCGCGGTCTCGTCGGACAGATCGTCGGCTATATCGGTGCCAAGCCGCTGCCCCATGTCGATGATCCGCCCCGCCGAAGCGCGCACCTTTTGCGCATCCACGCGCCCCTCCCGCACAGCCGCGACCAGCTTTTCGCCGCGATGCTTGCCGGGCCCCGGCATTTCCAGATCAAGACCCGCCTCGATCGCGGCCTCGGTCGAATGGGTGCCCAGCCAGTCGGACATGACGATGCCGTCAAAGCCCCATTCGCCGCGCAGCACATCGCCGATCAGCCATTGGTTTTCGGACGTGTGAACGCCGTTCAACCAGTTATACGAGGTCATGACGCAGGTGACACGGGCCTCGCGCACGGCCGCTTCGAACGGCGGCAAATAGACTTCGCGCAGGGTCTTTTCATCAATGGCGGAATTGATGCTGCGCCGTTCATGTTCGCATTCATTTCCCACAAAATGCTTGATCGTCGCGCCGACGCCCTGCGACTGCACCCCTTTGATGAACGCCACAGCCATGCGCGCGGCCAGATGGGGATCTTCTGAGAAATTCTCGAAGTTACGGCCGTTCAGCGGGTTGCGATGCATGTTCACGGCGGGCGCAAGGATGATATGCGCCTTTTTCGCGCGCACCTCTGCGGCCAGATCGACACCGATCTCATGCACCAGATCCACGTTCCATGTCGCGGCCAGCGCAACCTCGGCCGGATAGGCGGCGGTGCGGGCGCCGTTGCTGAACGCCTCGCCGCGCGCGCCGTTGGTGCCATCGGTCACCTTGATCGCGGGAAGACCAATGCGGGCAATCTCGGGCGTACGCCAATAGGTCTCGCCAGCCAGCAGGCTCACCTGCTCCTCCAGCGTCATCTGGTCCAGAAGCGTCTCAGTCACGTCACGGGTCATTGATATTACTTTATTTTTCCACGCAGCGAACGGGCAAGGCCGAGGCTGACAAGCAGGGAAAGGATCAGCGTGCTGGCCAGCAGCACAAAGGCCAGTGCCGCACCAAAGGGCCAGTTACCAACGCGCACGAACTGGTCGTAAACGCTGGGCGCTAACATACGAAAACTGGGACCACCCAGCAGAACAGGGGTCGCATAGGCATTCATTGCCATGATGAACACCAGCACCGACCCCGCCAACACACCGGGCGCGGCCTGCGGCAGCAGCACACGGCGCACAACGGTCAGCGGCCGCGCGCCAAGGTTCGCAGCGGCCTCTTCGGTCTGGCGCGGCACGGATTCAATGACCGAGGCCAGTGTCAGGATCATATAGGGCAGGACCACAGCCGCCGTGCCCAGCACCACCGCCAGCGGCGTGTAAAGCAGTTGGAAGGGTCCCAGACCGAACAGCCCAAAGAACGCGTTCACGAACCCATCGGTGTTCAGCAGCGCCATCCAACCGGCGGCGCGCACCACATTTCCGACCAGCAGTGGGAACAGCGTCAGGATCATAAAGGCCGATTTCCACCGGCTTTCCATACGCGCCAGCCAATAGGCCGGCGCGATGGACAGGGCGAGGCACAAAAGCGTGCAACCCAATGCGACGCCGACCGTAATCAAAAGGATCTTTTGATAAAACGGATCGGCAATCGCGTTCAGATAGTTCTCTCCGCTGAGGGCCGCGACCATCAGCTCGGTCGGACTATATTGGTTCAGCGAGATGCGAAACAGGCCCGCCATTGGCGTGACCAGCAGCAGCAGCACCAGAACCGTCGCGGGAAGAACCAGTAAGGGCATGATTAGCCTTTGAACTCACGCGTCCAGAAGTCGAAAATATCGGCCTGGTTCGCGGTGAAATAAGCGTTGTCGATAGGTTTCATATTCGCCTGTTGCTCGGGCGTCAGTTGCACCTGCGCGGCGATCTCGGGCGGCAGCACCGCATTGGTGACCGAGGGCAGATAGCCGATGCTGTCGAGGAACCCGAGCTGCGAATCCGGCTCGAGCGCGGCGTTCAGATAGGCATAGGCGCCCTCTTTGTTCGGGGCATTTTTGGGAACTGCGAATTCGAAAGTCACCGGGATCGCGCCCTCTTGCGGGATGGCCCAGTCCAGGTTCAGGCCTGCCTTGCGCCAGCCAAAGCCGCGCGCGACATAGTTCAGCGTGATCCAGATCTCTTCCGATTGGAAAGCCGCGGCGATGGATTCGTTCGTCGGCAGGATCTTGACTTGCTGTTCATTCTTCAGCGCCAGCAGCTTTTCGCGGCCGGGGGTGTAATCGGACATCGAACCGCCGGCGGCCAGCGAGGCTGCGGCCGAGGTCGCAACATAAAGCACGTCCGAAATACCGACCTTGCCCTTATATTCGGGGTTCCACAGGTCGTTATACGAGGTCGGCGGCGTGGTGATTTTCGCCGGATTGTAAACGATCGCGATATACGAGAACAGCTGCGGCACGGCATATGGCTTGCGCAGGGCCGGGATGACATTGGCGATATTGGGGACCTTGCTTTCGTCCAGATCCTCTAGCACGCCAATCTGCGCCATCGGATACATATCGAGGTCCGCCAGCAGGCCAACGTCAAAGCTGGACTCGCGGCGGGTACGCTCGGTGCGCAGTTTGGTCTGGCGTGCCTCGGTGGTCGAGATATCCTGCAGCACTTCATAGCCTGCGGGGATCATCACGCGCTCGTCCACGATGCGGCGTAGCAATTCGGCATAATCACCGCCAAGGATCGAGGCGACAATGCGGCCCTTTTCCTGTGCCGATGCGCCTTTGGGCAGGCCGGTAATGCCCAGCGCGGCCGCCATACCGCCAAGGGCGATCAGCTCGCGGCGGGTAAAGGTTGAATTCGACATGATCCGTTTTCCCTGTTGTTTGTGATCAATGCACATGCGGCAGCAATTTGGCGCGGGTGGCATTCCAGATCAGACCGACCTGTTGCCCCATTTGTGCGCCCTGCCCGCCGCTGGGCGTAATGACCACCAGCGACGTGCCTGCGTAATCGATGCCGTATTCCGTTTGCGCGCCAAGGTAGGTGACGCGGGTAACCTTGCCCTGCGGCGCGCCATCAATGGGGGCGCCAAGGGTGATATGTTCAGGCCGCAGCGCCAATGTGTCGCCGGTCGATGTCGGATCGCAGGCAAAGACGGCGCCACTTTGCGCGTAAAATTCGCCCGCACTTCTGCGCTGGCCGGTGATCAGATTGCACCGCCCGATAAAGCCCGCGACGAATGTATCGGCGGGCTGGTCGTAGAGTTCAGTCGGGGTGCCCTTTTGACGGATCACACCGCCTTCCATCACGACCATCTTGTCCGACATGATCAGCGCCTCTTCTTGATCGTGGGTGACGATCAGCGTGGTCAGGCCAAGACGCTGTTGCAAAGCGCGGATTTCGTGCTGCACCTCGGCGCGCAGTTTCGCGTCCAAATTCGACAGCGGCTCGTCCAGCAGCAGGATCGAGGGGTTCACCGCCAGCGCGCGCGCCAGTGCCACACGCTGCTGCTGACCGCCCGAAAGCTGTTTAGGCAGGCGGTCGGCAAGATGACCAAGGCGCACCATTTCCAGCGCGGTCTTGATCCGCGCGTCCCGCTGGGCTTTGGGCATCTTGCGCATCTCGAGGCCAAAGCCGACATTCGCGGCAACGCTCATATGCGGGAACAGCGCATAGGATTGAAACACCATCGCCGTATCGCGGGCATGGGCGGGCAGATGCGTGATATCACGCGTGCCCAATGTGATCTGCCCGGCGGTTGGTTCGACAAAACCTGCGACCATCCGCAATGTCGTCGACTTGCCGCAGCCTGATGGGCCAAGCAGGGCAACCATCTCGCCCTCGTCGACCTTCAGATCCAGGCCGCGCACGACCTGCACATCGCCATATTGTTTGACAAGTTTCTCAATATTCAGGGCGGCCATGGCGCAACTCCGGTGCTGGCGCGACTTCAGAAAGCGCGGGCGATTTTGACATAACGATCCGTCACCAGCATCAGCACGGCGATCAAGATGATCTGCAGCGTGCCAACAGCGGCCAGCGTCGGGTCGATTTTGAATTCAAGGTAGTTCAGCATCGCAACCGGCAGGGTGATCTTGCCCGGACCGATCAACAGCAATGACAGCTCGAGGTTCTCAAAGCTTTGAATGAACGAGAACATCCCCCCCGCGATAATGCCGGATTTCAGCATCGGCAGTGTGACGCGCCAGAACACGACCAAAGGCGGCGCACCAAGATTGCGGGCGGCCTCCTCGATACTGGGGTCAAGGCCCTCCATACTGGCCAGCACAAGGCGCACCGTCCAAGGGATCGTCAGCAAGATATGCGCCGCGATCAGGCCTGTCGAGGTGCCGACGATATTGCGATCCAGCACGAATTCGGCGTTGATATAAAAGATATAAAGCGCCGTGCCCATGATGATGGACGGCACCGCAAGCGGCCCCAGCAGCAGGGTCGACAGCGCCTTGCGCCCATGGAACCGGCCGCGATGGATCGCATAGGCCGCCGCCGCGCCCGCAGGCACCCCAATCGCGGTCGCTGTCAGCGCCAGTTTCAGGCTTTCGATCAGCCCGGCGGTAAATTCGCTGCGTGCCCAGGCATTGCCAAACCAGCGCAGCGTCAAACCGCTGGGCGGGAACTGAATGATCTGATCATCGAAAAAGCTGATCACGACCACAGCCACAACCGGGGCCAACATAAACAGATAGGCAAGCAGAACCAATATGTTGAATAAGGCTTGCGGCAGGCGGCGTGCCATCTTCATATGTTCCCTGTCTTGCCGTCTGGGTTTGCATCCCAGTTTTCGGTCGATTCGCTAAATGATGACGTGATCATTTGCATATGGTAACGTCATCATCAATAAAAATCTGAGGGTTTCGATGAAGGACAACCGCCTTCCAACGATGGGTGATGTAGCAAGACTGGCCGGCGTGTCGCCCGCCACCGTGGCGCGTGTCTTATATGAGCCCGAGAAAGTCGCCCTTGCCCGCCGCCAAAAGGTGCAAGCCGCGATCGAGGCAACCGGCTATCGCCCCAATGTGGTGGCGCGCGGGCTGCGCACCAGCCGAACGTGGAAAATCGGGTTGATCATCGTCGATGGGCGGCTGAACCCGTATTTCGTGAATCTCAGCCAAGCGATCCGCCTTGCCGCCATGGCCGAGGGCTATACCGCCCTGACCTTTCAATACGGCTCGGCCAACGAGCCTGTCGCCGATGCGGTGCAGCAGTTGATCCTGAACCGCGTCGATGCCGTCATCTTTTCCTATGCCCTGCGTCCCGAGGATATCGCCCCGCTGACCGCTGCGAACATCCCCGTCGTTCAGGTCGAACAAGAAGCCATCGCTGGCACCGACGCCGTCATGTGCGACCCCGCCCCCGGCATCCGCGCAGCCATCGCGCACCTGACGGCGCTGGGGCATCAACGGATCGCCTTTATGGGCGGCGATCCCGCAGCCTACGCCCGCCCTCGCGTCCACGGCACCACGATGGAGGAAGAGCGCCTCGCCGCCTTCCGCAGCGCCGTGCGCGATCTGGGGGCAGATAGCGACCCCAGCCTCGAGGTGTTGGGCCGCTATTTCACCCTCTCGGGCCTTGACCCTTCGAAAGAGGGCCGCGCCATGATGCAGCGTATCCTGGACATGGACCAGCCGCCGACCGCGATCCTCGCCTCGTCCGACATGCTGGCGGCCGGGATATTGCAGGTGCTGAACGCCGCTGGAAAATCGGTGCCGGGGGATTTCTCGGTCATCGGATATGACGACAGCATTTCCTCGCTGCTGGCACCGCCGGTCACCTCGATCGGCAGGCCCTTGCAACAGATCGCCAAAACCACGCTCGATCTGGCGATTGCGGCGATTACGGATGCCGATCATCGCCCGATGCGCCGCGTTTTCGACACTTCGCTTACGGTGCGCGCCTCGACCGCCGCGCCGAAATCTTGACATGTGATGCGAATCGTAACATATAAAGTTACATGAAACGTGATAGCCGCCTTTCCTCGGTCCTCCACGCGCTGCTGCATATGGCAGAGCATGACGGCCCCATGACATCTGACGCCATCGGCCAGTGCCTTGGCACCAATCCCGTCGTCGTGCGCCGCACGATGGGCCTGTTGCGCGAGGCGGGGCTGGTCTCGGCCGAGCGCGGTCATGCGGGCGGGTGGCGCATCTCGGCCGACCTCAATCGCGTGACATTGCGCGATCTGCATGATGCGCTGGGCGAACCTGCCGTCTTTGCCATCGGCAACCGGCACGAGAACCCTGCCTGTCTGGTCGAGCAATCGGTGAACGCGGCCCTTGATCGCGCCTTCACCGAGGCCGAGGCCCTGCTGCTATCGCATTTCGCGACCGTGACCTTGGCGGCGCTTGCCGCCGATTTCGCCCGTCGTCACGCAGATTGGCGGGCCAGTAAGGAGTAAGTCATGCAAGATGTGATCATTGTCGGGGGCAGCTACGCCGCAATGGCAGCCGCCCTGCAGCTTTTGCGCGCCCGCCGCTCGGTTTTGATTGTCGACGCGGGCCAGCGTCGCAACCGCTTTGCCAGCCATTCGCATGGGTTTCTGGGGCAAGACGGGGTCGATCCGGCCGCCATCTGGGCCAATTCGCGCGCGCAGGTGATGAAATATCCGACCGTCACATGGCTGGATCGCACGGCTGTTGAACTGACCGGCAGCATTGACGATTTCACCCTGCATGTCGAAGGGGGCGCAGCGCATCAGGCGCGGCGCGTGTTGCTGGCAACGGGCGTATCCGACAGCCTGCCCGAGGTGCCGGGCATGGCCCAGCGCTGGGGCCAGCACATTTTCCACTGCCCCTATTGCCATGGATACGAGCTGAACCTGGGCCAGATCGGCGTTATCGCGACCGGCGCCAATTCGATCCATCAGGCGCAGTTGCTGCCCGAGTGGGGGCCGACCACCTTCTTGCTAAACGGCGCGACCACGCTGGACGCCGCCCAACGCGCCGATCTGGCCGCACGCGGCGTCACTATCGAGGAGACGCCCATCCGCGAGATTACCGGCGCGGCCGATGTGGTGCTGACCGATGGGCGTGTGCTGTCCTTTGCCGGGCTATTCACCGCCCCAAAGGCCAATGTGAACGGCGGCCCCGCGCTGCTGGCGGGCGCGGCAACGGAAGAGACACCCTTTGGCATCCAGATCCGCACTGATCAGGGCAAAGCAACCAACATCCCCGGCCTGTTTGCCTGCGGTGACGGCGCGCGCGTGCCGCATTCGCTGTCGCTGGCGGTCGCCGATGGGGCATGGGCGGGCGCGAACATCCACCGCAGCCTTGTCTTTTCCTGACCCTTCCGGGGTGCGCGATTGCCGCGC
Organism: Ketogulonicigenium vulgare WSH-001; assembly: GCF_000223375.1. Lineage (NCBI taxonomy): Bacteria > Pseudomonadati > Pseudomonadota > Alphaproteobacteria > Rhodobacterales > Roseobacteraceae > Ketogulonicigenium > Ketogulonicigenium vulgare. The sequence continues at coordinate 221,858 of NC_017384.1, read as the reverse complement.
GCCCCGTCCTTGCGACGCGAAGTTCTTATCACGATTGCCCGCAATGTCACCGCCGTGCCACGTTTTTCCTTGATCATGACCCCCGCAAAGTGCAGCCATGCCTATAGCAGAATTGGCGCGACAAACTGGCCATGACATTGAATATTAGCCCGTGGAGCACCCGCGCATAGATGACCGACCACTCTTCGCACACCGACAATCTGATTGAGACCGACGAAAGCCGCGCCATCACGGCCGAGCGCAAGCGTGCCGAACGCGCCGCGCGCAAGCCCGTAATCACCGATCAGGCTGCCGTGCGCTGGCTGCTGCTGGTGCTGCTGGCGGCCTCGGTTTATTTCTTTTACGGCTTTATCGTTCCGGTTCTGGCCGCGATGGTGATCGCCTTTGCAAGCTGGCCGATCCGCCAGCGCCTTGTGCCGCATATGGGGACGACCTGGGCGGCAATTGTCATGGTGCTGGCGCTGGTCGTCTGTATCGTCCTGCCGATCTTGATGGGTGTGCTGTATGCGATCCACGAGGTACGCGGCTGGAGCATGTGGCTGATGGAGGTGAACACCACAGGCGCCCCCACCCCCGAATGGATGCAGGAACTGCCCTTCTTTGGCGCGCAGATTGATGAACGCTGGGCCGAATTTCTGGGCCGTCCGGGCGGGGTCAGCGCGCTGATCCAACTGGTCACCGGCTCGAACATCATGAATATTTACCGCGGCGTATTGTCCGCCGGTTACTATTCATTCCACCTGTTTCTGAACCTTGTCTTTGTGCTGGTCGCGCTGTTCGTCTTTTACCATGACGGCGACAAAATCGTGGCGCAAATCGGCCGCGTTGGGCGCCGCCTGCTGCCCGAGCGCTGGGATCGCCTGTCATCGGTCGCGCCGATGACCGTCAGCTCGACCGTCACCGGCATGACGTTGATCGCGATTGGCGAGGGTATCATTCTGGGTCTGGCCTATTGGGTTGCAGGCGTGCCTGCGCCTGCGACCTTTGGTCTGATCACCGGCTTTCTGGCGCTGATCCCGGGCGGCGCGCCGCTGGCGTTTACCACGATCTCGCTCTACCTCGTGGCCTCGGGCTCGCCCATCGCGGGGGTCGGCCTGTTCGTCTGGGGCACGGTCGAGCTGTTCATCGTCGACAAAACCATTCGCCCCTGGCTGGTCGGCGGGCCGGTGCGCCTGCCCTTCCTGCTGACCTTCTTTGGCCTGATCGGCGGGATCAAGACCATGGGCATCGTCGGCCTGTTCGTCGGCCCGGTACTGATGGCGCTGCTGATGACGATCTGGCGCGAATGGCAGCGTGAAATCCGCGCCCCTTATGAACGCGCCGAGGATTTAGACCCCCATTAGGGGGTCTAGCACCATCAGCGGCCCGAGAATTTCAATGTCGCCTCGGGATAGCGCGCGCCTTGAATGGTGATATTCGCGGCCTCGATCTCGGCCAGATCGGCGGGCGTCAGGGTCACATCCAGCGCGCCGATATTCTCCTCGAACCGCGACAGGCTGCGGGTGCCAAACAGCGGCACGATCCACGGCTTTTGCGCCAGCAGCCACGCCAGCGCCACCTGCGCGGGTGTCGCACCATGGCGCATCCCGATACGGGTGATCAGATCCACCAGCGCCTGATTTGCCGCCCGCGCCTTATCCGCAAAACGCGGGATGTCGGCGCGCAGATCGCCCGCATCAAAGGTGGTTTCAGCCGTGATCTTGCCGGTCAGGAAGCCGCGACCCAGCGGGCTAAAGGGCACGAAACCGATGCCAAGCTCTTGCAGCAGGGGGATAATCTCGGCCTCTGGCTCGCGCGTCCACAGCGAATATTTGCTTTGCAGCGCCGTCACCGGCTGCACGGCATGCGCGCGCCGGATCGAGGCTGCGCCCGCCTCGGACATGCCAAAATAGCGCACCTTACCCTCGGCGATCATGTCTTTGACGGTGCCCGCGACATCCTCGATCGGGACATCAGGATCGACGCGGTGCTGATAATAGAGGTCGATGTAATCGGTGCGCAGCCGCCGCAAACTGCCCTCAAGCGCGCTGCGAATCTGGCTGGGGCGGCTATTGACACCGCCGCGATGCACGCCTGTGGCCTGGTCGATATCCCAGCCGAATTTCGTCGCTAAAATGACCTGATCGCGGATCGGGGCAATCGCCTCGCCCACCATTTCCTCATTGGTCCACGGGCCATAAACCTCGGCTGTGTCAAAGAAATTCATGCCGCGTTCATGCGCGGCGCGGATCAGATCAATCATCTGCGCGCGGTCGGGCAACGCGCGCGCCTTGCCATAGCCCATCGCGCCCAGCGACAGCGCCGATACGCGCAGCCCTTGGCCAAGTTCACGGGTGATCATGGTGCAACTCCCCTCTCTGTGCCGTTTGCCGTTAGGATTAAAGGCATCTGGACGCAGGATGACAATATCATCTGGCGGCTAGGGCCTATGCGGGATCAGGATCAATCGCCATGCAAGTCATGCAATCATTTTAGGCACTTAAAACTTGCGAATCGCGACAATTTGCCCCAGCGTGCTTTTGTCTCATGCGTATCTTCTCGGAGGAGAGGGATGCGTTTATGCGTTGGAGGACAGAGATGAAACTGACGACCCTGCTGCAAAGCAGCGCCGCCCTGCTTGTGCTTGGCACCATTCCCGCCCTTGCCCAAACCGCCATCACCGATGAAATGCTGGCGAACCCGCCCGCTGGTGAATGGATCAACTACGGTCAGAACCAAGAGAACTACCGCCACTCGCCCCTGACGCAGATTACCGCAGACAACGTCGGCCAACTGCAACTGGTCTGGGCGCGCGGTATGGAAGCGGGCAAGATCCAAGTGACCCCACTTGTCCATGACGGCGTCATGTATCTGGCAAACCCCGGTGACGTGATCCAGGCCATCGACGCCGCGACCGGCGATCTGATCTGGGAACACCGCCGCCAACTGCCGAACATCGCCACGCTGAACAGCTTTGGTGAGCCGACCCGCGGCATGGCCCTCTATGGCACCAACGTCTATTTCGTCTCGTGGGACAACCACTTGGTCGCGCTGGACACCTCGACCGGCCAAGTCGTATTCGACGTCGATCGCGGTCAAGGCACGGATATGGTCTCGAACTCGTCCGGCCCGATTGTCGCCAATGGCGTCATCGTTGCGGGCTCGACCTGTCAGTATTCGCCGTTCGGCTGTTTCGTTTCGGGCCACGACTCGGCCACCGGTGAAGAGCTGTGGCGCAACACCTTTATCCCGCGCGCCGGCGAAGAGGGTGATGAGACCTGGGGCAATGATTACGAGGCCCGCTGGATGACCGGCGTTTGGGGCCAGATCACCTATGACCCCGTTGGCGGCCTTGTCCACTACGGCACCTCAGCAGTTGGCCCTGCGGCCGAGATTCAGCGCGGCACCGTTGGCGGCTCGATGTATGGCACCAACACCCGCTTTGCTGTCCGCCCCGAGACCGGCGAGATCGTCTGGCGTCACCAAACTCTGCCCCGCGACAACTGGGACCAAGAGTGTACGTTCGAGATGATGGTCGTCAACGTCGACGTCCAGCCCTCGGCTGAGATGGAAGGCCTGCACGCCATCAACCCCGATGCCGCCACGGGCGAGCGTCGCGTTGTGACCGGCGTTCCGTGCAAGAACGGCACCATGTGGCAGTTCGACGCCGAAACCGGCGAATTCCTGTGGGCGCGCGACACCAGCTATCAGAACCTGATCGAAAGCGTCGATCCCGATGGTCTGGTGCATGTGAACGAAGATCTGGTCGTGACCGAGCTGGAAGTGGCCTATGAAATCTGCCCGACCTTCCTGGGTGGCCGCGACTGGCCGTCGGCTGCGCTGAACCCCGATACTGGCATCTATTTCATCCCGCTGAACAACGCCTGTAGCGGTATGACGGCTGTCGACCAAGAGTTCAGCTCGCTCGATGTGTATAACGTCAGCCTCGACTATAAACTGTCGCCCGGTTCGGAAAACATGGGCCGTATCGACGCCATCGACATCAGCACCGGCCGCACGCTGTGGTCGGCTGAACGCTACGCCTCGAACTACGCGCCTGTCCTGTCCACCGGCGGCGGCGTGCTGTTCAACGGCGGCACCGACCGTTACTTCCGCGCCCTCAGCCAAGAGACCGGCGAGACGCTGTGGCAGACCCGTCTGGCGACTGTCGCCTCGGGTCAAGCGATTTCCTATGAGATCGACGGCGTGCAATATGTCGCCATCGGCGGCGGCGGCACCAGCTATGGCAGCAACCACAACCGCGCCCTGACCGAGCGGATCGACTCGACCGCCATCGGCAGCGCGATCTATGTCTTTGCTCTGCCGCAGCAGTAAGCGACGACAAAAAAGACGGTGAAAAATCAGATCCTCCGCAGGTTCGCGCCTGCGGGGGATTTTTCATTGCGGGCGGCTCGACGGCCGTTAGGTTGGAGCCATCCCAGCCAGAGGCGCCAGATGTTTCCCATCGCAAAATCCCATTTCCCCGCGCTCGAGGATGATGTCGCCCATTTTGCGGCGGGCGGTCAGACGCCCCTGCCCGCCGCCGCTATGACGGCCATCAACGATTTTGCGCGACGCAAGGGGGCCGGTCAGGCCGGTTACAACGCGCATCAGGCGCTGGTGAATGAGACGCGGCAGCGGACTGCGCGGATCTTGGGCGTCAGCGCGGATGATATCGCCTTCCTCGGCAGCGCCTCGGATGCGATTTCGCGCGTCATTCAGGCGATTGACTGGCGCGCGGGCGATAATGCGGTCATGCCGGCGCTGGATTACGCCAGTGGGCGCGCCGCGCTGCAGCAGCTTGCGCCCCTTGGCGTCAGCCTGCGACAGGTCGAGGCGGCAGGTTGGATTTGCGACGAGGCCGACCTGATCGCCGCCTGCGACGCCCGCACGCGGCTGGTCTATGTCAGCCAGATCAACCCCCGCACCGGTCAAGCCATGGATATCGCGCGCATCCACGCCGCCCTGTCGCCGCGCGGGATTATCGTGCTGAACGACGCAACCCACGCGCTATGCGCGCAATCTGTCGATGGGACAGCGGCGGATATTACCGTGTCGAGCTGCTATAAATTCGTCATGGCGAGTTTCATGGGCGTGCTTTGCACCGGCACGCCCAACGGTCGCGCGCTGATGCCAAAGGGCGCGGGCTGGCATGCGATGGGCGAGACTGGCCCCAAGCGCTGGGAATATGGCAATGTGCCCCATCTGGATGTGGCGATCCTGCACGGCAGCCTTGGCTGGCAGGAGGGTTTGGGCGATATGGCCGCGCGCGGGGATTATCTGCTGGCGGTGGCGGATCAGATTGGCGCGCTGGTCACCGGCGCAGGCTATCCGATCGTGCCGCGCGATGGGGGGCGCGCCTCGCAGAACATCTGCGTCATCGGCGGCGGCGATATCGCAGCGCTTGGCGCGCATCTTGAAACGCAGCGCATTCGCATCTGGTACGATCTGGGCCGTCTGCGGCTATCAGCGCAGATTTTCAATGATGCGGCGGATTTGGATCGCCTTGCCTGCGCGCTGGCATAGAGAAAGGCGGGACGGCAATATGTCCCAGTTACATCTACCACTCAGTAGGGTAATTCACGGGATCGCTTAAACGGATCCTGAAATGAACATTCTTCACATTGACGCCGGAATTACCGGCGATGCCTCGGTCAGCCGCCTGCTGACCGCCGAAATCCTTGCGGCGCAAATCGCACAAAACCCTGATGCAAGCGTTGTGCATCGCGACCTCGCCGCCGCACCGTTGGATCACCTGACCGGCGCACATCTGGGCGGCACTGCTGCGGCAGATGACCTGGCCGCTGGCCAAGCCGCGCTGCAAGAGTTTATGGCCGCCGATCTCGCGATCATTGGCGCGCCGATGTATAACTTTACCATTCCCAGCCAGCTGAAAGCCTGGATCGACCGCCTTGCCGTCGCGGGCGTGACCTTCCGCTATACCGAAAACGGCTCTGAGGGGCTGGCCGGCGCGAAAAAGATCATCGTCGCCTCGTCGCGCGGTGGTTTTTATAGCGAAGGCACCGCTGGCGCGGCGCTGGACCATCAAGAGGCCTATCTGCGTTCGGTCTTTGGCTTTTTCGGCATCACCGATGTCAGCGTCATTCGCGCCGAAGGCGTAGCGATGGGCCCCGAGGCCCGCGACACCGCGATTGAACAGGCCCGCGGCCTCATCGCGACGATTGCCGCCTAAACAGGCAGCGGCTGGGGCGATCAAACGCCCCAGCCAAATCCATCAGACCTGCGCCAAAGTCGCCAGCGCAGCGATACAGGCGGCAGCGGCCTCGCGCCCCTTGTTATGCGCATCATCGCGGCTGCGGGCGATGGCCTGTTCCTCGCTATAGGTCGTGATGATCCCGAAGGTTAGCGGTATGCCGGTCGCAAGCGACGCATTCATCAGCCCCAGACTTGCCGCGCCGCTGATATATTCGAAATGCGCGGTGTCGCCCTTGATCACGCAGCCCAGGCAGATGACCCCGTCATAGCGGCCCGATTGCGCCAGTTTTTGCGCGATCAGCGGGATTTCAAACGCGCCGGGCGCGCTGAAATGGGCGGCGTTCGGCGCGCCTGCCTCGGCCAGATAATCCTCGGCCCCTTTACGCAGGCCGCCGGTGATCTCGGGGCTGAAGGTGCTGGTGACGATGGCAAGGCGCAGGTTGGTTGCGGTCATGATTTTTCCTTTGATTATAGTGTATGGCCAAGGCGCGTGCGCTTGGTGTCCAGATAGGTTTGGTTGAAGGGGTTCGGCGCGATGCGCAGCGGGACAACCTCGACCACGTCGATGCCGTAACGCACCAGCGCGGCGGCTTTCTCGGGGTTATTCGTCAGCAGCCGGATACGCGATCGCCCCAATGCGCGCAGCATATGCGCGGCGGGCCAATAGGCGCGGGCGTCGGCGGGATGGCCCAGCGCCTCGTTCGCGGCAATCGTGTCTAGCCCCGCGTCTTGCAGCGCATAGGCCCGCATCTTTTCGGCAAGACCGATGCCGCGCCCTTCGTGACCGCGCAGGTACAGCAGCAGACCACCCTGATCGCCGATCAATTGCAGTGCCGTCTGCAACTGCGGTCCGCAATCGCAGCGCAAAGATCCCAGCACATCGCCCGTCAGGCATTCCGAATGCAGCCGCACCAGCGGGATGTCATCGCCGCCGTTGACCAGTGCCAGATGCTCTTGCCCATCCAATTGGCTGCGGAAGGCATGCGTCTGGAACCTGCCATGAACCGTCGGCAGCACGGTCTGCGCCACCTGATCCAGCAGATTTTCATGGCGCAGACGATGTTCGGCGATATCGTGGATGCTGATGATCGGCAGGTCGTGCCGCGCCGCGAAGGCCTGCAAATCATCGGCGCGCGCCATCTGGCCGTCATCGCGCATGATCTCGCAAATCACGGCGCCGTCGTGCAGACCGGCAAGACGCATCAAATCGGTGCCGCCCTCGGTATGGCCATCGCGCGCCAGCACGCCGCCCGCTGCGGCGCGCAGCGGAAAGACATGGCCGGGCGAGACGATATCCCCCGCCCGCACGTCCGGCGCGGCCGCAAGCCGCATCGTCGTGGCACGGTCAGCGGCGGAAATGCCGGTGGTGATGCCCACGCGCGCCTCGACCGACACGGTGAAAGCGGTCGAACGGTTCGCCCGGTTCACCCCCACCATTGGCGGCAGGCCAAGCCGGTCAACCTGCGCGCCAGTCAGCGCAAGGCAGATCAACCCGCGCCCGTGCATCGCCATAAAGTTGATCGCCTCGGGTGTGGCGAATTGCGCGGGCAGGATCAGATCGCCCTCGTTCTCGCGGCTTTCGTCATCGGTCAGGATGATCATACGGCCCGCTTGCAGGGCGGTGATGGCGTCATGCAGCGACATGGGATGCCTCGCGATAGGTGGTTGTGATGGTGTCGGCGTCGGCACCGACACGGATCAACACGTGCTGATCCCAAAGCGCGCTTTGCAGCACGGCATCGGTCAGGATCGGGCCCGCCTCGACCAGCACCTCGGTGGCGCGGGGATCATGCAGCGCCTCTGCCAGATCGGTTGCGATGCGCGCATCAAAGCCGCGCGTCTGCGCATCCGTCAGATAGCGCGTAGGCACCCGGCCGCGGCGATCCAGCACCACCAGCGCGCGGCGGTGATCGGGGAAATCCGCCAGATGGCGCACGGTGAACAACGGCCAATCCGCCAGCACAGTGCCAGCGCCTGTCACGATGACCTCGGCCCGGCGCCGCATGGCATGGGCAAGCTCGAGTGAGCTTTGCCGCGCAAAGGTCTTGCGGCCTGCGGGTGGGATCATCGAACCGCCCGCATCCACCACCTGTTTCACCGTGATCCAAGGTCGCCCCGTCAGCACCCGTTTGCGAAACGGCGCGATCAGCGCATCGGCCCCGATCCCGGTACAGGTCCCGGCCATGCCAAGCGCCTGCCAGTCATACACCGCCAGCCCCGCCGCGCGCAGGCGCGCCGTGCCGCCACCGGCAACGCGCGGATTTGGGTCACGCGCACCGATAAAGACGCGCCGTGCGGGCGTTTGCAGGATCGCATCGGTGCAGGGCGCTGTCCGGCCATGGTGGTTGCACGGCTCGAGCGTCACAACAAAGGTGTCGATCTGATCATAAGTGCCGGCGGCGCGGCAGGCGGCGATCGCCAAAGCCTCGGCATGGGCGCTGCCGGCCTTTTGATGCGCGGCCACCGCCAGCACTGCGCCTTTGCTGTCCAAAATGGCGCAGCCGACCGGCGGATTGGGGGCTGTCGCCCCCTGATAGGCGCGCGCCGCCAGCACCGCCCTTTGGGCGGCAGCGGCAATCGCATGAACGTCTTGTGTTTGTGTCATTGGGAGTGACCCGTTTTGTCTAAAAATAAAGACAAACCCAAGGGCGCATGACGGCAAAGGCCCCGACTTGCCAAAGCAAGCAAGTGCCGTACCTTCATGTGTTCTCTCTCATCCGGACTATACCGTCGGCTCCGGGTTCACACCGGATCTGCTGACCCCATCCCTGATGGCATGGGCGCTCGCGGGCTGATGCGCTTGTGGCGCAAATACCGCCGGTGGGGAATCGCACCCCGCCCCGAGAACGTCTGCCCGGCAATCCTTGCCGAACCGGCACAGGCTAGACCCCGCCGCCGCAGATGACAATCCCCGCGCAGCTGCACTGGCCCAGCTACCGCATTATCGCATTGAATCATCTTGATCCCTTACGCATTCTTGGCAGGAACATTTCGTTTCAAGGCGCATTTCAGATGAAAACCTATACCGTCCCCCATACCAATCTGCAGATGTCCAGCGTCGTGCTTGGTATGATGCGCATCGCCCAGATGGAGAATACCGAGATCCGCGCCCTGTTCGATGCGGCGGTGGCGGCTGGCATCAACACCTTTGACCACGCCGATATCTATGGCGGCGCCCGCCACGGCTGCGAGACCCGCTTTGGCGAGGCGATCACACTGTCAGCCGCCCAGCGCGAACAGATTGTCATCCAAAGCAAAGTCGGCATCCGCCCCGGCTATTTCGATTTCTCGCGCGAACATATCTTGCGCACCGTCGATGGCTCGCTGGCCGCGCTGAAAACCGATTATCTGGACGTGCTGCTGCTGCACCGCCCCGATGCGCTGGTCGAACCCGAAGAGGTCGCAGAGGCGTTTGACACTCTTTATGCCGCGGGAAAGGTACGCCATTTCGGCGTCTCGAACCACACGCCGGGTCAGATCGAGCTGTTGAAACGCACCGTGCGCCAACCGCTGCGGTTCAACCAGATGCAGCTGAGCATCACCCATTCCAATCTGATCGCACAGGGGATTGCCGCGAATATGGGCGGCCTCGCGCAGTCGGTGTCGCGCGATATCGGCCTGATGGACTATACCCGTCTAAACGGCATGGTGCTGCAAGCCTGGTCGCCGTTCCAAAAGGCGTTTTTTGACGGCACGTTCATTGGTGACCGCGAAAACTATGGCCCGCTGAACGAGGCGCTGGATCAGCTCGCAGCCGCCCATGGCGTGACACCCACCGGCATTGCCGTCGCATGGATCACGCGCCATCCGGCCAATATTCAGGTGGTGCTGGGCACGACAAAACCCGCACGCATCACCGAATGCGTCGCGGGCGCGGGTGTGACGCTCAGCCGCGAGGAATGGTATAGACTGTTCACCGCAGCGGGCCATACCCTGCCCTAACAGCCGTTGCGCGCAAAGGAGCCGCCATGACCGATCAGAAAGTTGCAATCATCACAGCAGGCGGCTCGGGCATGGGTGCGGCCAGCGCGCGCAAACTGGCCGCCGACGGCTATCGGGTGGCGATCCTGTCGTCATCGGGCAAGGGCGAGGCTTTGGCCCAGGAATTGGGCGGCATCGGCATCACCGGATCGAACCTTGTGCCCGATGATCTGGCGCGGCTGGTCGATCTGGTGATGGATAAATGGGGCCGCGTCGATGCGCTGGTGAACAGCGCAGGCCACGGCCCCCGCGCGCCGATCTTGCAGATCAGCGATGCCGATTGGCATCACGGGATGGAGGTTTACTTCCTGTCCGCCCTGCGCCCCATCCGCCTTGTCACCCCGATCATGGAGGCGCAAGGCACGGGCGCGATTGTGAATATCTCGACCGCATGGGTGACGCAGCCCACCGCAATGTTCCCGACCTCGGCCGCGTTCCGTGCAAGCCTTGGGACATTCACCAAGATCTATGCCGATGAGTATGCGCCCAAAGGCATCCGCATCAACAATGTGCTGCCCGGCTGGATCGATAGCCTGCCCGCCACGGACGAGCGGCGCGATAGCGTGCCGATGGGCCGCTATGGCGAGGCCGCAGAGATCGCCGCGACCGTCGCCTTTTTGCTGTCAGAGGGCGCGGGCTATATCACCGGTCAGAACATCCGCGTTGACGGCGGGTTGATCCGATCGGTCTGACGCGGCGCGAAGCTCGGCCAGACCGTCCTCCCATGTGATGACCGGCGCATAGCCCAGATCACGCTGCGCCTTGAGGCTATTGAGCGTGATTTCCACCGCGCTGGTCGCATATTCCTGAAAACTCAGCGGGCCACGGATGCGACCGCCGCTGAGGCGATACAGCGCATCGCCGGTCTGTGCGATGCTGCGCAGCAGGCCCCGCGGCACGGATTTATGGCTCGCGGCCAAACCTTGGGTCGCCAACAGGCCCGTGACCGTCTTGCGGAAGGTGCGCGGGGCACCGTCGGTGATGTGATAAACCTGCCCCGCGCGCCCGCGCGCGATGGCCAGATCGACGCCGTGACATAGGTTCGCGATATGGGTGGTCGAGCTGAGGTAATCGCCCCCTGAAATCCACGCGAATTTTCCCGATTTTACCGCCGCCACCAGTGTCGGCAGCGCTGTGCTATCGTCGCGGCCCCAGACCATGCGCGGGCGCAGGATCAGCACGCGCATATCATCGGAAAAGCCGCGCGCAATCACCTCGGCCTGCGCCTTACCTGCGCTATAGGCCCCGGCGGGACGGGCGGGATAGGGTGTATCCTCGGTCACGTTATGCAGCGGCTGGCCCGATTGCAGCACAGAATCGGTGCTGATCTGCACGGCGGTCGTCAGGCCCGCATCGCGCGCGGCGATAAAGGTGCGGCGCGTGCCCTCGCGGTTGTCTGCCGCCGCCTGCGCGCCCGGCCCGTGGTCAAGGCTGGCGGCGGCATGGATCAGGACGCCCGCCCCCGCCATTAGGGGCGCAAGGTCGCTGGTCAGCACATCGCCGATTACCGGCGCGCCGCCCAGCGCCTTGACCCGCGCGGCAGCGGCGTCCGAGCGGACGAGGCCAATCACGGTTTGGCCTTTGGAAACAAAGTGGCGCACAAGGTTGCGACCGACATAGCCGCTGGCGCCGGTGATAAAGACGGGGTGATCAGTCATCCCCTACCTCCGGTTCGATGTTGCCTGTTAGGGCAAGGTTTTCAATATCTTGCAGAATTTCAGCGCGCGCGGCATCGGACCATTCATGCAGTTCTAGATACTGCTGGAACTTCAACCCCTCGAGGGCGAGCCACGCCAGCCGTGCCGCGCGGGGGTGGCTGGCACCGTCCAGCAGTGCCTGACCCAGCGCGTTCTGGTTGCGCCGGAAGTCACCACGCAAATCGGCATCCTGCAACAGCGCCGCCACCAGCGCGAGGACGGCGGCGTTGCCGCCCTGTTGCGGCGGGCTGCGGCGCGCGGCACTGATGCGGCCGCGCAGCGCTGCATCCGGCCCGGTAAATTCCGCAGCCGCCGCCGCGTTGAAGGCATTATCCGCCGCGATGGTGCGCGCGACCAGCGCCCCCACCAGATCCTTTTTGCTGGCATGCTCATACAAAACCGTCGCTTTCGAGACGCCTGCCTCTTTCGCGACAGCATCCACAGTCAACACGCCGTCGCGGGCGACGACGCGTTCAACCGCGTCAAGGATCTGGCTTTGGTCATGTTTGCGGGGGCGCGGCATGGTTCACCTATTTATTTCCGACCGTTTGGAAATAAATAATCCGAGGACCTTTTGTCAAGCCCCTCAGACACGCTGCCCCTGCACTTGGGCAGCCAGCGGCGCGAGCGTGGCCAACTCATCCGCCGTCAGTGTGATATCCAGCGCCCCAAGGTTTTCGCGCAGGCGGGCCGGCTGACGCGTGCCGGGGATCGGGATGACGGTGACCCCAAAGACGCGGGCACGGTCATGCAGCCACGCCAGCGCGATCTGGGCAGGGGACACGCCGCGCGCCGCCGCAAGCGCGCCAATCACCTGCGCCGCGCGGGTGTTCGCATCCAGATTAGCCTCGGAAAAGCGCGGGAAATGGCGGCGCGCATCATCCGCCGCCAGCGACAGCGCGCCGGTCAGCAACCCACGCCCCAGCGGTGCAAAGGGGACGATAGCGGTGCCAAGACGGGCGGCGGTGGCTGCGACCTCGGCCTCGATATCGCGCGAAAAGACCGACCATTCCGATTGCAGGGCAGCGATGGGATGGATGGCATGTGCCTCGGACAGCTCAGTGGCGCTGACCTCGCACAGACCCAGCGCGCGGACTTTGCCTGCCTGCACCAGATCCGCCATCGCCCCGATCGAATCGGCCAATGGCACGGCAGGATCGCGGCGGTGCATGTAATACAGATCGATCACCTCGACGCCGAGGCGGTGCAGCGAGGCATCGACCGCGCGGTGGATATGGGCCGGATCATTCGTCACGCCCCAATCATCAGGCGTATCAAGGCTGCGGCGATAGCCGTATTTGGTCGCGATATGGGCGCGCTTGCGGTTGTCACGCAGGAAAGGCGCCAGGAATTCCTCATTCGCGCCAACGCCATACATATCGGCGGTGTCGAAATGCGTCACGCCCAGATCCAGCGCCAGATCCAGCACGCGGCGCGAGGCATCGGGATCAGCCGCGCCGTAAAACTCGCTCATGCCCATGCAGCCCAGACCCTGCCGACCGACCAGCACGCCCTCTTTCCCCATCGGGACTTTTGCAATCATGTTCGTCATTTCACTCTCCAAATTCAGACGAACACAGCCTATAACTGCGGAGCGAACTCCACAGTCAACAGGGAAAATGCCATGCTGATCGCCGAATTTGCCCGTGAAACAGGTCTGCCGCGCGAGACTGTGCGTTTTTACGTCCGGCGCGGATTGTTGCATCCCCAGCAGGGCATCAAGGGCGGCTCGCGCCCCTATCAGATCTTTGGCGACAAAGATGTCGAGCTGGCGCGCATCATCCGCGTGCATCAGGCGCTGGGATCATCTTTGTCTGAAATCGGCGATATGATCGCGGATTATACGCAGGACGCGGACAACCCGGACCGAACCCGGACCCTGCTGTCCGACCACATCGCCCGGCTGGAACAACAGCGGCACGAGATCGACGGTATGCTGGCCTTTTTGCGCAGCAAGCTGGACTGGATGGCCCAACAAAAAGGCCCGCCACCAAAGTTTTCTGATTTCGCCTGAGCTAGCCGATCTGCGGCGGCTCTAGCCCCTCTGCCGCGACAAGGCGGCGGTCCAGCAGATAGACCAGACGGTGGTGGATAAAGCCCGCATGATCGGGCAGCAGCTTGGCCAAAGTCGGCTTATCCCGCAGGCGCACGGCCTCGATAATCGCGTCGTGCTGTTCCAAGTTCAGGCGGAATTGTTCGGCTTGATGCAGGGTTTCGGGCAGCTCGTTCGCATAGGTGTAATTCAGCACCCGCGCGACAAGCCGGTGCATTTTCAAGGCAAAATCGCGGATCAGCGAATTGCGCAACGTCTCGTGCAGGCGCATGTGGAATTCGATATTGATCTGGGTGATGAGCAGAAAATCCCGCGCCTCGACCGCAACGCGATAGCGCGCCTGAATCGCGCATAGATCGTCATACAGCTGCGGGTGATCCGGCTGCACCCGCAGCCCGAGGATGGATTCGCAAAACTGATAGGCCTCGATCAATTCACCGAAATCCTGAAATCCCAGCGGCGTGACGACCGCCCCCCCGCGCGCAGGCCGGATCTGGACGAACCCCTCGGACACAAGGCGGTTCAACGCCTCGCGCGAGGGGGTGCGGCCAAGGCCGAACTGCTCGACCAGCAGGCGTTCGTCGATCCGGCTGCCCGGCTCGATCGTCAGATCCATAATGCGATCGCGCAGCAGTTCGACCGCCAGATCGACCTGTGTGGGACTGCCCTCGGATGCGGGTTGTACTGACATCTAAAATAGCCTGCCCCGCGCGGTGACGGGCCATAGGGTTTCAACCACGCCACCCCGCACACCGACATACCAATCATGCAGATTGCAGGTCGGGTCGATATGGCCGGGAATAAGGCCGACGCGGTCGCCGATCTGCAAGATCGCATCCGGATCGACCACATTCCCATGCTCGTCCGACAAGGTGCCACAGGTCACGCCCTTTGGCCATGCAATCTGCGGCGGGCCGCAATCGGTGGCGCTGGCCTTTAGCCCCGCATCACAGACCGCCTGTCCCGGCGAGGTGCTCAGGACCGTCGCCACCACATGCAACGATTGGGCAAAACCACCCGTCTCGGCCACGCGGTTGTAATCGGCATCCATGAAGACATAAGAACCCGGCTGGATCTCAGTATAAACGCCCGAGGCTCCCTCGACGCCGTAAGTGCCCGTCCCAGCGCCCGTGACGCGATCACAGGTCAGGCCCGCTGCACGGATGGCATCGCGCGTATCCGCCGTCAGCTTGAGCGAGACCTCCAGCGCGGCGCGCCGCTCGGCCGCGTCATAGATATGCTGCGCGCGACCGAAATAGCTTTGCAGCCCCGCAAAATGCAGGTTCGGCGCCGCATCAATCGCCAGCGCCAGATCAACGGCCGGCTGCCCCGGCTGCACGCCGCAGCGATGCGAGCCGCAGTCAATCTCGACCAGCACATCCAGCGTGACACCGGCCTGCACCGCCGCCGCGCTATAGGCGGCGACCTGCACGGGATGATCCGCGCAAACCGCCAGTTTGATCCGGCCCGCAAGGGCGGCCAGCGCCGCGACTTTTGCGGGGCCGACAACCTCATTCGCGATCAGAATATCGGTGACACCGGCATCCGCCAGCGCCACCGCCTCAGAGACCTTTTGACAGCAGACCCCGACCGCGCCGCCCTGCTGCATTTGCAACAGGGCGATATCAGCCGATTTATGCGTTTTCGCATGGGGACGCAGGGCCACCCCCATCTGCGCGGCATAGGCCTTCATCCGCGCGATATTCGCGTCAAACACGTCCAAGTCGATGACCAGCGCGGGCGTGTCCACCATCGCTGCCGGATCGCCGATACGGGCGGGGGCGGCAACGACGTGGGGCAGGATGTCAGGCATATTCAACGTCACTTCGCTCGCTCTTGGTGCTGCCAGCTTGTTGCGGCAACGTGATGATAATCGCACCGCCTGCGGCCATTTCGGCAACGGCGCCGGGCGGCACCAGCGTTGTTGCATCGGGGTCAGTGATGATGCAAGGGCCGGTGATACGCTGCAGTGCCGGGCGGGGCACAACGGGCGCATCCAGCCAACCGGTTTGCGGCCCGAACCACGCGCGCTGGGACGTCTGGGTGCCGCTGCCGACCAGCCGCCGTTTCGCCATATCGACCTGCCCGACGGGCAGCGCATAGGCGACCTCGATCGCGGTGAAACGCACCGGCTCGTCCTCGGGCGCGGTGAACTTAAAGATGCGGTCATGCTCGGCGACAAAGGCCGCGCGCACGCGGGCTGCATCCAAGGTTGCAGGATCACCCAAATGCACCAGCAGATCCGAGGATTGCCCCGCATAGCGCATCCGCGCCGTGGCGGTCAGGCGACCACCGGGGCTTTGCGCCTCGGCCTCGGCCTGCTGCGCCATTTCGGACAGTTGGCTGCGCGCATGGGCGACGGTATCTTCGGAAACACTTGCGCGATAGCTGCGGGATTTGTGGATCTCGACCTCGGCGCACAGCAGGCCCAGCGCCGAGAACACCCCCGGTGCGGGCGGCACGATGACTTTCGGACAACCCAGCGTCTGCGCAATGCCCGCCGCGAACAGCGGGCCGTTGCCGCCAAAAGCGAACAGGGCAAAGTCGCGCGGGTCCTGACCCCGTTCGGTCGTCACCGCGCGGATGGCTTGGATCATCGTGACGCAGGACAGGGTAAAGACACCATGCGCCGCAGCCTCGGGCGTCATGCCCAGCGGACCTGCAAGTTGCGCCTGTGCCGCCTGCATCGCCAGATCGCGCTGCAAGATCATCTCGCCGCCAGCGATAGAGTTTTCGTTCAGATAGCCCAGCACAAGGTTGCAGTCGGTCACCGTCAGCTCGGTGCCGCCGCGGCCATAGCAGGCAGGGCCGGGGTTCGATCCAGCCGAGCGCGGGCCGACCTGCGGCACGCCCGCCGCATCCAACGCAATGATCGAGCCGCCACCCGCGCCCACCTCGGCCAGATCAATCGCGGGCACGCGCAGAGTGAAGCCGCCGCCCGACAGCAGACGTTCGACCTGCAGGACATGGCCGCCGACCTGAAACTCGGTCGCTTTGCCCGGAGTGCCGTTTTCGACCAGCGCGGCCTTGGCCGTGGTGCCGCCGATATCTAGCGTGATGACGGTCGGCGTGCCGCCCGCCTTACCGACGATGGACGCGCCGACTACGCCTGCCGCAGGGCCGCTTTCGATAATATGGATCGGCTGCTCGGCCGCGACAGAGGCGGGCGTCAACCCGCCATTCGATTGCATGAAGAACAGCGGCGCGTTGATCCCCTGCACCTCCATCAACTGCATCAGCCGTGCGACATAATCCTTTAGGATCGGCTGCACATAAGCATTGATCACCGTGGTCGAGGTGCGGGGATATTCCCCCTCCTCGGGCAGCAGTACATGGCTGAGCGAGAGGTGAACCTCGGGCCACATCTCGCGCACGATTTCTCCCACACGGATTTCATGCGCGGGATTGGCATAGGAATTGATCAGGCAGACGGCGACGGAAGTCACGCCCTCGGCCTTGAGGAATTCCACTGCCTCGCGGACATCCGCCTCGTTCAGCGGCTCCATTTCCGCGCCATCGGCCAGAATGCGGCCCGTCACCACGCGGCGGCGGCGGCGGCGCACCAGCGTCTCAGGCTTGTCCCAGTCCTGATCATAAAGGCGCGGCATCCGCAGATCGCGGATTTCCAGCACATCGCGAAAACCGCGCGTGGTGATCAGGCCGGTGCGCGCGCCGGTGCGTTCTAGCAGCGTGTTCGACCCCAGCGTCGTCGCGTGCAGCACCTGCCCCACATCCGCCGCCGCAATCCCGGTGCGCGCCAGCAGGCGGTTCACGCCCTCGGCAATCGCGACGGTGTAATCCTCGTGGGTTGTTAGGGTCTTGAACGTATGCAGATCGCCCGCAGCATCCTCGAGGATAAAGTCCGTAAAGGTGCCGCCGATATCAAACGCCAGACGGCATTTTCCGTTTTCCATGGGTCTTGTCCTTTCAGGCGGCGCGCAGCAGGGCGCGGCGAGCGGTGGTTGCATCCAGATCGACGCCCGCATCAGTCAAAATAACGCCGTAGATATCGCGCGCGGTTTCAACCGAGCAGTAATCGTCCAGCCAGTCCTCGAACACGGCGGCGGGGTCACGCTCTAGCGGATCGCCATAGCCCCCACCCGAGGGCAAATGGTGCGTGAACACATCGCCCTTGCGCATCGTCATGGTGAATTTGGAGGTCAGCTTTGCCGCCGCGCCATTGACGGTCATGATATTGATACCAAAGGCACCATCATGGCCGCCATCCAGGCCGTAAGGCGCATGGGATTGGCGATCGGCCCGCACCGAAAGGGTGGCCTCGTCCTCTAGCAGCATCCAGTCGCGGCGCATGGCGGTGCCGCCGCGATATTTGCCCGCGCCTGCACTGTCATCAACGAATTCGTTGACGGTCACGATCAGGGGATTCTCGCTTTCGACCGTCTCGGTGGAATAGGACGCCATATTGGCGAACATGGTGGTGTTGCCCTCTAGCCCGTCTTTCCACGGACGCGCGCCCCAAGCGGCAGAGACAAAGTCCACAAAGATGAACGGCTTACGCTCGGCGGTATAGCCGCCAATCGAGACATTGGTATTGCCGCCGTCGCCGCAGGCGAAAACGCGCCCCGGTGCAAGTTTCGCCAGCGCGCCAAAGGCGCAATCGGCAAGGCGGAATCCGGTCAGGCCGCGTGCGGCGCAGGCGGCAGGCATCAGCGCATTGGTGATCGTGCCCGGGGGGGCGATTACCTCGACCGCGCGGAAACAGCCGTCGTTATTGGGGGCACCATCGCCCAGCACGGTTTTCACGGCGGTAAAGGCCGCTGCGGCCGTGTAGGAATAGGTATTGTTGATCGCGCCTTTGACCTGCGGCGCAGATCCCGTCCAGTCGACGACCATCTTATCGCCCGTCTTGCGCACGGTGCAGACCAGCTTGATCGGCTTGCCGATATCGACGCCATCATCGTCGATATAATCGACAAAGGTCGCCTCGCCATCGGGCAGTCGCTTTAGCGCCTCGCGGGTCAGGATTTCGGAATAGTTCAGCAGGTCATCGACCAGCCGCATGAAGTTCGCGCGGCCATGGCTGCGCACCAAGGCTTGCAACCCCTGATCGGCGATGCGGCAGGCGGCCAGTTGGCCGCGCAGATCGCCGTCCAGACGTTCGGGCATACGCACATTGGCGCGCAGCATGGCCATCAGGGTCGCATCCTCGACCCCTTTGCGGAACAGCTTCAGGGGCGGGATACGGATGCCCTCTTGGAAAATCTCGGTGCTGTCAGCGGCATTCGATCCGGCGACGCGACCGCCAACGTCGGTGTGGTGACAGACGGCGCAGCACCAGGCGACGATCTGATCCTCGACGAAGACCGGTTTGAAGATGAAGATATCCGGCAGGTGCATCCCGCCCGAATAGGGGTCGTTCATCACCAGAATATCGCCATCGACAATCGGTTCGACCATGGCGGCGATGCTGGCTTTCAGCGCGACGGGGATCGAACACAGGTGACCGGGCAGCGACAAGCCTTGGGCGGCAAGGCGCCCCTCGCGGTCACAAATCGCGGTCGAGTAATCCATGATATTCTTCAGCACGCCCGAATAGGCGGTGCGGAAAATGGTCAGCGCCATTTCATTCGCGATGCCGGTAATGGCATGGCGGAACAGTTGAAAGGCAATCGGGTCCGCAATCTGGGGTGCGGTCTGAGGCCCATGTGTCATGTGGTCTCCTTTGGTGTCAGGTAAAGGCGCAAGCCCACCACCGCGCCCGAGACGGCAAGCGACGGCAGGAATGCAAGAAAGCAGGCGGCAAGACCGCCGGTGAAAGGCGTCAGCAGCGCAAAGCTGGCGACATAGGCAACAAGGCCGGGCATCGCCAGCCGCGCCGATTGATAGGTGGCGGCCGCATTCAGCGTGCCAGAGGATTTCATGCCGATGGTCAGAAAGATCATCGCCAAGGGTAGCGCGACCAGAACGGCGCTGCCGCGCGGACCGATCAGGCGGCTGACCACCGTCAGCAGCAGCACCATCGCCGCCGCTTGCAGCGCCACCCGCCACGCCCCACTGCCGGGACGCTGGACGCGGGCGGATATGGGAAAGCGGGCATTGATCGGAAAGACCAGATGCGACAACAGCAGAGCGGCCACCCCAAAGCTGAGGCTAGCAGGCAGCGGCCAAGGCTCTGCCCCGCCCGAGAGCGTCCATGCCACCACCAGCCAGGCGGCCAGCGACACGCCAAGCAGTGCGGGCAGCGGCAAGCGGTTATAAAAGCGGCCCGTAACGACGATAAAGGTCAGCACGGCGGGCATGGTCTGCGCGCTGCGCAGGCCGACCTCGATCAGAAAATCGGGGCCAACCACGCCAGCCATCGCCAGATAGCCTGCGGCAAAGACCACCGGCAGGCCTATGACCATCGCAACGACCGGTGGCGGCGCGCCGTCGACGCTTTTGACCATGGCCCAGACGGCAATGCCGCAGGCCAAGGCCTTGACCGCCGCGATGCCGATCTCGGCACCTGATGGCAGCAGCGAGATCACTGCGCCAGCCCCGGCAGGAACAGTGCGATCGCCGGAAATGCGATCATGATCGCAATCGCCAGCAACAATGTCGCGACAAAGGGCATAACACCCCGGATCACGTCCGAGATCGGGCCCTTGTCGCGCACGCCTTGGATGACGAACAGGTTCACCCCCACCGGCGGCGTGATCAGCGCGGTTTCGACCAGCATGATGACCAGAATACCGAACCACACGGGATCATAGCCAAGGCTGACGATGACGGGCGTGAAAATCGGCACTGTCGCCACCATCAGCGACAGCGTTTCCATGAACAGGCCGACCACCAGATAGAACGCCACGATGATCATCAGCGTCTGGAACGGGCTGAGCGCGAGCGCATCAAAGAACGCCGTCACAATCCGCGTCAGGCCGATGGCGCCAAAGACATAGTTCAGGAAATAGGCGGCGGCGATGATCGCCATCAACATACCCGTGGTGCGGATCGTGCCGGTCAGCGCGGCCTTGATCATCGGGATCGACAAGGTGCGGCCCAGCGCGGCGATGAACAGCGCGCCGATGATGCCCAGCGCCGCCGCCTCGGTCGGGGTGGCCCAACCGGCATAGATACTGCCGACCACCAGCATAAAGATGAACAGCGGCGGGATCAGATGCGGCAGGCTCGTCAACCGCTCGCGCCACGTCACAATGACCGGATGTCCGCCCAGTTCCGGCTTGATCAGACAAGCTACCACAACCGTCAGGCTGAACAGCACCGCAAGGCCAAGGCCCGGAATGATCCCAGCCAGATAAAGTGCCGGGATCGAGGTATTCGTCATCGCGCCATACAAGATCAGATTGATCGAGGGCGGGATCAGAATCCCCAGCGTCCCCGCCGCCGCCAGCGAGCCCAGAAACAACGGCTCGCTATAGCCGTATTTCTTCGCCTCGGGGATGGCAGTGGTGCCAACGGTGGCAGCGGTTGCGACCGAGCTGCCCGAGGTTGCGGCAAACAGGGTCGAGGTGCCGATATTGGCGTGGATCAGCCCGCCGGGCAGCCATGTCAGCCAACCCGCCATTGCGCCATACATGCGCCCTGCAACGCCGGACCGCAAAAGGATCTCGCCCATCAGCACGAACAGCGGCACGGCAACCAGCACCGCATCGTTCATCGACTGCCACGAGATGTTTCCCATACCGCGCGTCGCGGGCATAAATGCGAACAGCTCGGACAGGACAATGCCCGTCAGACCCAGCGCTGCGGCCACCGGAATGGACAGGAACAGCAGCGCGAACAGGCAGATAAGTGTTACAGCAATGATCATGTGCGATGCTCCTCGCCCAGCGCGTTTGCGGTCAGTTCGACCTCTTCGGCGAGTTCTTCTTCGGCGCTGCGCAGACCGATCAGCGCGACAGCCGTGGCGCGATCACCCAACAGCAGCGCGACGATGGCGCGTGCCAGCAGCGTCATGGCGGTGACGACAAACAGCGCGATCCCTGCAAACCAGATGGATTGCGGCACCCATAGGATGACCGACAGCGAACTGATCGAGCGTGATTGCAGCCCGATGCTGCGCCCCAGCAGATGCTGCGCATAGAACAGCATCGTGCCGAAAAACACGATCACCCCCAGCATCGCCAGCACATCCAGCGCCGATTGCAGGCGTCGCCCAACGCGCGCATGGATCACATCGATACGGATATGGCCGCGATGCAGCAGCGTTTCAGTAAAGGCGATGGCACCGACAATCGCCAGCATATAGCCGCCAAGCTCGTCCAGCCCGGCGAAACTATGGTTCATAAAGCGCCGCATGAGGACTTCGACCAGAACAGCGAATGAAAAGACGAGCAGCCCGCCCCCGCCGATCCAAATACCGGCAGAGGACAAGGTGCGCAGCCCGGCCAAAAGGCGGTCGAGCCCACGCGCGAGCGAGGCGGTCATCACGGCAGCGCAGCCTCGATACCGATGGCGGCGCCAACGGTGCCATTCCATTCGGCCACGCAATCCGCACCGCAGCGCGACGCCCAGTTCGGCAGCACGGCCGCTTGCACGATTTCCGCCGCACGGGCCGCATCCGCGTCACTGACCGGAACCACGGTCATCGAAGCCGAAACGCCAAGGTTGCATTCGCCGCCGGCCGAGCAGGACAGAGCGTCCAGATCCTGGACGATTTGCGCTTCCCAAGCCTCGGCCTCGAGAATGCCGTATTGTTCGGTCAAAAACGCCTGCACTTCGGGGCTGAAGCCATCCCAAGCGTCTTTGTTCGCCGCCCAGAACACCATCGACCAGCCGACGTTCAGCGGAAAGACCGATTGCGTAACCTCGAACCAGCGGGCGGTATTTCCCGAGGATGTGCCCGTCACCGCGCAATCCGCGACGCCGCGTTGCAGGGCGGGGATCACCTCGACGAAGGGCATTGTGACGGTGGTGCCACCGACAGCATTCACGAAATCCGAGGTGGTTGCATTGAACACGCGGATCTTTTTGCCCGCCAGATCGTCCAGACCGCTGATCACATCACGGCACCAGAACACTTGGCTCGGCAGCGGGGCAAGGCCCAGCAGGTGAACGTTGAAACGCTCGGACAGCACATCGGCCAGCACGCCGCGATAGGCGTCGGTCGCAAGGCGCGCGTCCGCGTTGGTCAAGGTGACGCCCGACAGGTCCAGCGCCTCGAAACGGGGGTCATCGCCTGCCATATAGCTGATGTTCTGCGACGCGATTTGCAGCGTGCCGTCTTGTAGCAGCGCCAGCAGCTCGGGGCCGCGCAGACCGGCCAGATCATGCGGGATCGCCTCGATACGAACCAGATCGCCCGCGGCTTCGGCAAAGGGGCCGGTGTAAAAGGCCTCTTCCATCCCCCACAAATAAAGGTTCGACGTATAGCCGATGGCGCGAATCTCGGTCTGCGCGACGGCAGGCAGGCCCATCGCACCCAGCGCACCGGCGGCCAGCGCCGTGGCCCGCAGTGCGGTCTTTGCACGTTTAAACATGGCATTCCCTCTCTGTTGATGCCCGGCTTTTTGCCGGTTGTCCGTATTTGCGGCGGCTTGATCACAGCAAATATACGATAAATATATTTGAGAGGGCGCAGGTCAGCGCATGCAACAAAAACCTGCGAAATGCGCGGCAGGCATCAGGCGCGGAACGCAAACCCGCCTAGGATTTGGTCAGTGCGCTTAAATTTGCGAAGATCATGAAACGGCAACCACCGGCAAAACAGCGATGTTGCGTAGGGTATGATTCTGAGAAATCGGGAAAATGGTCGGAGCGAGAGGATTCGAACCTCCGACCCCCTGCTCCCGAAGCAGGTGCGCTACCAGGCTGCGCTACGCTCCGACCGTGGCGCGAGAGGTAGCGCCGGCATACGCAAAACGCAAGAGGCTATTCCCCGTTTTTCGTAAGGTTAACTGGCTGATCAGTGACGCTAGGTCGCAAAAGCGTGCCGGTATCGGCGCGCATCTTGGTGCGCAGCACAGGGTGATTGTCGGATGCGTCGCTGCGCCCCTCGCGCACGACAATATAGATGCCCGAGCCGATAATGATCAGCGTGCCAACGGTTGTCCAAAAATCCATCGTCTCGCGAAAGATCAGATAGCCAAAGACCGAGGCCCAGATGATCTGCGAATATTGCATCGGGGCGACCACCACCGCCTCGCCATGTTTATAGGCCTGAATGCTGAACAGCCCGCCCATCAGGCCCAGCGCAGCCATCAGCGCGAACAGGCCCAGATGTGTGATCGGCATTGGCTGATACACAAAGGGCAGCGCCGCCCCCATAACGATAAAGTTGCCAAACAGCGGATAGAGCAGCAGGACGACCGGCCGTTCCTTGCTGCCGACCTTGCGCAAAGTGATCGCCGACAACGCACCGCACAGCGCACCGATCAAGGCGGCGGCATGGCCCAGCCCGAGTTCTGCCGTGCCCGGACGCACGACAACGAGCACGCCGAACAGCCCCACGCCAACCGCGATCCAGCGGCGCATCCGCACCCGCTCGCCCAGAAAGGGCACCGACAGAATCGTGATGATCAGCGGTGTCGCAAAGATGATCGCGTAAACTTGGGTCAGCGGCAGCGCGGTAAAGGCGTAGAACACCGTCAGCCCCGACACGATCCCCGTGCCTGTGCGCAGCGCCACCCAGCCCGGATGCACCGGCTTTAACGTTCCGGGGCGCGGGTCTTGCACCAGCATCAGCAAGGCCAGCGGAAAGCTGAACATGACCGAGAAAAAGATCAGCTGCGGCGTCGCATAGATGCCCCCCATCGCCTTTACGATCACATCATGCGTTGCAAAAATGGCAAATGCGATCAGCGCCAGCACCGCGCCCTTGGCGTTCGAGCCCATGCATCCCTCGGGGGTTTTGAAATGAAAAACCGGGGCGGCAAAACCACCCCGGCCAAAGACTTAGCCTGTAACGTCAGGCCGGTAACGTCAATGTTAGTGCAAGCTTTCTAGCGCCGCAACAATCGCATCACCCATTTGCGAGGTAGAAATCGCAGTGCCGCCAGCCGGGCCCAAAAGGTCGGCGGTGCGCAGCCCATCGGCCAGCACTTTCTCGACAGCGGCCTCGAGTTTGTCGGCCTGATCACCCAGATTGAACGAATAGCGCAAAGCCATGCTAAAGCTGAGGATACAGGCGATCGGGTTCGCCTTGCCCTGCCCCGCGATATCGGGGGCCGAGCCGTGCACCGGCTCGTACATCGCGCGGGGATACCCATTGGGGCCGGTCGCGCCAAGGCTGGCCGAAGGCAGCATCCCAAGGCTGCCGGTCAGCATCGCCGCCGCATCCGACAGGATATCGCCGAACAGATTGTCGGTCAGGATCACATCGAACTGCTTTGGCGCGCGCACCAACTGCATTGCGCCGTTGTCGGCATACATATGCGACAGGGTGATATCGGGATATTCCTCATCGCGGATCTTTTGCGCCACTTCGCGCCACAGAATCCCGGCCTCCATCACATTGGCCTTCTCCATCGAACAGACGCGGCTGCCGCGCTGGCGGGCAAGGTCGAAAGCGGCGCGGGCGGCGCGGGCGATCTCGGATTCGGTATAGCGGTGGGTGTTGATGCCGACGCGCTCGTTGCCTTCGGTGAAAATGCCGCGCGGCTCGCCGAAATAGACGCCGGAGGTCAGTTCCCGCACGATCATAATATCAAGACCGGCGACAACCTCGCGTTTGAGGGACGAGAAATCCGCCAGCGCGTCAAAGCACTGCGCCGGACGCAGGTTCGCATAAAGATCAAGCTCTTTGCGCAGCTTCAGCAGGCCGCGCTCGGGCTTGACGGAAAAATCCAGCACATCATATTTCGGGCCGCCCACGGCGCCCAGCAGCACAGCATCGGCGGCAAGCGCCTTTGCCAGCGTTTCATCGGCCAGCGGCGTGCCATGCACATCATAGGCGGCACCGCCGACCAGATCCTCGGTCACGTCAAAGCTAGTGCCATGCGCGTCGAACCAAGCGATGACTTTGCGCACTTCGGCCATGACTTCGGGGCCAATACCGTCACCGGCGAGGATCAGCAAACTGGGGTTAGACAAGAGAAGCTCCTTTCAGGGCACGTCAGCAATATCAATATAAACAAGGGAATGGGCACCAAAGGCGGCGTTATCATGGGGGATAACGCCTGCACCGGCGACCAGAATTTCTGCGGCGGGCAGGATGTAATCCACCCGCAGCGCGCCGATGGGGTCCGGCCAATGGGCGGTCGGCTGGCCCGCCAAAGGGTCTTGCAGACGCGAATCTGCTAGCAGGCTCGCCATCACCGCGCGATCCCCCGCCCCCGCAGCGGGGTCGAGGTTTGGCTTGCCGATCAGCACGAAACGCCCCTCGATCAGCGCGGCGGCCTGCGCAATCTCGGCGGCGTTTCGGGTCTCATTGCCAAAGGCGGGCGTGGTCGCGGCAAAGGCAATCACATCAAGCGGGCCCAATGGCACCACCCATAGCCCGCTGGAGGCAAGGCGACCCTGATCAGCCGTGTGGTCGCGCAGATCGCCCGTCAGCGGCAGGCGCGACAGCAGCGCCATCGCCCCCTCGCCATAAAAGCGGCCCCAGCCATAGGCATCCTCGGCCTCGCCCAAGCGGCCGTTGCCGTTCAGATCTTGGCCACTGGGCAGGCCTCGATTGGTCGCTTGCGCGATCCGCAGCGGATAATCCGCCCCGCGTGCGGCCAGCAGATCGGCAAAAGCCCCCAGCGCCGCGCCCCCTGCATCATAGTCGAAACTGGTCAGCAGCAGCACATCGGCCTTTGCCGCCACGATCGCATCCACCACAGCCAGAATATCATCGCTTTCGCGCAGGATATCCCGCAGCAGCAGACCGGGGCCGTCCCGCGTCAGATCGACATCCCAGCTCGCCAAACGGGTATCGGCCAAGGCACTGCCCGCCATGGCGGTGATCCCCAGTATGGCGAGCGGAAAACGCATCAGACCCAGGGCCGCTCGGCGTTTAGCTTTGCCTCGTAATCGGCGATGGACAGGGATTTCTCCAGCGTCAGGCCGATGTCATCCAGCCCGTTCACCAGACAATGTTTGCGAAACGCATCCATCTCAAAGGCGATGACCTGCCCGTCCGAGGTGGTCACCGTCTGCGCCTCGAGATCCACCGTGATACGGGCATTCGCGCCCTTTTCGGCATCATCCATCAGGATATCGACCATCTCTTGCGGCAGGGTGATCGGCAGGATGCCGTTCTTAAAGCAGTTGTTGTAAAAGATATCGGCAAAGCTGGTCGAGATCACGCAGCGGATGCCAAAATCCAGCAGCGCCCAAGGCGCGTGTTCGCGCGATGAGCCGCAGCCAAAGTTATCCCCCGCAACGATAATCTCGGATGCGCGATAGGCAGGCTTGTTCAGGATGAAATCAGGGTTTTCATTGCCGGCCGCGTCATAGCGCATCTCGTCAAAGGCATGGACGCCCAGGCCCGAGCGCTTGATCGTCTTTAGAAACTGTTTGGGGATGATCATATCGGTGTCGATATTCACCAGCGGCATGGGCGCGGCGATCCCGGTCAGGCGCGTAAACTTATCCATCATCTTTCCCCTTATTCAGCGGGCAGGAAATCGCGCACATCGGTCAGACGACCGGTGATTGCGGCGGCGGCGGCCATGACGGGCGACATCAGATGCGTGCGCGAGCCGCGCCCCATCCGCCCCTCGAAATTGCGGTTCGACGTCGCGGCGCAGCGCTCGCCTGGGCCCATCTGGTCGGGGTTCATGCCAAGGCACATCGAACATCCCGCCAGACGCCATTCAAAGCCTGCGTCCTTAAAGATATCGGCCAGTCCCTCTTCCTCGGCCTGCAGTCGCACAAGGCCCGAGCCGGGAACAACCATACCGCGCACGCCCTCGGCCAGCTTGCGGCCTTTCAGGACGGAGGCGGCGGCGCGCAGATCTTCGATCCGGCCGTTGGTGCAGCTGCCGATAAAGACGGCGTCGATCTTGATGTCTTCCAGACGCTGGCCGGGCTCTAGGCCCATGTAATCCAGACTGCGGCGGGCAGCGTCGATCTTGCCGCCCTCGAAATCCTCGGGTGCAGGCACGGCGCTGGTGATGGGCAGCACATCCTCGGGCGATGTGCCCCAGGTGACGACGGGGGCGATATCCTCGCCGCGGATGGTCACGACCTTGTCGAAATGGGCGCCCTCGTCTGTGAACAGAGTCTTCCACCACGCGACAGCTTTGTCCCAATGTTCGGCGGCAGGCGCATGGGGGCGACCTTTGACATAGGCAAAGGTCGTCTCGTCCGGCGCGATCAGGCCGGCGCGTGCGCCGCCCTCGATCGCCATATTGCAGACGGTCATGCGGCCTTCCATCGACAGGCTGCGAATCGCCTCGCCGCAGTATTCGATGACATGGCCGGTGCCGCCCGCAGTGCCCGTCAGGCCGATCACCGCCAGCGTGATATCTTTGGCCGTGACACCGGGGCGCAGCTTGCCGGTGATTTCGACCTTCATATTTTTGGATTTCTTCTGGATCAGCGTCTGGGTCGCCAGCACATGCTCGACCTCGGATGTGCCGATGCCATGCGCCAGCGCGCCGAATGCACCATGCGTCGCGGTATGGCTGTCGCCGCACACAATGGTCATGCCGGGCAGCGTCCAGCCCTGCTCGGGCCCGATAATATGAACGATTCCCTGACGGATATCGTTCACCGGATAATAGACCACGCCAAATTCGCGCGCGTTTTTATCCAGCGCATCGACCTGAATACGCGATTCTTCGTTCTCGATCCCCTTGGCGCGGTCCCAGGTGGTCGGCACGTTGTGATCGGGCACAGCGATCGTCTTTTCAGGCGCATGCACCTTGCGGCCCGCCATGCGCAGGCCTTCGAACGCCTGCGGGCTGGTCACTTCGTGAACCAGATGGCGGTCGATATACAGCAGACAGGTGCCGTCATCCGCCTGATGTGCGACATGGGCATCCCAGATTTTATCATAGAGTGTCTTGGACATAGGTATCTCTTGCATTGCTAAGCAGCGTCCGGCGGTGCCGGCGCGAATGGGCTGTCAAAAGACGGCAGGGCGCATGGGGCGGGCTGTGCAGCAGCAGCCCACCCGCGCGATCAAAGTCGCGCGAGGACCGATTGGGTCACGCCAAAGAAACGCCCCGGAAGGCGCTGGCGGTCATGAATGTCAAAATACACGAAGCCTTGCATGTCGCCCTGCCTACACCTTTGCAAATCTTCCTTCAAGGGACATTCTTCTTTTCATTAATTGCGCAAGTCCATTTGGGTGGTCAGCATCCATTGAGATTCCCCACCCGCCCTGCTATATTAATTGTAATGCCCCGCGCCGTGGCTAACCGGCGTGCCGCCCGAGAGGACAATGACCCTAATTACCCGCAATTCGCGCCCGACGATGATCTGCATGAGCGCGCCCGCGCAAAAGGTGACGCAATGACTGCGCCCCTCATGCCCGAAAACGCCCCCGCAGCCCCGCGCGATTACACATCGGCCCAGCTTTTGGATGCCGTTATGGCGTCGCTTGACGACGACAAAGCCGAAGAAATCGTGCAGATTGATCTGCGCGGCCGCTCCTCTATGGGCGATTATATGGTGATCGCATCGGGTCGTTCGACCCGTCAGGTCGCCTCGATCGCCGAAAAACTCGCCGACCGGCTCAAGCAGGATTTCTCGATCCTGTGCAAAATGGAAGGCCGCGAGGCCGCCGATTGGGTGCTGATCGATACGGGCGATATCATCGTCCATATCTTCCGCCCCGAAGTGCGCGAGTTCTATCAGTTGGAAAAAATGTGGATGCCGGGCGCGCCGGGGCCTGACAAGTTCCGCTGATATGCGTGTGACCATCGCCGCCGTGGGCCGCTTGCGTAGCGGCCCCGAAAAGGCGCTGATCGACGACTATCTCACCCGTTTTGAACGCACAGGTCGCGCGCTTGGCCTTGGCCCCGCCCAACTCCTCGAAGTCGAGGATAAAAAGGGCGGCGGCATGCCCGCCGAGGCGCAATTGCTGGCAAAAGCGATCCCGGCAGGCAATGTGCTGATCACGCTGGACGAGCGGGGCGAGGTTTTATCCTCGCCCGATTTCGCCCAAAGGCTGGCGGGGTATCGCGACAGCGCACGTGATGTTACATTCGTCATCGGCGGCGCGGACGGGATCGACCCCAGCCTTCGCGCGCAGGCGCAGATGTCCATCTCCTTTGGCAAAATGGTCTGGCCACATATGTTGGTGCGGGTCATGCTGACGGAACAGCTTTACCGGGCCGCCGCCATCTTGGCCGGCACCCCCTATCACCGAGTATAAGTCATGCCCGATTATTCGAAACAATACAGCGGCAGCACCCCAAAGGGTCAGCCCCGCCACCAAGAGCACAACCAGCACGGCGGCAAGGAAAAGCCCTTTGGCGCCCGCGAGACCAAGGCTGAACTTCTCGCCCGCATGAAAGCTGCGGCCGAGAAGAACAAAAAAGCCGAGTGATTAAGACAGCGTCTTTTCCATAAAGACCGAATGCGGGCCTTCGGCGTAATCGCCGAACGGCCCGCAAATCGTATATCCAACCCGTTTATACAACCGATGCGCCGCATGCAGCGTGTCGCCGGTTTCCAGCTTGAGCATCTTCAGCTTGCGCGCGCGGGCGCGCCCCTCCAGCGTTTCCATCAGTGCAGCGCCCACGCTTTTGCCGCGGGTGTTGGGATCGACCCACAGCGATTTCACCTCGCCATATTCGCCCTTGTCGGCCAGCGCCACGCAACCCAGCGCACCGGTATCGTCATAGGCCATCAAAAAGGTGATCGCGGGATCAGCGGCCAAAGCCTCGATAGGCAGAAAATAGTTATCCTCGGGCGGATAAAGACTGCGCAGGTAATTCTGGCTGGCAGTCAACAGGCGGCGGCCATCTGCCGATAGCGGGTCTGCTTTACGAATGGAAATGGCGATCATTTGGGCCTCTCACTTGACTCTGCCTGCCTCGGCCAGCCAAAGCAGGAAACCGGGCAATTTCTTTTCACTGGTCACAAAGGAAGCGTCAATGCAGTTCACGCGTCTGCGCCTCAACGGCTTTAAAAGCTTCGTCGATCAAACCGAGCTGGTGATTCAGCCGGGCCTGACAGGCGTTGTTGGCCCCAATGGCTGCGGCAAGTCGAACCTGCTCGAGGCGCTGCGCTGGGTCATGGGCGAGACGCGCCCCTCGGCCATGCGCGGCGGTGGGATGGAGGATGTGATCTTTGCCGGCGCATCCACCCGCCCCGCCCGCGCCCATGCCGAGGTTGCGCTGCTGATCGACAACAGCGATCGCGTCGCCCCAGCCGGTTTCAACGACAATGACCAGTTGGAAATCATGCGCCGCATCACGCGTGACGCGGGCTCGGCCTATCGCATCAACGGCAAGGATGTGCGCGCGCGCGATGTGCAGATGCTGTTTGCCGATGCCTCGACCGGCGCGCATTCGCCCGCGCTGGTGCGGCAGGGCCAGATTTCCGAACTGATCAACGCCAAACCCACATCGCGCCGCCGGATTCTCGAGGAAGCGGCAGGGATCTCGGGCCTGTATCAGCGCCGCCACGAGGCAGAGCTGAAGCTGAAGGGCGCCGAGCAGAACCTGACCCGCGTCGATGATGTGATCGACAATCTGGGTCAACAGCTTGCAACGCTGTCGCGCCAGGCCAAGGCCGCGCAACGCTATCGCGAGGTGGGCGGCGCACTGCGTGCGGCCGAAACGCTGCTGTTCTGGCTGCGCTGGCGCGAGGCGGATGACGCGCGCATCACTGCCGAACTTGCGCTGAAACTGGCGGCGCAGGCCGCAGGACTTGCCGAAGCTGAGGCGAAGACAGGTGCCGATCACCGCGCCGCGCATGAGGCCGCCCTGCCGCCCCTGCGCGAAGAAGAATCTATCGCCAAGGCCATCGTCGCGAAACTCGAGGCCGAGCGTGACAGCCTTGCCGCTGATCTGTCCCGTGCTCAGGGAACCATTAACAATACCCGCGCCGCGCTGGAGCAAGCCCTGGCCGACCGCACCCGCGAGGATGCGCTGAACGGCGATGCGCTGCAGACGCTGAAAAACCTCGAGGACGAGCGCGACGCGCTGATGGAGGCGCAGGCCGATCAGGACGAAGCCATCGCCGCCGCCGAGGCACTGGCAGCCGAGGCCAGCGCCATTTTGAAAGACCACGAAGCCACGTTGGCGGCCCAGACCGAAGGCATGGCCCGCCTTGCCGCCCGCCACCAATCCGCCGACCAAGCGCTGCAAAATGCCAAGCGCGCGGTGGAAAAGGCCGAGGCCGAGGCGCAGCGTGTGACGCAATCGCTGCAGCACGCCGAAAGCGCCCTGACCGCTGCCCTCACCGCCTTTGCCGGGGCCGAGGGACGCCTTGCCGCCGCAACGGCTGCGGTCGAGGCCGCAGATCAGGCGCAAGAGGCCGCCGCCGCCCAGCGCGCAAGCGCCGAGACTGCCGCCGCGACCTTGCGCGCCGCAAGGTCCGAGGCGGAGGGCCGCCGCAGCGCGCTGGCCTCGGAAGTGCGGGGATTGACGCAGCTTTTGGGCAAGGATCAGGCCAAGGTCGCGGGGCTTCTGGCGCAAATCTCGGTGAAATCGGGTCTGGAAAAAGCCATTGGCGCGGCGCTGGTCGATGACCTGAACGCGCCGCTGATCGGCGCGGATGCCGCCACCGGCTGGGTCGCTCTGCCCGCCTATGCCGATGCGCCCGCGCTGCCCGAGGGTAGCGCGCCGCTGACCGATGCCGTCACCGCCCCTGATGACGTGCTGGCGCGCCTGTTGCCGCAGGTCGGGCTGGTCGCGGCTGCCGACGGCCCCCGTCTGCAAGCCGCGCTGCGCCCCGGCCAGCGCCTCGTCTCGCGCGAGGGCGATGTCTGGCGCTGGGACGGATTCCGCGCCGGTGCAGGTGATGCGCCCTCTGCCGCCGCGCTGCGGCTGGAGCAGATGAACCGGCTGACCGCGCTGCAAGCCGAACTTGCGGCGGCCGAGGCCGAGGCCGAGGCCGCCATCGCCGCCCATAGCGCTGCCGGGGCCAAGCTGGCCGAGGCAACCGCGCTGGAAACCGCGACCCGCGACGCCGCGCGCGTGGCCGAGCGCACGCTGGCCGACACCAACCGCACCCTTGCCCGCGCCGAGGCTGACCGCAATATCGCTGCCTCGAAACGCGAGAGCGCGGATCATGCCCAGCGCCGCCTTGCCTCTGAGCAGCAAAGCCTGCGCGCGACGCTGACCGTGGCCGAGGCCGAGGTCCAATCCCTGCCGGATCTGACCACCAGCCGCGCTACTTTGGACGAGGTACGCGCCGCCGTTGATGCCGCCCGTATCACTATGATGACCCGCCGCAGCGGCGCCGATGACCTGCGCCGCACCGCCGAGGGGCGCACCCGCCGTGCGCAGGATATCCT
The DNA here is from genome assembly GCF_000223375.1 of Ketogulonicigenium vulgare WSH-001. Classification (NCBI taxonomy): domain Bacteria; kingdom Pseudomonadati; phylum Pseudomonadota; class Alphaproteobacteria; order Rhodobacterales; family Roseobacteraceae; genus Ketogulonicigenium; species Ketogulonicigenium vulgare. The sequence continues at coordinate 188,629 of NC_017384.1, read as the reverse complement.
GCGCGAGATGACCAATTGGGAAACCCGTCTGGCCAGCGCCGCGCAGCGGATGCGCGAACTCGATACCCGCCAAGAGGGGCTGGAAAAGGATCTCGCGCGCGCCGAAAGCCGCCCCGGGATGCTGACCGCCAAGCGCGAGGATGTGCTAACCGCCATCGCCACGGCAGAGTTGCGCCGCGCGGCCGCCGCCGAGGCTGTGGCAGCAGCCGACACCCGCCTGCGCGAAGCGATGCTGGCCGAGCGCGAAGTCGAGCGCGCCGCATCCGAGGCGCGCGAGGGTCGCGCCCGCGCCGAAGCCGCTGTCGACGTCGCCAAAGCCACGCTGGCGCAGGTCGAGGCACGCATTCAGGATATCCTCGCCATGGCCCCCGAGGCGCTGCGCGAGGCCGTGGGCGATCCTGACGATCTGCCCCCCGTGCGCGAGTTGGAGGACGAGGTCGCGAATCTGAAACGCGCGCGCGAACAGATGGGCGCGGTGAACCTGCGTGCCGAGGAAGACGCCAAGGCGCTGTCGGACGAACAGACGACGCTGCTGAATGAAAAGACCGATCTGGAAAGCGCCATCCGCACCCTGCGCGGCGCGATCGGCAACCTGAACCGCGAGGGGCGCGAGCGGCTGCTGGCGGCCTTTGATCAGGTGAATGAGAACTTTGCCATGCTGTTCACCCATCTGTTCGGCGGCGGCGAAGCGCGCCTTGTGATGGTTGAAAGCGATGATCCGCTGGAAGCCGGCCTTGAAATCATGTGCCAGCCACCGGGCAAAAAACTGTCCTCGCTGTCACTGCTGTCGGGGGGCGAGCAGACGCTGACCGCGCTGGCCCTGATCTTTGGCGTGTTCCTGGCCAATCCCGCGCCGATCTGCGTGCTGGACGAGGTCGACGCGCCGCTGGACGATCACAACGTGACGCGGTTCTGCGATCTGATGGACGAGATGACCCGCCGCACCGACACGCGCTTTTTGGTCATCACGCACCATGCCGTCACTATGGCGCGCATGAACCGTCTGTTCGGCGTGACCATGGCTGAACAAGGTGTCAGCCAATTGGTCAGCGTCGATCTGTCGAAGGCCGAGGCGATGGTCGCCTAATGGGGGTGGCTTAGGGGTTCGCCCCCTCGGCCATCACGCCGCGCATGATGACATGTTGCAGGTGGAAATCATCCGTCCCCAGCACGACCATATCCGCAACGCCCCCGACCGCGATGCGGCCGCGATCCCAGAGGCCGATGTAATCCGCCGCGATGGTCGAGGTGCGGGCCGAGGCTTCCTCGACACTCAGGCCAATCGACACCAGATTGCGAAACGCCTCGAGCAGCGTCAGGCAAGACCCCGCCAGCGTGCCATCGGCCAGCCGCACGCCATTGCCGCAGCGGCGCACCGGCTGGGTACCGAGGCGATAATCGCCGTCCGGCATCCCCGCCGCCGCACAGGCATCCGTCACCGCATAAAGGTTCGGGATCGCCCGCAGCGCGGCGCGGATCGCGCCGGGGTGGACATGCAACAGGTCAGGGATCAGTTCGGCGTGTTGCGCATGCGCGAGCGCCGCACCGACGATACCCGGTGCGCGGTGGTGCAGGCCGGTCATCGCGTTGAACATATGCGTCACGCCATGGCGGCCCGAGGCAAAGGCGGCGGCCGCCGTCTCGTAATCGCAGGATGAATGCCCGATCTGGACGCGGATGCCTTTGCCATCAAGATAGGCTGTCACGGTACCATCGGGGTCAGCCTCGGGTGCCATAGTGACGACGCGAATGGGCGCAAGGGCGTGGAACGTGTCGATCAGCGCGATACTGGCGGGGATCGCCTCATCCGGCTGGGCGCCAAGGCGGGTGGCGTCAATGAATGGCCCCTCGAGGTGGACACCAAGGATCGCGGCCTGATCGGCGGCCTGCGCCCCCATCACCGCGCCGGTATCGGCCATGGCACGCGTGATCGCGGGAACAGTATCCGTCATGGTGGTGGCCAGCATGGCGGTGGTGCCATAGCGTGCGTGCAGCGCCGCGATCTTGGCGGCGGCATCGCCGCCCTCCATCAGGTCCGCGCCGCCGCCGCCATGGCAATGCAGGTCGATAAAGCCCGGCAGGATCAGCGGGGCGTCGTGCGCGACATCCGCGGGGATGATGGCGCTGATGCGGTCATCCGCCCAGACGACACGCCCCTCGATCCAGCCATCCGCCGTCAGAATCCGGCCCGAAACCTCTGTCATGATCGCACCTTTCGTTGATTGGCGGCTGTATCGCACCAATCAACGGCGGGTGGTAGGGTCAACCGCGCCCGTGAGGCGCGTCAAAGGCAGGCACCGGCCCCAGCGGCACAATGCGATGCGGGTTAATCGTGTCGTGGCTGTAGTAATAGTGCTGCACGATATGGTCGAAATTCACCGTCTCGGCCACGCCCGGCACCTGATACAGCTCGCGCGTCCAGGCATAAAGGTTCGGATAATCCACGATGCGCGCACGGTTGCATTTGAAATGCGTGTGATAGACGGCATCAAACCGGATGATCGTCGTGAACAGACGCCAATCGGCCTCGGTCAGGCGATCGCCGGTCAGATAGCGGTTTTCCGACAAGATGCCTTCAAGCCAATCCAGCGCGTCGAATAGCGGATAGACGGCCTTATCATAGGCGGCTTGGGTGGTCGCGAAACCGGCTTTGTAGACGCCGTTGTTCACCTCATCATAGATACGGGCGTTCAGCGCGTCGATCTGGGGCAGCAGATCGGTGGGGACGTAATCGTCTGCATTACCGGTCAGCCCGTCAAAGGCCGAATTCAGCATGCGGATAATCTCGGCCGACTCATTAGACACGATGGTGCCGGTCTTTTTGTCCCACAGCACCGGCACCGTCACGCGGCCCGAAATGCTAGGATCAGCCGCCAGATAGACGTCACGCATAAACGGCAGGCCCATCAGCGTATCGCCCGTGGCACCCGGGAAATCATCGCCGAACGTCCAGCCATCCGACAGCATATGCGGATGCACGACCGAGACGGTGATATGATCCTGCAGGCCCTTCAAGGCGCGAAAGATCAGCGTGCGATGCGCCCAAGGGCAGGCATAGCTGACATAAAGATGATAGCGCCCGCTTTCGGCGGCATAGCCGTCCTTGGCGCCATCGGCTGTGATCCAGTTGCGGAATGCCGTCGTGGTGCGCACAAAAGCGCCGCCTGTGCTTTTGGTGTCATACCAGACGTCTTGCCATTTTCCGTCGACCAGCTGGCCCATGATGCGATCCTCGTTACAATGCTTGGGGATAACATAGGCTGCGGCGCAGGCCCTGCACACCGCCGCCCCCGCGCAGTGCCCCTGCGCCAATGCACAGTGGCGAAATCTTGCAGGGGGGATGCGATTGCACTGAACCAAATGTTCATCTGCCGGTTACTATATCAGGGCAAGGTGAAACAGAATCACCAGAGCAAGGAGGGCCTCATGTTCAATTTCCTTCCCGAAGCTGTACGCCGCGGCATCGATGATGCGCGCCGCGCCGATCAACGCCGCGCGGGTCGCCTCAGCATCCAGATCGATGATCAGGTGCACCGGATTTTGGCGCTGTGGGATAATGGACTTGCGCTGGACGCCAGCCACCGTGCGCCGCTGCGCGGCCTTGTGGATATTTTCGACGGCCCCCGCCATTTGTATCAATGCCTGCTTGTCACCTCGCGCGAGGAAGACGGCCAGCGCATCTATGATTTCAAATGGATCGCGCATGTCAGCGAGACGCGACCGCTGGATTTCGCGCAGCAAGAGGAAACCCCCTTGCTGCTGCCCTATCACTGATTACTGCAGGTCGGCGAAAGCCGCGCTGATCCGATTGACCGCGTCCTGCACCCGCGCGCGGGGCGTGGCAAAGTTAAAGCGCATGAACGTCTCGCCGCCCTTGCCAAAGGTCGGGCCATAATTGGCGGCAACGCCGGCCTCGGTGACGATGCGGCGCTTGACCTCGTCTTCGGACATGCCGGTGCCTGCGAAATCCACCCAAGACAGATAGGTGGATTCCAGCGCCATCGCTTGCACACCCGGAATGGCCGACAGGCCCTCCTCCAGCAAACGGCGGTTGCCATCCAGATAAAGGTTCAGCGCATCGACCCAAGCCGCGCCCTCGGGCGAATAGGCGGCGGTGACCATATGCAGGCCAAAGGAATTGGGCGAAATCCCAAGGCCCATCATCAGATCGGCAAAGCGCTTTTTCAGGGCGGGGTCGCTGATGATGACATTACCAATATGCGCGCCCGCGATGTTGAACGTCTTGGTCGCCGCGGTCATCATCACCAGACGATCAGCGATACCGTCGATTTTGGTCATCGGAATATGCGTATGGCCGGGCATGACCAGATCGTGGTGAATCTCGTCCGAGACCAGGATCAGATCATGGCGGCGCGCGAAATCGGCGACCCCCTGCAACTCCTCGCGCGTCCAGACGCGGCCGCCGGGGTTATGGGGCGAGCACAGGATCACCATCTTTTCCGCGCCCGTCATCTGCGCATCATAGGCGGCAAAGTCGAATTCATAGCGGCCCGCATTATTCACCAGCGGGCATTCGACCACCGCGCGCCCCGCCGCGCGGATCGTGCGGGCAAAGGCGTGATAAACCGGCGTGAACAGCACGACGCCATCGCCAGGTTGGGTATAGGCGGTAACCGCAAGACCCGTCGCATTCACCAGACCGTGGGTGGTGAAAATATCGCTGGTGTCGACCGTCCAGCCATGGCGGGCCTGCATCCACCAGGCAATCGCCTCGCGGTAGGGGGTTTCGTTGCCGAAATAGCCATAGACACCGTGATCGAGCATCTTTAGCAGGGCGTTCTGCACCGCTGCGGGCGGGCGAAAGTCCATATCCGCCACCCACATCGCAATGCCGGTATCGGGACTGACGCCGAACAGGCGCTCCATATCATCCCATTTGTTGCAATGCGTATTGCGTCGGTCAATCAGCTCGTCAAAATCCATCGGAAACTCTCCTTAATCACGGCAGGCTAGCGCCGTTGCAGCGCCGCGCCAAGAGTGCATCGCCCCGTGCAATACTCCTTTGTTTGTGTTGAAAGCCGGGGCGCGCTGGCTTACATGCGGTGCCATGACAACGCGCCCTATTCTTATCCACCCCGATCCGCGCCTGCGCGCCATCGCAAAGCCGCTGCCCGACATCTCGGACGAGATCCGTCGGCTGGCCGATGACATGCTGGAAACCATGTATGACGCGCCCGGCATTGGCCTTGCGGGGCCGCAGGTCGGTCAATTGCAGCGCATCATCGTGCTGGATTGTGCCAAAGACCCGGACGCGCCGCAGCCCTTGGTCATGGTGAACCCGCAGATCGTCTGGTCTTCGGACGACCGCTCGGTCTATGAGGAAGGCTGTCTGTCGATCCCCGACCAATATGCCGAGGTCGAGCGTCCCGCCTCGGTCAAAGTGCGCTGGCTGGATCTGAACGGCAATGAACAGGACCGCGAGATGGAGGGCCTATGGGCCACCTGCGTCCAGCACGAGATCGACCATTTGGACGGCAAGCTGTTCATCGACTATCTGGGTCCGATGAAGCGGCAGTTGATCACCCGCAAGATGGAAAAGCTAAAGCGTGAACGCGCGCGGGGCGAATAGATGCACCGTCCCTTTGTGATGTGGCCCGCCCCCGTGCTGCGCAAACCCGCCGCCCAGGTCGAGGCGATCACCCCCGAGATCACCGCCCTATGGGACGAGATGGTCGAGGCGATGGATGCGATGCCGGGCGTCGGCCTTGCCGCGGTGCAACTGGGCGTGCCGCTGGCGCTGGCCGTGGTCGATGCATCGGATGCGCGCGGTCAGGCGATCCGCATGGCCAACCCCGAGATTTTGCACGCCTCGGTGCAACTGCGCGAGCACGAGGAAGCGTCGCCAAATCTGCCGGGGATCAGCGCTGTCATCAGCCGACCCCGTGCCGTCACGGTGCGGTTCCTGAACGCATGGGGCGAGGTCGAGGAACGCGATCTGGTCGGGCTTTGGGCCACCTCGATGCAGCATCAGATCGACCATCTGGCGGGCAAGATGTATTTTGACCGCCTTAGCAAAATCAAGCGCGACATGTTTTTGCGCAAGGCAAGGAAGTTCGGCTGATGCGCGTCGTCTTTATGGGCACCCCTGATTTTTCCGTTGGGGTTTTGGAGGCGCTGGTCGCGGCCGGGCACGAGATCGCCTGCGTCTATTGCCAGCCGCCCCGCCCTGCCGGTCGCGGCAAAAAAGACCGCCCCACGCCGGTCCATGCCCGCGCCGAAAGCCTGGGGCTGATGGTGCGCCACCCCAAATCGCTGCGCGGCGCGGATGAGCAAGCCGAATTTGCGGCGCTGAATGCCGATGTCGCGGTCGTGGTCGCCTATGGCCTGATCTTGCCGCAGGTGGTGCTGGATGCGCCCAAACATGGCTGCCTGAACATCCACGCGAGCCTTTTGCCGCGTTGGCGCGGTGCCGCCCCGATCCAGCGCGCAATCATGGCGGGCGATGCGGAAACCGGCGTCTGCATCATGCAGATGGAGGCGGGCCTTGATACCGGCCCGGTGCTGCTGCGCGCGGCAACCCCGATCGGTGCGACGGATACCAGCGGCGATCTGCACCAGCGCCTTTCCCAGATGGGCGCAAGGATGATTATCGATACGCTGGAACGGCTGGGCGGCCTGATCCCGCAGGTACAGCCCGAGGATGGCGTGACCTATGCCGCCAAGATCGACAAGGCCGAAGCGCTGGTCGACTGGACGCGCCCCGCCCCCACGGTTGCCCGCCAGATCAACGGGCTGTCCCCTTTTCCGGGTGCGTGGTGCATGATCGGGGATGAGCGGGTGAAACTGCTGCGCGCCGAGGCGGTGCCCGGCACGGCAGCGGCTGGCACCGTGCTAGACGGCTTTACCGTGGCCTGCGGCAGCGGCGCCCTGCGCGTGCTGGACATCCAGCGCGAGGGCAAACGCGCCATGCCGGTGGCCGACGCGCTGCTGGGCCTGACACTGCCCGCGCGGCTTTAATTGGTCTGATCGTAGGCGTTCAACGCCACAATCCGGTCGCGCGTCATATGCAGATAGCAACTGGCCCCCAGCACATTGGCAAGGGTGCCACCTTCGGCGATCAGCGCCTGCGATTCGCATTCCAACTGACGAAAGGCTTTCCAGACAGCTTGCGCCGCATTCAGCGCCGCAACGCGATTGCTGGATGCCATGCCCGCGACCAACCCGTCCAGCCGCACCTGCATTTCCAGCTGCGCCGTTGAATACAGCTCGTTCAGGCAAACAACGATTTCCGATGTCGAGGAGGCATCAGGGCAATCGCCCTTATCCTCGCCCTGCGCAAAGGCGGGCAAAGGCACCAGCAATAATGCGGCTAATAGATATTTCATCCCATCCGTTCCGATGCATAAGATCCGGGCGAGGCCGGGAAGACGACGGTTTTATTGCCGTTGATAAAGACACGGCGGTGAATATGCGCGTGGATCGCACGCGCCAGAACCTGACTTTCAACATCGCGACCAAGGCTGACGTAATCCTCGGGCGACTGCGCATGAGTCACGCGGACCGTATCTTGTTCGATGATCGGGCCTTCGTCCAGATCTGCCGTTACATAATGTGACGTCGCGCCAATTAACTTTACGCCCCGCTCGTACGCCTGTTTATAGGGGTTTGCCCCTTTGAAACTGGGCAGGAACGAGTGGTGGATATTAATGATCCGCCCCGACATCTCGCGGCACATCTCGTCCGACAGGATCTGCATATAACGGGCCAGCACCACCAGCTCGGCACCGGTCTCGCGCAGGATCTGCATCTGGGCGGCCTCGGCCTCGGGCTTGTTCTGGGGCGTGACGCGGATGTGGTGGAAGGGGATATCGTGGTTCACCACCAGCTTTTGATATTCGAAGTGGTTCGAGATCACCCCCACGATATCAATGGGCAGCGCGCCGATGCGCTGGCGATACAGCAGATCATTCAGACAATGGCCAAAACGGCTGACCATGATCACCGCCTTGACCCGTTCGCTGGCGTCAAAAAAGGCAAATTCCATGCCAAAGCGCGCACCCACAGTTGCAAAGCGGCTTTGCAGATCGGCAAGCGTCGCGCCCTCTTGGCTGGTGACGCTGATACGCATGAAAAACTTGCCCGTCAGCACATCGTCGAACTGCGCGGAATCGGTGATATTACAACCGTTTTCCGCCAAGAACCCCGAGACAGCAGCAACAATGCCACGGGTCGTAGCGCAGGTAACGGTCAGGATATAATTGGACATGGACGGGCCTTTAGATGCATCGCCCGACTGGCTAGCAGGCAAGCCCTGCGCTTTCCAGCGTTAAAGCGCGCGGGCGGCCTTGAACGGGGCCATGCCTTGGCGGGCGAGTTCGTCCGCGCGTTCATTCTCGGGATGGCCCGCGTGACCCTTGACCCATTTCCACGTCACCTGATGGCGCTGCACCTCGGCATCCAGACGCCGCCACAGATCATCATTCTTGACCGGCTTGCCCTGCGAGGTACGCCAGCCGTTGCGCTTCCAGTTGAACAGCCACGCGCCAATGCCGTCTTTCACATAGACGCTGTCGGTCACGATGGTGATGGTGCTGGAACGCGTAAAGTTTTCCAAAGCATTGATCGCGGCCAATAATTCCATGCGGTTATTGGTGGTCATCGCCTCGCCGCCGCAGAGCGGTCGCTCTTTGACCACGGCCCCACCCTCGCGCGCCTGCATCAAAACGCCCCAACCGCCGGGCCCCGGGTTGCCCGAACAGGCGCCGTCGGTAAAGCAGATGAATTCAGGCATATCAGGCAGGCTCGCGCAGGACTTTGGGAACTTTGAACTCTACCCGTTCTTCGGCGGTCACGACCAGTTCAACCGTTACGTCATAATGGGCGCGAAACGCATCGATCACTTCTTCGATCAAAATTTCGGGGGCCGAGGCGCCGGCGGTTACACCCAATGTGCGGATGCCCTGCAAGGCCCGCCAATCAATCTCATCCGCGCGCTGGACAAGCTGCGAGTAATCGCAACCGGCGCGGCTGCCGACCTCGACCAGACGTTTCGAGTTCGAGGAATTGGGCGCGCCGACCACAAGGATCGCATCGCATTTGGGGGCCATCACTTTGACCGCCTCTTGCCGATTGGTGGTGGCATAGCAAATGTCCTCTTTCGCGGGGACATTGATCGCCGGAAAGCGGGCTTTCAGCGCGGCGGCAATCTCGGCAGTATCATCGACCGACAATGTGGTCTGTGTGATCATCGCCAGGCGCGCGGGGTCACGCACCTGAACCGTCGCGACATCGGCGAGCGTCTCGACCAGCATCACCTCGCCATCGGGCAGTTGGCCCATGGTGCCGATGACCTCGGGGTGGCCCTTGTGACCGACCATGATCATCTGCAAACCGTTGGTATGATGACGGGCGGCCTCGTTATGCACCTTTGTCACCAGCGGACAGGTGGCATCGACATGGATCATATTGCGGCGCACCGCCTCGGCCGGGACAGATTTCGGCACGCCATGCGCCGAAAAGATCACAGGGCGATCTTCGGGACATTCATCCAATTCCTCGACAAAGACTGCACCTTTGGCGCGCAGCGCGTCGACGACATATTTGTTATGAACAATCTCGTGGCGCACAAAAACCGGCGCGCCCCATTTTTCCAGCGCCATTTCCACAATACGGATCGCGCGATCCACACCGGCACAAAAGCCGCGCGGTGCGGCCAGATAGACCGTAAGAGGAGGCAGGGACATGGGCGAGGCTCCGAGACAGCGTTGCCCTTTCAGATAAGCCGATGCGGCGCCCCCGTAAAGGGCGCCGGGCGTGGTTTAATCCAGCAGGCTTTGCGTCTCGACCGTCTCGTCGCGCGGCATACCGGGGCGGGCATCGGGGCGCGGCGGGCGACCCAGCACATCGCGCAGCTCGTCCAGTTCGATGAAATTATCAGCCTGACGGCGCAATTCATCGGCAATCATCGGCGGCTGGCTACGCACGGTGGATACAACCGATACGCGCACGCCGCGCCGCTGCAGCGCCTCGATCAATGGACGGAAATCGCCATCGCCCGAGAACAGAACAATGTGATCGACATGGGGCGCCAATTCCATCGCATCGACGGTCAGCTCGATATCCATATTGCCTTTGATCTTGCGGCGGCCTTGGGCGTCCTGAAACTCTTTCGCGGGCTTTGTACGCATTGAAAAGCCGTTGTAATGCAGCCAGTCAACCAATGGTCGGATCGGGGAATATTCCTCGTTCTCAAGCAGCGCTGTATAGTAGAAAGCACGGATCAGCCGTCCGCGTCGCATGAACTCGCTACGCAACAGTTTGTAGTCGATATCAAACCCCAAGGATTTCGATGCGGCATACAGATTCGCCCCATCGATAAAGAGCGCAATCCGCTCGTCCCGGTAAAACATATATTATCCTTCCAATCGCGGTCTGCTACGGAAACAGGAAATGAAACATCAGTGCGATGTGCAGCGGATAACAAATTAGTTAACAACTTCACCTCGCGGTGCAAGTAAAACGCGAATCTAATGCTGCATAAAGTCTAAAGTTCCCCCAAATTACCGAAAACACGCGGAAAATCCTCGTCTATAATAAAGTTGCGTTAACCAAATTTAGAGCAACTCTAAAATAAGACCGCGCGGTTTTAACGGATACCCCTCCCCAACGGCGAATTTGACACGGATATCCTCGCTATCCTGCCTGCGGCCCTTGCGTTCCGCGTCTGCCCCCTCTAAATGAATGTTTTCCCCCGGTCGCTGCACGATATATCGGATTCGTGCGGGTAGCTACCGGCAAGACCCGTCAAACCCACCGAAGGGGAGTAGTCGCATGGCACGTGTCACCGTCGAAGATTGTGTAGACAAGATTCCGAACCGTTTCGAACTGGTCATGCTGGCCGCACATCGTGCACGCGAGATCGCTGCAGGGTCGGCCCTGACTGTGCCGCGCGACAACGACAAGAACCCCGTTGTATCGCTGCGCGAGATCGCCGAAGAAACCCAGCTGGCCGATGACCTGCGCGAGCGGATGATCGAAGCCAACCAGCACGAGATCGAAGTCGACGAGCCCGAAGACGATTCGATGGCTCTGCTGATGAGCGCCGAGCTGGATCGTCCCGCCCAGGACGACATGACCGAAGAGCGCCTGCTGCGCGAGCTGCTGCAAGCGCAAGAGGGCCGCTGAGGCCACACCCATGGAAGGCAGTGACAAAGCCAGCGCGGCGGCGAATGATCAGGGCCCGCCTGATGTAACGCGGTCTGATGTGGCTTTGTCGACGGGGGTGGATAACAACGCCCCCACCCTGCCTGCGGGCGCGGCGCAAGTCGTGCCCGAACCGCTGATCACGCAAGACGATCTGATCGCGCGCGTGCGCAGCTATAATCCCGCCACCAATGAATCCCTGCTGCGCGATGCCTGGGAATTCGGCCGTCTGATGCATGACGGCCAGTACCGCCATTCGGGCGAGCCCTATTTCACCCATCCCGTAGCCGTCGCGATGATCCTGGCGCAGCAACAGATGGATGATGCCACGATCATCACCGCCCTGCTGCATGATACGGTCGAGGACACCCGCGCCACCTATGCCGAGGTCGAGGCCCGCTTTGGCGCGGTCATTGCCGATCTGGTCGATGGCGTCACCAAACTGACCAATCTGCAACTGCATTCGGCTGAAACCAAACAGGCCGAGAATTTCCGCAAGTTGATCATGGCAACCTCGCGCGATTTGCGGGTGACATTGGTCAAGCTGGCCGACCGCTTGCACAATATGCGCACCATCGCCTCGATGCGGCCGGAAAAGCAGGTGAAAAAAGCCCGCGAAACCATGGATATCTATGCGCCGCTTGCCGGCCGCATGGGGATGCAATGGATGCGTGAAGAGCTGGAGGATATGGCCTTTCGCGTCCTCAACCCCGAGGCGCGCGATTCCATCATCCAGCGGTTCAGCCTGATCCAACAGGAATCGGGCGATCTGGTCGATCAGATCAAAACCGACCTGCTGGCCGAGTTCGAGAAATCCGGCATTCCCGCCGAGGTGCATGGCCGCGCGAAAAAGCCCTATTCGATCTGGCGCAAAATGCAGGAGAAGGATCAAAGCTTCTCGCAATTGTCGGACATCTATGGCTTTCGCGTGATCACGAAAACCGATGTCGATTGCTATCGCGCGCTGGGGGCGATCCATCAACGCTGGCGCTCGGTCCCCGGCCGGTTCAAAGATTACATCAGCCAGCCCAAATCGAACGGCTACCGCTCGATCCATACGGCTGTGTCCGCGCGCGGCGGCAAGCGGGTCGAGGTGCAGATCCGCACCCGCGAAATGCACGAAGTGGCCGAGGCAGGCGTCGCGGCCCACTGGTCCTATCGCGACGGCGAGCCGGTGCAGAACCGCTTTGTCGTCGATCCCGCCCGCTGGATCGCGCAACTCTCCGAGCGGTTCGAAGAGGATCAGGACCACGACGAATTCCTCGAGACGTTCAAGCTTGAGATGTATCAAGATCAGGTCTTTTGCTTTACCCCCAAGGGCGAAGTAATCAAGCTGCCGCAAGGCGCGACCCCGATTGATTTCGCCTATGCGATCCACACCCGCATCGGCCATGCCTGCGTCGGCGCCAAGGTCGACGGGCTGCGCGTGCCGCTGTGGACACGGCTGAAGAACGGTCAATCGGTCGAGATTATCATCGCCGACGGCCAGACCCCGCAGGCGACATGGATCGACATTGCCGTCACCGGCCGCGCGAAATCCGCGATCCGCCGTTGGCTGCGCGAAAAGGACCGTGACCGGTTCATCAAGCTTGGCACCGAGCTGACCCGCGTGGCCTTTGAAAACGCAGGGAAAAAATCCACTGACAAAGCGCTGGCCACCGCCGCGCGCGCGCTGGCTTTCGAGAATGCCGAGCAGCTTTTGCTGCGCGTCGGAGCCGCCGAAATTACCGCGCGCGAGGTTGTGCGCGCCATCTATCCCGATCTGAAGCTGCGCGATGCGAATGAAATCGACGCGGAAAAAGCGGTCGTCGGCCTTAGCCCCGACCAAAGTTTCCGCCGTGCGCCCTGCTGCCAGCCGGTGCCGGGCGAGCGGATCGTCGGCATCACATTCCGCGGTCAGGGTGTTATCGTCCATGCCATCGACTGCCCGGCCCTGTCGGAATACGAGGATCAGCCCGATCGCTGGGTCGATCTGCGCTGGCAAGAGGGGCAGCACCGCGCGATCAACACCGTCTCGCTGGAACTGTCTGTCGCCAATGATGCGGGCGTTCTGGGCCGCGTCTGCACGCTGATTGGCGAGCAGGACGCCAATATCTCGGACCTCGATTTCCTCGATCGCAAGCTGGATTTCTACAGCCTGCGCATTGATGTCGATGTGCGCGATGCCGAACATCTGCACCGTGTGATGACGGCGCTGGACGCGGATAGCCATGTCTCGTCATTGCTGCGCCTGCGCGATGCGCATCGCAATCTCAGCTGGTCGGCCGCGCTGCCTGCGGCTGGGGCAACGGGCCACTAAATGTTCAAACGGCGCGAGCCTCGCAGCTTTGGGCATGCGTTGCGTGCCACCTTTTGGCCGCAAAAGGGCTGGCTCAGGCCCGCGCATTATATCAGCCGCCGCATTCAGCGCCTGCCCGACAGTCCCGAACGGATCGCGCGCGGCATTGCGGCGGGTGTTGCGGCCAGCTTTTCGCCGGTTATCGGCGTCCATGCGCTGATCGCGCTACTGGTCGCGAAACTGGTGCGCGGCAACATGCTGGCGGCTTTCATCGGTCAGGGCTTTGGCAATCCGTTCACCGCGCTGCCGATCATGGCGGGCGCGCTGAACGTCGGTTATGCCGTTATGGGCAGCCGCCCGGCCGAGGGGATGATCGCTGCCGTTCCCGAACATTTCATCAATGCCGCCAAACAGCTGTGGCACAATATTCAGGCCGGTTTCGGGCCCGCCACCGCCCATTGGAACGAGCTGGCCGATTTTTGGCATATGATCTTTCTGCCCTTCTTGATCGGCGGCGCGATCCTTGGGCCGGTTTTTGGCGTGCTGGCCTATGGCGTGACCTTGCCATTGGTGCGGGCCTATCAGAACATGCGCCGGAACAGGCGGCTTGCGCGGCAGGCGGAACTGGCGGCACCAAATCAGCCGCTACCAGCACGGAACGAGGAAAATGGCGGATAAACTGCGGCTTGGCATTAATATCGACCATGTGGCAACGGTGCGTAACGCGCGCGGCGGGGCGACCCCCGATCCTGTGCGCGCCGCCCTGCTGGCCGAGGCTGCGGGTGCCGATGGCATCACCGCCCACCTGCGCGAGGATCGCCGCCATATCCGCGACGCCGATATGGCCGATATCGCCGCCGCTATCAAAATCCCGCTGAATTTCGAAATGGCGGCGACGGCGGAAATGCAGCGCATCGCCCTTGCCACCCGCCCCCATGCCGTCTGCCTTGTCCCCGAGCGGCGCGAGGAGCGCACGACCGAAGGCGGCCTCGATGTGCTGGGACAAGAAGCGTACCTGCGCGATTACATCACCCCCCTGCGCGAGGCCGGTGCCCGCGTCTCGCTGTTCATCGCCGCCGACAGCGCCCAGATCGAGGCTGCCGCCCGCATCGGCGCGCCTGTGATCGAAATTCACACCGGCGCCTATTGTGAGGCGCATGACGCGGGCGACTTTGCCAAGCGCGACGCGGAACTGGCCCGCATTCGCGCCATGGCCGAATTCGCCGATGCGCTGGGGCTCGAGGTGCACGCCGGCCACGGTTTGAATTTCGACAGCGTGGGCCCGATCGCTGCGATCCCCTTTATTCGCGAGTTGAACATCGGCCATTTCCTGATGGGCGAGGCGATTTTCATCGGCCTTGATGCCGCGATTGCTGAGATGCGCCGCCAGATGGATATCGCCCGCGCATGATTATTGGCGTCGGGACGGATCTTTGTAACATCGAACGGGTCGAGGGGACGCTGGCCCGTTTCGGCGACCGCTTTCGCAACCGCGTCTTTACCCCGCTGGAACAGGCGCGGGCCGAACGCAATGCAAAGCCTGCCGCAATCTATGCCAAACGCTGGGCCGCGAAAGAGGCCTGTTCAAAGGCGCTGGGCACCGGCCTTGCCATGGGCATCGCGTGGAAAGACATGTCCGTGCGCAATCTGCGCACCGGCCAGCCTGTGATGGAGGTGACCGGTTGGGCAGCCGCGCGTCTGGCCACCCTGACCCCGCCCGGTCATCACGCGATTATTCATGTGACACTGACCGACGATCACCCTTGGGCGCAGGCTTTTGTGGTGATCGAAGCCCTGCCGATCCCCAATCCTGCGTGATACCGACCCCCTTGGCTTGACTTGCCAGCGCCCCGCGCGCAAGAAGCCCCCATTCTTTTTAGCAGCAGGCACAGCAATGGCAGAAAAATCCGGCGCGCTTCATTCGATCGTTGAAACGGCCAAGACCATCGTCTTTGCCCTGCTGATTGCTGGCGCATTCCGCACGATCTTGTTCCAGCCGTTCTATATCCCCTCGGGTTCGATGAAGGACACGCTGCTGATCGGCGATTTCCTGTTCGTCAATAAAATGGCTTACGGCTATTCCTATGCCTCCTGCCCGACCGTGAACATCGGACCGGTGAATATCGACGCGCAGGCGATCTGTTCGTGGGTGGGCGGCGATAATGACCGTCTGTTCGGCTCGCAACCTGATCGCGGCGATATCATCGTCTTCCGCCACCCCCGCACGGGCGAGGATTACATCAAACGCCTGATCGGCCTGCCCGGCGATACGGTTCAGGTGCGCGATGGCGTGGTGTTCATCAATGGCGAGGAAGCCCCGCAAGAGCCGAACGGCTCGTTCCACGAGGTGATGGAGCGTCAGGGCCCGCAAGGCCTGCTGCCAAGCTGCGCCAACGGCCCGGTTGGCATGGGCGCGGATTGCCGCTCCGAGCGCCTGATCGAGACGCTGCCCGGTGGGACCAGCCACAGCATCCTGAACATCGGCGATCAGCCGCAGGATAACACCCCCGTTTATACCGTGCCCGCAGGTCATTACTTTTTCATGGGTGACAACCGCGACAATTCCGCCGATAGCCGTTGGCTGACCGGTGGCGGCGTCGGCTTTGTTCCCTATGAGAACCTGATCGGCCGCGCAGATCGCGTCATCTTCTCGTCCGCAGGACGCTCACTGTTGCAATTCTGGACATGGCGTCCGGACCGCTTCTTCAAGGCACTGGATTAAGGTGAAACATACCGCCGCCCTCATGGATTTCGCCGACCGCCTCGGCCATCGGTTCATCAATACCGAAGTGCTGATGCGCGCCCTGACGCATGGCTCTGCCTCCTCGCCCGACCGCTCGGACAACCAACGTCTCGAGTTTTTGGGCGACCGCGTTTTGGGCCTTGTCGTGGCCGAGGCGCTGCTGGCGGCGGATAAATTCGCAACCGAAGGCCAGATCGCCCCGCGCTTCAACCGCCTTGTACGGCGCGAAACCTGTGCCGAAGTGGCCCGTGCCATGGATCTGGGCGCGGCGCTGCGCATTGGCCGCTCGGAAATGAAGACCGGCGGGCGCAAGAAAGAAGCCGTGCTGGCCGATGCGATGGAGGCGGTGATCGCCGCCGTTTATCTAGACGCAGGCTTTGACGCCGCCAAGTCGGTGGTGCTGAAACACTGGGCCGCGCATATCGCCAATGTCGATGATGATGCGCGCGACGCCAAGACCGCCCTGCAAGAATGGGCGCAAGGTCGCGGCGAGACACCCCCCGCCTATATCGAAGAGGCCCGCTCCGGCCCCGATCACGCGCCTATCTTCACCGTGCGCGTCACGCTACAATCCGGCCCAACGGCCACGGGCGAGGCCGGTTCCAAACGCCTTGCCGAACATGCTGCGGCGACAAAGCTGCTACAGGAAGTATCGCAAAATGACTGAACCGACTGAAAACACCCGCGCCGGTTTCGTCGCCCTGATCGGCGAGCCGAACGCCGGAAAATCCACGCTGCTGAACCGTATGGTCGGGGCAAAAGTCTCGATCGTGACGCATAAGGTGCAGACCACCCGCGCCCGCATTCGCGGCGTCGCGATCGAGGGTGATGCCCAGATCGTTTTCGTCGACACGCCCGGCCTGTTCCGTCCGCGCCGCCGTCTGGATCGCGCGATGGTGGCCGCCGCTTGGGGCGGCGCGGGCGATGCGGATGTGGTGCTGATGCTGATCGAGGCACACCGCGGCCTGACCGATGGTGCCAAGGCGATCATCGAAAGCCTGCAGGACCGCGTCGGCAAGACCCCCGTCGCGCTGGTCATCAACAAGATCGACCGCGTCAAGGCCGAGGAATTGCTGGCGCTGACCGAGGCTGCGAACGCGGCTTTCCCCTTTGTGCAGACCTTTATGATCTCGGCCGAGCGCGGCTATGGCTGCGATGCGCTCAAGGGCTGGCTTGCGACCGAAATGCCCGCAAGCCCTTGGCTTTACCCCGAAGATCAGATCGCCGACCTGCCGATGCGCATGATCGCCGCCGAGATCACCCGCGAAAAGCTGACCCTGCGCCTGCACCAAGAGCTGCCCTATGAGCTGACGGTCGAGACGGAAAAATGGGAAGAGCGTCCCGACGGCTCGGCCCGCATTGATCAAATCATCTATGTCGTGCGCGACGGTCACAAGGGCATCGTTCTGGGTCGCAAGGGCGAAACGGCCAAGGCCATCGGTCAGGCCGCACGCCTTGAACTGGAAGAATTCATGGGTCGCAAATGCCACCTGTTCTTGCAGGTGAAGGTGCGCCCGAACTGGCTGGAAGAGGCCGAGCGCTATTCCGAGATGGGCCTCGATTTCAAAGACGGGAATGCCTGAGGCCCGCCTCGCAACCGACTTTTGGGTGGGCGCTTATCTGCAGCGCCTGCGCCTTGCCGATATTCCCGCCTTTGTGGTGAAAAAGGGCGACGCGACCGCCGGGGCGGTGCTGGTGAAATCCAGCACGCTCGACGGGCAGGCGCGGCTGTTCCAGCGCAGCTATGATCTGATGTCTGGCCAGCGCGCCTGGGTTGTGCTGGCAAGCGGCGCCGAGGCGGATGTTGATGCAACCATTGCCCGCCAGCGCAGTTTCGACCGTGATCTATGGGTGATCGAGGTCGAGGATCGCGCCGGTCGGCATTTGCTGGAACAAGAAGGCTTGGCGGAATAGCAAAAGGCACAGGCGATGATCGACTGGCAGGACGAGGGGATTTTGCTGACCACCCATCGCCACGGCGAGGCGGGCGTCATCGCGCAGGTTTTCACCCAAGAGCGCGGCAAGATCAGCGGCCTTGTGCGCGGCGGCGCGGGCAGCCGGATGCAGCCGGTGCTGATCCCCGGCAATCAACTGTCCCTGCGTTGGCGTGCGCGCCTCGATGATCACCTTGGCAGTTTACAACCTGAATTGATCCGATCCCGCGCGGGGTTCCTGATGCAAGACCGCCTCTCGCTGGCTGCGGGGGCTGCGGTCACTGCGCTGCTGGCCGCCACCATGCCCGAACGCGTGCCGCATACCGCATTTTATGCCCAAAGCACCGCCCTGCTGGATCTGGTTGGCGTCGAGGATTGGCAATCACTATGGCCGCTTGCCTATCTGCAATGGGAAATGGTCCTGCTGCGCGAGGGGGGATTTGGCCTTGATCTGACCACCTGCGCGGTGACCGGTGCAGCAGATGATCTGTGCTATGTCTCGCCCAAATCCGGCCGTGCGGTAAGTAAATCTGGCGCGGGCGCATGGGCCGAGCGCCTGTTACCCCTGCCCGCCGTCATGCGCGGCGAGGGCGATGCGGATACGTCCGACATCCTGCAAGCGCTGGCCACCACTGAATGGTTCTTGCTGCACCGCCTGCATGATGGCGCAGCCCTGCCCGCCGCCCGCGCGCGCCTGATCGAGGCGATCGCGCGCCTTTAGGCGCGGCCGCCGCTGCTGGACAGCAAGGCTGGCTCGACCCCCAGCCCGCGCAGGGCCCGCGCCCATTTGGCGTCGAAATCCTCGGCAAAGATCAGATCGCTGCTGGACGAGGCGACCAGCCAGCCGTTATCGGCGATCTCTGCCTCGAGCTGGCCTGCCCCCCACCCGGCATAGCCCAGAAAATAGGCCGCACGCTGTGGGCCGCTGCCCATCGCCACCTGTTCCAATATCTCGCGCGAGGCGGTCATGCGGATGGCATCGCTGACATTCACCGTGCCCTCATCCGCCTCGTAATCGGGGCCGTGCAGCACAAAGCCGCGCCCGGGCTCGACCGGGCCGCCAAAACGCATCAGCGCGCGGCCGCCCTTGGCCGCCACGCCCCGCGCGACATCGATCCCCATATGCGTCATCACCGCATTCAGGTTCAGCCCCTCGGTCGGCTTGTTCACGATCAGCCCCAGCGCCCCGTCATCCCCGTGCGAACACAGATAGATCAGGCTTTGGCGAAAGGGCTCATCGGCCATATCAGGCATGGCAATCAAAAACTTGCCGGTCAGGTTCTGGTCAATCTGTTCCATGGGTTAAAGATGTGACCGCAACCGCCCCTGTGCAATAGCCCTGATCACAGGGTTTCGCGCCAAAGTGACTTTTATTACGCGCTGAATTGCCGCAAGACAGTGGCATGAATTTACGCAAGCTCGCCCTGTCTTTGATGCTGATGCCGCTCGCAATGGGGGCCGCACTCGCCCCCGCCGCGGCCGAGGATCTGCGCGATGTGGTCGAAATGCGCATCCTGCCCGGCTGGCGCACGGATCGCGGCACCCAGATCGCGGGTGTGCAGATCACGCTGGCGCCGGGGTGGAAGACCTATTGGCGCGCGCCGGGGGACGCGGGCATTCCGCCGCAAATCCTGCTGTCAGGCACACAGAATGTGACCAACGCCACATTCCAATGGCCGGTGCCCGAGGTGTTTGAAACCGCAGGTATGCGCACGATCGGCTATATCGGCTCGGTCACGCTGCCGATTGAATTCGCACTCAGCGACCCCGGTGCGCCTGCACGGATCACCGGTGATGTCGAAATCGGCGTGTGCAAAGAGATTTGTATTCCCGTGCGGTTGGATTTTGATGCCGTGCTGCCCGCAGGCGGTGCGCGCGATCCGATGATCGCCGCTGCGCTGATCGACCGCCCCATGACCGCAACCGAGGCGGGCGTCGGCGCCGTGCTATGCGATTTTCGCCTTGGCCCGCGCGGGATGCGGATATCCGCCGCCATTCCGATGGATCACCCCGCTCCCCGCGGCGCACCCCCCGAGGTAACAGTGATCGAATCCGGCACCCCCGGTATTCATGTCGGCGAGGTGCAGACCGCCCGCCAAGGCAATTTGCTGCGGGCCGAGGCGGACATGTTCATGCCGCGCGGGCCGCAGATCGTCGACCGGTCCCGCCTGCGCTTTACCGTGCTGACGCCGGGCGGCGCCATTGATATTCAGGGATGTGTGGGGGGCTGAAGCCCCCCCTTTTTATTGCGCGATAACGGCGCGGATGATTGCCATCGCGCTATCGCTATCCCAATCGGCATCGCCCATCAGGCGGGCCACTTCGCGCCCCTCGCGGTCGATGATCAGCGTCACGGGCAGACCCATCACCCCCATCGAGCGTGCCAGCGCCTGACGCGGATCGGTGTGCAGCGGCAGGTTGTCGACGCCGATCTCGTCAAAGAACCGCTCCATCCCGTCGCGCTCGTTGCGGCCGGTGGCGATGGTCACCACCTGAAAGTCGTCACCACCCAGTTCGGTCTGCAAATGGGCCAGTGTCGGCATCTCGACCCGGCAAGGCGCGCACCAAGTTGCCCAGAAATTCACCAAAGTCACTTTGCCCTGAAAATCCTGCAAGGTGATGGAGGCACCATCTTCGGTGGTGAAAGCGACGTCGGACGCAGCCTCTGGCCGTTCATGCACAGCAAGTTTGCGCATGTCACCTTCGCGTAAATCAGCAAGGTTATCGGCCATTGCCGCATTTGCCATCAGCGTCAACGCCGTATACACAGGCGCCCAAAGCAGTTTCCGCATCTGATCCCCTCAGGACTATAGACAATGACCAAGACTTCGAATGCCATGTGGGGCGGGCGTTTCGCCACCGGCCCGGACGCGATCATGGAGGCGATCAACGCCTCGATCGGGTTCGACAAGCGGCTTGCCCGACAAGACATCGAAGGCTCGCGCGCCCATGCGGCGATGCTGGCCGCGACAGGCATCATTACCGATAAGGATGCCGAGGCCATCAGGGAAGGCCTCCTCACCGTATTGTCAGAGATTGAGGGCGGAAATTTCGCCTTTTCAACGGCTCTTGAAGATATTCACATGAATGTCGAGGCCCGCCTGAAAGAGATTATCGGCGAGCCTGCGGGTCGTCTGCACACTGCGCGTTCGCGCAATGACCAGGTGGCGGTCGATTTCCGCCTGTGGGTGCGCGACCAATGCGATGCGGCGGATGCTGCGCTGCTGGCGATCATTCAGGCGCTGCTGGCGCAGGCCGAGGCTGCCGCCGATTGGGTCATGCCCGGCTTTACCCATTTGCAGGTCGCGCAGCCCGTCACGCTCGGCCACCATCTGATGGCCTATGTCGAGATGTTCGCGCGCGACCGCTCGCGCTTTGCGGATGCGCGCAAGCGCATGAACGAATCGCCCTTGGGCGCGGCGGCGCTGGCGGGCACATCCTTCCCCATTGACCGTCATATGACGGCAGCGGCGCTGGGCTTTGACCGCCCGACGGCCAATTCGCTCGATTCGACATCAGACCGCGACTTTGCGCTGGAATATCTGGCGGCAGCCTCGATCTGCGCGATGCATCTGTCGCGCCTTTCTGAAGAGCTGGTCATCTGGTCGACCGCGCAATTCCGTTTTGTCCGCATGTCGGATCGCTGGTCGACGGGTTCCTCGATCATGCCGCAAAAGCGCAATCCCGACGCGGCAGAGCTGATCCGCGCCAAGATCGGCCGTATCATGGGCGCGAATGTCGCCCTGATGACCGTGATGAAGGGCCTGCCGCTGACCTATTCCAAGGACATGCAAGAGGACAAAGAGCAGGTCTTTGACGCCGCTGACAATCTGATGCTGGCGCTGGCGGCGATGACGGGGATGATCTCGGACATGACCGCCAACCGCGATGTGATGGAAAAGGCCGCTGCGACCGGTTTCTCGACCGCGACCGATCTGGCCGATTGGCTGGTGCGCGAGTTGAACCTGCCGTTTCGTGATGCGCACCACGTCACCGGCACGCTGGTCGCGCTGGCCGAGGGCAAGGCCTGCGATCTGCCTGACCTGACGCTGGCCGATATGCAGGGCGTCCACGCCGGTATCCGCGCCGATATCTTTGACGTGCTGGGCGTGCAGAACTCGGTCGCCAGCCGCACGTCTTACGGTGGCACCGCGCCTACGAATGTGCGCGCGCAGATCCAGCGCTGGAAAGACGCGCTATGAGGGCGGCGCTGCTGATCGCCGTTCTGGCGCTGACCGCCGCCTGTGGGCGTCAGGGCGATAATATCGCGCCCGGCCCATCGACCACCATTTCCCAGACGATTACCGTCGGTATCAGCCGCTAAAGGGCGATCATGGATCATTTCAATTACCGTGACGGCGTCTTGTTCGCCGAAGATGTCAGCGTGGCCGATATCGCCCGCGCGGTCGGCACGCCCGTTTACATCTATTCGACCGCGACGCTAAAGCGTCACTTCCAATTGTTCGATGACGCGCTGGCTGGCATGCCGCATCTGGTGTGCTTTGCGGTCAAGGCGAATTCCAACGTTGCCGTATTGAAAACGCTGGGCGACCTCGGTGCGGGCATGGATGTGGTCTCGGTGGGGGAATATCTGCGCGCCAAGGCGGCGGGTGTGCCCGGCGAGCGCATCGTCTTTTCCGGCATCGGCAAAACGCGCGAGGAAATCCGCACGACCTTGCTGGGCGGCATCCGTCAGTTCAACGTCGAGAGCGAGCCTGAGCTGCAGGCGATCTCGGACATCGCATCGGAACTGGGGCTGATCGCCCCGGTCGCCGTACGCGTGAACCCCGATGTCGACGCCCATACCCATGCCAAAATCGCGACCGGCAAGTCGGAAAACAAATTCGGCATCCCGATCTCGCGCGCGCAGGCCGTTTACGCCTTTGCCGCCAGCCTGCCCGGCATTCAAGTGGTCGGGATCGACGTGCATATCGGATCGCAACTGACTGACCTTGCGCCCTTCCGCGCCGCCTATCAAAAAGTCGCCGAACTGACCGAAGTGCTGCGCGCCGAGGGTCACACGATCAGCCGTCTGGATCTGGGCGGCGGCCTTGGCATTCCTTATCGTCGCGATAATTCCGCGCCGCCCCTGCCGTCCGAATATGGCGCGATGGTGCGCGAGACGCTGGGCCATCTGGATGTCGAGATCGAGATCGAACCCGGTCGCCTGATCGCGGGCAATGCCGGCCTGCTGGTCAGCCGCGTCATCTATGTGAAAGAGGGCGAGGATCGCCGTTTCCTGATCGTCGATGCCGCGATGAACGACCTGATCCGCCCCGCCATGTATGAGGCGCATCACGATATTATCCCCGTCGATGAAAGCCTTGCGCCCAGCACGGTTTACGACGTGGTGGGGCCGGTCTGCGAGACCGGCGATACCTTTGCGCGGGGACGCGCCATGGCACCCTTGAATGCGGGGGAACTGGTGGCGTTCCGGTCCGCCGGGGCCTATGGTGCCGTTATGGCGTCGGAATATAACTCGCGCCCGCTGGTGCCCGAGGTGCTTGTGAACGGCGATCAATTCGCAGTTATCCGGCCCCGCCCCAGCTATGAGGAGATGATCGCCCGCGATACGATCCCCGCATGGCTTTGACCCTGTGGCTTTAATCGCGGTGCTGTAAAGGAGACCTGCCCTGTTTGCCAAGCGCTCCAGCCCCGTTGATCGCCGCGCACCGCCCGAGCGCGCACTGATCGCACTGGACGCAGGGCTGGACTGGCCGCTGCGCCTGTCTCGCTTGGCCTTGAAGGCAGAGGCCGCCGCCCGCGCCTTTTGGCCGCTTTGGGTCGCCTTTGCGCTGACTTTGGCGCTGTGGCTATCAGGCTGGCGCGGGCCTTGGGTCTTTTACCTGCTGGGCGCAGGCGTCTTGGCGATGCTGGGGGCGTTGGTCCTTGGCCTTCGCCGCTATCGCGCGCCAACCACTGCAGCGGTCATCGCACGCCTTGACCGCGCCATCCCCAATCAGCCGCTGGCGGCGCTGCTGGATGCGCAGGCGACCGGCCTGAATGATCCGGCGGCACAGGCTTTGTGGCGGGCGCATCTGCGGCGCATGATTGCGGCGGCGGGCGGTGCAAAAGCGGGCTGGCCGCAGTTTGATCTGGCGGGCCGTGACCGGCTGGGCCTGCGCCATCTGGCGCTGGTCGCACTGGTCGGGGCTGCGATATTCGGCCAGCGCGGCGGGCCTGTCGTGACGCCCGATCTGCCCGGCTTTAGCGGCACGGATTATCCGCTGGCCAGTTGGGAAGGCTGGGCGACACCGCCCACATTCACCGGCCTTCCGACCCTTTACCTTGGCGATCAGCCCGAAGGCGCGATGGATCTGCCCGAGGGCACGCGGATTCAGCTGAACCTCTATGATGCGGCAGGCACGCTGTCGGTGGAGCAGACCGTTTCAGCACCGCAAGACCCCCAAGCGCCCGAGCAGATTTTCACCGTCGCCCAAGATGGATCGCTGATCATCAACGGAGCGCCGGGGGCCGAGTGGGATATCGGTATGCTGCCGGACCAGCCGCCCGAAATCACCCTGCTGGACGAGCGCACCGCCGATGCGGATGGCCGCTTTCAGTGGCCCTTCACCGCCTTTGACGATTACGCCATTACCGGCGGCCATGTGACGATCAGCCTGGATCTGGATAAGGTCGAGCGGCTTTACGGACTTGCTGCCGCGCCCTCGGCGACTGATCCCGTGGTGCTGGACCTGCCGCTGCCCTTTACCGGCGCGCGGCGCGAGATCACCGGCGATGTCACAGACACCCTGTCGCAGCATGTTTTTGCCGGCCTGCCGGTCACCGTGCAGGCCGAGGTTGTGGATGCGGCGGGACAGGTCGGACGCTCGGCGATGATCGAGATGACCCTGCCCGGCAAGCGGTTCTTCCAGCCGGTCGCCCGCGCGATTGCCGAGCAGCGCCGCGATCTGCTGTGGTCGGTCGATAATCAGCCGCGTGTGCTTGGCCTTTTGCGCGCGATCTATTTCCAGCCCGAAACGCTGATCACCAACCGCAACACGCAGCTGCGCCTATCCTATGCGATCCGGATGATGACGCGTGACACTGTGGACGTGCCTGAAGTTGCACAGCTTTTGTGGGAAATCGCCATCCAGTTCGAGGAAGGCGCCCTGTCGGATGCCCGCGAACGCCTGCGCCGCGCGCAAGAGCGTCTGGACGAGGCGATGCGCTCGGGCGCGTCCGCCGCCGAAATTCAGGAATTGATGGACGAGCTACGCGCCGCGACCGAGGCCTATCTGGATATGCTGGCGGAAAACATGGTGCCGGGCGAATCGACCCTCGACCAGCCGCCGCGTGATCAGGGCGAACAACAGACCGTCACCCAAGACCAGATTCAGGCGCTGATGGACCGCATCCAAGAGCTGATGAACGAAGGCCGCATGGCTGAGGCGGCCCAGTTGATGGAGCAGTTGAACGAGCTGCTGGAAAACCTGCAAATGCAGGAAGGCGAAGGTGGCGAGTCCCGCGATGGCGAGGGCCAAGGCGGCGCGATGCAGGATCTGCAAGATACGCTGCGCAACCAGCAGCAGTTGTCGGACGAGACCTTCCGCCAGATGCAGGAAGAATTCGGCCGCAACCGCGGCCAGCAAGGCCAGCAACCCACGCCCGATGAGGGCACAGATCAAAGTCCAGACGAAGGCGCTGATGAGGGAGCCAATGAAGGCGGCCAAGGCCAGCCCGGCGACAATCCCGACATGCAGGGTCAAGGTGGCGGCGCCGATCCCGATCAGCCATCCGAGGGCGGCACCGGCGGCCCTGGCGCGGGCGATCCGCAGGACGGGCCCGACCTTGGCGGTGCGCAGCGCGCTTTGCGCGATCAGCTCGAGACATTGCGCGATGCCCTGCCCGAGGTCGAAGGCGAAAGCGCGGACCGCGCCGCAGAGGCGCTGGACCGCGCTGAAGGCGCGATGGAAAATGCTGAACGCGCCATCGAACAGGGCAATCTGCCCGAGGCGATCGACCAACAAGGGGCAGCTTTGGACGCGCTGCGCGAGGGCATGCAGGCCATGCGCGAGGCGATCAACCAGCAACAACAAGGCGAAAGCGGCGAATACCGGCAGGGCGAGGATAACCCCAGCGCCAGCGCGCCGCAGCGCAACGATCCGCTGGGTCGCGGCGGTGGTGCTGGCGGGCCGCAGGGCGAGCGTGAAAATGCCGTGCCCGAAAACGGCCAGCGCCGCGCTGACGATATCCTGAACGAGCTGCGCCGCCGCGCGGGCGAGCGTGAGCGCGCCGAGGAAGAACTCGACTACCTGCGCCGCCTGCTTGAGGAATAATTAGGGGGTCGTCAGCGCCGTTGCCTGATCTTGCAACCAGATACGCCAGCCGTCGATCGTGCTGACATAGGGTTGCAGATAGGGCGCGCTTTCGGGCCAGCTTTGCATCAACGCGGGCGCGCCGTGATAGGTCAACACACCGACCAGCGCGATGCCGCCCGCCGCCAAAAACCCGATCAGAAACCCGCCATGCGCGCCCGGATCTTTCACAGGCTCTGCCGGTAAGGGCGCGGCGGGCGTTTTCACCGCAGCCGCCTGCGACACGGGCCGCACATCAGCGGACACCACATCACGCGCCTTTGCCGCAGCGGCCGCAGCCCGCGCCGCGGCGGCGGCCTCTGCCTCGGCCTTGGTGGCGGGGCGAAACAGCGGCGGCGGCACGGGTGTTTGATCTTCGTTGGCTGGCTTTTCAGCGACCGGTCCGCGATCTTGCGCGACCTGACGCTCCTCGGCGCGCTCATCCGCGCGGACACGGGTCTCGCGTGCGGCCTCGGCACGTAGGATCTCGGCCACTTCGGGGGTGACGGTGGATTGCGGCAAAGGCGCGGGCAGCAACGATTCGGCAACCGGCGCAAAGGCCAGCCAGCCGTGACCGCAGGCCGAACATTCGACATCGCGCCCGTCGGCGGGGATAAGGTCGCCAGCTACCTGATAGGTTGCGCCGCAATTGGGGCAGACAAGCCGCATGTTCCACTCCTTATGCGCGGATGGCGATGCCGCCGCGATTTGTCGCCACCCTAACAACTGCGCAACCGCCCGCCAACCCTGACGCGCAGGGCTACGGCAAAGATTGAAACCCGCGCCCGTTCAAGGCACAAGGGCTGCAACAGGCAAAAGGGTATAACCGTGATCGAG
Organism: Ketogulonicigenium vulgare WSH-001; assembly: GCF_000223375.1. Lineage (NCBI taxonomy): Bacteria > Pseudomonadati > Pseudomonadota > Alphaproteobacteria > Rhodobacterales > Roseobacteraceae > Ketogulonicigenium > Ketogulonicigenium vulgare. The sequence continues at coordinate 161,377 of NC_017384.1, read as the reverse complement.
CTGCGCAATGTCGCCTATTCCTACGGCGGAGCCGAGCTGTTCAACAGCGTATCGCTGGCGCTGCAACCGGGGTCTTTCCATTTTCTGACCGGCCCTTCGGGCGCAGGAAAAACAACCCTGCTGAAACTCTGCTATGGCGAATTGATCGCAACCGAAGGCGCCGTGTCCATCTTTGGCGAAGATGCGTCCCGTATCGGTCGCGACGGTGTGGCCGAGGCGCGCCGCAAGATCGGCGTTGTACACCAAGATTGCCAGTTCCTTGACCATCTGCCCCTGGGCGAGAATATCATGCTGCCGATGACCGTCGCGGGCCGCAAGGCCGAGGGCGCCGATTACCTGCCCGATCTGCTGGCCTGGGTTGGCCTGACAGCGCAGGTCGGTCAATTGCCGCCGCAACTGTCGGGGGGCGAGCGACAACGCGCCGCCCTCGCCCGCGCAGTGATCTCATCGCCCGATGTGATTCTAGCGGATGAGCCGACGGGCAACATCGACTGGGAAATGTCCCAGCGCCTGCTTATGCTGCTGGTCGAGTTGAACCGCATGGGCAAAGCCGTGCTGGTCGCAACCCACGACCTGAACCTGATCCGCGCGGCAAAGGCTCATGTGCCGGTGCGCATCCTGCGCCTGCGCGATCGCCGCCTGCAATCTGCGGGGGCGGATCTATGAGCGATATCATGCGCCGCCTGCTGGCCCTGCTGACCGGCAACCCCGAGGCTGACCGCGCCGTCCCGCCCACCGGCTTTACCGCGCGGCTGACCACTTTTACCGCCTTTGCTATGGCCTTTCTGGCCGTCTTTGCACTGGCGTTCATGCTGGCGACCGACCGCCTTGCCGACCGCTGGTCAAATGAACTTGCCCGCAGCGCAACGCTGCGCGTCTCGGCCCCGGCCGACGAGGTCGAGGCGCAGGTCGCCACCGCGCTGCGCGTCCTTGGCCAAACACCCGGTATTGCCGAATATCGCCGCCTGAGCCCCGAGGAACAGGCCCTGCTGCTTGAACCTTGGCTGGGCCCCGGCGCGCCGATTGAAAACCTGCCGCTGCCGCAAATCATTGATATCGCGGCCGAGGACGGCGGTTTTGACGCGGCTGGCCTGCGCGCCCGCCTGCAGGCCGAAGTACCCGGTGCAGTGCTGGACGATCATTCCCGTTGGCGCGCCCCGCTGTTGCAATCGGCGCAGCGCCTGCGACTGCTGGGCCTGTCGGCGCTGGCGTTGATCGGCGGCCCGACCGCTGCGATGGTCATGCTGGCGGCGCAGGCCGCGCTGGCCGCCAACGCCCAAGTGATCCGCGTGTTGCGTCTGGTCGGGGCGCGTGACAGCTATATCGCGGGCGCATTCATTCGCCGTTTCACCCTGCGGGCCCTGCTGGGCGCGGCGGGCGGCACCTTGGTCGGTGTCACAGCGATTTTGCTGATGCCGGACGGCGGCGGCGATGGCGGCTTTCTGACCGGCCTCAGCTTTGCCGGGGCGGACTGGCTTTGGTCGCTACTTATTCCAATCCTTGCCGCGATGGCGGGTTATTTTTCGACGCGCGCCGCAACCCGGCGCCACCTGCGGGAACAATCATGAAGACGATCATTCTATGGCTGCGCTCGGCGCTGTTTCAGGTGCTGATGTATGGCGGCATGGCCGTTGTTGGCATCGTCTTTGCACCTTGGGCGCTGTTTTCCAACAAAGGCGCAATCGCCGGTGCGCGCGCCTTTGCCAATTACACCCGCTGGGCTTTGGCCTTTGCGGCAGGCATCAAGACCGAGATCCGCGGCGAGATCCCGCAAGGCGAGATCCTGCTGGGCTCAAAGCACGAAAGCTTCATGGATATCATCATGCAGCTATCCGTCCTGCCCCGCCCGAAATTCGTAATGAAGCGCGAGCTGCTTTATACCCCCATCGTCGGGCAATATGCGCTGCGTCTGGGCTGCATCCCGGTTGATCGCGGCAAGGGGCGTCAGGCGATCCGCAAAATGAAAGAAGAAGTCATCTCGGGCCGCGCCGATCCCGGTCAGTTGATCATCTACCCGCAGGGCACGCGCGTCGCACCGGGTGAAAAGCGCCCCTATAAAGGCGGTATTGTGACGCTTTATCAGGAGATGGGCACGGCTTGCGTCCCCGTCGCGGTCAACCACGGCACATTCTGGCCCAAGCGCAGCTTTCTGCGCTATCCGGGTACCGCTGTGATGGAATTCCTGCCCGCAATCCCCGCAGGGTTAGAGGGCGCCGACATGCTGAAGCAGCTTGAGACGGCGGTCGAGACAGCCTCGGCGAACCTGCGCGCCGAAGCTGCCCGCGCGCGGGATTAATCCCGCGCCGGAATGCGTTTGATACGGGCGCCGATGGCATTGAGGCGCTCGTCAATCCGCTCATAACCGCGTTCGATCTGCTGGGCGTTGTTGATGGTCGATGTGCCATCCGCCGCCATCGCCGCGATCAGCATCGCCATACCGGCACGGATATCGGGGCTTTCCAGACGCGAGCCGCGCAGCTGCGCAGGCCCCGAGATCACCGCGCGGTGCGGGTCGCACAGCACGATGCGCGCGCCCATGCCGATCAGCTTATCGACAAAGAACATCCGCGATTCGAACATCTTTTCGAACATCAGCACCATACCCTCGCATTGGGTGGCGGTGACGATGGCGATGGACATGGTATCGGCGGGGAATGCGGGCCAGGGCTGGTCCTCGATCTTGGGGACATGGCCACCGAAATCGGGCTGGATTTTTTCGCCTGACCCGATGCGATGATCAGGTCATCCCCTTCGATCTGGCAGACGATCCCCAGCTTTTCAAAGCCCATCAGGGTCGAGCGCAAATGCTCGACGCCGGCGTTCTTGATGCGCAGGTCCGAATTCGTCGCGGCGGCAAGACCGATCAGCGAGCCGACCTCGATATGATCGGGCCCGATGCGGAAGCTGGTGCCGCCCAGCGGCAGGCCACCCTCGATCGTCATGCAGTTCGAGCCGATGCCCGTGATCTTTGCACCCATCCCGTTCAGAAAATGTGCCAGATCCTGGACATGCGGCTCGGATGCGCAGTTACGCAGGACGGTGGTGCCCTTGGCTGCGACGGCCGCACAAAGGGCGTTTTCGGTGGCCGTGACAGACGGCTCGTCCAAGAACACATCCGCGCCGATCAGGCCGTTCGTGGTAAAGGTAAAGTCCTGATCCAGCGTGATTTCTGCCCCCAGTTGGCGCAGCGCAAGGAAGTGGCTGTCCAGACGGCGGCGGCCGATCACATCGCCGCCGGGCGGGGGCAACGTGATATTCCCGCAGCGCGCCAGCACCGGCCCCGCCAGCAGGATCGAGGCACGGATCTGCGCACACAGAATCGGGTCAAGCTGCGTCGGCTGCACGGTGCGGGCATGAATGCGCAAAGCGTTCGGGCCGGTCCATTCAGCCTCGACCCCAAGGGTTTTGATCAGTTCGATCAGCGCCTCGACATCACGAATACGCGGGACATTGGTCAGTTCAACCGGCTGGTCGGTTACAAGCGCGCCTGCGATGATCGGCAAAGCTGCGTTCTTGTTTCCCGAGGGTTCAATCTCGCCAGAGAGGCGGTGCCCCCCTTCCACGACATATTCGATCCGTTCGGAGCTTTTGGAAGGGGCCATTGGTCAACTCGTGCTGAAAAATTGTTCAGACCTGCAATAGCACAAGGCGCGGGCTGATCCAGCGCCGCGCCTTGTGAATTAGTAAAAATCCGTGAATTGGCGAAAAACAGCCGTGAACCGGTGTTTCAGTTACGCGGCGAGGCCCTTGGCCCCCATGCCGATGAACTTTTTGCGACGGCCCTGACGCAGATCGTCGCCCGAACGTGTGCCGAGGTCACCCAGCATCGTCTCGATCGCGAGGCCGACCGATTTGATCGCATCCAAAGGCGCGCGATGCGCACCGCCGACAGGCTCGCGGATGACCCAATCGCAGACGCCCAGCTCTTGCAGGTCTTGCGCGGTCAGGCGCAGCGCCTCGGCGGCTTCGCGCATCTTATTCGAATCCTTCCACAGGATCGAGGCGCAACCCTCGGGCGAGATGACCGAATAGATCGAATGTTCCATCATCGCGACGCGGTTGGCGGTCGCAAAGGCGACAGCACCGCCCGAACCACCCTCACCGATCACGATCGACACCAGCGGCACCCGCAGCGCGAGGCATTTTTCAGTCGAGCGCGCAATCGCCTCGGACTGGCCACGCTCTTCAGCGCCTTTGCCCGGATAGGCGCCGGGCGTGTCGATAAAGCTGATGACAGGCAGGCCGAAACGGTCGGCCATATCCATCAGGCGGATCGCTTTGCGATAGCCCTCGGGGCGGGCCATGCCAAAGTTATGCACGATGCGCGATTTGGTATCGTTGCCCTTTTCATGGCCGATGACCACGACGGGTTTGCCGTTAAAACGCGCAAGACCGCCCATCACCGACAGATCGTCAGCAAAGTTCCGGTCGCCCGCCAGCGGCGTGTAATCGGTGAACAAAGCGTTGATATAATCAACGCAATGCGGGCGCTCGGGATGGCGCGCCACTTGGGTTTTGCGCCAGGGCGACAGGCCTGCGTAAAGCTGCACCAGCAGCTCACCCGCTTTTCTGTCGAGGGCTGCTGCCTCTTTCTCGACATCCATTTCGGGATTCGCACGCGCCATAGCGCGCAATTCTTCGGCCTTGCCTTCAATCTCTGCGAGGGGTTTTTCGAAATCGAGGTAATTCATCTCTCACCAAGGTGTCTGCGGCCTTTGGCCCTATATGACGACGCAAGCGCGGCAATGCAACCTTCCACAATGGTTAATGCCTGTTTCAGCAACGGGATGCACAAACCTTGCCCCCGCACCCCGCCCGCGGTTACTGTGCCTTAAATTCGGGCAAACCGTGCCACCAAGGAGGCGATCTTGCGCAGTAATCTTTTGATCGGGCTGGCATTTGTGGCGGCATCCAGCATGGCTTTGCCCGCATTGGCCCAAGATCGCAGCCCCATTGCCTCGATCGACTTCGGCAATGACAGCGGCGCATGGCCACGCGATGGTGAATGCGACGATCCGCGCTTTATCGGGCCGGGCAGCGCTGATCTGACCGTAGTAATCGATGTGCTAAAGGACGCCACCGATTGCCGTGCGCTATACGCCGAGGAACAGATCTGGCTGCTGGCAGAGGCCCCTGACGAGATTACCCACCCCAAACCGACGCTGCCCGAGGCAAGGGTGATCGATAATATCGACTTTGGCGACGACAGCAGCTCTTGGGCGAATGACGGCGAATGCGATGATCGCCGCTTTTTCGGCCCCGGTATGGCGACGCTGTTGACCTATGACCACGTCGGCAAGGATGCGACCGATTGCGCCGCGCTGTATCTGTCGGGCGAGGTGCGCCTGTGGAACGCCAATCAGGCGCGCAGCGCGACACAATGCAGTGCCATCGACTTTGGCGACGATTCCGGCCCCTATTCGCGCAATCAGGTCTGCGATGACGCGCGTTTCGAAGGGGTTGGCGCGCATCCGATCATGGATATGTTCGACATCGGCAATGACGCCAGTGATTGCCGCGCCGCCTGCGATGCGGGCCGCGTCTTTTTGCGCGACTACTGAATCTTGCTGGTGTGGCGATAGGCTCCTATAAGCGGCCGCAGTAGTCCGCAGCAGGAGATCCGCATGAGCTTTCGCGCCAACCACTTGCTGGGGATCGAGCCCCTCGACCGGGACGAGATTACCACCATCATCGATCTTGCGGATAGCTATGCCGCCAGCAACCGGCGCGGCAATACCCGTCGCGATGTGCTGGCGGGCATGACGCAGATCAATATGTTCTTTGAAAACTCGACCCGCACGCAGTCGAGTTTCGAGCTGGCGGGCAAGCGTCTGGGTGCCGATGTTCTGAACATGTCGATGCAGACATCCAGTGTGAAAAAAGGCGAGACGCTGATCGACACTGCGCTGACGCTGAACGCGATGCGCCCCGATCTGCTGGTGGTGCGCCACCCGCATTCGGGCGCGGTGGATCTGCTGGCGCAAAAGGTCGATTGCGCGGTGCTGAACGCGGGCGACGGCAAGCATGAACACCCGACGCAGGCGCTATTGGACGCGCTGACCATTCGCCGCGCCAAGGGCCGGATCGAGGGGCTAAGCGTGGCCATCTGCGGTGATGTGACCCATAGCCGCGTAGCGCGCTCAAACATTCTGCTGCTGGGGAAACTTGGCAACCGCGTGCGCCTTGTCGGGCCGCCAACGCTGATCCCCGGCGCATTCAAAGACATGGGCGTCGAGATCTATGACGATATGCGCGCGGGTCTGCAGGGCGCCGATGTCGTGATGATGCTGCGCCTGCAGCGTGAGCGGATGGACGGCGGCTTTATCCCGTCCGAACGCGAATATTACCACCGCTATGGCTTGGACGCGGACAAGCTGTCGGCGGCGAAAACAGATGCGATCGTGATGCACCCCGGCCCGATGAATCGCGGCGTCGAAATCGACGGCACGATTGCCGATGACATCCACCGCTCGGTCATTCAGGCGCAGGTCGAGATGGGCGTCGCGGTGCGGATGGCGGCGATGGATCTGCTGGCGCGCAACCTGCGCGCGCGCCGTGGCAGCGCCGCCGCCGACGGCACGATGGTTTAAGGGGGCATGGATATGCGCGACACGATTATCACCAATGCCCTGCTGATCGACCCCGAAGCTGGCACCACCACACTGGGCGCTGTGCGTCTGCATGGCGGCCTGCTCGCCGAGATTGCGGACAGTATCGACGTAAGTGATGCCGATGTGATCGACGCGGGCGGGCTTTGCCTTGCGCCCGGCATTGTCGATATTGGCGTCAAGGTTGGCGAGCCGGGCGAGCGGCATAAGGAAAGCTTTGCCTCGGCCGGGCGCGCGGCGGCCGCGGGGGGTGTGACGACGATTGTCACCCGCCCCGACACCGATCCCGTTATCGATACGCCCGAAATTCTGGAATTCGTCGCCAAGCGCGCCGGATCTGCGGCCCGTGTGCGCGTGCTGCCAATGGCCACCCTGACCAAGGGCCGCGCAGGCCGCGAGATGACCGAGATCGGCTTTTTGCAAGATGCGGGCGCGGTCGCCTTTACCGATGGCGATCACGTCGCGACCAACACCCGTGTCTATTCGCGCGCCCTGACCTATGCCAAATCGCTGGGCGCGCTGGTGATTTCGCATGTGCAGGAACCGGGCCTGTCTGTGGGCGCGGCGGCGACCTCCAGCGCCTTTGCCAGCTTGCGCGGGCTGCCTTCGGTCTCGCCCATGGCGGAACGGATGGGCCTTGATCGCGATATCGCGCTGCTGGAGATGACCGGCGCGCGCCTCCATATCGATCAGATCACCACCGCCCGCGCCCTGCCCGCGCTAAAGCGCGCCAAGGACAACGGGCTGGATATCACGGCGGGCATCTCGATCCACCACCTGACGCTGAACGAGATGGACGTCGCCGATTACCGCACGTTCTTTAAGATGACGCCGCCGCTGCGCGCCGAAGAAGACCGCCTTGCCGCGATCGAGGCCGTGGGTTCGGGCCTCATCGACATCATCTGTTCGATGCACACACCGCAGGACGAGGAAAGCAAGCGTCTGCCGTTCGAGGTGGCCGCCAGCGGTGCCGTGGGCTTGGAAACCCTGCTGCCCGCCAGCCTGCGCCTGTATCATGCGGGCAACCTGACCTTGCCGCAACTGTTCCGCGCCCTTGCGCTGAACCCGGCCAAGCGGCTGGGGCTGGAGAGCGGCCGTCTGGCTGTTGGCGCGCCCGCGGACCTCGTGCTGTTCGACGCGGATGCGCCCTTCATTCTGGACCGGTTCTTGCTGCAATCGAAATCCAAGAATACCCCCTTTGACGGCGCCCGCCTGCAAGGCCGCGTCCGCGGCACTTGGGTCGCAGGCACCCGCATTTTCGGAGAGAATTGATGCCCGAGCTTGTCTCATCCCCCACCGTGATCCTGCTATGTGCGGTGTTCGGCTATCTGCTGGGGTCGGTGCCGTTTGGCATTTTGGTCGCGCGCGTCATGAACCTGGGCGATCTGCGTCAGATCGGTTCGGGCAATATCGGCGCGACGAATGTGCTGCGCACCGGCAATAAAAAGGCCGCAGCGCTGACGCTGCTGCTGGACGGGCTGAAAGGCGCGGTTGCGGTGCTGCTGGCCCGTGCGATTGCGGGCGAGGATGCGGCGCAGATTGCGGCCCTTGCAGCCTTTATCGGTCACTGCTTTCCGGTCTGGCTGGGGTTCAAGGGCGGCAAGGGCGTCGCGACCTTCTTTGGCGTGGCGCTGGCGCTGAGCTGGCCCGTCGGTCTGTTGGCCGCAGCGACATGGCTGATCATGGCCTTTGCACTGCGCTATTCATCCGCTGCGGCGCTGACCGCCGCGCTGCTGACGCCGGTTTTCGCCTGGTTCACCGGCAACGGTCATATTGTGATGCTGATGATCGTGCTGGTGGCGCTGATCTTTTGGCGCCACCACGAGAATATCTCCCGCCTGATCGCGGGCACCGAATCGAAGATCGGTAAAAAGTAGTTACAGGCGGGTCGCGGCGTAGACTTTGGTCAGGTCGCGGCCCCATTCGCCCTCATAGGCGGCGATAAGGCGATCAGCCTGCACCTCGCCCTTTTGCACATTCTCGATCAATGGCTGCAGGAAAATCTCCTCGCCAAGACCGCGCGCGATCAGACCGGCTTCGGCGATCTTTACCGCCTCCAGCGCAAGCTGGTGCAGCTTGACGCCGCCCGCCTCGCCGGCCAGCGCCTTTTCCGAGGCGGCGACGCGTAGCCCTTCGCGAGTCTCGGCATTCAGCCCCTTGATCAGATCGCTTGCGGCATCCAGCGCGGTCTGATCATAGGTCAGACCCACCCAAAACGCAGGCAATGCAACCAGATGGGCCTGATCGCCCGCATCTGCGCCGCGCATCTCGATGAATTGCTTCAGGCGCGCTTCGGGGAAGACGGTGGTCAGATGATCGGCCCAGTCGGACAGGGTCGGCACCTCGCCCGGCAGCGCGGGCAACTGGCCTTTCAGGAAATCGCGGAACGACTGCCCCAAGGCATCGATATATTTGCCGTCGCGATAGACGAAATACATCGGCACATCCAACACCCAGTCGACATAGCGTTGAAAACCAAAGCCCGGGTCAAATGCAAACGGCAGCATCCCCGTGCGGCTATCATCAAGGCCCCGCCAAATGCGCGAGCGCCAGCTGCGGTGGCCGTTCAACGCGCCATCAAAAAAGGGCGAGCTGGCAAACAGCGCCGTCGCCACAGGTTGCAGCGCCAGCGCGACGCGCATCTTTTGCACCATGTCCGCCTCGGACCCAAAGTCGAGGTTCACTTGCACGGTCGAGGTGCGATACATCATCTGCGTGCCGTGCGTGCCGACGCGGCCCATGTAATCGGTCATCAGGCGATAGCGGCCCTTGGGCATGACCGGCATGGCGGCCTCGCTCCAGATCGGGGCGGCGCCGATGCCCATGAAACCCACGCCCATATCGGCGGTGACGGCGGCCACCTCGTCCAGATGGTTTTGCAGCTCGTCCCGCACCTGATGGATGTTTTCCAGCGGCGCGCCGGACAGCTCAAACTGCCCGCCGGGTTCCAGCGAGATATTCGCGCCATTGCGTTTCAGGCCGATCAGGCTGTCGCCCTCGGTCACTGCGGACCAACCGAAACGGTCGATCAGGCGGGTCATGATCTGGTTGATTCCGGCATAAGGCAGCGGTGCATGATCCGCTGTCACAAAACCGAACTTTTCATGCTCGGTCCCGATGCGCCAGTTTTCCTTGGGTTTACAGCCCTTTGCCAGAAATTCCGCGAGTTGTTCGGGCCGCTCGATTGGGCCGCCACCAGATTGCGGAATAGACATGCTGCGCTCCTGAAGGATGAGAAAGAACGGGTTGCCCCGTGGGTTGCGAAGAGGTGAAGAAAACTGCCGGACAAGTCAATGGCAGGTCAGATGTGCCATAAGGTTGTCCGATCACGGTTTCGCGCGGCCGAGGCCTGCGCCAGCCGCGTGCTGCTGATACCCGGAAGGGCCGTAAAGGCGTCGAACAGCAGATCCGCGCCCTCGGCATCTATCGGCACGGCAAGCATCTGCGCGCCGCGTGCGGTCATCACCCAATGGGGCGGGCGCGCCGTGCCGTCGTATTCAAGGCGCACCAGATCGTCTAAATCAATTGTGCCGCCGGTCAGGGGACCGAAATAGGTCAGGCGACGCTCGTCCAATTGCACCACGCCAAGACCGCCGCTGTGGCTGCCAAAGCGCAGGCGCTGGATGCCGACCCAGATCAGCGCCGCGCCGAGGCCCAGCCCCAGCCAGCCCGCGATCCGCGACAGACCAAAGCTGTTGTTCAGCCACCAGCCCGCAGCCGCTATGACGATCAGGCCTGCGAAAACCTCGGCCCAGCGTTTGGGTTCAAATCGCGGCCTAGCCATGGCTGTTCCAATCGCCAAGGCCGGCTTGCCACAGGGTCAAGGCCGCAAGCGCCGCCGTATCGGCGCGCAAAATCCGGGGACCAAGGGCAATGGAACGCGCAAAGGGCAAGGTGCGCAGGCGGTCGCGTTCGCGCGCAGAAAAGCCGCCCTCGGGCCCGATCAGGATACAGGCGGGGCCGGCGGTCGCGTCTGCGGGAAAACCCGACGGCTGCCCGACCAGCGCCTCGTCACAGAACCACAGGGTGCGCCCTGCGGGGAAATGATCAAGGAACGCCGATAGCGCGACGGGATCGGCCACTTCGGGCAGCGCGGTGCCGCCGCATTGCTCGACCGCCTCGATCACATGCGCCTGCAGGCGGTCGACACGGACGCGTTCGGAATTGGTATGATCCGACAGGATCGGGATCATGCGCGCGGTGCCCAGCTCGGTCGCTTTTTCGATAATGAAATCGGTGCGCGTCTTTTTGATCGGCGCAAAGGCCAGCCACAAATCGGGCGGCAGTTGCAGCGGTTTCGTCTGGCGGCTGGCCAGCAACGTGCCATGGCGTTTGGCGGCGCTGACCACGCTCGCGTCCCATTCCCCGTCACGGCCGTTGATCAGCGACAACACAGTGCCGGGCTGCAAGCGCATGACGTTGAACAGGTAATTCGCCTGATCGGCATTCAGCGGAACGGTTTGCCCCGGCCCGAGAGGATGGTCTACAAAGAGGCGGATCTTGCTTGTCATAGGAATAGAGATATGCGCAGCGCCGCCAACACGCCAGAGGCAACAGCAGCCGTTGCCGATAGCACCGGCAACTGGGTCGATCGCGCACCACTGGCCCTGCGCCCGTGGCTGCGGCTGTCGCGGATCGACCGGCCGATTGGCACGTGGCTGCTGCTGTTGCCCTGCTGGTGGTCGCTGCTGCTGGCCGCCCTGTCGGATGGGCGCTTTGGCTGGTTTGATCTGTGGATCGCGGTGGGCTGCGCCATCGGCGCGCTGCTGATGCGGGGCGCGGGCTGCACCTGGAACGATATCACCGACCGCCATATCGATGGCAAAGTCGCCCGCACCGCGCTGCGCCCGATCCCATCGGGTCAGGTGAGCGTGCGCGGGGCCGCCGTTTGGATGGCGGTGCAGGTGCTGATCTCGGCCGCCGTGCTGTTCACGTTCAACATTGCGACCGTCGCGCTGGGGGTCCTCGCGCTGGTGCCGGTGGTGGTCTATCCCTTTGCCAAGCGGTTCACATGGTGGCCGCAGGCGTTTCTGGGGATTGCGTTCAACTGGGGTGCGCTGGTCGGCTGGACGGCGCATACGGGCAGCCTTGGCTGGCAGCCGGTTGTGCTTTACCTTGGCGGTATCGCCTGGACGCTGTTCTACGACACGATTTACGCCCATCAGGATTTCGAGGATGACGCCTTGATTGGCGTGAAATCGACCGCGCGTCTGTTCGGTGATGACACCCCGCGCTGGCTGGCGATTTTTGCGGCGCTGACCGTAGCGCTGACGGCGATTGCCACCTTTGGCACCACCCTCGGCGCGGGCGCGGCGATCACATTCGTGGCACTTTTGGCGCCCATCGCGCTTGGCGGCCATCTGATCTGGCAAATGCGCCGCTTTGACGCCAAGAATAGCGCCGTTTTATTGCGTCTTTTCAGGGCGAACCGTGATGCCGGGCTGCTGTTTGTGCTGTTTTCCGCCTGCGCACTGGCGCTACAATTGATCCACATCGGGTAAGCGCCTATCACGCCCCCATTGCTCAACAGATTTATAAGCCTCATGCCCTTACCGCGTATCACCTATCAATCCTTGGCCTTCGTCGTTGCAGCCGGGGTTTGCGCGCTTGGCGCGCGTGGAGCGGTGATTCTGGTCGAGGATAGCTCGGCAGACGAGGTGCGCGAGGCGCTGGACGCGCAGGGCATGGATTGGGCCACGGTGCTGGCCGACGGGCTGCAAGTGGTGATCGAGGGCGAAGCCCCAACCGAAGTCTCGCGCCTGCATGCCATGTCCGCCGCCGCGACGGCCGTGGATGGCGCGCGCGTCGTTGACAATATGTCGGTGCGCCCGCCCAGCGATGTCGCGCCGCCTGCTTTTTCGATCGAAATGCTGCGCAACCAGGATGCCGTCTCGCTGATCGGGCTGATCCCTGCCGCATCCGACCGTCGCGCCCTGATCGCTAGGGCCGAAGCCTTTGCCTCTGATGATGGCGTCACCGACCTTTTGAACACTGCCGATTATCCGGTGCCGCAGCATTGGAATGCCGCCGTCACCTATGCGTTTCGCGCGCTGCAAATCTTGCCGCGGGCCAAGATCTCGGTGTCTGAGGGGCATGTGGCCATTACCGCGATCTCTGAAAGCGCGGCGCAACAGGCGGAATATGAGACGACCCTGTCGCGGCAGATCCCGAACGGGGTCAGTGTCGATATTGACATCACCGCGCCCCGCCCCGTTCTGACGCCCTTTACCCTGCGGTTCCGCATCGATGCCGAGGGCACCGCCACGATGGAGGCCTGTTCAGCCGACAGTACGGATGCGCGCGCCACCATCATCAGCGCCGCACGCGGTGCCGGCATGACCGGCACGGTGAATTGCACCATCGGCCTTGGCACGCCATCGAACCAATGGGCCAGTATGGCCAGCCTTGGCCTGAACGCGGCGAACGAGATTGCCCGCGCGGGGGCCAGCGCCACATTGACCATGACAGATACCGATGTGCGCCTGATTGCAGGCAGTGCGATGAACCAATCGGTGTTCGACGGCATCGTTGGCCGGGTTGAAAACAGCCTGCCCGCAACGTTTTCCTTTACCGCCGAATTGCCGCCCCCACCGACCGAGGCCGAGGCCGGCGCCCCGCCGCCGCCGCAATTCTATGTCACGCTCAACACCGAAGGTCAGGCGATCCTGACCGGTCGCCTTGCCGATGACCTGCTGAACACCAGTGCGGGTAACTTCGCACGTGCCTATTTCGGCGCGTCCAACGTGATCATGGCAACGCGCGTGCTGCCCGATGGCCTGCCGCAGGGCTGGTCGACGCGTGTGTTGACCGGCATCGAATCTTTGTCGCATCTGAACAACGGCAGCGTGCTGATCACCCCCGACACGATCACCGTGCGCGGCGAGACGGGCGAGGTGAATGCCTCGAACACGATCAGCCAGTTCCTGATCAACAAACTGGGTCAGAACGCGAATTTCACCGTTGATGTCGACTACCTTGAGGCGCTGGACCCCATCGCCGGTCTGCCGACACCGGGCGAATGCGTGGCGCAGCTTGGCGCGCTCAACGATGAAAACAAGATCGCCTTTGATCCGGGCTCGGCGCAGATCGCGGGCAGCTCGCTTAGGGTGATCGACGCGATGGCCGATGTGCTGCGCGGCTGCCCGGTGGACCTGCCGATCCGCGTGGCGGGCTATACCGACAGCCAGGGCCGCGCCGAGATGAACCTGCGCCTCAGCCAGGATCGCGCCGATGCCGTGCTGGCCGCCCTGCGGATGCGCCGCGTTCCCGTCTCTAGCTTTACCGCTGTGGGCTTTGGTGCGGCGGACCCGATTGCCTCGAACGATAGCGAAGAGGGCCGCGAAGCGAACCGCCGCATCGCCTTTTCACTGATCGAGGAAGAGGGCCCTGCCGTCCCCGAGGCCGAGGCAGAAGCCGAGACCGAAGCCGAGGTCAGCGCGCTTGAGGAAGATGCGGCCGCTGGTGCAGAGGCCGCCGCCGAAATCCCCGCGCCCGAGGACGCCGCAGAAGTCACTGAACCCGCTGCGACCGAGACCGAGCCAGAGACAGATACCGAGGCCGAAACCGACGCCCCCGAAGAACCCGCTGCGCCCGAGGTCAATATCCCCGAGGACGCAGCCCCCGCCCCCGAGAATGTGCCGCGTGTTGTTCTTCGCCCCGCGCAAAACTAAGATCACCAAAGACCTGCAACCGGGTAACGCCTCATGAACAAGACCGAGCTCACCGTTTTCATCGCCATCGTCCTGTTCGTGGCCTTTGCCCTGGGCTGGTTCGCGAACTGGCTGATTTACCGCTTTACCCGCGTCACGCGCGGCGAGATTGGCGAGTTGGACCGTATGGCGCAGGCCCTGCACGAGGCCGAGGAAACCCGTGATCAGGCGATTGTCTATATCCAGCAGCGCGAATCCTCGTTGCACGCACAGCTCACTCAGACGCAGGCGGAACTGCGCGCCGCGATGGAGGGTCTGCGCGACGCACGGCATGAGGCCGACGAATTGCGCGAATATATTGAAAAGACGCGGAAAAATACCTAACGCGGTGCAGCGGCGCGACGCAGGCGATCGTTGATCGCAAGGCCAAGTCCGGTATCGGGGATCGGCGCCACCGCAATGGCCATCGCACCCATCGCATCCAGCCGATGGAAACAGGCGAACAGATTAGCCGCCGCCTCGCGCAGATCGCCGCGCGCCGACAGGGTCAGATCGCCCACCACATCGCCAAATCCCAGCATCACCTCGCCCGCCGCGGCTGTGGTCGCGTTCAGACGCACATGACCCTTTGGCGCGTAATGCGACAGCAGTTGACCGGGCGCATTGGGGCGGGCCTCATCCGACAGATCGGGGCGCAGCGGCGCATAGCCAAGCACTGCCGCGATTTCATCGGGCGTGACCCCGCCTGCGCGCAGCACTATTGCATCGCCTCGCCCTGCCACCACAATCGTCGATTCGACGCCCACACCGCTGGGGCCACCATCGACCACCGCCGCAATGCGCCCCGCTAGCCCGTCCAGCACATGTTGCGCCGCCGTCGGGCTGATCCGCCCCGATGGATTGGCGGATGGCATCGCCAGCGGCACGCCCGCCGCCTTTATCAGCGCCCGCGCGACCGGATGGGCGGGCAGCCGTACAGCGACAGTCTCCAGCCCTGCGGTGACCAGTTTTGAAATCGGGGCGTCCGCTCGCAGCGGCAACACCAGCGTCAGAGGACCGGGCCAGAATGCCTGCGCCAAGGCAAGCGATTCGCCCGAAAGTGCCGCAAACGCCGCGACATCGGCGATATCCGCGACATGTACGATCAGCGGGTTGAAACTGGGGCGGCCCTTGGCGGCATAGATGCCCGCGACGGCATCATCGCAGGTCGCATCGGCGGCCAGGCCGTAAACGGTCTCGGTCGGAACGGCGACCTGCTGGCCCGCGCGCAGCAGCAGTGCCGCTTGCGCCAGCGCCGCGTCATCCGCTGCAAGATGCAATGTCCGCCTGTGATCCTCAGCCATCATAACGCCCGATATTACCTGTCTCCGCTCTATCCCTTTGGGTGCGCGATGCCAAGTTCATGCAAATGCGCGATCTGACTGGTGACAGCCCGCAATGAATGCGCTAGTCAGGGCCAAACCTTTTTGACAGGAGTCGATCATGGCCGAATATAAGCACGGTTCGATGGATATTACCGAGCAACAGCAGACCTATAAGGGTTTCGTCAAAGCAATGGTTATCGGTGGCGTGATCGCCGCTGTTCTGGCCGTGCTTGGCGCGATCTTCCTCTGATCACATCTGCGCGGAGCGTTATCGTGCCAAAGATTGCGCGCCGCGCGTTTATCATCGGCCTGCCGCTGGCGGTGGCGGGCTGCGCCGGGGCCGGTGTTTGGGCGCCCGATGATCAGATCGAACGGGTCGCGTTTCGCGGCACCGAAGAGCCGTTCCTCAAGCTGTTAACTGTGCGCAACGTCGGCACCGGCAATGGCGCGCATACCGCATTGCTGATCAACGCCAGCCAGCGCGTGCTGTTTGATCCGGCGGGCAGTTGGATCAGTTCGGCCCTCGCGGAACGCAATGACCTGCTTTACGGCTTTTCGCCTGTCGAAGAGGCGCGCTACACCTCGTATCACGCGCGCAGCAGCTATTACATCGTCTCGCAATATCTGCCCGTCCCCGCCGCCACCGCCGAGCAAGCCTTTGCCCTCGCGCGCGAGGCTGGCCCCGTCAGCAAATCCATGTGCACCAATGCGACCAGCCGCTTGCTGCGTCAGCTACCGGGGATGGATAGCATTCGACAGTCGTTTTTCCCCGAGGCGCTGGAACGGCGCTTTGGCGCATTGCCGGGGGTGGTGACCGAGACGATCTATGAGGATGACGACGACGACAACCGCAGCCTGCGCGACCGCGCGCCGCGCGTCGTCCTGTAATGCAAAAGCCCCGCGCGGCACCTGATTTTCAGATCATCGCGGGCTTTCCACCAGATCAACGTGACCGCGTGGCGGCCCTGTATTGGCAAGCGTTTGGGCGCAAATTGCGCCCGGTGCTGGCGCCGCGCGCCATGGCACATCGTTTCCTGAATATCGCCCTGCGCCCCGATCATGCGATCAGTGCGGTCAGGCCTGATGGCCGCGTGCTGGGGGTGGTGGGGTTCTGCTCGGCCGATGGGGCTTTGGTTTACGACCACGGGCTGGCGCTGCTTCAAACCTATGGCGCGCGCTCGGCGCGCTGGCGGGTCAAGGTGCTGCGCCACCTGCTGCGGGACGAGGCCCCTGCCCCGGACGCCTTTCAGATGGATGGCTTGTTCGTCGACCCCG
This sequence comes from Ketogulonicigenium vulgare WSH-001, assembly GCF_000223375.1. Classification (NCBI taxonomy): domain Bacteria; kingdom Pseudomonadati; phylum Pseudomonadota; class Alphaproteobacteria; order Rhodobacterales; family Roseobacteraceae; genus Ketogulonicigenium; species Ketogulonicigenium vulgare. The sequence goes on along the minus strand of NC_017384.1, from coordinate 144,481 downwards.
CTGCGCGCGGCTTTGGCATCGGCAGTCAGTTGCTGCAGGCGTTTGCCGACGAGGGCCGCCGGCGCGGCTATCGCATCGCGCGGCTAGAGGTCGCCAACACCAATGCCCGCGCCTGCCAACTATATGCCCGTCACGACTATCTGGCGGTGCAGACCGCTGGCATTGGCGGCCTGCGCTGGCTGTTTGGCTATCGCAGCACCACGACGATGGAACTGGTGCTTTAGCCGAAGCTGCCCGCCGCACGCCCGATCAGCACAAAGGCGCGCGCACTGCGTGTTTCGGCCATCAGTTGCAGATCGTCATCCGAGGCGCCGTTTTCGAAATCGCGGAACATCTGATCGAAATTGCGCAGGAAATGCTGGGCCGTATCGCGGAAGATCGCATCGGCTTTCAGGCGCGCCGCCGCGCGGCTGAGGGCGCTTTCATCCGGGAAACGCCCGATGCTTTCCAGCACCGCGCCGCGCTGGCTGGCGGCAAAGGCGCGCCAGGCCCCCGGATCAGCCGCATAGGGACGCATGTCATCCATATAAAGGCCGTCTTGCGACAGCAATGTCAGGATGTCCTGCGCCGACTGCACCACGGCGCGGGCGCGCGGATGGGTCAGCGCGTTCGACAGGGCCTCGAAACCGGCGTAATCCTCGGCACTATCAGGGAAATTCAGTGCGCGCACCATCTGGGCACGGGACAGGGGCTGCACCTCTGGCGCAGGTGGCGCGGACTCGTGGGCAGGTTGACGGGGCTGCGCGGGGGCGCGGCTGGTGGCCGCGGGCATCGCAATTGCGGGCATTGGGGGCACGTCCTCGGCATCAGCTTTGCGTGCGGGGGCAGCAGCAGGGCGCGGGGCGCGCGTCTCAGCGGCTGCGGGCACCAGCGGAGCAGTCGGGGTCGCGACGACCTCGGCGATGCGCGACAGCAGCACCGCAAGACCGATCAGCCCCAGCGGCAGGATGATCACCAGCACCGCCACCATGAACCTGAGGCCGTCAAACGCGGTGCGCGGCTCGCCCGGAAAGGCAAAGATCATCACAAGTGATAGAATGACCCAAAGCCCCCCTGCGATCAGCGGCAATCGCATCGCCGCTGCAAGGCCGCCAGCCGTATTCTGGCTGGCTTGGGATGGCGTGTTCGATGAGGGGCTGCGAGACGGTTTCATACTGCTTTTTCCGTTTTTCTGTGACGCCCTGATCGTCGGTGTTAGCCGTAGACGATGTTCAGAACTTCGTAGCTGCGGTCTCCGCCGGGGGTGCGAACCTCGACACTATCGCCGACATCTTTGCCGATCAGCGCACGCGCCAAGGGCGATTTAATGTTCAGACGGCCATTTTCGACATCGGCCTCGTATTCACCGACGATTTGATAGGCCTTTTCCTCGTCGGTATCCTCATCGACCAGCGTGACCATCGCACCGAATTTGATCGTACCCGACAGTCTTGAGGTATCAATCACCTCAGCCAGCGAGATAACGCCCTCCAGCTCTTTGATGCGGCCCTCGATAAAGGACTGCTTTTCCTTGGCCGAATGGTATTCCGCATTTTCAGACAGGTCACCATGGGCGCGTGCCTCGGCAATTGCCGCAATGATGGCGGGGCGCTCGACAGATTTCAGGTGCTTAAGCTCGACATCCAGCTTGTCGAAACCGGTGCGGGTCAGCGGAATCTTTTCCATGGTCCTCTATGCTCGTTCAGGCCAATTAGGCGGCATTCGTTTTGTTCATAACGCGCCCAAATGGGCGGAAGTCAAGGGTCGAGGGCCCCAAGCTATGGCTTTGGGCGGAACATCGGGGCCCAAAGGTTGTGCCTGTGGACGGCCTCAGATAACCACAACAGCGTAGCATTTTGCCAGCAGCAAGGTTCCCGACATGACGCGCGATGTGATGGAATATGATGTCATCATCGTAGGTGCAGGCCCTGCGGGGCTATCGGCTGCGATCCGGCTAAAGCAGCTATCGCCCGATCTGTCAGTGGTCGTGCTGGAAAAAGGGGCCGAGGTCGGCGCGCATATTCTGTCGGGTGCGGTGCTGGACACGTCGGCGCTGTCGCGACTGATCCCCGACTGGGCCGCGCGCGGCGCACCCATCCGGCAGGCGGTGACCGAGGATCAGATGCTGCTGCTGGGCGCATCGCGCCATCTGCGCATCCCCAATATGCTGATGCCCCCCATGATGCATAACGATGGCGCGTTCATCGTCTCAATGGGCGAGGTCACCGCCTGGATGGCCCGCGAGGCCGAGGCACTAGGTGTCGAGATTTTCGCAGGCATGGCCGCCAGCGAATTGCTGTTTGACGATGCGGGCGCGGTGCAGGGCGTCGTTGCGGGCGAATTTGGACTGATTGCAGACCCCGAGAACCCCGCCGGCATTCCCGGCCCGCATTATGAACCCGGCGTCGCGCTGCATGGCAAATACACCATGCTGGCCGAGGGCGCACGCGGATCGCTGTCCAAACAGGTCATCGCGCACTTTGATCTGGATGCCGATTGCGATGTGCCAAAATTTGGCATCGGTTTGAAAGAATTATGGCAGATCGACCCCGCCCAGCACGTCCCGGGCCGCGTCACCCATGTGATGGGCTGGCCGCTGGGCCTTGGCACGACCGGCGGCGGGTTTATTTATCATGCCGAAGGGGGTCTGGTCTCGATCGGGTTGATCGTCGATCTGAATTACAAGAACCCCTATCTTGATCCCTATCTGGAATTCCAGCGGCTGAAGCACCACCCGCTGATCGCGAAACTGCTGTCGGGCGGCCAACGCATCGGTTACGGCGCGCGGGCGGTGACCAAGGGCGGCTTTCAATCCATCCCGCAATCGGCCTTTGCGGGTGGGATGCTGCTGGGCTGCGCTGCGGGTCTGGTGAATCTGCCCCGTATCAAGGGCAACCATAATGCGATGCAATCGGGCATTGATGCGGCCGAAGCCGCCTTTGCCGCCATTGGCGCGGGCCGCGCTGGCGATCGCGTCGCGGATTACGATCAGACCCTGCGGACGGGACCCGTTGGCCAAGACCTGCGCCCCGTGCGCAATGTCGCGCCATTGAATGGGCGGTTTGGACTGCTGGGCGGTCTGGCCCTTGGCGGGTTCGATATGTGGTGCCAAACACTGTTCAAGGCATCTATTTTTGGCACGTTGCTTCACGGCAAAACCGATGCTGCGGCAACCCAGCCCGCCAGCCAACACCGCCCGATCGATTACCCAAAACCCGATGGTGTGCTGTCATTTGACCGCGTCACGAACCTTGCCTATTCGGGCACCAACCATGACGAGGGCCAACCCGCGCATCTGCGCCTCACCGACCCTGCCCTGCCGCTCTCGCTGAACCTGCCGATCTATGCCGAGCCCGCGCAGCGCTATTGCCCCGCCGGCGTCTATGAGATCGTCACCGACGACAATGGCCCGCGCTTTCAGATCAATTTTCAGAACTGCGTGCATTGCAAGACCTGCGACATCAAAGATCCGGCGCAGAACATCACTTGGGTCACGCCGCAGGGCGGTGACGGGCCGACCTATCCGGGCATGTAAACGCCCGATTATCCGCCCCACGCTGCTGTGCATTGCGACAATGGGCCATGCAGCCTAACCTGCCTGAAAAAAGGGGCAGGAGCACAACGTGCCATTTGCGATTCGTTCTATGTTAAAGCGGACCTCGGTGATCAAAGCGGGGTTTGCTGCGACAGTTTTGGCTTTTGGGCCCGGTATAGGGGCCAATGCGCAGCAAGCTGCCGCAGATGAGGTCGCTGTCGCCGTTGACCGGGGCGCTTATCTTGCCGGTCGCTTTGCCGCCATGCACGAGGATTTTCTGGGCGCCGCGCCCTATCTGGCCCGGGCGTTGGAAGCCGATCCCACCAATGCGCCGCTGGCCAGTGATGCCCTGTCGGCCTTTATCGGCGCGGATAATCGCGACGCCGCCTTTGCATTGGCGCAGGCGATTACTGGCGCGACGCGCACCAGCCAGCTGGCCAATACCGTGACCTTGGCGAGCGCCGCCATCGACGGCAATTGGCGCGGCATGTTTGAACAGCTGGAAGCGGGCCGTTCTGCCGGGCCGTTGATCGACGGGCTGGCGCGCGGCTGGGGGCATCTGGGTCTGGGCGAGACGGCGGATGCGATCTCGGCCTTTGACGAGATGGTTGAAAACCCGCCCTCGCGCGTGATCGGCCAGTTCCACAAGGGTCTGGCCCTTGCGATGGTCGGCGATTTCGAGGGCGCGGACGCCGCCCTGTCGCAGCCTGCCGCTGATGGCGTGCCGATGACCGGCCCCGCCGTGCTGGCGCTGGCCGAGGTGCGCAGCCAGCTGGGCGACAATCCGGGCGCCATCGCGCTGATCGACGGCTTTTTCACCTCCAACATGCCGCCCGAGGCGCAGGCACTGCGTGACCGCCTAGAAGCGGGCGACGCGATTCCCTTTACCCGTGTCCGCAGCCCCGCGCAGGGCATGGCCGAGGCGTATTACGCTGTGGCGCAGATCGCGGCGCAGGGCGATGACGCCTTTGTCTCGCTGCTTTACGCGCGTTTGACGACATGGATCGACCCGGTGAACGACGGGGCGCAGTTCAGCACCGCGCGTCTGCTCGCCGATATGGGGAACATGGTGCTGGCCGAGCAAGCCTATGCCGCGGTCGCCGCCGATTCGCCCAGCAGCGATGCCGCCCAAATGGGCCGGGCGATGTTGCTGGCGGATAATGCCCGCACGGATGAGGCCCTGCCCCTGGTCGAGGACCTGATCGCAGCCCAGCCCGAGAATGCGGGCTATCACGCCGTTCTGGCCGCGATGCTGCGCGATCTTGATCGTCCCGCCGACAGCGTCACCGCCTATAGCGCCGCGATCGAACGTACGCCGCCTGCAAACCGCTGGCCGCTGTATTTCAGCCGCGCCGTCACGCATCATGCCCTGCGCGACATGCCCAGCACCGAGGCCGATCTGCGCGCCGCGCTGGAACAGGCACCAGATCAGCCGATCATCCTGAATTATCTGGGTTATCTGCTGATTGACCGCAATGAAAAGCTGGACGAAGGTCTGGATATGATCGAACGCGCCATCGCCGCGACGCCCGATAATGGCGCGGTGGTCGACAGCCTTGGCTGGGCCTATTTCCGGCTTGGCCGCTACGCGGATGCGGTGGTGCAACTGGAGCGCGCCGTGCTGCTGGAGCCTGTGGAATACGAGATCAACGACCACCTTGGCGATGCCTATTGGATGGTCGGCCGCAAGCGCGAGGCGCGTTTTCAGTGGCAACGTGCGCTCTCCTTTGCCACCGGCCCCAACGCCCCCGAGGGTATCGAGCCCGAAGTGATCGAAGCCATCCGTGCAAAGCTTGCCGACGGGCTGACAGCCCCGGCAACCGCCGGCGAAAGCGACGGGTGAGCGGATGCTGAAAGGCCTGCTGAACATATTTCGCGGTGGCGGCGCACCACGTGAGCCCTTGGTGCCACCCTCGCCGGTGCGGCCCGTCGCGGCGCCTGTCGCGCTGCAGGAATTCGCACCTGCAAAGCTGAACCTTGCGCTGCATGTCACGGGACAGCGGGGCGATGGCTATCATTTGCTGGACAGTATTGTCGCCTTTGCCAGTATCGGCGACGAGGTCACCGTCGTGCCGGCCCACGCGCTGTCGCTGACCGTGACCGGCCCCTTTGCCCATCGCGTGCCGCTGGGTGCGGAAAATCTGGTCATGCGCGCCGCCGAAAGCCTGCGCCGCGCGCGCAATGTCGACAAGGGCGGTTTGATCAAGCTGAACAAACTGCTGCCAACGGCTGCGGGTCTTGGCGGCGGCTCGGCCGATGCGGCGGCCGTTCTGCGGCTGCTGGCGCGCTATTGGCAGGTCGATCCGCTACCCGCCGATCACCCCGATGTGGTGGCCTTGGGCGCAGATGTGCCGGTGTGCCTCAGCGCCCCCGCCCCCCAACGCATGCAGGGGATTGGCGAGGTCATCAGCCCGCTGGACGGGTTGCAACGCTGCGGCCTTGTGCTGGTGAACCCGATGGTCGAGCTGGCAACGCCCGATGTCTTTGGTGCGCTGGCGGCAAAGGACAACGATCCCATCACGCAGCTCGGCCCCCAGCACCCGGATTTCGATTCGCAGGTCAGTTGGCTTGCCAGCCTGCGCAACGACCTGCTGGCCCCCGCCGAAAAGCTGGCCCCCGTTATCACCGAGGCGCTGGATGTGCTGCGCAAGACGCCCGGCATCCAGCATGTCACCATGTCGGGATCTGGCGCGACCTGTATTGGTTTTGTGCGCGACATGGGCGTGGCGCGCAATGCGGCGCGTTCGATCCAGATCTCGCGCCAAAACTGGTGGGTCACGCCCGCCCAGCTGTTAGCTTAGGCGCGCAACGACGTAATCCGCCAATTCCTCTAGCGTCTCGCGCAGGGGCTGCGGCGGCAACGCCTGCAATGCGGCCTTGGCAAGGCCCGCCCAGCGGCGCGCCTCGTCTGCCGTCGCCAGCAGCGAGCCGCGCTTGTCCATGATCGAAAGGGCCGCATCAAAATCGCCGTCCTGCACATCGCCCTTGCCGATGGTGCGCGTCCAAAAGGCGCGCTCGGCCGCGTCCGCCTTGTCCAGCGCCCAGATCACCGGCAGGGTCAGCTTCCCCTCGCGCAGGTCATCGCCACGGTTTTTGCCAATGGCGTCGGTGCCGGTGTAATCCAGCAGATCGTCTGCAATCTGAAAGGCGATCCCCAAAGCATCGCCGTAATCATGCATCGCCTGCACGATGGCATCGCCCGGCTCGGCCAGCATTGCACCCACGCGTGTCGCCGCCGAAAACAGCGCCGCCGTCTTGCCGCGCGCGATACGGATATAGGTCTCGGGCGTCGCGGACAGATCACGCGCCGTGCTCAGTTGCAGGACCTCGCCCTCGGCGATCGTGGCCGACGCATCGGCAAGCGCCGCCAGAATCGGCATCGACCCCGTGATCGTCATCAATTGGAACGCGCGCGAGAACAGGTAATCCCCAACCAGAACCGAGGACATATTATCCCACAGCAGGTTCGCTGTCGGCCTGCCCCGCCGCTGTTTGCTGTCATCGACCACATCATCATGCAGCAGCGTCGCAGTATGGATGAATTCGACCGTCGCGGCCAAATGGATGTGATGGGGGCCATCGTAACCGCATAGCCGCGCGGCAGCGACCGTCAGCATGGGCCGCAGACGCTTGCCCCCCGCGTCGATCAGATGGGCCGAGACCTGACGAATGCGCGGCGCGGCATCAGACTGCATATAGCTGTGCAAAGTCTCGTTCACCTTGGCGAGATCATCGGCCAGCGCCAATGCAAGACGGTCGTGCGGGGTCATCAGGCATCCTTATCGTCAGTTGCATTGCCGGGTATAGTGCGGCCAGATCAAAGCGTAAACCGCGAGACGACATGGAACAGCCGACTGTAACGCATGACGATTTTCTAGGCGGCCAACTGCGGCTGACCCAGCCCCGGCACGGCTTTCGCGCGGGCATTGATGCGGTATTGCTGGCCGCCGCCTGCCCCGCAAAAGCGGGTGAAAGCGTGCTGGAACTGGGCTGCGGCGTCGGCACCGCGCTGCTGTGCGTCGGGCGGCGCGTTGAGGGTCTGGATCTGACGGGGATCGAGGTGCAGGCGGATTACGCGGCACTGGCGCGCGCAAATGCCGCCACGAATGGTATTGATGCCACGATCGTGACCGCCGACCTGACCGCCCTGCCCGCCGATCTGCGCCAGCGGCAGTTCCATCACGTCATTATGAACCCGCCATATTACGAGCGTGCATCCTCGACCCCCGCACAAGACAGCGGGCGCGACCGCGCGCTGGCGGGGGCGCAGATGAGCGACTGGATCGGCATGGGCGCACGGCGGCTGCGGCCCAAAGGCAGCCTCACGCTGATCCAGCGAATCACCCGCCTGCCCGAGGTTCTGGCCGCTGCCACGGGGCAAATCGGCTCAATTTCCGTGCTTCCGCTTGCTGCGCGGGCAGGACGCGCGCCTGATCTATTCCTGATGCGCGGCATCAAAGGCGGGCGCGCAGCTTTTCGCCTGCTGGCACCGCGCGTTCTACATCACGGCGATCGGCATCAACAAACGGCTGATTACGCGCCCGAAATCGAAATGGTCTTACGCCATGGGGGTGCGCTGCATTGGGATTCAATCCCCGCCGATATGTAACGCTCACAAATATTTCCGGTGACAGTCGTGTAAAACCGTGCTGCAATCCATGTGGGGCCCCTCCAACCGCAAACGCACCGAAAGGGAGTATCCAACATGGCATTGTCTGCGCATATCGAAGAGCTGCGCCGTAAACATAAGGTACTGTCAGAAGCCGTCGAGGCAGAGCAGAAAAAGCCTGCGCCAGATGGTTTGGCCGTTCTCAAGCTGAAGAAACAAAAACTGTTCCTGAAGGAAGAAATCGGCCGCCTGCAATTGCAGTAGCTACCGCTTCCTGCGCTGGGAAGACCGCTGGCCTGACGCAATAAATGCGCCCAGCGTGATCAATAGAGCAGCTGCCAGCAGACCCCATCCCGGCCTGCTGGCCCCTGAAATTACAAGCAGCGCCGTCGACAACAGCGGCGCTGCATAGGCGGCGACACCCAACAACTGGATGTCGCCCCTTTTCATGCCGATGTCCCAGACGAAAAAGGCAAGGCCGACGGGGCCAAGGCCCAATCCGATGACAGCGGCCCATTGCCCCGCGCCCTGCGGCCATATCGTGGGTTCCAGCGCAACATGCGCGCCTGCGGAAAAGGCTGCTGTGACAAGGCAATAGACGGCAACCGCACCCGTTGGCACTGCCGCAAACCGGCGCGCGCCGACCGAATAGGTCGCCCAAAAAAACGCGGCCGCGATGGCCAGCAGATAGCCTAATCCGGCCTTGGGCGCGATGCCCGCACCCAGATCGCCGCCGATTACCACCGCCGCACCGGCAAAGGCGATCAGTGCCCCGATCACATGGCGTGCACGGATATGCTCGCCGGGCAGCAGGCCCGATAGCAGCACGATCAGCAGCGGCCACAAATAATTCAGCAGTCCCGCCTGCGCGGGCGGCGCCATGCGCAGGGCGGAAAAGTAAAGAAAATGATAGGCGAATAGGCCAATGCTGCCAAAGGCATAGGCCGAGAATGGCACATGGCGCAGTGCTGCAAAACCACCCGTTGCCGCCAGCCAGCCAAGGCCGATCACACCGCCGATGGCAAAGCAGATCGCATTCAACAGCAGGGGCGGCACCGCGCCAGATCCAACCGTCAGCACCGCCAGCGTGGCCCATAGCAGGACGGCGACAAAGCCGATCATCGTGGCCAGATTACGCGTCATGCCCATCCCCCTTGGTTGTTGCGGTCACAAAGGGGGCAGGCCTGTCTTTTGTCAAGCAACCCCCTAGCTGATCACGCCAGAGGGCACACCAAATAGATAGCCCTGCAAACAATCGACACCAAGTTCTTGCAAGAACGCCGCCTCATCCGCGGTCTCGACCCCTTCGGCGACGGCGAACATGCCGAACTGATGCGCGACCGAGACCAGTGCCTCGGTCACGACCTGATTATCGGGCGAGGCATGGATACCACGAATAAAGATCGTATCGATTTTCACCATATCGAACAGGAAATCGCGCAAATATCGAAACGCCGTCAGCCCCGCGCCAAAATCATCCAACGCGAAGGTAATCCCATGCGGACGAAATTCGGCCATAAAGCGGATGACGACTTCCGGCATCAGCATGGCGGAGTTTTCGCTGATCTCTAGAATCAACCGCTCGCCAATGCGGGGCGTGCGGCGGATGCCGTCCTCTAACGTGCGGCGAAAGGTGCCGTCACCAATAGAACGCGCCGACATATTGATCGCAAGGCGCAGATGCGGATTGACCTGCAACATATTGATCCCCAGACGCAAAGCCGTCGCATCGATATCCCGGCCCAGGCCTGTTTCCTCGACCTCGGCCATGAAGCTGCCAGCGGGGATCAGCCGGCCGTTTTCGTCCAGCAGGCGGATCAGCCCCTCGTGAAAGGCGATGCGCTGGCCGCCCGACGCCGCGACAACGGGCATAAAGACCAAACGGGCGCGATCTTGCGCCAATGCCTCGGTCACGAGGCGCGGAATATCAGCCTCGCGGCTGGCAAGGGCATGTTGCAGCGGGTCTGTGGGGTTGTTGCGGGCCAAAACCTCGGCCGACGTATCAAACACCGCCATGTTACACTCCGATCATATGTTCCGGTGCAGGCTGCACGAGGAATCGAAACAAAGCGTAAATGACGGTATTTGTTTAAAACTTTAGGAAGGCGACCAGCGCTTTAGCGCCTCTTCATCCGAACAGCGCGCCTCGACCCAGGCCTCGCCATCCGCTGTCACTTCTTTTTTCCAAAACGGCGCGCGGGATTTCAGATAATCCATCAGGAATTCAGCGGCTTCGAATGCACCCAGGCGATGAGGCGCCGCTGTGGCCACCATCATGATCTGTTCGCCCGCAGACAGGCGGCCATAGCGGTGGATGATCAGCACATCGACCAGCGACCAACGGGTAATCGCCTGCGCGGCCGCCTCGCGCAGCGCCAGTTCGGTCATGCCGGGGTAATGCTCGACCTCGAGCATTTGCAGACTGCCCGGCACATCGCGCACAACGCCGTTAAACGTCACAACGGCGCCCGCCCCGGCCACACGCGCGGAAAAGGCGTTCAGCTCGGCCCCACCGTCAAAGGGCTGTTCGGTCACGCGAATATCCATCTCAGCCTCCGGTCATCGGGGGAAAGAATGCAATCTCGCGCGCGCCGATGATGCTGGCGTCCAGATCAACCAGCTCTTGATCGACGGCGGCGCGGATCGCGGCGCGATCGGCGAAGGCGCTGGCGTGGCCGGCACTGCGCGCGGATAGCTCGTCAATCAGCGCCCCTACGGTCGTCGCGATGGGTGTCATCTGTTCCTGACGCTGCCCAATGCGTTCGCGCAGCCATGCGAAATACAGGATATTCATTTCGGCCCTGCAAGGAAAGACATTGATTTACGTAAGTAATCCGCACCCGAGATCAGCGTCAGCGCGCCTGCGATCCAGATCAGGATCAGGCCCAGCGACCAGAAAAACCCACCATCCAGCGCAAGCCCCAAGAACAGCAGCGCGATGGAGACCATCTGCGCAGTGGTCTTCCATTTCGCCAGCTTGGTCACTTGCAGCAGTTGTGCATCGGCGCCCAGAAACTCGCGCAGGCCCGCCACGAAAGTCTCGCGCAGCAGGATCAGCGTGGCGGGGAACAGCAGCCAACCGTTCAGATCGGATGCGCCGACCAGCACCATCAGCGCCAGCACGACCATCGCCTTATCTGCAATCGGGTCCAGCATCGCGCCGAAGCGGCTTTGCTGATCCCATTTGCGCGCCAGATATCCGTCGAACCAATCGGTCACGGCAGCGGCAACGAACAGGATCAGCGCCGCCAGTGCCGCCATTTCACCATCGCAAAACAGGTAGATCAGCGGCACGCCCGGCGCGGCCAACATGCGCAGCACGGTCAGGATATTGGGTACATTCCAGGTCATTCATTCCCCCATCTTCGCCCCTGCATGCGGCGATGCCTGCCCCAAGTCAAGCAATCAGCCCTTGGCATGGAAATAGTTATAGATCTTCTCGGCCATCGCATCCGAAATCCCCGGCACCGCCTTCAAATCTTCGAGGTGGGCGTTGGAGACATCCTTTGCGCTGCCGAAATGCTGCAGCAGCGCCCGTTTGCGCGCGGGGCCGACGCCTGGCAATTCGTCCAGCGCATTGGTGGTAAAGGCCTTTGACCGTTTGGCGCGGTGGGTGCCGATGGCGAAACGGTGCACCTCGTCCCGCATGCGCTGGATGAAATACAGCACCGGATCATTGTGCCGCAGGGCCATCACGGGGCGGCCGTGGCGATAGAATTCCTCTTTCCCCAAATCGCGATCCTCGCCCTTGGCGATCCCGATCATGGCGACATCCTCGACCCCGAGTTCCACCAGCACGCCATGCACGGCCGAGACCTGCCCCGCGCCGCCGTCGATGAACAAAAGGTCAGGCCATTCGGCGGTCTGGCGGTCGGGGTCCTCGCGCAAAAGGCGCTGGAACCGGCGGGTCAGCACCTCGCGCATCATGGCAAAGTCGTCGCCGGGGGTGGTGTTTGGATCTTTGATATTGAACTTGCGATATTGGTTCTTCTCGAACCCCTCGGGGCCGGCCACCACCATCGCGCCGATCGCATGGGCGCCTTGGATATGCGAGTTATCATAAAGCTCGATCCGGCGCGGCGGGCCGTCGAGGTCAAAGGCTTCGGCCAGGCCGTCCAGCAGACGGCGCTGCGTTGCGGTTTCGGACATGCGGCGGCCTAGGCTTTCGCGGGCGTTGCGCAAAGCGCCCTCGACCAGTTCCGCCCGCTCGCCGCGCTGTGGCACCGCGATTTCGATCTTGCGCCCCGCCTTTTCGGACAAAGCCTGCGCCATCAGATCGGGATCATCCAGCCCCTGTGACAACAGCACGACCCGCGCGGGATCGCGATTGGCATAGAACTGCCCGACAAAGGCCTGCATCACCTCGCCCGCGTCGGTTTCCTCGTTCAGCTTGGGGTAGAAATCGTGGTTGCCCCAGTTCTGGTTCGCACGGATGAAAAACACCTGCACACAGGCCTGCCCATGTTCCATATGCAGCGCGATCACATCCGCCTCGGGGACGGTGCGCGGGTTGATGCCCTGCGAAGTCTGCACCGCGGTCAGCGCACGGATACGGTCACGCAGGGCGGCCGCGCGTTCAAACTCCATCGCCTCGGATGCGGCGGCCATCTCGGCGCCCAGCCGTTCCTGAATCGCGGCGCTGCGGCCTTGCAAGAACAGCTTCGCCTCGGCCACTTCAGCGGCGTAATCGGCGGCGCTGATCTTGCCGACGCAGGGGGCCGAACAGCGTTTGATCTGGTGCAAAAGGCAAGGACGCGAGCGGTTGTTGAAACTGCTGTCCTCGCAGACCCGCAGTTGGAACGCCTTTTGCAACTGGTTCAGCGTGCGATTTACCGCCCCCGCACTGGCGAAGGGGCCGAAGTAATCGGCCTTTTCATTGCGCGCGCCGCGATGTTTGGCGATCTGCGGGAAGGCATGGTCACGGCTGATGCGGATATTGGGGAAGCTTTTATCGTCACGCAGCAGCACATTATAATGTGGTTTCAACTGCTTGATGAGGTTTTGTTCCAGCAACAGCGCCTCGACCTCGGTCTTGGTCGTCAGAAACATCATGGCGCGGGTTTCGCGGATCATGCGGTCGATGCGCACGGAATGGCCGCCCTCACGCGCGTAATTCGACACCCTCGCCCGCAGGTTTTTCGCCTTGCCGACGTAAAGCACGCGGCTTTCCCCATCCAGCATCCGATAGACACCGGGCGAGCCGTCAAGCCGCTTCAGATAATCTGCGATCAGGGCATGACCGATCAGGGGCGTCTCGCTCATCGCGGGAAAACCCTGTGCGTGGATATCGCAAAAGCCTGTGGATAACGTTGGGATAAGCTGTGCATGGCCTGCCTAATGATCGACTGCCGCACAATCTAATCATTTCGAACGAAAAGTGAACTACTCGACACCCAAAATGTCGGGAGTCTGCCACCCAAGGTGCTGGCCGCCATCGGTTGCCAGCATCTGCCCGGTGACCGATGGCGCATCCAGAAAGTATCCCAGAGCCGCGCAGATATCATCGGGGTTCGAGCCGCGCGACAGGATCGTCGCGGCACGCTGGCGGGCAAAATGCCCCTCGGATTGGCGCGCGCCGCGCAAAGTCGGGCCGGGGCCGATGGCGTTCACGCGCACATCGGGCGCCAGCGCCTGTGCCGCCGTGCGCGTCAGCGCCCAAAGCCCCATTTTGGCGATGGTATAGGACATGAATTCGGGGGTCAGCTTGTGGATGCGCTGGTCCAGCATATTCACGACCAAGGCCTGCGCCACAGGCTCGCCCCTGATATCGGCGATGGCTTTGGGGGCTTGCAGGGCAAAGCCTTGGGTCAGGACAAAGGGCGCGCGCAGGTTCGATTCGATATGCCGATCCCAGCTGTCGCGGCTGGCGGTGCGGATATTGTCATATTCAAAGACCGAAGCATTGTTCACAAGACAGGTCAGCTTGCCGCCAAGGGCGTCTGCCGCGCGGGCGATCAGGCCCTGCACCTCATCCTCGACCAGCAGATCGGCTTGCAGCGCGGCGGCGCGGCGCCCCATCGCCTGCAGCGCGGCGACAGTGTCATCGGCGCCCGATTTCGATGTGGCGTAATGCACCGCCACATCGAAACCCCGACGCCCCAGATACAGCGCCATCGCCTGCCCCAGCCGCGCGCCTGCCCCAGTGACCAATGCCCGCATCGCCTATCCTTTGCAGTCGCATTTACCCGCGATCAGCGGCCGCCCACATCGTTTGCAGGTGGTCGCCAATCGCGGCTTTTTCCCCATCCATTTCATGATCTGTCCGGCAAACATGGCGACCAGCAGCATGAAGCCCAGAAAGACGATGACAATTTTGATGAGCATCAGATGTTACTTCCTCAACCGCCAGCCGGTGCGGAAGATGATCCACACGATGGTCAGGCACAGCGCCAAAAATCCGGCGATTGCCGCAAGGCTAGCCAGCACGGGCACATCCGCATAGCCGAAAAACGCCCAGCGGAACCCCGAGATCAAATAAACCACCGGGTTGAACATGCTGATGACCTGCCACGCAGGCGGCAGCATCGAGATCGAATAGAACGTGCCGCCAAGGAAAACCAAAGGCGTCAGTACAAGGCCGGGGATCAGGTTCACCTGTTCAAAACTATCCGCCCAAATCCCGATGACAAAGCCGAACAGCGAAAACGTCACCGCCGTCAGCACAAAGAACGCTAGGATCGCCAGTGGATGGGCAAAGTGCAATTCGACGAAGAAGGTCGAAGTCAGCAAGATGATCGCCCCGATAAACATCGCCTTGCTGGCCGCTGCGCCGACAAAGCCCAAGACAACCTCGAGAAAGCTGATCGGGGCGGCGAGCAGTTCATAAATCGCGCCGACAAACCGCGGCCGATAGATGCCGAAGGATGCGTTCGATGTGCCCTGCATGATCAGCGACAGCATGATCAGGCCCGGCACGATAAAGGCGGCATAGCTGACCCCCTCGATCGTCGGGATGCGGCTGCCGATCGCCGTGCCAAAGACAACGAAATAGAGCGCGGTCGAGATGACGGGCGAGACGATGCTTTGATACATCGTGCGGAAGAAGCGGTTCATTTCATTGCGGTAAATCGCCCAGACGGCGCGCCAGTTCATGGTCATGCCCGGCCTCCTTTCACCAGATCAATGAAGATCTCTTCCAACGAGCTTTCATGCGTGGCCAGATCCAGCATATTCAGCCCAACCGCGCTTAGATCGTTCAGCAGCGCGCGAATGCCGGTTTCAGCCGCGTGGGTGTCATAGGTATAGACCAAGGCGCGGCCATCCTCGGCCAGCTCTAGCCCTTCGCGGGCCAGGCCCTCGGGGATGGCATCCAGCGGTGCATCCAGCGTGATACGCAGCATTTTGCGGCCCATCTGGCGCATCAGCACGTCTTTATCCTCGACCAGCAGGATCTTGCCTTTGTCGATAACCGCGATGCGGTCGGCGATGGCCTCGGCTTCTTCCAGATAATGGGTGGTCAGGATGATAGTGACGCCCTGCGATTTCAGATCGGCAACCAGATCCCACATGTCACGGCGCAGCTCTACATCGACGCCGGCGGTCGGCTCGTCAAGGAACAGAACGCGCGGGCGGTGGGCCAGCGCCTTGCCGATCAGCACACGGCGTTTCATCCCGCCCGATAGCTGGTTGACGCGCGCGGTGGCCTTATCGCCCAGCGACAGGCGATCCAGCAGACCGGTCAGATAGGCCTCGTCCGGCGCCTCGCCCATCAACCCGCGCGAGAACCGCAGCGATTGCAGCACCGGCTCCCAGCCATCGATGGTCAATTCCTGCGGCACAAGGCCGATCAGGCGGCGCGCCTCGCGGTAATTGCGCAAAATATCATAGCCGCCAACGGTGACCGAGCCGCCGGTGGCGCGGGCAATGCCGCAGATGGTCGAGATCAGCGTGGTCTTGCCGGCACCATTTGGCCCGAGCAGCGCCAATATCTCGCCCTCGCGCACATCCAGCGTGACGCCGTTCAGCGCGGTAAAGCCAGACGGGTAGCGTTTCTGCAGGTTATCAACCTGCAAGATCGTGGGTCTTGCTTGTGTCATATTAGTCCTTCGGGGTCAGCCCAGCAGCGTCGCCAGGCGGAGCAGGGCAAGTTCATACCCCTCGGCGCCGCAACCTGCAATGACCGCATCGGCGCGTGCCGACACATAAGAGTGATGGCGGAACGCCTCGCGCTTGTGGATGTTCGACAGATGCACCTCCATCACGCGGCCCTCGAACATGCTCAGCGCGTCCAAAATGGCGACGGATGTGTGGCTATAGGCACCGGGGTTGATGATGATCGCATCGGCTTTCTCGCGCGCGTCCTGAATCCAGGTGACCAGCTCGCCCTCATAATTCGATTGGCGCGCCTCGAGGGTGAAACCAAGGTCGCTGGCGCGCAGGGTGCAGCGTGCGACGATATCGGCAAGGGTCTCGGCGCCGTAAATTTCGGGCTGGCGGCGGCCCAGCATGTTCAGGTTCGGGCCGTTCAGCAGCAAAACGTGTTTCATGTGGATCATCCTTTGCAAGGTTTGCACTTGCATGACCCATCGCCGCCACTGGCGCAAGTCGCCCTGCCCCGCTAGGGTCGCGCCATGAGTTCTGTTGCCCTTTCCCCCGATCAGGCCGAAGCATGGGACGCGGTTGCCGCCGCGCTTCATGATGCCGGCGTTGACCTTGATGACAGCCAGATCATCGGCCCGCCCAGCGAGACCCAGCGCACGTTGGCCGTCATCGGCAAGGCCGGTTCGGGTAAAACGCTGCTGCTGGCGCAAATGACCCGCGCGCTGAAAGAATCCGGGGTCGAGATTATCTCCGCTGATTGGGAGGGCAAGGCCCGCAAGGACCGCCGCACGCTGGCCGTGCTGTCCCCCACCAACAAGGCCGCATCGGTGCTGCGCAATCGCGGCGTGCCTGCAACGACGATCCACCGGATTCTGTATTCGCCGGTCTATGACCCCGATTATGAAAAGCTGGCCGAATGGCTGACCGGCCAAGGTGACCGCCCCGAGGCGACCGATGCCGTCACCGACATCCAATTGGATCGCGCCTATGCCAGCTATGTCCAGAACGCCAGTATCCCGGCGGCGCTGGCGGCAGCGGGTCTGCGCGGGTCGGATTTTATCACCGGCTGGAAGCGCCGCGAAGATCCACTGGATATCGGCTTTATCGACGAAAGCTCGATGCTGGACGAGCGGCAGTTGAAAGACCTGCAAGAGATTTTCCCGACGCTGATCCTGTTCGGCGATCCGGCGCAGCTACCCCCGGTGCAGGGTGTGGGCGGCATGGCATTTGACAAGCTGCCGGAAAAACGCCGCCTCGTGCTGAACCGCATCCACCGGCAAGAGGCCGACAGCCCGATCCTTGATCTGGCCCATGCTTTGGCTGACCCCGCCCTCGATTTCGACAGTTTCGAGACGATGATCGAACAGGCCGCCCGCCGCGATCCGCGTGTGGTGCTGGCGCAGCGGGTCGAAAGCGATCTGATGGCGCGCAGTCCGGTGCTGGTCTGGCGCAACGCCACGCGCATTCGCCTGATCCATGCCTTTCGCGCGGTTTACAGCGCCCCCGCCGACAGCCTGCTGCCCGGCGAGCCGCTGATCTGCGACGGGATCGAGCTGCCGCAACAGCACCGCAAAAAGCGCCTCGACCTTGAGGCGCGCGGCCTGATCAAAGGTGCGCAGGTGATTTACCTTGGGCCGGGCAAGCGCCCCGGCTTTTCCCGCTTGCATGTGATGGGGGCCGAGGACCCGCGCCTTGGCGCATCCAGCATCATCAAGATCGAGCAGGTCGGCGAGGAAGAACCCTTCATCCCCTATGCCGCCAAAATGGGCGCGACCTTTTTGCATGGCGCCGCTGTGACGATCCACAAGGCGCAAGGCTCGCAATGGGATACGGTGCAGGTTTTCGCGCCCGATATTCTGGCCGCCGCCCGCGCAGGGCGATCCGAGGCAGGTCAGCCGCTGTGGAAACGCCTCGCCTATGTCGCGATCACACGCGCCGAACGCGAACTGCGCTGGGTCACCCGCTATGCCCTGTCGCGGCCCGCAGGCCCGCTGGCAACCGGCGACCTCGAGGTGCCGACAAAGCTGGAACTGGTGGCCGAAGAGCCTAGCTGACCAGCAGCTTTTGCTGCTCATTCTCGGGGGTGAGATGCTCGACCGGCTGCGCGGGGCCTTCGCCAAAGTGATGCTGGATCGAGGCGGCATAGAACCGCAGCACCCGCAGACTATCCGGCGCGATGATCAAATCTGCCCCATGCTCGCGCAGGATGCGCCGCTCGATCAGCGCGGCAAGGGCATCATCCACGACATCTTGCGGTTTTCGGCGCATCAACAGCGCGTCCGAGCCGCGCAATGCCTCAAGATCGGCGGTGACAGCGCCCAGCAGCTTGGCGCGGGTCGGCTCCTCCATCACCAGCAGCGCGCGGGCGATCAGCGGCACGGGAACCACGGGCATGACGGCGCGAATGCGGGCCATCATCTCGTCCGCGATCTCTTGCGTTTTGCCCGCGCCGCCCGTGGGCGCGGCATCGGCCAGTGACAACGGCGTGCCAAAGGCGACGGTGGCCGAGCCAAAGCCGCGGAACCGCAATGTCATCCGTTGCAGCAAGTGGCTGGTCATCGCCCATAGCCCGCGCAGGATCGGAGGACGGAATTTGCGCACGCCCGACTGATCGGCGGCGATCAAAAAGCGGTCTTCCAAAATGCGATCATAGTTAATCGCGACAGGCACAAAGACGATATTGCGCATACCGGGGCGGTAATTTTCGACCTGATAGGAAAACAGCCCCAGCTTGGCCTTGGCCTGATAGCCATCCAGCGACAGCCCGCCTTCGGGAAAAAACGCCTGCGTGACGCCCCCGGCGGTCGCCATCTGCACATAGCGTTCCAGCACGCGGCGATAAAGCGCGCCGCGCGCCTTGCGCCGGATGAAATACGCACCCATCGCCCGGATCAGCCACGACAGCGGCCAAACCCGCGCCCATTCCCCCACCGCATAAGAAACGGTCGTCGATCCCGACACCAGCCAAGTGACCAGAATATAATCCATATTCGAGCGGTGATTGACCACATAGATGACGGTCGAATCGGGATTGATTCGTTCGAATCGCGCCGCATCACTGCCACTGACGCGCACGCGATAAAGGGTGCGGGACAACCAGCGGGCGATTCGCAATCCGAGTGAAAAGTAAACGCGCGCCGAAAAAGCAGGCACAATTTCACGCGCATAGTCACGGGCACGCTCGAACGCGACGGCCTCGGGGACATTATTGGTGCGGGCATGTTCCACGACCTGTGCAACAACATCAGGATCATAGATCAACCGCTCGATCATATCGTGGCGTTCGGCCAGTTTGAACGGCTCGATCGGGCGCGGCAGACGTTCGTTCACGCGGGCGACAACACGCTCCATTCGTTTACGAAAAAACCACCTTACCGATGGAAAAAGAAAGTGAGATGCAAACGTCACCGCCGCAAACAACACGATCAAAATCAAAAGCCAAAGCGGCACGGAAATGGTCTGGGTCATCCGTGCAAAGTGCCATTGGGCAGGCCCGAGGTAAACCATATTCGCGCCGCGATCCGCCCCATCGCAGAGAAGGAAATTCTACAAATCGACTAAAATCAGCCAATAGTTTTTCTTGATAAACACGACAGGCTATGTCGTTATTTACCTATCGGGTCAGGCCGAACGATAATGGCCAACCTCTGGCGACAAGCGGAGATTGAAGATGTATCGGACTATTCGCACTGGAACGCATTCATTCGCACAAGGAAGGTTCATTCGGACCACCCGTGACGGACGTGTTGAAATTGATGCCGGTGGACGGCGCCTGATCGGCGCGGCCGTGGGCCGCGGCCAGACCGAGGTCGAGCGCCCATCGGCCTTTGTGCAGGCGCTGGCCTCGCTCAGCCTGTCGCGGGGGTTCATGTGGGCATTGGGCACCATTGGCCTTTCGGCCAGCCTCAGCTTTGGGGCGCTGCCGCCGGCACAGGCGCAGGCACAAGAATTGCTGAACGTCTCTTATGACCCGACACGCGAGCTATATCGCGAATATAATGAGCTTTTCACACAATGGTGGACAGCACAGGGCAACCCTGCACCCACGCTGCGCCAGTCGCATGGCGGCTCGGGCGGGCAAGCGCGGGCCGTGATCGACGGGCTGGAAGCGGGCGTCGTGACGCTGGCCCTGGCCGCCGATATCGACGTGATTGGCGAGAGCACGGGCAAGATCCCGGCCGATTGGCAAACACGTCTGCCGCATAACTCGTCGCCCTATACATCGACCATTGTGTTCCTTGTCCGCGACGGCAACCCCAAGGGGATCAACGACTGGGCAGACCTGATCCGCGAGGATGTGCAGGTCATCACCCCGAACCCGAAAACCTCAGGCGGGGCGCGCTGGAACTTTTTGGCCGCTTGGGCCTGGGCACAGCGCGAATTTGACGGCGACGAGGCGCAGGTACGCGATTACGTCGCGGCGCTGCTGCGCAACGTGCCGGTGCTCGACACCGGGGCGCGCGGCTCGACCAATACATTCGTGCAGCGCGGTCTGGGTGATGTGTTGCTGGCCTGGGAAAATGAGGCCTTCTTGGCCCTTGCCGAACAAGGCGAAGGCGCGTTTGACATCGTCGTCCCGTCGCTGTCCATCCTTGCCGAGCCGCCAGTCTCTATTGTCGATGGCAATCTGGCCGATGATGCGCAGCGCGCGCTGGCAACGGCCTATCTCGAACACCTTTACAGCCCCGAGGCTCAGGCCCTTGCGCTGCGCCACTATTACCGCGCTTGGGACACATCCGCCGCGACCCCCGAAGATCTAGCCCGCTTCCCCGATTTGGAACTGGTGACGATCGACGATCTGGGCGGCTGGGCCGAGGTGCAACCCGCCTTCTTTAGCAACGGCGGCATCTTTGACCAAATCTACGAGGAATAGGATGAAATCAGGCCTCATGCGCGCTCCCTCCCCTATGCCAGGCTTCGGCCTGGCATTTGGCGTGACTTTGGCGATGCTTTCCATCGTCGTTATCATTCCCCTGGCCGCGCTGATTGGGCGCGGCTTTTCTGTTGGTCCGGGCGAGCTGTGGTCGATGATCAACTCGCGTCGGATCTGGGCGGCGTTGATGCTGTCCTTTCGCGCCGCACTGATCGCTGCGCTGTTCAACCTGATCTTTGGCCTGCTGCTGGCATGGATCTTGGTGCGATATGATTTTTGGGGCCGCAAATTCATCGATGCTGCGGTCGATCTGCCATTCGCGCTGCCGACCGCCGTTGCCGGCATTGCGCTAACGGCACTCTATGCGCCGAACGGCTTTTTCGGCCAATTCCTTGGCCAATTCGGCATCCGTATCGCCTATACAGAAGTTGGCATCTGGATCGCATTGATTTTCATCGGCATTCCCTTCGTTGTGCGCACCGTGCAGCCCGTGATCGAGGAATTGGAACGTGACGTGGAAGAGGTCAGCGCCACGCTGGGCGCCAGCCGCTTTTACACCCTGCGCCGTGTGATCTTGCCTACTCTGGTGCCCGCGCTATTGACCGGCTTTGCATTGGCGCTGGCACGTTCGGTGGGGGAATATGGCTCGGTCATCTTCATCGCGGGCAATATCCCCTTTCAGACCGAAATCGCGCCGCTGCTGATTTTCATCCGCCTCGAGGAATTCAACTATGAGGCCGCCGCCGCCATCGGGATCGCCATGCTGGTGATTTCCTTTGCGATGCTGCTGTTCATCAACGCGATCCAGATCTGGAGCAGAAGGAGGATTGGCCTTGTCTGATATCACCCAGACCCGCGTGACAACCGAGCCCCGCCTGGTGCGGTGGCTGATCATCGGCCTTGTGCTGGTGCTGACCGCGATCCTGCTGTTCGCCCCGCTGATCGCCATTTTCGTCGAGGCTTTGTCGCGCGGCGTCTCAACCGCGATTGCCTCGCTCGGCTCGTCCGATGCGCAAAGCGCGATCCGACTGACGATGATCGTGGCGGCGATTTCCGTGCCGGTGAATGCGGTCTTTGGCATCGCAGCCGCATGGGCGATCACAAAATTCGACTTTCGCGGCAAGACGCTGCTGATCACATTGATCGACCTGCCGTTCTCGGTCTCGCCAGTGGTGGCGGGGCTTGCGTTGGTGCTGCTGTTTGGCGCGAATTCGACCTTTGGCGCCTGGCTGATTGCCAATGATATGAAGATCGTTTTCGCCTTTCCCGGCATCGTGCTGGCAACATTGTTCGTCACCTTTCCCTTTGTCGCGCGCGAGTTGATCCCCGTCATGATCGAACAGGGCCGCGCCGAGGAAGAGGCCGCGCTGACATTGGGCGCCAGCGGCTGGCGCGTGTTTTTCACCGTCACCCTGCCCAATATCCGCTGGGCGCTGCTTTACGGTGTGCTGCTGTGCAATGCGCGGGCGATGGGTGAATTTGGCGCGGTTGCCGTCATCTCGGGCAAGATCCGGGGCGAGACAACAACCATGCCGATCATGATCGAAATGCTGTATAACGAATATATGTCCGTCGCCGCCTTTTCGATGGCCGCCGTGCTGGCGCTGCTGGCGCTGGTGACCCTCGCTTTGAAATCATTGATGGAATGGCGTTACGCGGATGTGCTGAACGCCACCCGCAACCACTGACCAGTATCGGAGATCAACATGCAAATCGAAATCGAAGAACTGGCCAAAGAATTCGGTGCATCGCGGGCCTTGCATCCTGTGTCGCTGTCGATCCCATCGGGGGCGCTGATCGCGCTTTTGGGGCCATCAGGGTCGGGAAAGACCACCTTGCTGCGCATCTTGGGCGGTTTGGAGTTTCCCAGCTCGGGCCGCGTCCGGTTTGACGGGCAGGATGCGACCGATTTGACGGTACAGCAGCGGCGCGCGGGTTTTGTGTTCCAGCATTATGCGCTGTTCAAACATATGACCGTGTTTGAAAACATCGCCTATGGTCTGCGGGCCCGCAAACGCGCCCACCGCCCGCCCGAGGGTGAAATTGGTCGCCGCGTGAACCATCTGCTGGATATGATCCAACTGCCGGATATCGGGGCGCGCTATCCCAGCCAGCTTTCGGGCGGCCAGCGCCAGCGTGTCGCCCTTGCCCGAGCCCTCGCGATCGAGCCGCGGATGCTGTTGCTGGACGAACCCTTTGGTGCGCTGGATGCAAAAGTGCGTAAGGAACTGCGACAAAACCTGCGCCATATCCACGATTCCACTGGGCTCACGACGATCTTCGTCACCCACGATCAGGAAGAAGCGATGGAGCTGGCCGATTTCGTCGTCGTCATGTCGATGGGCCGCATCGAACAAGTCGGGCGGCCCGCCGATATCCGCGCGAAACCGGCCAGCGATTTCGTGCGTCAGTTCATCATGTAATCAGTCGATTGGCGTCATTGGCACACCCAGTGACGCCATATCGCGCCAATAGGCCGGATAGGTCTTGTTCACGCAGGCCGGGTCCAGAATCCGGATACCGCGCAGTTTCAGACCCGCCAGTGCAAAGCTCATGGCGATGCGGTGGTCGGCATAGGTGAAAATCTCGGCCGGTAGTTCCTGACCGATCAGGGTCGGATCGCCGTAAACGATCAGATCATCGCCCTCCTCGACTGCAAGGCCGGGCAGGATGCGGTTGATCTCGTTCGACAGGGCGCGCACGCGATCGGTTTCCTTGACACGCAGGTTAGCAAGTCCGGTGAACCGCACGGTGCCGCCATTGAACATCGCCATCACGGCAAGGGTCGGGATGGCGTCTTGCATCTGCGCGCCGTCGATCTCAAGCGGGAAATGCGGGAATTTTGCGATCATATCAAAGGCGCGGGCATCGGGCTGGTTCATTGCATCTGCTGCGATGCCGATGTCGATCTTGCCATGCGTCAGCATTTCAGCCGCCCAGATATAGGTCGCGGCCGAAGCGTCAGGCTCGATCGCGTAATCGGTGGCACGATAGCCCGTCGGGGCGATCAGCCATGTCAGATTGCCCTCATCCGCGACCTCGGCGCCAAATGCGCGCATCGTGGCCAGCGTAATATCGACATAACCGCGCGAGCCGAGCGCATCCCCCGTCACCCGCACGCGCACCGGCCAAGGCGCAATCGGTGCCGCCATCAGCAGGGCCGAGACATATTGGCTGGAAAGGCTGCCGTCGATCTCGACCAGTGCCGCACCGCCGCCAGCAGGGGGCGTGACGCCGCCATGGATCGTCACAGGCGGGCAGCCTGTGGGGGCGCTGATATCAACGCCCATCGCACGCAACGCATCGACCAGCGGTGCGATGGGGCGTTTTTGCATATGTTCATCGCCGTTCAGCACCACAGTGCCGTCGACAAAGGCACAGGCCGCCGTCAGGAACCGCATCGCCGTGCCCGCATTGCCCAAAAACAGCGGCGCATCGGGCACAAGCAGCTTGCCGGTCGAGGTCACGGTTAGCGTCGTGCCCTCGGCCACGACATCAACCCCCATCGCCCGCAGCGCATTTGCCATATGGCGGGTGTCATCGCTGGCCAGCGCGCCGGTCAGATGGCTGACACCGCGCGACAATGCCGCGACCAGCAAGGCGCGGTTGGTAATGGATTTTGACCCCGGCAGCGCGATCTGCCCCGTCAGCGGGCCAGCGGGCGGGGCGATATCCATGGCGAAAAGCGGCTTGTCCTGCATCGGGCGTCCTCCTGCCCGATCAGTTAGCGCGCCCGGTGCGTCTGGGCAACGGCGATCACGCTGGCAGGCGCAACCAAAGGTTAATCAGTGCCGCTTCTGGGGTTTCAGCCTCGCCATTTTCGACGCCCGCGCGCCACAGCGCAGCGCCTGCGGCATAGGCCCCCTTGGCCAAGCCACCGTTTTCGCAAGTGGTCACCGCGCGCAGCGGGATCTGGGCATTGGTCAGCGCCGCCTCGATCCCTGGATCGCTGGGGATCGTGCCCGCACCAAAGACGCGCAGCACAGCGGCATCAAGCTCGGCCAGCGCGGCTTCGAGCATTGTCACGGGCAATCCGGGCGACAGCGTCAAAACAGCCAGACGTTTCTGCGCAAAACGGCGCTTTTCCCAGATTGCCTCGGGCATGTCCTGAACAGCTACGGCACGAAAGGCCTTGTCGCCGCTGCTATCGGCCTTGACCAGATGGCCCGCAGGCAAAAGCTGATCGGCGAAGGCCAGCCAGACACCCGCAGGAGGCGTCACCGCAAGCGCCAGTTCCAAATTCGCCTCGGCATCCAGTTGCAGCCCCAGCGGATGCATCGCGCCGGTCAGCACCACAGGATGCGGCCAGCCGACCAAAGCCTGCGCCAGCGCCGCGCCGGTGTAGGCCATCGTATCGGTGCCATGGGTAATGACGACGGGGCCGTTTTCAGCCTCGATCAAATCCAGCAGGTTGTTCCAATGACTGGGGCCGACATCGGCGCTATCCAAAAGCGGATCAAAGCTGACAACACGGGCGCGCTTGCCGACAGCCGCCTCGACAATGCCTTCGCCGGGCGTCAACCCATCAGGGCCGGGCACCATGCCAATGGTTCCGCCGGTGTGAATAAGCAGCGACATGATGATCCCCTTGAACCGTGCCTTAGGGCGCAATGACTCTGATGCGGGGGCGTCTGTCAAGCGCAAGGCGCAGGGTAAACCAACAAGACGATAGGCAAATGCTATGAAATAGGGCGGCAACAGCGGCGCTATGGTCACCGCCGGGCACCTGCAAGGCGTCACACCGCGCTAGCGGATTTTTGATATTATGCCCCAGCCGCCTTGCGGCCAGCCGCGCGCACGGCTAGCCATGCGCAAAACCCTATCAGATGAGGCACCCATGGCCCTGTCGCAGATCGAGACAGCCTTAAGACGTATTGGCATTGACCGTTACATGATGCTGCTGGCGCTGACCGTCGCCTTGGCCAGCATCCTGCCTGCGCGCGGCATGTTCGCCGATATGGTCGGCAGCGCGACCTATTGGGCGGTGTCGCTGCTGTTCTTCCTTTACGGGGCAAAGCTGGCGACCTCGACCATTATCGCGGGCTTTGCCAATTGGCGGCTGCAGCTGGGCTGCCTGATCGCGACATTCGTGCTGTTTCCGCTGTTGTCGCTGGCCGTCGCGCCGCTGACAGCAGCCTTTCTGCCCGCCGCTGTCGGCCTTGGGCTGATCTATATCGGGGCGATGCCGTCGACGGTGCAAAGTTCGATCGCGTTCACATCGGTCTCGAACGGCAACGCGGCGGGGGCAGTGACGGCAGCCTCGGTTTCGAACCTTTTGGGCGTGGTGCTGGCGCCGGTGCTGCTGATGGTCATGATCCCATCCGCAGCCGTCATCAGTATCGAGCCATCGGCCTTTTGGAAGATCGCGCAGCAGATCTTGCTGCCCTTCATCCTCGGGCAGCTCTGCCGCCCGCTGCTGGCCAAGTTCCTGAACCGGCACAAGCTGCCCATGATGATCGTGGATCGCGGCTCGATCCTGCTGATCGTCTATTCGGCGTTTTCGGCGGGGGTGGTCAATGGCATCTGGCATATGATGCCGCTGGGCGCGTTTATCGCGCTAGAGCTTGTGCTGATCTCGCTGCTCGCGATCGTCATGGGCATTGTGATCGGGCTCGGGCGCCTCAGCGGGATGCCAAAGGCGGATCTGCTGGCGCTGTTCTATGTGGGATCGACGAAAAGCTTGGCCACCGGCCTGCCGATGGCGGGCATCTTGTTCGCAGGGCAGGATGTATCGTTGCTGATCTTGCCGCTGATGCTGTTTCACATGACGCAATTGGTGATTTGCGCCATCGTGTCACAGCGTATCAGGGCATAGATGGTGGCGGGAACCGCAGCAACCGTGGGGATCTTCTATTCCCGAGGACCTGTTTTTACAGGTGGGCGCCAGATAATCAGGCCAGAACCAGAACAGAGCCAGCTCCCTCGGAATTGCTTAAGGCCACTGGAATTGAGTCCTTACACGCGTAGAGCAGAAACCCGCCAAGACCCAAGATAGTCCGATCCCCCCCCTGCGGCAAGGGAGGCGCTGGAACTTTCCCAGCGTCAGGCGTAAGCCGAGCCGTAACAGACGCGTTTTTGTGCAGGAGAGCCAGATGACAGCCAATCCCACAGATGATGTCCTGATCATTGGCGGCGGGATCACCGGGCTGTCTGCGGCATGGCGTCTGGCCGAGGCTGGCCGCCGCGTCACCGTGATCGAGGCCGCCCCCCGCGCGGGCGGTGTGGTCGAGACGCTGCGTGATGGCGATTGGCAGGCAGAACTCGGCCCAAACACGCTGCTGGCGCGCCCCGCTCTTTACGAGACCTTGCGTGATCTGGGCGCGCTGGACAGTGTGATCCTCGCCAATGGTGCGGGCGCGCGGCGCTATCTTGCCAAGGGCGGCAAGTTGCAGGCGCTGCCGCGCGATCCGATCTCGGCGCTGCTGAGCGGCCTCACCCGCCCTGCCCTGCCCGCGCTGTTTCGCGATCTGCGTGCCAAGCCGCTGGACGGCCCCGATGAAAGCATCGCCAGCTTTATCCGCCGCCACTTTGGTGATTACGTCCTGCGTCAGTTCATCGACCCGTTTGTCTCGGGCACCAATGGCGGCGATCCTGAACGGCTATCTGTGCGCGCCGCGATGCCGCGTCTGGCGCTGGCGGAAGGCGCGGGCAATGGATCGGTCGTTCGCGGTATGATGGCCGCGCGCAAAGCCGCCCCGCCCGCAGGCGATATGCCCGAGAATTGGCGCCGCGCGCTGGTCAGTTTCCCGCAAGGGATGCAAAGCCTGCCGCGCCATCTGGCGGATCGTTTCACCGCACTGGGCGGCCGTCTGCTGACCGGCCGCAAGGTCACGACGCTGGCGCAATCGGACGGCGGCTGGCAAGTGCAAGACGATAGCGGCACCACCTATCACGCCGCGCAGGTGCTGGTCACCATACCCGCAGGTTTCACCGCCAATCTGGTCGAGGGCATGTCCCTGTCCCTTGCCGATGATCTGCGCGCTATCCCCTATGCCCCGATGATCGCTGTCGCGCTGGGCTATGCGGCAAAGGATGTCGGCCATCCGTTCGATGGCTTTGGCGGCCTGATTCCGCGCCTTGAGGGGCGGCGCACCCTGGGCGCGCTGTTTGCCTCTGCGCAATTCCCCGGCCGCGCGCCCGAGGGGCATCATCTGATGAATGTCTTCCTCGGCGGTCGCAATGACGAGACGATCACCGCGCTGGATGACGATGCGCTGCTGGCGCAGGTCCAAAGCGACCTTGGCGATCTGATGGGCCTGCGCGCGCCGCCCGTCTGGCACCGCATCCACCGCATGCCCCATGCTATTCCGCAATACGAGGTCGGGCACCTGTCGCTGCTGCAACGGATCGACGGCGCGGTCGCGCAGATGCCGGGCCTGGGGCTGATCGGCAGTTGGCGCGACGGGATCAGTGTTGGCGACTGCCTTGCCAGCGGCCAACGCGCCGCAGCCGCGCTGCTGGGCCAAACCGCCTGATGCCACGCGATCTGCTTGCAGGTTTTTCGATCGAGGTGACCCCGCGCGCGCTGCGCGGCGCGGGCGATCTGACCGCCCTGCTGCCACGCGGCACCACCGTCTATATCGCGCATATCGCGGGGACTCCGTTTGATGACATGCTGTGGGCGGCAAAGACCCTGCGCGGTGCCGGTTTTCAGCCGCAGCCGCATTTCCCCGCCCGTCTGATCGCAGATCGCGCGGCGCTGGTGGATATGATCCACCGCTATCAGGACGCGGCGGATGTGCGCCGCGCGCTGGTGCTGGGCGGCGGGCCGCGCAGCCCTGTCGGAGATTTCGACCGCGCCCTGCAATTGATCGAGACCGAAGCCTTTGATCGCGCAGGCTTTACGCATCTGTTCTTTGCCGGCCACCCCGAGGGCAGCCCCGATCTGGACCCGTCAGGCGGCACGCAAACCGCCGATGCCGCGCTGGTCTCCAAACGCGATTTCGCGCAGTGCAGCGATGCGCAAAGCGCGCTGGTGACGCAATTCGTCTTTGACGCGCAGCCGGTGATCGATTGGACGGCGCGGATCGCCAGCTTAGGGGTTGATCTGCCTGTACATGTCGGGCTTGCGGGCCCTGCAAAGCTGTCGGCGCTGATCAGGTTCGGCCTTGCCTGCGGCGTCGGGTCGTCGCTGCAGGTGCTGAACAAGCGGCGCGGCGATCTGCGCCATTTCCTGTTTCCGATGCGCCCCGATGCCGTGGCCGCCGCACTGGCCGCGCATGTGGCGGCGCAGCCAACTAGCCCCATCGCCGCGCTGCACCTGTTCCCCATCGGCGGGATAAAACCCGCGGCCCACTGGGCCACGGGCAAACGGTTCTAGCTCTGGCTGCGCTCGGCCCAGCCGGCAAAGATCTTTTCCAGCACGACAACACCGTAATACAGCAAGATCCCCAGGGCCGCCAAAGCGATCAGCACCGCGAACATCAGCGGGTAATCCCCGTTGATCGCGCCCGAGTTGAACAGCGCCCCAAGGCCGCGGCCATGCGGGCTGACGATCTCGACCAGGTTGGTGCCGATAAAGGCCAGCGTCACCGCGACTTTCAGCGCACCAAAGAATTCCGGCAGCGTTTTTGGCAGCGCGATCTTGCGGAAAATCGTCAAACGGCTCGCGCCCAGAGAGCGCAGGATATCGCGGTATTCCGGCTCTAGCGTCGACAGGCCAATGCTGATCGACACCGCAATCGGGAAAAAGCTGATCATGAACGCCATCAAGATGGTGTTGAAATCATGCTGCCCGATGAACAACAGCGAGATAATAGGCACCAACGTCGCCTTTGGCACCGCGTTGAACCCGACCAGCAGCGGATAAAGCGCCTCGCGCAGCACCCGCGAAAATCCCATGATCATGCCAAGAAAGGTGCCGACAATCACCGCCAGCAGCAGGCCAACCACCGTGCGCCATAGCGTCTGCCATGACATTTCCAGAAACAGATAGCGGAACCGCCAAAAGGCGGGCGGCAGGTCGGAGGGCGAGGCCATGCGGTAGTTCGGCCATTGGTTGACCCAGACCAGCAATTCCCACAGGCACAAAAACACGACGATCGACAGGATCGGTACGGCGATCTTTTGCAAACGATCCATCAATGCACTGCCCCATCGCGCCCTTGGGCAATGCGGATCTGGTCGCGCAGCAGATGCAGCATGTCCTGCGCCTTTTGCTCGAACAAAATATCCAGCGTGCGGTCTGCGGGCAGGTCGACATCCAGCACATATTGCGTGCGCGCGGGGCGTCCCGACAGCACAATCACCTGATCGCCCAGGAAAACGCTCTCGCGCAGGTCATGGGTGATGAGGACGCAGGTGAATGGCTTTTGCACGCGCAGATCACGCATGGTCTGCCACAGATCCTCGCGCGTGAAGGCATCGAGCGCGCCGAACGGCTCGTCCATGATCAGCACCTGCGGCTGATGCACCAGCGCACGGCACAGGCTGGCGCGTTGGCGCATCCCGCCCGACAGCTCGGACGGGCGCTTCCCCTCGAACCCTTTCAGGCCGACCATTTCCAGCAGCTCCATCGCGCGGGCCTCGCGTTCGGCCTGCGGCATACGGGGCGCGACGATTTCCAGCGGCAGGATCACGTTTTGCATGATCGTGCGCCATTCCAGCATGACCGGGTTCTGAAAGGCCATGCCCACCGTTTTGCGCGGGCCGGTGACGCGTTCCCCACCCAGCCAGACCTCGCCCTCGCGCGGTTTCATCAGGCCCGAGATCAGCTTGGTCAGCGTCGATTTCCCGCAGCCCGAGGGGCCGACAACAGCGGCAAAGCTGCCCTCTGGCACCGAGATATCCAAACCGTCCAGCACCGGCAGCGGGCCAGCCTTGGTCGTATAGGCGTGGCGTACGCCCTTGATTTCAATCAAATCTTTCATGGAATGGTCGGCCCGGATCCTGTCCGGGCCTGTCCTTTCATTGCATGTTCAAGCTGCCATCGGTGGGCAGGAACGCGGCATCGAAATACAGCGACGCATCGGGGCTGTTCACGAATTCATAGACCTGCGTGGTCTGTTCAATCGCGCTGTCCAGGCGCGCGGGATCAATGCCGCCAAAGCCGTTCGCCATCACCCATTCGGTCATGACATTGTCATTCAGCGCCATTTCCAGACGGGTGGTTTCCAGCGCCGCATCGGCCGCAGGGTTGCGGATGATCAAGGCATCGACCGCCGCAGCCGGATCAGCCGCCGCCTCACGGAAACCGGTGGCGACCGCGCGCAAGAAGCCGGTCACAGCCTCGGGGTTTTCAGCGGCGAAATCGGTGTTCACGATGATCGCATTGCCATACAGATCAACGCCATAATCGGCCATCAGCAGAACCGAGATGTCATCTTCGGGGATGCCCAGACGCATCAGGTTCAGCTTGACCGAAAAGCTGAAACCGGTGACCGCATCGACGTTGCCCTCGGCCAGCATCGGCTCGCGCACGGGGAAGCCGACGGGGTCGACGGTGACGGTCGACATATCGATCCCGTTCACGGCGGCAAAGATCGGGAATTGTGCCCAGCCGCCATCGGGCGGCGGCGCGCCAAGCGTGTGGTTCTGGATGTCGGTCGGCACCTCGATGCCCAGCGACTTGCGGCCCACCATCGCGAACGACGGCTTGTCATAGATCATCATAACGGCCGTGACAGGCGCGCCGGGGTTCTGATCAAGGAAACGCACAAGGCTGTTGATATCGGCAAAGCCGACCGGAAACGCGCCCGTCGCCACTTTCGGGATCGCATCGAGCGAGCTGACCCCTTCGGCAATCGTCACATCGAGGCCTTCTGCGGTGAAATAGCCGTTATCCAGTGCCAGAAAATACGGCGCCGCGGGGCCTTCGAACCGCCAATCCAGCGTGAAGGGCATGGCGGTTTGCGCGGCAGCGCCGCTGGCGATCACCGCAGCCACAGCAGCAGCAATGGCGGCTTTTCCCGAATGGAACATGTACATCTCTCCCTGCATATATCTGTTGCAAGGATTGCACGCGGCGCGCCCGAGTCTACGCCGCAGCGCCCGATGCATAGGCAGAGGCGTCAAAACGACTAAGCCTTGGGCAGATTTCTGACCCAAGGCTTATTTTTTGATCAATCAGTCAGCGACAGAATTACGCAGCGGAAATCCGCCAGATCGCATTGCCGACATCATCGGCGACCAGAATGGATCGCTGATCCGGCCCGACGACAACCCCCACCGGGCGGCCATAGGATTGCTTTTCATCATCCGACAAAAAGCCCGACAGCAGATCGACGCTGGGGCCCGAGGGGCGGCCATTTTCAAACGGCACAAAGACCACCTTATAGCCGCTGAGTTTCGCGCGGTTCCATGAGCCGTGCTGACCGATCACCATCCCGTCCGGCAGCCCCGGCAGTGTGCCCGCTGGCATCCAGCACAGGCCCAGCGACGCGGTATGCCCGCCCAGCGCGTAATCGGGCGTGATCGAACGGGCGACCAGGCCTGCGTCTTGCGGCACGCGATCATCGACGATCTTGTCCCAATAGCTATAGGGCCAGCCATAAAAGCCGCCGTCCTGCACCGATGTCAGGTAGTCGGGCGGGGTCTCGTCGCCCAGCCCGTCGCGCTCGTTCACCACGGTCCAGAGGGCGCCGGTCGTCGGCTCCCATGCAAGGCCGACGGCATTGCGCAGACCGCCCGCAAAGATGCGCGCGGCGCCGGTGTCCAGATCCAGCTCCCAAACGGCGGCGCGGCCTTCTTCGGCCTCCATACCTTGATCACCGATATTCGACAGCGAACCGACGCCCGCATAGAGCTTGCGCCCATCCTGCGAGGCCAGCAGGCTGCGTGTCCAGTGGCCACCAGGTTTGAAATCCACCAGTTTGGCGCCAGCGCCAACAGCCTGCTGCGTGGCCGTATCGAAAGCAAAGGCGACCACACCATCGGTATTGCCGACAAAGAAACGATCCCCCACCACGGCCATGCCGAAGGGTTGGTTCAGATCCTGCAAGAACACGCGGCTATCACTCGCCGTGCCCGTGCCCGCCGGAT
This sequence comes from Ketogulonicigenium vulgare WSH-001, assembly GCF_000223375.1. Lineage (NCBI taxonomy): Bacteria > Pseudomonadati > Pseudomonadota > Alphaproteobacteria > Rhodobacterales > Roseobacteraceae > Ketogulonicigenium > Ketogulonicigenium vulgare. The sequence continues at coordinate 111,466 of NC_017384.1, read as the reverse complement.
CGCTCAGGCGGGTAATCCGGTTCGCGCTTTCGCCCAGCGCGCCGGCACGGCGCATCGTCGCGACCTGTGCGTGATCCATGAAACTACGCGGCTTGCGCGCCTTGTTCGAGCTTTCGGCCACCAGTACATCGCCATTGTCCAGCACATGCAGCCAGCGCGGATGGTCAAGGCCCATGGCATAGGCATTCACCTGCAAACCCGGTGCGGCGACGGGCTTGTGCCCCGGCTCCCAGCCTTTGGCGCTGGGCATTTTCAGGGTCATAATGCCCTGTTCGCGCGCAGGCGGGATGCTGGGCGTTGCGCCAAAGGCCTGTTGCGCAGGCGTCTGACCGCGACGCAGCAGCACCATGACGCCGCCGACGATGGAAGTGAATTTGGCCAGAACGCTCATGTCTATCCCCTGCTGTGATGTCGGTTGCCTATTACAGCCCGCGAAAAGGGAAAACCCGAATTTCGCGGACTGCGTGGCTTTTATGGATCAGGCCACGATTGCTTAGGCCTCGGGCGCGCTGGCGGCGTTCAATGCCGCAAGATCATCTGCGCTCAGCTGCAGCGCGGCGGCACGGGCAAAGCTTTCGACTTGCTGGATGCTGGTGGCGCTGGCGATGGGCGCGGTGACGGCGGGCTGCGCCATCAGCCAGGCCAACGCAACCTCGGCCTGTGCGGCGCTGTATTTGGCGGCGATCACATCCAGCGCGCCCAAAATCGCAAGGCCGCGCGGGGTCAGGTATTTCTTCACGCCGCCGCCGCGCTTGGATTTGTCCAGATCCGCCTCGCTGCGGTATTTGCCCGACAGGAAACCCGAGGCCAGCGCGTAATAGACGACGACACCGATATGCTCGCGCAGACATAGATCGGCCAGATCGCCCTCGAACCCGGCGCGGTCATAAAGGTTATAGCCCGGTTGCAGCACCTGATAGCTGGGCAGGCCCGCGTCTTTGGCGACGCGCAGGCTTTCACCCAGCTGCGCCGCATCCAAATTCGATGCGCCAATCGCGCGGATCTTGCCGGCTGTCAGCAGCTTCTCATAGGCACCCAGCGTCTCGTCATAGGGGGTGTTATCGGGCCAGTGCGAAAAATAAAGATCGATCTCGTCCACGCCCAAACGCTGCAACGAATCCTCGACCGCCTGCGCGATCCAAGCGGCCGACAGGCCCTTGTGACCGGGCACGCCCATATCCGAGCCGACCTTGGTAAAGAGCGTGACCTTTTCGCGCATACCGGGGCGGGCCTTTAGCCACGCGCCGATCACACGCTCGGATTCGCCGCCCGCATTGCCGGGGACCCAGGCGGAATAGACATCGGCGGTGTCGATGGCGTTAAAGCCGTGATCGACAAAAGCATCCAGCACCTTAAAGCTGGTGTCCTGATCAATCGTCCAGCCAAAGACGTTGCCGCCCAGAACCAAAGGTGCAGTTGTCAGGCCAGAGCTGCCAAGCTTACGGTATTCCATCGCTTTTCCTTTCGCATCCATTTGCTACCTTGCAAGGTATCCCCGCAGGCGCATTGCGCAACCCCCGCCCGTTCACACCTTTGGAAAGCTGCGGGCGACCACCGCTAGCGCCGCAAGGGAACAGATCAGTGACAGGCCGAACATCGCATGGAACGCCCCCGCGCCCGAGATGCCGTTAAAGTCGATCAGCGACGCGATCAGCACGCCGCAGATCACGCTGCCGCTGGATGATCCCACCTGGCGGCACAGCAGGTTTACGCCATTCACGGAACCCTGTTGATCAATAGGCGCCGCCATCATCAGCGCCACCGGCAGCGCTGCAAAGGCGAAATTCAGCGCGCCCGAGCTGAACATACCCGCGATGGCCACCATCACCGGATCGGTCAGAAATATCATCCGCCCGACGCACGATAGGGCCGCCGCCCCCAACCCCACCAGCACCGCCACCCGCGCGCCGCGCACGCGCAGCAGCATCCCGGCCAATGTTGGTGTGATGATGGAAACCAGGCTGGCGGGCAGATGGACCAGCCCCGTACCAAGGACCGACAGGCCAAGGCCCGCGTCCGGCCCCACCGGCATTTGCGTGACGGTAATCGTGCCCATGAAATTCGTGATAAAGCTGAACCCCAGCATCACTGCGACGAACTGGCTACCTGCGATCACCGGCAGGCGAAACAGGCGGATATCAACAAATGGCTGCGGCAAGCGCACCTCGAACAGTGCCCAAAGGCTGAGGATCACGAACCCCGCCCCCATCAGCAGCGCGCCGTGCATCATCGACAGGCTGCCGTCCGCGAGCATGGTCAGAGGCAGCATCAACAACATCAGCACAAGCCCAAGGCCCAGCGCGCCGATAAAATCAAACCTTTTGCGCGACAAAGGCTTTGCGCCGGGGACAAAGACCATGATCAGCGCCGCCGTCAGCCCCGCCAGCACTCCCACGATCCAGAAAATCGTGCGCCACGAGCCGATTTCGACAATCACCCCCGCCAGCGGCACACCGAGGCTTGCGCCGATGCCGATGGTGCCGCTCATGAAGCCCACGGCCATAGGCAGGCGTTCCGGCCCCCATATCTGGCGCAGCAGCGCCATCGACAGGCCAATCGTGCCGACCGCGAACCCTTGCAGCACACGGCCCAGCAACATCAGCCACAGACGATCTGATACGGCCGCCAGCAGTGATCCGACCGCCAGCAGCGCCATCGCCAGCACGATCATGCCGCGCAGGCCGAACCTGTCCCCCAGCCAGCCAAACAGCGGCGCACCGATCGCACCCACAAGCATGGTCGATGTCGCGATCCAACTGGCCGCCGATGGCGAGACGCCAAAGATCCCCGGCATTTGCGGCAGCAGCGGCAGCACCATCGTCTGCATCAATGTGCCAATCACACCGACCAGCCCCAGCACCGGCAGCACCAGCGCCGGATGAGAGGAGTGGCCGGGTCGCGCGGCTGTCATCACTAATGTCCGGTTCTTTTGAATAGGGCGCGACAGATGTCATCGCCTGCGCCATTAAAAGCCAGCGCCCACGCACAGATAAGCGCCTTATTGCGCAATGGTCTATCCCATCTGGCGCAGCAATCCGCATATTTTCGCAACCTTCCCATCACAGAGCATCTTGATCGCTGCCTGCCTTTTCGCCCAGTGTGGCGGGGAAACCCGCTAAGGATGAGGGGTGCCGATGGAATTCGCTGTAAAGTTGCGCATTTTGACCGCGATGGCCGCCGTAATGACCCCGCTTGCTGCACATACCGCCCCCGATCCGCGCGATGTGTACACCCTACCTGTCACCGTTGCGCCGATGCCGCTGAACCTCAGTATGACCGGCACGATTGCGGCGACCCAGACCACCACAGCCGCCTTTGGTACTGGCGGGCTGATCATCGAAATCAATGTCGAGGTTGGCGATATCGTCAGCGCCGGCGATGTGCTGGCCCGCCTTGACCCCACCCAACAAACCGAGGCCGTGCGCATTGCCGAGGCCAGCCTGACAGCGGCCGAGGCCTCGCGCACGACGTTTGCCGCGGCTTTTGCGCGCCAGCAATCGCTGCTGGAAAATGGCAATACCACACGCGCCAGCTATGACAGCGCCTATCAATCCATGGTCAGCGCCACGTCAGCGCGCGACAATGCGCAGGCGCAATTGGCAAAAGCGCGGCAGGCTCTCAGCGATACGATCATCACCGCCAGCAGCGATGGCATCGTCACGGCAAGGGGCGCGGATATCGGGCAGGTTGTGCCCGCCGCGCAAAGCGTGCTGTCGCTGGCCGGTGTCACGGGGCGCGAGGCGATCTTTTACGCCCCCGATTCATATGATCTGTCGCATATCGTCGGCAAAACCATCACGCTTGCCACGCTTGACCTGCCGGGGCGCCTGTTCACCGCAACATTGTCCGAGGTCGCCCCCAATGTTGACCCGCAACTGGGCAGCATCCGCGTCAAGGCCAGCATCAGCGACACCGTCGCCGCGCAGCTCTCGATCGGCGATGCGGTGATCGGCGCGCTTTATGAGGAGGTACCCGACTTCCCCGGCCATATCGGCATCACCATCCCATGGAGCGCCCTGTCCGCCGATCAAAGCGGCCCCGCCGTCTGGCTGATCGAGGCGGGCGCGACACAGGTCTCGCTGCATAGCGTCTCGGTGATCAGCTATGAAACCGCGACGGTCTTGCTGGAACCCACCTTGCCGCAAGGCGCGCGTGTGGTGACGGTGGGCGCACAATTCCTATTCCCCGGACAAGACGTGCGTGATCTGGGCGATCCGCCGCAGGAGCCATGATCATGCGCCACCTTTCTATCATCGCGGTGATCCTTTGCGCCTTGGGCACGGCCGCCAGTGCCCAAACGCCCCGCCCTGTTATCAGCGAAATTCTGGCCAGCGGCGCCGGGATCAGCCGCGATGTGACGGGGGTGATCGCCTCGCAAAGCGAGACCTATCTTTCCTTTCAAACGCTGGGCCGCCTGCGCGAAAGGCTGGTCGATATCGGCGATAGCGTCACACGCGGCGAGGTGCTGGCGCGGCTTGATCAGGTCAGCTTGCAGCAGGATGTGGATGCGGCGATGGCGACACTGGCCAGCGCAACCGCCCAGCGCGATACGACCGAAACCGCCTTTGATCGCGCGCAATCGCTGTTTGATCGCGGCTCGCTGTCACAGGCGCAGCTCGATACTGCGCAGCAGGCCAAGGCCAATGCGGATTCAGGCGTCGCACAGGCCGAGGCCAGCCTTGCCGCCGCACGCGATGCGCTGAATTTCTCGGTCCTCAGCGCGCCTTATGATGGCGTGATCATCGCGACCATGGCCGAGATGGGTGATGTGGTGGCCGCAGGCACGCCGGTCATGCAGATGGTCGACACCGACCGGCGCGAAGTGCTGTTTGACCTGCCCGAAAGCTATGCCGCCGCCCTGCGCCCCGATCAAAGCTTTCAGGTCTCGATCCGCACCGAGGATACGCCCCCGATCAGCGGGTCCCTGCGCCTGATCGAACCGGTCAGCGACGCCAGCTTGCGGTTTCGCCGTGTGCATCTGTCGCTGCCCAATGATGCGCCTGCCGCCTATCGCATCGGTATGATCGCCACCGTTGCCATCGACGGCGCGGGCGGCGCGCTGCTGACGTTGCCGCAGGCCGCAATCATCCCGGGCGATGCGCCCGCCGTCTGGCGTGTGGACAGCATGGGGGACGCGCGCCGCGTGACGCGCATTCCCGTCACCTTGGGCGAGGCGCTGGACGGCTTTGGCGCAGATCCGCGCATCGTCATCCTAGAGGGCCTTGCTGCGGGCGATGAAATCGTCATCCGCGGCATTAACAGTCTGACCGAGGGCCAGAGCGTCGGGCCGCGCAATGAGGGACAAACGCGATGACCACACCCCGGTTCAACCTTTCCGAATGGGCGCTGGCGCACCGCTCGCTCGTGTGGTTTTTGATGATCGTCGCCGTGGTTGCAGGCGCGTTTTCGTTCATGAACCTTGGGCGCGAGGAAGACCCCTCGTTCACGCTGAAAACTGCGGTGATCAGCGCCGCCCTGCCCGGCGCGACCATCGAACAGACGGTCGAGCAAGTCACCAGCCGGATCGAACGCAAGCTGCAGGACCTTGATGGGCTGGATTACACGCGATCCACCACCTATCCAGGTGTCTCTGTCGTTTTCGTCGAACTGCGCCCCGAGGTGCGCGGCGCGGATGTGACCAATGCCTGGCGCGATATGCGCAATATGATGAGCGATCTGCGCGCAGACATGCCGTGGGAATTCAGCGGCTTTTCGTTCAACGACAATTTTGGCGATGTCTTTGGCAGCATTTATGCCTTTACCGCCGATGGCTTTACCCCGCGCGAATTGCGCGACGAGGTAGACCGTGTCCGCAGCGCCATTTTGATGCTGGAGGATGCCGGCAAGGTCGAGATGATCGGCGCACAGGACGAACGCGTCTATATCGAATTTTCCAGCCAGCGCCTTGCCGCCTTGGGCGTCGATCAGCAATCCGTGCTGGATACGCTGAACCAGCAAAACCAGATCAACCCCGCAGGCACGATCACCGCCGGGGACGAGCGGATTTTCCTGCGCATGGGCGGTCAATTCACCGATGCGCAGGATGTGGCGAATGTCAGTCTGCGCATCGAGGATAAGTATTTCCGCCTGTCCGACGTTGCCGATGTGCGCGCGGGATATGAGACCCCCGCCTCTTTCGTGTTCCGCGCCAATGGCGTGCCTGCGATCGGCCTTGGCGTCGGGATGCGCGATGGCGCAAATATTCAGGCCTTTGGCACGGCGCTGGATGATCTGATGGCACGCGTCGCGGCAGAGCTGCCCATCGGGATCGAGATTACCCGCATTGCCGACCAACCCCATGTGGTGGACGAGGCGATCAATCACTTCGTCCGTGCGCTGGTCGAGGCTGTCGCCATCGTGCTGGCCGTCAGTTTCATCAGCCTTGGTCTGCGGGCGGGGATGGTCGTCAGCCTGTCGATCCCGCTGGTCCTGGCGCTGACCTTTGTCGTGATGGAATATTTCGGCATCACGCTGCAGCGGGTGTCGCTGGGCGCGCTGATCATCGCACTGGGGCTGCTGGTCGATGATGCGATGATCGCGATTGAAACGATGATCTCGCGCCTCGAGATGGGGGAAAATCTGGTCAAGGCCGCTTCCTATGCCTGGACGTCCATCGCGGCACCGATGCTGACCGGCACGCTGATTACGGTCGCGGGATTTGTGCCGATCGGGCTAAACGCCTCGATGGCGGGGGAATATACGTTCTCGCTGTTCGTGGTGATTGCGGCGGCGCTGACGCTGTCTTGGGTTGTTGCCGTGCTGTTCGCGCCGCTGCTGGGCGTGACCTTGCTGCCGGCAAAGCTGAAACATGCGCATAAACCAGCGGGCCGCTTGCGCCGCGCCTATCACGCCATGCTGCGCTTTGCGATGCGGGCGCGCTGGGTGGTCATCGCGGGCACGGTTGCGCTTTTTGCCATCTCGGCCTTTGGGATGCGCTATGTCGATCAACAGTTCTTCCCGACATCGGACCGGACCGAGCTGATCGTCGATGTGACCCTGGCGCAAAACGCCTCGATCAATGCGACCGCCAGTGCCGTGACAAAGATCGAGGATTTTCTGGCAACGCGCGATGAAGTCAGATTCTGGTCCAGCTATATCGGCGGCCCCACGCCGCGCTTTGTTCTGGCGCTGGATCTGCCCACCGGCGCGCCGCATATGGCGCAGGTCATCATCCAAACCCGCGACCTGGCGGCGCGCGATCGCTTGCGCGCGGCTCTGGACGACTTCACCCGTCATGCCCTGCCGGGGGCCGAGGTTTACGCCAGCCTGATCGAGCTGGGCCCCCCTGTCGGAAAGCCGGTGCAATACCGCATCCAAGGGACCGATCCTGCACTGCTGCGCGAGGCGGCGCGGCAAGTGGCGGGCGTCATGTCCGCCGATCCCCGCCTGTCGCATGTCACGCTGGATTGGTCCGAACCCGCCCGCAGTGTGCGGCTAGAGCTGGATCAGGAAAAGATGCGCCAGTTCGGCCTGACGCAATCGGATGTCGCGCAATCCTTGCAGACGATCTTTACGGGCACCACCGTCACGCAACTGCGCGATGACATCTATCTGGTCGATGTCGTTGCGCGCGGGTCGGATGATGATCGCGGCAGCCTGTCGCGCCTGCAGGGCCTGCAATTTGGCACCAGCGCAGGCATCGCCATGCCGCTCGCCAGCTTTGCCAGCCTGGCGTGGGAGCAAGAACAGCCCACGATCATGCGACGCGAGGGGCTGCCCACGATCACCGTACGCGCCGGGCTGGTCGGGGATGCGCAGGCGGTCTCGATCGTGGCGGATCTGACACCGCAGATCGCAACGCTGGCTGCGGATCTGCCTACGGGCTATACGATCGCGCCCGGCGGCACCGTCGAGAGTAGTGAAGACAGTATCGGTCCCATTGTCGCTGTCGTGCCGATCATGCTGCTGGTGATGATGCTGCTGATCATGGTGCAATTGCAAAGCTTTCGCCTGATGTTCATCGTGATGGCGACCGCGCCCCTGGCGATTATCGGTGTGGTGGCGGCGATGCTACCCAGCGGATCGCCGCTTGGGTTCGTGGCAATTCTGGGGATCTTGGCGCTGATCGGGATCCTGCTGCGCAATGCGATCATCCTTGTCCACGAGGTCGAGGAAGAACGCCTGCGCGGGCGCAGCCGCTGGGATGCCGTGTTCCACGCCGCAGATTCGCGCGCCCGGCCGATCCTGCTGACGGCGGCGGCGGCCAGCCTTGCGCTGATCCCAATCTCGCGCGAGGTGTTCTGGGGCCCGATGGCCTATGCGATGATGGGCGGGATTATCGCAGGCACGCTGATCACGCTGGTCTTTGTGCCGGCCCTCTATTGCGCCGTGTTCAACCTGAAACCCGAACAGGATCAGCCAACCGATCAGTCCAGCGGCACCACATCCACCGCCTGAGCCGCTGTCTGCGCGCCAGAGGATCGCAGCACCCCTTTGACCGGCGCGACATCGGAATAGTCGCGCCCGGTGGCGATCAGGATATGGTCCGTGCCCGCGCGCACGGCGTTGGTCGGGTCGAATTGCACCCAGCCAAGTTCACGCCCGCACCAGACAGCGACCCAGGCGTGCATCGCATCCGCCCCCTCTAGACGAGGCTGACCGGGCGGCGGGCTGGTGCGCAGCAAGCCGCTGACATAACCTGCGGGCACGCCCAGATCGCGCAGAGCCGCGATCATGATATGCGAGAAATCCTGACAGACGCCGTGGCGCGCGGCAAAGGCCTCGGACAGGGAGGTCTCGACAGTGGTCGCATCGGGATCATAGCGCATCAGATCGTGCAGGGCGCAGTTCAGGCGGTTTGCGGCATCAAACACCGTCGGCGCGCCCGCAACCACATCGCGCGCCCAAGCGGCCACATCCGCATCGCGGATCACCCGCGGCGAGGGCATCAGGTAATGATGCGGCGAGGCGCGCGACAGGTCGCGCCATCCCGCCACCTGCGCCGCAATCCCTGCAAGCGAGGGCGTGGTGTCAAACAGATCCTCGGGCCGGGTGCGCTGGACGCGGGCGGTCATGGTAAAGTCAATCGCATCATGCGCGTTGGTCAGTACAAGACTGGTGGTGACATTGCCGTAAAAATCAACGCTATCGCTGCGTGTATGCGGCGCGGGCTCGATCACCAGTTGCGCCCGCTCGACCTGCTGCACCCCGGCAATATTATAGGGCAACAGGCGCAACACATGGCGCCCGCCCATCGCGGGGCTGCCATAGTGATAGCGCATGCTGAGGCGGATATCGTAGATCATGGCGCATCCTAGCGAAAGAAGGCCGCGGTCAATAGATCGGAAAGCTGCCATATCTCGGCGCGGCAGGCCAGCAGCGCCTCGGTATCCAACGCCTCGGGGGTCAGCACCGACAGGCGGCCATGCAATTGCGTGACCCCGCGCCACACATCGGCATGATCGCTGCGCGCATCAACCCCCGGCAACTGGGCGATCTGATCCAAAAGCGCGGTCAGGTGATACAGGATCGCACGCGGGTTCAACACATCCAGCCCCAGCAAATCCACCACAGTCGCGCGGCTGGTATCGATGCTAAAGCGGCGACGATGGGTCATCGTACTGTCGCCGACCTCGATCGCCAGATCCAGCGCACCATCGGGTGCGCCCGCATCCGCCATCGCGGCCAACTGCCCCGCCATCGCGGCGGCGCGTTCCAGGCTGCGGCCAATGGTCAGGAATCGCCAACCGGTAAAGCGATACATGTTTTCATGCACCAGCCCCGAAATGCCGCTGATCTTGCGCAACAAGATCCCCATGGCGCGCGCCTCGTCCGTGCCGGGGACCACTGTGCCCGACATGCGCCGCGCCGTACGCGCCAGATCGTTCAGCGCCATCCACGCATCGACCGAGAAACGGTCCCGCACTTTGGCCGCGCTGCCAATCGCGGCGGAAAGAACGCTGTGCAACGCTTCGGGCACACGCTCGTCCGGGTCGATCCCCTGCCCGCGCAGGTAATCATCCAGCCATGACAGCAGCGGGCTGATCTGTTCGGGGTCATCGGCAAGGCGCAGATGCCACGCGCGTTGCAGGCGCATGATCCCTTCGGCCCGTTCGATATAGCGGCCCAGCCAGAACAGGTTATCGGCGGCGCGGGCGGGCAGCAGGCCCATATCCGCGCGCAGGCCAGTCGCGCGCGATGGCGGCATGGTGATACGCGGCACCGGCGTGTCGCTGACCACCCAGACATCGGCCACCGCCCCGCCGCGCTGCATTGCCAGCGCAGATGGGTCACCGCCCATGCCGATGCGCGCATAACCGCCCGGCATGACCTGCCAGCCGTCGGCGGTGCGCGCCAGAAAGACCCGCAGCGCTGTGGGGCGCGGTTGCAGGCGGCCGTCGATATAGGCGGGGGTGGTCGAGAGGGTCACCGCCTCTTGCCCGACCAGCAAAGGGCCATCGATCGCCAGCCGATCGGGCAGCGGCGCGTCCACAGGCGCGCGCATCCAGCCGGTTTCCTCGGCCCCGTGATCGTCGTCAAACGCCGCCCGCGTGAACAGCGCAGGCGTGATCGAGAGTTTATCCGCATGGGCCAGCACATGCGCGCGCGCATCTCTATCGCCGCACCACCAGGTCGCCACATTCGGAATAAGCAGCGGGCCGCCGGTCAACACCTCGGCGATACGCGGCATAAAGGCCATCAGCGCCCGCATTTCGACCAGCCCCGCGCCCAGCGCGTTCAGCACGGCAATATTGCCGGCGCGCAAAGCCTCGACCAGACCGGGGATTCCGAGCTGGGATGTGTCGTTCAGCGCAAGCGGGTCCATCCACGCCGCATCGACCCGCCGCCACAGCACCGACATGGGCTGCGGCCCAGATACCGTGCGCACCATGACGCGGTCACCCTCGACGGTCAGATCCTCGCCCTGCAGCAGCATCAGGCCCAGATGGCGCGCAATATAGGCGTGTTCGTAATAGGTATCGTTCAGCGGCCCCGGCGTCAGGATTGCGGCGCGCCCCGCATCGCCCCCGGCCAAATCTGCGATCATCTCGCGCAGCGCCCTGAAATAGGCCGACAGCCAGTGCACCTTGCCCTCGCCAAAGAACTCGCCAAAAGCGCGCAGGGTTGCGGCACGGTTTTCCAACGCAAAGCCCGCGCCCGAAGGCGCCTGCGTGCGGTCCGACAGCACCCACCAGCGCCCATCGGGGCCGCGACCAATCTCGAAGGCGATGACATTCAGGAAATGGCCGGATGCGGGTTTCATCCCGATCAGCGGACGCAGGTATTCGGGGCTTTGGGCGATCAACCCTGCGGGTAAATGACCATCGGACACAAGCTGCGCCGGACCGTACAAATCCGCGACAATCTGTTCCAGCAGATCCGCGCGTTGGATCAGACCTGCGGTAATATCCTGCCATTCGGCATCATCCACCAGCACCGGCACATGGCTGAGCGGCCAGTCCCGTTCACTGCTGTCATTATTGCCATATTGGCGAAAGAACACGCCCGCATCGCGCAGATATTCATCCCCGCGCGCGAAACGGCGGGCCAGATCATCCGCCCCAAGGCTTTGAAAATGCGACAGGAACTTTTGCCACAGCGGCCGGATCTGGCCGCTATCGGTCATCAGCTCATCAGGCACACCGGGCAGCGGCGCGTAATCGCGCAGCAAATCCTTGGGCGGGGCCGACATCTTTTACAGGCCCGCGCGACGCCGCAGATCCAGCGTCATCGGAAATTCGGGATGTGGCACCTCGGGGCGCGGCCAATAACTGCCGGGCGTGTGGCCGCTGGGGGTGAAACGGGCAAGGCGGCGGGCCTCGGCCTCGTATCCGTTCACCGGAAACGTGTCGTAGCTGCGCCCGCCGGGATGGGCGACGTGATAGGTGCAACCGCCGATCGCGCGCCCTGTCCATGTGTCAAAAATATCGAAGACCAATGGCGCATCCACCGGCAGCACCGGGTGCAGCGCCATTGCGGGCTGCCATGCCTTGAACCGCACACCCGCCACCGCAACACCGCTGCCGACCTTTTGCAGCGGTAATTTGCGCTGGTTGCAGGTGACGATATAGCGGCTGGGATCGCTGGTGGTCAGCTTTGCCTGCAACCGCTCGACCGAGCTGTCGGTATAGCGCGCGGTGCCACCGATGGCGCCAACCTCGCCCAGAACATGCCATGGCTCGAGCGCTTGGCGGATCTCCAGATGTACATCCTCGAGTGTAACCTCGCCGTAGAAAGGGAAACGGAACTCGGCCTGCGCGGCAAACCATTCGGACTGCATGGGAAAGCCAAAGGCGGTCAGATCGGCCAGCACATCCTGAAAATCCTGCCACAGAAAATGCGGCAGCATGAAACGGTCATGCAAACTGGTACCCCAGCGCGTCAGATCGCCCACAATCGGCTTATGCCACAGCCGCGCGATAATGGCGCGGATCAGCAATTGCTGCGCCAGGCTCATGCGCGGATTGGGCGGCATTTCAAAGCCGCGAAACTCGACCAGACCCAGACGCCCCGTCGGGCCATCGGGCGAGTAAAGCTTGTCGATACAGATTTCCGCGCGATGCGTGTTGCCGGTGACATCAACCAGCAGGTTGCGGAACAGACGGTCGGTCAGCCAGGGCAAGGGCGGCATCCCCTGCCCCGGATTTGGCACCTGCGCCATCGCCATTTCTAGCTCGTACAACCCGTCATGGCGCGCCTCGTCGATACGGGGCGCTTGACTGGTCGGGCCGATGAACAGGCCCGAGAACAGATAGGACAGGCTGGGGTGCCGCTGCCAGAACAGGATCAGGCTGCGCAGCAGATCGGGACGACGCAGAAACGGGCTGTCCATGGTCGTCGCGCCGCCAACCACCACATGATTGCCACCACCGGTGCCGGTGTGGCGGCCGTCGATCATGAATTTATCGGCCCCAAGGCGCGATTGTCGGGCCTCCTCGTAGACCGCCTCGGTCGTGGCGACGCATTCCTCCCAACTGGCGGCAGGGTGGATGTTCACCTCGATCACGCCCGGATCGGGGGCGACGCGGATCACGTTCAGGCGCGGATCGCTTGGGGGGGCATAACCTTCGATATGCACAGGCAGGCCAAGGCGTTTGGCCGCAGCCTCGGTCGCGTTGATCAGATCGAGGTAATCCTCCAGCGCACTCAGCGGCGGCATAAAGACACACAGGCGCCCGTCGCGCGGCTCGATGGAAATGGCGGTGCGCACCTGCCCCTCGACCTCATCACGCTGCTGCTGCGGCGGCGGCGGCGTGGGAGTGAAGCTGTGGGGACGCGGAGCAGCGGCGGTTCCCGTCGCACCCGCAGCAGGGGGCAGATCGCCGCGCGGCTCGGTCGGGTCGATCGGGTTGATATAGGGATATTCGGCGGGCGGCACATGGGGTAGCGCGGTCAGCGGCAGGCGGTACCCCACCGCACTGTCACCGGGCGCCAGAAAGACACGGCCGCGGCGCAGACGCCACTTTTCCGACCGCCATTTCCGACCGCCCGCGCGCGCCTGCCATGCTTGTATCGGCAGCACGAAACCGGCTGGAGTGGTCAGGCCGCGTTCAAAGACGCGGGCGATGCGCAGGCGCGCCTCGGGGTCGTCCAGCTCGGAATTCTCGGGGGTGACATTCGCGGGCAGGTTCGCCTCGCGCAAAAGCCATTCGCCGGGGTCCTCATAGGCGGGCAGGATATAGGCCGGATCGACCGCGAGTTCCTCGGCCAAGGCCGCCAACAGATCTTCGGCCGTCTCTGCCGTCGCCGTTTTCAGCGGCGCATCGCCCGCGATCAGGCTGGGGTCCTGCCAGATCGGCTGGCCATCGCCCCGCCAGTACAGCGAGAATGTCCACCGCGGCAGTGTCTCGCCCGGATACCATTTGCCTTGGCCGTAGTGCAGGAAGCCACCGGGTGCAAAACGGTCGCGCAAACGGCGTATCAGTTCATCGGCAAAGGCGCGCTTCGTCGGGCCGACAGCGCCGGTATTCCATTCATCCGCCTCGAAATCATCGATCGAGACGAATGTCGGCTCGCCCCCCATGGTCAGGCGCACATCCCCCGCCGCCAGCGACGCATCAACCTTTTGGCCCAAAGCGTCCAGCGCCGCCCATGCCTCGTCCGAAAACGGCTTGGTGATGCGGGGATGTTCGGCCACGCGGGTGACCTTCATGTCAAAGTCGAATTCCACCTCGGGCACGCCCGCAGCGGAATAGCCGCCAGAAATCGGCGCGGCATTGCGGTAATGCGGCGTTGCCGCCAGCGGTATATGGCTTTCACCCGTCATCAGCCCCGAGGTCGGGTCAAGCCCGACCCAGCCCGCGCCGGGAAGGTAAACCTCGACCCAGGCATGCAGATCGGTGAAGTCGTGATCGGTGCCCGAGGGGCCGTCCAAGGCCTCAAGATCCGGTTTCAACTGGATCAGATAGCCCGACACGAACCGCGCCGCGAGGCCTAGCTGCCGCAGCGCCTGTATCAGCAACCATGACGAGTCGCGGCAAGAGCCGGTGCCGACCTTGAATGTCTCTTCAGGCGTCTGCACACCCGGCTCCATGCGGATGACATAGCCCACGCTATTTGCGACGCGTTGGTTCAGGGCGACAAGGAAGTCGACGATCCTGGTGCGCGCGCGTGGCACGGTTTGCAAAAAGGCCTTGAGCCGCGGGCCAGCGCGCTCGGGTTTCAGGTAAACCGCAAGATCCTCTTCGATCTCGGGGGGATAGGTGAAGGGGAAGTATTCGGCCTGTTCTTCGACAAAGAAATCAAAGGGGTTATAGACGGTCATATCCGCCAGCAGGTCGACCTCGATCTTCAGCTCGTGCACGGGTTCGGGAAAGACGAAACGCGCCAGCCAGTTGCCGTAGATATCCTGCTGATAATTCACGAAATGGTTTTCGGGCGTCACTTTCAGCGTATGTGACAGCACATTCGTGCGGCTGTGCGGCGCGGGTTTCAGCCGGATGACCTGCGGCGCAAGCACGACGGGACGGTCATAGGTGTAATGAGTCAGGTGGTAGATACTGGCCTTGATCGACATTCTGCCTTGCCGTCCCGCTGCTGCATTCCCCTTCACGCTTTCACAGTTCCAATGTTGGCACCAAGGCTTTTGCACAATTTCTGCCCGCCCGCCCGCGCCCGCCTATTTTCTGCACGAAAATCAACCGCCCCCATTAACCACGCATGCCAAGATCCGCCGCCAATCCGATAAAAGGTTGGATTTAATACACGACAAAGTTTATAGTGATTCTGAGGTAAAGACAGACACCCCATTCCATCCTCTATTTGCAAATGGCAGGGATCACAGCATGACAGACGCAAGTTCGTTTCGAAATTCGCCAAAAATTCCGCAAAAATTTTTACGTGTTCGCGGCGATGATCGCCATGTTCATCGCGCGAATCGCGAAATGGACGCAAATTCTTCGCAAGCACAGCAGGTGGGCCCTATGTCAGATATCCGCAATCCCGATGATGCGATTGCCGCATTCAAAGCCAGCCTTGCCGGTCCAAACACCGTGGCGGCGCTGCGTGCGGGGTTGATCGGGGATGACATCGCCTTTGACACGCCCTTTGGCACCAAGCGTCTGATCTATGCCGATTACACCGCCTCTGGCCGCGCGCTGCGCCAGATCGAAGACTTCGTGATGACCCGCGTGCTGCCATTTTACGCAAACACCCATACCGAGGCCTCTTTCGTAGGTGGCGTCATGAGCCGGATGCGCGAAGGCGCGCGGCGCGAGATTGCCCGCATCTGCAAGGCCGAGGATTCGGACGTCATCTTTACCGGCGCAGGCGCAACGGGTGGCCTGAACCGCATTGTCGCGGGCCTTGATCTGGCCGCGCGCGTAAGCGCCGGGCAGCGCGTCGTGGTGATCCTCGGGCCGTATGAGCATCACTCGAACATCCTGCCCTGGCGCGAAAGCGGCGCCGAGGTGATCGCCATCCCCGAGGCGCGCGACGGTGGCCCTGATATGGCCGCACTGGATCAGGCGCTGGTCGATGCCAGCGGCGCCGATCTGATCGTCGGCAGCTTTTCGGCAGCGTCGAATGTCACGGGCATCTTGACGGATACACATGCCGTGACACGCCGCCTGAAACATGCGGGCGCGATCTCGGTCTGGGATTATGCCGCCGCCGCACCCTATATCGCCATCGACATGGGTACGGGCGAGACGGCCAAGGATGCCATCGTCTTTTCGCCGCATAAATTCCCCGGTGGCCCCGGTGCCAGCGGCATCTTGATCCTGCGCCGCGATATCGGCTGGCGCGCGCGGCCGACCTTTCCGGGCGGCGGCACGGTGCGGTTCGTCTCGCCCTGGGGGCATATCTACAGCGGCAATCTGGTCGCGCGCGAAGAGGCGGGCACCCCCAATATCGTCGGTGATATCCGCGCGGCCCTGTGCCTTTTGGTCAAAGAGGCCGTCGGTATCGACCATATCCTGATGCGGGACGAGGAACTGCGCCAACGCGCCCTTGCCGCTTGGGACGGTTTGCCGGGCATTGACCTGCTGGGCCAGCGCGAGGGCGCGCATGCCCTGCCCGTCTTTTCATTCCGTGTTCACGCGCCCGACGGCAGCCGCATCCACCACCAATTGTTCACGCGTATGCTGTCAGACCATTACGGCATTCAGGTGCGTGGTGGCTGCGCCTGCGCTGGCCCCTATGCGCACCGCCTGCTGGATCTGGACGAGGATGGCTCGACCGCGCTGATCGCGCAGCTGGATGCGGGCGAAGAATTGGAAAAGCCGGGCTGGGTGCGTCTGAACCTGACCTATCTGATGTCGGATACGCAGGTCGAGGCGATCTTGGCCGCCGTGGCAGAGCTATCACAGAACGCCTGCGAGATGCAGCGCCTGTACCAAGGTGATCCGCGCACAGCGCGCTTTGCCCCCGTGTTGGACGCTGCCCTGTCCGCGTGACAGGGCAAGCGCCTATTCAGGCATAGCTGGTCGGAATCATCGTCGTCTCTTTCATCCCTTCCATCGAGATATAGGAGGAGACGTCGACGAAATTCACCTTGTTCACCAGCATCTTATAGATTGCATCAAGGTGTTCGACATTGGGCAGCACGACTTTCAACAGATAGTCGATGTTGCCGGTCAGGCGGTGCACTTCGATGATCTCGGGAATATCCAGCACCGCTTGGCGGAACTTTTCCAGCCATTCAATCGAATGGTCGGATGTTTGGATCATCATATAGACCGTGGTCGGCACATTCATCTTTTGCCGATCCAGCACCGCGATGCGGCGCGCGACAAAGCCTTGCTCGTACAACCGCCGCACCCGTCGCCAGCAGGCCGATACAGACAGTGCCACGCGATCGGCCAGATCCGAGATCGAGATATCTGCATCACTTTGCAGGTGGTTCAGTAGTTTGCGGTCTCTGTCATCAATCATCTTGCATACTCGGGTTAACGGCCAATGCGGCACGCCTGCAGCTCACCCTAGCAGTGGAAAAGCGCTGGCGCCGCAGATTTTGCGATGATTGCGCTAACATAGCAAAATTGCAGGCGCAATCTGGCCAATGGTTGCAATATGCAATTGTGATCGAAAGCGGGACGACGCCTAGGGGATGGCGCGCTCGACCTCAATGGTCAGATGCGACAGATCATGGATGTGGCGCAATTTTTCGCGATAGAATGCCGGCGCGTGCACGGTTTCAACGCGCAAAGACAGTGCTGCGGCGAAATGACCCGGGCCGATCTGCCAGACATGCAAATCAGTCACCTGAACGCCATCCGCGACCAGCGCTGTGCGAATTTCGTCGGGCAGATCCTCGCCGTCCGGCAGGTAGTCGACCAACGTGCGGCCGGTGTCGCGGATCAACCCCACGGACCAGCGCGCAATGACCAACCCGCCCACAATGCCCATCATCGGGTCCATCCAGCCCCAGCCAAAGACACTGCCCATCACGAGTGCGACAATCGCCAGAACCGAGGTCAGCGCATCCGCCAGAACATGCAGATAGGCCGCGCGGATATTGTTATCCTGGCCTGCGTGGTGATGTGTGTGGTGATGATCATGATCATGCCCATGATGATGCGCATGATCATCCCGCAGCAACCAGGCGCAAACCAGATTGACCACCAACCCCACCACCGCCACAGAAATCGCCTGCGGGAATGAGATCGCGACCGGATTATACAAGCGCTGCACGCTTTCCCAGCCGATCAGCAGCGCGATCAGGGCCAAAATGATGGCACTGGCAAATCCCGCCAGATCGCCCAGCTTGCCGGTCCCAAAGCTAAAGCGAGGGTTATCGCGATGCTTGCGCGCGTAAAGATAGGCCAGCGCGGTGATTAGCATCGCCGCCGCATGGGTCGACATGTGCCATCCATCGGCAACCAACGCCATCGAGCCGTAGATCGTACCTGCGGCGATCTCGATCACCATCATCGCGGCGGTAATGCCGATGACCAGCCAGGTGCGCCGCTCGTTGCGGTCATGGTCGGCGCCTAGAAACACATGCCCATGCGGCGCTGCGAATTTATCTTCGGCCTGGCTCATTTCAAATACGTCCTGATGACATCTATCAACTCGGCCGCGCCCTGCGCGCGGGCCGGATCTTCGTCCTTGTCGGGGTTGGAAACATGTTCGCGCAGGTGATCTTCGATCAACTCGGCGGTCAGCCCCGATATCGCCCCGCGCACCGAAGCCACAAGGTTTAGAACCTCGCCGCAATGCGCATCGTCCTCCAGCTTGCGCTCGATCGCTTCCATCTGCCCCTTCAGGCGGCGGACGCGCGCCAAAAGCTTGGCCTTGTTCTGACTGAGATGTGACATAATATAGGGGGGTACCCTATATAGGGCGTAAAGTCAACGTTCTTGGCCGCCCGATGCTTTGCTAGCAATTCTCGGAAACGATGACCTTAAAGGGGATGATCCGTTCGATCCGGGCGCTCGCCGCACGGTCGCCGACCAATTGCACAAGTGCCTCAACCGCCGCAGCGGCGATTTCTTCTAGCGGATGGGCCAGCATGATGTCGATCTCGCCGCTGACAAGTTGTTTGCGCGTGGCATCTGTCAGCTCCAGCCCGATGACCACCGGCTTGCGCAGGCCAGCCTGAACCTTTGCGGCAATCGCGCGCGCGACACTGCCCTGCCCGCCGCCAAAGGTCACAACCCCGACGATATCCTGGTGCTGCGCGAAAAGCGCATCGGTCACGGTGATCGCATGGGCGTCGGATTCCTCGGTAAAGACCGAATCCAACAGATCCAACCCGCTGCTGCGCAGATACGAGCGGAAGCTGATCTCATTCGTCTGCTGGCTGGAGTAAAGCTCTGAGCCTTTGAAAATTGCGATTTTGCCCGGCGCCTTGCACAGGCGCTGCATGAACCAGCCCGCGGTGCGGCCAAGTTGCCAATCGTTCGACCCGATAAACCCTGCAACATCGGGCGAGGAAAAGCTGGAAATCATTGAAATGACAGGAATTCCACGTGCCGCCAGATCAGAGACCGCAATATTGCAGGCGGGATGATCAAGGCCGATACAGGCGATTGCGTCACATTGCTCGCCCAGATCATAAAGGGCGGCCGCCCAAGCATCAGGATCGACGCCATCGACATAGGTCACCAGCGCACGTCCCTTTATGCTGCTGGCCTTGGCCGTATAGCTTTCCAGCCAAGTGCCAAATAGCGTGTAAAGGCGCCGCGATTTGCTGTTGATGACAAAGCCCAAGGTGCGTTGCGGCGCAACCTCGCCCAAACGGCTGCGAATGACAGCGATACCGTGAAAGCCGATTCGCTCGGCTGCGGCCAGCACATGTTCGACGGTCGTGGCTTTGACATGGCCGCGTCCACTAAGGATTCGATCAATGGTCGAGACACTGATCTGCGCTTCGTTTGCCAGGTCAGAGATCGTCTTGCGCGCTGCCATGGAATATCCTGCTGGTGGCTGAAAGCTCAATTTACTGCCACCATCTACCACTGGCAATCGCGGCAAAATCCCTCATCCTGACATGAAGGTTTGAGGGTTTTTCGTCACAGTGATGGATAATCAGATCTGGGTCAAATGGCGCGATTCATGTGTCTTGTTTGCCCCTTTGGGCCGCGCTAACCCAAAGAACTGACAGCTGAGACAGCCACTCATTGAGGTAGCCATGCTTTTCATACCTGCGCGCCAGCCGCGCCCGACCTAGGGCACAGCCGTCACACCCCCTCCATCGCCCCAAGATTGACCGCGCCAGTTCCGCTGGCGCAGCAAGCCTATGCTTGCGCTGCTGGACTATGTCCGGAAAGGATCGCCGATGAACCGCAGAGAAGCTTTATTCTCGCTTGGTCTCGCCGCCGCTGTTGCCCCGCTGGCGGCAAAAGGCGTCAAGGCCGAGGAACTGAACGGGTTCCCCACCGCCACCGCACAAAACCCCGATCACCTGCCCGTGCCCGCACGCCGGGGTGGTGAATATGTGGTGTTGCGTGATGAAACCGACCGCAACACCGTCAAGGCCGTCTTTGACCGCCTGATCCCGGCCGATGACCACGGCCCCGCCGCATCTGAAGCCGGCTGTATCGAATTCCTCGATGACCAGCTGGCTGGCACCTATGGATCGGGTGCTGCGCTGTATCTGGAAGGCCCGCTCGACCCCGCCAACGAAGAGGCGATCATGGGCATGCCGCAGTTCCTGTCGACCCCGCGCCAACGCTATGAGATTGGCCTGAAGGCGCTCGAGGCCTATGCCCAGACCACGGATGGCGTCGCCTTTGCCGCCCTGTCGCCTGATCGCATCGACGAGATCCTGACCGGCCTTGAGGCGGGCGAGATCGACCTGGGCCCCGAAATCCATGCCGGCGCCTTCTTTGAACTCATGCTGCAAAACGCGCGCGAGGGCTATTTGTCCGATCCGATTTACGGCGGCAACAAAGACATGGCGGGCTGGAAAATGATCGGTTTTCCGGGCGCCCGTTATGACTATCGCCCCTATATCGACCGCCGCGGCGAGGCGCTGAACCTGACGCCCGTCAGCCTGATCCCGCAAGACTAAAGCCAGATCGAAAGAGACAGAAAATGACTATTGAACGCCCTAAGGCGGATGTCGTGATTGTGGGCCTTGGCTGGGCCGGATCGGTCATGGCCGAAGAATTGACCCGTGCAGGCCTGAATGTCGTCGCGATTGAACGCGGCGCATGGCGCGATACATCGACCGATTTCCCGCCCGCCGTCGATGCGGATGAGCTGAAATGGCACACACGCCGCACGATGCTGCAGCCGATGTCGGTCGAGACCACGACATTCCGTAACCGCATGGATCAAACCGCGGCGCCCGTGCGCAACTGGTCGGCGTTCCAATATGGTTGGAACGTCGGCGGGGCAGGTACACACTGGGCCGGGATGTCCTGGCGCTTTACCCCGTGGGATCTGCAGGTCGCAAGCCAAACGCGCGAGCGTTACGGCGATGCCTTTACTGACAGCCTGAACCTGCAACTGCAGGACTGGGGTATGAGCTATGACGAGCTTGAGCCCTATTATGACCGGTTCGAACGGATCGCGGGCACGTCGGGTATCGCAGGTAACATCAAGGGCGAAATTCAGGCGGGCGGCAACCCGTTCGAAGGCCCCCGTTCGCGCGATTATCCGACACCGCCGCTGAAAGATTCGCATTGGATGAGCAAGTTCCGCGAAACGACGCAGAACATGGGCTATCATCCGTTCACCATTCCGGCCGGCAACCTCAGCCAGGCCTATGTCAATCCGCTGGGCGTCAATATGGGCCCCTGCACCTATTGCGGGTTCTGCGACTTCCACGGCTGCGGGAACTTCTCGAAATCGTCGCCGCAAGCCTGCATTCTGCCGGTGCTGATGCGTCGCCCGAATTTCACCGTGCTGACAGAGACCGAAGTGCTGCACGCTGTGAAACACGAAGATGGTAAAACCGCCAAAGGCGTACGCTTTGTCACCAAAGAGGGCGAAGAGGGCTTCCAGCCCGCCGATGTCGTCGTCATCACCGCATTCCAGATGGACAACGTGCGTCTGATGCTGCTGTCGGGCGTGGGCGAGGCCTATGATCCTGTCAGCCATACCGGCACCGTGGGCCGGAACTACAACTATCAGACCTGCTCGTCCGTAACCGGATTCTTTGACGGCGAGCATATGAACCCCTTCATCGGCGGTGGTGCGCTGGCGGTGCAGATCGACGATTTCAACGGCGATAACTTTGACCATACCGGCCTTGGCTTTATCGGCGGTGCGGGGATCATGGGCTATTCGACCGATGGCCGCCCGATCCAGCGCATGGACAACCTGCGTCCGGGCACCAAGCGCTGGGGCAGCGAGTGGAAATCGGGCTATGCGCGCGATTATGGCAGCAATGGCACGATCTTCTGCCAAGGGACCTCGATGCCGGTGCGCGACGCCTATCTGGATCTGGACCCGACCTACAAGGATCGCCACGGTCAGCCGCTGATGCGCATGACATTCGACTGGAACAAGAACGACCGCGACATGTGCAGCTATGTGACCGACCGCGCGGTCGAGATCATGCGCGAAGTGGGTGGCAGCGATATCATCGTCGACAATCAGGCCGACAAAAGCTGGAACCCCTATATGCAGACCAGCAGCCACACCCAAGGTGGTGCGGTTATCGGGGCTGATCCGACCACATCGGCGCTGAACACCTATTGCCAAAGCTGGGATGTCCACAACGTGTTCGTCGTCGGTGCATCGGCGTTTCCAGCAAACGCCGGTTACAATCCGACGGTGACCGTCGGTGCGCTGGCTGTGCGCGCGGCCCAGGCCATTCATCAAACCTATGTCAACAACCCCGGCCCGCTGGTGGATGCGTAAGGTCATGCCCATGAAAATTCGTTACCTTCTTGCCGGCGCATATCTGGGACTGGGCGCTGTTGGCGCCTATGCGCAGGACTTTGACGCTGCGGTTGTCACCCGCGGCTCAGAGCTTGCTGCGGAAAACAGCTGCACCGGCTGCCACCGTGCAGATCTGACCGGCACCAATATGGGCTGGTATTTCGCGCCCGATATTTCGCCAAATCCCAATACGCTGATCGGGCAGCTCAGCATCGAGGAAATCGTCGCCTACCTGCAAACCGGTGCTGCGGGCGGCGCCGTTGCCGCAGGCCCGATGGTTGGCGTGATCGAGAACAACACCCAGCATATGAGTGTCGAAGATCTGACCGCCATCGCGACCTTCCTCAAGGCATCGCCCGCCTCGGATTACACGCCGGGCGAGCCGCCCGTCATGGACGAGGCGACGCAGGCCCGCGCGGCACTGTCATACGAGGTGAATTGCGCGGCCTGTCATGGCCTGTCGGGCGAGGGGATCCCAGGAATGATCCCGGCCTTTGCCGGCAATCCCAGTATGCTGACGAATGACGCGACCAACGTCATCCACGCGCTGCTGATGGGGGCCCGCGCGCCTGCGACGGAAAGCCTTGCGACCGCTGCCGGTATGCCGTCATTCGCATGGAAGATGAGCGACGCCGAAATCGTCGAAATCCTCGATTTCGTGCGCAATAGCTGGGGCAACAGCGCCGCTGCCGTGTCGATCGACGAGGTCGAGGTCCTGCGCGAAGATCTGGAAGCTGCGCAAAAGATCGTCAGCACCCAATAAGCTGATCTTAAAAGAAAGGGGCGCCGCGGCGCCCCTTTTTATATGGCTTTATACGGCAGACGGCGCGTCAAATCCGCAGCCCTGTTTCGCGGTCGAAAATATGCACATCCCCCTGATCAAGACGCAGCGATATTGCTGCGCCCTCGGTCACGTCGGTGCGGCTGCGCAGCAGACATGTGACCTCTTGGCCGTGCAGATCGGCGACAACAAAGGTCTCGGCCCCCGTAGGCTCGACAATGCGGACGGTCGCAGGGATGCCGCCCGCATCTGCAAAGACCAGATGTTCGGGGCGTTTTCCGATATCCACCGCCGCCCCATCCGCCAGACCGGCCGGCGCGCGAATGCCGGTCGGGGTGCCGTCTTGCAGCACCAGCGCCCCGCCGTCTGCCCGCGCGGCGATCAGGTTCATCGCGGGCGAGCCGATAAATTGCGCGACAAAGGCATTCACCGGATGATCGTACAGATGCAGCGGCGTGCCGATCTGTTCCACACGCCCGCCGTTCATCACGACGATCTTGTCGGCCATGGTCATCGCCTCGACCTGATCATGGGTGACATAGACGATCGTCACCCCAAGACGGCGGTGCAAGGCCTTGATCTCGGCCCGCATTTGCACGCGCAGCTTCGCGTCCAGGTTGGACAAAGGCTCGTCGAACAAGAACACCTGCGGATCGCGCACGATGGATCGCCCCATCGCCACGCGCTGCCGCTGGCCCCCCGATAGCGCGCGGGGGTAGCGATCAAGATAGGGGGTCAGCCCCAGAATATCCGCCGCCCGCGCGACCTTGGCATCCTTTTCCGCCTGCGGTGCCTTGGCCAAAGTCAGCGAAAAGGCCATGTTCTGTGCCACCGTCATATGCGGGTAAAGCGCATAATTCTGAAACACCATCGAGATATCGCGCTGTTTTGGCGGCAGATCGTTCACCACGCGGGGCCCGATGCTGATCGTGCCGGCGCTGATCTCTTCCAGCCCCGCGATCATCCGCAGCAGCGTCGACTTCCCGCAGCCCGAGGGCCCGACAAGCACGACGAATTCGCCATCCGCGATATCGACAGAAACCCCGTGCATGACCTGCAACTGACCATAGGATTTGGTCACATCCTGAATATCAACCGATGCCATATCCTATGCCCCCGTCACACGGACGAGATCGCTGGACAGCGCCCCTTCGGCCACGACCAGGCCGATGCCGCCGCAGGTGAACCCCTCGGGTGCATCGTCGGTGACGGACAGGTGGGTGCCGCCGACCTCGGCCTCGATGGTCTGACCTTTGATCCGGACGCGGAAGGGGGTTTTCGCCGACAGCTTCAACTCAAACGGGGTGGTGGCAAGGATCGTGCTGTCCTCGTCCCGCTCGCGGGTGATCTGCAACTCGCCCGTGCGGGTGGCGCGGATGTAGTAATAGCGCCGCTGCCCCTGCACCCGCACCGCAAGGCCCGCATCGCGGCACAGGTCGATGATCAGATCGGATGAGACGGTGTAATCCGTCCAGTCGCGCGTGCCATGGGCGATCAGCCCCTGCCCGTCCGCTTGCGAGATACGGAAGCTGGGCGGATGACGTTTCGAGAAGACATCCACCGCATTAACCCAGGCCATGCGCCAGAAATCCGCCTCGCCCTCGGGCCGTTTCAGTTCCAGCTCTGGCGTGCCGGACCAGTCCATCCAGTCCAGATGCAGGGTGCCGGACGCGCGCATGCCGTCGGCGGTGGCGACGATACCAACCTCGGCAATGGGCTGGCCGCCAAGGTCGGGGATACGCCATTCCAGCACTGCCGCCTTACCTGCGTGCAGAACCTGCGCAGGCGCGTCCAGATTGATCAGCGCGTCGCGCGCGCCATAATGGCGCAGGCGCAGCGCGACCCTGATCGCGCCTTGGTTACCATCCGCCGCCACAACCCGCGCCCGCAGCACCTGCCCCGGATAGATCAGGGGCGAGGCCATCAGATCATAGGTGCGCATATTCAGCATTTCGGGTGGCGAGAAAGTCGGCGTCACCACAGCCGCCTCTTGCCCGCGGCTGAGGGCCTCATAGCGCAGTGCCAGCATACCGCCCGCATTGCCCACGCCCGCCCCCGGCACCGCGGTTTGGCCCGCCTGCACACGGAAACCCTGCTGGCTGCCGGGCAAGGTGAAATGGAATCGTGCGCCGTCCTTGGCGGGTTTCGCCTTGGCCTCGCCCGCCAGTTGCCGCCCCAGATCCGCAAGCCAAGTTGATATCCGCACCGCGTCGTTGATCGAAAACCCACCATCCGCTGTCGAGATCAGCAGCCGATCCGCCACCGGCCCGCGCCAGTCGGGGCCAGAGTCGATGCCCTCCAGACCCAGCATGATCCCTTGCAGACAGCCGACATTGCCGGCGTTGCAATCCGTGTCCCAGCCCGAGGTATTCACGATCATCTGCGCGCGCTGGAAATCATGGGGCGCGTGCAGCACGGTCATAATCATCAGCGCATGGTTCGGGATGACGTGGCAGTTGCCGGGATATTTGTCATAGCCGTAGTGATCCTCGATCAACTGGCGGCTACGTTGCCAATCATCGGGGGCCTCGGCGTGCCATGTGCGGATATCGGCGATCACCTTGGCAATCAGGCTGTCCTTGGGGATGACCTTCAGGCCGGTGTCGATCAGATGGTTGATATCGCGGCTGGAAAAGGCGGCCGCCTCCATCGCCGCCCAGAGCATGGCGGCATAGACCGATTCCCCGTCATGGCTGACCTTGCCCGCTTGCTCGGCCATTTTGGCGGCACGCGCGGGCTGGTTCGGCGCGATCAGCGCCCAGCCGTCGATGAAAATCTGCGCCCCGATCTGTTCAGCGACCGTCTGGCCGTTTTCCGCGATGGAGCCCGACTGCGGCGCGGGGATGCCCTTTTTCAGGTTCAGCCAAGCCGTATGTTCGGTCGAGTTGCCATAGCCGCCCCACCACAGGATGGCCCGTTCGCGGATGATGTAGTTCATCCAAGCCTTGCCGATATCGCGCGCGGAGATATCGGGGCTGATGCCGTAATCCTCGAGGGCGCGGACAAAGGTAAAGGTGCCCGCCACATCATCATCGGTGATGACCAGCGGCTGGTTCAGGCGCTCGTGCACGTAATATTCGATCGGCCCCAGCTCGCGCATGATGCGCTGATAGGTCCAGCCCTCGAACGGGCGGCCCAGATAGACACCGATCAGCTTGCCCAGCACACCGGCATAGACACGTTCAACATAATCTTTGGGTAGGGTGGTCATCATCATACCTCCGAAAGGGTCAGCCCTTGACCGAACCGCCAGCCATCCCTTCGATGAAGCGGCGTTGCAGCAGGACAAAAAGGATCACAACGGGCAGAACAATCAGCGCGGCGGCGGCCATAATGACCCCCCAGTCCGAGCTGTACTGACCCGAGAGTTGGAAAAAGGCGACAATCGCCGTGGCGCTGTTACCGCCGGGCAAGAACGTGTTCGCGATCAGGAATTCATTCCACGCATTCAGCCCGACGATCAGCGCAACCGTCAGTATCCCCGGCGAGACGATGGGCAGCATCACACGGGTAAAGACCTGCCAATGGGTCGCGCCATCGACCAGCGCGGATTCCTCTAGCTCTTTGGGAACGGCCAGAAAATACGTCCGCAGCAGCATCACCGCAAAGGGCGACCACAGCGCCGTATAGACCAGCGAGACCGCAAAGACATTGTTGATCATCCCCAGGCGCGCAAAGCCGAAATACAGCGGGAACAGGAACAACTGGATCGGCGCGGTGGTCGTCGCCAGCAGATAGAATGTCACGATCTTCCAGCTTTTCACCTTGCGCCGCGCCAGCACGTAGGCGGTCAGCGAGCCGGTGGTGCAGACCAGTATGATCGTCAGCCCCGCCAGCAGCGCCGAATTCAGCATCGTGGTCGAGAAACGTGTCTGCGCCCAAGCTTTGCTGAAATTATCCCAGCGCCAGACATCGGGCAGCGCCAGCGGGCTTTCGATAATCTCGGGCGAGGATTTGAACGCGTTCAGCACCAGCAGCGCGATGGGAAACAGAGTGATGAACAGCAGCACGCTGAGGGCTGTATAGGCCAGAATACGCGTCAGGCGGCTTTCGATCGCATTCATCGGCTCATCTCCTTTGACTGCTCGCGGATGTAAAAGGTGGTCGCGGCAAGGCCGAACAGGCTGATCACCACCGCCACCGCCGCCGCTTTGCCCACCGCCAGATCGTAAAAGGCGTTGCGATAGGCCAGCGTGGACAGCACTTCGCTGGAAAAGGCCGGGCCGCCTTGGGTCAGGACATAGACAAAGTCAAAGACCAGGAACGACCAGATCACCGTCATGATCATCATCAGCGTGATGGTCGGACGAATGGCGGGCAGCAGCACATAGCGCAGAAGCTGCCAGAAACTCGCGCCCTCGATCCGGGCGGCTTCGACCTGCTCGGACGGCACTTGCCGCAGGGCCGCGAAAAAGATCACACAAAGGAAACCCCACCAGTGCCACAGGTCCACCGTGGCGATGGCAAACAGCGATGTGGCGGTGGAGCTGAGCGGATCAATCGTCGGAAAGCCCAAGCGCTGCAGCATACCGTTCACGCCGGTGACGGGGCTAAAGATCATCCCCTGCCAGATCCGCGCCAGAATGACGGTCGCGATGATCATCGGCAGGAAATAGATCACCTGAAAGAACATGCTGCCGCGTTTGGCGACCAGCAGCAGCGTCGCCGCCAACAGGCCCATCGCGATGGGCACTGTCAGGAACAGCGCCGTCCATTTGATATTATTCCCCAGTGCCCGCCAAAAGATGCGGTCGTCCCAAAGCGCCTGAAAGTTCGCGAAGCCAATAAACGTCGGCTGCGAGATGCCGTCCCACCGGAAAAACGCCAGCGAGATCGTCAGCAGCGCGGGGATCAGGATGATGGTGACATTGATCACCAAAGTCGGCACGAGATAGAGGCGGTGCATCAGCCCCTCCTTGACATCAAGGTTGATCCGGCTGGCAGCGTCATGCCGCCAGCCAAATGGCAAGATTGCCCTATCGTGCGGGGGTGGCGGGGACTTTGCCCTCGTCGCGCTCCTGGCGGAAAGTGGTGTCCAGCTGGGTCAGGAATTGCTCGACCGTTTGCTGGCCGACCCAGACCTCCTCGATGCCGCTGACCAGATAAGTCACCGTTGCAGGCGGCAAAAAGGTCCAGGTGGTATAGCCGTATTCATCCTCGGACACGGATTGCGCCAGATTCTGCATCGCCGTGGTGTAAAGCGGCAGCACATCGGGCGGCAGCTCGACCCCCGACAGATCCGACAGCGGCATGTTCCATTCGCCCTGCCATTCGGCATTCATCGCCTCGTAGGTATCCTCCGAGAAGATAAAGTCGATGACCGCCGCCGCCCCATCGGGATTGCGCGACGCCGAGGCGATGGAGAAGGTCGACCCGACGCCCAGCGGAAAAACCGGCTCGCCGACATCCGCGGCGCTCGGGAAGCCGACAAAGCCCGCCTCGGCGTTGTTTTGCGGGAAATAGGTCGGGATGTGCTGGAACTGCCATGTCCCCGACGGCATCATGCCCGCCTGCCCCGCCGCCAGCATCGAGACCTGCTGCTCGCCACTGATGGAAAAGTAGTTCGGCCCGAAATAGCCCTTTTGCCACCAATCGTTCAGTCGGGTGATTGCGGCGACAAAGGGCTCTGCCGTCCAGGGAATCTCGCCGGTCAGCGCCTTATAGACGTTTTCCGGCCCTGCGACGGCGTTCAGGGCGATGGTGACATAATGTTCATTGGTCGGCCGCCATAGCGCGTTGCCCGAGGCAAAGGGAATGATCCCCTCGGCCAGCATGGCATCGGCGACCGTCTCGAGGTCTTCAAGCGTGGTCGGCACCTGCCAGCCATGCGTCTCGAACAGGGTCTTGTTGTAGTAAAGACCCAAGGTTTCATAGGTCTTGGGCAGCGCATAAAGCGCGCCGTCATAGCGGCCCATTTCCAGAAAAACCGGCAGGATACTGTCGTTCCAGCCATAGGTTTCGGCATAGCTGTCCAGTGCCAGCAACTGCCCCGCCCGCGCCATCGGGGCGACATAGCTGGGGCCGCCGGTATAGACGATATCGGGGCCACTGCCCGACAGCAGCGCGATACGGATCTGGTTATCCAGCCCCGCGCCGCGATATTCGATGTTCAGCGTCGTGCCCGCATTCGCCGCCTGAAAGGGCTGGACGATATTGCGCGCGACCACATCTTGTTGCGCAGGCGTTGCGGTTTCATACCACCACGACACTGGCCCCTCGGCCCAAGCCGCGCCGGCCACCAAGATGGACAACGCACTGGCACCCATTACCTTTTTCGTCATCGTCATGTTCTCCTCCCCCAAGGATTGACACGTTCAGGCGGACCCCCGCAGAACGAGTTCGAATGGCATCTCGGTGACGGTTGCGGCCCCCTCAAGCCGACCGTCGATGCGATTAAGCAGGATCTGGGCGGCCGTCTCGCCCATGCGATCTTGAAATTGCGTGACGCTGGACAATGGCGGCGTCACCAGCGGCGCGGCAGAAATATTGTCGAAACCGAACACCGCGATATCGTCCGGAATGCGCAGATTTTGCGCGCGCAGTTCCAGCATGATGCCAATGGCCAGCAGGTCATTGGCGGCAAAGATCGCGGTAATTCCGGCCTGCATCTCTAATATGCGACGGCCCGCAATGCGGCCCGCAGCCTCGTCGAATTTAGGCACACCGACCACGACCGGGTCGCAGCCAGCGGCGATCATTGCCGCGCGATAGCCGTCAATGCGCACCTGTTCGGGGCCTCCCGCCCCGGCGATGATGGCAATGCGACGGTGCCCACGCGACAATAGGTAATCGACGACCGCAACGGCCGCAGCGCGCCCGTCGATAAAGATGTCGTCGATCGGCACTGCGCCACCGGCTTTGCGTGCGGCCTCGACCCGCACGACAGCGATGGCATTTTCGGTCAGGATCTGCAGCGCCTGCGCGCGCAGGGTGAAAAAGACCCCGACCACCCCATCGACCCGCCCCTGCAGCGCCCATTGCAAAAAGTGCTGCTCGCGCGTGGGGCTGCCGTCGGTATTCAGCGCAATGACATCATAGCCATGCGCCTCGGCGACGCCCTGCACACCGCGGATCAGATGCGGATAAAACGGGTTGGTGATGTCGGGCACAACGCAGGCAATCGTCATGGTACGGCGGGTCTTCAGCGCCTGCGCCAATCTGTTCGGCACGTAACCCAATTCGCGTGCGGCGGTTTGGATACGTGCAACGGTTTCTTCGGGCAGGCTGGCCGCATTCGCGCCCCCCAAAACCAGTGAAACACTGGCCTGAGACACACCTGCACGCTGCGCCACGCTTTTCTGGGTTACCCGCGCCATTGGCATCGAATCCTTACTCATACGAATTAGTAATTCGTATAACAGGGTCGATTTCTGTCAAGCGGCATTTTGACGCAACGGAAAGCAGCACTACGCAACGGCAAAAACCGGCCACATGCAGCATGTCATCAATTTGAAGGTAAAAGATGGTGCCCAGGGGCGGAATCGAACCACCGACACGAGGATTTTCAATCCACTGCTCTACCCCTGAGCTACCCGGGCACCGGTTCACAAGCGCGTTGGCCTGTTGGGTAGGGGCCTTCTAGGCGACACGCGCAGGCCTGTCCAGAGGCATTTTATCACAATGCCACTTGACCATACGTCGAAAGCCTCAAGCCGGTTCGGGCGATGCGATGACCTGCGCCACAACGGCGGGCTGCGCGATCAGATCGGCCAAAGTCAGCGAATCGATGATCACCAGATAGGACCAGAACACTTCGGAAAACGCGCGGCGCAAACGGCATGTCGCCTCATCCGAGCAATCTTCGCAGCGCTGATAGGCACTGCGCGACAGGCAAGGCAGCGGTGCGATCGGCCCATCGATCAAGCGCAGCATCTGCGACAGTTGCACGGCCTCCGGCTCTTTGATCAGCGTATAGCCGCCCGCGCGCCCCCGGATCGAGGCGATCACCCCCGCGTTGCGCAATTCCAGCAAAATATGTTCCAAGAACCGCTTGGGCGTGTCGGACCTGCGGGCGATTTCCTCGATCCGCATGGCCGCAATGCCTTCGGCCTTGGCATCAGCCAAGACCATAAGGGCCTTGAGTGCGTATTTCATCTTTTGGGTGATCATATCTAACACCTAGACCCAGCCGGACAGCTGTTCAACGGTACCGGCGGGGGGCATGGTGGAAAAGGCGTAAAAAACGACCTCTATTGTCGCATTTCTGCCGCGCGTATTGGGCGCAGCGGGGGGCGCGGCACGGGTTTGGTGCCCTGCAACAACTGTGAAAACGACACTGGCGCTGGCGTATCGCCCGCCGCTGTCAGACGCGCGTGATAGACAGGGATCGATTCGGTGACCCGCATGACGTAGTTGCGCGTCTCGGTAAACGGGATGTTTTCGATCCAATCGATCACATCCACCCCGTCATCGCGCGGATCGCCGCGCGCACTGACCCATTGGTTTACCCGCCCCGGCCCCGCGTTATAGCCCACCGCGATCAGCACCGGCGATGCGCCAAAGCGCAGCTCGAGATCCGCCAGATAGCGCGCGCCAAGGCGGGCGTTATAGCGCCAGTCGGATGTCAGGCGGGCGCGCTCATAGGGCTCGCCCAGCGCGCGGGCCATTTCCTCGGCAGTGCCGGGCATCAATTGCATCAGGCCCAGCGCACCGACGGGACTGCCGACGATGGGGTTAAACTCGCTTTCGCGCCGCGCGATCGACAGCGCAAGCTCTGGCGCGGCGGGCAGGTCAAGCTGCACCAGCGGATGGACGGGATAATAGATCGAGGGCAGGATGATCCCCCGCTCTGCCGCCGTTTTCCCGACCAGCACGGCCAAAAACGGCTCGTCCATATCCGCCAGCAATGCGCCAAGCTGGCCCAGATCGGGGCGGGACAGGGTTTGCCCCAGTTTCACCGCGAACAGCACCGCCTTGCCACGATCCTCGGCCGCCAGCAGCATCAACATAGCGCGGGTCAGGTCGTTTTGCAGGAAAGACCCCTCGCGCCAATTGCCAAATTGCTCGCGCCCCGACAGATTTTCATCCAGCGGCAGGCCAAGTTCTTCGGCGGCGAGCAGACCGTAAAAAGCGGTCTGATGCTGGGCAGCGGCGGTATAGAACGGGGTCGCATCCGCGCCCAGCGCGGCGGCGGCGCGGCCCTGCCAATAGCCAGCGCGGGCCAGGCTGATCGGGCCGGTGGATATCTCGGCCACGCGGGCGAAATGCTGCTGTGCAAGGGCGGCATCATTCATATGGCGCAGGGCGACATAGCCCGCGACCCATTCCAGATCAGCCATCGCGCTGGCCTGATCCGGCCCCAGATGATGGCGCGTGGCAACCAGATAGGCGTCATCCGCCCGCCCCTCGCGCATCAGCCACCGCGCAAGCTGGCCGCGCCATGACGCCCAGCGAAAAGGCTGCCCCAGGCTTTCGGCGGAATGCGAGCGCGCCTCGATCACGCCGATCGCCTCGGAATAATTGCCGCTATCGGCCAAACGGTTAAAGCGGTCATAGGCAAGGCCGGGGTCCGCAGTCAGTGTCTGCGGCACATCCAGCAGCCGCGCCTGTTGATCATCGGCGTTGCGGATCAGGGCAATGCGGGCGGCGGCCAGCTTTTGGTGATCCGCGTCCAGCAGCGGCAGCAGGCGCTGCGCATCGCTGACACGCCAGCGCCACAGCATCGCATCGACCCGCTGCCAGATGCGGGGTGCCAGCAAATCGGAATGCGCGGAAAGCAGCGCCGCCTCGCCCAGCTCGTCCAGACCCAGACCGACCCAAGCGGCAATGATTGCCGTCTGCGCCTCGGCCCCGCGGCCAAGGGTTGTCAGCGCCTCGGCATAGCGCAGGGCGCCGGTCGCGGTTTGGGGCGGCGCCTCGGCAAAGAACGCCAGCACGGCGCTGGCGTCATATCCGGCGGGGATCAACTCCTCGGCGCTGGCGCGCAGGCCCTCGCGGGCGGGCCAATCGGGGTGCGTGTCCAAAAAGGCAGCGGCCTCCGTGAATGTCCCCTCGCCCGCGCGCAGGCGCAGCCATGTGACAACATCCACCGCCACCTGCCCCTGCGGGGCGGCGTTCACGGTCGCGGCCAGCCAATCGCCATTGTCGGCGGCCGCAATCACGGGCTGGAACGCGTGCTGCGCCTGCCCGGCTGCGGGTGCGGCCAGCATCAGCGTCAAAATTCCAAGTGTTTTTCGGATGAATTTCTGCATAGCGCGGCCAGAGTAGTTTACGCCTTCTTGCAGGCAACTCACAAACTTGGCAATCGGCGTGAAGCGGACTAGTTTCCGCCCATTCGACTCAACGGTCAGCCGGGTTGGCTGGCCCATCAAAGGAAGCGCGTCATGATCAAGGGTTCACTCCCAGCACTTGTTACACCGTTCAAGGACGGCAAGGTGGATCTGGACACGCTGAAAAAGCTGGTCGAGTGGCAGATCAACGAGGGCTCGAACGGTCTTGTTCCCGTCGGCACCACGGGCGAGAGCCCGACCCTCAGCCACGAGGAACATGACCTGGTCGTCGCCACCGTGATCGAAATCGCGGCTGGCCGTGTGCCGGT
The DNA here is from genome assembly GCF_000223375.1 of Ketogulonicigenium vulgare WSH-001. Taxonomy (NCBI): domain Bacteria; kingdom Pseudomonadati; phylum Pseudomonadota; class Alphaproteobacteria; order Rhodobacterales; family Roseobacteraceae; genus Ketogulonicigenium; species Ketogulonicigenium vulgare. The sequence continues at coordinate 77,432 of NC_017384.1, read as the reverse complement.
TGTCGCAGGCGCAGGTTCCAACAACACGATCGAGGCCGTGCGCCTGACAGAGGCTGCAAAGACCGCAGGGGCCGCCGCCGCGCTGGTTGTGACCCCCTATTACAACAAGCCGACGCAGCGCGGTCTGCTGGCGCATTTCCATGCCGTCGCCGAAGTTGGCCTGCCGATCATCATTTACAACATCCCGCCCCGTTCGGTCATCGATATGATGCCCGCCACGATGGGCGAGTTGGCCAAGCATCCGATGATCGTCGGCGTCAAAGACGCCACGGGTGATCTGTCGCGCGTGGCCAAACAGCGCCAAAGCTGCGGTCATGATTTCGTGCAACTGTCCGGCGAGGATGGCACCGCTGTCGGCTTTAACGCCATGGGCGGGGTTGGCTGCATCTCGGTCACTGCAAACGTTGCGCCGCGCCTGTGCGCGCAGATGCAGGCCGCGACGCTAGCGGGCGATTACGCCACCGCCCTGACCTATCAGGACCGTCTGATGCCCCTGCACGAGGCGATCTTTATCGAGCCGGGCGTCGCCGGGTCGAAATATGCCATGTCGCTGCTGGGCCTGTGCAGCGCCGAAGTGCGCTCGCCCCTGACCGAACTGCTGGACAGCACCAAAGACGCGATCCGCGCCGCCATGGTTCATGCAGAGCTCCTCTGACATCCTGGCTTGGGTGGATGGCCGCCTGGTGGCGGTCGACAAGCTCGCGGTGCATCACCGCGGGCTTTTGCATCCGGCGATCAGCGTGTTCGTGCTGCGGGCGGGCCAGATCCTGATGCAGCAGCGTGCCGCCGGAAAATACCACACGCCACTGCGCTGGACGAATACCGTCTGCACGCATCCCCATGCGGGCGAGAGCGATCATGCCTGCGCGCTGCGGCGATTGCGCGAGGAAATGGGCATCACCGGCCTTGATCCCGTGTTGCGTGGACGCGTCACTTACCGCGCCGATGTCGGCGGCGGTCTGACCGAACATGAAGATGTCGCGATTTTCACCGCCACCGCGCCGGATGATCTGCAGATCGCGCCCGATCCTGACGAGGTCGCCGATTACCGCTGGATGTCCCTGCCCGATCTGGATGCCGCGCGGCGGGATAATCCCGCGCAATTCACCCCTTGGCTGAACATTTACCTTGATCAGCACCGGGATTCGATTTTCGGTGAGGCACAGACCTAACCCGGACATTTCCCATGACAATTCCCGTATTCGATGGCCATAACGATTTCCTGCTGCGCATGAGCGCCCATCCTCAGCGCGACAAGCTATGGCTAGAGGGCGATGGCAAAGGCCAGCTTGATCTGCCCCGGATGCGGGCGGGCGGCTTTGTCGGCGGGTTCTTTGCGATTTATATCCCTTCGCCGCGCGCAGATATGCCAGCGCTGGATATGGATGCGATGCTGACCAGCCCCAGCTATACGATGCCGCTGCCGCCGCCGCTGGAATTGGATTACGCGCAGGCGATTGCCGTGCAGCAAGCGGGCCATCTGCTGGCGATGGAGCGTCTGGCCCCGGGTGATTTCAGCATCATCCGCAGCACAACCGATTTGCATGCCGCGCTGTCCGCGGGCCGTATCGCGGGCATTATGCATATGGAAGGGGCCGAGGCGATCGACACGGATCTTGACGCGCTTTACGCCTTTCACGCCATGGGGCTACGCTCGCTGGGGCCGGTCTGGAGCCGCCCGACCGCCTTTGGCCATGGCGTGCCTTTTGCCTATCCGTCGACCCCCGATACCGGCCCCGGCCTGACGGATGCGGGCAAGCGGTTGGTCAAAGCCTGTAACGATCTGAAAATCATGCTGGATCTGTCACATCTGAACGAGGCTGGCTTTAACGATGTCGCGGCCCTATCGAATGCGCCGCTGGTTGCGACCCATTCCAATGCCCATGCGGTGACGCCATCCGCCCGCAATCTGACGGATCGCCAGCTGGGTATGATCCGCGACAGCGGCGGCATGGTGGGCCTGAACTATGCGACGGCTTTCCTTGGCACGGGATCGCGCGCGGGCGTCGGTTGGGAGCAGATGCTGCGCCACCTCGACCATCTGATCAGCGTGCTGGGCGAGGATCACATCGGCCTTGGTTCCGATTTTGACGGTGCGCAGGTGCCCGATGTGCTGTCGGACGTCGCGGGGATGCCCGCCTTTTTCGACCAGATGCGCCAGCATGGCTATGATGCGGCACTGATCGAAAAGATCAGCCACAAGAACTGGCTCGGCCTGCTGGAAAGAACGTGGGGCGCCTAAGCGCCCCATCCCCTATCTGCCGCTTTCACCCACGCGCAGCTGCCCCGGATCAATCGGCACCACGAACGGGTTCAGGCGAATGATCATCAGGTTCAGCGCGGCGGCATAGGTCAGCCAGACCAGATAGGGCACCAACATCAGCCCCGCCAGCCAGTCGATCCGCCAATGCAGCACCAGCGTGCCCAGCACCATCAGCCACAGCAGGATGATGACGCCCATGCCGATGCGGATGCGGTGCAGGCCAAAAAAGACCGGCGTCCACAGGACATTCACGGCCAACTGACCCGCCATAAAGGCCAGCGCCACATCCGCGCCGGACTTTCCGGCCACGCGCGCGCCTGCAACACACATCAGCAGATAAAGCACGGTCCATGCGATGGGAAAAGCGATGGGCGGCGGCGTCCATGACGGCTTGCGCAGCGCCGTGTACCAATTGCCCGGTTGGAACAGCATTCCCGAAATACCGGCGGCCATCACCCCAACCAGCAGCGCCCCAAATACCATAAGGTCCATCACGCTCTCCTTGTTTCAGGGGCATACTACGCCGCCGGGGGCGCAGATCAACCTAATTGCCAAGTCCGCTGAGGTAAGCCCACAGATCCGCTGCATCCGCTGGATTTGATACGACAAAAGCCATCCGGCTGTTGGCGCGCCGATCACTAAGTCGCTGCTGCAAGAACGGGCCCGGGCCGGTGACAAAGGCGACAAAGCTCGGCTCGTCCCACAGCATGGTCCGCGCAGCCAATTGCTGCATTGCGGTGCTATAGACAAAGCCCTCGGCAGTGCCGGCGGGGCGGCGGGCGAGGCCAAACAGGTTCGGGCCGGTACGTGCGCCCGTGCCGACCAACATGCGCCCGCCATCATCGCGCAGCACATGGCAACTGGTGCATTGGCGCGCAAAGCTGCGGGCACCGGCCTCGGGGTCGGCCGCAAAGACAGGCGCGGCTACGCCAGCGCCCATCATCGTCATGGCGAACAGCGCCGCGGGGCGCACCAGCTTTGACATCAATCCCGACACGGCACTTCCCCACATTTGGCCGCCCCGAAGGGCAAGCCGATTCGATGCGCAGATAATTCCTCGTTAACGGATTTCAAAGGGCTTGGCCCTTCAACCTGTTGCGAGATCAGGCAATTGGGTATCAAAGCCACAGCAGCCGCCCCGCGCCCACTGGACTTAATCCCGCGAAATCCCTATCTGCGACAGCATGGCCAAGGATAAAAACACCAACTACCAAGTCCTCGCAGAAAACCGCCGCGCGCGGTTTGATTACCAGATCGAAGAGGATCTGGAATGCGGTATCGTGCTGACCGGATCCGAGGTGAAATCCCTGCGCACCGGCAAGGCGAATATCGCGGAAAGCTATGCCTCGGTCGAAAATGGCGAGTTGTGGCTGATCAACGGCTATATCGCCCCCTACGAGCCTGCCCGCACCTGGGGTCACGAGGAGCGCCGCCACCGCAAGCTGCTGGTCAAGCGCAAGGAACTGGCGCGCCTATGGAACGCCACCCAGCGCGAGGGCATGACCATCGTCCCGCTGGTGCTGTATTTCAACGACGTCGGCCGCATCAAGATCAAGATCGCCATCGCCAAGGGCAAAAAGCTGCATGACAAGCGCGAGTCCGAGGCCAAGCGCGACTGGGATCGTCAAAAGCAGCGCCTGCTGAAGGACCACGGCTAAGTCTTGCTTCCGATCCTCGCGGGCGCTAGGTCAACGGGCGACCGGCTTGCCCCTGCCCGACGCGGCTGAAGGCCTGCCTTCCACCGCCAAAGGACAGACTGATGCTCGAGCATCTCAAGGAACAGCCCGCCGACAAAATCCTGTCGCTGACCACCGCTTATCGTGCTGACCCGCGCCCTAACAAGGTCGATTTGGGCGTCGGCGTTTATAAGGATGCCGAGGGTCACACCCCCGTCATGCGCGCGGTAAAAGAGGCCGAGCGTCGTCTGGTCGCAAGCCAAGACACCAAGGTTTATACCGCCCTATCCGGCGATCAGGTCTTTATCGACGCGATGGTTGATCTGGTTCTGGATGGCGCGGTAGCACGGGGCCGCGTGGCGGGCATTGCCACGCCCGGCGGTACTGGCGCGATCCGTCAGGCGCTAGAGTTGATCAAACTCGCCGCGCCCAGCGCCAAGATCTGGGTGTCGAACCCCAGCTGGCCGAACCATGCCTCGATCATCAATTATCTGGGCATGACCCGCCAAGATTACCGGTATTTCGACGAGGAGACCCGCGGTCTCGATTTCGACGGTATGATCGCCGATCTGAAAACCGTCGCGGCGGGCGATGTCGTGCTGCTGCATGGTTGCTGCCACAATCCGACCGGCGCGAACCCGACCGCCGATCAATGGGCCGTCATCATTGAAACGGTGAAAGCCGCCGGTGCCGTGCCGCTGGTCGATATTGCGTATCAAGGCTTTGGCGATGGATTGGACGAGGATGCCGCCGCGACGCGCGCTGTTGCCGCCGCCTTCCCCGAATGCCTGATCGCGGCGTCTTGTTCGAAAAACTTCGGCATCTACCGCGAGCGCACCGGGATTCTGATGGCGATCTCGGACGAGGCTGCGCGCACCGGCATCACGCAGGGCACGCTGAACTTTCTGAACCGCCAGAATTACTCCTTCCCGCCCGATCACGGCGCCCGCGTCGTCGGCATGATCCTGACCGACCCCGCACTGCGCGCTGACTGGCAAGCAGAGCTGGAGGAAGTGCGCCTTGGCATGCTGGGTCTGCGCAAGCAGCTCGCAGACGAGCTGCGCCGCCTGACCAATTCGGATCGCTTTGACTTCATCGCGCATCACCGCGGGATGTTCTCGCGCATTGGCGCAAGCCCGGCGCAGGTCGAGGCGATGCGGGCCGATGATGCGATTTACATGGTAGGCGACAGCCGCATGAACATTGCCGGCCTGAACGCCCGCACCATTCCCCTGCTGGCGGCAGCGATCGTCAAAGCGGGCGCGTAAAACTGCCCGGTTAGACATAAAAAAGGCCCGCCAAACGGCGGGCCTTTTCCTTTGTTCTATCAGCTTATTTGCTGAATTCGGGATAGGCTTCCATGCCCAGTTCCGATTTGTCGAGACCGACTTGTTCAGCTTCGGGCGAGACGCGCAGGCCCATGACCGCTTTGACGATCAGCCAGACGATACCCGATGCGATGATGGTGAACAGGCCAACCACGATGATCGAATAGAGCTGCACCCAGAGGGTTGCTTCGGGGTTGGTGAAGGTCACGGCGATCGTGCCCCAGATACCGGCGAACAGGTGAACCGGAACCGCACCGACAACGTCGTCCAGTTTCAGCTTGTCCAGGAAGGACACACCGAACACGACGATCACGCCGCCCACGGCACCGATCAGCGAGGCAGAACCAAGGCCGGGGGTCAGCGGCTCGGCAGTGACCGAGACGAGGCCAGCCAGCGCGCCGTTCAGCACCATGGTCAGGTCAGGCTTGCGATAGAGGGCCGAGGTCAGGATCAGCGCAGCCAGCGCGCCACCAATGGCACCTGCGTTGGTGTTCGCCATCACGCGGCCAACGTCAGCCGCATCGCCAACAGCCGAGAAGGCCAGCTGCGAGGCACCGTTAAAGCCGAACCAACCCATCCACAGGATGAACGTGCCCAGCGTTGCCAGCGGCAGGTTCGAGCCGGGCATGGCGATGACTTTGCCATCTTTGTATTTGCCCAGACGCGGACCCAGAATGATGATCCCCATCAAAGCCGCCCAGCCACCGACCGAGTGCACAACGGTCGAGCCTGCGAAGTCCAGGAAGCCCATGGCGTCCAGGAAGCCGCCGCCCCATTTCCACGACGCTTGGACCGGATAGATCAGCGCGGTCATCACGATGGTGAAGACCATGAAAGGTGCGAATTTGATACGTTCAGCCACAGCGCCCGACACGATCGAGGCAGTGGTCGCGCAGAACATGACCTGGAAGAAGAAGTCCGACGAGGTCGATGCATAGTCATAGGCATCAACCGCATCAGCGCCGACGCCGACAGCTTCCAGTTTGGCGGTGCCGATGACGCCAAAGATGCCGTCGATGATCCAGCCATCGCCCGGATACATGATCATGTAGCCGACGAGGTAATACATAAAGCAGGCGATGGCGAACATCGAAACGTTCTTCAGCATCTGCATCGTGACGTTCTTCGAGCGGACCAGACCGCCCTCCAGCATGGCAAAGCCAGCGGCCATCCAGAACACCAGAATACCACCGATCAGCATGATCAGCGAGTTCAAGATATAGACCAGATCCATCGAGGAGGGACCGTAGGTCTCAACAGCCTCGACAGCGGCCTCAGCCTCCTGTGCATGGGCTGGCAGGGCAAGCATCGCGGCAAAAGCCGCAAGCCCTGCAAGTTTTTTAGCGTTCAACATTTATAGCTGTCCCTTGCCTCTGCGTCAGAGCGCGTCTTCATTGGTCTCGCCGGTGCGCACGCGAACCGCGCTTTCAACGTCGAGAACGAAAATCTTGCCGTCGCCGATTTTGTCGGTCTTGGCAGTTTTGGCGATGGTCGCGACGACTTCATCGGCCAATGCGTCCGGCACGACGATTTCCAGTTTCACCTTCGGAACGAAGTTCACGGCGTATTCCGCACCGCGGTAGATTTCGGTGTGACCGGATTGCAGGCCAAAGCCTTTGATCTCGGTCACCATCATGCCGCGCACACCCACGGAAGTCAGCGCTTCGCGCACTTCCTCAAGCTTGAACGGTTTGATCGTAGCGATGATGAGTTTCACGTTCTTCCCCTTGCGAGTTGTGACGCGGTTGCCAGTTCACGAATGAGTTTGCTGGCCGCCCGACTAAAAGAGAGCCTTAAAAAGATGCAGCTCGACAAGCGTGCGGCCCTATTTCATGCCGTCGGCGGAAAACTGCTGCACCATAACTGACGCAAAAACAGCATATTTTGAACACTGTGCCTGCATTTTGTGCGCAATGAAAACCCAAAGCAAGTGTTCATGGCCCTCAACATTCCATCCATTCACGGTTAGTATTGGTCAAAACCGGCAAGCGGCGAGCAGTAATGACACAAGATGAACGTAAAGGCGGCGGCCCAGCCTCGCCGATTCTCGTGGCGGACCGCCGCTATAGCACCAGCGCGCCGCGTCCGCGCAGCGGCGGCACAGGTGGCGGTGCAGGTGGTGGCGGCAATAAAGGCGGTGGCAACAGCACCCCGCCCCGGCGCAAGCCCACCCCCCGCCGCGTCCCAAAGAAACGCGGCTTTTTCGGCAGCATCGCCGCTGTCATCTTTGGCATTTTCCGGGCCATCTGGTCGGTGTTTTGGAAACTGGGCCTGACGGCGGTTGTCATCCTTGGCGCCATCGTCTTTGTAAAATCGACCTCGCTGCCGGAAATGGCCGAACTGGTTGATGGGCGCACGCGCGGGTCGGTCACGCTGGCCGACCGTTATGGCGAGACGTTTGCCTGGCGCGGCGACCATTTCGCGGGGATGATCTCGTCGCAGGACGTCGCCCCCGTGCTGCGCAATGCCGTCGTCGCAACCGAAGACCGCCGCTTCAACTGGCATATCGGCGTCGACCCGATTGGGATCGCCTCGGCGGTGCGGATCAACTTGGCCGAAGGGCGCGGTGCGCTGCAAGGCAACGGCGGCTCGACCATCACCCAGCAGACCGCAAAGCTGCTGTGTCTTGGCCGCCCCTTTGTGCCCAGTGAATGGGAAAGCGAAGCCGCCTATGAGGCCGACTGCCGCCGCACCACCATTATGCGCAAGGTCGAAGAAGCGATCTATGCCATGGCGATGGAGATCCGCTATTCCAAAGACGAGATCCTGACCCTTTACCTGAACCGCGCCTATCTGGGCGCAGGTGCACGCGGGTTCGAGGCTGGCGCCCAGCGCTATTTCGGCAAATCCGCCCGCGAGGTGAACGCCTCTGAAGCCGCGATGTTGGCGGGCCTGTTGCAGGCGCCCTCGGCCCTTGCGCCGACATCGAACCTCGCCCGTTCGCAAAACCGCGCCAATGTCGTGATCGGCCTGATGGAGCAGCAGGGTTTCATCACCGCCGCCCAGGCAACCGAGGCGCGCAACAACCCCGCGCAGTTGTCGGCCGCCGCCGCAGCCCGCGCCGGTGGCTATTTCGCCGATTGGGTCATGGAATCCGGTCCCGAATTCTTTACCCGCGACACGACCGAGGATGTGATCATCCGCACCACGCTGGACCCGCGCATCCAGACCGTTGCCGAAAACGCCGTGACCCATGTCTTCGCAGAATCCGTGCGCGAGGGGTCACAAGCGCAGGCCGCCGTGGTTGTCATGTCCGCTGATGGGGCCGTGCGCGCCATGGTCGGCGGGCGCGACCTGCGCGCATCGGGTGCGTTCAACCGTGCCACGCAGGCGCAGCGTCAGACCGGCTCGTCATTCAAACCCTTTATCTATGCCACAGCGCTGGATCAGGGCATCGGCCCGATGGAGATCGTCGACGACAGCCCGATGACGATCAACGTGCGCGGCTCTGGCCCATGGTCGCCGCAAAACTATGACCGCACGTTCAAAGGTTGGATTACCCTGACGCAGGCCTTGGCCGAAAGCCGCAACATCCCCGCCGTGCGCCTGTCCGAGGCTGTAGGCCGCCAGAACGTCGCCCGCATCGCCCATGCGTTTGGCGTGACCGGCGATATTTCCGAAGGGCCCGCCATGGCGCTAGGCGCGTCGGAATCGACCCTGATCGAAATGACCGGCACCTATGCGGGCTTTTTGAATGGCGGCTCTGAAGTGACGCCCTATGGCCTGGTCGAGCTGCGCCTGCAAGGTGATGACACCAGCCTGATGGGCACGATGGGGGGCATCGGTGATCGTGTGATTTCCGAAAACGCAGCGCGCCAACTGAACTGGATGATGTGGCGCGCGGTCGAGGAAGGCACCGGCCGCCGCGCCCGTGTCAACGGCTGGCAGATCGCAGGCAAGTCAGGCACGACATCCGCCGCGCGCGATGCATGGTTCATCGGATTTTCGGCGGATTATGTGATCGGCGTCTGGATGGGCTATGACAATAACACGCCGCTGAACGGCGTGACCGGCGGCGGCATTCCGGCGCAGATCTTCCAAGAAACCATGGCTGGCGTGCTGGAAGGCATGTCACCGACCCCCCTGCCAATGACCGCACCGGGCGAGCAAATCGACTTTGTCGACCCCAGCGGCCTGACGGCGGACGGCGGCGGCTTTCTGCCCTCGGGCGATTCGGCACTGGATCGCGCGCTGCTCGAGGCCTTTGGCGCGCCTGCAGGCAGCCTGCCGCCGGACACCAGCAATCTGCCCACAGCAGGCAGCGGTGACAATTCGCAAGATGCGATCACCAATGCCCTGCAAGGGATCTTGGGCGGCGCAAACTAATACCCAGCGCCCCCGCTGTTAATGGGCGGCGGGGGTGGCCTGACTGGTTTCAATCAGCGGCGGCTGCTCGACAATCGGGACCGCCGCGGGGCGGGCCGGCGCAGGCTCTAGCGCGGCTTCGGGCTGTTGTGGCGCGGGTTCAGGCGGTGGGGGTGGCGGCATATCGCAGCGCTCGTGCCGCAGGGCATAGCCGTTCCAGACCATGATGACGCCTTCGCGTTGGGCGTCGCGCATCATCATGACACGCTCGCTCCAATGGTCGGCATCCTCGCCGTTGCCGTCGACGCATTCCATTGTGTAAAGCGTCGCATCCATATCCAGCACATCGACGGGACGCGTCATGCGGCAGGCAATGCCAACGCCGTAAAAGATGCTATCCTCGATCTTAATCGCGCCGCCCTGCGCACCGACATGTTCGCAGATCCCATTGGCCGATTGGCGATAGATCCCGTCCCAAGGCCCAGCGGCCGCAGCAACACCACACACAGCCGCACCCGCAGCCACAAACGCAAGCAATACCCTGCCCATAAATGTCCTCGCCCCCGACCGCGCAAGCCGCGAATCGGGCAGATTCCTTCTAGTCTGGGCAACGTGCCGCCGCGAGGGGGCGGATCGGGTGTGAACCAAATATATACGCCTTGTCCTTATCCTCGGGCCCATAGGTTAACGACCTTGGGATCAGGATGCACATATGCTGGCGAATTTCCGCATCACTTCTGCGCTAGGCGCCGCCCTGATCGCCAGCGCGATGGTGAATGTGCTGGTGATGACGGGGCCGCTTTATCTGCTGAATGTCTATGACAAGGTCTTTGCCAGCGGCGCGATCGAGACGCTGCTGGCCCTTAGCCTGATCGCCGCCTGTGCCTATGGCGCGCTATTGCGGGCCGAGGATCTGCGTATCCGCATTCTGCACAGCGCGCCGCCCATCGGCGGACGTCTGGCCGCGCTGCCCAGCGCACCACAATTGTTGGATCTGCCGTTTTTGCCCCTGTTTTTGGGGGTGTTATGGCTGATTCATCCGGCGATTGCGCTGACTGCGCTGGGGCTTGGACTGTTCGACTTCCTTTTTGCGTGGCGCAGACCGCTCGCGCCCACACGCCAGGCGGCTGTCATGCGCGGCTTGCACCAGATCGGACAAAGCGCGGTCATTGGCGTTGGCGCGGCCCTTGCCCTGCAAGGTACGCTTTCGATGGGCGCGCTTTTTGCCGCCGCGCTGCTGGCGGGCAAACTTTATGCGCCGCTCGAGGCATTGGCGGCAGTGCTGAGGGGGCCGGACGCTGCGCAACCTTTCGCCGGTAACCGTCTGATTTGCGAGGGTTACGCCCCCGGCCCCCATCCCCCCTGAACTTCAGCATTCCCGGCGGCGAGGCTTTGGCCATCATCGGTGCGTCTGGCAGCGGCAAAACACGGCTGTTGCAGCATCTGATCGCGCGCGGGCCGGGGGTCACATTGCCACTGCCGACGGCACCACAACCGGCACTGGCCGCCCTGCCCCAGGCACTGCCGCCCAGCAGCCTGCCCGGCGGGCGGGCGCGGCTGCTGGCGATCGAGCAGATCTTTGCAACCGGCGCGCGCAGTATCTTGCTGGATCTGCCGGAGAACGATCTGGATAGCTATGCCATTGACCGGCTGTGCGATTTGATTGGCGAGGCACGTGATCGCGGCGCCAGCCTTGTCATCGCCACGCACCATAATCGCCTGATCAGCCTGTGTAATCACGTGCTGCTATTGGATGCACAGCCACTGCGGGCCGCATCGTGAGGGGCGGGCAAGATACGCTTGCAGGGCTGATGCGCAGCCTGTGGCATTTGGGGGCGGCTCTGCTGGTCATCCTTGGGGGGCTTGGGGCGCTGCTGCCGATCCCGACCGCAACTGTGGCGCGCGGCACGATGACAGCTCCGATGGCCGCGATTCCCCTGATGACCATCGAAGGGGGGCACGTCGCTGACAGCTTTGGTGCGATTGATCAGGCCGTCTTCGCCGATCAACGGCTGCTGGGCCTAGACGATCGCGCGCTGCGGATGCAGCGCGATGCATTGTTGGCCGAGGCGGCGCTGCTTCAGACCCGTCGCCTCGCGTTGCAGGACCCGGCCTTTGCGGACGCCATCGCCGCAGACCGCGCCGCCAGCCTTGCCGTGCTGGCACAGGAGGAGACCGGCCTTTCGGCGCGATTATCGCTGCTAGAGAATCGCCTGCCCCGCGCGCAGCGCCAAGCCGAGGCGCAGGCGCAACTCGCCGCCAGCGGCGCCATTCCCGCCGCTGCGGCGCTTGCCGCGCAAGAGGATCTGGGCGCTTTGCAAGACAGTCACGCAGCCCTGATCGCCGGCCTTGCCGCCATTCCCGAACGGCGCGCCGCCCTTTTTAGCCAAGAGGCTATGCGCATACAGGAACTGGCGAGCCAAACTGCCACACAAATCAGCGCCATTGACGCTCGCCTTGTCGCGATCACAGCCGAGGGGAACACCCTCGATCTGCGGATCGCGCAATATCAGATCACCGCCCCTGTTGCGGGCAGGTTGCTGACCTATACCGCCAGCCCCGGCCAGATCCTGCGCCCCGGCGAGGTCTTTGCAAGCCTGCTGCCCGATGGCACGCCGCAACAGGCCACATTGCCCATTGCGCCAGAACAGGCGACCCATCTGCATATTGGGCAGCCCGCCCGCCTGACGGCGATCGGCTTTCAGCAGGCAGAGATTTCCGCCCATATCAGCGCAATTTCGGCCGAGCCATTGCTGGACGATCAGGGTCGCGCCTATCTGCGTGTCAGCCTGCGGCTGGATCACCCCGCAGATCTGCGCCCCGGCCAACCGGTCGAGGTGCGCTTTACCGGCCCCGCCCGCCCGCTGCTGGCCGCCCTCACCGATCCGCTGACCCGCGCCCTGCACACCGCCCTGCGCGAGCCGCCGCTCCCCGCCGTTGCAGCGCCCGCGCAATCGGACTAGCCTTGGCGCATGACCCTTTCCCCGACCGGAGCCGCCATGACCATCGCCATCGAGTCCCGCCTTGCCGAGCTGGGCATCACCCTGCCCGATGCCCCCACCCCAGCCGCCAATTACGTCCCCTATCTCGTGATCGGCGATATGGTGCATATTTCGGGCCAGATCTCGATGGCCGATGGCGCGTTGATCAAGGGCCGCCTTGGCGATGATCTGGATGTGGCAGCAGGTGCAAATGCCGCCCGCGCCTGTGCGCTGAACCTGTTGGCGCAACTGAAATCCGCATGCGGTGGCGATCTGGGCCGGTTGGTGCGCGTCGTAAAACTGGGCGGCTTTGTCAATTCGACCCCTGATTTCACCGACCAGCCCGAGGTTGTGAACGGCGCCTCGAACCTGATGGTCGAAGTGTTTGGCGATGCGGGCCGTCATGCGCGTTCGGCCGTGGGTGTCGCCGCCCTGCCGCGCGGCGTCGCGGTGGAAATCGAAGGTCTATTCCAGATCAACTGATCCGATGTCCGACATCGCCCTGAAAACCCATGACAGTATCGCCGCCATCGGCGCGGCGGACTGGGACGCCTGCGCCAACCCCTCGGGTGCGGCGCGGGCGCGCGATCCGTTCACGACCTATCGCTTTTTGAACGCTTTGGAAGAAAGCGGCTCGGTCGGTGGGCGATCCGGCTGGCAACCGCTGTACTTGCAAGCGCTGCGCAATGGCAAAACCGTCGGCGTCAGTCCGCTTTATGTAAAATCACATAGCCAGGGCGAATATGTGTTCGACTTTGGCTGGGCCGATGCGTGGCAGCGGGCGGGCGGGCAATATTACCCGAAACTGCAAATCGCAGTGCCCTTTACCCCCGCCACCGGTCGCCGTTTCCTGACCGATGACCCCGAGGTGATGGCCGCCCTGACCGCAGGCGCCGTGCAACTGGCCGCGCAGAACGATCTGTCATCGCTGCACATCACCTTTTGCACCGAGGATGAGGCGGCGGCGGGTAGTCAAATGGGCCTGCTGCACCGGATCGGCACGCAATTTCACTGGCAGAACAACGGCTATCGCGATTTTGACGCTTTCCTTGCCGCGCTGTCCTCGCGCAAGCGCAAGACCCTGCGCCGCGAACGGGCCGAGGCGCTGGATTTCGGCGGCGAGATTGTCAGCCTGACCGGCGATCAGCTACAGCCAGCCCATTGGGATGCGTTTTGGGCATTCTACCAAGACACCGGCGCACGCAAATGGGGGCAGCCCTATCTGACACGGGCGTTTTTCGAGATCTGCCAGCGCGATCTGCGCGATGATGTGCTGATGGTACTGGCCCTGCGTGATGGCCGCCCCATTGCGGGCGCGCTGAATTTCATCGGCGCAGGCGCGCTTTATGGCCGCTATTGGGGGGCGCTGGAAAACCACCCCTTTTTGCATTTCGAACTGTGCTATTACCGCGCCATCGACTTTGCGATTGCACAGGGCCTGCCGCTGGTCGAGGCTGGCGCGCAGGGTGAACACAAGCTGGCGCGTGGTTATCTGCCACGCCCAACGCATTCGCTGCATTGGATCGCCGATCCCGGCTTTCGCGCCGCCGTCGCCGATTTCGTGCAGGCCGAAACCGCAGCCGTGGACGAAGAGATCGAAGTGCTGACCACCTATGGCCCCTTCCGCCGCGATGGACAGGAAAGAGAGCCGGAATGAAACCCGATGGATTGGACGCGCTGCTCGAAAGTGGCTGGACATTATCGAGCGATGAAATCGCGATCCGCCGCAGCTTTATCTTCAAGAATTTTAACGCCGCTTTCGCCTTTATGACCCGCGTCGCGATGGTGGCCGAAAAGCTGGATCACCACCCCGAATGGAGCAATGTCTATAAACGTGTAGAGGTGCGGCTGACCACGCATTCGGCGGGCGGGTTGACCGATCTGGATGTGAAAATGGCCCGCAAAATGGATGAATTCGCGGGCCAATAGGTCTTAGATCTTGGACAGCAGGTCTTCGCCGCCCGAAATGGTGCATTGACCGGCGTTTTCCTCGACGCTGAGCACCTTGACCACGCCATCTTCGGCAAAAAGCGCATAGCGCAGCGAGCGGTCGACAAAGCCGATCGCAGGGTTGGAAAAGTTCAGGCCAATCGCCTTGGTAAAGGTCGACAGCGGATCGGCCAACATGCTGATATCGCCAGCAATCGCGCCAGTGCTGTCGCCCCAGGCCTTCATCACGAATGCATCGCTGACGGCGATACAGATCACCTCGTCCACGCCCTTATCGGCAAAGGCGGCGCGGGTGCGAATAAAGCTGGGCACATGCGCGGTGGTGCAGGTGCCGGTGAACGGGCCGGGCAGGCCGAAAATCACGACTTTGCGGCCCGCGGTCAGGGCATCGACCTCGACCTGTTCCACACCGCCCGCGCCAAGGCGCAACAGGGTCGCGCTGGGCAGCTTGTCTCCGACTGCAATGGTCATTCTTGCCTCCTTTGGGCTTTTGTCCGTCCCCTCATGTGTATATGCATCACGCGTTTATTCCAGCACGAAGGCAGATTTATTGATGGATGCGCTGAACCATGTCGTTGTGATCGGGGGCGGACAGGCAGCGGCAGCGCTGGTCGCAAAGCTGCGCACAGCCGGTTACACACAGGCGATCACCATCATCGGGGCGGAAGTTGACCCTCCCTATCAGCGCCCGCCGCTGTCGAAAGCCTACCTTGCCGGAGAGATGGCACGCGAGCGTCTGTACCTGCGCCCCGCCGCCTTTTACCAGCAACACAACATCACCCTGCGCACCGGCCTGACCGTGACCGCGATTGACCGCGCGGCTCGCCGTATCACGCTGTCCGATGGCAGCGCGCTGGATTACGACGCGCTGGCCTTGACCACGGGCGCCGATCCCCGCCCGCTGCCTGCAGACAAAGGCGGCGCGCTGGCGGGCGTTTTGACCATGCGCAACCTGGCCGATGCCGATGCGCTCGACCCGCTGCTGACGGCCGGAAAATCGCTGCTGGTCGTAGGCGGCGGCTATATCGGTCTCGAGGCGGCGGCGGTTGCCGCCAAGCGCGGCCTTGATGTGACGCTGGTACATTCTGGCGCGCGCATCCTGTCGCGCGTCGCAGCCCCCGCAACGTCGGATTATTTCCGCGCCCTGCATGAAAGCCATGGCGTCAAGATTCTGGAAGGTGTCTCGGTCGATCATCTGCTGGGCACGGGTCATGTCACCGGCGCTGTGCTGACGGATGGCCAGCAAGTTACGGCGGATCTGGTGATTGTTGGCATCGGCATCATCCCGAACGACCAGCTGGCCCGCGATGCAGGGCTTTTGGTCGAGAACGGCATTGCCGTTGATGACTTTGGCCGCACCAGCGATCTCGCGATTTATGCAGCGGGCGATGTGGCAGCCCTGGTCTATCAAGGCGTGCGGATGCGGATTGAAAGCGTCGGAAACGCGATTGATCAGGCGGAAAACGTCGCGCTGAACATGCTGGGACAGGGCGTGCCCTATGCGCCAAAGCCGTGGTTCTGGTCGGATCAATATGATTGCAAATTGCAGATCGCGGGGCTTGGCGCAGCCAGCGACGATATCACCATCCGCAAGGGTGAGGGGCTGATACAGTCGAACTGGTATTATCGGGGCGGCCAGCTGGTCGCCATCGACGCGATGAACGACCCCCGCGCCTATATGGTCGGCAAACGCCTGATCGAGGCGGGCAAATCCGCCGATCCGGCACTGGTCGCCGATCCCGCCCTCGATCTGAAGGCGCTGCTGAAGTGAGGATTATCGCCGGTCGCCATCGCGGGCTGCATCTGGCCGAGGTCGGCCGCGGCGACCCCGCCGCGCATCTGCGCCCGACCACCGACCGCGTGCGCGAGTCGCTGTTCAACCTGCTGGCGGGCGGGCGTTTTGGCGATCCGATAGGCGGGGCCACCGTGCTGGACCTGTTTGCAGGCACCGGCGCGCTGGGGTTAGAGGCGCTGTCGCGCGGCGCGGCCCATGTGACGCTGGTCGATAGTGGCCGCGTCGCGCAGCGCCTGATCCGCGACAATATCACCCGCATGGGCCGCGCCTCAGATACGCGCCTGCTGGCGGTGGACACCGGCGCCCTGCCCCCCAATTCCGGCGCGGCGGCGGATCTGGTGTTCCTCGATCCGCCCTATGGCGCGGGGCTGGGCACATCGGCACTGCTGGCGGCCCGCAAGGGGGGCTGGATCGCCGAAGGGGCGCTGATCGTGGCCGAGGAAAGCGGGCCTTTCCCGCCGCCTACCGGTTTCACCCTGTTGGAAAGCCGCCGCTACGGCGACACGCATATCACCCTGCTGCGGGCAGACGCACCGCCTCGACCCGCCGATTAAGGGCGCGGCCCGCCTCATCGTCATTGGGCGCGCGCGGGGCCATGTAACCCGCACCTGCCGCTTGCAATTGCGCGGCGGGCACGGCGAATTCGCTGCGCAGCCGCTGAGCGACGGCCTCGGCCCGCGCCTGCGAAATGGTCATATTCGCAGCCAAGCTCCCGCTGGCATCGGTGTGTCCGACGATCAACACCCGACGCGCGGGATCTGCGCGCAACCAATCCGCCAGCGCCCCCAGCGCCACATCCGCGCCGGGCAATGGGGCTGCGCTGCCCGTCTCGAACGCCAGGCCATCAATGACCGCATGTCCCTCGACCTCGAGCGTCATCGCCCAAGACGGCAGCGCTTCTGCGATGGGGGCGATGGGCATCGGCGCGGCTCCTGCGGTTGCCTCGATCAGTTGCACATGCAGCGCGGCGACACTTTTGCTGATCAGCACCGACAGCGCCGCGCCATCACGCTGCGCCGCGAGAAAGCGGAAATCCCCCAAATCCACGAACATCGCGGGGGCGGCGATCACCTCGGCACCTGCGCGAAAATCAAAGCCGCCACAGGCGCTTGCCGCGCAATCGAACAGGATATCGTAGCCTTCGGCCTGTAGATTCGCGCGGATTTGCTGCATCAAGGGCAGAGTATTGGGATTGGGATCGGCAATCCGCCACGCGCGTCGCTGCACTGCGCCGTCAATAGTGCGGGTCGGCAGCGCGCCATCTGCGAAAGGGCCGGTTGGCAGCGCATAGCTGCGCGCCGCCTCGGCAACATCATAGGTTTCGACCGCGCTGGGGGACAGCGGCAATTCGAACGCCATCGCGACCGAAGCGCATAGCCCGAACACCAAGGCCAAAGCCGCCCGTATCATGCGGATTTCAGATAGTAATAGCCGCCGATCACCTGCAAGCCGTGCCGCAGATACAGCGTGACAGCCGGTAGGTTCTGTTTGGTCACGACCAGCATCAGGCGATCTGCACGATGCGCCCGCGCCCAGTTACTGGCCGCGATCATCAGCGCATGGCCGTAACCACGCCCGCGGGCGGCGGGGATCACCTCGATCGCGTGGAGCACCGCCGCGCCATCATGGATCGCAGCGAACAGCGCCCCGACCGGGCCCGTCGCATCACACAGCGAGATCACGGCCTTCTCGCCGCGCGCACGCGCCATCACCGCCATACGCGCCGCGCCGACGCGGCCGTCATTGTTCCAGACCGCCAAAGCATCCGCACCTGCCGGCCAGCCGGAATGCACCTTTAGCCCCGCAGCCAATGCAGCGGTGGCAAGCGGGCCTTCGAAGGCAAAGACTTCGTCAGACAGGGCATAGCCGCGCGCGCGCAGGATATTTGCCAGCGCCATATCAGCAGCGTCATCATCGGTCAGCAGAAACAGCGGCGGCTGGCCCAGCGTGCGGGCGGCTGCCTCGACATCCGGCAAGGCGCGTTGGATCTGATCGGCTGGGACATTCGGATCGGCGAGCGAGATGGCACTCACGCGGCTGCCGCCGCCCAGACCCTGCCGCAACACGAAGGGGCCATGTGTAAAACGGGCAACTGGCGGCCAGCTTGGCTCCATCCGGTCGATCAGACTCATGCGGGAAAGGCCTCGGCCAGGATAACCAGCGCCGCCTCGACCTGCGGGCCGTCGACGCCGCGCACAACGATATTGGTGCCGTAGACGCTGTCTTTCGAGAAGGGGTAAGAGCCGATGGCAAGGTCAGGGAAATCCGCCGCGATCTCGCCCAGACGGGCGGCAATCTCGCCCTCGCCGCGCATGACGGTCCAGGTCTGTGACAGCACCGGACGGCCAGAGGCCAGCCCCGGCAGCAGCGCGTGGCACATCGCCTCGAACACGCGGGGCACGCCAGCCATCACATGGACATTGCCGATGGAAAAGCCGGGAGCTGCGCTGACAGGATTGTCGATCAGCGCCGCGCCATCGGGAATACGGGCCATGCGCAGGCGCGATTCGTTCAGCTCGATGCCGCGCGGGGTATAACTGGCCTCTAGCAAGGCACGGGCGTCGTCGCGCACACCGATGGGCGTGTCAAACGCGGCGGCGACGGCATCGGCAGTGATATCGTCATGCGTCGGCCCGATCCCACCCGAGGTGAAGACATGATCGAACCGCCCCGATACATCGCGCACCGTGTCTGTGATCGTCTGCGCCTCGTCCGGGATCATCATCGCCAGTTTCAGGTCAATCCCAAGGCGCGTCAGCTCTTGCGCCAGAAAGAACATATTACTGTCGCGCGTGCGGCCGGACAGCAGCTCATCGCCGATCAGTAGAATTGCAGCTGTCGGATTGGCCATGCGGCCCCCTCATTTACCTGAAATACCCATTCCTTCAGGTATAGGCATGGCCGGGCGCGACTTCTACCCCGGCCTTTGACCCATGGTCTGGATTTGTCGCCGATGATCGACTATCTGCCGATCAAGACGAAAGGATGAAAGCAGTGGACGAACGCAGAGGAAGACTGACGCGCGAAGGGATTCGCATTCATGAGCTGGCCGATTTCGCCGGCATGGCCGAGGCTGGCCGCGTCGTCGCCCAGATTCTGGACGATATCACCCCGCATGTGCAGCCCGGCGTCACAACCGGCGCGCTGGATAAGCTGATCCTCGAGATGGTTGAGGCGCATGGCGCGACATCGGCCACGATCGGCTATAACGGCTATCAGCATGCGTCGTGTATTTCGCTGAACCATGTGGTCTGCCACGGCATTCCCGGCGACAAGGTGCTGAAAGACGGCGATATCATGAATATCGACGTCACGGTCATCGTCGATGGCTGGTATGGCGATTCCAGCCGCATGTATGTGGCGGGCAGCCTTTCACGCAAAGCCCAACGTCTGATCGATGTCACGCATGAGGCGTTGATGGTCGGCCTTGCACAGGCCAAACCCGGCAATACCTATGGCGATATCGGCCATGCGATCCAGACCTATGTCGAGGCGCAGCGTATGTCGGTTGTGCGCGATTTCTGCGGCCACGGCCTGGGCCGCGTGTTCCACGCCCCGCCAAACGTGCTGCATTATGGCCGCGCGGGCTCTGGCCCCGTGCTGGAGGAAGGCATGTTCTTTACCATCGAGCCGATGGTGAACCTGGGCAAACACGAGACCAAGGTTCTGGCAGATGGCTGGACGGCGGTGACGCGCGATAAATCCCTGTCGGCGCAGTTCGAACACTCGATTGGCATTACCGCAGACGGGCACGAGGTCTTTACCGCATCCCCTGGCGGGATTTTCTATCCCACCCAAGATCTGGCAAAATAAAAGGGCGCAGCAGCGCCCTTTTTCACATGCGGGGGGGGATTAGATACCGCCCTCGCCCTCCATCTGTTCGACCATGATGCGTTGGAAATCTTCGGCATCGCGGGCAAAGCTGCGAAAGGCCGATTTGAGCAAGTCAAGCTCGGCCCGTAAAATGGCAATTTCAGCCTGCTGGGGGTTCAACGCGTCTTCGCCCACCGCCATCACAAACCGCGAAATCTCGATCCCTGTATCCTGATCACGGATGATCATTACATGCTGACCCGCGCTGACCATTGCACGCGGCACCTCGACACGCAGGGCATAATCGCCGCCCTCTTGTGCCGTCCATGCGACGGGCAGGTCCACACCGTTATGACTGGCGACCAAGCGTGGCTCGAGCACCGTGTCCGTCAGCAGCCCTTCCCATATACCTTCGACAATACGCGTTTCAATCAGTGTCATGAGCAGCCTACATCTCTGCGCGCGGGAAACGCGCCATCGTCAAATCATTAATCACAATGCGGTTTAACGTCGGTTTTTCAAAGATCAGGTCCAGCCACATCGCTTCGACCCGTTTTTCATTCAACTTGGTATAGGCCATGTCGAATTCGACGCTGGTATCATAATCGCCCGGCGGCAGTTCGCGCAGAATCGTTTCGACATTGGGGCCGTGTTTCACGTTCAACCGCGCGAAACCCACCAGCCCGCCTTCGGTCATATAGTTAAGGTTCAGCGCGATCAGATGGCGTAACTTCAACCCGGTCACAGGCGCCTCTGGCAGCGTCAGCACCAGGCTGACATAACTTGCGTCAAATCGGAACGTCTCGATTTCAAAGCGATAGGATGCCAGCCCCGCGCGCGTATTACGCGACTGACGCACTAGCGCCTGACCGGCATTGCCGTCGTGGAACAACTTCATATGCTGCCCCAAAGCGGTGCCGCTTTCTGGGCCAATTAAAACGGCTGGGCGCAAGGGTGCCGTCCACAATTCGGGCCGCCATGCCCAATCGCTGCTGACCGGCTGTTCTATACCATTATCGGGCGCAGCCGCAAAATTCAGTCGGGCCGCTGCAGCGCGCTCAATCGCATCAAGATCGTGGCGCAACCGGCCCGCTTCGTCAGCGATTTGTTTCACCTTTGCGGGGGATGTGCTGGTATCAGCCGCGCGCGTGGCGGCTTGCGACCAATAGCGCCGTGCAATGCGGCCCGACAGATTGTTCAAAAATTCAGACATCGGAGGCCCCAGCGTCGGTGCGGCCCACAGGCCGCCTTGGCCCATGTGTAAAACAAACAATATCTTAGCGCAAAGCGCAAATCTTCGCTCGCGTGAATATTGGGTGGCGATTGGTTAAACGAAAGGCCCCGGCTTGGGGGCTGGGGCCTTTCTTGATCGCTTACTGATCCATATAGACGTGGCGCTCGGCTTTCGCACCCGGATGAGTGACAGCGCCAAGGCGGGCGGTGCCCACAAGACGGGCATATTTCCACAAGGCACCCGACTCATATTCGGTTTGACGCGGACCAGCCCAATCGGCCTTGCGCGCGGCCAGTTCCTCATCCGTCAGATCGACCGAGATCTCGCCGGTCACGGCATTGATCGTGATCATATCGCCGGTTTTCAGCATAGCGATGGGGCCGCCATGGGCCGCTTCGGGGCCAACGTGGCCGACGCAGAAGCCGCGCGTCGCGCCCGAGAAACGACCGTCAGTGATCAGCGCAACTTTCTTGCCCATGCCCTGCCCCGACAGTGCGGCGGTGGTCGACAGCATTTCGCGCATCCCGGGGCCGCCAGCGGGCCCCTCGTTGCGAATGACGATTACGTCGCCGACGCTATACTGGCGATGGGTCACAGCCTCGAACGCGTCTTCTTCGCATTCAAATACCAGCGCGGGGCCGGTAAAGATCTGTTCTTCCGGCTTCATACCCGCGACCTTCACGATAGCCCCATCGGGCGCGAGGTTGCCGCGCAGGCCAACGACGCCGCCCGTGGGCGTGATCGGGGTTTCAATCGGATAGATCACGCGGCCATCGGCCTCATGGGTGATGGTCTCCAGCTCTTCGCCCAAAGTGCGACCCGAGGCGGTGATGCAATCCAGATGCAGCAGGCCCTGTTTCGCCAACTCCTTCATCACGACCGGCACGCCGCCAACCTCGTGCAGGTCTTTGGCGACGTAATCGCCACCCGGACGCAGGTTCACGAAATAAGGCGTGTCGCGGAAGATATCGCACACGTCGAACAGGTCAAAATCGATGCCCGCCTCATGCGCGATGGCCGGCAGGTGCAGCCCCGCATTGGTCGAGCCGCCGGTACAAGCCACAACGCGCGCCGCGTTTTCCAGCGATTTGCGCGTGACGATATCACGGGCGCGGATGTTCTTTTCGATCAGACGCATCACGGCCTGACCCGAGAAGTCACCATATTGGTCGCGCGATTCGTAAGGCGCAGGCGCGCCCGAGCTGTTCAGCAGCGCAAGGCCGATGGCCTCGGACACGCAGGCCATGGTGTTCGCGGTATATTGACCACCGCAGGCACCGGCACTGGGGCAAGCAATACGTTCCAGAATGTCCAGCTCGGCCGAGGTCATCTTGCCAGCGGCGTGCTGGCCGACAGCCTCGAACACGTCCTGCACTACGACATCGCGGCCGTTCAATTTGCCCGGCAGGATCGAGCCGCCATAGATGAACACCGACGGCACGTTCAGACGCACCATCGCCATCATCATCCCCGGCAGCGATTTATCACAACCGGCAAGGCCGACGATGGCGTCATAGCAGTGGCCGCGCATCGTCAATTCGACCGTATCGGCAATCGCATCGCGCGACGCCAGCGACGAGCGCATCCCCTCGTGCCCCATGGCGATACCGTCGGTCACGGTGATGGTGGTGAATTCGCGCGGCGTGCCGCCACCTTTTTTCACACCCATTTTCACCGATTGCGCCTGACGGTTCAGGGCAATGTTGCACGGCGCCGCTTCGTTCCAGCAGGTCGCGACACCAACCCACGGCTGGTGAATCTCTTCCTCGGAAATCCCCATTGCATAGAAATAGCTACGATGCGGAGCGCGCTCGGGACCTTCGGTCACGTGGCGGCTGGGCAGGCGGGACTTGTCAAAGCGGCTGTTCTGCAT
The DNA here is from genome assembly GCF_000223375.1 of Ketogulonicigenium vulgare WSH-001. Taxonomy (NCBI): domain Bacteria; kingdom Pseudomonadati; phylum Pseudomonadota; class Alphaproteobacteria; order Rhodobacterales; family Roseobacteraceae; genus Ketogulonicigenium; species Ketogulonicigenium vulgare. The sequence continues at coordinate 54,214 of NC_017384.1, read as the reverse complement.
GGGGTCCTTCCCAGGTTCAATGGCTGAAGGGGGGAATAACCCTGCGCGCGAGCGGGTTCAAGACAACTTTATGTCTTTTGCGGGCAAAAATGTTTTCGCAAGTTACAAAAGCGGCCCAGCCAGCGCGACAAGATTGTGGTAGACCTTGCGCCAGGTTGGCCAGCGGGCCACATCGGCCAGTGTCACAGGCTTGCAGTTCTGCAGATAGATCGCCTGCCTTTCGTCCAGCATGTCCGCCACCTCGGGCGAATCCATCAAGATGTTGCATTCATAGTTCAAATCAAAGCTGCGCCGGTCCAGATTGGCCGATCCGACGATCGAGAGCATGCCGTCGACCGTCATAATCTTGGCGTGCAAAAGCCCGCCCTCATATTCCAAAATCTTGACGCCCGCGGCCAGCAGCGTCGGATACAGGCTGCGGCTGGCGGCGGCGATGATCCATGAATCGTTGCGTTTTGGCAGCACCAGCGTCACATCGACGCCCCGCCGCGCGGCCGCCAGCAGCGCCTGATGCAGCGCGGGGTCGGGCAGATAATAGGGCGTCGTGGCGGTCAACCGCCTGCGCGCGGCATAGCACATGGCGATCAGCGTATCGGCAATGCCGATCTGACTTTGCGAGGGACCCGAGGCGATCACCTGCCCCGTGGTGCCGGTCGCGACCACCGGCCCGTCATCCTCGGGCGGGAAATGCGGCTGCGGTGCGACCAGCAGATCAACCGGCGCATCGTCATCATACAGCATCCAATCGGCGATAAAGACCGCCTGCATCTGGCGGACCAGCGGCCCCTCGACCCGCATCAGAATGTCGATCCAGGGGGCATAGCGGCGCTTGATTGCAAAGGCCTCGTCGGCGCAATTGCGACTGCCGATCCAGCTGATGTGGTTGTCCACCACGACCACCTTGCGGTGATTGCGCAGGTCAACGCGCTGGAACAAAACCTCGACCAAGGGGTTGCGAAACGGAAAGGCGCGGTGCAGCCGCACGCCCGCCGCGCGCATCGCCTTCCAATGTTTCGACCCGATCAGCAGACGCGAGCCCAGCGCATCGACAAGAACACGGCAGGTCACGCCGCGGCGCGCAGCATTGCTGACCGCCTGCACCATGCGGGTGCCGATCGTATCGGGCAGCCAGATGTAAAACAGGATGTGAACCGTATCGGTCGCCCCATCAATGGCGGCGATCATATCATCCATCATCGCATCGCCTTGGGGCAACATCGTCAGGCGGTTGTCGGTCACGGGGACAAAATCGCTGGTGGCGGTGCCCATGGCGAAACTGGTCGCGGCCTCATGCGCCGAGCCATGCGAGATATTATTCGCCTCCCACAGCGCCGTTAACTGATTGCGCACGTTCTGCATCTTGCGCCCTTTGGCGCGGTTCAGGCGAATCTCGCCAAACAGCAGATAGACGATAACACCCAGAACCGGGATCAGCGCGATCAGCATGACCCATGACAGACGGACGACGGGCTCCATCTGGTCACGCACCAGCACGCGGAAAATAACGGCAATCACCAGTGCATAATGCAAGCCCAGCACCGCAAAGGTGGCCAGTGTGCGCCAATCAAAGGGGATGCCGAGCCATTCCATGCGCGGATAGCACGCGAAAGCGGCCGACTTGTCTATCCCCATGATTGCATCTTTGGGCCATGCACCTTATTTCAGGGGTTAAAGATTGAGGCCGAACGGCAAGGAACCCATGAACTGGATCACGAATTACGTCCGCCCGACGCTGAACTCGCTGTTTTCGCGGCGCACCGACGTGCCGGAAAACCTGTGGAGCAAGTGCGACGAATGCGGCACCATGCTGTTCCACCGCGAGCTTGAGGAAAACCTCAACGTCTGCACGCATTGCGGCCATCACATGGCGATCACGGCCCGCGCGCGCCTGACGGCGCTGTTCGACGGCGGCCAGTTCGCCGAGTTGAAAGTGCCCGAGCCGCTGGTCGACCCGCTGCATTTTCGCGACCAAAAGAAATATACCGACCGTCTGAAAGCCGCGCAGAAATCCTCGGGCGAGAAAGACGCCATGCTGGTCGCCGAGGGCGAGATTTTCGAAACTCCCGCCATTGTCGCCTGTCAGGAATTCAAGTTCATGGCCGGCTCTATGGGCATGTATGTTGGCAACGCGCTGATCGCCGCCGCGCAGCGCGCGGTCGAGACCAAGCGTCCGCTGGTTGTGTTCACCGCCGCGGGCGGCGCGCGGATGCAAGAGGGGATCCTCTCGCTGATGCAGATGCCGCGCTCGACCGTGGCCGTCGACATGGTGAAAGAAGCGGGTCTGCCCTATATCGTCGTGCTGACCAACCCGACCACGGGCGGCGTTACCGCATCCTATGCGATGCTGGGCGATGTGCAGATTGCCGAGCCCAACGCACTGATCTGTTTCGCAGGTCCCCGCGTGATCGAACAGACCATCCGCGAAAAGCTGCCCGAAGGGTTCCAGCGCGCCGAATATCTGCTGGATCACGGTATGCTGGATCGCGTCACCCCGCGTGGCAAGATGAAGGAAGAACTGGCAACGATCATCCGTATGCTGATGGGCCTGCCCCAGCATGTGGTTGGCCCCGTTCCCGCCCCTGCGCCCGCCGAGGCGCCCGCCGCCGAAGCCGCCGCCAAGCCCGCCGAAAAACCTGCAAAAGCCGCCAAGCCAGCGCCGGAGAAGAAATAAAATGAGCCTTCCCGGCGCCCCCCGCGCCGCCGATGATGCCGGATCCGACCGCATTTTGCGCCGGATGATGCAGTTGCACCCAAAGGTCATCGACCTTGTGCTGGACCGCATGTGGGACATCCTTGGCAAACTTGGCAACCCGCAAGACAGCCTGCCGCCCGTGATCCATATCGCGGGCACCAATGGCAAGGGCTCGACCCAAGCGATGATCCGTGCCGGTCTGGAATCGGGCGGATCGCGCGTGCATGCCTATACCTCGCCGCATCTGGCGCGCTTTCACGAGCGTATCCGTCTGGCGGGCACGCTGATTTCCGAGCCCGCGCTGGAAGGCTATCTTGATCGCGTTTACGCCCAAAATGGCGGCGCGCCGATTACCTATTTCGAGATTACAACCGCCGCCGCGATCCTTGCCTTTTCCGAGGTGCCCGCCGATTACACGCTGCTGGAAGTCGGCATGGGGGGGCGGCTGGATGCGACCAATGTCGTCGCGCGCCCCGCGCTGACCATCATCACGCCGGTCGATCTGGATCACCAAGGCTATCTTGGCGATACGCTGACCAAGATCGCGGGTGAAAAGGCCGGGATCATCAAGCGCGGCGTGCCAGTCGTCGTTGCGCCCCAGCATGACGAATCCATGGCCGTGATCGAGGCCGAGGCCGCCCGCCTTGGCGCGCCGCTGCATGCTTATGGCCAGCAATGGCATGTCGGCACCGAAAATGGCCGTCTGATCTATCAGGACGAACGCGGCCTGCTGGATCTGCCGCTGCCGCGCCTGCGCGGGCCGCATCAGATCATGAATGCAGGCACCGCGATTGCGGCCCTGCGCCTGCTGGGCGCCGATGACGCCGCTTGCGAGGCGGCCGTCACCCGCGCCGAATGGCCTGCCCGGATGCAGCATCTGACCGCTGGCCCCTTGGCCGAACTGGTGGCGCCATGTGATCTGTGGCTGGACGGCGGGCACAACCCTGCGGCTGGCCTTGTGATTGCCCAGACGCTGACCGCGATGCGCGACAAGCCGATCCATCTGATCTGCGGTATGCTGAACACCAAAGACGCCAGCGGCTATCTGCGCCCGCTTGCGCCTTTGGCGAAAAGCTTTACCGCCATCGCAATCCCGGATGAGGCGAACACCATCCCCGCCCCTGACCTTGCCGCGATGGCGCAGGGCGTCGGCATGCAGGCCAGCGCGGCGGATGATCTGCAAGCCGCGCTGCGAACGATTGCCGCACGCTTTCCGGGCGAGCGGGTGCTGATTTGCGGCTCGCTCTATCTTGCCGGGCATGTGTTGCGGGAAAATGAGGGCTGATTCGTCTTTGGCGAATCATTTTTCTTGACCCGCGAATCGCCCATCGCTTACCCCTATTAACCAAGGGGCAAGCTGGCAGTCACCGACGACACAAAGAACGAGGGGGCGTAAAGCCCCCCATTTCTTTTGGCAGGCCCCATAGTGTCACCACAGCGTCATCCGCACCGCCTAATGGCAGCGCATCGACGAATTGGAGGGATGCCATGCGCACCACACGCCGCCAACTGCTTGCTTTGACAAGTGCTTTCGCCCTGATGCCTGCCTTGTGCGGTGCGCGCGCCCAAAGTGCTGGTATGCAGTTGATTCTGCTGTCCGACCTGCACTCTGCCTATGAGCGGATGGGCCAACTTTTGGCCGCAATCGAGATGCATGTCGCGCATTCCGGCCTGCCGGTCGCCGTATTGATTAACGGCGACGTGTTCGAAAAGGGCAATGTGGTGGCCAGCCGCTCGGGCGGTGAAATCGACTGGGCCTTCCTCACAGCGCTGGCACAGGTCGCACCGACCATCGTGAATATCGGCAATCACGAATCCGATTTCGATGCGGATCTGCGCCATTTCACGGCGCGCGCGAATGAAATCGGTGTGACCGTGATCAGCAATATCATCGATGCGCGCGACGGCAGCGCCTATGCGCCCGCTGCGGCGGTGCTGGATCTGGGCGGTATGCAGGTGCAGATCGCAGGCATCGCGACCGATGCGATCAACACCTATCCCGCCGACACGCGCCCGCAGATCACTGTTCCGGCCCCGGCGGCCTGGGCCGCGGAAAATCTGCCACAAGTCTTCACCGACGGCGCGGCGCATGTCGTCCTCAGCCACGCGGGCGTTGTGCCCGATCGCGAGATTTTGGCCGCCTTGCCCGATGGCGCACTGCTGGTCGGCGGCCATGACCATCTGGTGCTGGAACATGCCGCAGGCGCGACACGCTATATCCATACTGGCGCGTGGTCTGCGCTGATGACCATCGCCACGATCACTGCGACCGGCACTGCCCCCGTGATCGAACGGATCGAGATTGACCGCGCCGCCCCCCTCTCCGCCGCGCTGGCCGATCTGATCCCCGCCGTTCTGGCCGCGCATCTGACGCCAGAGGAAACCGCCAGTGTCGCAACGCTAGAGGCCCCGATGTCGCTGGGCGAGACCGGCCGCTTTGCCGCGCGCGCCATGGCCGAGACGGTGGGCGCTGACGTCGGCTTTATCGGCCACACCTCGTTCGGAACGGGTCTGCCTGCGGGCGATGTCACAGTATTCGATTACAATGCCGGTCTGCGCTTTGACGGCAAGCTGATGCGGGCCGAGGTTGACGCCGCCACGCTGGCCGCGATTCTGGCGATCAGCAACCAAGATGGCGATATGCCATTGGAATCGCGCACGGGTGATTTCCTGTATGCCGACCCAACCGCTCTGGCAGACAAGCAAAGCTATGTCATCGTCACCAATGACTGGGGCGCGATGAATGCAGCGGCCTATTTCCAGCGCAGCGATCTGACCTTTACCGAAGTGCCAGATCTGCGCGTGAAAGCGATTGTCGCCGCCGCGCTTCAGCGCTGATCAGGCCAGCGCCGCACCCCAGCCCGCATCCTGCATTTCGCGCAGACGGCTGGCGGTGCGGGCAAATTCGAAACTGCCCTCGCCGGCGTCATAAAGCGCCTCGGGCAGGGTGGCGGCGCTGCAAAACAGACGCACCTTCGCCTCGTAAAGCGCGTCGATCAGCGTGACGAACCGTTTGGCCTTGTCGTGATTGGCGGGGCCAAGGCGGGGGATATCGTCCAAAATCAGCACACGGCAGCTTTCGGCGATCGCCAGATAATCGGCAGGGCCAAGGGGCTTGCCGCACAGATCATCAAAACGGGCCCGTGCAATGCCATCGTGGAACGCGGGCAAGGTCACATCTCGGCCATAGACACGCAGGGTCTGGGGGCGCGCGGCCGCGCGGCCGGTCAGATCATCCCAGATCGCATCCAGCGCAGCCATGTCCGGCGGCGCGAAATAGCGCTGCGCCCCTTGCAGGCGGCCTTGGCGGTGGTCGGTGGGGCTGGCGAGTTCGACCACATCCAGCCTGTCACGGATCATCGCAATAAAGGGCAGGAATATCTGCCGGTTCAGCCCGTTTTTATATAGATCATCCGGCGCACGGTTCGAGGTTGTCACCACCACTACCCCCCGATCGAACAGCCGCTGAAACAGCCGCCCCACGATCATCGCATCGGTGATATCGGTGATCTGCATCTCGTCCAGCGCCAGCAGTTTGATACGGTTTGCCAGATCATCGGCCACCGGCAGAATGGCGTCTTGCACGCCATCCGCCCGCGCCTTGGCAAGGCCAGCGTGGACGCTTTGCATAAATGCGTGGAAATGGACGCGGTGCAGCGGCACCTGCAGGCTTTGGCACAGCAGATCCATCAGCATCGACTTGCCGCGTCCGACACCGCCCCACAGATAGAGCCCCCGCACCGGCACCGCTTTGCGAAACAGACCGCGCTTGACGGGGCTCGATATCTCGGCCCGCAAACGCTCTAGCGCGGGCAGCACCGCGCGCTGCGCGGCATCGGGTGTGATCGTGCCCGCCGCGACGCGGGCCTCGTAATCGGCAAGGACGCTCATGCGCGGGCCTGCCGCAAGACGCGTTCCAGCGCATCCAGAAAACGGCTGCGGTCCGCCTTGGAAAACGGCCGCCCGCCGCCTTGACGGAAGGGATCGGCTGCGCGCAAGTCCGCCATCAAATCGCGCGCGGCCAAAGTGGGACCGATATTCGCGTGGGTCAGCGCCTCGCCATCGGGGCGCAGCACGGCGGCGGCATTCGCGATCACCTTTGCGGCCAAAGGGATGTCGTTGGTGATCACAACATCGCCCGCGCCCGCACGATCGGCGATCCACTGGTCGGCCACATCCGGCCCATGCGGTACGATTTGCAGCGATATCAGCGGGTTCGCAGGCGGGCGCAGACCGCCATTCGTGACCAAGACTACGGGATGAGCGTGGCGCGTGGCCACACGTTCAACCTCGTCCCGGACGGGGCAAGCATCGGCATCGACATAGATCATACGCCCAGCCACCCCATAACGATCGGCACCGTAAGCGCGCTGAACAGCGTTGTCAGCAAGATTGTCGTCGATATGCGCTGCACGGCCACCCCATATTGTTGCGCCAGAATAAAGGTCGAGCTGGCCACCGGCATCGCCGCCACAGCGATCATCACATGGGCGGGGTCCGTTGGCACATGAAACACCAGCAGCGCCATAATGCCAACCGATAGCGGATGCAGGATCAGCTTTGCCCCCGCCAGCCACATCGCCGCGCCCGCAGGCTCGGCCGGGCGGGTGGCGAGGGATGCGCCCAGTGCAAACAGCGCGCCCGGTGTCGCGGCATTGGTCAGCAGCGCCAGGAAATGATCGACGGGTTCAGGCAATGTCAGGCCAAAGCCTGCAATCACCAGCCCCAGCGCCAGCGCGACAATCATCGGATTGCGCAAAAGCCCGCGCAGCACGGCTGGCCCCACCTGCCATGACACGCGGCCATTTTCGGCAAGGCTCATCAACACGACCATCAGCGCGACAAAAAAGGTGTAATCCAGCACCACGACCATCATCAGCGGCCCGATGGCCCAGTCGCCCATCAGCGTGACGATGACCGGCAACCCCAGAAAGGTGGAATTCGCGACCGAGGTGGTGAACCCCTCCATCGCCATTTCACCAAGGCTGCGCCCGCGTAGGCGCGCCACCAGCATGACAAGGCCGTAGACCAGACCCGTGCCGATGACATAGGCCAGCACGAAGGGCAGCGATAGCACCTCGTGGATCGGCATCGTCGCGGCAAAGCGCAGCATCATCGCCGAGAGCGCAAAATAAAAGACAAACTTCGTCAGATATTGCGTCGCCTCGGCGGGAAAAAAGCCGGTGCGGCCCGCGCCAAAGCCAAGGACAACAAGGCCGAAAAACGGCAGGATTTGATAGAATACGGCAAGCATAAACGCGCCTTACGCCTGCCCCGCGACAAGGTCTAGGCTCAGCCGCCGCCAATCAGCACACCGGCTGCAAAGACCAGCGCACCCCCGATCACCACCTGTGTCACTGCGCGCAAAATAGGCGTTTCCATAAAGCGATTCTGAATCCAGGCAATGGCCCACAGCTCGACAAACACAACCATGATCGCGATGACCGTCGCCAGCCAGAAATCCCCCAGCAAATAGGGCAAGGCATGGCCAAGCCCGCCGACCGTCGTCATCACGCCCGAAGCAATGCCGCGTTTCAGCGGCGAGCCGCGCCCCGAGATCACGCCATCATCATGCGCGGCCTCGGTAAACCCCATCGAGATCCCCGCCCCGACCGCCGCCGCAAGGCCGACCAGCAGCGTCGTGTGGCTGTTCTGCGTCGCAAAAGCCACCGCAAAGATCGGCGCGAGGGTCGAGACCGAGCCATCCATCAAACCCGCAAGGCCGGGCTGCACCCAGGTCAGGATGAATTTACGGCGCGCGGTTTGATCCTCATCGGCACGGGCGTCATCGCCCAGATGCTTTTGCGCAAGGGCGGTTGCAGCCTCGTCGTGGCCCGCCTCGGCGGCGGCCAGATCACCCAGCAGTTTGCGCGTCGCGGCATCTTGGGTGCGCATGGCAGCGCGGGTGTAATAATCGGCGGCGCCGCGTTCCATATTCTGCGCCTCGGCGCGGATCGCCTCCAGCGACAGGTTTTCGGTCAACCACACCGGCTTGCGATGAAAATAGCCCGCCACATGTTCGCGCCGGATCAGCGGGATGACATCACCCCAGCGGATGCGGTGCAGGGCGATCAGCCGTTGGCGATGGGCGTCCTCTTCCTCGGCCATGCCGTCGAATACGGCGGCTGATCCGGGGTAATCCGCGCGCAGATGCTGGGCGAAACTGCGATAGATGCGCGCGTCATCTTCCTCGTTTGAAATCGCCAGCGCGATGATCTCTTGTTCCGTCAGGTCGCTGAACCTGCGGCGCGGGGAAAGGGATAGCAGCATGGCAGACTCCTAATTTAGAATCATTCTAAATATACATTCTGCCTAGGGAGATTTTTTCCTGGGGTCAAGCGAGTGATTGCGCGCTGCGTCAATATGGTCAAGACTATAGCCATGAAACAGATCCTTGCCCTGATCCCCCTCGCCCTGTTGGCGGCCTGTGCCGCGCCGCAGATGGATGAAGCACCCGTGATGCCCGCCGAGGACACCTGCGGCGCCGCGCCCCATGCGGCGCTGATCGGTCAGAACGCCAATGCGCTAGAGCGCGTTTTCCTGATGGGACAGGTGCGCGTCATCCACCCCGATACTGCCGTGACGATGGACTACCGATCTGGGCGGTTGAACTTTATCATTAACGGCGACGGCCAGATCGCGCGCATCACCTGCGGCTGAGACTTGCCAAGGGGCGCGGGCAGAGTCATCATTTTGACATGAACCAAACGATCCCCTTTGCACCCGGTGCGGTTGAGCAGGTGGCGTTTCATCGCACCGAGCTGCAACCGATCCTGAATGTCTATGGCCGCAATGTGGCGGCGGGCGAATGGCGTGATTACGGCATCGCCAATTTGCGCGATGTGGCGATTTTCTCGATCTTTCGCCGCGCAGCGGAAACGCCGGTCTATCGCATTGAAAAACGGCCAAAGCTGCGGATGCGGCAGGGGCAATATGCGGTAATCGGCGCCGAGGGTCAGGTGCTGCGGCGCGGCAATGACCTGCAAGCCGTGTTAAAAGTGCTAGAGGGCAAGCCGCGCCTGATTGATTAAAGCCGCTTGATGGATGTCACGGGGCCGCCGCCCTGCACCTCGATCCGTTTCACCGCCGAGGCATAGTTTTCATAGCGCACTGCCATGTCATTGCCGTTGGCGTGGATCATCGTATCTGCATCCACCATCAGCGCCACATGCCCCTTCCAAAAGATCAGATCACCGCGCTGCAGGGGCGCATCAAGCGGCAAAGCGGTGCCCAGCGCTGCCTCTTGCAGGTCAGCGTCACCCGGACAGGCGATACCGCAGAGGGTCAATGCCATATTCACCGTGCCCGAACAGTCGATCCCCAATGATGAATTGCCGCCCCACAGATAGGGCACGCCGAACAGCATCTGCGCCACGGTGACCGGATCTTGGAATGGCTGGACCAGCGGGCGCAGGTGGGATTTAAAGATAAACCCTTCGGGCGTCTCGAAAAACTTTGGCAGCTCGGCGATCACCGTCACCTCGGCCCCCAGCGAAAGGTGCATCACCTCATGCAGTTTGATATTGGCATCGGGATAAACATGCGTGGCCATCGTGGCGACACGGTGGGTCGCTTGGCGCGCGTCGCCAATGCAATCGGCCGCAATGTACCCGACATAGCCATCACGCGCGGCCTGCACAAAGGCCCAACCGTCGATCACCTCGTAAACGGTGACCGCCGCGCCGAACAGCACCTGACGCTCGCGCTTGCCGGCGGGCTGATCCAGCAGATCGGCCACAGGCCGCGTGACGCGGGCCGGGGTGCCGGTGACAAAGCTGGCGGCCTCGACCTTGCCGCGCAGATATTCAGCGGCGACACGCGTGTTGGCGGGGGTCAGACGACGATCCATTATTGCGCCTCACCCAGCAATTGCGGCAGCGCAGCCAGCAGGGCGCGCGCGCCCTGCCCCACCCCGCCCTTGGGCCGTGCGGGTGCAGCGGCCTGTTGCCACGCATAAATGTCGAAATGCACATAGGGCGCAGCCGCAAAACGGCGCAGGAACAGCGCCGCCGTGATCGAGCCCGCCATACCGCCCCCCGGCGCATTATCCAGATCGGCAATGCCGGGCTCGATCAACGCCTCGTAGGCGGGATGGAAGGGCATCCGCCAGATCGGATCGCGCGCGGCGGTACTGGCGGCGGCGAGGGTCGCAGCAATGCTGTCATCATCGGTATAGAACGGCGGCACATCCGGCCCCAGCGCCACACGCGCCGCGCCCGTCAGCGTTGCCATCGAGATGAGCAGATCGGGTGCATCCTCGCTGGCCAAAGCCAACGCATCCGCAAGCACAAGGCGGCCTTCGGCATCGGTGTTATTCACCTCGACCGTCAGGCCATTGCGCGCGGTCAGCACATCGCCCGGGCGCATCGCGCCGCCCGCGATGCTGTTTTCAACGGCGGGCACCAGCACGCGCAATTGCAGCGGCAGGTTCAGCTGCAAGATCATATGCGCAAGGCCCAGCACCGTCGCCGCACCGCCCATATCCTTTTTCATCAATCCCATACCGGCAGCGGGTTTGATATCAAGACCGCCGGTATCAAAGCAGACGCCCTTGCCCACCAACGTCAGGCGCGGGCCGGTGGTGCCGAAATTCATCTCGATCAGGCGCGGCGCGCGATCAGCGGCAGCGGCGCGGCCGACGGCGTGGATCATCGGGAAATTCGCATCCAGCAGCGCGTCGCCCACCGTCACACCAGAGGTTCCGCCATGCAGATCAGCCAGCGCCACGGCAACATTCGCCAGTTGCGCGGGGCCCATATCAGCGGCGGGCGTATTCACCAGATCACGCGTCAGATATTCACCCGCTGCGATTGCGTTCAGCCGGCCCGCGTCGACACCCTCGGGCGCGACAAGGCGCGCTTTGGGGGTGTTTTGCGCCTTGTAACGATCAAAACGATAGCTTTCGAACAGCCAGCCCAGCGCGAATTCCTCGGCCTCGTCATGGGTCAGCAGCGGCACAAGGCGATAATCGCCAGCGGGCAGGCGCGCGGCAGCGCCCGCCATGACGAAACGGCCACGCCTGCGCGCCTCGGCACTGCCGCGCCCGATCAGCACGCCTGCGATACTGCCGTCCACCTCGGGCAAGATCAGCACTTCACCCGCGCCTGCAGCAAAACCTGTGGCACCGGCAAAGGCGCCTTGCGCGGGCGGAAGGCCCGCCAGAAACGTGGCCAAATCCTCGGGCGCGATCAGATAAAGCGGCGTCGCATCCTCGTGCGGGGCAGCGAGTGTGGGCGTGGGGAAAGTATAGGTCATAGCATCATCCTGTCGTTGCCCCGACCCTATCGCCTTGGCCGCCGCCCGACAATCACCGCAGGCCGACTAATCCGCCAACTGACAGGCCAGCATGAAAAGCGCCGCATGTCCAAGCCGCTCTAACCGCGCAAGCGTCGCGGCAAAGGCGACATCATCCTGCGCGACATGACAATCGAGCACATTCCCCGCAACACGTTCCAGCGCGGCAAAGCCGAAGCGTTCCGCAATTTCGGCGATCACGCCGACATGGCGCACGAATGTCGCAATATCATAATAGGTCTGCACATCATTGAGGCGCAGCAAGCGCTGTTCAAGCTGCGCCGCCTCTTCGCGCAGGGTCATCTGAAACGCGTCTGGCCCCATGCCCGCAACCAATTGCAACATGCGGGCGCGGTTCGGGGCCAGCCCCTCGCGCAGGCGCAGGGCAATAGGTGGGTCGATTTCGGCCGATTGCGCCATGCCTGAACCTTTCGCAGCGCCCCTTACCGCCCCTCTGATAACGGCAATTCGTTCCCAATTCGTTTCCGCGCCCCGCGTGGCGAGTTAGAAATCCCCTCGCACTTGGCGGCGAATTGCGTGATAGAACGACAGATGGGCCGGACGCGGCCAAGTTTCACAGATGAGGATATCATGAAAATCGCGAGGCCCCTGCCCGATTATCTTGTGCGCCGCTATCAGGGCTGGAAAGCCACCAGCTATGCCGAGAATAGCGCCTGGTATAAGCGCCTTGCCGAAGGCGGCCAGCACCCGCGCGCCATGGTGATTTCCTGCTGTGACAGCCGCGTGCATGTCACCTCGATCTTTGGGGCCGACCAGGGCGAATTCTTTATCCACCGCAATATCGCGAACCTCGTGCCACCCTATAAGCCGGACGGCGAGCAGCACGGCACATCGGCGGCGATCGAATATGCGGTCACCGCGCTGAAAGTTGCGCATGTCATCGTGCTGGGCCATTCCAGCTGCGGCGGCGTGCAGGGCTGTCACGACATGTGTTCGGGCGCCGCGCCGCAACTGCTAGAGCAATCCAGCTTTGTCGGCCGTTGGATGGATATCCTGCGCCCCGAATACGAGAACCTGCCCAAAGGCGATCTGCCGACGCGCCTGCGCGCGTTTGAAAAGGCCTCGGTCGTGCGGTCGCTGTTCAACCTGATGACCTTCCCCTTTGTCGCGGATGCGGTCGAGAGCGGTATGCTCACGCTGCACGGGCTGTGGAACGATATTGGCGAGGGTTCGCTAGAACAATACGATGCCGACGCGGCGGTGTTTAAGCCGGTCTAAGGTGCCAAGCCCGCCCGGACCGGCGGGCTTTTTACTTGCCGTCGGCGCGCTAGAAAATCCGCCGCGCGATCTCGGCCGGGTCAGTCACATCAACGTGCCAAAATGCGACTGAGCCTTCGGGAAGACGCGACAATACACGTTCAAAGTCGTTGCGATCAATATAGCGGCGCAAGGACCAGGCCGTCGCCTCGATTGCGTTATCTGGCGTCAGATTATGATGCTGGCGTATTTTTTTGACCTCTTGCACCAGGGCCCCGCGATCTTCAAAGGGCATCGGCGGCTGCGCTAAACGCCAATCTGCGACGAATACAGCACGCGGAACAGAGGGAAGAACAGACGCGAAATCAAGGCCTTGCTGCGCGGTCAACCGCCGGCGGAACACCTGCAGCACACCGTCCATCGCTGTATAGGCCGAGTTGTCGGAAACCAAATCCATTCGATCCTTTAAATCATCAAGGATCGCGCGCCATTCCTTTGACGCATGGCGATAGGTCCATGGCATGGGCATATGCAATCTCCCCTGGTGGGTTCCCGATGATTGCATATAGCGCGGGAAAAGCAAAAGGGGCGCCGCTGGGCGCCCCTTTGTCACTTTAGCCTTTTTTCAGGCAACGTTGGCCCAGAACCTCGGCGATTTGCACCGCGTTCAGCGCCGCGCCCTTGCGCAGGTTATCCGAGACGATCCACAGGTTCACACCGTTATCAATCGTCGAATCCTGACGGATACGCGAGACGAAAGTGGCATATTCGCCGACGCATTCGACGGGGGTGATGTAACCGCCCGCTTCGCGCTTATCGACGACCAGAATACCGGGGGCCTCGCGCAGGATGTCACGGACTTCTTCTTCGTCGATGAAATCTTCGAATTCGATATTCACGGCTTCGGAATGGCCGACGAACACCGGAACGCGCACGCAAGTCGCGGTCAGCTTGATGCTTTTATCAAGGATCTTCTTCGTCTCGGCGACCATCTTCCATTCTTCCTTGGTCGAGCCATCGTCCAGGAAAACATCGATATGGGGGATCACGTTGAAGGCGATCTGTTTGGGGTAGACCTTTGGCGCAACCTCTTGACCCGGGACATACATGCCCTTGGTCTGGTTCCACAGCTCGTCAATCGCCTCTTTGCCGGTGCCCGAGACGGATTGATAGGTCGCAACCACGACACGCTTGATCTTGGCGCGGTCATGCAGCGGCTTTAGCGCCACGACCAGCTGCGCGGTCGAGCAGTTGGGATTCGCGATAATGTTCTTTTTCGAATAGCCGACGACAGCATCCGCGTTCACTTCGGGCACGATCAGCGGCACGTCGGGATCATAGCGATACAGCGACGAGTTATCGATGACCACACAGCCCGCAGCCGCGGCCTTGGGGGCGTATTCCTTGGTCGCATCAGAGCCGATGGCGAAAAGCGCAATATCCCAGCCCTTGAAATCGAATTGTTCAAGGTCTTGGGTCTTCAGGGTTTTGTCGCCAAAGCTCACTTCTGTTCCCAGCGACCGGCGGCTTGCCACGGCGGCAATCTTATCGACCGGAAACTCGCGCTCGGCGAGAATATTGAGCATTTCGTGACCCACGTTACCCGTGGCGCCGACGACGACGACGTTATAGCCCATGCGTTTGGCTCCTTGCTAGACCGGCGCTCCTCTTACCCGATGGTGGACGCGGGGGAAAGGTCAGATATTGCGCGCACCCTCGCGCGAGAAGGCATAAATTGCCACACCCACTGCGACAATCAGGCCGAACATCAGGAAAATACCGGCATAGGGCGCGGTGGCGGGCTGTGGCGGGATCGCGCCAAAGACGCGGCCGCTGGTGAATTGCAAAATGCCGACGCCGCCGATGCTGAACAGGTTCATGAATGTCACCCCCCGTCCCGTCAGGTGCGGCGGCAGAAAGCCGCGCCCATGCGCCATCAACACCGGGAAATTCGCACCGAAAAAGCCGACACAGGCGAAAAGCACGATGGACAGCGCCAGCGACTGTCCGGCCGTCGCCGATAGCACCAGCAGCGCCACCGCCATGATCGCGCTGCCGCCCATGGCGACGAATTTACGGCTGCGCAGCAACCGCTCGGCCGGGCCATAAAGCAGGCTGCCCACCGCAATCGAGACGCCGATGACCAGCGCCGAAGCCCCAATCCCCGCTGCATCCAGCCCAAAGATGTCATGGGTATATGGCCCGACCCACAGCCCGCTGATCGCGGCGACCGGCGCGTAAGATACGAACAGCAACGCATAAATCGGCCATAGCGAGCGGATCGCCATCACATCGCGCAAAGATCCGGTGCTACCCTCGACCCTTGGCGGGTCGACCACGCGCCACTGGATCAGCGCTGCCGTCAGCACCGATAGCGCAGCAAGGCACCAGACGGTTTCACGCCAGCCGAGAAAGCCCAGCGCCCAGGCCAAAGGGTAAGAGCTAGAGATATTACCAAAGCTGCCAATCGCGATCACCGCCCCCGCCAGCGTTGCAAAAACCGCCGGGCTATAGATGCGGGCAAAGATGTAATAGCTAGAGACCAGCACAGGCGCACAGCCCGCCCCGATCAGCGTCATCGCCACCGTGATATGCCACGGCTGCGTGGCCAGCGCGAAAATCGCAGCGCCACCGCCGGTGCCAAGGCCGAACAGCAACGCCGTGGTGCGGCGGGGGCCGATCTTGTCCAGCGCGATGCCGACGGGGATTTGCAGCGCGGCAAAGGCCACGAACCACAGGCTAGAGGCCGTGGCGAGCGTCTCGGGTGTCGTGCCGATCTCGGCCCCCAGATAGGGCGTCAGAACCGCCAAAAACGCACGATAGAATTGCGACAGGCCATAGGCCAGCAGCAGGCAGATAATCCCGATACGCATGAAGTCCCCCTCCCCGGGGCGCGCGCCGCCCGAAGATGGGGTAGCGTTCGCACGCTGCCTAAAATTCAGGCAGCGCGCAAGAGGATAAGCGGCTAAATCGCGCGGGAATGCCGTCCTTCGGGTGCGACATAGGCATCCATCGTCTGTGCCGCCATCCGCGCCAGATGCCGAGCGGGGCCGATCAGCTCGATCCGGCTGCCGTCTTTTACCAGATGCGCATGAAAGGTGGATAAAAGCGGCAGGACAATTGCCTCGACCGCCTCGATCGGGCGGTCAAAGCGGCGCGCATGGGTGGCGATGTCGACGCTGAAATTACACAGCAATTCCTCGATCATCGCGCCGCGCAGCAGGTCGTCAGAGGTGAACCTATGCCCCCGCGCCGTTGGCAATCGCCCAGCGGCCACATGGGCCCCGTAATCCGAGATCGCCGCCACATTTTGCGCATAGCCCTGCGCAAAGCGCGAAATGCTAGAGGCGCCAATCCCGATCAACGCATCGGCATTTTCCTCGGTATACCCCTGGAAATTGCGGCGCAGGCTGCCGATCTCGGCGGCAAAAGCCAGGCTGTCACCGGGCAGGCAGAAATGATCGATACCGACCGGATGATAACCACCGTCCAGCAACTGACGCCGCGCAGCTTCGAACAGGGCAAGGCGGGCTTGGGGGTCCGGCAGCGCAGCATCCTCGATCATCACCTGACGGCGGCTGCGCAATGGGGCATGCCCATGGCCAAATAGGGCTAGCCGGTCCGGGCGAATATCCATCACCTTTTCAATCGTTTGCGTCATACTATCGGGCGTTTGATAGGGAAGGCCGTAAAGCACATCCATCGTCACACAGCCAACCCCCCGCGCGCGCAGGCCAGCGACGGCCTTGCGCGTGACCGCGAACGGCTGCACGCGCCCCGTGACGGTTTGCACCCGAGGGTCGAAACCCTGAACCCCGATCGCCGCGCGATTCATCCCGATTTGGGCAAGAGCATCCAGACGCGCATCGTCCACTGCGGCCGGGTCAATCTCGACCGAAATACGGGCAGTGCGGGTAAAGGGGCGAAAATCACGCAGGGCCTGCCCCAGCTCTGACAGCATTTCCGCTGACAGGATCGTGGGTGTGCCGCCCCCCAGATGCACCGAGGCCACCCTTACATCGGGTGGCAAATAGCCCGCGATCAAAGCAAGCTCGGCCAGAATATGGTCCAGATAACGCCGCAAGGGACGATCCGTCATCAGGCCATGCGTGTGATCGGCACAGAACCAACACAGGCGGCGACAATAAGGAATATGCACGTAAATCGCGATATGGCCGCTGCGCGGCACCGTTTTTAGCCACGATTCGCTTTGCGACGGCGCAAGCGTGTCGAAATGATTGGCAGGTGGATAGCTGGTATAGCGCGGCACATGCGCGTCAAACAGACCAAGATGCTTAAACGCATAATGTGTCACGATAATGATTCCTGCAGTATTTCCGAACGTCTAAAAATAGTGCGCGGCCTTAAACCTGCCGCCGTGATGGAATAAGTGTGTCGCTATGGC
The DNA here is from genome assembly GCF_000223375.1 of Ketogulonicigenium vulgare WSH-001. Taxonomy (NCBI): domain Bacteria; kingdom Pseudomonadati; phylum Pseudomonadota; class Alphaproteobacteria; order Rhodobacterales; family Roseobacteraceae; genus Ketogulonicigenium; species Ketogulonicigenium vulgare. Next base: position 36,605 of record NC_017384.1, on the reverse strand, counting down.
TCGAACATTTGAAAGCTGCGCCTCTTGCGCCATCCATGCCCAAGCCATCTGCGCGCTGTGCGATGCGGATGAAATGCATGTGCTGGACGAGATGAAGTATTTCCGCAGCTACCCGCCTGGTCAAACGATTGTTTTCGCAGGTGACCGGTTGGACTTCATGGCCTCGGTCGTAAGCGGCCTTGCCACACTGTCACAAGACTTGCATGACGGCCGCCGTCAGACGGTTGGTCTGTTGCAACCTTCTGATTTCATTGGAAGGCCGGGCCGGCCGATTGCGCGATATGACATCACCGCCGCATCCGAAGTTTTGCTGTGCTGTTTTGCGCGCCGCCCATTTGAAAAGCTGATCGCCAGCACGGCGCATATTGGCAGCCGTCTGCTGGAGATGACGCTCGATGAATTGGATGCCGCGCGCGACTGGATGCTGGTTCTGGGGCGCAAATCGGCCCGCGAAAAAATCGCGAGCCTTTTGCTGATATTGGCCACGCGCGCCGCCCAAAACGCCGGACCTCCCTTTTCGGCAGATGTACAGATCGACCTGCCACTAACACGCGAAGCCATGGCCGATCACCTTGGCCTGACGCTAGAGACCGTCAGCCGCCAGTTTTCGGCCCTGCGTCATGATGGTGTGATCACGCTGGCAGGCGCGCGCCACGTCACCATAGCTGACATGGCGCGGCTGCGGCGCGAGGCCGGGGATGGCCTGCATATCTGATCGCAACGCCCGGCCCCTTGCCGCGGTTAATGCGACATCAAAACGGGCAACGGCATCTCGTTCAGCATACTGCGTGTCGTGCCGCCCAGTACCGCCTGACGCAGGCGGGAATGACCATAGGCCCCCATCACCAGCACATCCGCGCCGTGGTCAGCGGCATAGCGCGTGATCATATCCGCGACCTTTGGCAAGGTGCGCGCGACAATCGCCACATCGGCTTTGGCCCCCTGACGCGAGAGCATCATGGCCAGCGCGCCGCCGGGGTCAGACCGCTCGCCCGAACGCACGGCAGGGTCGATCATCAGGATATCCACCTGCTGGGCCGCTGTCAGAATCGGCAGCGCCTTGCGGATGGTTGACAGCGCCTCGTCGCTTTCATTCCAGGCGACAACCGCGCGTTTGAAATGATCGGCAAATTTGGCCGGATCGCTATCGTTGGGGATCACCAGCACGGCCGCATCGCTGTTGAACAGCGCGCCTTCCAGCAGCGCCTCGGCAATGCGACCGCGATCCTCGCCGTAAGGCTGCGGCGCAATGATCAGATCGCTATAGCGCGCGTAACGGCCCACCAGCAGCTCCAGACCCGCGCTCGCGGTTGCCACGGGCTGCACATAGACGCGCGACTGACCCGTCGGCACCATGGTTTCGACCCAAGCGGCCAGCTTGCTCGCGGTTTCTTGCGCCTCGGTTATGCCAGAGGATAAAAACACCGGCATCGCCCCTGCCAGCGTCGCATCATATTGAATCGGATCAATCCCTAGGCAGAACACCTCAAGATGCGCATTGTCCCGGCCTGCAACCTCCATCGCAGCGGCAAGCGCCACAGAGTCGCGATCGGCATCATGCACGAAAATGGCAATGGTCTTATAGCTCATAGCAACTTCTCCGCAGTGGCCCCGATGGGCCGGTTGTCCAGCCCCTGATCGGCGGGGCCCACAGCAACATGCTAACAAGACTAATGGTTCTGGCCATGATAGGATTTGATTTGAATCAAACTTTGGCCATTTTCTGCATATTTTTTGGAAGGCCAGCCATGAACCCATGTCGCCAGCGAATAGCAGCTGACCTATTTTCCCTGCTTGGGTCCCGGCCCCTTGTGTCCGGCGCGGCATCTCGACATGTTAGCGCTATCTTGCTGCGCCGCCGGGGCGTGGCTTTACTGTTAAGGCGGAAATAACGACATGGCACATCGGGTCGTCGTCGTCGGTGCTGGCTTTGCCGGCCTGCAACTGGTGCAAAACCTAAAAGGCAGTGGTTGCGACATTACACTTATTGACCAGCGAAACCACCATCTTTTCCAGCCGCTGCTGTATCAGGTTGCAACAACCCTGCTGGCCACATCGGAAATCGCCTGGCCGATCCGCCGCCTGATGCGCCCGCGCAAGGATGTAACGACCCTGCTGGCGACAGTCGATGGCGTCGACCGCGAGACGCGCGAAGTGCTGCTGCGCGATGGCACGCGCGTCCCCTATGATACGCTGGTGCTGGCCACGGGCGCGCGCCATGCCTATTTCGGCCGCGATGAATGGGAGGCTGACGCCCCCGGCCTGAAAACGCTGGAAGATGCCACAACGATTCGCCGCCGCCTGCTGCTGGCGTTCGAGCGCGCCGAGCTGACCACCGACCCGGCCGAGCGCGAGGCCCTGCTGACATTCGCCATTATCGGCGCGGGCCCCACCGGGGTCGAGCTGGCCGGCATCATTGCCGAGCTCGCCCACCGCATCCTGCCCCGCGAATTCCGCCGCATCGACACTGACCGCGCCCGCATCATGTTGATCGAGGCTGGCCCCCGCATCCTGCCCGCGTTTTCGCCCAATCTGTCGGATTATGCGGCGCAATCGCTGCAAAAAGTCGGGGTCGAGGTGCTGACCGGCAAGCCGGTCACGCAGATCTCGGACAAGGGCATCGTGCTGGGAGACGAGCCGATTGCCGCGCGCACCGTGATCTGGGCGGCGGGTGTGCAAGCCTCGCGCGCGAAAGACTGGCTGGGCGGGGTCGAGGCTGACCGCGCGGGCCGCGTCATGGTGCAGCCCGATCTGACGCTGGCCGGTGCACCCGATATTTTCGTGCTGGGCGATACCGCCCATGTGGAATCCGACGGCAAACCCGTGCCGGGTGTCGCCCCCGCCGCAAAGCAACAAGGCGAATATGCAGCAAAGCTGATCCGCACGCGGTTAGAGGGCAAGGACGCCCCCGCCCCGTTCAAATACAAACACATGGGCAATCTTGCGACCATCGGGCGCAATTCGGCAGTCATCGAATTTGGCAAATTCCAGATGCGCGGCTGGCTGGCGTGGTGGATCTGGGGCTTTGCCCATATCTATTTCCTGATCGGCACCCGCTCGCGGATTGTGGTGCTGCTCAGCTGGCTGTGGATTTTCATCTCGGGGCAGAATTCGGCCCGGTTGATTACCCAAAAAGAAACGCTGAAAGACGATGTATAAAAAAGGGGGCCAATCGGCCCCCTTTTCGCATCAGGTATTGAACAAGAAGTGCAACACATCGCCGTCTTTGACGAGGTATGTCTTGCCCTCTGCCCGCAGCTTACCGGCATCGCGCGCCTGGCTCTCGCCGCCCAGCGCGACGTAATCGTCATAGGCGATGGTCTCGGCGCGGATGAAGCCGCGTTCAAAATCACCGTGGATGACGCCAGCCGCCTGCGGCGCCAATGTGCCCGCCGGAATGGTCCAGGCGCGGGCCTCTTTAGGGCCGACAGTGAAATAGGTTTGCAGCTTCAGCAGCTCGTAACCGGCGCGGATCAGACGGTCGAGGCCCGCTTCCTCCAGCCCCATCTCGTCCAGGAACATGGCAGCTTCATCGGCGTCCAGCTGACTGATTTCTTCCTCGATCTTGGCGGAAATCACTACATGGGAATTACCTTCGGCGGCGGCCATTTCCGCGACCTTGGCCGAGAATGCATTGCCGGTCGCCGCTGCCGATTCCTCGACGTTGCAGACATAAAGGATCGGCTTCGAGGTCAGCAGCTGCAGCATACGCCACTGCTTTTGCTGATCGTCCGAAACCTTGACGGTGCGCGCGGGGCGGCCAGCGTCCAGCGCCTCTTTCGCGGCTTTCAGCAGTTCTTCCTGCTCGATCGCCTCTTTGTCGCCGCCCTTCACCTTGCGCACAAGGCCAGCAAGACGCTTTTCAATCGATTCGAGGTCGGCCAGCATCAGTTCCATCTCGATGGTCTGGGCGTCCGACACCGGATCGACGCGGCCCTCGACATGGGTGATGTCGCCATCTTCGAAACAGCGCAGCACATGGGCGATGGCGTCGGTTTCGCGGATATTATGCAGGAATTGGTTGCCCAGCCCCTCGCCGCGCGAGGCGCCCTTCACCAGACCCGCGATATCAACAAAGGTCATGCGGGTGGGAATGATCTGCTTGGACGAGGCAATCGACGCCAGTTTATCAAGGCGCGCGTCGGGGACGGCCACCTCGCCGACGTTCGGCTCGATCGTGCAGAACGGGAAGTTTGCGGCCTGCGCCGCAGCGGTGCGCGTCAGCGCGTTGAACAGCGTGGATTTGCCCACGTTCGGCAGACCCACGATCCCCATGCGAAAGCCCATCGGCGACCCCTTTTCCCTTTGAATAAAAGCTAGGGCGCTCTTAGGCCATGCGGCCCCGGCAAGCAAGATGGCCTGCCGGGGCCAGATGGTTTAGCGCAGGGGCGTCGGACGCAGGGCCTTTGCCCCGTCACCCGACAGGGCCAGCACGATCAGCGCGACAATCCAAAAGGCCGGATATTCCCAACCGCCATATTGGCTGTCAAAGAAAAAGCCTGCAGGGCCGTGCACCGTGACAATCGTGCCCAGCAGCAGCGGCACCATCGCAAGGGCGGCCGCACGCGGCCAGACGCCCAGAATCAGCGCGAGGCCGCCCAGAATTTCCCACAGCATCGTCACATAGGCGAACCAGCCCGGCAGCCCGAGCGAGGCAAAGAACCCGGCCGTGCCCGCAGGCGTGAATACAAAAATCTTCAACCAGACATGGGCCAGAAACAACAGGCCCAGAACAACCCGCAAGATCAGCAGCGCAACAGGCGCCGTGCGTGTATCAACCATTTTCAATCCCTTTCATGGGTGGATGAGGCTGGTTAGCACACGTTCCCGCGCAGCATTATCCATTGGATTCGGCGTTCACTGTTTCTCATTTGGAAAGAATTCTGCCGATCCCCGTCAAATCTCGCCGATGATGAAGCCTTTGATTCCGGTCAGCTTTCCCGGCGGTCCGCCGCCCCGCGCAAAACGCGCCGCAAATTCTAATTGACAGGTGAATGTAACCGGTTGCACAACTTATCCAACCCGGCGGAGCATGACCGATCGGGTAGAGGAGGAGATCATGAAGAAACATTTTACGCTGGCCGCTGTATCGGTCATCGCGCTGTCGTCGGCTGCCTATGCCCAAGATAGCTTCACCATCGGTCTGTCGAACGGTTTTGTGGGAAGCGAATGGCGCACCCAGATGATCGAAGAGGCGCAAGCCGCTGCCGCCGCCTGGGGAGAGCAAGGCGTCAATGTTGAGGTTATCGTCCAAAGCGGTAACGTCGATGTGCAGGGTCAGATCGGTCACATCCGCAATTTCATCAACCAAGGCGTTGATGCGATCATCATCAACCCGCAAAGCCCGACCGCATTCGATCCGGTCTTCGCGCAGGCGGCCGAGGCTGGCATTCTGGTCATCGCAACCGACGCCGAAGTGACCTCGCCCGATGCGATCTATGTCGGTATCGACCAAAAGGCATGGGCGTACCAATCGGCCGATTGGCTGGCCAAAGCGCTGAACGGCGAAGGCAATGTCGTCACGATCAATGGCGTCGCAGGCAACCCCGCCAACGAGGCGCGCGTTGCAGGCTATACCGAGGCTTTCGCCCAATACCCCGGCATCACCGTGCTGAACCAGGCGAACGCAAACTGGGACCAGGCCCAAGGTCAGCAAGTCATGCAGAACCTGCTGGCAACCTATCCCAACCTGAACGGCGTTTGGGTCCAGGACGGTATGGCGGATGGCGCATGGCGCGCGATCGAGGCTGCCGGCCGCACCACCGACATCGCGGCAACCGGCGAAATCCGTAAAGACTTTATGGAACGCTGGTCCGAGCTGGGCCTGAATTCGGGCGCATCGGTGAACCCTCCGGGTGTGATGGGCAGCGCGCTGAACGTGGCTGTCCTGCGTCTGCAAGGCCGCGAGTTCCGCGACGACGTGTTTACCGGTGCAAACGGCAATGCGATCTACATTCCGATCCCCTTCGTGGATAACGACAACCTGGCAGACAGCTTGGCAGCCGCCGAAGGTCAGCCCGGCTACTGGTCAGTGACCGATATCGTCACCCCCGAAGAAGCTGCGGAATTCTTCCAGTAATCATCCCTCCCGGGACGCTGCGGCCGGATTTCCCCCGGCCGCAGCCTTTGCCACCGGTATGCGCTGCCTATCGAGCAGGGCCATGGACGCGATTATCCGCGCGGAGAGAATATGTTCACTTATATCGAGGCCCAAAGCCTGACCAAATCCTTTGGCGCGGTCCGCGCTTTGACGGATGGCAGTCTTTCGGTTGCCAAAGGCGAGATTCATGCCCTGATGGGCGCCAATGGCTGCGGCAAAAGCACCCTGTGCAAATCCATCGCTGGCACCGTGCTGGCCGATGGCGGTCAATTGCAGATCGAGGGCGTGCCCACTGTTATCACCGGCCCGCGTGACGCTGAAACACGCGGCATTGCGCTATTTTATCAAGAACTTAGCCTGATCCCCCAGCGCTCTGTCGCTGAGAATATCTTTTTGGGCCGCGAGCCGCGCCGCGCCGGGTTTGTTGACCGTGCCACGCTGAACCGCGAAGCCGCCGCGCTGATCGCTTTGTTTGATGGTGTGTCCGGCGAGGGCCTGACCCCCGATGCGACCGTTGGCGATCTGCCCCCCGATCAACGCCAGATTGTCGAAATTCTCAAGGTTTTCGCCAAAAAACCGCGCCTGATGATCATGGACGAGGCCACCGCCGCACTGGATGGCCGCCAAGCTGCACGCTTTTTCGAAATCCTTCAGGCCCGCAAGGCCGAAGGCGCCTCGACGATCATGATCTCGCACCGTTTGGACGAGGTTTTTGCCGTTTGTGACCGCATCACCGTGATGCGCAACGGCAAGACCGTGGCCGCGCTGGAAACGGCGCAAACCAACCGCGACGAAGTCGTGCATCACATGGTCGGCGATGTCCCTGCCCCGCCGCCGCGCACCGCAGGCCGCGCAAGCGAGGTCACGCTGAAAGTCTCGGGCGCGACGAATGCGCGGCTGCGCGGCGTCAGCTTTGAGGCGCATCGCGGCGAGATTCTGGGCCTTGCCGGTCTGCAAGGACAGGGTCAATCCGCCTTGCTGCAAGGTCTGTTCGGCGCGATGCCCTTTAGCAGCGGCAGCGTTGCACATGGCGGCAAGCAGCTTTCCCTGCGTGCGCCCGGCCAGGCCGTCCACCAAGGGTTCGCCTATATCTCGGGCGACCGCGGGCGTGATGCGTCGTTCGGCGGGCGGTCGATTTTTGAAAACCTTGTCGCGGCGACCACCGTGCGCGAAAAGAAATTGCTGGTGAACCACCGCAGCCTGCGCCCGCGCATGGCCGAGGCCGCAGCGGGTCTGCGTACCAAATATGCGGGGCTTGATGCCGCAATTGGCACGTTGTCAGGCGGCAATCAGCAAAAGATCTTTATCGCGCGTTGGCTGGCGACCAGCCCCGATGTGCTGCTGCTGGATGATCCGACCAAGGGCATCGACCTTGGCGCAAAGGCCGATTTGTTCGCGCTGATGCGCGCGCAGGCCGATGCAGGTGCCACAATCCTGTTCTATTCGTCCGAGGATGCAGAGATCCTCGACTACGCCGACCGCGTGCTGGTGTTCAACGGCGGCGAGATTTCGGCCGAACTGCGCGGCGATGATATTAATGCGGTCAATCTGGCCCGCGCCGCCTTCGGAGATGCCGCATGAACGCGCTTACCCTTTTCCGCAAAAACCCGTGGATGATCACCCTTGTGGTATTGGTCATTCTGATCGTGGTGAATGCGATCTTGCAGCCCAGCTTTACCAGCCCGCGTGCGATCAGGTCGAACCTGTCGACATTCCTGCCGCTGGTGCTGGTCGCGATTGGCCAGACCTATGTGATCCTGTCGGGTGACATCGACCTGTCGGTCGGCAGCACGGTTGCGCTGTCGAACGTGGTCACCGTGACGGTGATTGCGTCGCTGGGCGGCACCGATATTGCGATTCTGACCGGTATTGCGGCGGGCATTCTGGTCGGGCTTGCCTGCGGGCTGTTCAACGGGCTGTTGATCGCCAAATTGCGGCTGCAGCCGATTGTCACCACCTTTGCCACCGGCATTTTGTTCGCAGCGCTGGCAATCTGGGTGCTGCCGACCGCTGGCCTTGCCGTGCCATCCAACTATTGGCGCACCTATGGCGGGCTGGTGCTGGGCGTGCCAACAGTGGCTTGGGTGCTGCTGATCGGCGTCGCCTTCGCGCTGATCTTTGGCCGTACCGTCGCCCATGCGCAGATTTTGGCGGTTGGCGGCAACCGCACCGGCGCCTTCCAAAGCGGCCTGCCGCTGGATCGCATCCGCATCGGCTCTTACATGCTGGCTGGCCTTTTCGCATCGCTGGCGGCGCTGTGCCTGACGGGCGAGACCGCCTCGGGCGACCCGCTGCTGGGTCAGGCTTTGGCGCTGTCGTCGATCTCGGCCGTTGTGCTGGGCGGCACCGCGCTGGCGGGCGGCTTTGGCAGTGCTATCGGCTCGGTCCTGGGCGCATTGGTGCTGGGGATGATCGGCAATGTGATCTTCTTTGCCGGTCTGCCGTTCGAATATCAGACTCTGGTGCAGGGGCTGATCGTGTTGCTGGCGTTGGCCGGCGGCGTTCTGGTCACCCGGCGCTGAGGAAAATATCATGGAAAATACCAAACAAAACCGCCTTCGCGCCATTTTGCTGGACCCGCTGACACTGGCCATTCTTGCCTCGGTCGCGCTGTTGATCATTGGCGAGCTGATCTCGCCCGGCTTTGCCCGTGGCCGTCAAATCGTCAGCCTGCTGACCGTGGCCGCCATTTTGGGCATTGTCGCGGCGGGCCAGAACCTTGTGATCCTTGGCGGACGCGAGGGGATCGACCTGTCGGTGGGGGCGATGATCTCGCTGGGCGCTGTGCTGGCCGGAAACGCGATGAACGGCATGAACAGCGGCATCGGTATTGCGATGCTGATGGCCCTTGGCGTGCCGTTTCTGGTCGGGATCGTGAACGGCATCGGCGTCACCATCGTGCGCATCCCGCCCCTTGTCATGACGCTGGGTATGACGGCGGTGCTGCAAGGCGCACTGGTGGTCTATTCGCAGGGCGTCCCCTCGGGCCGCGCCGCGCCTGCGCTGGCGAGCTTTGTGAACCAGCCGCTGGCGTTCGGCATTCCGGGCATCCTGTTCGTTTGGGTCGCGCTGGCGCTGTTCATGTGGTTCCTGCTGCGCCGCACCGCATTCGGTCATGCCGTCTATGCGATGGGCGCGAATGAACGCGCCGCCACGCTGGTCGGTATTCCGGTGCGCCGCGTGCGTGTGCTGCTGTATGGATTGTCGGGCCTGTTCGCGGGTCTGACCGGACTTTGCGTGATCGGCTATACCGGCAGCTCGTTCATCAGCGTTGGCGATCAATATGTGCTGCCCTCGGTGATCGCGGTGGTGATCGGTGGCACATCGCTGGCGGGGGGCATTGGCGGCTATTGGGGCACCATGGCGGGCGCGGTTGCGCTGACGCTGCTGCAAAGCGTTCTGATCACCCTGAATATGGATTTCTGGGCGCGTCAGATGGTTTTCGGTGTCACCTTGCTGCTGATGATGCTTCTTTATGGGCGCCAGAAACAACTGCGTGTGTAAAAGATGAAACCCGTAACGATCCGCGATGTCGCAAGGCTTGCCGGTGTCTCGACCGCCACAGTCTCGCGCGCGCTGGGGCAGCCTGAAAAGCTGAACCGCGAAACCCTTGATCACGTGCTGGGCGTGGTCAAACAGGTGGGGTTTGTCGCGAATGCACAGGCGCGGTCGTTCCGGCAGCAATCGACGCAGACCATCATTTTGCTGGTCCGCGACATTTCGAACCCGTTCTACCTAGAGATCTATAAGGGGATCGAGGAAGTCGCATCCGAGACGGGTTATAAAGTGCTGATGGCTGATGCGCGCAACGACGAGGCGCGCATCAGCAACTATATCGACATGGTGCGCCAACGGCAGGCCGACGGGCTGATCCTGATGGTGCGCAACCTGCCCGCCGACATCGACCAGCGGCCCGGCCTCACTCCGCCTATGGTTGTGGCGTCCGAGGCCATCCCCGATGTCGATCTGCCCACTGTACGCATTGATAACGCCGCCGCTGCAAAGAATGCGGTCGATTATCTGATCGCGCAGGGCCACCGCAAAATCGCCCATATCGGCGGGGTCGAGGGTGAATATCTGGCGATCAACCGCCACACCGGATACCTGCGCGCACTGCGCGAGGCAGACCTGCCGGTCGACCCGCGCCTGACCGTCTGGGGCGATTTCAGTATCGAGGCTGGCCGTCGCGGCGCGCAGGCCCTGCTGGACACCGGCCTGCCCTTTACCGCCGTGCTGGCCGCCAGCGACCAGATGGCAATTGGCGCAATCAGCCAATTGCGCCGCGCCGGTCTGCGTGTGCCGAGCGATGTTTCCGTTATCGGCTTTGACGACATTCTGGTCGCCCAAGCCTTTGAACCCGCCTTAACCACCGTGCAACAGCCGCGTCTTGAAATGGGACGCGCCGCCATGCGCCTGTTGGTCAATCTATTGAGCGGTACGCCCAGCGCGCCCGTTCATGAATTTGAAACGAAGCTGATCGTGCGCGATTCCGTCGCGCCCGTGTCCGCGCCTGAAGGGCCCTGAAAACGGGCAGAAAGACGGAAATCATGAAAACGCTCAAAGGCCCCGGAGTATTCCTTGCCCAGTTCGTGGGAAGCGAGGCTCCGTTCGATAATCTCGACAATATATGCGCCTGGGCGGCCGGTCTGGGGTTCAAAGGCGTTCAGATTCCGACCGTCGAAACCTCGCTGATTGACCTGCGCCTGGCTGCTGAATCAAAGACTTATGCAGATGAGCTGACTGGCCGCGTTGCCGCGCATGGTCTGTCGATCACCGAGCTTTCGACCCATATCCAGGGCCAGTTGGTCGCCGTTCACCCCGCCTATGACGAGGCGTTTGACGGCTTTGCCATCCCCGCCGTGCGCGGCAATCCCGCCGCCCGCACGGAATGGGCAATCGATCAGGTGAAGCTGGCGGCGAAAGCCTCGGCCAATCTTGGGCTGAATGCGGCAGCGACCTTTTCGGGCGCGCTGGCCTGGCCCTATTTCTACCCATGGCCGCAGCGCCCCGCAGGTCTGGTCGAGGCGGCATTCGCAGAACTGGGCAAGCGCTGGCGTCCGATTCTGGATGTTTACGAGGAATGCGGCGTCGATCTGTGCTATGAAACCCATGCGGGCGAGGACATCCACGACGGCATCAGTTTCGAGATGTTCCTGGACAGCGTCGGCAATCACAGCCGCGCGAATATGCTGTATGACCCCAGCCATTTTATCCTGCAGCAGCTGAATTACCTTGAATTCATCGACATTTACCACGAACGCATCCGCATGTTCCACGTCAAGGATGCCGAGTTCAACCCGACCGGCCGTCAGGGCGTTTACGGCGGCTTCCAAAGCTGGCTGGACCGCGCCGGCCGCTTCCGCAGCCTTGGCGATGGTCAGGTCGACTTCAAGTCGATCTTCTCGAAAATGGCGCAATATAACTATGAGGGCTGGGCCGTTCTGGAATGGGAATGCGCGATCAAGCACCCCGAGGATGGCGCCCGCGAAGGTGCGGCCTTTATCAGCGACCACATCATCCGCGTGACCGAGCGTGCCTTTGACGATTTCGCCAATACCGGCGTCGATGCGGATATGAACCTGAAAATGCTGGGCCTGAAATAATGTCGGATTTCAAACGCCCCCTGCGCCTTGGGATGGTCGGCGGCGGTGCCGGTGCCTTTATCGGCTATGTTCACCGCGTTGCCGCCCGTCTGGACGGTCAGTATGAATTGGTCGCGGGGGCCCTATCCTCGCGCCCCGAGGTTGCGCGCGAAAGCGGGCTGGCCTTGGGTCTTGCCGAAGACCGCATCTACACCGACTTCAAACAGATGGCCGAGGCCGAGGCCGCGCGCCCCGATGGCATTGAGGTTGTGGCGATTGTCACGCCAAATCATATGCATACAGGACCTGCGCGTGCGTTCCTCGAGGCGGGCATCCATGTGATCTGCGACAAACCGCTGGCCGCAACCCTCGAGGATGCCGAGGCGCTGGCAAGCGTCACCCCCAAGGGCAGCGCGCGGTTCCTGCTGACCCATACCTATACCGGCTACCCGCTGGTACGCCTCGCGCGCGAGATGGTGGCGCGCGGTGATCTGGGCAAGATCCGCATGGTGCAGGCCGAATATGCGCAAGACTGGCTGACCGAGGCGACCGAGGCCGAGCAAAACGGCACCGCCTGGCGGGCCGATCCCGCGAAATCAGGCGCGGGCGGCGCCATCGCCGATATCGGCACCCATGCTTATAATTTGACACGCTTTGTCAGCGGCTTGCAGGTCACATCCCTCAGCGCCGATCTGGACGCCTTTGTTCCGGGTCGCCGCGTCGACGACAATGCCAATATCATGCTGCGCTTTGAGGGCGGGGCAAAGGGGATGCTCTGGGCCAGTCAGGTCGCCGTTGGGCACGAGAATTCCGTGCGCCTGCGCATCTATGGCGACAAGGGATCGCTGGACTGGCAACAGGAAAACCCGAACCAGCTGCATTTCAGCCAGTTCGGCGCGCCGACCCAGATCATCACCCGCAATGGCGCGGGCAGCAACGGCATCGGGCGCGTCCCCTCGGGCCACCCCGAAGGGTATCTGGAAGCTTTCGCGACCCTTTATCAGGATTTCGCGGGCGTCTTGCGCAGCGAGGAGCCCGCAGCCACCTTGCCAACACTGGCAGACGGCATCGAGGGACTGCGCTTTATCATGGCTGCGATCCGATCGTCCGAGGCGGATGGGCGCTGGCAGCCTATCAACCAGTAGGTTTTTGCGCGGGCAACCGCGCAAAACAACCCACAGTTGCACGAACTTGTCATTTTTCATTTTGAACCACGTTCGAATCGTGCTAGAAATCCATGTAACCGGTAACATTCGGTTACACCGCCTTGGAGGAGGCGGACGGAAGGGAGAGACAATCATGAATAGGAACGCTTTGCGCCAGCCGTAATCCGGCCCGGTGCGATTAACCCAAGATGGCCCTGATACCGCGGTGCGGATCAGGCATGACCGGGTTTTGCCATATCATAACCTGCGCAAACGCTGCCCTCTTGCAGCGCATGATCGCGCATGTCCGATGATACGGCCTATCGCAAATCAGGGGCTACGCCGGTCCATATGCGGCGCGCCCAATACAAACCTGCAATGCCCTCTCGCTGCCGCCCTCCGGTCAGCGCCAGAGAGGTCTTGTCCGAACAAGTCCAAGAGCAACCTGAGAGGAAGCGAGTATGGCGGATATGCATTACGACGCAATTGTCGTCGGATCGGGGATTAGTGGCGGCTGGGCAGCCAAAGAGCTGACCGAAAAGGGCCTGAAAGTCCTGATGCTGGAACGCGGGCGTAATATTGAACACGTCAAAGATTACGTGAACGCCGAAAAAGAGGCTTGGGATTATCCCCACCGTGGTCGTCCGACCAATGCGATGAAGGAAGAATTCCCCGTCCTGCGCCGCGATTATCCGCTGCAAGAATCGACCTATGGCATGTGGGCGAACGAGCAGGAAAACCCCTATGTCGAGGAAAAGCGCTTTGACTGGTTCCGTGGCTACCATGTGGGTGGCCGCTCGCTGATGTGGGGTCGCCAGACCTATCGCCACAGCGTGATGGATTTCGAAGCGAACGCCCGTGAAGGCATCGCGATCGACTGGCCCATCCGCTACGGTGACATCGCCCCCTGGTATGATTATGTCGAACGTTTCGCCGGTATTTCCGGCAACCGCGACGGCCTTGACGTGCTGCCCGATGGTGAGTTCCTGCCGCCGATCCCGCTGAACGTCGTTGAAAAAGACGTCGCCGCCCGCATTCAGCAGGCCTATGGCGGCAAGCGCTATCTGATCAACTCGCGCACCTCTAACATCACCGAGCCGCGCCCCGAACAGCACCGCTCGGCCTGTCAGTACCGTAACAAATGCGTGCTGGGCTGCCCCTATGGCGCCTATTTCAGCACGCAATCGGCGACCCTGCCCGCCGCCGTTGCGACCGGCAACCTGACGCTGCGCCCCTTCTCGATCGTGCGCGAGCTGATCTATGACAAGGACACCAAGCGCGTCACCGGCGTCGAGATTATCGATGCCGAAACGGGCCTCACCTATGAATATACCGCCAATATCGTCTTCCTGAACGCGTCGACCTTTAACTCGACTTGGATCTTGATGAACTCGGCGACGGATGTCTGGGAAGGCGGCCTTGGCAGCAGCTCGGGGGAACTCGGCCATAACGTCATGGACCACCACTTCCGCGTCGGCGCCCGTGGCACGATCGAGGGTTACGAGGATATGTATTACTACGGCCGCCGCCCGGCCGGGTTCTATATCCCCCGCTTCCGCAACGTGCCGGGCGACGAGGGCCGCAATTATATCCGCGGCTTTGGCTATCAAGGTTCGGCCAGCCGTGGCGGCTGGAGCCGCCCTGCCGAAGAGCTGGGCATCGGGGCCGAGCTGAAAAACGCGCTATCGACCCCCGGCGCATGGGGCATCAACATGACCGCCTTTGGCGAGATCCTGCCCTATCACGACAACAAGATCTCGCTGAACCGTGGCGTGACCGACAAATGGGGCCTGCCCGTCCTGTCGTTCGATGTCTCGCTGCGCGAGAACGAATTGGAAATGCGCAAGGACATGAAACAGGACGCCATCGACATGCTGGAAGCGGCAGGCGTCAAGGATGTCGTGGGCACTGAAACGCCCTACGCACCCGGCATGGGCATCCATGAAATGGGCACCGCCCGTATGGGCCGCGATCCGGCAACCTCGGTGCTGAACGGCAATAACCAGGTCTGGGACGCCCCGAACGTCTTCGTCACCGACGGCGCCTGCATGACCTCGGGGTCGTGCGTGAACCCGTCGCTGACCTATATGGCACTGACCGCCCGCGCCGCCGAATTCGCCGTCGACGCGCTGAAAAAGGGAGACCTGTAATGGATCGCCGCTCACTTTTGCAAATGATCGCAGCGACGACCGGCATGGCCCTGATTGGCAGCCGCGTCAGCGCCGAGCCCGCGCAATATCCGGCGGATATGCCGACTTTTGCGCTGGATGATGCCCAGATCGCCACCCTCGACCATCTGGCCGAGGTGATCATCCCCCGCACCGATACCCCCGGTGCGATAGATGCCGAAGTTGGCGCCTTTATGGCCGTGTTCGTCGCTGATTGTTACAGCGGCACCGAACGCACGACCTTCCGCAATGGGATTGCCGCGATTGAACGCACGGCAACCCAACGCTTTGGCGGCGCGTTTGTCCGCCTCAGCGACGACCAGCGCCGCGCCATTGTCACCGACCTCGAGGTCGAGGCAAAGGCCGTCGGCACGGCAGCGAACCCGCATTTCTATACGATGATGAAGCAGCTGACCCTGCTTGGCTTCTTCACATCGCGCGTCGGCGCAACCGAAGTTCTGGATTACGTGGCCGTCCCCGGCATGTACGAGGATGTCCCGCTCGAGCCCGGCCAGCGCGCTTGGGCCACCTGATTTAACCCCTTTACCCTGAACGAGGACATCATGACCTTTATCCGTTACGCCGCCATTTTGGCCGCAACCACCGCCATCACGGCCCCCGCCTTTGCACAAGAGCGTGCCGTGTCCGACCTGCCGATCGCTGCGCAAATGTACACGCTGCGCGACTTTGGCACGCTGGACGAACAGCTTGCTGCCGTTGCCGCCGCGGGCGTCACCGCTGTTGAAACCGTCGGCACCCAGAATGTCACCGCCGAAGAGCTAAAGGCGCTGCTGGATAAGCATGGCATCGAGGCGATCTCGACCCACGCCCAACTGGCCGCCCTGCGCGACGACGTTGATGCCGTGATCGCGTTCAACAAAGCCATCGGCAACGATGTCATCACCGTACCTTTCCTGCCCGAAGACCAGCGCCCGACCACCGCTGAGGGCTGGGCGGAACTGGGCACCGAACTGGGCGAGATTGCCGCGACGCTGGCTGCACAGGACATGCGTATGGCCTATCACAACCACGCTTTCGAGCTGGTGGATTATGATGGCAAGACCGGTCTTGAAATCATGTTCGACGCCGCTGGCGAGGGCCTCGAGGCCGAGCTGGACGTCGCTTGGGTTGCCCGCACCGAATACGAGCCGGCCGAATTCATCAGCCGCTTTGACGGTCGCCTGTTCGCGATCCATGCCAAAGACAACTACCCGACCGGCGAAGGCGAGGCCGAGCGCGGCTTTGCGATCCTCGGCACCGGCGTTGTCGATTTCGACGCCATCCTGCCCGCCGCCGAAGCCGCTGGCGCAGAGTGGTATATCATCGAGCATGACATGCCGGTTGATGCCTCGGTCGTCGTCGCAGAAGGCGCGGCTTTCCTGGCTGGCAACCTGCCCGAAGGCGCGACGCGCTAATCGGATGGACGGCGCGGGTGCTCCTCCGGGCCCGCGCCGTTTCATACGCCTTGGGCCCCCTCGCCGCTGCACGCCCTCCCGTGCAGCGGCGTTTTTGCGTTCATAAATTCGTCGCAATAATGATTAAGTAAATTTAGTTATTTAATTCGACGCTGTTAGACTTTCCCTTGCCCGCGATTCGCAGGGCCAAGTGGAGGTATAAAAATGTCGATCAAAATGACGCGGCGCCTGTTCATGGCAACGGTGCCGGCAGCCCTTGCCAGCACGGCGATTCCCGCCTTTGCAGTGCCGCTGACTGACCTACAATTGATTGCCCGCCAACAGGGCGAACCCTCGATCATCCAGCTTGCCCGCGCGCTGGAGCGTCTGACCTCGACCGTGACGTTCATGACCACGGGCGCGCATCCTGATGACGAGCCATCGGGTATGCTTGCGGCGCTGCGGTTCAACTATGGCATCCATCCTGTGATGTATTGCATGACGCGCGGCGAAGGCGGCCAGAACTCGATCGGGCCCGAGCGCGGCATTGCGCTGGGCGTTTTGCGCACACGCGAAATGCAGGCGGCATCGCGCGCGCTCGATGCGGCGCTGGCCTTTGGCGGCATGGGCACCACCGATCCCGTGCATGACTTTGGCTTTACCAAAGACCCCGACGACACGATTGAACGCTGGGGCGAGGATCGCGTGCTGGAACGCATGGTCTGGGCCTTTCGCGCCTATCGTCCCGATGCGATTTTCAACTGCTTCCTTGATACGCCCGGCCAGCACGGCCAGCACCGCGCCGCGACCGTCGCGACGAAAAAGGCGGTCGAGCTGTCGGGCCGCGATGATGTTTACACCCACCACTTTACCGAGCTGGGCCTGACCCCTTGGGAAGTGCCGAAAATGTATGACCCGGCCTGGGGCGGCGGCGGCGGTGTTTATGATGACGAAACCCCGCCCCCGCCGCAGACCCTGCTGCTGACTGCGCCGGAACGGGACAAGATCTCGGGTGCGACATGGCCGCAGATGGGCGAATGGTCGCGGTCCTGCCACCTGACCCAAGGCATGGGTCGCTGGCGCCCCGAGCCGCAAACCGAATGGCCGCTGCATCTGGCGCGCGTCATCGGCGGCGGCGCGGGCGGCGCGGAAAACGACATCCGCGATGGGTTGCTGGCCACTGTTGGCGCGCTGGCCACGATGGACGGCATGCCCGAGGATTGCGCCGCCGCCCTGCGCGAGGCCCAAGACCTGATCGACGCCGCGCATGGCGATTATGGCGATCCTGAATCTGTGCTGGAAAAGGCCGTCGCCTTGGCCAATGCGCTGGATGCTGCAACCGCTGCCCTGCCCGAGACGCTGGCACCGCAAGTTGCCCACCGCCTGACCCGCAAACAGCGTGAAGTGGCCGAGGTGATCCGCATCGCCGCTGGCGTGCAGATCCGCTCGTTTGTGGACGGCAATGATGTACCTGCCGGTCAATCGGTCGAGATCCGCACCCTCGTCGATGCCCCCGCATCCGTCACCGTTGATCTGGTCGAGGTGCTGACCGCCGGCGATCTGCCCACGTCCGAAGGCACCGACGGCAAGGTCAAAGTCGATGTGCCAACCTCGGCCGCGCTGACAAACCCGATGGAGCCGCAATATGACCCGCTGGGCGGCAATGGCGATGCCTGGATGCGCGTGACCTTTAGCGTCGGCGGCCGCGCGGTAACGGTCGTCGTCGATCTCGAGGATGCCCTGCGCATCGTGCCGGAAAATTCCCTGACCCTGCGCCCCGAGGCGCTGGTGTTCAACATGGAAAACGGCGCAGAACCCGCCGAGATCGAGGCCGTCGTCACCAATGCAACGATCGGCGATCTGGTCATTCCGGTGCCGGAAACTTGGGTGCTGTCCGGGGATGCGGACCCCGCTGGCACTGCCGCAACCTTCCGCCTTGCGCCGCCATCGGATCTGAGTGTGGCGCGTCTGGTGCTGAACCCGACATTGAAAGGCAAGACCGCCTATAAGGTCGAAACCTTCCAATATCCCCATACCGGCAAGGCTGTCGTGCCCAGCGAGGTCGCGTTCCAAGTGCAGGTTGTCGATGCCAAGATCCCCGAGGCGCGCGTCGCCTATATCGGATCGAACAACGACAATGTCGCCACATGGATCCGCCGCCTTGGGGTCGATCTGACCGAGCTGACCCCCGAAGATATGGCATCGGGCGCCTATCGCGATTTCGACACGATCGTGGTCGGGGTCTTTGCGCTGGGGCGCAGGCGCGATTTCACCTCGCGCATTGCCGAGGTGCATGAATGGATCGCGGCGGGCGGCCACCTTGTGACACTGTATCACCGCCCCTCGGATGGCTGGAACCCCGACACGGTGCCTGCCGCGCGTCTGGTGATCGGCTCGCCCTCGATCCGGTATCGCGTGACCGATCCGAATGCCGCCGTCACCGTGCTGGCCCCCGACCACCCCTTGCTGAACCAGCCGAACGTGATCTCGGCCGATGACTGGGCGGGCTGGGACAAGGAACGGGGGCTTTATTTCGCCTCGGAATGGGATGCGGCCTATGTGTCGCTGCTGGCGATGAACGACCGCGGCGAGGAGCCGCTGGAAGGATCGCTGCTGAGTGCCGAGGTCGGTGCGGGCCGTCACACCCATACCGCGCTGGTGCTGCATCACCAGTTGGACAAGCTGACCCCCGGCGCGTTCCGCATTCTGGCGAACCTGCTGCAAAAGGCGTGATCTAATGGCGGGCCCCAAAGCGGGGCCCGCCTTTCAATGAAAGTCGCGGCTGGGAAACAGCCGCTTGGCCTGTTCGCGCGGGTGTCGCGCGGTTGGGACATTGCGCTTTTTCGGCGCGTCATCGGCGGGTGCGATGGTCTTGCCGACCGCCTCACTCAGCGGATGGCCGAGGCTGGCAAGGTGATGGGACAGATCCTCGATCCGCTCGGCAATGACATGGGTGACGATGCCCTCGCGCTCGAGCCTGCCGGTCACACGCAGCAGCCGCCCACCCATGACCTCGCGCCGGAACCGCTCATAAAGGGCTTTCCACACCACGATATTCGACACGCCCGTCTCATCCTCGAGCGTCAGGAACACGACACCCGATGCGGTTCCCGGGCGCTGGCGGGTGATGACCAGACCGCAGACGGTGATCCGCCGCAGCGGCACCTGCAGCAAGGTGGCATGGGGCGTGAGGCCCGGCAGTTTCGGGCGCAGCAGCTCCATCGGATGGGCGCGCAGGCTAAGGCGGGTGGCGATGTAATCCTCGACCACCTCCTCGCCCAGATGCATGTTCGGCAGATGGACGGCAGGCTCGCGCAGCCCCTCGCCGTCCAGCGGGTCGGCAAACAGCGGCAGCGGCGCGGGGGCGCGAATGGCGCGCACATCCCACAGGGCATCGCGGCGCGTCATCCCCAGGCTGGCAAAGGCATCCGCCTCGGCCAGACGTTCCAGCACGGCGGGGCGGATACCGGCGCGCAGCCACAGGCTTTCGACATCGGCATAGCCATTGCCCCGCGCCCGCGCGATCCAATCGGCATCTTCCTCGCGAAAGCCCTTGATCTGCCGAAACCCCAGCCGCAGCGCCAAGGCGCCATCGGTGCGTTTTTCCAGCGTGTTTTCCCATTCCGAATGGTTCACGCAGATGGGGCGCACCTCGACATTATGTTCACGTGCGTCGCGGACGATCTGGGCGGGGGCATAAAACCCCATCGGCTGGCTGTTCAGCAGCGCACAGGCGAAAATCGCCGGATGATGGCATTTCAGCCACGAGGACACATAGGTCAGCATCGCAAAAGCGGCAGCATGGCTTTCGGGGAAACCGTAATCGGCAAAACCCTCGATCTGGCCAAAACACCGCTCGGCCACCTCGCGGGCATAGCCGTTGCCGATCATGCCTTGGACGAAAATCTCGCGGTGCTGGCCGATGGTGCCCATGCGCCGGAACGAGGCCAGCGAGCGGCGCAGCTTGTCGGCATCCTCGGCACTATAGCCCGCCCCGACCTGCGCGATCTGCAGCGCCTGTTCCTGAAACAGCGGCACGCCCAGCGTCTTGCGGGTAATCGCCTCGAGCGCGGGGCCGAAGGGTTCGGGCTCCTCTAGCTTTTGGCGGCGACGGATATAGGGTTTCACCATGCCGCCCTGAATGGGGCCGGGGCGGACGATGGCGACCTCGATCACCAGATCATAGAACTGCTCGGGTTTCATGCGCGGCAGGAAATTCATCTGCGCGCGGCTTTCGACCTGAAAGACGCCAATCGCATCGGCGCGTTGCAGCATCTGATAAGTGGCGGCATCCTCTTGGGGGACGCTGTCCAGCGTATAGCTGCCTGCGCCCTGTTTTTTCAGCATCTCGAACGCCTTACGGATGCAGGTCAGCATCCCCAGCGACAGCACATCGACCTTTAGAATGCCCAAAGCGTCGATATCATCCTTGTCCCATTCGATGCAGGTGCGGTCATCCATCGCGGCATTGCTGATCGGGCACAGCGCATCCAGCCGTCCGCGTGTGATGACAAAACCGCCGACATGCTGGCTGAGGTGGCGCGGAAAGCCGATAATCTCGCGGATCAGGGCGATGGTCTGCGACAGGCGGCGGTCATCGGGGTTCAGCCCCACCTCGCGCATCAGCGCCCCGTCGGTGCCCGCATTCGACGTGCCCCAGATCTGCCCCGCCAAAGCCGCCGTCACATCGGCGCGCAGGCCCATGACCTTGCCCACCTCGCGGATGGCGGCGCGGGTGCGAAAATGGATGACGGTGGCGCAAAGCCCGGCGCGGTCGCGGGTATAGCGATCGTAAATCCACTGGATCACCTCTTCGCGCCGTTCATGTTCGAAATCGACGTCGATATCGGGCGGCTCGCGGCGGTGGCGCGAGATAAAGCGCTCGAACACCATGCCGATCATGCTGGGCTCGACATCGGTAATGCCCAGCGCCCAGCAGATGATCGAATTCGCCGCCGAGCCGCGCCCTTGGCACAGGATATCTTGGCTGCGGGCATAGGCGACAATGTCATGCACGGTCAGGAAATAGGGCGCATAGCCCAGCTCTGCTACGACTGACAGCTCCTTGTCCAGCAGCCCCTGATAACGGTCGGGGGCAGCCCCCTTGCTGCGCCGGATCAGGCCGGCGCGGGCTAGACGTTCCAGCCGCGCCTGGGGCAGCTCGCCATCATTCGCCTCGTCGGGGTAGTCATACCGCAGATCCCCAAGGTCAAAACTGATGCGATCCGCAATCTGCACCGTGCGACGCAGCGCGGCAGGGTGGTTGCGAAACAGGCGGGCCATATCGCCCACCCCCTTCAGGCGGCGTTCGGCATTGGGCAGGGCGCGGGTGCCGATATTATCGATGGTGATCCCCTCGCGCAGGCAGGTCAGCACATCGGCGACGGGGCGGCGGCTGGCGCGGTGCATCAGCACATCCCCCACCGCCACCATCGGGGCCGAGGCCCGCAGCGCCAGATCCGCGCAGAGGTCGAACCACGCCTGATCCGTCCCGTCATAGCGCGGCGCGGCACCCGTATAGACAAAGCCCGGAAAGCGGCGCTGCATCGCACTGATCTGCGCATAGGCCGTGCCGAGATCCGCAGGTGGCAGCGCGATCAGGATCATATCCTGCGCGTCCAACAGGTCTTCTTGCGACAGCAGGCATTCGCCCTTTTTCGCGCGCAGCTTGCCACGGGTCAAAAGCTGCGACAGCCGGTGATAAGCCGCGATATCCACCGGCAGCACCAGCCATTCAATGGCACTGTCTTGCAAGATCAGCCGCGTGCCGATCAGCAGCTTTGGCAATTGGGCATGCAGATGCGCCATATCCTTGTCTTCGCGCAAGTTCCGCAGCGCCGTCCATGCGCGCGCGACACCGGCCAGCGAATTCCAATCCGTCACTGCAATGGCGGGCAGCGCCAGCTCGGTCGCGCGCAAGACAAACTCCTCGGGATGCGCGGCGCCGCGCAAAAAGGTGAAATTCGTGGTGATGCACAGCTCGGCATAGGCGGGGGTCACAGGAATTCCCCCTGCACGAACCAGCCGGGGTTTTGCGGCGTATAGAACAGCCACAGCCGCCGCCCCTCGCGCGTGTCGATGCGCCAGTAATCGCGCAAAGCGCCTGCCTTGGGCGCGGTGCTCCACCATTCGGGGGCAATGCGCTCGGGACCGGTGGCGCGGGCGGTGGTAAATCCCATGCGCCGCCAGTGAAATGCAGCGGGCGGTGTGGCACTGTTTGCCGCTACGGGTTCGGGCGTGAACAGGATCAGCGGACGGGCGGGCCGTCCGGGCCAGACGCCTTGGCGCTGCGCATCGCTGGCAGGGGCCAGCGCAAAACTGTTTTCGGGGATATGGCTGTCGATGGGCTGGAACCGGCGCAGGTTTTCCAGCCCGATGCGCGTGCCGATGCGGGTCATCAGCGCCTCGACCCGGTCGGTGCTGGCGGCGCTTGTGCCCAGTTGCAGCGGGGCCATCGGGGTGACGACATCCGCCTCGAGCCTCAGCTGGTCGATGCCAAACCCCGCATCCACCTGTTCCAGCGCGCGGGCGAACAGCGGCAGGATGCGGGGCGCCTCGCGCATCGGCGCGGCCAGACGGATCGGCACATGCTGGGCCGCGCCATCGACACGGCGCAGGGTCAGGCGCAGGCTGCGCGCCCCCATGCCACGGGCGCGCAGAGTCTCGCACAGCCGGATCAGCAGACGGTCAAGACCCGCCGTCACATCGGACAGCAGGCCAATGGGTTCGGGCAGGGTCATCCGCACACCATAGCGCGGCGGCTCGGCCTCGGGCATGATCGGATCGGGCAAATCGCCCAAAGCGCGATCCAGAATATCCAGCAACTCTTGCCCGAACCTGCGCGCCAGCGGCGCGCGCGGTGCAGCCAGCAGATCACCGATCTTGCGCAGCCCCAGCCGCTGCAGGCTGGTATCCATCTGGGGCGGGATCAGCAGCGCGGCAATCGGCAGATCCGCCAGCGCGGCGCGGCTCTGCCCCGCCGCCGCGATCCCGGGGGCCGCATGCGCCAGCGCCCGCGCAGCGCCGTGCGTATCGGCAATCCCGATCCGCACCGTGAACCCCGCGCGGGTCAGGCGGCGCATGATGTCACCGCGCATCATCGCCTCGTCCCCGATCAGATGCGCCGCACCTGTAATATCCAGCACCAACGCATCGCGCCCCGCAACACCCACCCACGGGCAATAGCGCAGGGCCCAGCGCCGCAGCGCCGCCAATTGCGCGCGATCAGCCGCCAGATCCGCGGGCCGCACGATAAGGCTGGGGGCAAAGGCCCGCGCCTCTGACAGCGACAGGCCAAGATGCAGGCCCAGCGCCTCGGCGGCGGGGTTCAGACAGTAAAGACCATCGGCATTGCCATGGCGCAGGCTGAGGGCGAAAGGCCCCTCAACCGCGCGCGCCCGCAGCGCCCGATCCGAAGGGAAGCGGGGAAACCATATCGACACAATGCGTCTGCCGGTTCCACCGAACATGCCACGCCCCAACAGTTCCTGATTTGTTCTTATTAAGTTCCCATTTCATCAGAGTCGAGTCCCCCTGATCGCCAAAAACCGGCGCAGCGTGCCAGCGCGTCTCGGCGGCGTTTGATCCCATGCCATCGGGGATCAGGCACAGCCCCGTCGCCTGCCCCGCCCCCGCCGCCAATTGCAAACGGCGTCCGGCGCGCAAACTCAGCGGCTTGGTCACTTCGATAATGACAAGGGGCAGCACACCATCGCGCAGGGATTCTTCGGCCACGGTCAGGGTATCGACCTCAGAGGCGGTCTGCGCGATCAGGATGCGGCTGGGGTCGATCAGATCCGCCAGCCCATGAGGGAACAGCGCCGCCCCTGCCCAAGCGGGACGCACCCAGATGAGACCGGCATCGCCCGCACCCGCCGCACAGCACAAAGCAAAGGCCGCAGCGGCGGGGCCGGCGACTTCATGCACGCGGCCGGGCCGCAAAGGAAAAGCAGTCAGGGTCATGATACAACAACGGCGGCTACAGGGCGATTGTAGCCGCCGCCGCATCTTTGCAAAAGAGGCGCGTTGATCAGAATGGCGCGTCAGGCAGACCGCAGAACGGATCAACGGGCGATGTGCCTGTAAAGGGCGCGCGGCCCATCAACCCATCCAGCACCGCCTGCTGCATCGTATCCATGGTGGCATAGGCGTTGATGACACAGGGCATACGCGGCGCATCATAAAGGTAATAGGGATAGCCGAACGAAATCAAAGCGGTCGGCACATCATGCCATGGACGCTCCATCGCGCGCAGGAACTGGCCCGCAAGGCCCGCCCAGTTCATGAAGATGCGCTCACGCGACAGCAGGGTTTCCTCGGCCATCAGGTAAAGCACAAGGTCATAGCCCTTCCACGGGTTCATCTGCGCATTGTCACGGTCATGGACGGTGACCTCGAACCCCTCGGCGCGCAGCATATCGACCAGCGCCAGCGGCCCGCCAGCAGTATGCATCGGCGAGACAACACCCGTCGTATAGACATAGATTCGGCGGTGCTTTTCGACAGACAGCGGCAGCAGCCCCTGCACATCCTTGACCAGCGTCGGTGCGCGGCGGGTGATTTCGGCCGCGCGGATGCGGTCGGCGGCGGTGCCGATCAGATCCAACTGCTGCGCGGGGACGCCCTTGTGCAGCCCGAGCGAAGCCTTCAGCCCCAGCGAGCGGAACAAAGCCTCGTCCAGACGCGCGCGGCTGAGGCGACCATCCGCCAAAGCCGCAGCGACAAAGCCCGCATCCTCGACCGGATCGTCCGAGAACAGGATGATATCGCAGCCGTTTTCAATCACCTCGGGGATCATCTGCGCGCGCGGGCCCCAAGCGCCAAAGCCTGCCATCATCGTCGCATCGGACACGATGACACCGTTAAAGCCCAAACGTCCGCGAAGCAGGTCGATGTTCAGGTAACGGCTGACCGAAGCGGGGCGGAAGGCCTCGACCCCCGCATCCGCCATCATCTCGCGCACAAAGGCGGGCAGCGCGATATGCGCCGACATTACCGATTTCACGCCCGCATCGACCGCCGCGCGGTAAAGCGTGCCAAAGCTCGCCTCCCACTCTGCTAGCGACAGCGGGTTGATCGTGGTGACCAGATGCTGGTCGCGGTCGTCAAACCCCTCGCCCGGCCAGTGTTTCACCGTCGCGGCGATGCCCTGCGCCTGGAACGCATCAATCGCGGCCAAGGCATGACGCTGGACCCGCGCCACATCCGCGCCAAAGCTGCGCGTCGCCACGATGGACGAGCGGAAGGCGTGGTTGATGTCGATGACCGGCGTGAACGACCAGTTCATCCCCAAAGCCGCCGCCTCGCGCGCCATGATGGTCGAGACCTCATGCGTTGCATCGACATCATCGATAGCGGCCAAAGCCAGCGGGTTCGGCGCCTCGGCCCCGAACGGCAGGCTCATCCGGCTGCCTTCCAGATCGGCACTGAAGAGCAACGGGACTTTCGCCTCGCAGCGCAGCTGGTCGATGAAACCGGCCTCTGTCGCTTTGTCGCCAAAAAAGAACCGCGTGATGCCAGCGGGGGCGAAATCGCGCAGGCGATCCGCCTCGGTCGGGTCGAACCCCATCGAGGAGATGACGAACAACTGCCCGATCTTTTCCGCATCCGACAGGCTGGCATGGGTGGCGGCGACCCAATCAATCGCCACCTGATCCAGGTTGAACGGCGCGCCAGAAAGCATGGCGCGCAGAGTCTGATCCGTCATTACTTCGCGCCCTTTACCGGCAGGATCGCAAGCGCGCCGCCAAAGGTCACAATGGCCGCGACGATGAACAGCAGGGTATAGTTCCCCTGCCCGCCCACCATCAGAATGATCGGTGCAATGGCGGGGGCCAGCGTTTGCGGCACGGCATTGGCGATGTTCATGACGCCAAGGTTCTTTGCGGCCTCAGTTTCGCGGTTGGGCAGCACGTCAACGACCAGCGCCTGGTCAATCGACAGATAGACACCAAAGCCTGCCGCCTGAATGGCGATACCGATGAAAAAGCCCGTCAGCGTGCCGGTGCTGACCAGCACGGTCAGGCCGATGGCGAAAACGACGGCGGCGATAAAGACAAAGATCTTACGCTTGCCGGTGCGGTCGGAATACCAACCCGCAATGCTGGCGAAAATCACCACCGAAACGGCTGTAATGATGGTCGACAGCAGCATCATGCCGGGGATCGCCTCGGGGGCGACGGCGAACATGTCGATCAGCACATAGACCTGATAGGCCAGCAGGGTCGAGGTGCCATAGAACACCAAAAAGCGCGACAGCCATGCCCAGCCGTAATCGGGGAATTTCACCGGATTGACCCAAAAGGATTTCAGCACAGCAGCCGCGCTGATCTTTTCGCGCACAGCGGGCTGCACGGCTTTATCATCGTTGATCAGGCAAAACAGCAGCACCATCGCAACGCCAAACAGCGTCGGCCACAGGAACATCGCAGTGCCGCCCGTGCCAACCATTGCCACGATTGCCGTGCCAACCAGCATACCGATATTGGTCGACATGCCTGCAATTGCAGAGACGCGGGCCCGCTGATGCTCGGGTACCTGATCGGCAACCACAGCGATCAAAGCGGATAGCGCGGCGTTCAACGCGCCTTGGGTAATGCACCAGAACAACGCGATCACGGCGATCGAGCTGGATTGCGCAATGATCAGCAGCGAGATCAGCCCCAGCAGCACGCCCCCCACCATCCACGGACGACGACGTCCAAAGCGCGAGGTCGTGCGGTCTGACAACATACCAAACAGCGGGTTCGCAATCAGCGCGGCCAACGCGCCCAGACCCAGTACGATACCCAAATTGGCACCTTTGTTCACCGGGTCAATCGCCTCGATTCGTACCGCCAGCGTCATCACCACCGGCGTAATCAGGGCTGTAAATGTTCCAATATAAGCCAGCGCGTAACGCAGAAAAAACCATTTTGAAACCTCGGGTTGCGCCGATTGCGACGCACCAAGGGTAGCGGACGCTTGTGCGCCCGCGAAAATATCCGCGGCCATAGAGGCCCTCCCAAAAATCTCACTCCCAATCGCGGAATTAACCGCGATTTCGAATTTAGATATCAATCAGTAGGCAAAATACAATAAAAGATTGGCGAGGGTTGGCTTTTGGCGCCTGGCCTGCCACTTTGCTGGGCACCGAGCAGGGAGGCAAGGGTGAGCACAACGTCCAAGTCGGATCAGGGCGACATACGCCCCAAACGCGGCAGGCCGCCGGCGGCGGAAACGGCCGCTAAACGCCGACAGATTATCGAAGCCGCGACCGAAGCCTTTGCACAACAAGGGTTTAATGCCGCCTCTTTCGCCGCGATCGCGGAACGTGTGGGCATGACCCTGCCCGGACTTTTGCACTATTTCCCACGCAAGACGGATTTGCTGCTGGCCATCCTCGAGGACCGCGACCGCGCAACGAATGAGTTGATCGCCGATGCAGGCCCTAGCTGGGCCGCCAACCGCGAAGGGCTGCGCAAACTGGTGCGCCGCAATGTTCAAATCCCGCATATCGTGCAGATGTTCTCGACCTTGAACAGTGAAAGCCTGGGTAAATGCCACCCCGCCCGCGATTGGTTCGAGGCGCGGTCCCATTATGTCCGCGACGGGATCGCCGCCGCGCTGCGACATGCGCAGGACGCGGGCGAATTTCGCAAGGACTTTGACCCTGATGTTGTCGCAACCGAAGTGGCCGCGACGATGGACGGGCTGCAGGTCTGGTGGCTGCGGATGCCGGATCGGGTAGATCTGATCCAGCAATTTGACGATTATCTGGACCGCTTAGACCGCAGCCTTGCCGTTTAAGCGACCGTTCAAGCGACCGGGGCGGAACTCT
Organism: Ketogulonicigenium vulgare WSH-001; assembly: GCF_000223375.1. Lineage (NCBI taxonomy): Bacteria > Pseudomonadati > Pseudomonadota > Alphaproteobacteria > Rhodobacterales > Roseobacteraceae > Ketogulonicigenium > Ketogulonicigenium vulgare. Next base: position 8,398 of record NC_017384.1, on the reverse strand, counting down.
GGTCAAGCACTAGGCGGCGTTCAGCATGGAACGCCAATACCATGCCAGTCGCGCGCCGCAGCTTATTCAAATCACCCTCAGCGGGTTGGTATTTTTCAACGATTTGGATCACGCAACAGTCTAGAAAGGCGTCTGTGCATCCAGGGGCTGCGCTTTTCCAATCGGTATCGCAGCAACCGCCCTGAAAAGATCCTTGCTGGCGCGCATATCACGGCGCGCGCTTTCAATATTCACCATCTGCATCCGCGCATTGGCGTGGCGGTCCCATCCTTTGATCTCTATCGGTGCGCAATTCTATCGTGCGACCCGGCGATTTTGCGGATCAAGATGCGGCTCAGGCGATCCCCCGCAAAGCCAAACCGACCGATAGCCACAGAAGGTTGACGCCCCGCCACCCAGATGGGTTTATGGGCGCACAGACCATACCGCATTTTGAATAGATATAGGCCGCCCATGTTTTTGAATATTCCCCGCATCCGCGCCATCGCCTTGCTCGGCCTTGCTGCACTGGCGCTTGCGGCCTGCGGCGGTCCGCGTGGACACTCGGCCCAGGAATGTATGGAACGGGCTATGTATTTCGAATCGATACGGTCTAGCCGCGATGGCATGATCGCCGTCGGCAGCGTCGTGATGAATCGCGTTGAATCGGGGCAGTACCCGCAATCGATTTGCGGCGTCGTCAGCCAGCGCGGCCAATTTGCGCCCGGCATCATGACGAATGACATGCGCGAACTGCCTCTTGTGCGCGAGGCCGCCCGCGCCGTGATCCGTGGCGAGCGTCACCCCTATATTCAGGGCGCGATGTTCTTTCACGCCGCGAATTATCGGGCGGGCTATACCAACATGCACTACGTCTTGGTCACAGGCGGCAATGCGTTCTACGAGCGGCGCCCCGTCCATCTGGTCACGCAGCCCACACCGCCAGCCGCGATCGAGGGCGTGACCGGGCGTTGGCGCTAATCCCATCTGGTTTCAATGCCTGGGCGCACCGGCCCGCATCATCGCCCCGATCACCCAGCGGCCATTCTGCCGTGAACCGCAGTGGCATCCGTATTCTCGCGCCTCGCCTTCAGTCCCTTTCGGAGCGCAGGCGGGGGCATAGCAGAATGCAACGCTGACCAAAGCGCTAAGTGCAAAATGGCTTTGCATAAAATTCAAATGACAGGCGGAATATCCGCCCGTCACAGGACTGGTCACCGGGCTGGTCACAGGGCTGAGGTCAATCGCTGCCCAGCAGTGCAGCCTCGATTCCATCCAGAACGATGTGCGCAGCCGTCGGCGCGACCATGGTGAACCACGGCTCGATCAACACATGGCGGACCCGGCCCGATTGCACCGGTTTCAGCCCGTTCCACGTCGCTGCAATCGCATCGCGCGCAAGCTGTGCATGTGGCGCGTCGATCTGGCTGAAGAACAGCCAATCGCCATCAAGCGCCATGGCCTCCTCGGGCGGGACTTGGCGGATAATGGCGTCGAACTGCTGCGATGCGGGACGCCCGAGGCCAAGATCGGTCGATATCACACCCACGAAGGCGCGCTGACCATAAACCTCTAGTCCCTTTTTCGCGATACGCCCAAACGAGACCTCGTCCGTATTGCGGCCAGCGGCGGCAAGGCGCGCTTTCAGCGCTGCTGCCCGCGCGTGATAATCGGCCATGATGCGCGTCGCAACGTCACGCTCGCCCATCAGCTCGGCAAACAGGCGGAAATCCTGCTTCCAGTTATAGCCATAACCTGCCGTCAAAAAGGTGGGGGCGATGGCGTTGAGGGTTTCAAACGCGCGCCCATGGGCGCCCGCGGCAGTCCCGACGATGACATCCGGCTCTAGCGCTGCGATGGCGTCGAAATCAAGCGCGGTGCGTGCGCCGACGGATTTGATCTGTGCAATCTCATCGGCATGCTGGGGAAAAGCCTCCGCCAGATAGGACGGCACGGCATCGGGAAAGCCGTTGATCGTCGTGCCGACGGGCACCACACCCAGGTTGATCGCTTGATCCAGCTGGCCGGTCGCCAGAACCACCACCCGCTTTGGGCGCGTCGGAACAGACATATCACCAAAGAAATGGGTCACATCACGCGGGAATACGCCATCGGAGGCCGCGCTTCCCTTGCCTACTGGAACGTCGGTGGGGGCAATAAAGGACATGGTCTTACTCCGATAGAATATTACAAAGTTGCGTCAGTGCAATGCGGGCGGCGGTGGCGCCTGCATTATTGAAAAACGGCTGATAATCGACCTCGATCGCGCGGCCGGCGTTGACCGCAGGCAGCGCCTTCCATCCGGGCATGGCGTGGATCATCTGCACGCCCGCCCCTTGGCCGGCATAGATGATCCAATCGGCATCGACCTTGGCGATATCGGACGCCTCGATTTGCTGCGAGGTGCCCTCGAACGCCTGCGCCGCGGGCCGGGTCAGGCCCATATCATCCGCGATACTGCCGATGAACGACCGCCGTCCCATCACCGTCAGGCGGCGTCCATTGGATTGCACGAACGAGACAGTACCACGCGTGACGGGCGCAGCAGCCGCATCGCGGACGAAGTCTTGCAGGTAATTCTGCGCGGCCCCTGCTTTGCCCAAAGCATGCGCCATCAGCAGGAAATCGACCTTCCAGTTCACGCCAGTGCCACGGGTCACAACCGTCGGCGCAAGGGCGGCCATCTGCCCATAGACCTGATTGCGATCACCCGCCGCATTCATAAAGATCAGATCCAGCGCCAGATCCCGCATCCTGTCCAGATCCGGCGCCTTGCGGTCGCCGATATCGGTCAGACTGCCAAGCGCGCGGGCCAGCTGCGGGAATGCCTGTGCCAGATAGGGTTCGAACACGCCGGTGCCATGGCCTTGCGTTGCCGCAACCGGCACCACGCCCAATGTCACAGCGCAATCCAGCTGCCCTGTCGAGATAACAGCAATCCGCGCGGGGGCGGCGGCAATCACAGCGATACCGTTTTCGTGCTGCACATCGCGTGGAAACACGCCATCGGGCGCGGCGCTGCCGTGATTACTGTCCAGTGCGGTCGGGGCAAGGGATTTGGTCATTCGCTCAGCGTCTCGATCACAGTGTCCAGCACGACGCGCGCAGCGGTCGGGCCGGTATTGAGGTAGAAAGCGTCAAAATCAATCGCAACGGCGCGATCTGCGGCCACCGCCGACAGGCTGGGCCAAAGGGCCGCATTCTGCAGTGCCTGATCGCCTGTGCCATTCGTGCCGTAAAAGATCCAATCCGCATCGGCCAGATCCAACAGCTCGAGGCTGATATCCTCGGAATTTTTGTCGAACTGCTGGCTTCGCGGGCGAGACAGGCCGAGATCCTCCAAAATACCACCCCCAAGCGAGGTCACACCCATGACACGTGTGCGCGCCCCTGTAGATTGCAGCAGTGACACGCTGGGCGGATCGGCGGGCAGGTTTGCCGCAAAGGCATCCGCATCGGCGTGGAACTGATCCAAAAAGGCCTGCGCCTCGCCGCCCTTACCCAAGGCCTGTGCCAGTAACAGATAATCGACCTTCCAGTTGACCCCATTGCCGCGCGTGACGACAACCGGCGCAATCTGCGACAGCGTGTCAAAGAAATCCTGTTGCAGCACCGCTTGGTTCATAAAGATCAGATCTGGGCGAAGCTGGGCGATCAATTCCAGATTAGGGCCACTGCGGTCGCCTAAATTCGCAACCTCGGCCATGGCGGCAATATGCTGCGGAAAGGCCGCCCCTAAATAGGCGGGATAGATATCGGCATTGTCGCCCGCTGTCGCGCCAACCGGCACGATGCCCAGCGTAATCGCCGCATCCAATTGCCCCGTCGAGATGACGATAATCCGCTGCGGCGCGGCCTCTAGCACAGTCTCGCCAAACATATGGCGCACGCTGCGCGGGAACACGCCGTCGGGCGCAGCGCTGCCCATATCAACCAGCACGCGCGGCGAGGCGTGATCGCCCGTTTGCGCGATCGCCGCCGTTGCCACGCCAAACGTTACCGCCAGCGCAAGCGCACCGCGCAGCACCCAAGGTCCAAGCCCGTGCATCGGCCTATTGCCCAATTGTTGCCGAGACCTGATCCAGCACAATCCGTGCAGCGGTCGGTCCTGCGTTAAAGAAATAGGGGTCGAAATCCACCTCGACCGCGCGGCCAGCCATCACACCTTCCAGTGTCGGCCACAGCGGTGCTTGGGTCAAAATGCGCAGGCCATCCCCGCGGCCACCGTAAAAAATCCAATCGCCATCGGCTTGGTCGATCAGCTCGACACTGATATCTTCGGACGTTTTATCAAACCGTTGCGTGGCGGGGCGCGCCAGGCCCATATCCTCGGCGATGCTGCCCGAGAAGGACGGCACGCCCCAGATGCGATTGCGATCCCCCGTGGACATCACAAAGGACACTTCTGGCGGCGTGTCGCCCAGCGTCGCCGCAAAGGCATCGGCGTCGGCATGGAACGCATCGAGATAGGCTTGGGCCTGCTCGCGCCGCCCCAGCGCATCTGCGGTCAACAAAAAGATGATTTTCCAGTTCACGCCGGTCGCATTCGTGACCACTGTCGGCGCGATCTGCGACAGCAGCTCATACTGGGCGCGCTCCTCGGGCGTGTCGCGCGCGGCATTGACCAAAATCAGATCGGGGCGCGTTTGGGCGAGGCCTTCCAGATCGATATCAAGGCGCAGGCCCAGATCAATGACTTGCGCCAATTGCGACGCATATTGCGGATAATAGTCTAGCAAATAGTCATCAACGATGCCCGCCTGTCCGGCGCCCCGCGTGCTGGCGGTCGGCACCACACCCACGGCCAGCGCGCTATCAAACTGCCCGGTCGAGATAATGGCGACACGCTGCGGCTCTTGCGTCAGAACGGTCGCGCCCAACATATGTCGCACCGTGCGCGGAAAGACGCCATCAGCGGCGTCGCTGCCCATATCCACCAGCGCACGCGGCGCGGTATGAATGACGTCTTGCGCAAAGGCGTTCATCGGCAGTGCGATCAATACTGCGCTGGCAAAGCTTAGTCCGAACAGAACAGATTTCATGATGATTGTATCCGCATGAGGGAGGTGTTAGGGCAATTAGGGCATCCTTACTAATTTAGTCAACAACTGGCGACCCTGCTTTCCGATGACCGCACTGCCACCCCTTCAGGCGACAACACATCGTCGGCCCGCCGCCGCATTTGGGCGCCGGATGGCCTGGCGCTTGATCGGCCTTGTGGTCATTTTGACCGCTTTGGCCTGGTTGTTCTTTCTCAGCATCGGCATTGGCGCACGGCCCATCCCCCTGCCCGAGGTGTGGCGCGCCCTGATCGACAACGACGGCAGCCGCAACGCGATCATCGTCTGGCAATTGCGCATCCCCCGCACGCTGCTGGGCCTGCTGGTCGGGATCGCCTTGGGCCTCAGCGGCGCGGTGATGCAGGCGTTGACGCGCAACCCGCTGGCCGCCCCGGGCCTGCTCGGGATCAATGCGGGCGCAGCGTTGATGGTCGTTCTGGCAATATCCATGCTGGGGATCAACAGCTTTCCCGGCTATGTCTGGTTCGCCCTTGTTGGCTGCGGCGGCGCGGCGGCGTTGGTCTATACGCTATCGGGGCGCAGCAGCAGCGCGGTGCAGCAGGTGCGGCTGGTTCTGGCAGGCGCGGCCATCACCGCCTGCCTTGGCGCCATTACTGGCATCATCACGATGTCCAACAGCCAGACCTTTGATTCCTATCGGTTCTGGATCGTGGGATCGCTGTCGAACCGCACGCCCGAGGTCGCCTTCCAGGTGCTGCCCTTTATCGCGGTCGGCGCGATGATTGCAGTGGGATTGGGCGGACGGCTGAATGCCGTTGCCTTGGGCGATGATGTCGGCCGCAGCCTTGGTGTCAAACTGGGGCAGACCCGTGCCCTTAGCTTTGTCGCGATTGCCCTGATGTGCGGCGGCGCAACAGCGGCGGCCGGGCCCATTGGCTTTGTCGGGCTGATGGTGCCGCATGCCGTGCGGCTGATTGTCGGCCCTGATTGGCGCTGGATCTTACCCTATTGCGTCGGCCTTGGCCCCGTCATCGTGCTGGCCAGTGATATTCTGGGCCGCGTCGTTGTCCCCCCGGGCGAGCTGGAGGTCGGGATCGTGACAGCCTTTATCGGCGCGCCGGTGCTGCTGTGGTTGGTGATTATGGGCAAGGATGGCAGCCGGAAATGACACAGACCCCATCAAAACGCCCGGTCTTTCGCCCGCTGCCCGGCCTTGCGATTCCCTATCACCCGCGCACCCTTTGGGTGACACAGATCGCGCTGATCGCCAGCCTTGCGCTGGTGCTGATGACGCTACTGACGGGAGCCTTTGCCATTTCCCCGCTAGGTGTATGGTCTGTTATCACAGGCCAAAGCCAAGACAGCGTGGCCGATCTGGTGGTGCTGGGCCTGCGCCTGCCGCGCATCATAGCCTGCCTGTTCATCGGCGCCGCCCTTGGGATTTCAGGCGGTATCTTTCAGGCCCTCGCGCGCAACCCCCTTGCCAGCCCCGATATCGTCGGCTTTACAGCCGGGGCTGGCACCGGAGTTCTGGTGCTGATGCTGGTCGAAGGCACGGCCATCGGCATCAGCCTGTCCTTTGGCGCGATCCTTGGCGGATTCGCGACAGCCCTGGCGGTCTATCTGCTGGCCCTGCGGCGCGGCGTGCATGGCCAGCGGCTGATTCTGGTCGGCATTGGCGTCGGGGCAATGCTGTCGGCTTTTAACGCCTTTCTCATGACCCGCGCCGAGCTAGAGGCCGCCCAAGCCGCACGCCTCTGGCTGCATGGCAATCTGAATGGCGTGACTTGGCCGCAGGTGGTCCCACTGATCTTGTGGTGCGCGCTGCTGCTGCCGCTGTCCTTGTTGCTTGCACCAAAGTTACGCATTCTTGAGATGGGGCAAGATATCGCCGCAAGTCTAGGGCTGAACCACCACCGCGCGCAACTGCAACTGATCGGCGTGTCGATCTGTCTTGCGGCGGCTGCCATTGCGGTCGGCGGGCCGATCGGGTTCATCGCGCTTGCGGCACCGCAACTGGCACAACGGATTGCGAAATCCCCCGGCATCGACCTGATCTGCACCGCCAGCATCGGCGCCGTTTTGCTGCTGGCCGCTGACTTTGTCGCCCAACGTCTGCTGGCCCCGTTCCAGATCCCGGTCGGGCTGGTCACCGGCGCGATGGGCGGCGCCTATCTTTTGTATCTTCTCAGCCGTGAATGGCGCAAAACGGATTAGGCGCGGAAACATGATAATGGATCACCAAAGCACACGCCTCTACGCCCGCGACTTGACCAACGGCTATGACGGCAAGATCGTATCCCAAGGGCTGAACGTCGATATCCCCGATGGCGCATTCAGCGTCATCGTGGGGCCCAATGCCTGCGGAAAATCGACGTTGCTGCGCTCGCTCGCGCGCCTCAGCCCGCCCAAAAGCGGCGAGGTCTATCTGGACGGCAAAGCCATTCATACCCATCCTGAAAAGGAAGTTGCCAAACGCCTTGGCCTGCTGCCCCAGACGGCCATCGCGCCCGATGGTATGACGGTTTATGATTTGGTCGCGCGCGGCCGCTTTCCACATCAAAAGTTCTTCCAGCGCTGGACATCAGAGGATGAAAGCGCCTGCACCAAGGCGCTGATCGCCACCGGCGTCGCGGATCTGGCAGATCGCGCCGTCAGCCAGCTATCGGGCGGCCAACGCCAGCGCGTCTGGATCGCCATGGCCCTGGCGCAGGAAACCCCGCTGCTGTTGCTGGACGAGCCGACCACCTTTTTGGATATCGCCCATCAGATCGAGCTGCTGAACCTGTGCCGTCGCCTGAACCGCGACGAAGGCCGCACTCTGGTTGCGGTCTTGCACGATTTGAACCAAGCCTGCCGCTATGGCGATCACATCATCGCCATGAAAGACGGCGCGATCATTGTGACTGGCGCACCCCGTGCGGTCATCACCGAGGAGGTCGTCCGCGACGTCTTTGGCATCTCTTGCCTGATCATCCCCGATCCGGTGACGGCTACGCCGATGATCGTCCCGCGCGATTGAAACCGCCGCCTTTTGCACAGCACCGCGCATAAAGCAGCACAGCTTTCCTTGCCTGCCCCGATAGCGCCCCATACTCTGACCAACCGCAAGATCACCCAGACCGACCGTGAGGGATGGCGCGGCGCAAGCCGCGCTTCCTGCTGACGGGCCTCGTCACATGCGGTTTTCAGCTGGCCGCGCTTGCCTCGCCATCCACTTGCCTTGCGCGGTGTCGCCCCTATTTTGTCTGTCCTGCGGGCTGCCTGTGCATGGTTTTGTCTGTGCTGTGCCGCCAATGCGGAAAGCCCCGCGGGAGGCGGGGCGTTTGGTTTGACCATGGGATCTGCGATGCAATAACAACAAAACCCGCAGCGTAAGCTACGGGTTTGTTGTTTTA